>NC_013174.1:0-1374823 GCF_000024065.1 Jonesia denitrificans DSM 20603
TTCAAGGGATAGGCTACAAGAATCCGTTTCCCACAGGCTGTGGATAACTTTGTGGATGACGCACGCTATGGAAGACTGTAACCCGCCCAACTGCCCACTTATCCACAGGTGTCAACCACAGTGTGGGCGTTCTTCACACCCGCGCATAAAGGATCGTCGTGACGACTCAAGAAGATACCTTAACCCTCCTCTGGGAATCGATCGTCAGAGATCTGGAATACCGCGAGGATTCCACGCCTCGACTCATTGCATTACTCCGTGGGACGAAGTTGATGGGATTTCTCGATGCGACTGCGATCATCGGTGTCGCAAACGAGGGGCAACGAGATTTTTTTGAACGACGTGGACGCCAGGAGCTGTCTGAAGCGATCTCGCGCGCAATGGGTAAGCCCATCACCATTGCTGTCACAGTCAACCCAGATCTGGAACGTTCCAGTGTCGTGTCTGCGCCTGCGACCAGCCCTCACACACAGGATTCAGCACCGACTCCTGATGCTCCACGCTCACTCGTGGACCGTGAACCAGTTGTCCCCAAGTCGCTCGACGAAGGGCATCGACTCAACCCCAAGTACATCTTTGAAACGTTTGTTATTGGTTCATCGAACCGATTTGCTCACGCTGCCGCGGTTGCTGTTGCCGAAGCTCCCGCAAAGGCCTACAACCCTTTGTTTATTTACGGCGGCTCTGGACTGGGAAAGACTCACCTGCTCCACGCTATTGGTAACTATGCGCTCAATCTCTATCCCAGTGCCAAGGTGAAGTATGTGAACTCCGAAGAGTTCACCAATGACTTCATCAACTCGATCCGTGACGAAAAGGCGGGCGCATTCCAGCGCCGTCACCGGGAGGTCGATTTCCTTCTCATTGATGACATCCAGTTCCTTCAAGGCAAAGAAGCAACGATGGAGGAGTTCTTCCATACGTTCAACGCCTTGCACAATGCGAACAAGCAGGTAGTCATCACCTCTGACCTTCCACCGAAACAGTTGGCTGGTTTTGAAGATCGGTTGCGTTCCCGCTTCGAGTGGGGACTGATCACCGATGTGCAGCCTCCTGATCTGGAAACACGCATCGCTATTTTGCGGAAGAAGGCTGCTGGCGAACGACTCAACGCTCCAGATGATGTGTTGGAGTACATTGCCTCTCGGATCTCATCAAACATCCGTGAGTTGGAAGGCGCGTTGATCCGTGTCACTGCTTTTGCGAACTTGAATCGGCAACCAGTTGATCGTCAGCTCGCTGAGATCGTGTTGAAGGATCTTATTACTGACGATGATGGCGAAGGAGCACAGATCACGGCAAGCTCCGTCATCGCACAAACCGCTGCCTACTTTGGTTTGACCATCGAAGACCTGTGCGGGGCTTCGCGTTCCCGGGTTCTTGTCACAGCACGGCAGATAGCGATGTACCTGTGCCGAGAGTTGACGGACCTCTCGCTACCTAAAATCGGAGCACAGTTCGGTGGTCGTGACCACACAACAGTGATGCACGCTAACCGTAAAATCGCGGAACAAATGGCTGAGCGCCGATCAATTTACAACCAAGTGACCGAGCTCACCAGCCGCATTAAGTTGGAGCATCGCGGCTAACCTCATCCTGTTTACACAGGCTGTGTATAAGTCTTATTCACAGCCTGTGAACAAAGGCGCTTCCCCGAGATCATGCTAGGGAAGCGCCTTTTTCTGTGACTGGCATTCTCACTCGTCCACAGTTATGTCCACAGAATCGGGCTTGTTATCCACACCTGTGGACACAACTGTGCATAACATGTGGAAAACTCCTGCCACCTGTGCACAACACCCCACCTATCTGTGGAAACGCGGTGGATAACTTTTTTGCTTCCACACCCCTCCACAGTTGTCCACACGTTATCCACCGCTCCACCCACAGGAAAGAATGGCTCTGTGGTGCGGCAAAATGCTGTTATCCACAGTATCCACAGCTCCTATTACTACGACTAACTCTTGATCAAGGGGAAAAAGTGAATCCACACCTTCATCAAGAGGTTGTGCACTGCGCGACACAAGCCTGTGGACAACGGAACCAACACAACGAGGGATAACGGTGCAGTATCGAAGAGATCACCGCTAGACTGTGCTAGGACCACTAGATATAAGGCTCACTGCTCTGAGAGCGAGCGACGCACAAACATGAGCCATGAAGGGAGTGCGCATGAAGTTCCGGGTTGAACGTGATGTCCTCACAGAGGCCGTCACATGGACTGCTCGTACTTTGCCAGCTCGTCCACCGGCTCCTGTGCTCTCGGGTGTGCGTATTGAAGCGACACAAGAAGGCGTTGTGAAGCTCGCATCGTTCGACTACGAAGTGTCCGCACGAGGGGAAATCCCCGCTGAGGTGACAGAACCAGGGACCATTCTTGTCTCTGGACGTCTATTGGCTGAGATCGCAAAAGCACTCCCCCACAAACCAGTTGACTTTACGGTGGACGGAACAAAAGTTTCCGTGGTGTGTGGCGCATCGCGGTTCTCACTATTGACGATGCCCGTCGAGGAATACCCCACACTTCCCACAATGCCAGAACTCACAGGCGTGGTGGATGGAAGCGAACTCAGTGCCGCTGTGTCACAGGTGACTGTCGCAGCGAGCCGTGATGACACACTTCCACTGCTCACAGGAGTACGTATTGAAATTGAGGGTGAAAAGGTCACGCTTCTTGCGACAGACCGCTACCGCCTTGCGTTAAGGGAAATGACGTGGCGTCCGAGCGCCCCTGATATGTCAACTGTGGCTTTGGTACGTGCACGCACTCTCAACGACGTTTCAAAGTCGCTTGGCCCTGTGGGTGACGTCAATGTTGCATTGTCAGTTGGTGAAGGCGTTGACCTTATCGGGTTTGAGGCTGGTGGCCGTCAAACCACATCATTGCTGGTTGATGGTGACTACCCGCATGTGCGTAGGCTCTTTCCTGACGAGACCCCTATTCACGCAGTCGTGGCAACACAACCGCTCATCGACGCTGCGCGACGTGTGGCGTTGGTTGCTGAACGCAATACCCCAATCCGTTTGAACTTCTCCGAAGGGCAAGTTGTCCTTGACGCTGGCCAAGGAGACGATGCACAAGCGTCAGAGGTTCTTGAATCCACTTTGGTGGGTGAGGATATTTCCGTTGCATTCAATCCACAGTTCCTCCTTGATGGGCTCAATGCTTTGGGAACTGACTTTGTCCGTTTGTCCTTCACGCATCCGAACAAACCCGTCGAGTTCACCGGTCAAGAGTCGCTCGATGGTGAAGATTCCAAGCACTACCGCTATCTTCTCGTCCCTATTCGCTTCGCGAATTAACGAACCCGCATCAGCATGATGGGCGGTGGATGTTTCACGTGAAACATCCACCGCCCATCACAGCTTGAGGGGATGTTGCCGTGTATGTTTCTCACCTGTCCTTAGTGGACTATCGCTCCTACGAACACGTGGATATTGAGTTCGCCCCTGGTGTGAATGTTCTGGTTGGTCACAACGGCCAAGGGAAGACGAACATCGTTGAGGCAATTGGCTACCTCGCGACACTGGCGTCACACCGTGTCGCTCATGACACAGCACTTATTCGCGTAGGAGCGCAACGGGCGCTCATTCGATCGCGAGTTGTGCGAGGTGACCGGGCACAGGTCGTTGAGCTTGAACTACTCCACGGTAAGGCGAACAAAGCGCGAGTGAATCGAGGCCAACCGGGGCGCGCATCGACAGTATTAGGGATTGTGAAAACGGTGGTGTTCGCGCCGGAGGACCTAGTCTTGGTTAAAGGGGACCCGGACGCACGACGTCGGTACCTTGATGACCTCACCGTGCTCATGATTCCGCGGATGCGCTCGGTCTTAGCTGACTATGACAAGGTTGTGCGGCAGCGCTCTGCCCTCTTGAAACAGCTGATGCGTGGGGGCGCTTCGCATGCTAGCGACGCTACGTTGGCTGTGTGGGATGAACGAATGGTGGCGCTTGGGTCCCAGATCATTGGTGTGCGCCAGCGACTCGTCGCTGCGCTTGCCCCTCACCTCGCGTCCGGGTACGAAACAGTGAGTTCTGGGCAATCGGAAGCCAAGATGAGGTACCGCCCCTCGCTGGAATCCTTCCTTGATGAACCAATGCCAGCGGTGATGAGTGTCGAGGAAATTTCAGTCATCTACGCGGAAGTCTTGGCGCGCGCAAGACGGCGGGAGTTGGAACGTGGGGTGTGTATCGTTGGCCCGCACCGTGATGATGTGGAACAGACGTTGAATAATTTGCCGGTTAAAGGGTACGCAAGCCACGGGGAGAGTTGGTCTTACGCATTGGCTATGCGGCTGGCGTCTTATCGACTCATGACAGAGGGGCCGGATGAGAATGATCCTGCGTCCGCTGACCTGCAGGATATGTGGTGGACAGACTCTCAAGAGGACACTGAGCCAATTCTCATTCTTGACGATGTGTTTGCTGAGCTAGATGTTCGGCGCCGGCGACAATTGGCGGACATCGCGGCGCAAGCACGGCAGGTCATTATCACTGCAGCGGTGGCGCAGGATGTTCCTGACCAGTTGCGTGGCAGGACGTTGTCTGTCACGTTGGGTGCTGTCACTGATATGGATGGTGCCGAGGATCAGTTGAGTGTGAGTGGTGAGCGTGATGGCGACCTATGACATTCGTGGGTTACCTTCTCAGATTGAGGTCACTCCCCCAGTTGCGGTAGCAACAGCCGCGTTGAATCGGGCGAAGGCTGCCGCGCGTGCGCGAGGGTTTCGGCCATCGAGTGTTGCTCAACGAGACGATGCGGTGTCCGGTGCTGCTCGGACGCGACGTGACCCGCAATTGTTGGGTGAGGCGTTGGGAACGTTGTTGACTGAGCGTGGGTGGACAGCTGATGTCGCGGTGGGCAATGTTGTGGCACGGTGGGCTGAGATTGTGGGAACTGAGATTGCAGAGCATTCCACTGCAGAGCAGTTTGTTGATGGTGTGTTGTTTGTTCGGGCGCATTCCTCAGCCTGGGCCACCCAGTTGCGTTTTCTTGCTGCCAATATTCTGGCTGCGATTGCTCGGGATGTGGGTGAGGGTGTGGTGGAGGAGTTACGGGTGGTCACTCCTGATGCGCGTACCGGGTCGAAGGGGAGATTGCGGGTTCAAGGTGGTCGGCCGCGACGCTGATTTGGTAGGGCCTTAAAACGTGCGTTAGCGGCGTGTGGACCCCGTGGGACACACTGGACCCCATTGGTGCGGTGGAAATCTTGCTATAGCACAGATATTCGCGTGATTTCGGGTAGAATAGCAAGGACGATCCACGCCGGAAACGGCTGGTAGAGAATCAGAGGCATGACAAGGCGGCTCCAGTGAGTTGGGCCGCTTGTTGATGTCCTGAGAGATGACTAGGAGCACCACCACTCGTGGCAGAACTCAACACCACCGCGACCGATCCGAACACTCCGACGCAGTCTGTGTCCCCAGCGCAACATCAGGGAGCCTATGACGCGAACGCGATTACCGTCCTTGAGGGGCTGGAAGCGGTTCGGAAACGGCCTGGGATGTACATTGGGTCAACCGGTGAGCGTGGTCTTCACCACCTTGTCTACGAAGTTGTGGATAACTCGGTTGACGAGGCTCTCGCCGGTCACTGTGACACCATTAACGTGACCATCTTGGAAGATGGGGCTCTAGAGGTGTCGGACAACGGGCGCGGAATCCCAGTTGCTATCCACCCCACTGAGGGGCGCCCCACTGTTGAAGTGGTGATGACCATCCTCCACGCGGGCGGAAAGTTTGGTGGAAGTGGGTACGCGGTCTCCGGTGGTTTGCACGGTGTTGGTATTTCCGTGGTGAACGCGTTGTCGTCACGTGTGGAGACAGTCATCCGTCGCGATGGCTACACCTGGCACCAGTCCTTTGCTGATGGTGGAAAACCAGTTGGTGAGTTGCGTCAAGGTGAGCCCACAGAAGAGAAGGGGACGACTCAAACCTTCTGGCCTGACGCTGACATCTTTGAAACAGTTGATTTTGATTTTGAAACGCTGCGTGCCCGATTCCAACAGATGGCGTTCCTCAATAAAGGTCTGTCCATCACGTTGACGGACAAACGACCAGACCACGCTGATGTGTCTGGCGATGAGGTCGCTGGTGGAGATAACTCCCCCACCTCAGAACGCATCAAAACTGTGACCTATAAGTATGACGCTGGGTTGCTGGACTATGTGCACCACCTCAACACCGCGAAGCGAGTTGAGGTCATTCATGATGAGATCATCGACTTCGACGCGGAAGACACTGATCGCAAGATTTCTGTGGAGATCGCGATGCAGTGGACAACGGCGTACTCGGAGTCGGTGCACACCTACGCGAACACGATTTCTACGACGGAGGGCGGTACCCACGAGGAAGGGTTCCGAGCGGCTCTCACATCTCTGATTAACCGGTATGCACGCGCAAAGAACATCCTCAAGGAAAAGGATGACAATCTCACGGGAGAGGACATCCGTGAAGGATTGACTGCCGTGATTTCAGTGAAGCTGGGTGAACCACAGTTCGAAGGGCAAACAAAAACAAAACTGGGGAACACTGAAGCACGTACCTTTGTGCAGTCGATCATGAATGAAAAAATGAACGACTGGCTTGATGCACACCCCAATGAAGCCAAAGAGATCATTCGCAAAGCTATCCAGGCTTCTCAGGCCCGACTCGCAGCTCGGAAAGCGCGCGAAGCGACCCGCCGGAAGGGTCTGTTGGAATCGGGGGGCATGCCCGGAAAGCTCCGTGACTGCCAATCTAACCGTCCCGAAGAGTGTGAAATTTACATTGTGGAGGGTGACTCTGCGGGTGGGTCCGCAGTTCGTGGACGTAACCCCCACATACAAGCGATCTTGCCGTTGCGTGGGAAGATCCTCAACGTTGAACGTGCCCGCCTCGATAAGGCACTGTCGAACGCTGAGGTGCAAGCACTCATCACGGCGTTTGGTACCGGGATCGGTGAGGACTTTGACATGTCTAAGCTGCGGTACCACAAGATTGTGCTCATGGCCGACGCTGATGTGGATGGCCAGCACATTTGCACGTTGCTCCTCACCTTGTTGTTCCGTTACATGCGTCCCCTCATTGAGCACGGGCACGTGTTCCTTGCTCAACCGCCGTTGTATCGGATTAAGTGGACGAACGCCGAGCACGACTATGTGTTCTCTGACAAGCAGCGTGATGACTGTATCCGTGAGGGTTTGGCTGCGGGGAAACGTATTCCGAAAGACAACGGAATCCAGCGGTATAAGGGTCTGGGTGAAATGGACTACTCCGAATTGTGGGACACCACAATGGACCCAGAACACCGCACTTTGCTGCAGGTGACTTTGGAAGATGCCGCAGCTGCAGACGAAATGTTCGCGATCCTCATGGGTGAGGACGTGGAATCGCGACGTAACTTCATCCAACGCAATGCACGGGATGTCAGATTCCTCGACATTTAGCCACCCCGAGTTTTCGTGCTTCCCTTCCGTGCGCACAGCGCAGGACAACATATAGAGGTAGATCGTGACTGAAGATCAGAACATGGCCCAGGGTAACGCTGCTGATGTGAGCGGCGTGGTCCACGGCAACATTGAGCAGGTTGACCTGCAAACCGAAATGCAACGGTCGTACCTCGACTATGCCATGTCGGTGATCGTGGGCCGTGCTTTGCCTGAGGTTCGTGACGGGTTAAAGCCTGTGCACCGCCGTGTCATTTACGCGATGTATGACGGCGGTTACCGACCTGATCGCGCGTATTCGAAGTGTTCACGTGTTGTTGGTGACGTGATGGGGAAGTATCACCCGCACGGTGACACAGCGATTTATGACACGCTTGTTCGTTTGGTGCAGGACTGGACGCTGCGTTACCCGCTCGCTGCCGGTCAGGGGAACTTCGGGTCACCGGGGAATGACCCTGCCGCTGCACCGCGTTACACCGAAACGCGTATGGCGCAGATCGCCATGGAAATGGTGCGCGATATTGACAAGAACACTGTTGATTTTCAGGACAACTACGATGGGCGCACTCAGGAACCAGCGGTGTTGCCCGCTCGTTTCCCGAACCTGTTGGTCAACGGTTCTGCGGGTATTGCTGTGGGAATGGCCACGAATATCCCGCCTCATAATTTGCGTGAGGTGGCTGAGGGTGTTGCCTGGTATTTGGCGAACCCCGATGCCAGCCGTGAAGAGTTGCGTGAGGCGCTGATCGCCCGGATTAAGGGCCCAGACTTTCCCACTGGGGCGACCATTTTGGGTCGTTCCGGGATTGACGATGCGTACCGTACTGGCCGCGGGTCCATCACGATGCGTGCAGTGGTCAATGTGGAAGAAATTCAGGGACGCCAATGTTTGGTTGTCACCGAGTTGCCGTATCAGGTGAACCCTGACAATCTCGCACTCAAGATCGCTGACCTCACCAAAGAAGGTCGTATTCAGGGAATCGCTGATATCCGCGACGAAACCTCTGGTCGTACCGGTCAGCGCCTTGTCATTGTGTTGAAACGTGACGCGGTGGCGAAGGTTGTGTTGAATAACTTGTATAAGCACACCCAGCTGCAGGAGAACTTCTCCGCGAACATGCTTGCACTGGTTGACGGTGTGCCACGGACGTTGTCGATTGACGCGTTCATTCACCATTGGGTGAACCACCAACTTGATGTGATTTCTCGGCGTACGGCGTTCTTGCTCAAAGAAGCTGAGGACAAGATCCACATTTTGCGTGGTTATTTGCGTGCGTTGGATAATCTCGATGAGGTCATTGCGTTGATTCGCCGCTCCCCCACTGTGGAGGAGGCCCGTGGCGGGTTGATTGAATTGCTGGGTATTGATGATATTCAAGCAACAGCGATTTTGAACCTGCAGTTGCGTCGGCTTGCTGCGTTGGAGCGGCAAAAAATCATCGATGAACACGACGATCTTGAACGTCAGATCCTGGATTACCGCGATATTTTGGCAAGTCCACAGCGCCAGCGTGACATTGTGGGAAGTGAACTCAGTGAGATTGTGGACCGTTACGGTGATGAGCGCCGCTCCACAATCCTTCCTTATGGCGGTGAGGTGTCCATGGAGGACCTCATTGCTGAAGAAGATGTGGTTGTCACCATTACCCGCGGTGGTTACGTGAAGCGTACCCGTTCTGACAACTACCGGGCGCAAAAGCGTGGTGGTAAGGGTGTGCGTGGAACACAGCTTCGTGAAGATGACATTGTGGATCATTTCTTTGTCACCACCACTCACCACTGGTTGTTGTTCTTCACGAACCTTGGTCGGGTGTATCGGGCGAAGGCGTATGAACTACCAGAAGGATCACGTGAGTCCAAGGGGCAGCATGTGGCGAACCTTCTTGCGTTCCAGCCAGGTGAAAGCATCGCCCAGGTCCTTGCGCTTCGCAATTACGAAGACCACGAGTACCTTGTGTTGGCAACCCGTTCCGGACTAGTCAAGAAGACCCGTTTATCTGAGTATGACACCAACCGGTCAGCCGGACTCATCGCTATTAAGCTCCGCGAATACGATGATGGAAGCGTTGATGAACTGGTCAAGGCCATGCCCGTGAATGCGGACAATGACCTGATTTTGATTTCCCGTTTGGGTCAGTCCATCCGGTTCACAGCTGACGATGCGTCGCTTCGCCCGATGGGGAGGGGTACCTCTGGCGTCATCGGAATGAAATTCGCCGACGGGGACGAACTCCTCTCGGCAGACGTTGTCAAAGATGATGCTGATCTCTTTGTGGTCACTGACGGTGGGTTTGCAAAACGAACTGCGATCAGCGAATACCGAGTGCAGGGTCGAGGCGGCCAAGGTGTCAAGGTTGCCAAGCTCGTGGAAGACCGCGGTCACCTTGTCGGAGCACTCATCACAGAGCAAGATGATGAAGTTCTTGTGATCATGGAGAAGGGAAAGATTGTGCGTTCTGCCGTTGCGGAGGTTAACCGTACCGGAAGGAACACACAAGGTGTTACCTTTGCCAAGCCAGACAAAAAAGATCGCATTATTGCTGTCGCCCGAAACGTTGAACGATCCCTGAACGATGAGGACGACACCGCTGAAGACGGTGACGAGAACGATGTTCCGTTACCGGACGCAGCAGTCCACGACACACCATCAGACGCTACAGCTGAAGAGAACAACGCATGAGCCCTCAGCCACACTCGAAGTCAGACACAAACTCGACTTCCTCGGCCAATAAGTCGACAAAACCTACGAACCAACCCAAGGCGCCTGCTAAGGGCGGCGCTGCTGCGACGACAGGAAGTAAATCTCCTGGCACGTCAAAGTCTTCGCCTGTGCCACCACCGGATACGGGTGGGAAGCCGCGCAGTTTCGCACCAAAAACCGGGTCTCAGCCTAAGGCTGGGGAGCCCGTGATCCCGGTGGCGTCAAAGGGCTCCGCAGCAACGGGAGTTGCCGGGGCGAAAGCAGGAACCACCCCTGGGAAAAAGCCAACGGCTGCGACCACATCGACAGGCAAAAGCCCCGCCCCGGCAAAGAAGTCGCCGGCCACCGCAACGGCTACAACGGCCACGGGTTCGGCGGGGAGTGCGCAAGGGACAAGTCAGTACTCATCGGTCATGAGCCCAACCGGAACAGGCGTGAAGGCCCGCCCAGACCTCGGGGCTCCCCGACGTATCCGGTTGGCGGTCAACCGCATTGACCCATGGTCGGCCATGAAGTTCTCCCTGCTGCTGTCGTTGGCATTTGGGATCATGATGGTCGTTGCATCAATCGTGTTTTGGAACGTCCTCGACGGGTTGAACGTCTTCACAGAAATCGATGCGATGGTCAAAGACATCCTCGGTGAGGAAGCGGAAGTCAATATTCTGCAATACGTTGAGCTGTCTCGCGTGATTTCTCTCACGACAATTATTGCGGTCGTTGACGTGGTGTTGTTGACTGCGATCGGAACGATCGGAGCATTCTTGTATAACGTTGTGGCCAGCCTTGTTGGCGGTTTACACCTCACTCTTACCGATGACTGAGCACATCAGATCGGTGTGACGAACGACAACAACGTGAGATTTTGGTTTCTGCCGCGCATGCGGTAACTTTAAGTGTCGTTGCGGGTCACTATGACTCACAGCAACACGGGCCTATAGCTCAGGCGGTTAGAGCGCTTCGCTGATAACGAAGAGGTCAGAGGTTCAAGTCCTCTTAGGCCCACGACCTACCCACTGGAGGGGCGTGATGAAGAAGTTCATCCTAGTCGTCTTAGCGGCTGCAGCTGGTTACGCAATTTGGCGTCAAGTAGCTGCAGATAACGGACAGCGCGATCTTTGGTCGGAGGTTACCGACACGGTAGACTAAGTCCACCACGTGTTTGGGGCTATGGCGCAATTGGTAGCGCACCTGCTTTGCAAGCAGGGGGTTACGGGTTCGAGTCCCGTTAGCTCCACAGTGATGAAAGCCCCCCGAACGAAAGTTCGGGGGCTTTCTTTGTGTGAGGGGTCATGATTCTATCGGCATGGAATGGTTTCAGTGGGGACCTGCAAATCAAATCCGATGAGGATTTTTTCGGTCTGACCTAAGCTGTCGACCAATTCTGAAGAACCAAGAATGTTGGTCTCTTCCGGTCCCCACGTGATTGACGCAATATCTGAGCTTCCAAATACACCTTCTGGGCCAGACCAGGACACCTCATGTGCTGCTTGTCCTGCAATCATCTGCTTATACACGTCAATCTGGATCCGTTGACCATCATGTTCTCCCAGACCTTGGAGTTCCAGCTCACGCTCAATAGTGCCATCGTTCAATGGCTCACACCGGCGCATGTCAGTGATCGCGTAGGTGGTGAAGTCATTGATTCTCACGGTGCCCAGAATGGTTCCCACGCCTGTTTGTGAGTCGTCATCAGGTGTTGAGGTGTCCGTCTGTGCGTCAGATCGGAGCCATAGTAAGAAACTGGCTATACAGGCGAGGTCTGTTGTTTCTGGAGGACCTTGCAACGTTCGGCGAGGATGCAGATACGTGGATGAAGAAACGTCATCACTCAGGACAGTCAGACGCCTCGCCGAGTCTGTGCAACAAAGGCATTCCGCGATCCTGACCGGTCCAGCAGGAAGTGGAAAAACATATGTGATTCGACAACTCAACACAGTCCTCGCCGCGCAGTATTCGCGTGTCGCGTTCATTGTGGGGACCAACGCCGGTTCCCAGGTACCACTTGGTGCATTTGCTGGTGTGCAGGGCATACCTGAGGTCCCCTTACATTCACCGGCGACAGTGGTTGACGCGTTTGCTCGTCACCGTTCTGAGACTGTGGTGATTGTGGACAATGTTGATCTGCTTGATGACGCTTCACTCTATGTCGTGACTCAACTCATCACGACAACACAGATGCCCACAATACTGACTGTTCGTGACCTTGGTGTCGCACCTCAGAGTGTGCGTGACCTCTATGACAGCGGTGATCTGGCAGAGTTCCCTCTCGCACCGTTAGCTGAGCCGGAAGCCGTCTGTCTCCTCCGCGATCTCGTTGGTGGAGAACTCACACCCCGCGCACAAGCCCAGATCCTTGCAGCAGGGGAAGGGAACCCGATGCGCTTGCGTGAGATCGTGCGTGGATCACAGGATGATGCGCGCTTAGTGCAGACCCCGCATGGGTGGGACCTCATCGGTCCCCCGTCTCCAACCCAACGGTTAGCGGGGCTTATGGCTGAACGGTTCCGGCACCTCACAGACAGTGCCATGGAAGCGGCCACACTTGTTGCCCTTGTTGGTGAATGTCCGATCTCGGCCCTGAACGAGGCTGACCGTCACGCATTGGCTCAGGCACACATCATTGATGTCACAGAATGCGGATGGGTGGAGTCCACGCTAGACGTAGTTGTCGCAGTGAAGGAATAGCCAAAAAACTACTAACGATGCGTGCTACGGCATACCTGTCAGCGAAGCGACGTCACTCTCCCACGGTGACAGTAACGGGGTCGTGTGTTCCTGCAGGCAGGGTCACATCGGTTGTTCCGTGGGGGGTGGTGATGCGGTAGGTACCCGCGAAACCGGTGATGTCCACTCCCCCATCGGTGGACGTGTGCTGGGTGGTGGTTGGGGTCGTCCATTGCCGGGTGATGAGGTCATGGATTGCGTCATACCCAGGTTTTGCGGTGCCGTCTTTACGCAGGAGGCCGCAAGGGGCGCCAAGCCATGCCCCATGGTCGGTGATGCCCCAGTACGTTAATGATTCGGTGGCTGGGTGTGAGAACACTGCTGTGTAGTGGTCGATGAGGTTTTGTGCTTGACGGGCTTCGCCTTCTGGTGTGGTGGGCCAGTCATCGACCACGTAGTCGTTGAGGTCAACGATGTGTGGTGGCATGAGATCCCCGGAGACCAGTGTGGTTTCGGTGAGTTGGAGGGGTAACCCAAAACGGGAGAACCGTTCCATGCGGTCCCAGATCTCTTCTGCTCCACGGAATCCTTGGTGCATGTGTGTTTGCAACCCAATAGCGTCAATGCGGATCCCGGCTGCGAGACAGTCTTCGATGAGGTGCTCGTAGTCTTCGCTGAGGTCAAAGTCGTTAAGAACAAAACGCCCATTCGGGTTCGCTGCTTGTGCTGTGTCGAAGGCAAGACGCACCATCTCGACTCGCCCCTTTTTCTGGGCAAGGCGAGTGACGGCATTATCCTCGGCGGTGAACACGGGAAGGATCACCACTTCGTTGATGGCGTCCCACAGGTCAATGACTCCAGCGAACTGGGTGACGTCGCGGGTGATGCGATCACGGATGGTGGATTCTACGGTGGCGTCGTCGAGGTCCATCAGCCACTGTGGGGCGAGTGTATGCCATAGCAGTGGGTGGCCTTTGACGGTGACCCCTTTCTCGGTGAACCACCGTGCCGTGGCCATGAGGCGTTCAGTTTCTGGGTGACCGGGTGCGGGCTCGAAGTGGCGCCAGTAGAACGGCAATGTGGCCATGTTGAACACGTCAAGCCATTTGGTGGCGAGAGCGTCCATGTCGTTGGTGGGGACGTGGTTGGAACGTTCCACAGCTCCGGTGGGTGGGCCGGCGATCCAGTCCACAAATTCAAAGCCGATGTTTCCGAACCCGAAGGCGTGTTGGGTGTGTTCGATGGTGATGTCGGTGTTGGTGAGTGGGGCGTTTCCTTGGCGGAGGAGGACGCGCGTGTTGGTGTGACGGTGATCAAAGTGACTCATGTGTTCTTCTCTATCACGATGTGGTCACGATGAGGTGGTTGTCACATCGGAGTGTGCACAGTTGGGCACCTAGATGCGTCCAAGTTCGCGTCGGTTCCACCCGACAAGCCCAACAAGTATGCCCGCGATCCCCAGGGCGGTCAGCCACATGATGGGGGTCCAGTTCACGGGTTCCACCGGGTAGGCGGCAAGGTGATGGAAGGGGTTAAGGTTGCGCGCCCAGGTGGGGAGGTCAAGAAGTTGCCCGAAGGAGGACAGGGCCACGGAGTACCCGATGACGGTCCAGGCAACGGGGTTTGCTGCTCGGGGAAACCAGCCAAGGAACATGGTGGTGAGTCCAATGAGCGCGAGTGCGGCGGGCAGTTGGTGGATGCTGGCGGTGACGAGGGTGCCGATCAGTCCGGTGGGTGGGGTGGTGAGGGTCGCTGCTGAGGTGGCGGCCATGGCCAGGCCGACAAGGATGAGGATGAGGACGGTTGCGGCAACGGTGATGGTGATCGCACTGATGAGGTAGGTGGTGCGGTGGGTGGGGGTGGACAGGATGAGTTCGGTGCGTCCCGATGTTTCTTCAGCCCGTGTGTGAGTGAGCGCGCTGATGGCGGCGGCGGTGGTGAACACGGCCATGAACAGAGCCATGTAGGCGAAGTAGCCGTTGAGGAGGTCGTCTCCGGTGAAGATCACAGCGAATTCGTCGGGGAGGTCGTCGGCGGCGGTGACCATGGCGTTGGCGAATCCGCCATACATGAGCGAGGTGAGAATGAGTGCGATACCCCATCCGCGCAGGGTTCCGCGTTGGGTGCGGAAGGCGAACCCAAGAGGTGTACCAAGGGTTGGGTGGGCGTGGGCGCGGCCGAGCCGTCCGGGCAGGAGACCGGCGTTGAGGTCACGCCGGGTGGAGAGGGCGTATCCCACCGCGATGAATACTGCACCTCCCACAAGAAGAAGTGTGAGAGGCCAGGCACGGTCAAGGACGTAGGGTGCTGTTTGCTGTGCCCAGGCCAGTGGAGAGCCCCAGGATAGTGCGGTTCCGCCGGTTGCTCCCATGTCTCCACCCATGCGGATGAGGTAGGCGGTGGCGAGGACTGCTCCGGCGATTGCGTTGGCGCTACGGGAACTCGTGGTGAGTTGGGCGGTGGTGGTGCTGAGTCCGGCGAAGAACCATCCTGTTGCTGCCGCACCGATTGCGATGAGGACGCTTCCGGTGGTGGCGTATCCGGCAGCGACTGCTCCTGTGTAGATGAGGATACTTGTCAGGGTGGTTGCACACACGGTGATGATGAGTGCCGCTGTGAGGGGGGCGTGGCGGCCAAGGACATTGGCGCGAAGAAGTTCGGATCGGCCTGCTTGTTCGTCGGCGCGGGTGTGCCGGGTCACGGTGAAGATTGCCATGAGCGCGACGAGGATAAGAACGAACAGGACGTACCCGGCAGAGTAGAAGCGTTCGTGGGTGGGGGTGTCCATCCCGTATCCAGGCCCGGTCATCATGCGCCCAACGGGGTCGGCAAACATGACGGTGAGGCTGATGAGTTCCGTGGTGTCTTCGGCAATGACCTTGATGGCGTTCGCGAAGTACATGTTGAGCACGGCCACCCCGATGATCCAGGCGGGGGTGCGGATCTGGTCGCGACGGATCATTGCCCGGAGAAGTTGGAGCGTTCCAGTGAAAGCGTGGGAGCTTTGGTCTGCAGTGATCGCCGATGCGCTGCTGCCGTTTGGGCGAGTAGGTGCGGTAGTCATGGGGTCACCTGGGTGTCGTTGTAGTGGCGCATGAGGAGCTGTTCGAGGGTTGGTGGGTGAGCGGTCAACGAGCGGATGCCGAGGTTCGAAAGGTGGGTCATGACTTCTGACATGTGTGCCCCGTCCACACTGAAGGTGGTGCGTGGGCCTTGCGTGTGAACGTCATGCACACCAGGGAGAGCCGCAAGAGTGTCAGGTGGGGTGGTTGTGTCCACGGTGACGGTGGTGCGGGTCATGTGCCGCATGTCAGCGAGGGTGCCAGAGTCCACGATGGTGCCGTGACGGATAATAGAGACACGATCCGAGAGGGCTTCGACTTGCGCCAGGATGTGGCTGGAAAGTAACACGGTGCACCCGGTGTGTGCCGCATCGCGAATGACTTGCTGGAACTCGTGTTCCATGAGCGGGTCAAGGCCAGCGGTTGGTTCATCAAGGAGGAGGAGGTCAACGTCAGCGGCCAGCGCGGCAATGAGCGCCACCTTTTGCCGGTTCCCTTTGGAGTAGGTGCGGGTCTTTTTGCGTGGGTCAAGGGAGAACCGTTCAATCAGTTCGTCGCGGCGTGCAGTGTTGATGGGGCCACGTAACCGCAGCAGCATGTCGATGATTTCCCCACCGGTGAGGGTAGGCCACAAGTCCACATCACCGGGAACGTAAGCCATACGCCGGTGAAGTGCGACCGCGTCACGCCACGGGTCCCCACCAAACATGCGCACCTCACCCTCATCAGGGCGAAGTATCCCCAACAGGATGCGCATCGTTGTGGACTTCCCGGCCCCATTGGGGCCCAGGAACCCGTGCACCTCCCCCGGGGCTAACGTCAACGACAGGTGGTCGAGTGCGCGAACGGGGCCGAAAGTTTTTGTCACGTTGGACAATGACAGAACATCAGTGTCAGTCATCAGTGTTCCTTTGGTGTGGGCGTGTCAGCCCTAGTTGAACAGGCGTTCAGTACCTCTTACTGTGACGCTAGAACCGTGTGGGCGCCCGGTCAACAGGATTGAACGGGTACGTGCCCGTGTTCAGCGCAGACAACGTCACTGTCAGTGCCGACCGCTACACTGGCGCAAGAGATCAACCCCCACGTCCACGCTGTGCGCGACACCGTGGACACACGAGTTTGGAGTTCCCCGTGGATGTCCTCATCCTTGTCCTTGTGATCGCCAGCATTGTGCTAGGTGTCGTCAACCTTGTTGCGGTGCGTGCAGGGTCACACGACACCGGATTATCGATGCAGGAACTCGAGTCAATCCGCATGGCGGCAGCAGCAGGTAATGGCGACATCCGCCAGGATTTGTCGGTCCAACGCACCGAACTTTCTCAAACACTTGCTCACCAGGACGCAGCCCGCACCCAGGCGCAAACGCGGTTCCGTGAAGACGTGGAACGCCAACTCGACGAGTTCGCGCAACGCAACGCGCTCGCGTTGGAAAAAATTCAGGCAGCTGTTGGGGAACGGTTGCAGCTGTCGTTGAGTGAGTCTCGGGACCGGACGACGAAGGTTCTCCAGGAGCTTGCGGAACGCAATGCGGTGTCTCACCGCGAGTTGCAGCAGGTACTTCGTGAGGAGTTGGAGAAACTACGGGCTGGTAATGAAGCGAAACTCGAAAAGATGCGGGAAACCGTTGATGAAAAACTCCAAGGTACGTTGGAAAAACGGTTGGGTGATTCGTTTGCGATCGTGTCGCAACGTCTCGAAGAGGTCCACAAAGGGTTGGGCGAAATGCAGAATCTCGCTTCTGACGTGGGCGGGCTGAAGCGTGTTCTCACCAACGTGAAAAACCGTGGTGGCTGGGGTGAAGTTCAGTTATCTCGGCAGTTGGAGGATTTCCTCACCCGGGAACAGTACGCGGAGAACATCATTATCAAGGAGCACAGCCAAGAATCTGTGGAGTTCGCGGTGAAAATGCCGGGCCGTGACCCAGAGGGCTCTGAGGTGTATTTGCCTATTGACTCCAAGTTCCCCCAGGAAGACTACGAACGGCTCTTGGAAGCCCAAGAACTTGGGGATCGTGCTGCGATTGATGCCAGCGCAAAAGCGTTGGAACGCGCTGTTGTTGAGCAGGCAAAGAAGATCAGCGACAAGTACATTTCCCCGCCGCGGAGCACGGATTTTGCCATCATGTACTTGCCTACGGAAGGTCTTTTCGCTGAGGTTGTGCGCCGACCTGGGCTGGCGAGTCGCCTCCAAAACGACCACCGTGTCCTCATCACTGGCCCAACGACGTTGATGTCGTTGTTGAACTCTTTGCAGTTGGGGTTCCGCACTCTTGCCATTGAGAAGCGTTCCTCTGAGGTGTGGCAAATCTTGGGTGCAGCGAAAGCTGAGTTCCGTAAGTACGGGGACGTGTGGGAGAAGTTGGGGAAACAGTTGGCAACAACTCAACGCACTGTGGAGGAAGCAGGGCGGCGCACCCGAGCTGTGGAACGACGACTTCGCACCATCGAAACCACCGAAATCGAATCTGCGGACACCGACGTCAACGACATTCTTGCGCTACCGGGTGGGGAAGACTCCGACGATGAGTAGAGCTTCGACCGGGATCTGCTGGTCGTTCAGAGAGTGCAACTCGTCTCAATGATGTGGTGATGCACGATCACGAACCTGAGAGGTCAGGGTTCGTGGAGTGTGGTCACGAGAGTGTAGGTGTCGTAGTCGGTGAGAACGCCGGCCCCTGTGGCTGACATGGTCACCGGAACGAGGATTGTTCCGTTCCCTCCCGGCGGATATGCCTCAGCAACATCACCGGTCAGGGCGTTGTGCGCGCGGATCAGTGCGCCCTCACGCACATACACCATGACGCCACCGGCTGCGGTGATCTGTGGTGGTGCCTGTGAACTTGTGTCACCAGACCCTAACGGCAACTCCCGTGGAATTGACCAGAGTGTGGCCCCAGATTCATCAACCCCGGAGGTGGACTCGTCATCGAGGACCACAAGGGTGCCCGTTGACGGGTCTGTGCCTGCAGTGATCACATCGGAAGCGACAACATCACCGTCACGCGTATCCACCACAACTGACGTGGACTCCCCGACCACCTCAACAAACCTTTGTCCCAGCGGTGAGTCCCCAACCTGTTGTGCACCGTGTGGGGCGGGAATCGACCAACTGCGCTCCCCTGTCTGAGAATCCCACGCCTCAAGGGTTCCGTTGTGCACTGTGAGAATCAGACCGTCTTTTTCCCCGATAACGTGTGCGTCGTCAGGCAGTGACTGTGGCCACGACACGACCTCGCCAGTGTCCGCGCGGAGTACCACCGTGTCTGACACGTCACCGGGAGCGGGTGTTCCTTGGACAGTGAAGACAACACCTAGTCCAGTGAGAGGACCAGGAACAGCAGTGGGCCCCCACACTACGTCACCAGTCGTTGCGTCAATCCCATGGGCTACGAAACCATCCTCAGTGGTTGTACACAGGACGGCAAGTGGCATGTCATCGACAGTGGTCAATGTGAACTGGCCACATTGCTGTGGCCGAGACACCTCCCACAGCGCTGTGCCCTGATGGGTGACTGCCGTGAACGTGACCTGCTGACCAGTTGTCTGAGTTCCCACAAACACGCCGTCACGTTCCTGAGGGGCGCCATCCCACGGAACCGTCACAGCCGTCAGTTCCTCAAACTGGTACGGAATCTGTGTACCACGAAGATCCGCTGCCGGAAGGTCCCCTTCCACAACAGACGGTGCCACCACAGCCGGTGGTGCGGTCGTCGGTGACTCAGCGGGCGCATCGGCAGGTGGTGCTCCCCCACACGCAGCCACCAGCACGGCAACCGCACCAAGAACAACACCACGACGAACAAACATCAGACCCCACAAACACACAGACGAACTAACGGCGGCTTCGCTGCCGCACCCACCACACGGTGAGCGCAACACCAGCAAGCACAAGAATGACCGCAATATCAACAACTGGACCAGAGAGACCAGAAACCCACTGTTGCAAGGTCGCTTGCACCGACGTGGGTATCAGCGCGGGCATCGACACCAGGCCATTGGTGACCCAGAAAACAACACCAACAACAATAATGAGAAGCCCGGTAGCGAGCGACGTGGTGTGGAACTGCCGCCCCCACACAGTGACCGTGCGGCCACGCAACACACGGCGAGAACGATCCCCCAACCGCCTCCACACCACAGCAAGAGCCAGCAGCGGAATCACCATACCCGCGCCGTACACAGCAAGCAGCGCGCCCGATGCCACAACGGAATCCTGGACGGCAGCAAGAGTGAGAACTGCGCCCAAAATAGGGCCAGCACAAAAACCGGCCACCCCACTAGACATCCCCAACAACAGTGACCGCACCACCCCCGACCGGCGTGCGGTGAACGCCTGGAACCGGCGAAAACCAGGAAAAACGCGGGTCATATCGAACCCGCCGCCCACGATCATGACAACACCCAGCACAATCATGACCAACGACGCCACAACAATGACAGTGTCACGGTGCGTGACAAACAAGGCTCCTACCCCGCCTGCCCCAACCCCTAATGGAACCAGAACAACGGCAAGACCCGCGTAAAACACCACACCATGAAGCCACAACCGCTCCCCCGCCCCAACGAGTGACGAAAAAAATGCAGGGAGGAGGAGGGCACCGCACGGACTCAACAGCGCGAGGGTGCCGCCAAGAAAAGCAGCAAGAAGTCCAACATCCATGCGGAAGGCTCAGCCTTGCAGGGCGGTGTCGATCGCGGATGTGAACACATCTGTGGGTTGAGCGCCCACGATAGGTTGCCCGCCCACAAGGAACGCAGGAGTGGAGTAGGCACCAAGATCCAACCCGAGTTGTGCGTTCTTGGCAACTTCCTCGGCTGTGTCCTTCGAGGTGAGGTCTTTGGTGAACTGGTCAGTATCAAGACCAAGGTCGCCGGCAAGAGCAATCAACCCGTCCTCGGAGAGCACCTGTTCGGAGGAAATTTCTCCGCCAGGAAACAGGGCATGGTGGTAGGCAAGGAACTGTCCTTGTTGGCCAGCAGCGTAGGACGCGCGGGCAGCGCGTTCGGAGTTTTCCCCAAAGATGTTCACATCACGCCACTCAACACGAAGGTCACCGGCGTCAACGTAGTTTTCTAACACGGTCAGTGTGTCGTTACTCCACTTTGCGCAGTAAGGGCATTGGTAGTCGGAGAACACCACCATGACCACGGGGGCGTCCACTGGACCAACCGCGAGCGGGTCATTGGGGTCGCGCCGTTCAATGTCGGCAATGTTGACCTCGTCGGGGCCTTGTACGTCGGCGGGTGGTTCTACCGCGTCGGTGTCACCCTGGGTGTCCTGATCTGCGGTGTCAGTGCTCTGTTCTGTTCCCACGGGGGGTTGCTGCGGGTCTGCCTGGTTGGTGGTCGACGGTTGAATCGCGAGCACCAAAACGATCAAGGCAATAACTGTGAGAACAATAAACGCGGGAACAAGCCAGGATTGTGGTGCGGAAGTGCTCACCGATGCGCCCGCCCCGGTCGCAGGGACGGCTCCATCCGGGTGGGTGGTATTCGCCGCAACCTCCGGTCCAGGTGTTGTGGGCTCAGGGTTGGGTTCAGGGGTAGGTGTGGAGGGGCCGTGAGGCATGAGAAAGCCTTCCGCAGGGTGCATGGACCAGAGTCAACCAACCTCGATGATACCCCTAGGGGCATACGAAGGGTGTGAAGCTACTCTTCGCCCTCCGCGAAAGACTTGATGTTGCGAAGAATGTGATGAACATCGACCACTCGTCCCGGTCGATGCGCAGTGGACTGGCCAGCAGGTTGATGGGGTGTGGCAGGTGGAGCCATCCGTACCGTAGGTCTTGATTCCTAGGGTGTTTTCAGGTGGTGCAGCTACCGTAGGTGGTGTGTGGGCGACATCAACAATGCGCGCGTTACGCGCCACGGTAGGAGCGGCCGGCCATGTCCGGACGCTCCTCATGTGTGTCGCAGTTGTGGCCGGGTTGCTGGTCATGCACCCGCTGGGGCATCACACTCCCGCCGCCGCGCAGACTACGCTCGCTCCAGCCGCCACCCCCACCGCGCATACCGCCACCCTCACCGCGCATACCGCCACCTCAACTGAGCACGGATCTCCTACTGACCACACATCGACCATGATTGTCGCGTGCGTGTTAGCGCTGTTGAGTGCAGTGATTGTGCTGGTGTGGGGGGTGCGTTTCTGTGTGCGGGGGCTGTCGCTGGTGCGTGGGTGGTGTCCACGTGTGCCTGCCACGTGGGGTCGGGTGTGGGTCCCACCACGTGTAGCGCTCTGCGTGATTCGTCAGTAAGGGTTTGTGCGGCGCTCACCTCAGGTGGTGTGGGCGTTGCAGTGAAGCACTGCCACAGTGCCGAGAACTGTCCTTTTCCCTTGCTGTTATGGAGTGTGTCATGGTGTTTTTTCGTCGTCTGAACCCCGCCACCCGGTTGGGTGTGAGTGTTGTTGTGGCTGCGGTGGTGTTGGTTGGTTGCGCTGGTGGGGATGATCCTGCCGATGCGCCGTCCACATCGTCCAGTTCGTCAGCGTCAGATGGGGGTGTGTCGAGTGCCCCGGCGGTGGCTCAGTCTGTTGACCAGTTACCCGGCTGGGCGCAGGAGTTGTTGGCGTCCCATGGTCTTGATGGGTTGGACGCAACAGAGATTGTGTCAGTGTTGGATGAAACCCCTGTTGCGGAACGTCCAACAGACCTCATCGCGTCGGTTCGCCCTGATGCGTTGATGATTATTGATGCGGCCGGTCAGGAAGCCCCGCTTGCTTTGCCGGAGGACCTGTTCTACGTGTCGTTTGCGCCGTACCTCACCCAAACACATGAGTGCCATTTCCATTCGCTGACCACGTGCAAGGGTGAGCTGAGTGGTGTCCCGGTGTCGGTGTCGATCACGGATGACTCGACCGGTTCGCTTCTGGTTGACGGTGAACAGGTCACGTATGACAACGGGTTTACCGGGGTGTGGTTGCCCAAGGGAATTGATGCCACGGTGACGGTGACCTATGACGGGAAGCAGGGCTCTGTTCCGATCAGTACCCGAAACAGTGACGATGCGACCTGTGTGACGACCCTCCACCTCACCTAGCCCCGGTTCACCGGGTGGCCCGGCGTAGGATGGGGCTGGAAGGTTCGGGCGCATCGTAAGGAGAGTGACCGGTGGTGGCTGTGCGTCAGGTCCCTGTCTACTTCTATTCGTCGAAGTCAGGCATGGTCCGGCAGTTCGCGAACGCGTTGGGTCGACCCGTGTTCGATATTGGTGAACGTGACGTGCGCCAGTCGGTTCCTGATGGCCCGTGGGTGTTACTCACCCCGTCCTACAAAACAGGGAACCTTGACAATGACACGATCCCGGAGCCGGTGAAACGGTTTTTGCGTGATCCTCAAACCAGGCGCCGCCTGGTTGGGGTCATGGGGTCGGGGAACCGCAACTTTGGGTCGCATTATCAGGCTGCTGCCCGCGATATTGCCCGCCGTTCTGGGCGTCCGGTGCTGTTTGAGTTTGAACTCCAAGGAACGCAGTGGGACGTGGAGGACGCACGGGACATGTTGGAGCAGCTTGATGCCCGGTTCGCGGAGCGTGCCGCTGCACAGTAGCGGCACGCTCCGTTCACCTATTCCACGGGTGGTGTCTCTGGGGTTTCTTGTGCTGTGGCAGCGTGCGTTGGTTTCACTTTCCGGCGCAGTTTCGGTAGCCGCAACCGTGACGCGGGGTCACGTTCAGTGGGTTCTTCGACTTCCAGACCGTAATAGTCACCAATGTGGTCGCGGAAGGCGGCACGCTGCGCTTTCTCGTAGGCGCGCATCTCCCGGTTAAACGCGGTGATCGTTGCCCAGCACATGCCAATCATGACAAACGAGAACGGCAACGCAATCAAAATCGCCACCGTTTGCAAGGCAGTGAGACCACCGGCCAACAACAACGCGATCGCAAGCACAGAACTGATGCACGCAAAGAACACGCGCAACCAGGTCGGTGGTTCCACCTGCCCCCCAGAGGCAATCATCGACATGACCAGAGACCCAGAATCAGCTGAGGTAATGAAGAAAATCGCGATGAGGAGCAGCACCCCAATGGTGAGGAACGTGGTTCCCGGCAGTTCACCGAGCAAGGCGAACAACGATCCTTCAACATCGACACTTCCATCAGGGTTGATCAATTCGGCGCGCCCCGTGAGCTCAAAGTAAATTCCGGTCCCACCAATAACAGAGAACCACAAGAACGTCACCATCGTGGGAACAAGCAGCACCCCAACAACAAACTGGCGCACAGTGCGCCCACGGGAAATACGGGCAATGAACACGCCAACAAATGGTGCCCATGACATCCACCAACCCCAGTAGAACGTAGTCCACCCGCGCTGCCAGATTTCCCCTGCTTCACCTTGGAAAGCCGACACTGTGAACGACAAGCCCACAAAGTTTTGGAGGTAGTTCCCCAGTGATTGCACAAACTCACGGAGCAAAAACACGGTGGGGCCGGAGAACAACACAAACAGCATGACGAGGGCGGCGATCACCAGGTTGATGTTCGACAACCACTTCATGCCCTTGGTGACACCTGTGACCACGGAGAAAATAACAAAACCTGTGATGACAACAATGATGCCGATTTCCAACGAATGGGAAGGTTCAGCCAAGTCAATAGCATCAAGTCCAGCGGCGATCTGGAGGACACCCAACCCCAAGGACGTGGCCACACCAAAGATCGTGCCAACGAGCGCGGTAATGTCGATGATGTCCCCGGCTTTTCCATGAATACGCCGACCAAGGAGCGGTTCGAGGGTGTACCGGATAGAAATAGGGCGTCCACGCCGGTGGATGGCGTAGGCCAGAGCAAGCCCGACAACAACATAAATTGACCAGGCGTGCACACCCCAGTGCAGGTATGTTTGTCGCAGTGAATACTGGGCCAATTGTTCTGGGGTCCCCTCCACCCCAGGGCGCGGGTTCGCGAAGTGCGAGAGCGGCTCGCTTAACCCGTAAAACACCAACCCGATACCCATCCCAGCGGCAAACAGAAGCGCCAGCCAGGACATGTTGGAGAACTCAGGGTCATCATCGTCTTTACCGAGCTTGATATCACCGTATTTAGAGAACCCAATGTAAAGGCAAAAAACAACAAAACCTGCTGCGATGAGGACGTAGTACCAGCTGAATGAGTCAATAACGTTTGTCTGAATGTTCGAGAAAAGTTTCTCAGCAGAGTCCGGCGCAATGATTGCAAACGCTGCGAAAATTGCAACTATGATCGCGGCGGGCCAGAACACGAGCCGCGCAACGGGCGCATCAGTAGTTGTCGGGGCGTCAACCGGCGGGTGCACCGAATCTGAGGTATCGGACGTGTGGGTACTCATGGGATCAGAGTAAACGGATCACCCACATCCCGCCGGGCGAAAACCACGGTGTGTGGGTGATTTCACGGCTGTGGCGTGCCACGATGACCATATGGGCATCGATCTTGAGTCGCTATACATGGATCTTCACCGTCACCCGGAATTGTCATTTCAGGAATTTCGCACCGCGGCGGTGGTGGAGGAACACCTCACCACCCTTGGCTTTGACGTGCACACCACCATTGGCGGCACCGGGGTCGTCGGCGTCCTTGACAACGGGGACGGGCCGGTGGTGCTGCTACGCGCCGACATGGATGGCCTACCCGTGGAAGAACTCAGCGGCCTCGACTACGCCTCAACTGCCACCGCACGCGACCACACCGGTCAATTCGTTCCTGTCATGCACGCGTGCGGCCACGACGTGCACGTCACAGCGTTGATTGGTGCAGTAGAAGAACTCGTAGCCACCTCCGATGAATGGGCAGGCACCCTCATTGTGCTGTTCCAACCTGCGGAAGAACACGGCGGCGGGGCCCAAGTCATGGTCGATGACGGCCTGTATGACCTCATTCCCACACCTGACGTTGTTCTTGGTCAACACGTCACCCCCCTCCCTGCGGGGGTGCTCTCCCTCCATGACGGGGTGACCATGGCTGGGGACGATTCGTTACGCATCACCCTTCATGGCGTGGGCGGGCACGGGTCACGACCCGAAGCGACCGTGGACCCTATCGTCATGGCTGCGAACGTCGTTCAGCGGCTCCAACAAGTGGTCTCCCGCGGAATTGCCGCGACCGAGTCAGTGGTCATCACAGTGGGGCAACTCCACGCCGGAACAAAAAACAACATCATCCCCTCCTCGGCAACTCTGGGGTTATCTGTGCGCACCTTTGACGATGCGGTACGCACCACCGTCCTTCGAGCTATTGAACGTGTCGTGCAAGCAGAAGCCGGGGCGGCGGGCTCCCCCACCGCCCCAGAAGTCATCTACGAGGAACGCTACCCCGTGACCGTCAACCACACCGACTCGGTGGCGAGACTTCGTGAAGCGTTCACCAGCGAGTTTGGTGCCCACCAGATTGTTGATGTGGGGGTTGTTTCTGGCAGTGAAGACGTCGGCAACCTTGCGTTGGCTGCTGGTGCCCCACTGGTGTACTGGTTCCTTGGTGGTGCCGACCCCGCCTTGTTTGAGGGTATGACAGACACCGATCGGATGCCTGCGAACATCCCCTCAAACCACTCGCCGTACTTCGCGCCAGTTCTCCAACCCACCCTCACTCGAGGAGTGGAAGCGCTGGTCATCGCTGCCCGTGAATGGTTGCTGTAGCACAGGCGCAGAACGACACAGGTCTTTGTGCGGGACTACTTTTTGCGCGACGGGAACAACCGGCGTTTGTTCGTGGCCGCCAAATCAATGAGCTCGTCACCGCGCCCTGATAACACTGTGCGAATCGCATACAACGTGAAGCCCTTAGCCTGTTCCGCAGTGATCGTGGGCGGCATCGACAGTTCATGGCGGGCAGTGACCACATCAACGAGGACCGGTCCCTCATGAGCGAACGCTTCACGTAACGCAGCCTCCACATCGCCAGAGTTCTCCACCCGAATCCCCGTGATCCCCACCGCCTGGGCAAGAGCCGCAAAATTTGGGTTCTCCAAGTCGGTGGCGTGGTTGACAATCCCCGCTGCTTTCATTTCTAGTTCCACAAAATTCAGTGACGAGTTGTTATACACCACCATCTTCACTGGAAGTTTCTGCTGCGCTACTGTCAACAACTCCCCCAGCAGCATAGACAACCCACCATCACCGCACATCGCCACCGTGGGGCGGGTACGGTCATGGCTGAGAACCCCCAAGCTTTGCGGCAACGCATTCGCCATTGTTCCGTGACTAAACGACCCAATGAGACGCCGCTTCCCATTCATGGTCAGGTACCGGGCCGCATACATGACAGGTGACCCAACATCGGGGATAAACACCGCATCGTCAGGGGCAATCTGGTCAAGCACACGGGTCAGGTACTGCGGGTGAATGTCCACACCATCAGGTTCTGGGGTGGCCACATCATCAAGTTGAGCACGGCTCTTCTCATACTGTTTCCGCGCAGCCTTCAGGTGCTTGTCACCCTTAGCATCAAGGTGAGGAAGGAGCGCATCCACCGTGGATTTCACATCCCCCCGCAACGCAATATCCACCGGATACCGGCGCCCAATATGTTCCCCACGAATATCCACCTGAATGACGGTGTTCTTCTCGGGAATGAACTGCGGGTACGGGAAATCCGTGCCCAACAACAGGAGCGCATCGGCGTCCTGCATGGCCTGATACCCGGACGCGAACCCCAGCAGCCCGGTCAGCCCCACATCGTACGGGTTATCCGGCTCCAAGTACTCCTTACCCCGCAACGCGTGCACGACAGGGGCTGACAACCGCTTTGCCAATGCCCGCACCTGCGTATGCGCGTCTTTCGTCCCAGCACCCCCCAAAATCGTGACAGACGATGCGGCATTCAGTGCGTCCGCTGCCTGCTGGATCTGTACGGGCGCAGGCGTCGTTGACGACTGCGTGGCAGTCACTACCGTCACCTCATTCGAGGGAATGTCAGCCAACGCCACATCACCAGGAATCACAAGAACCGCAACCCCGCGCTGCTCTACGGCAGCGCGCATCGCGATGCGCAACAACCGAGGCATCTGCTCCGGGCTTGCCACATACTCGCAATACACAGAACACTCCCGGAACAGATCCTGCGGGCGGGTCTCCTGAAAATACTCGGTCCCAATCTCGGCGGTAGGAATGTGGGCGGCAATTGCCAACACGGGAACACGATTACGTTGCGCGTCATACAACCCATTAATCAGGTGCAAATTTCCTGGCCCACAACTGCCTGCACACACCGACAAGGTACCCGACATCTCCGCTTCCGCACCCGCAGCAAACGCCGCCGACTCCTCATGACGAACCGGCACCCACGCGATCCCCTCATGCTGGCGAATCGCCTCCGTGATCCCATTCAACGAATCCCCGGAAATCCCATACATGCGCTCCACCCCATTGGCAACAAGGGTGTCAATCAGGTTCTCAGCGACAGTAGCCACAACGCGTCACATCCTTTCGCTCGGTTCCTCCACCCTATGACGGAACAGCCCAACGCGAACCTCGAACGCTGTCACACCCGCGACCTTTACGGTCAGCACCCCTACGCAGCGGAAGACACGACACAGAGCGAACCAAAGGAAGAGAACTCAGCACAGGACAGGGGGACTTCGCCCCCGCGGCTGCCTCCCCACCTTCGCATGTGGACCATTCTGAACGTGTGGGTGCTGATAATTGTGGTCCACATACAGTGAAAGTGGTCCACACAGGAGGCGGGGGATCGCGCTGTGGCGCGGGAACGTACGGTGGAGCAGGGGTGCGAGACGTGCAACGGGGCGAAGGTCCTAGACAACCTGAGGGTGCGGCGGGTACAAATGGATGTGCGTTGCTCCCACCTGGACGGGCGCAACGTTGGGGCTATAGCTCAGTTGGTAGAGCGTTTCGTTCGCAATGAAAAGGTCAGGGGTTCGATTCCCCTTAGCTCCACGTCACCAAACCCCTGGAACCACCATGGTTCTCGGGGTTTTGTGCATTATTGACGCACCTACGCGCTGGACCAGGGTGGCCATTATGGCGAGCCACCCGCTTGTGGACCATTTCCTCTTCGTGCGGACGAGTTTTCTTGGTCCGTACGCCATAAAAATGGTCCGCACGGGAGGCGAGAGACTGACCTCGAAGGTCACGGCGCCACGCCTTTCATGGCATATTGGGGGAAAGGTCTCACCGGCACGCTTACCCGAAACCCTCGCCCTGCATTCCCACCCAGCGCTGAAGGAACCCGCCATGGTGCATCAACACACCACACCCCTGTGGTCAGGAACAACACGCGCCATACAGCCATGTTCAGCAGCCGCGGTACGCGCCACACGGACGCCGGGCGAGGCGGGCTGGTTGCGCAGGTCGCGCATCGGCAGGTTGGTTGTGGGGGTTGCCGTGCTGGGTGTCCTCGTGGGGTGCGCAGGGCAGGGCCGTGACGATGTTTCAGCCGATCATGCTGTGGTCATGCCTGACTCCGTTGCACCGGGTGCAGTATTTCGAATTAAAACGGTGGACGGCTGGCATATCCGGCAAACATGGGTTCGTGCGACACCTGCCGATGCGTTTCACGAGGATGGACCGTCAGGTGACGACCCTGTCGATGACCCAGTCGGAGCGAAAGGCCCCGCTGATGGCTCAGCTATCGGCCCCGGCGACAACCTCACGCAGGAGTGGGTGCTCGTCGCGACGACAGACGGCAGCCCGCCCTACGCTCACCCGGGCGGCGCCACCGAAGATGTCCTCAACGTGGAAACGCAAACCCTCCAGTTGGCGTACGCTCCAGAGACGGTGGCCGGGAGGTATCGGGTGTGTGTCACAGTGTCATTGGTGACCGACGATGCGGATATTCGCGAGGTATGCGACACAATGACCGTTCGATAGGTGTGCGGCTCGTCCTCAGCCCGCCCCACCCGCCGCCCATGTGGACCGTTGTTGTTGCGTCAGTGTGGAAATAGTTGGTCCTTACGCAACCACAGTGGTCCTTTCGGCGGTGGGGTTCGTGGCTGGAGGACGCATCGGTTGCGGGGAAGGGGAGCGAGGTGCGCAATCGGGAGCGATGGGCATGAGCGAAGGGTCGTCCATAATGGGGGGATGCCTAAGATTTCAGCTCCAACTGTGGCCGAGCACCGCGCGAATCGCCATGCGGCTCTTGTTCGTGCTGGTGAGGAAGTGTTGCGCGAAGAGGGTTTGGCTGGGGTTACCCCAGGGCGCGTGGTAGCGCGGGCAGGATTGTCGCGGTCGAGCTTTTACGACTACTTTGCCACGAAGGACGACTTGCTGATCGCGATCGCGCGGCACGCAATTGAACAGTGGAACTCCGAGATCGACGCTGCATTGGCAGAGGTTGATGCTGGGCTACCGGCGTTACGGCAATTCATCGAATCAACGATGCGGATGACCGCTGACGGGCGGCATGACATTGCCAATGCGGTTCGGGAAGCGAATCTTTCGCCGTCGAGTATGGATGACCTCATGGCATTCCACGACAAGCTCATAGGTCCCGTGGTTTCTATTTTGTCTGAGCTAGGAGTCCCATCTCCGCAGGTCAAGGCCATGTATGTGCAGGGTCTTTTGAATTCTGGTGTGCAGATGGTGTCACATGGTTGTGACCCAAATGGTGTCGCCGATGAGGTGTTCCAGATCGTGACCAAAGGCGTGGTCCAGGAAGATTCATAAGATGTCAGGCTTCGCCCGAGTGCCTCTCGCCCGAACGCCCTAGGTTCGCGTGTGGACCATTATGCACGTTTGGGTGCAGATAGTTGTGGTCCATACGCGATCAAAATGGTCCACACAGAGGGGTGCAACGGGGCACCACGTAGTGCTTGGGCCGTGGGCGGCGGGTACGCCGAGGCCGCGGGTGAGGGGGATGGTTGCGAAGATGAGGGAGAGGAGCGCGAGCACCACGGTGACGTTGGAGGCGAGGATTGCGGGGAGGGTGGCGCGCCACGCGGTGGCGAGGGCGTCGCGGTGGTTGGGGGTGGTGGTGAGTTCTTCGCGGTACCGGGAGATGAGGAGCAGGGCGTAGTTGGTGCTGGCACCGAACATGAGGACGCTGATGATTCCGGCGTCGAAGTCGAGGTTGAGCCAGGTGCCGGTGGTGGCTGTGATGCGCCCGGCGAGTCCGTCGGCTAGCGCGACCACGGTCAGGGGGATGAGCCACAGGATGGGGGAGCGGTATGTTCCGATGAGGAGGACCGCGACGATGCCGATGGTGATGAGTAGGAGGGTGATGTCGGCGCCGTCGAATGCGGATGCGATGTCTGCGCCGAAGGCTGGCCCCCCGGTGACGGTGATGGTGAGTACGGGTGGGGTGAGCGTGCCGATGCGCTCTCTGAGTTCGTTGATTGTGGTGGCGGTGTCGCTGTTGGTGTCGCCCACGGTGATGGGGTGGGTGATCAGTGCGGCGTTGCCGTCGTCGCTGATGAGGACACGAGGGGGAGTGGGGGAATCGTTGGTGGTGAGGGTGTTCGCGATGCTGGTGAGAGTGTCGTGGTCAGCGGGCGTGAGGGGTGTGGTGTCGGTGCGGGTGGCGACGAGAAGCACTGTTTGGGTGTCAGCGTCCGGGAATGTTGCAAGGATGTCGGCGACTTGGGCGGATTCGGACGAGGCGGGGGCTTTCCCGCTGCGCTGTGGGGCTTCCACCGAAGAGAACGCACCAAAGAGCGCAACCATGACAACGAGAGCGAGAAGAATCGACACCCACGCGCCGCGCCGCGACACAAGACGCTCAGCTAAACCAGTGCGGGTAGTGGTGTTGGGCGGGACCGCGGCCATGGACTGACCAGCGACGGGAGCAGGGACAGCAGCGCCGGGCTGAGCAACGGTGTTGGGTTGAGCAACGGTGTCGCTGCGATGGGTGTTGTCACGTGTGGAAGCCATACATCCAGTGCACCAGCACCGCGTTGACCAGCACATCAACCAACTGTGCGAACCTCACCTCAACCAAACGGTTGAGGTGTCGATAGTATCTTAGGTGAGCAGTCAAACGCTCGTGTTTTGGGTGACATAATACAACCGATAGTTGAGGATGGAAGGACAAAATCGAGCCATGTCGAAGAAGAGAATGAGGGGTGAAATATCGTAAAAAAGACCAAAAAACCTTTGCAACTGATAAAATACACCGGACAACAGTGAGTCTACTGAAAGAGCGTACAACGCCGTGGTAAGAATTCTTCACGTCACCGAGTGTTACGCGGGTGGCGTTAGAGATGCGATTGAAATGATCGCTGATCTCACTCCAGAAAACGAACACTACTTACTTTACTCTGGCTCTGATCTAAGTGTAAATCAATCCAAAAGGTATGTCGAGACAGTAAAACTGAGTAGCAATAAAGCCATAGCTCTACTCAAAATAAAATCACTAGTGCGTAAAGTTGACCCTGACTATGTGCATGCACACTCAAGTTGGGCTGGTTTATATACCAGAGCGAGAAAAATCGAAGTACCTGTTATTTACCAACCGCACTGCTTTAAATTTGGTGAAGCTACAAGAATACAATTAATCTCATTTTTAGTAAAAGCTATAGAAACGCTATTAGCGCCGAGAACTCTAGCGTATGTCGTGCTTTCTGAGCAGGAAAAAGAGTACGCACAAATGTTATCGACAGGCGTGCGATGTCATTTTCTACCTAATGCGACCAGATTGCGGACGGGGGAAAGTAAAGGAAATGGTGAGATTGGAATTGGACGGCATGTCACTATGATCGGCCGGATATGCCCTCAGAAAGACCCGCTCTTTTTCGCGAAGGTTGCCAAATATGTTATTTCAAAAAATCCTGAAATAAAATTCCAATGGATTGGTGATGGAGATGGAAGACTAAGAAAAAATCTTGAAAAAGCTGGCGTGGAAGTTAAGGGGTGGAAAACAAAAGAAGGGCTTGCAAGCGAATTGATGGAACCCTTTCTATATTTTCATAGTGCACGATACGAAGGATTCCCGATCAGTCTGCTCGACGCAATAAATACCGGGCACCGGGTAGTTTTGAGAAAAATTGGAGCATTCAAGGATCTGAAACTGCCTCAGTTCGATACCGAGATTGAATGTGGGGAGTACATTCTCAGGATCTTTAGGAACCAGCGAGGCGATGGAAAAGAGACTGTAGAGACGCAACGGATAATAAAAGAATACTCGACAGATCGACAGCGTCTAAGCCTGCAACAGTTATATGTGCACGGAAAAGAAGGCAAGAGATGAAGAATTCAATATTAATCGTTTGCCCGTGGTTAATGAATGGTGGAGCGCAAAAGGCGCTAATAGGTATCCTGAAGAGACTGCCGAAATCAGAAATTAAGCTTCTAATACTTTTCTCTGGGAACACAGATCTAACCGAATTTGATAAATACGCAAATAATACTCTTGTGCTTAACCATTCACGTTCAGTGTCTGGAATCGTCCGTGCAGCTCGAGATATTAGACACCAACTGAAAGATTTTCAGACCGTTTACTCTCTAATGCGAGCGAGTCATCTAGTTATGGGTTTAATACCAAAAAGATCCCTAAAAGACAAGCGATTAATAGGCAGTCTTCATCAATTACCTAGTTCGGATAGGACTACTTTCATTGGTAAACTAGAAGATCTTCTAGTGAAGAGATATCTTAGGCAGGTAGACTACATCACCGCACCCTCAAAACGAGCTCTCGCGGAGGCAGTAGAGTACGGCTATAGCGAAGACAAGAAATGCATTTATGAACCCAACATTATCGACTTTATTTCAAACAAGGCACTCGACGTACGACAAGGTGACCTAGATGTAATAAAGCTGGTGGCAGCTGGGAGGTTAACCGATCAAAAAGGGTTTGATCGAATCCCGGAATTACTGAAACAAGTAACGTTACCGGTCCATATAAAGATTCTTGGTGATGGACCTGATCGAGACAAGATTCATAATATTTCACGAGATCTTTCCCCTGAAAATAAAGTAGAATTGGTCGGCCACGTAGATGATGTCGGCCCATACATAGATTGGAGTGATGCGATTTTTATGCCAAGCCGAGCTGAATTAAACCCAGTGTTTGTATGGGAAGCGTTTTCTAGAGGACGAGGCGTTGTCGCGAGCGAATTACCAGTTTTTAAGGATCTCAGGAACGAATACAACTGTGTAATACTATTCTCAGACACTAATGATCTTGAAACTGGCCTGCAAAAGTTGAAATATCAATGTTTTAGAGAAGAATTGATGGAGCATGCTATCCGAGCAACTAGCGACTACAGGAAGAGCATAGAAACGTCGAAGTTGATCGAAGTTCTGAAAGGGAAAATGTCGTGACGAAAGTGCTTTTGCTACATGCATATTCGGCAAAAAATACGGGCGATGGATTATTAGTCGATTCCGCAATAGAATTTCTAAACGAATGCTATGAAGATCCTGAAATTACTTTATTGGCAAGTTATCCGAATACTTTTGCTGATAGAAAGTGTAGAGTTCTTCCCATTCTTCCAACATCTGCCGACTGGTTTAAGACCATTAATGTCCTGATTCGAGCCAGCTGCTTCGATCTCGTCTGTGGAGTTGGGGGTGGGTATCTTCGCTTTGGCAAGCCGATTGAGTCCATAAAAACTTCTCTAGTGCATCTACCTCAACTGTTATTCGCGGCTTTTGCGCGGACTCCAAGTATATATCTTCCACAAAGCATAGGTCCGGTCAACAGATTTCAGCGTCCGCTGGTCTCGTATCTTCTTTCCAAAATTGATCTGATTGCATTACGTGACAACCGCAGTGTGAGTGAGCTAGCACTCAGTAATGTTCGGCGCATACCTGACATGGCGACATTTCGCATTTCTCCCGGGGTTGGTAGAAAAATTCATGTGGATGCAACTCCGGTATTATCCGTCCGAAACATACGTGGCCAGCTTCCGAGGGAAATACATCAGCTTTCGCAAGCACTAGGGGAGTATGACACTTTTGTGCAAAGTTCAGTGTCGGGTAATGATGACCGTGCTGCCACCGCGACATTGAACGGAACTAGAGAACTCTCAAAGGATGAACTTCTCGTCAACTCATCACAACCGCGGATAGTTGTGGCTGTCCGGCTTCATGCCGCTTTAATGGCTATAGCAGCCGGACATTATGTAATCCATTTAGCGTACGAAAGAAAGGGCTTTGGAGCCTTCTCTGATCTAGGGCTTTCTGAGTGGGTGCACAATGTTCACAACTTCGATAGTGCAACCGTTGCATCGCAGGTACGGTGTCTTCTCGATAGCAAAGAAACAAGAGAGAGATACAATCGAGCGCTCGAAGCCTCCAAAGAAGCTATACTCAATGGCCATTCGGAGCTTATTAGAGAAATGAAGAAAGTCCAAAAATGAAAACAGTACACGAGTCACTTACTGTCGTTATCCCAGCATTTAACGCCGAAAAAACCATTTTAAGTTCTATTATGTCTGCTCAGCGCGTTGGCGCTTCTCGCGTTATCGTCGTTGATGACGGTTCTACAGATAATACTCGCGACCTGGTGGCGACGACTGACGTTTTATTAATCTCTCAAAATAATATGGGAGCCAGTAATGCTCGTTATAAAGGTTTGGAGTTAGTCGAGACAGAATATGTGGTCTTTTTAGATGCAGACGATTATTTAGTTTATGATGGAGTTGCGCGATCTATTGAGATCCTTAATAAGAATATCCATTATTGTGTTGTTGCAGGTAAGGTTCAGCAGATATATAAAGAGCGGGTTATAAGAACAACCTCTACAGCGGTAGTGCCTCTCACTACAGTTGGATTATTACGAGTAGGATTTAGCGCCTGGCCCCCAGGTGCTGCTGTAATCAGGAAGAAGGCTATCCTGGAAGCTGCTGCTCTTGATATAGGATTTCTTAATACGCGATTCGCAGAAGATTATGAAATGTTCATTAGGCTAAGCGTGATTGGCAGGTTCTTTCAACATGAGCGGGTTTCTCTTGTGTACCAGCTACAAGGAGGAAAGTCCACGACAAATACAGAACTTGCCATTGAATCTAAAGAGGCGATACGTCGATTCTATTCACAAGCACTAGGAGTTCCGCTTAACGAAACATCGTCAGCACGGATTCGACTCTCATCGGCGATGAAGCAACTTCGAAGCGTGAAACTTGGAGGTGGAGTACTAAGCAAAATGCTTGCTTATAAAAACGTGGGAACAGCTTTGGTGGCGACCATGGCAAATAAGCTATTTCACCCAAAAAAGACTCACGAAAATGTAGATGTCCACTTGTGGCTTACAGGACAGGACGAGAACATTGGTGATTCATTATTACGTAGACCTTTGCTCGATTTAGCGAGAAGTTATGGTTTGGTTAGTATATATACCGGAAAGGCTAGTCGAAATTTCCTGTCAGGTTTGTGTTTACATGGGCACGAACTCCTTAATAAAAGTTTTATTAAATGGTTGCTAATTGTTCTCTCTTCAAGGGGTGGCATCGTCTTTGTTAATGCAGGTGAAATGAAGGTTTCTGGCAAAGGAAGCCTGAAGATTTTACTTTTGGTCTCAGCATCGACCTTGACACGTAAGAAGATTGTATGGCTTGGTGCAAGTTGTTTTGGCGGACGGGCTAGCTTTTTGCCAGTCTATCGGTGGCTTGCAACAAAGAGTACTGCTCTATACTTTAGAGATCAGGAAACGGCTGAACTACTAGGAAACGGCAGAACTATGCCTGATTGGGCGTTCAGTATTGATTCTCCAAATAATGTAGACAAAAATAGACGGTATCTTTCGCTTGTGATTAGGAGTGATCGTCCTAGACCTTCAGCGGAGTGGGTTGCTTGGGTAAAAGATTCGGCGTTGAAGTTAGATCTCAAAATAGTACTCGTTGTTCAGGTGCTTCGTGATAATACTTTATACGAGTGGTTCGAAGAGAATTTTGACGACGGAGTAGTAGTACCCTTTGAGGGCACAACTTCTCACTTGGCACAAGAAGCTTTAGTGAGAGAGGTATTTTCCGAGAGCTTGATAGTAATAGGAGATCGTTTACACGGTCTCATAGTTGGAGCAACCGAAGGGGCAGTGCCGCTTGGGTGGGTAGAATCTAGCAGCGGAAAAATTGCTCGGCACTTTTCACATTTAAACTTTGAGTCTACTTATCAGCACGAGGGCGACAGTGCCGCCAACTATCCCGTTCTTGATTCTTCAAGCGTCGATCAAATGAGACTAGCTTTATCGGAAATGATTGTTTCGTCGAAAAACGAATTATCATTGTTGGTCTCTGGACTATCGAAGCGTTTGGACGCAGATGTCTAGGGAAAGCAATAGTGAATCAAATTTGAGTCACAAAGCACTTAGAGGTGTCAAGGTTGTGATCAGCGGCCAGGTGTTACGCCTAATTATTACGGTCACAACGACAGTAATTCTATCAAGACTTCTCTCCCCGAGTGATTTTGGCGTTATGGCTGTCCTTTTAGCGATAGTGGCGCTAGCGGAACTGCTTAGAGATTTTGGCTTAACCACAGCAGCTTCGCGACTTCCAATAGACTCACAAGCGATAAAAAATTCACTCTTTATTATTAATCTGTTTGGTGGTTTTCTAGCTGTTCCCCTAGTCTACTTTGTAGTATCCTTATTATCCAGGATAATCGACTTTCCTGAGCTCGGAAGTGTCGTTCTGTACATACTTCCCGTGTTCGTTTTGAACGGCGCCTCCGCACAGTTCCGTGCTGAGATTAATTCGCGGCTCATGTTTACGAAGTTAACAGTTGTGGATACAGCACCAGCCGGGATCGGTTTACTTGTTGCGGTGTCCGCGGCTTACATAAGTCCAGGTTTATATGTTCTTGTTCTCCAACAGGTAGTCGTAGCTTTCTTCGGTCTAGTTCTAGCTGTTATTCTTTGTGACTGGAGGCCTGGTTTTACTTTTGATTTTAGGGGAATAGTACCTTATTTCAAGTTTGGAGTTTCGTTATTTGGAACTCAACTTATTGCTTATTGTACCAAAAACGCAGATACAATGTTGTTAGGCGCTGCTTACTCTCCTACTGTTGTCGGTTTCTATAACCGTGCCTATCAGTTACTCATGGTACCAATGAATCAAATCAGTGCTCCGCTCACCAGAGTATTCGTCCCATACCTATCCCGAGTTGCCCAGAAAAAGAGACTGCTAACAGATCACTTTTATGAATTATCCAAAGGAATGCTATTAACTCTAGGTACAGCATATCTTCTATTTTCCATAAATGCCGAACTGCTTATATCAATATTGTTGGGCCCTCAATGGGATCACGTTGTTACTATATTCCAAATTCTTGCCATCGGGGGTATATTTCGTTGTGCAATGCAAGTTTATTTCTGGGTGTTTCTTGCGATGAATAAAACCCGCGATCAACTTGTTTTCTACACATGGTCACAACCTTTAATCGTTTTAACTATGATTGGTGGATTGCCTTGGGGCGCTACAGGTGTCGCGGCTGGGCACACTGTCGGCTATGGTTTGAACGTAGTTTTATTGAGCTTTGCGGCAGCTCGTTCGTGTGATATTCCTGTCAGAGTTAGCGCTACCGCTTTTGGTTTGGTTTTCTCACATATTTATTTGCCAGGAGTTGTCGTTTCCGCTGGAGCAAGTCGGTTTATTCAAGGGAACGTAAGTTTGCTTTTAGCCTCTATTTCCTCCTTCAGTATTTTAATCGCTTTGCATATATATAGAAATAAACGTTCTTTAAGCACCTTAAGAGGTATTTTAACAAGTTCCAAGAAAGGTGCGTGATTTAAACTTGAATTCGGTAAGCTCGGTGGACAAGTTTTCTCAGACTAAACGTGTAAGTATAGACACAGTTCTGTGGCTTTTAGTTGCGTTCACTCTCCCTTTTCAGCAATTGCTCTATGTCATTTTCTCGCAAAACGTTAGATACTTTCCTTTGCTTGTAGGAATTATTGGCGTATTGCTAGGTCGGGTTTATCGAGTCAATGGTTTCGGTATTCTCATAGGTGCGAGTTTTTTGATACTCGCAGCCGGATTTATTTCAGGGAGTAATTCAAATGTTCCATCTAGTACGCTTGTGGCTACTTCGTTCGTAGGTTTTGTCCTCTTTACATCTCTTTCATTGAGTTTTCAAATAAGGCACTTCCGTTGGTTTACCAAAACTATGCTAGTGCTGTTTCTAGTTGCTCATACGCTGTCCATTGGCGTCGCGTTCGCTCAAGCGGTAGGGATTGACGCTTTCGGTCTTTCACAACGAGGTGGAAGAGTAAACGGGCTCGCCTATCATCCGAATGTTCTTGGGATTATATCGGTCCTCGTTGTACTCTTTCTTACTGGTTTCATTTTCAAGAACCGTGGCTCAATAGTATGGGCGGGTTTTCTAATTTTGGCGAATCTGTATGCCATTGTTTTAAGTGGTAGCTTAAGTTCTTTGTTAGCCCTACTGGCGGGACTCGCTATTTTTCTCAATAAGTTAGGAGTGTGGGAAAGGTTTATAGTCCTCTTCTACTCTTTTGTTGCTCTTTTGTTTGTTTTTTCAATAGGTACTAAGCCTTTTTTGAGACTACTGCCAGATTTTACACAGGAAAGAATGAGGGTAGTTCTCGGCGAGCAGTCGGGAGGTGTCGCTTCTGCGGAGATTAGGTTTCAGACTTATAACCACGCATTGTCTTACATATCACGTGATCCCGTAGTAGGGGTTGGCATGGATTCGATGAACCAGAGCACTGTAGCTTTAGATCTTGTCGTTCATAATTACCTACTTCGCGGATGGTATCAGGGGGGATTTCTTCTGTTTGTTGGCTTCCTGGTATTAACTATCTATTATTTATGGCAAGCTCAGAGGCTGGCTAGGTTTGGCCATCTTGAGTTTTCTTCGATAATTGTTGCGTTGTTTGCGTTTGCCTTGACGTCGGCATTTTACACTCAGTCGAATTACTGGTTACCAATCATATTTTGTGGAGTGTTGGCTTCCTCTTTTGAGGATCGATTTAAGTCTACTGTGAACCAGGTGACGGCTCCTATAGCTGAATAGGTTTTATAAGATAATTCTAGGTTATGCTTGTTCTAGCATCTCTTATTCTAGGCTCTTTTGATCGGATTATGTAGAATTTTCACATGCCGTGTATCCGGATTATTGAATTACGTAATTCAAGTCGTCTCCGCGCACCTAGTCTTTATGCTTTGTGTCTCCTAAGCCATCTCAGACCTGCGTTCTCCGGTAGTCCAGTATGTCGTGACAGAAAATTGTGGAAAACGAATGCATGTAGTCGAAGGCTAGGTTTATCCCTCTGACTTCCAGGATAAGACCCACGACAGGGAGGGGCGTCAGTTTCTATATGTACCGCTGAGGCAGGATGAATTCGTTTCGATGGTGTGATGGCATGGTTTGCCTCGGCTATTGGATTTTTTTTGATGTTGGCTCAAAGTATGTGATAAAGAGCTTTTCAGATCGTCATTTCCTGATTTTATCAACTAAATTTTCGTCGTCCCAAAGGACAGGGCTCACGGGGTTCAAGATCTCCAACACTGTGGATCGGTATCGGAACCACATTGAAAGACTCATAAACCTGCATGGGTGTTGCGGCGGATGAACACTTCGCGGCGGAGGCCGCCCAGAGGTTTTCCAGATCTCAGTAGTAGTTGAACAGACACTGACCGTATTGATGCCTTGCAGCCATCCCGACCACATTCAATACCGTCGGCCAAAGACTACGCAGGGACTAGATCAAAGTGATCAACGACCACTTTGCGATACCGAGTTAGGATTGAGAACTACCGCGAGGCATATCTCTAAACACGATCCGACACCAAAAAGTCAGGTCACTCCTACGCCCCAGTTACGATGAACCGGTCTATCTACCAAGACCAAAATAGTTCCACTCTGCCAAGGACCATTGGACCGGGACGAGCGCGTTGCGACCGTCTATAAGATTCTTCTCGCGGACAAGTGATCCAACAAACGTTGGGTCGAGTTGTTTGTACTCATCCCATTCAGTGACAAGTAAAACGAGGTCAGCGCTCTGGAGCGCCTTCTCCGTAGAAAGTTCGTAGTTGATTTGGGGATGCCGCTGCTCTGCGTTCGGAATGCCTTGTGGATCAGTCGCAACAACGTCTGCTCCTAACCCTTTAAGCCTTACAGCGACATCAAGTGCGGGGGAATCACGGACATCATCCGAGTTCGGTTTGAACGTCAGCCCAAGAACAGCCACTCGCTTTCCATTGAGAGAGCCTCCGAGCACTTCAGTTGCAAGTTCAACTACCCGCTCTCTGCGCCGAGAATTGATGTCGTCCACTTCACGGAGAAAGGTCACTGATCGTCCGACGCCCAGCTCCTCAGCTCTTGCTATAAGCGCCCTGATGTCTTTAGGGAGGCAACCACCACCGAAACCAACGCCAGCATTGAGGAAGCGGCGCCCAATTCTCTCGTCAAGACCAATCGCGTCCGCGAGCTGAGTCACATCAGCACCAGTCGCCTCAGCTATTTCAGCCATGGCATTGATAAAGCTAATCTTGGTGGCGAGGAAAGCGTTCGCTGAAACCTTCACAAGCTCAGCAGTCGCGTAGTCAGTGACAAGTCGCGGTGTCCCTGTCGCGAGAATCTGTTTATAGACGTCATCGAGCACCTGTAGTGACCGCGCTCGATCACCAGACTCTAGCTCTTTGGCGCTTAACCCATAGACAACACGATCAGGTTCTAGGGTGTCTTTGACAGCGAATCCTTCTCTGAGGAATTCAGGGTTCCAGATGAGAGAAGCGTTTGGGTGGATGGCCTGAAGCTTGTTCGCCAGTTCTTGAGCGGTGCCAACTGGAACAGTGCTCTTTCCGACAATGACAGCGTCTGGACGCATGTGCTGAGAAAGCCCTTCGAACGCTGCCTCAACATACTGCATGTCCGCGGCGTCACTGTGCGGAAGCTGTGGCGTCCCCACACCAATGAAATGCACGTCGCAGTCGGCAACTAGGGTGATATCTGTGCTAAAGGTCAACCGCCCACTTTCATGTGCACGGGAAAGAATCTCTGGCAGATCAGGCTCAAAAAATGGTGGCTGGCCATTTTCGAGCATCGCGATCTTCTCTGAGTCGACATCAATTCCCACAACATCGTGACCCAACTCAGCCATTGCGGCCGCGTGCACCGCACCCAAGTATCCGCAGCCGATTACCGATACACGCACGTCAAACCATCACATTCTTCAGGAAGTCGGAGTCTTGTTTTGATCCACCACAACTAATAAGCGCCACTGGGGGTCACCACCGTTCGGATTGTGCGGTACAGGATGATGATGTCGCTCATCATGGACCAGTTTTCGACGTAATACAGGTCAAGGCGGACGCTGTCGTCCCACGACAAGTCAGACCGGCCGCTGACCTGCCACAAACCTGTGATCCCAGGTTTCACCAGTAAACGGCGCAGCGCATGATCGTCGTACTTTTCCACCTCAACGGGCAGCGGTGGGCGTGGCCCCACCAAAGACATGTCACCTTTCAACACGTTAAACAGTTGCGGTAACTCATCAAGTGAATACCGGCGTAACACCCGGCCCACCCGTGTGACCCGTGGGTCATCCTTGAGTTTGAACAACACACCATTCCCGTCGTTACGGTCCAGAAACTCCGCGAGTTTCGCTTCCGCATCGATCGCCATGGAACGGAACTTCAACATCTTGAACGGTTCCTGGTTGTGCCCAATACGCCCCTGACGGAACAACACCGGACCAGGGGAATCCCGCTTCACCAACACCGCAACAGTGACCATGATGGGGCTCAACACCACAATAAGAAACGCGGACCCCACCACATCAAACGCCCGCTTCATCCAATACTTCTGCCCCGAAAACTGCGGGAAATCCACATGGATGAGCGGCAAACCAGCAACCGGGCGCATATGGATGCGCGGCCCAGCAACATCCGTCAAAGCCGGGGCAACCACCATCTCAATACCCCGCTGCTCCAACTCCCACCCCAGGCGGCGCATCTTCTTCGGGCCAAGCACATCAGCACTCGTCATAATGAGAGTGTCCGCACCCGTACCCTCCACAGTCGTGAGGATCGCATCGTAATTCCCCTGCACCGCGACCCCAGCCACAGCCAGATCCTTGCCGTCCTTCGTCGTCGACACCGCGCCCACCAGGGCATACCCATTAGCTGGTGAACGACCAATCTCATCAGCGACATGCTTAATCTTGTCGTAGTCACCCACAATGACAGCCTTATGCAGGTACTGCCCCTCAGCACGTTGCTTATGCAACCACTTGCGCCACAACCAGCGGGTCAACAACAAGAAAAACAACCCAGACGGCAACGCAATCAACAAATACCCGCGAGCAATACTCGCCCGAGTCAACAAATCAATAATCGCCAACAACCCAAACACCCGCACAGAAGTGTCCAGGATCCGCTTATACTCCTCCGGCCCCGTCCCCGTAATCCGGTAATCGCGGGTGTCAAAATACTGCAACGCAAGCATCCACCCAAAAATCAGCACCAACGACACCGTTGAATAACTGAGCACAAACGAAAACCGGTCCGCCGACTCCACCGACAACTCCTGCATGCTCGTGCCAAACCGCAACAGTTGAGCACCAAACACACACACCGCAATCACCGTAAGGTCGCTGAGAAACAGCCGCTGAGCATAATCATGCTGCCACCGATCGACCTTCTCCCGAGGAGACGCAGTTAAGAGGGCCACGACCTGCCCCCATCAGTGGACACAACAAAGTCCTCACCCATCCAGGCGAACACCTCATCATCAACACGAACAAGTGCTGTGTCCCCAGCGGTCACATCCCGCTCAACACAGCCGCCAAAATCCCCAACACGGGAACCATTAAAATTCGCGACCTGCACACCAGCACACTCGCCCACATTCGCGACCGCGACCGTGTACGCACCATCAGACAACCCCACAGCGTGAAGATTCTCCACAACCACAGGGTCACCCCACGACTCACCCGAATCCTCCGTCACAACCAACGACGAATCCGCACACAACACAGCCGCCCGCGCATCAGTCGCAGCCAACTGGACCGCCTCGCACGGCGCATCGACAAGCCCATTCGGGCCACCCAACACACCCGGATCCTGCGGAACCAAATACCAGCCACCCGTCGCACCAATAGGCGCCAACCACGACTCACCCTGATCATTCGTCCGCACCAAATGCGGCGCACAATCCTCATCCAACGCAATCAACTGAACCAAATCCGCACGCGTCGGAATGATCCGCAACGCCTGCGTCGACCCCGTCTCAACCACCGAATCAGACGCCACCCACGACGCGCCCCCATCAGAAGAAAACTCCACCGCAGTGACCGACTCACACGACGCAACCGTCGCACGAATCAACAAAGCACCATCAACAGCGGCAATAATTCTCGATGCGGGAGCCACATCCACAGGCTCCACCGGCTCCTCAGAACCAGACTCCTCCGGCTCCGGTTCCACCGACTCACTCGGCTCAGAAGAAGGCAACTCATCAGGCGTAACCGTGGGGGTAGGCTGCGCATGACCAGGACCAGTAGGAAGACCATCACCGCTCTTCCCACGCGTTGACGACAACGCCAACGCCGACGCCGCAAACACGGCAACAGCAAAAACAACCAACACCACAACAAGAGCCTTCGTCGAACGCTCCGCAGGCGGCTTAGGAGGACGAGGAGAAATCGCCACCTCACACCTCCAACGCAAGAGCCCGCCGCAGCAAACTCACAATCGACGACACCGCAGGAACAATCTCCCGCGTCGACTGGTCATACACATCCTGGCTACGCCGATACGGGTCCACCACATCATCACCCAACGGATCCGCCAACGGCGGCAACATACCCCGACCCGCAGCAACAGCCGCAACCCCAGCACGCAACCGCTCCACCGGCGACGACGGCACATCCCCACCAAAAGGGCCCGGCGCAAACTCAGCGCGCAAATCATCATCCGACGTCGCATCCGCCAACCGGGCAAACTCACGCAACGTAAACACCCGCTTCGACACCCGCGGATTCAACTCCACAATCGCCCGCCGATGCTCACGAGCCATCGCAAACACCACATCAGACTCATCCAACAACTCCGGCGTCAACTGACGACTCACATGCGACTCAGGATCCACAACACCCAACGAGCGAGCAATCGCCAACGACTGATCAGGCATCCCATGCCCCACCAACGCACCCGTGCCCGCACTCGCAACCCGCACATCAGCAAGATCCGCCAACTGCTGCGCCAACAACTGCTCACCCAACGGCGACCGACAAATATTGCCCGTACACACCGTCAAAATCGAAAACACGTCACCAACCATTACGCCGACCCCCGTTTCCCACGGAACCGACCACGACGCTTCTCCTTCGCGCCAATAGCCTCCAACTCATGGCCATAGCCATACGAGCCATAACCGTAACTATCAGGCCCCTTCGTCGGAAGCATCGTGACAATGACCCCCAAAATGTTTGTGCCCGCCGTCTCCAACGTCCGCACCGCAGCACCAAAGCCCTGCTTCGTGGTCCGGCTCGACGCAACCACCATAATCACGCCCGACGTTTTCTTCCCCACCACAGCAGCATCGGTGACAAGAAGAACCGGCGGAGCATCAATCAAGACATAATCAAAACCATCATTCAGCTTCGCCAACACCCGGTCCATCGCAGCCGAACCCAACAACTCACTCGGATTCGGCGGAATCCGACCCGCCGGCAACACATACAACTGCCCGCGACCCCACCGGTGCATCACATCAGCCAAATCAGCCTTACCAATCAGCACATCAGTCAGACCCGCACCAGTCTCCACACCCATGTACTCAGACACCTTCGGCAACCGCAGATCACCCTCAATAAGGACCACCCGGGCGCCCGTCTCCGCTAACGAAATAGCCAAGTTCGCTGACGTCGTCGACTTCCCCTCCGACGGTCCAGCCGAGGTAATCACAAACGACCGCGACCCCTCACCCACATTGAGGAACTGCAAGTTCGTCCGCAACGAACGGAACGACTCAGCACGCGGGTTCCGCGGATCAGCATGCACAATCAACGGACGCGTCTTCGTGTCCGGATCAAACGCAATACCACCCAAAAGCGGCTTCTCGGTAATCTGCTCAATGTCATGCAACGAGTGAATACGGGTATCCAACACCGACCGCAAAATTGCGACACCCACACCCAACGCCAACCCCACCAACAAACCAAGCGCCAAGTTCAACTTCGGGTTCGGGCTGGTCGGAACCTGGGCGACAGATGCTGCCTGCGTGGTCGTCAACTGCACAGGGCTTTGACCACTCGCATTCGTAGCCTCAAGCTTCGTTTGCACAACATCCTTGAAACTCTCGCCCACCGCATTCGCGATATCCGCGGCCTGCTGAGCATCAGAACTCGTCGCAGAAATATTGATCAGCACCGTGTTCAACGGCGACGACGCCGTCACAAACTCTGCCAACTCACCACTAGACACCTGGAGATTCAACTCCTCGATGACCGGGTCCAACACCACGCCCGTACGCACCACATCCACATACGAAGCAACAATCTGGCGGGCAAACGTAGACCCCTGAACCAACTCGCCCGTCTGAGAACCCTCAGACCGCACAGACACATACAACTGGGTTGACGACTGATACTGCGGAGTCGCAAAAATCGTTGCCAGAGCCCCAAGCCCCATGCCCGCCAATGTGATGGCGACAATCAAGGCCCAACTCTTATGCAAAATACGGATATAGTCGCGCAATTCCACGTTATCTGTGTCTCTCTCGCGTTAGGCGATGCAAGGCGTTCGCAAAGCATATTCTCAAAAAGGAAACCCCTGAAAGAGGCCCCCACGCACGTTACCCCGGGTGAATGTCACCCCTAGACTTTCGGCCTTGACGCACGCATCGAAACGCTTCATGCGTAAAACTCGTGGTCACCTAGGGCACACCTCCCCATCGGAAGGTCATGGGAGGTCTTTAGTGTCCCAGTTCATGGACCTCAACGGCGTGAAGGACATGTGAAATAGATGACGAACGGTCACGGAAATTCACCCGCTGTGAGCGGGAGGTGTCCACAATGCGGAGACGATGTGCGCGCCCGGTGAACGATGCGGGGCGTGCGTGGGTGTGGCGCTCAGGCGTGTGTGGGTGCGGGTGCGGACCATTTTGTGGGGTTGGCTTCTGCTGTGTGGACCACTTTGCGCGTGTGAGTGCAGGTTTTCTTGGTCCTTGCGCGCACAAAATGGTCCACATGGCTCATGCAAGGGGCGCACACAGGTGCATGTGAGGGTGTGCGCGCGGGTGCATGTGAGGGTGTGCGCGCGGGTGCATGTGAGGGTGTGCGCGCGGGTGCATGCAAGGGGTGTGCGCACGGGAGATGTACAAGGAGGGCGTGCCAGCGCCGCAGAAGAACGCCGCCGCAGGCGACGAAACAGACAAAAAGTTTCACCCTCACGGACGCCTAAATCCACCTCAAGACTGATGTGCGGTGACGCCTGTGCCACCTACAGTCGGAGACGATGAGCGCAACAGAAGCAACGCACGCAGCGCATCGGCAAGAACAGTAGCGGCCACACAGCAGGGGGACAGCATGTCGGACACCGGCACAACGACGCCAGCGACACGGCGAACACGCACCGACCGCAACGCCACCATCATCATCCTCATCGTCGCAACCGCGACCATCATTGGGCTGTCACTCATCGGTACAACCATGCTCGGCGGGATCCTCCCCGCACGCTCCACCACACACCCGCCATGCACTGAACTCCCACACGTCGACGACGTCAAAGAAGCCCTCCTCACCCACAGCGACCTCGCCAACGACATCGAATCACAAGGCGACACCATCCGCGTAGCAATAGCCACCCCCTGCACCGCGAACACCACCCTCGCGCTCATCGAAGTGTCCTACACGCGCGACCACGAACTCGACGCAATCGACGACCTCCTCACCCAACGCAACGGATTCGGAGTGCCCGTCCACGTCACCCAACGGTGACACGCCAGGTCACCGCGACCGCTCTGGCGTGCAGCTTTGCCCTCCTGCTGTGATGTGCGCCCGCTCTTGTATCGCGCGCCCAGCCCTCCGATGCGCTGCCCAGCCCCATGGGCGTGTGGACCATTTTGCACGTGAGAGTGCGGAAAATTGTGGTCCACACGAATACAAAATGGTCCACACAAGGTGCATGGGGCTGGAGCGGAGGGCTGGAGCGGTGGGCTCGCGTGGAGTGCAGGCGTGGTGGCGAGTGAGTGAGCTGGAGACAGAGTCGCAACGGTGACATATTTACTCACTGTTCACGCAAATCGACCACAATCATCCTCAAGGGGGATACCGCCAGGAATACGCCGCTGGCACGATTGTTCTCGTAAACAGTTGCAGCTTGCACGGCAAATCAACGTTCGAGCGCAACACCATGGTAGGGGGCCATCGTTCATGTATGACAAGCAGCCGCGTAGACGATGCGGACAACAACGAAACGTGCACCCCTTGCCATGCCGGAGAGACGCGAAGCATGGAACAAAGGAGGGGTGATGGCAGAAGACGCTCCATCATCGACGAGGAAAATCATTGTGATCGTTGTCGGCGTTGTCATTGCGGTCGCAGTTGCCCTTGGTGGCATGGGTGTCGTGACCGGGGTGCTGCTGCGAGGTGAGACTAGCGCTCACCCGCCCTGTGATCAGCTACCAGCTGTCACAGAAGTGGAAGACGCGCTTGCCGCCCACCCCTCCCTTGTCCAAGAACTCGAGGATCTTGGTGACAATGTCCAGGTCACCGTTGGTGAACCGTGTGGGACCAGCACTGATCAGGCGCTCGTTCAGGTGACCTACGCAGAAAAATCTGAACGTGATGCCATCGACTCCACGCTTGGACAACGCGAAGGGTTCGGAGTGCCCGTCTATGTCGTGAAGAACTGATAGAGGACAAGGTTCGCCCGGCGTTTATCCCGACATGTGAGATTAATCCTATTCAGGCTTTAGGCGAGTACATAACCTCACCATGAGGCCTCACATCTCAGGAAAAACAGACAGAAAACCTGTTACTCATTGAAGGAAGGAAACGCATCATGCGACAGATGCGCACCACCCTGGCGGCCCTATGCGTCGCCGCAACAATGACACTCGCAGGCCCAAGCCTCGTCGCGAGCGCATAGGAATCAGTAGGACTCAAAACCCAGTACCCATCAGCAGGCGGAACCTGGCAATACGGATTCGAGAACGTCAAACTCCGCTCCTACTACACCGTCAACACATGCCACGGAAGCACCGTGCACAAGAAAATTGACGGAAAAATCGTCAACACATCACGCAGCGTTGACACGGCATCCGGGAAGAAATCCATTGCAGAAGTAGGGACCGTGAACTCACCAGGGCTGAGCGGCAACTACTACTACCGCACCTGCTAACCACGACTCACCCTGGGTAGCGTCGCACACACTGCGAGGCTACCCAGGTATCGCATCGACAATAATCAACCCACAGACACAAGAACCTGACGGACAACACACATGCACAAACACGTCATCGCTGTGACCGGCGTCGCCCTGTACGCCCTGCTCGCCGTCCTCGCCGGGGTCGTCACCGACTTCCACGACAGGTTCTACCCGCAAGCACTCGGAGTCACCGACACCATCACCGTCGACTTCACCAACTCCCCCTGGGACCGTGACGCCGCACTCACCGGGATGCAACAACTCAACACCGACTACGACCTTGGCCTATACAAACTCCTGCCCGACCTCGACAGCACCGGGTCGCAACTCTACGTTGACCTCACACAACCAACCATCACTGACCCGCAACCACTGAACTGGTTCGCCGCCGACACCCCCGCCCACATCGTCGGAACAGACACCCTCACCAACTCCGTGATCGACGGAGCCTACCTGATCACCCAACCCGCCCAACTAGGCCAAGCGATCGCGCATCTACAAGCTCTTGGTGTAGACGTCACCCACAACACAGCATCCCCCGTAGACAGCATCACCGGGTTAGCCGCCACCAGCGGATTCGCCGCCCCCATCCTCGCCGCCTGCGCCCTCATGGGCGCCATCACCGTGTACTGGCTGGCCGCGAAAGCCCGCTCACGGGCGTTACGCGTCCTCGCAGGAACCCCGCCCTGGCGCATCCAACTGCACGACCTCGGGACCCTGTTCGCCATCATCATCGGCGGGGCAACCGTCGTATTCACCACCGCAACCGTGACCATAGGTGCCACACGCGGCTGGGAATTTGTTCCCCTCTACGCCACGATCCTCGCCGTGTTCAGTGTGCTCACCCTCACCGCAACCACCCTCATCGCCCTTGCACTGTCCGCAATCTCATGGCCTAACACCGACCTGTTCGCCCGTCGAACCCCAGCCGTCGCCACCCTGCGCACCGCCGCGAAAATCGTCCAAATCGCCACACTTGCCGCCGTCATCGTCTACATTGGGCCAGCCTGGACCGCCACCACCAACGCCGCCGCAACCGCACGGCAACTCGACGCATGGAACCAACTCTCCAACGAAGTCCACCTCTCCTTTGCCATGCTCGACGACGACATGGAAACAATCGCCCCCACCATCGGCACCATCATCCGCGACGCCGAACACGACAACCAAGCAGCCCTGTCCTACACCATCTTCAACGACACCTGGGGCGGCAACTTCGGCCCCTACAGTGCAATCAGCATCGTCAACACCCGCTGGCTTGACCTCATGACCCCGTCAGTCGCCAGCGAAAATACACCAACAACCGATGCGCCCACCAACACACCCGACACGCCCGCAACCACAATGGCCGGGTTAGAACCCGCAGGAGAAGACGCGGCGCGCATCGTCACGCGAGAACTCGCCCCCACCCTCGAACTCTGGGCACCCGCCGGACGCACCCCCAGCGACATCCTCGCCGACTCGCAACTCCTCACACCAACCACCAACACCGCCTACCCCGTAGCCCACGGCGGGACAGCTGGACAACTCAGCTTCCTCAACGACGTCCTCATCATCACCGTGCCCACCATCACCGGGACCTTCAACGACACCAACCTCACAGCCCTCGCCTCCAGCGCCAATATCATCCTCACCGACCCAGCCACCACCCACCAACGACTCATCGACGCCGGACTCACCCGAAACAACCTCACAGCCCGTGGCATCGACGGAAGCATCCAACCCCTCTACGTCGCCGAACAAGGAATCCTCGAAGCCCAATTCGCCACCTACCTCGCACAACTCCTCACCCTCTCCATCGCCGCACTCACCATCGCTTTCATCGTGTCCGTGGCAATCAACGCGGTCATCGCCAGTAACCTCAACGCCCGCCGCGACTTCCCCCTACGCCTCGCCGGACACACCTGGGAAACCGTCACCCGTCCCCGCGCCACCACCGACCTCCTCATCGGCGTCATCATCACCGGAATCATCGTGGCCCTCCAACCCGCAGACACCCTCCTCATCACAGCCGGAGCCGCCACCCTCGGCATGATCGCCCTCTACACCGCACACCCCATCGCCGCGTCCATCGCCTTCCGACACGTCACCCGGCGCACACTATGACACCCACAGATGCCGCGGACAGCGCGGACAGCGAACGCACCGCAGAAAGGACACCCACATGCGCATCGATAGCCACGACCTGACCGTCACCATCGACGGGCGCACCATCATCGACCACGAAAACGTCACCTGCGAACCCGGGGCCATGACCGCGCTCACCGGCCCCAGCGGCTCCGGCAAAACCACCCTCCTCCACACACTTGGGCTACTCCTACCAGCACAAACAGGGCGCATCGTTGCTGGTGGGCGCGACGTCACCGCATACAACCCGCGGCAACGCCGCCGCTTCTGGCGCGACCACGCCGCGTTCATCCTCCAGGACTACGGCATCATCGACGACGACACCGTCGCATTCAACGTCACCATGCGCGCACGCACCAAACGCACCAACCCGGCCATGCTCGCCGCACTCGACAACACCGGGCTCCTCGGACGCGAAAACGACACCGCCTCCCACCTCAGCGGCGGCGAAAAACAGCGCCTTGCACTAGCGCGAGCGATCTACCGAAACGCACACATCCTCTACGTAGACGAACCAACCGCGTCACTCGACGCCGCGAACCGCGACCATGTCATCGCGCTCCTCGCGAACTTCGCGCACACCGGCGCCACCGTCATCGCCTCCACCCACGACCCTGCACTCATTGCCGCCTGCGACACCCAACACGTCATGGGTCATCAAACGCTCGCTGGTGTGTAACGCCGCCCGGCGCCCTCCACCCGGTTCTGGTGCGCTGTCCCTCACCGGGCTCCCTGTGTGGACCCTTTTGCACGTGAGAGTGCGGAAAAATGTGGTCCACACAGCGCCAAAATGGTCCACACGGTGGGCGTTGGGCGGGTGAGCGGGTGAGCAGGGGGCGGGGGCAGTTTGGCGAGGGGGAGGTCAGCGAGCGCGCTTCAGTTCGGCGGCAAACGCATCGAGAATCCCGAGGAATCCGTCATGCTGCCAGACACGATGCCGCGCTTGGCCCGTACACTCCCTGATCACGGTCCGATCGACCAAGGCATCGACTGCGCGTTGCGCGGTCACCTTCCCCACACCCAAGGCGGTCATCACGTACTCATTATTGATGACCGGCTGTCCCACTAGTAACGGAAGGACACGCCACGCCGTAGCTTGCGGACGAAGCCCGACCAGCAACGAACGTGAGTTGTGGAGTTCGGTGACCAGCGCATCGACAAGCAGGTCGCCGCGGTGTGCGGCGAACCGAGCGGCCTGAGCGAATGCCGCCACAATTGGGCCAGCATCACCACGCCGAAAAGCCTGCAAAGCCTCAAAATAGTCCGTGGTCCGCCGTAATAGACCCCCAGAAAGCGGGGCCGTCACATGCGACACGAGCCCGTAAGAACGAAGCAGCGCATTGACCAACGCGCGACCAGTTCTCCCATTTCCGTCGACAAACGGGTGAATCGTTTCGAACTGCGCATGAGCGATTGCGATCTGGACAAGGGGTGGAATGTCAACACGGCCAATAAACGCCACCAAATCAGCCAGCGCACCTTCCACACGATGCGGTTGTGGTGCCACAAAGTCTGCACGCAACGGACCCGCATGACCAGGACCAATCCACACCACAACCTCCCGCAAACGCCCGGCATGTTCGGCCATGTCTCGCTGATGCTCAAGCAGTGCACTGTGCATCGCAAGAATTGCCGACACGTCAAGAGCACCCGCAAGCTGCAATGCCGCTTCCATCGCACGCACGTTCCCCACAACCAACCGGGCGTGGGGAGTAGAACGATGAGCCAACTCCGCAAGACTCAGTTGGCGGGCAGAGGTCGTCAACTGCTCGATTTGAGAACTTGACGCACTTTCCGTTCGAAGCAAGATAGCGCTCATCGGACCTAGAACCGCCCCTTCGGTGCCAAGTCTGCGCACAACTCGCTCATCAAACGCGACCAATGCGCGAGTCGCCTCATCCACATCAGCAGCAACCGCCGAATCAAGAACGCATTGCCAGGTGGAAAACTGCGCGGGAATTGCCGACTGGTATCTTCCCGTTTGCCGCCGCAACTCCGACCTCGAAAACCCCTCGCCCGGCCCCGGGATCCACAGGTGCTCTTCCCACCCCACGGCGGGAACCGCGATACGTGCGATAGGGCGTTGGTCTGCGTCGTGGGGAGATCCCGAAAGTGGCGCCATGGGCTCATCTTAGTAACACTTCCTGGCAGAAGTGTTACTAAGAGTGGGTAGTGGACACACTTTTAGTGTTGGGAGATGTCTGTTGGGGGTCTTGTTGAGGGGGCAGGGTGCCTATGCGGACCCTTGTGCACGTGAGAGTGCGGAAAATTGTGGTCCATGCGCATTCAAAATGGTCCACACAAGGGGCGGTGAGCGGTGGGCAGGCGCGAAGCGCGCCCACACGAGACACTGGGTGCAACAGCACCACGCCACAACACACCGGTGAGGGGACAACCGATGCGTGACACAACACCCAGCTCCACGGCGACTTCACCAACCACCCCCGCGGAGAGCTCGGCGCAGAGCACCGCGGAAAGCTCGGCGCAGAGCCCGGTGGAAAGCCCCGCACCTGAACCGACGCCCGGCCCGCAGCGCATCGCAACGTTCGCGTGGGGACGACACCCCAACACTCGTGTTGCAGGCGGGTGTGGTCATCGGGTCAGGGTCGGCATCATTTGAAATGGTGCGACACCTCACCGAAGTTCTCCCCGTCATGCCCGCACCACAATGGGTACTCAACCACATTCAACCCATCGCTGTGCACGACGTTCTCTACTACCTGCTCGGCGCATCGCCGCGCTTCCCGTGCTCACCCCACGTCTCGCATCGCATTGGGTCAACCTCGTCACGCCCGTGCCCCGGCAAATCGCCCGCCGACCCACTCCCCTCCGACCCCAACTGGGCTGGCCGCGCCGTCTACACGGACGAACGCACGGCCCACTCCACCGCCCCAGTCACCGACCTCTGGCACGTTGTCATCACCATCGGTGGTGACAACGGCTGGTACTCCACCCCTATCCTGTGGGCGATTCGCGGGTGGATTGACAAACTTGTGGGCGGCGTTGGGCTCGCACGTGGCCGGCGATCCTCCACTACCGTCCACGTTGGTGACGCCATCGACTTCTGGCGTGTCGAAGCCGTCACCGAAGGTACCCTGCTCCGTCTTCGTGCCGAAATGAAAGTCCCCGGCCACGCTTGGCTTGAGATGCGCTGCGAACCGCACGACACCGGCTCCACCTACACCCAACGCGCAGTGTTCTTCCCCCGCGGCCTCGCCGGCCGCATGTACTGGTGGGCGGTTTACCCCTTCCATGGGCTCGTGTTCTCTGGGATGCAAAACCGGATTGTTGCGCTCGCTGAACAGCGCGCAGCACGCCCCCAACAAGCGATGTGACACCCGCGTGGTCTGCCCCCGCTTCGCTTCCTCTCGCGTGGCCTGCCCCCGCGTAAGGACCAGTTTGGTTGCGTGTGGACCATAAATTTGTGCACTCTCGCGTCCAAAGTGGTCCACACGCGAAGGAGGTGGATCTGCACAGTGGTCCACACGCGAAGGAGGTGGATCTGCACAGTGGTCCACACGCGAAGGAGGTGGATCTGCACAGTGGTCCACACGCGCGAGTGAAGAGTGTGAGAGCGTTTGCTGGAGTGATGAGCAGTGCAGGGGAGTTCGCAAGAAGGAACTAGTCGTTGAGCACGAGATCAAACATGACTGGGTCGGTGAGCACACCATTGACTTGCAAAGCGATGCGGTGCTCTCCAGCATGATAGCGACGGGTCGTTATGGGCTTAAACGAATGGGACTTCGACACCCTGACGCTCGCACCAGCAAGAACATCCCGAACACCAATAGCGAAAGTCTTCCGCGTTAACGACCCATTGGCTTTCCGGTGGAACACCACATAATCCACGCGAACCCGTGCATCAACATCCCCCCGGTTGCGCAACACCGCAGAAAAAGGGAGCACCTCACCCACAACGACGCGGGTCACCGCCACGGAAAGGTTTTCCACCTCTATCGCTGGGACGTGAGGAAACCCCACCAACTCAAGCGCCTGCGGGTGACCACGCTTCACCAGGGTGCGCAAGGCGTGCCGGACAAGTGCATCGGTCGTTGGGGCAGGGGCAGCAAGCCACCGGCGGGCGGTATCCAACACCACATCCTCGTGGTGGCGGCTCACATCATTGAGGTGATTCGCGACCGACCTGCGCACATACTCACTTTCATCCCGGTACAGCGCATCCAACACGGGTAGCGTCGCAGTCGGGCGCTCCACAAGCGCCGGAATCCGCACACCCCACGGGAGGAACGGGCGCGTCCCCTCACTCGCGAGGCGCCGCACATGATGGTCCGGCGACGTAGTCCAACCCTCAACCACGCGCAAAGCTCGCTCCCAATCGTGTAACAGCAACACGCGGATCGCGAACTCTGACGTCAACCGGCCGGTCAGCATCGCAAGAACATCGAGGGCGTCGTCAAACGCTGCGCTATTGACAGCCCCAGGCGACTCACTGACTGCCCGATGGGCGACCGCGTTCGTGACCGGCCACAATAACCAGCCCGCGAAACCTTCGTCACGGGCGTACGCATCGCGAATCAGAGACGCGAACTCGGAGTAAGCGGGAGGGCCATCCGCAAGTAAAGCGTCGCGCAACGCATCCGACCGCTCCCGCAAGCTCAACCCATCCAACGCATCCACGGCCTGCGACAACGCGGGCCACTCGTGTCCGGGGCGGGTCAATGCCACGTGCTCCAATAACGACGCAGCAACATCACGACCCAACAACTCATCAGCGAACGGCATGCTCCCATCACATCATGACCCTCTGACATGCGGGGAGCCGGGGAGTCTGGGTGCTGGTGGGTGTGGGTGCTTAGCGATGCGCGGGCGTGGGGGAATGGTTCGCCCCCGCCCCCGCACCCGTCCCTGAACCTGGAGTTACTGGGTTACCCAGCCCGCAGGCTGGTATACGCAGGTGGGGTCTGACGCCAACGCGTTGCCTGTGACAGCGTACGCGTGGGAACGCGAACCCCCGCACAGGTCGTGGAATTCACAGACCCCGCATTTACCATCAAAGCCATCTGGGTTGCGTAGTGATCGCAAAATAGGTGACGTGCGGTAAATGTCAGTGAACGCTTGGTCCTTCACGTTTCCGCACTGATGGGGGAGGAAACCGGAGGGGTACACGTCCCCAACATGGTCAATGAACGCGAATCCGCGCCCCGAGTTGATTTCAATGGGTGGGCGTGGGCGTCGCAGCGCACCAGCTTCGGTGCGGCTGGCGCGCAACCCGGCCACCGCATCGGTAAGCTCACGGTACAGTTCCCCACGCCCAGACGAGTCCACCCCGGAACGCCGCTGGATAACCACCCGACGGTAGTGAGGGGCTTCAGTCGTTTTGACGGCAATAATGTCGGAAATGTCGGCAAGCCAGTGGAGGACATCCTCCACTTCGCTGGGTGACAGCGCCTCCAACGCTTGCCCGCGCCCAGTGGGAACAAGGAAAAACACGCTCCACAGGGATGCCTGCATGGCGACCATCATCTCCAGGAGGCGCGGGAGTTCGTGCACGGTTTTGCGGGTGACGGTGGAGTTCACTTGCAGGCGGAATCCGGCCTCCCGCACCCACGCTGCCGCGTCCAGCGTCCGATCGAACACCCCAGGAACCCCACGGAAGCTGTCGTGTGTGTCCGCGCAGCACCCGTCCAATGACAACGACATAGCCGATGCGCCAGCCGCACGCAGTTCCCGTAACCGTTGCGGTGTCATCTTGGGCGTCACTGAGGGGGATAACGCCATGTGGAGGCCTTGCGCGTGCCCGTGGGCGACGAGTTCAGCAAGATCGTCACGCTCAAAGGGGTCGCCCCCTGTCATCACGACGATGGGAAACGGTTTCCCAAAAGAGGCAATGTTATCCAGGAGCGCTTTGCCTTGTTCCGTGGTCAGCTCGCGCGGGTTTCGACGGTGCTGGGCGTCGGCCCGACAGTGTTGGCACACCAGCGCACACGCACGTGTGACCTCCCAAATTGTGATCATCGGGCGGTCACCCGCATCGTGGTGCAAGCGACGCACTGAACGGTGCTCATCAACAACCGACATTCCCAGCCTCCCAAAAAATGGCGCACAACAACAGGACAAGCTGGGGTGGGCTCAGTCTATGACCTGACACCACCAGATGCGAACGACAGAAAAAACCGTCAGTTACGTGTCACATCCCGGGAGTGGCGGTCACACGTAAACCGTAAACCAAAAGTCGATGTGGGAGCAGCCACGGCTACTCGGTTGCGGTGACGGCGAGTTCCGCGTGAACCAGGGCGCTGATGCGACGTTTAATGTTGTTGAACTCGGGGGAGGTGACGGAACGGTCCGAGCCGAGGGGCACATCGATAATCTCTGCGATGTGTCCAGGGACTCCGTGGGATGCGCCACCTTGCATGACGACGACCCGGTTCGCCAGGTACACGGCTTCCTCGATGGAGTGGGGCGGGGACGGCCGATGCGGGGCATGAGTCCTTCTTTCCTGGTGCTGTCTGTGGGTGGCGGCTTGATGGGTGGCGGGGCTGGTCGGGCTTGATGCGTGGCCGGGTGGTCAGCATGGCCGGGTCTCCTGTGTGGACCATTGTGGGCGCGTAAGTGTGGAAATAGTTGGTCCTTGCGCAACCAAAGTGGTCCTCTCAGCGGCGGGCGTGGGTTTAGGTGAGGGGGTGCGGGGCGAGGTGAGGGGGTGCGGGGTGAGGTGAGGGTGGGGCGGTTGCGGGTGAGGGGGTGCGGGGTGAGGTGAGGGAGTGCGGAGGGCGTGCCCGCGCGCGTGAAACAGTGGATTAACACCCGTGACGTACAGTGCGTTACGCACAACAAGCCGTGCACAGTATTGAGAACATCCCCCGCACGCGGCACCACCTCCATGCCGCACGCGGTGCACCCCACAAGCGAGTGAAGGATTCACCCATGCCTGCACCACCACCATCCACCGCACCATCGCTCACCCCTGCCCGGCACAAGCACACGGTCATTGAGGACATTTTTGGGCTTGTCGCAGGCGTTGTGGTGACAAGCTTTGCGCTGTTTTTGTTGCGCTCCACGGGTGCGGTCACTGGCGGGATCGCCGGGTTGGCGCTCGCGGTGGAGTACTGGAGCGGTGTTTCAGTGTCGTTGCTGGTTGTCGTGTTGAATGTGCCGTTTTTTGCGGTGGCGCTGTGGCAGAAGGGCGTGCGGTTTACGGTGCGCACGTTGCTTGCTGTGGGTGGGCTAGCGGTGACGACCCAGTTCATTGGTCACGTGTTCACGATTGATTCGATCAACCCTGTGTTTGGTACGTTGACGGGAAATTTGCTTGCTGGGTTGGGGATGCTTATGTTGTTTCGCCACCAGGCGAGTTTGGGCGGGGTGTCTATTACGGGGTTGATCATCCAGGAGCGCACCGGGTTTAAGGCTGGGTATACGCAGCTGATTTTCGATGCGTGTGTTGTGGCGATCTCGTTTGTCACGTTGGCGCCGTCGATGGTGGCGTTGTCGATCCTTGGGGCGGCGGTGTTGAACGTGGTTATCGTGTTGAATCACCGCCCTGATAGGTACTTGGGTTATTAGTGTGGGGTGCCTGCAAGACCTTTGTGTGTGCGGAGCACGATTGCCATCATGGTGGCTGCGGTCGCGGTGATGAGGAGCCCGACGAACGATGTGGTGTCAGCCCCCAGTGCGAAGGCTTCTTTCGCGTGGGTGAGGAGTTCGGTTCCCAGTGGGTCGGGAAGCGTGGCGGCCGTGTCCACGGCACCACCCAGAGTTTGACGGGCCGCCTCGGCGTCGGTGTCGCTGACACCTGGGGGGATGACGAACTGGGTGCGGTACACCGCGGTGAGGATGCTGCCGAGGATCGCTGTTCCCAGGAGTGCTCCGAGTTCGTAGGCGGTTTCGGAGATTCCCGATGCTGCACCGGCTTTGTGGGGTGGAACCGACCCGAGGATCGCATCGTTTGTCAACGTCTCAGCGAGCCCTAAGCCAAGCCCGACCAGGGCGAATGCTGCGATGAGGAGCCACACGGATGTGTTGGCTCCCAGTTGGGTGGCGACTGCGAACCCGGATGCTGAGAGTGCCAACCCGGTGGGGATGAGCACCCGTAGCGGGAAGTGGAGGGACAGTCTGACTGCCACTAGTCCGGCGATGACGGTGGCGACGAGCCCTGGCAGCAGAATCAGACCGGACTGGAACGGACTGTAGCCGAGGACGAGTTGCACGTACTGGGCGACGTAGAACAGCATCCCGGTCATGGCAACCACTGCCATGAGGTTGGTGAGTACTGAGGCGGAGAAAAGCCGGTTGCGGAACAGTGCCATGTCGAGCATGGGTGAGGTGAGCCGGTTTTGCCGGCGCACAAACCACCACCCGATGGCGGACCCGGTGAGGATCGCGGTGATCGCGACCAGCGCATCGCCTGTTGCGGCTGCTTTGATGCCGTACACGATGGTGAACATGGTGGCGACGGATGCGACCATGGAGGTGATGTCGAGTGCGCCAGGTTGAGGGTCCCGTGATTCGGGGATGAGTAGGGGAGCAGCGATGAGGAGTACTGCGAGAACTGGGGCGTTGATGAGGAATACGGACCCCCACCAGTAGTGTTCGAGGAGCCACCCACCGACGATGGGGCCAAGGGCCGCGCCGGCGGAGAACCCGGACGCCCAGATGGCGATGGCGAGTCGGCGTTGGACGTCGTCGAGGAAGATGTTGCGCAGTAACGCGAGGGTGGAAGGCATGAGGGTTGCCCCGAATAGTCCCTGTAATGCGCGCGCGGTGATGAGGTGTTCGGGGGTGGTGGAGAACGCTGCGTACAGGGATACTGCACCGAACCCGATGGCCCCGATGAGGAGGAGTTTGCGGCGACCGACTCGGTCCCCAAGGGATCCCATGGCAACGAGGAGACCAGCGAGGATGAGCGGGTAGGCGTCAACGATCCACAACAGTTGGGTGCCGGTGGGATGGAGGCTTCGCGAAATTTCGGGCAAAGCGAACGACAGGACCGTGTTGTCGATGGAGACGAGAAGCACAGGAATCATGAGTGCAGCGAGCGCAGCCCATTGCCGGGTGGTTGCTTTGGCGGGGATTGTCGATGCGGTGGTCATGCGTGTCCTTACGTGCAGTGCAGGTGTGAGGAGGTGTGGGTGCAGGTGTGTGGTGGCTGCTGAGCCTTGGTGTGTGGTGGCTGCTGAGCCTTGGTGTGCGGTTGTCTCGCACCCATCCAATTTACTGTACCGTCTGGACGGTACGTTATGATGTTACGGTAGATTGGCGACGACGCCACGACTTTTTCCCACAATCCACCTGTGAAACGCACGACACTGCACACCCCCCCCGCCACACACCAAGGTCACCGCAAGCACATGGACGACAACCCCACCACCGCACCGACAAACACCTCCCACAAACGCGGCTCCGGACGCGACCGAGTCCTGGACGCATACATCAACGTCCTCCTCACCGACGGAGTTGCTGCAGCAACCCTCGACGAAGTAGCCCGACGCGCCGACATCTCCAAAGGCGGGCTACTCCACCACTTCAAATCAAAAGACGACCTCACCCAAGGCCTCCTCGACCGGTTCCTCACCGAAAACGCCGCCGAAGTAGCCGCGACCCTCAACTCCCCCGACGGACCAATCCTCGGATACCTCAACGGATCCACCGAAACAGGGGACACCTTCCCCAGCCTGTACATGGCCGTCCTGCGGCTCGCCGGCACCAACAACCCCCTCGTCGACGACGCCCTACGCACCAGCCAAAACGCCTGGCTCACCGGATTACAAGCCCACATCGACGACCCGGTGACCGCCCGCCTCGTCCACCTCGTCGGTGACGGTCTCTACCTGCACACCCTCCTCGGCGGCACCCGCAACCCCCTTGACGAGGCGGTCATCGAGTTCGCCCACCACATCATCCGCGACCGCGCATAGCGTTCACGTGGCGCGGGACCTCGGATTACCGATGCGCATCGACGCCGCGATCAGTTCCTCCGCAGCCGGGGACGGCCGGTGCCCCTGCCACACCGCGCGAATCTCCCGGCGCATCGTCAACCCCTCCACCGGCACCCGAACCAATTCACGCTGCGCAACCGACCACGCCACCGCCAGCTCGCTCAACACCCCAGGGCTGCCGCCAGCGCGAACAGTGGACCGGATCGCGCCAATAGACTCCAACTCCAACGCAGGCGCAACCGGGTGCAACGCGCGCATCGCGTCATCAAATGCACGCCGTGTCCCCGACCCCGGCTCCCTCACAACCAAAGGAGTCGCCGCAAGCTCAGCCAACGACACCGGCCGATCAGAGGAACGAGACGCCCACGGGTGCGCCGGGTGAGCAACCACCACGAGCCTGTCATGAGTCACCACCCGTGACCGCAAGCCCGTGCGACGCTGCGGAGTCTCCACGAACCCAACATCCACAGACCCGGCGTCCACCAAGTCATACACGCCCGACGAATTGACCGCCTTCACCTGCACGGATACCCGCTCATTCAATGCCCGCAACGCAACAAGCCACTCCGGCAACAGATGCTCAGCAACCGTCATACTCGCCGCAACCCGCAACGTTGTCGGCTTGTTCCCCCGCAACGCAGCATACGTATCAACAAACGACGACGCTGCCAACAGCACAGAACGCGCCTGCCCCACAAGGGCGACCCCCGCATCAGTCAACGTCGAACCCCGCGGATGTCGGACAACCAACGTCACCCCAATGTCACGTTCCAAACCAGCCAACGCACGACTCGCATTCGGCTGAGCCATCCCCACCGCCCGCGCCGCAGCGCTCACACTCCCCAAGTCATGCACAGCAACAAGGAGTTCCACAACTGACAAGTCAGGCCAACGCACCGTCATATCAACATGATATGCCTCCATGCGACTTTCGACTCTACTGAACACGTCACACATCCGGCATCCTCAAAAGGTGCCAACCCTCAGCCCACTCCTCATCGCCATCATCCTCGGCGCCACCATCGCCAACCTGTGGCGCATACCCGACCCCACCCAACACATCATCGATGTGGTTGGAAAATACACCCTCCGCGCAGGAATCGTGCTCCTCGGACTCCAACTCCACCTCGCTGATCTCGTGGCAGCAGGCCCACGAGTCATCACCACAGCAGTCCTCGTCGTCACAACCGGCATTCTCAGCACCCTCGCGATCGGACGACTCCTCGGCATCCACCGCGACCTCACCCTCCTCATCGCGTGCGGATTCTCAATCTGCGGGGCAGCGGCAGTGGCGGCCGCCACCGCCACCCTCACATCACAGCGGGGTGGGGATGCAAGACAGCGGGGTGGGGATGCAAGCGAACGGGGTGGGGACACTGATGAGCGGCGCCCTGACGTATCGCACCCGGGTGGGGACACTGGCGACAGCCTCCCCCAACACTCGGCGCTCGCAATCGCACTCGTCGTGCTGTTCGGAACCCTCATGATCCCCCTCATCCCCCTACTCGGGCACGCACTGGGACTCACCGCAACTCAGACGGCCCTGTGGGCAGGCGCATCAGTTCACGAAATCGCACAGGTCGTCGCGATCGGTGATGCCGTCGACCCAGGAACCGGCAACGCCCTCCACCTCGCCGTCGTCATGAAACTTGCCCGAGTTCTCCTCCTCGCCGTGGTCCTTGCCGTCATCACCATGCGGCACCGCAGACCAGTTCCCGCACCGGCTGGTGGTGTGCTCATTCAAGCTACTGCCGGTTCGGCCTCCAGCTTTACCGACACCGGTTCGGCCTCCAGCGCTGCTTCGCTCAGTGGTGCTCCCTTAGCCAACAATCAGTCACGCACACCACGCCATACACGAGTGCAACCACTAATCCCCACCTTCGTCAGCGGGTTCATTGTCATGGCGGCCCTCCGCACCACGGGGTTGCTCCCCGACACTGTGCTCACCATGGCTGGGCACACCCAAACGGTGCTCCTGACCATCGCAATGGGGGCGCTGGGAACGGGGGTGCGCATCGACAAGTTGATGACAGTGGGCGGAAAGCCCGTCGTTCTCGCGGCGCTGGCCACACTCATCGTTGGGGTCGTGGGCCTCGCCGGGGCTCTCACTCTCTAAAGGTGTTTCAGGTGGCCTCGGCCCCTCCTGCGCGCCTCCAGCCCCTCCCGCAGCTGGCAGCCACGCGCTGCCCCGCCGAACCTCGTGCTGCCCGTGCCCTTAACCTCCCATAGCCGGCGCCCGTACCTGCACCCGAGCCCGTGTGGACCACTTTGCCTGTGAAAACACCAAAAATTGTGGTCCGCACGAATACAAAATGGTCCACACGGGTGCAGGTTCGGGTGCGGGTATGGGCGCGCGGCGGTGCCCAGGGAAACACCCCGCCCACGTCAGATCATGCTGGGACTGGACTGAACCGTTCCCATGCCCGGTGTTTCGCAAGAAGCGAGGTCACGGTGTCCACCGCGTCGGTAGGCTCAACCGAGGTGACCCCAGGGGTGTTGGCCGGAACGCCCAACGGAGCCAGCGCATCGGCAGGCATACCCGCTAAAACCATGGCTTTACCCTGCCGGTACAACTCCTGCACAAGCAACACGATGCGCGGATCAACCACATCCACACCAGGCGACACCAGGGCCGACTTATGGTCTAGATCCGGCACTGCGTCAGGGGCTGGCGGTGATGTGGCCAAGAAAATTACCGCGTCACACTCGATTGAACGCACAGTCAACAACGACCGGTCAGCAGGCTCGCCGTGCGGAAGACCCCCGCCATCAGGGGCAATAGTCTTCGGGTTCAGGCCCGCGGCAGTTGCTCCTGACACAATCGCGGCCAACGTGTCAGCATCCGTCGAATGATCCGCCACAACACCGACCACCCGGCCATCAACCGGCCACACCTGACCGATCTGAGCCACTGAAGGGCTGAGCGCCCGGTCAGGAACCTCCACAGTCGGGGTTGGGGCAGGCAACCCCAGCCCACGGGCCACAGTTGCACACAACGAAGAATCAATGTTCGCCAATGCCTGCAACTGCCGTTGCCGCACCGTCAGATTCGTGCATTTGCCCAGTTCAAATGTGTACGCCTGCTGGACGTGCAACTGTTCCGTCTGAGTGAGAGACCGATAAAACATCCGTGCCTGACTGAAATGGTCCTCAAACGTGGCCGATTCAGTGCGCTCCTTCAATGCCGCTTCGATAGCTTGGGGAACATCAATAAACGCAGGCTTACCGGCAACATCACGCGGCGCATCAAGGATGTCACCTTCCTCCTCAGGGAGAGCACCCTCCGCGTCCGGGCGGCCACCACCAGCCATGAACGGGCACCCGCCATCAAGGGAGTTCGGCGAATACGGGGCCACCCCCTCATGCACATACTGCTGGTGGAAACCATCGCGCTGCATATCATTCACCGGTGCGAGTGGCCTGTTAATAGGAATCTGCGAAAAGTTTGGTCCACCAAGTCGAGTCAGCTGAGTATCAATATACGAAAACAGTCTGACCTGCAATAAGGGGTCATTCGTGACGTCAATCCCGGGGACAAGGTGACCCGGGTGGAAAGCCACCTGCTCGGTCTCAGCGAAATAATTGTCCGGGTTTTTGTGCAACACCATTTTCCTGATAGGGGTGACCGGTGCGAGTTCCTCAGGAACAAACTTTGTTGGGTCAAGAAGATCAATGCCCTCAAACATTTCCTCAGGGGTGTCCGGGAACACTTGCACACCCAACTCCCACTCTGGGAACGCCCCCGCATCGATGGCCTCAGCAAGGTCACGCCGGTGAAAGTCAGGGTCCTGCCCGTTGGTCAGCAACGCTTCATCCCAGGTCAGGGAATGCACACCTAGTTTTGGCTTCCAATGGAACTTCACCAACGCGCTGTCGCCTGCACTGTTAGTCACACGGAACGTGTGAACACCGAACCCTTCCATAGTGCGGTACGAGCGAGGAATCCCGCGGTCGGACATGTTCCACAAGGCGTGTGCTTGCGCTTCGGTGTGGAGGGAGACAAAATCCCAAAAGTGTCGTGCGCGGATTGGGCTTGCGGGATCTCGGCGTTTGGTTCGGGTTTCACAGCATGCACAACATCAGGGAACTTGATGCCGTCCTGAATGAAAAACACTGGAATGTTGTTTCCTACCAGGTCGTAGTTGCCCTCTGAAGTGTAAAACTTCGTGGCGAACCCGCGAGTGTCACGCACAGTATCCGCCGACCCTCGCGACCCAGCGACGGTGGAGAACCGAACAAACACCGGAGTTTCCACACCTTTCTTGAGGAACCCTGCTTGGCAGATTTTCTCGGCCGTCCCGTAAGAGAAAAACGTTCCATGTGCGCCTGCTCCGCGGGCGTGGACGGCACGTTCCGGAATCCGTTCATGATCAAAATGGGTGATCTTCTCGCGCAAGTGGTGGTCTTGAAGGAGAACTGGGCCGCGCGGCCCGGCCTTCAGTGATGTATCCGTGTTGCGTAACGGTGTGCCCTGCGCAGTCGTCAACGCCTCACCCTGCGGGTGGGTTGCCGACACTCGTGGTTCCTGAAACTTCTTCGTCATTGTCGCTCCTCACGGTGTGTGTGGTGCTTTGGCGACGGGGTCGACGAATCGTTGCGGAACCTGCGATGCGAAAATTGTTGTGGAAATCGTGGTGCGGTTCCGACAGTGTCCCCCTCTGTCAACCGCCACCCTACGCGTGCGGTGCCAGGGTTTCCTGTTGAACAAACAGCCCGATGCGTCACCGCACGTGGGGTACGCGCATGGTGACGCATCGGGCTGCTCTTATTGGTTGGGCGACGGGCATGCTCCGTGATGTGCACTGGCATTGCTGGCAAGAGAATGTCGGTGGCCCTCTGTGCGAACTACATGGTGGAAGGCCACCCGAAGATTTCGTGCCAACTGCTAAAAGCCGCGAAGGATCTTCGCTCCTCTATCCTTGACAGGTTCATCATATTTAAATGATCTGAAAGCAATCACAATACTGATCACAATCAATAACCCGCCAACAACGAAAGCTGCTGGGGTATAAATTCCAATGACCCCAGCCATCAAGAGAATGCCGACATTATTGCGGTATATGTCAACTGATGAGCGCTTTTCGGAGTCCGATGCCTTTTCGATGAGCGGGCGTACAGTATGATAGTAGGCCGCAGAGATTAATACTTGAACGATGAGTACAACCCACCAGGGTGAACCCATGGGTCGAGAAATCAGTGCGATCCCACCAAGAAGGAACAGGAAAGTCTCCAGAAAGTGGCGCATTTTAATACCCCCAGATCGCGCAACCAACGGCGGCTATTGGGACAGAAGAAGCGAGTCCAACAGGCGTAATCTTGGCAAGTTCTTTAGCGCCTATCTTAGCTGCATGTTTTGCTAAATACTTCGACAACTTTCCCCAAGTTTTTTGTTTAATATAGGAATATACTTTGCCCCAGTCGATGGAGACGAGACCTGCACCAGGAATTATTCCCTTCAACACGCACATACCAAACTCCTTCTTGCCTTGTGTTTGATACCGTGTTTCCGAAAGTTTACCACTTCCCTCAAGACGCTCCAACTCCGTGAGCGCTAGAGCAACTTCATTTATTTTCGCTCTATCGATTTCTGGATGTTTTGAGAGTTCTCCTTCGTTGATTTTCCAAGTTCCATTGGAATCTAGCTGAAGAATCTCTGTGAACAAAACCTCGAAACCATCTGCCAAATCATCTTCAAAGCTCTCATTGTCTTGAATGGACTTCGATGTGGGAGGCGGAGTTGTTGCGGATGCGGCGATGCCACCTCCGGACACTAATCCAAACGTTAGGAGAATAGCAATGGCTCCACGTGAATAACTTCTAGTGCGCATCGAGATACCTTCCTTGCTGTGATTGGATACTTGGTTGTTACATGCGGTAATCCTTGGCGTCAAGGGGGGATTGCTATCTGACGCTTTGTGACTTTAAGATTGAATACTCAACCTACGCAGAGGCTTCATTGAAAGTTGGTCAGTTAGCAAACACACTGGCTGCTAACAGCTGTAACTAATGCTCTCATCTACTGTTAAGTGTGTTCGTGAGTTGAGTCGAAAAGGAGCCTCATGCTTGTCGTTAAGGGTTTGGCTGTGTGCCTTCTGACCACAACCCTGCCCGTGAGGTTTCAGGTTTTCCTGTTGAGCAAACAGCCCGCTGCGTCACCGCACGTGGGGTGCTTGTGCGGCGTGCATCGGGCTGCTCTTGTTGGAAGGACTATGCGGTAAGGGCTCCTTAGCCTGGGTTATTTTGTTGGGTGGTTTTGATGGCGGTAGAGGTAGACGGAACTGACACCAAGCCCCACCCCGACTATCACTACGCCAATCCCGGGGCCCATTGTTCCTGGGCTGGTAATCCATGAGATTCCAAGCGCAATGAACCCCAACGCAATGAGAACCCGAACAATAAATCTCATATTCATATTTTGTTACTCCGTTTATATTTTCCTGAAGGCAGGACGCAGTGTGTACTCTACCCTTCGGGTTTAACGCCTAAGCATTCGTGCGCTTTCGTTAACGCTGATTCAGCGACTACTAGTTTCTTACGTGACCATTCGACTGGACCCCACGGGTCATCTCCGCCAATTTCGATCCATGACACGTACGGGATGGGTGGCCCTGGCTCGGTGGTCAGGAATGAGCGTATTCCTGCGTCCCTTGAATCGTCTGCTGGTAGTTCAAGGGCTACGATCCACCATTCCTCTCCGGGGATGAGGCCTTCGCCTACTTTGACTTGGGTGGAGCGCGTGTAGTTGCCGAATCTGACGTTGATGTCCTCGGGGGCTTCTGGTTCGAACGCGTCGCATGACATTTTTTCCATGAGGGAACGGTCTGGCTTGATGGGAGGTGGAGGTGGTTCTTCTTCGTCTTCTGGTTCGGGTTCCTCCTCGTAATCCAGAACCACGGTAGGTGTTTTCGTGGTTTCAGGGGTGGGCGAGGGGGTGTTTTCTGGTGCAGGTGCTGCTTGCCCGCTGCAACTTGTCAGTAAAAGAGTGCCGAGTAGACAGGCAACAACGGGAACAGTTTGTGGAGTGGTCATAAAACTGACGGTCCTTGTCATGGTTGAACGGGTGCCCACCTCGTTGCATCACGCTCACATCAACGTCGTTCTATTCATGTAAAGCGCAAGGAAGACTGAAACCACCATATTGGATATTTCACCGGGAATACAGGCTGATGCATAAGAATCTGAACTTGGTTCAGCGCATGCGGGTTGCTTGGCCTTCATATTTGCGCCAACTGCTGAGTGGCATGTGGGCCGTCCCGCGCATCGCCAGGCTTGCCGCCCATGTGGACCATTTTGAATGCGCATGGACCACTATTTTGCAGATTAATGCATGCAAAATGGTCCTCACAGCGATGGGGCAGGAGGGTTTGAGGGCGGGGTGACGTGGGGTGGGGCAGGGCAGCGCGGACGTGAGGGGGTGCAGAGGTGTTGCATGGTGAGGCGAGCGAACTGGGGGTGCAGGAGCGACCCGCGTGAGACTGCGTCACACTGATGACGCAAACCAGATGGTTCTTACTCACCGGGGACTTTGCCCGGGTACTGGAGCCGATGTAAGCACCCGCAACGCCACGTAGTGTCCTGCGTATTCATGGACACGACGAAGGGGATGACCATGGCGAAGAAACTACACACCATGACACAAGGATGGAGGCGCCAAAAAACTCACGCCTCACATCCACGAAAGGCACATCGAGGATCATCTATTGGATCCTTCACGCTTGTGTGTGCACTGCTGACCGGGGCGTTGACAAGTGTTCCAGCAGTATCAGCGGTGGCCGCCCAGGCGGCTACAAGTCCTGGTGCCGGGCTGCTGGCCACGGCCGTGAACGACACCTGCGTTTCGGGGACATGGTCGACAGACCCAGCGGTCAAGATGTTCCCAGAGCAGCACACCACGGAGCACTTCTCATTCCGGTGGAAGAGTTCCGAGGTCTCAAAAACTGATGTTCAGGCCGCCGGTAAAGCGTTGGAGGAAATCTGGGCACAGTTCATGGCGGAACCAATTGCGTTCCCCGAACCGCACTGTGATTCGGCAACGAAACGTCGCGTCAACGTGGAAATTGATCCAAGTTACGCGCTCACCGGTGGCGTCACCTCTGAAGGTGCAATGGGCATGTGGATTGGGTCTGGGGCTCTCAAGGACCGGTGGGGGCTGGCACATGAGTTGACCCACGCTTTACAGGGGTCAACCAAGGCTTTTCGTGATTCCCCTTACGTTGGGTGGTTGTGGGAGTCGCACGCAAACTGGATGACGCATCAGCTCCCGGAGTTCCGCACGAACCCGCACTGCTCTGAGCTGTTCGCGAATCACACAAGTCTCTACTACGGTTCAACGCGAAATAACTACTGCAACTGGCAGTTTTGGGAGCATCTGAAAGTAACCTATGGCTCAGACACTGTTCAGGGTTTGTGGGCCAACGCCCCAAAGCAGGGTGCCGCAAATTATCGTGACGCCGACCCATTTTCCGTGCTGATGGAACAGCAGGGGTGGTCGCTGGAGCGTCTGAACGATGAGTTCGGTCTGTGGGCGATGAAGAACGTCCTATGGGACTACGGGACGAACACGTACCGTCAAGCGTATGGCGGGTATGACAACCTCACCGGCGATCGCACGTTACGTGTGACCCCTATGACCCCAGTTGAGGGGGTGACGGGTCGGTATGCGGTTCCGTTTGAGGCTGCTCCCCAACGGTGGGGTTACAACACGGTCCGGTTAACACCCGATTCGGGGGCCACATCGGTGACCGTGGGTTTCCGTGGGATTGTCCAAGACACGGCAGCCACCAGCACGCTGCCCGGGTTCGCGAACGAACCAGCCACCGTGGGGTCGCCTCATTCGGGGTGGCGTTGGGGTGTTGTGGTGGAGGGCGCTGACGGGAAAGCCCGCTACAGCGAGTTACAGAAATCTGTGAGCGGAAGCGTGACTGTACCGCTACGTTCAGGGGATCGTGGCGTGTACCTCACTGTTCTTGCTGCTCCGACCGCCCAGCAGAAAATTGCTCACAACCAGCCATTTTATTCAATTTACCGGTACCCGTGGACTATCGATGTGGCGGGTGCGAAACCAACAGAGCCTACGAAACCAGCAGGCAAGAAACACCCCAACGGTGGCGGCTGGGTGGCCAACGGTGCGAATGTCGCGGCGACCGCGTTTGTTGGTCCGAACGCCTGCGTGCTGGGTGGAACAGTGTCAGGGCAGGCACGCATCGAAGATCATGCCACAGTGATGAGCGGAACCGTGACAGACAAAGCGATTGTGCGCGGGGTTTCTCTGATTCGTGGGCAAGCAACGATTAGTGGGAACGCCGTGGTGAATACGACGTTCCGCGGTGTGGGGGCGTTCCAATCCCGAATCACAGTCTCTGGTAATGCGCAGATTCACGGTGACAACGAACTGTGGCCCACCAGCATTAACTCTGGTGTGTGGTATGGGTTCGTGGATGACAACACACTGTCCAGCCACCCGATGCGTCAGTTGTCGGCACCTGTCGCTGAGGTGACTCGGCGGCCGTCGACTGCTGACCTGGCCGCGGTAGCGCCCGCATCTACACCTGCGCCAACAACCGAACCAACGGGGGAAGCAACCACGGCTCCAACAGCTGAACCGACTGTGGAACCCACAGCTGAACCGACGGCGGAACCGAGTTCACCCCCTGCCACCCCTGCACCGAACCCTGCACCAACGAATCCCACCCCAACAAACCCGGTCCCGGCGCCTGTTCCGGTTCCGAGTCCGCAACCTGATGCGGGTGACCCGGTTGTAGGTTCCACCGTGACAGTGGCGTCGTACAACTACCCGGAGCGAAGTGTGCGGCACCAACATTATGTGGGCCGTATCGACGCTACCCGTGACAGCGAGGACTGGCAGTGGAAGAAAGTGACAGGTCTTGCTCCAGGTGGGGGCGGTACGGTGTCGTTCGAGTCGGTGAACTTCCCTGGGTACTTCTTAGTTGCTGTGGGTCGCGACGTGAAGTTGCTCCGCAATGATGGGACGACCGGGTTCGCGCGCTCAGCAACGTTCACGCAGGTCAATGGGCTTGCCGATGCGTCAGCTCTGTCCTTTGAGTCCCTCGCGGCACCTGGACGTTACCTTCGGCACTACGGATTCCAACTCTATGTTGACCCAGTGTTTACGCCGGTTGCGCGGGCTGATGCGACATGGCGGGTGATGAATTAGGCAGAGTACGCGCCTCATGGTTAACGGGTGACAGTTTGTGTGTTGCTCGGTCATTCATGGAAGGGCTTAACGTGGTGTGACGCCACAGCGCCTCCAAACAGGACAGCACCGCTCACGGAGCGGTGCTGTCCTGTTTGTTGGTGAAGCGAGGCGCTGCCCGCGCTGCCCGCACATCGCCAGGCTTACCGCTGTGAGGACCATTTTGAATGCGCAGGGACCACTATTTTGCACATTGATACATACGAAATGGTCCTCACAGCGGTGGGGTAGGAGGGTTTGATGGCGGGATGGCGGGATGGCGTGAGGAGGGCAGGAGAGAGGTGGGCCGCCGCCCCTTTTTTCACCCCCGAATAAGTGGAAACATCTTTGTTTGTGCCCGAATGTGTTGACCAGAGATGTTCGGTCGGGCATAATCGGACTAAAGATGTGAGTGAATGTGCCCCGTGCCACACGGATTCCCGCACGGAAGCTTGACCGAACGCAAAGGCGCGTCATCCAGCGCATAGCCGCGCTGACACGAAAGGGACAACGACGTGTACGCTCCAGAACGACACACGGAAATCCTCACCCGGGCTCGCACGCTCGGACGCGTTGAGGTGACCACCCTTGCCACTGAACTGGATGTCACCCAGGAAACAATTCGCCGTGACCTCACAGCCTTGGAGCGCCGTGGCCTGGTGCGACGGGTGCATGGGGGCGCAATTCCGGTGGAACGTTTGGGTTTGGAACCGGCTGTCAGTGAGCGTGAGCACACGAATCCTGACGCGAAGGACGCGATTGCGCGTGCCGCGCTCGAAGAGTTGCCCGATAACGGGTCAATCATTGTCGATGCCGGGACGACCACGATCAGGTTGGCTGCATTGATTCCGCAGGACAAAGAACTTGTGGTGGTGACGCATTCGATCACTGTTGCGCATTCGTTGTCGAACCACCCGCATGTGACGCTTCATTTGGTGGGTGGGCATGTTCGGGCGAGGACGTTGGCTGCGGTGGGCCCGTGGGCGTTGTCGTCTCTTCAAGACATTCATGTGGATGTGGCGTTTGTGGGGACCAATGGTTTGAGTGCGGAGCGTGGGCTGACCACCCCGGACATGGAGGAGGCGGCTGTAAAGCGCGCCATTATTCAGTCTGCGCGGCGCACGGTTGTGCTTGCTGATCACAGCAAACTTGGTCGCGACGAGTTCGCTTTCTTTGGTCCTGTGACAGCGATTGACACGTTGATTACGGATTCTGCTGCAGATAGCAGCATGCTCGCTGATATTGAACGCGCAGGAGTGGTGGTGACGCAGGCATGATCACAACGGTGACCCCGAATCCCAGTATTGATCGGGCGTTTGACGTGGAGGTGTTGCACGTTGGTGACGTGCAACGGGCGCATGCGTCACATGTTGATGCTGGTGGTAAGGGTATTAATGTGTCGCGTGGGTTGCATGCTCACGGTGTTGTGACGTCTGCGGTGTTGCCGTGTGGGGGCCGTGATGGGCAGGCCTTGTTGTCGATGCTGGCTGATGGTGGGATCGTGACGTCACCTGTGTGGGTGGCGGGTGAGACGCGCACGAACATCACGCTGGTGGAGTCCACGGGTGTGACCACGAAGATTAATGCCCCGGGCCCCCAGTTGGGTGAGGCTGATGTGGTGGCGTTGCTTGCTGCGGCGACGTCGTCGTTGCAGGAGGGTGATCTTGTGGTGGGGGCGGGGTCTTTACCTGCCGGCACTTCCCCTGATTTTTATGTTCGCCTTGGCCTGGCGGTGAGGGAGCAAGGCGCGGAACTTGTTCTTGATACGTCTGGTGCGCCGTTAGCTCATGCCGTGGAGGCGGGCGGTTTGGCGTTGATTAAACCTAATGAAGAGGAACTTGGTGAGCTTGTGGGACGGGAGTTAACGACCGTCGCACAGGTCACTGATGCGGCCCGCGATGTGATTGGTGCGGGGACCCGCGAGGTTCTTGTGAGCCTTGGCGCCCATGGCGCCCTTCTTGTGACTGCCACGAACGTGTGGTGGGCGGGTGGGCCTGCGCTCACCCCCGCATCGACTGTTGGTGCCGGCGATATGACGCTCGCCGGGTATTTGTCGGTGCCTGGTCACGCTACCCCAGACCGGCTGCGTACTGCAGTCGCTTGGGGGCGGGCAGCGGTCCTTCTCCCCGGAACGGCTGTCCCGACCCCTGATGTAATCGACACCGCATTGGTGCGGTGTGTTGCTGAACCTGATCCTTCCACCCCACTCAAGGAGTTGTGACATGAGTTCCCCACTCATCACCCCGGAGCTTGTCGCTGTCAATGTTGACGCCGCCGATGCTCACGCTGTTATTGATGTTCTTGCTCAGCGTCTTGCTGACGCTGGCCGGGTGACGGATGCGGTGGCTTTTGCTGCCGATGTGCGTGCCCGGGAGGCGAAGACGTCCACTGGTATGCCGGGCGGTATTGGTTTACCGCACGCGAAGTCTGAGGCTGTGGTGACCCCGTCGTTGGCGGTCGCGAAAGTTCCCGCTGGCGTGGACTTTGGTGCCCCGGATGGTCCGGCTACTCTTGTTTTCCTTATTGCGGCTCCGGCTGCTGGGGAAGGCGACCATTTGAAGATTCTTGCTGCGTTGGCACGCAAGCTGGTGCACGCTGACTTTAAGGAGTCTCTGCGTGCGGCACCGGATGGTGACGCTGTTGCGGCGATTGTGAATGAGGCGGTTTCGCTATGAAATTTGTTGCAGTGACGTCATGCCCTACGGGTATCGCGCACACATATATGGCTGCTGAGGCGTTGGAGCAGGCTGGTAAGGCTGCGGGTCACGTGGTGACTGTTGAGACGCAGGGTTCTGCTGGTACGGACATGATTGACGATGCGACGATCGCGGCCGCTGATGGTGTTATTTTCGCTGCTGACCTGGAGGTGAAGGGTCGGGAACGGTTCGCTGGGAAACCTACTGTTGATGTGGGTGTGAAGCGGGGTGTTCATGAGGCTGCGAAGGTGATTGAGGAGGCTGTGGCGGCGGTGGAGCGTGGGGTGCCTGCGGGTGCTGCTGCGGCTGCGCCGGCTGCGTCTGGTCCGTCGACGAAGGTTGATGCGAATGCGGGTGTGGGTACCCGGGTCCGTCAGTGGTTGATGACGGGTGTGTCGTACATGATCCCGTTTGTGGCTGCTGGCGGTATTCTCATCGCTTTGGGTTTCATGTTGGCGAACGTTGCCTGGGGTGGTGCTGAGGGTGCCATTGAGGTGACTGCTGTCAACCAGGCTGATGTGTGGGCTCACTTTGAGTGGGGTAACTTGCAGCATTGGTCGGTTCTGTTGTTGGGGGCTGGGCAGATTGCTTTTGGGTTCTTAGTTCCGGTGCTGTCTGGTTTCATTGCGTACGGTATCGCTGACCGTCCTGGTTTGGTGCCTGGTTTTGTTGGCGGCGCAGCGTCGGTCGCTGTGGGTGCTGGGTTCCTTGGTGGTTTGGCCACGGGGTTCATTGCCGGGTTCACCGCGTTGTGGATTAGCCGGTGGAAGGTTCCCAAGGGTGTGCGCGGGATCATGCCTGTTGTCGTGATTCCTTTGTTGTCGACGTTGTTCACTGGTTTTGTCACTCTTGTGGTCATTGGAGCGCCGATTGCGGGCCTGATGAATAGCCTAGAGAGCTGGTTGAACGGGCTGGGTGGTAACCAGCTGGTTCTTCTGGGGCTCATTTTGGGGGCCATGATGGGCTTTGACTTGGGTGGCCCGGTCAACAAGGTCGCCTACACGTTCGCGGTCACTGGTCTTGCCACTCAAGGGCTCACTGCTGACGCTGCACAATACAAAATCATGGCCGCTGTGATGGCGTCCGGTATGGTTGCACCACTTGCGATGGCGTTGGCGACCACGATCCGCAAACGTTTGTTCACCGAAGCTGAACGGGAGAACGGGAAAGCCGCATGGCTCCTGGGTGCGTCGTTCATTTCGGAGGGTGCTATCCCGTTTGCTGCTGCCGACCCACTGCGCGTGATTGCCGCGTCGTTGGTAGGTTCATCTGTAACAGGTGCATTGAGCATGGCAATGGGTGTCACCTTGGTCGCACCACACGGTGGTGTGTGGGTGCTCCCACTGATTGGCAATCCACTCGGCTTCCTCGTATCTATTGTGGCCGGTGTGATTGTGTCTGCGCTGATCGTTGTGGTTCTCAAAGAGATTCGCTACAACAAGATCACCGCCACTTCCCCCACGGACGCAGCGGTCACCGCCGCGTAATCCCATCACCGAGGCTTCGAGAGGAAAAACCATGTCAAGCCGCATCGTCACTGTCGCATCGTCCGCTGGGTTGCACGCCCGCCCAGCAACCCTCATTAGTCAAGCAGCAGCAAACGCCGGGGTGCCTGTCACCATTGGTCGCCCAGGCCAAGACGCAGTTGATGCGTCAAGTGTCTTGTTGTTGATGACGTTGGGTGTTGGGCACGGCGAAGACGTCGAGGTCACTGTGGACGGTGACGATGCGGTCCTTGACAGCATCGTTGACCTTGTTGCCACGGATCTTGACGCTGAGGACGCATCATGACGTCGTTCACATTGACCGGAACCGGGGTGGGCCGCCAGGCCGTCATTGGCCCGATCGCCACAGTACACACCTCTGTGGACGTCGACCCTGACACCGTGGTCACCCGCAACGGCATCCCTGTTCCGGCTGACAAGCTTCCGGAACTCATTGTTGGCGCATTCAACCAGGTCGAACAGGACTTGAAGGATCAGGCTGCTGGCGCATCGGGAAGCGTGGCGGCTGTTCTTGCCGCCGCCGCACAGATCGCTGCGGACCCTGCGTTGCGCACTAAATCGACTGCGAACCTCGCTGCAGGGCAACCACCTGTTGCCGCAGTGGATCATGCTGTCAACGAGTTCGTGGCATTGTTTGAACAGCTTGGTGGGATGATGGCGGAGCGGGTCACGGACCTGAAGTCTGTGCGTGACCGTGTGATCGCGGTGCTGGTGGACCAGCCGCAACCGGGGGTGCCACATCTTAGTGAACCTAGTGTCATTGTTGCTGAGGATCTTGCCCCGGCAGACACTGCCGCACTTGACCTCACCAAGGTCCTCGCTATTGTCACTGAGCTTGGTGGACCAACCGGTCACACGGCGATTATTGCCGGACAGTTGGGGTTGCCGTGCGTGGTGCAAGTACGTGGCGTCCTCCAACTTGATGACGGCACCGTGGTGGCTGTGGACGCAGCCACCGGCAACATCACCGTCAACCCGAGCGACGAGGTCGCTGCACGGATCGCGGCGAAAAGGGCGTTTGACACCGAACTTCAGTCAGACAACGCCCCTGGTGCCACCGCGGACGGTCACACCATTGACTTGCTGGCGAACATTGGGACCGCAGCAGACGCTGTGCGGGCCGCCGCGTACACTGATGGGCGTCTTGTTGCTGGATCGGGGCTGTTCCGAACTGAGGTGTTGTTCCTGGACGCACCGAAGGCCCCCACTGTTGAGCAGCAGAAAGGTGAGTACGCGAAAGTTCTCACCGCGTTCGAGGGGCGTAAAGTGGTGGTCCGGACTCTCGATGCGGGGGCCGACAAACCTCTAGCGTTCGCTACTCAGCCTGATGAGGAGAACCCGGCTCTTGGTGTGCGCGGGTTCCGGAGTGCTCGGCTCCACCCGGAACTCCTCACCGACCAGCTTGCCGCGTTGGCACAGGCGGCCGCAGACACGGGCACAAAACCGTGGGTGATGGCCCCTATGGTGGCCACACCGGCAGAAGCACGTGATTTTGCGGAGCAAGCCCGTGATTACGGGTTGGAACAAGTTGGGGTGATGATTGAGGTGCCGTCTGCCGCGTTGCGGGCACGGGCAATCCTGGCTGAGGTGGATTTTGTGTCCATTGGTTCCAACGATCTCGCCCAGTACACGATGGCCACTGACCGGCTCCGTGGTGAGTTGTCTGACCTGTTGGATGCGTGGCAACCAGCGGTCCTTGACCTCATTGCCGCGACCGCATCGGCAGGACGCGAACTGGGTAAACCTGTGGGTGTGTGTGGTGAGTCCGCTGCCGACCCGCTCATGGCCCTTGTCCTCACTGGGCTTGGTGTGACGAGTTTGTCAATGTCCGTGGGGTCAGTACCTGCGGTGCGGTTCTCTTTGCGTCGGCACACGTTTGCGCAGTGCGAAGCGATCGCTCACGCAGCGTTAGCGGCTCAGTCACCTGACGAGGCGCGAAGCAGCGTCATCGCGCTGCTTGATCCAGAGGTGAAGGCTGCTCTCGTAGCGTAGAACTGTCACGTGAGTAATGTCTTGTGACCATTCAGGGTGGGTCCCAGCATCGTAGGATGTTGGGACCCACCCTTTTCCCCTCCCTACCAGCTGCTCTTCGTGATTCCTGGGAGTTCTCCCCGAAGTGCGAGTTGGCGGAACTTGACACGGGAGACCCCCGCTTTGCGGATGTAGCCGCGTGGACGACCATCTGCGACGTCTCGGTTTCGGAGACGGGTGGGGCTGGCCTCGCGTGGCAGGTTTGATAGTGCGCGGAGTGCCTGTTGCCGTTCGGTAAGAGTGGCGCCGGTGCGGGCTTGTTCTTTGAGGGTTGCGCGCTGTTCTGCGTAGCGGGCCACAATGGTTTCGCGGCGGCGTTGGGCAGCGATTTTTGATGTTTTGGCCATTATCGTTCCTCTCGGAAGTCAACGTGTGCGCGTGGGATGGGGCTGGTGGGCAACTGTCCATCGGGACGTGGTCGCATTGGGATCACGCCGACCCCATGTCGCGCATCGTGGTCACGGGGACGGGCCCTGGGCGGGAAGATCTCATTCGGGCGTTCGACCAGTGTCTGGTCACTGACGTTGAAGCTGTGTCGTACGGGCTGGCGTGGGACACCGTCGAGGATGGGCTTGAACCGTGGCTCGGAGACATTGCCCACCCGTAAGCAGACTGAATCAGCAATCCATCACATCACTGGAAGGTTCCATCATGAAGGTCCGCAACTCGTTGAAATCATTGAAAAACCAGCCTGGTTCGCAGATTGTTCGCCGCCGTGGGCGGGTGTTTGTCATCAACAAGAAAAACCCGCGCCTGAAGGCACGCCAAGGATAGGCGACGAGGACTCACACAGTTCCCCCTTCGTGGAGGAAGACACCGCATCAGGTGCTGGGTGGGGCATCCGCGTTTGCGGGCTCGCCACACCCGGTTCATGGTGGGAGGGTCCCTGTCTGCCTGTGGTGAGGAGCCGTGATGAGTGAGAACGTTGACGTTGTTGTGATTGGCATGGGTCCGGGTGGGGAAGTTGTTGCTGGGGAGCTAGCAAAAGCCAACCGACGCGTTGTGGTCATTGAACGTGAGCTCATTGGTGGGGAATGCGCGTATTACGCGTGTATTCCCTCGAAGGTTGTGTTGCGTGCACCGGCGTTGGGGCAGGAAGTGGATCACGCTGCAGGGATTACCGATGCGCGTCTGAGCTGGGAGAAAACTCGCACCTACCGTGATCAGATGGCACGTCATTGGGATGACAGCACGCAGGTGGACTCTTATGAGGGTCAGGGTGTGACGGTGGTGAAGGGTGAGGGGCGCATCGTGAAGCCGGGTGTTGTCGCGGTGGGGGGCCGTGAGTTTGTGGCGGACCATATTGTCATTGCGACGGGCACCCAGGCACACATTCCTGCTGTGGATGGGCTTGATACTGTGCCTGTGTGGACAACCCGTGAACTGTATACCGCGCAGGACTTGCCTGATTCGGCGGTCATTGTGGGCGGGAGCGCTGTCGCAGTGGAAGCAGCTACATTCCTTGCCAGATTCGGCGTGAACGTGACGGTTGTTCACCGTGGTTCGCGCATCCTTAGCCGCGAAGAACCGCAGGTCAGCGACTTGGTAGGCCGCCACCTTGAGGAGGCGGGTGTTGAGGTGAAAGTGAACGTGGAGCCTGCCGCTGTGGAGCGCTCTGACACCGGCCGCAGTGTCATCCACCTCAATGATGGAACGGCACTGCACACTGACGTTATCGTGTTCGCTACTGGGCGCACCCCACGTACGGGCACCCTTGGTGCCGACACTGCCGGTGTCACATTGGGTGACCGCGGGCAGATCCTGGTGGACGACCAGTGCCACGCAGCCCCAGGGGTCTGGGCGGTAGGTGACGTCACGGGGATCATGCCGTACACGCACGTGGCTAAATACCAGGGGCGCATTGTTGCCGATGCGATCCTTGGCCGCCCCCGGCGCGCCACCTACACGGCGATCCCTCGCGTCGTGTTTGGGGACCCTGAGATCGCCGCGGTGGGTCTCACCGCACAGCAAGCCCGTGACCAGGGGATCAACAGTGTGGAGAACGCGCTTGATCTGACTGAGGCGCTCGCTAAGCCGTGGCTGGATGCGCAAACCCCGCACGGTGTGCTGGGTGTGGTTGCTGATGCGGACAACCGTGTCCTTGTGGGGGCATGGGCGGTTGGGTTGCATGCTTCCGAGTGGATTCACTGGGCGGCGTTTGCGATCCGGACGAGGACGCCGGTCGATGTGCTTCTTGACCAGGTCGTTCAGTTTCCCACGTACCACGAGGCGTATCTGTCCGTCATTGGGGGGCTGGATCTGCGCTGACCAGGCAGATCGGGTGTTCAATTTTTTCCGTGTTCATTTTTTGGTGAACACCGAAATAATTGAACAGCGGTTAGCTACCTGATGCTGGGAACTTTCTCACCGTCACGTGGTGGGGCAGGTGGGGTGCCGTCACCGAAGGGACGTCCACCCAGTTCTTCCCGACCGTGCTCGGTCAACCACGCAGACGCATCAGGACCAAGGGGCACAATCCCGGAGGGGTTAATGTCGCGGTGCACCTGGTAGTAGTGGTCTTTGATTTGTTGGAAGTCGATTGTGTCGCCGAACCCTGGTGTTTGGAAGAGGTCACGGGCGTACCCCCACAGCGCAGGTAGTTCTGAGAGTTTGTTGCGGTTGCATTTGAAGTGGCCGTGATAGACGGCGTCAAACCGGACCAGGGTGGTGAACAGGCGAACGTCAGCTTCGGTGATTGTGTCGCCCACGAGGAACCGTTGGGTGCTTAACCGGTCTTCCAACCAATCTAACCGGCTAAACAGTGTTGTGTAGGCGCGCTCATAGGAGCGCTGTGACCCGGCGAAACCTGCCCGGTACACCCCATTGTTGACGTCTTGGTAGATCAGTTCGGCGACCTCATCAATTTCACTGCGCAAAGCCTCAGGGTAGAGGTCCGGCGCGCCATCGCGGTGGAACTGCGTCCACTGCGTGGAAAAATCGAGGGTGATCTGGGGGAAGTTGTTGGTGACGACTGCGCCGGTGGGCACATCGACAATGGCTGGCACTGTGATACCGCGAGGGTAATCACGGAACCGGGCGAAGTAAGCGTCTTGGAGGCGTTCAATACCCAGAACAGGGTCAACACCGTCAGGGTCAAGGTCAAACGTCCAACTGCGTTCATCATGGACAGGCCCGGGGGTGCCTAAGGAAATGGCGTCTTCCAACCCAAGGAGCCGCCGCACAATGATTGCCCGGTTGGCCCACGGGCATGCGCGCGCAGCAATGAGCCGGTACCGGCCAGCCTCAACAGGCCACCCGTCACGCGCATCGGTCGTGATTCGGTCCTCGATGTACTGGGTGTCCCGGTCGTAGTCTTGTCCGGGTTCTACGTACTTTCCGGGGGTTGTGTGGATGCTTTTAGTTTCGCGTTCAACCATCACCCCAGCCTACGTGACTGGAGTGTGATGGTCGCGGTAAAGCAATCGCCGAAGCAAAGCGGAGGAAGGAAGACCGTGCAAAACACCTTTGCAAACACCATTTGCATACGATAGTCTTTGGGAGTCTTCAGGTTGACGTCTGCGTCTAGCGCAGCATTATTGGTGTTCAGGAGTCGGTAGTGCACTTCAAATTTCTCTACTTCGGGAATCTCTTCTCAAACACGGCCGACGGTTTCATCTATCTGGCATTGCCACTACTCATTTATTCGATCAGCAACGATCCACTAGCCCTATCCGCAGTTGTTGCCGTGGGTATTCTCCCTAGAATGCTGTTCTCTCTTTCAATCGGCGAGTTTGTTGATCGTCATAGTAGAACAAAAATACTTATGTACGGCAACATTCTGCGTTGTATATTTGTGTCTGCGATAGTTGCGATTGTGATGCTCGAGAGAGGAGAACATTATTTACTACTAACCATCGTTTTCATATTGGGAATAATCGAGACAGCAGTGGATACATCGGCAACTGCACTCACACCCACATTAGTCGAAAAGGACTTAGACAAGGCGAACAGCCAAATTCAGGGAGGGCAGTTAATTGCTCAGAACTTCGTAGCGGTGCCGCTAGCCGGCGTACTCTTCGCGCTAGCACACTGGGTGCCATTTATGGTAGGCGGTGCTTGTTATGGAATCGCTGCGTTTAGCGGTGCCATTCTCAATCACAGACTAACTGAGGGGAAAAAAGAGAAAGAACCGCGAGGAGAGCCTAAGAAGATAGCAAAAGGGATTAAAAGCCGGTTTGAAGGCTTCAAGTTGATGAGAGACGACGAAAAGCTCAAGCAACTGCTCTGGATCAGTCTGATCCTCGCTCTTGCAGTGTCGATGTCACAATCAACACTGATCGCCTTCCTCACGGACTTTTTACACACCCCAACAGAGCACATCGGACTTGTCAGCATGTGTCTGGCTGTTGGCGGTGTTGCTGGGATGCTTGTTCTGCCGAGGTTCCTGAAGCGTTTCTCACGTAATACAGCAATCTATACGGGACATGCGGGTCTCGTTATTTGCCTGTTTCTGCTCTGGACATGCAGCACCACAATGCAAGCCGCAGTTCTTCTCTGCTTTATGTCTTGCGCTGTGTCTTTCTGGAATATCCCTGTCATGACAATGCGACAAATGGCGACACCTAAAAAAATACTAGGGAGGGTATTCGCAACTGTTGGCTTTCTCTTGAGTATCGTGCAGATAATCGGGTCAATAATGGGAGGCATAGTGGCGAAAATGGGTTTGAACTTCCCGTTTTTATTCGCAGCTATAATTGCAGCTAGTGCACTTATTCCCGTATTGAAGCTTTTTCAGCTCCAAAACACGACAAGGGATGAGACTATGTTAGAAAATGTCCAAAAAAATTAGTCAAAGGCAGATGCAAGATACTTGTGTAAAGGCAATGAAAAATAACGCTTCCATACCTGGTGCATATAATGGCTTGCATGCACGATGCATAAATGAAGCAGCTGGTTATTATTCCTTCTAGTAAAAACTAGACCTAGCATGAAAAGTGCGGATCTGACCGAAAAAGTGTTAGACATACTACTTGCGACTAGGGCTCTAAAGTCGAGGTCGGGTAGGATGGTGGGCGTTGCACTTAGTTTCGCCGACCAGGAGTTGACATGGACAACAAAACCTCAAAGCCAACGACATCTCTTGTCAATCGAGCTGCCGCATTAACTCATCCAATTCGTGCAGCTATTTGGGAATACCTGCAAATTCACGGTGAAGCAACATCAACTTCATTAAGTGGTGCGCTGGATCTTTCGTCAGGTCTAACTAGTTATCACTTGCGGAAGATGAGCACCTTCGGCCTGATAGAGGAAGACACTTCTCAAGGAGTGGGCCGTGAGCGCTGGTGGCGCCTACGAGCGATTGAGGTGGACCTGAATGACGCGGATGAAACGGGTCTAACACAGGAGGAGCAAGGCGCCTTGCTAGCGAATACCACCGCAATTGAGGCGAGGAGTTTCGTAAACTTTTGGTCCAAGGCATGGGCTGGAGAAATTGATCCGAAATGGGTAGAAGAATCAAATAGTACTCAGCTCATAATGAACCTAACGATCGAACAGTTTGAAGAATTAGCATCTGACATTTCCCAAATGCTAGATAAATGGGGAAATATCAGTGCCGCAAATACACAAGAAAATCGTCAAGTAAATGAAGGCGCAGGCACTGAGCGCGTCCAATTCACAGTCAGAGCATTCCCGTTGTGACACGACAATTGATCTGAAGGGCCGCGTACGCATGAAACGGACAGATACCCTTTGGGGAGAAGTTTTCATATTGTAAAAAGTGTGACATGACAACTTATCATTGCAGGCCCGTTATAAGTACGCCGAGACATCCATCACCTGATTATAGTGACGAAATTAAAGACGTAATTAATCGGAACGAGCCGAGCTTTTACGACCAAAACTTCCCGTGTTTCGTGACCATAGATTACGCCATCTTTCGCTAATTCTTTCACGCGATTTGATGACTACGAGTTTGTTTCTCGGTGTAGTTGGCGCTCCCATACGAGCTCGAGCAGCAGCTTGCTCGTTGCTCTGTATTATCGACCTGATGAAATCATATCTGACGCTATGGTTGGGTTTACGTTGGAAGACGCAAACGCCCATAGAAGATCCGGGCTTAATGTATGGAGTATAAACAGATATGTTTGGAAGTATCAGTTTAGGATACTAGACCCTCGCTTTAGGATGCTTTGATCGCGCTGTGTGCATACTCAAATCCAGAGATTCAGTTGCTAAGGATGGGTCAGCTTCGTAAGTGGATATCGCAAATTCCAACCAGTGTTAGTGTGGTCATAGTCCATTGTTGGGCTCCATTACGACTGGCAGTAAGCTCGAAACTGTATCCAATTTCGCAAAAACACGCTGCTTTCGAACAGGAAACGAAATTTATCTCCGCCTATTCTAGAGATCATATAGATGGTTGATAACCAACTTTAATATTTGCTTAAATCTGCTATGATCCGCACGTTATATTTCCGAGCAGAATTAAACGTCACGTATCTCGACTGATTTCAGCCGAAACATCAACAACCTTTCTTAGTAATCGGTTGCCAGTTTCAAATTTAAGACACAATGAAATGAAGAATGCCAAATGCTCGCCTTGTCACTCTTCAATCATTATAGTGTGCTAAATGGATTTGATTAAGGGTAAAAACCTCACTGAGTTGACAGATGAAGTTATCTGATCGGCCTCTTCTTGTTGTGTGATTGCGGAAGGTGACCGTAGCATAAATGAACTAAGTCGGTTAGTAGTTCTTTACATTTCTTAGCTCGAACCAAAATCAAATTTGGCAGGCCAACATCAGGTTATCCGCCTCTCCTTCTGGTCGCGCACCCTATCGCTAGATGCCAACGTGCATGGTGGAATCGCGCGGTCAGCGATACCGGTCGAGTCTTCCCGGGGCACGGCGCGGTTTGCGCAAAGGAACTTTGCAAACACTCTTGTCAAGGTGTTCTGGCTACTGTAAGCTCCAAGAAGGTCGATCCCGTCGTGATAAGTCCTATAGTCTGGTAAGTCATAAGACGCGTAAGTGTCACGATATGCGTACTTGGCAATGCGGCTCACAACGGAGGCACCGGTCTTACTTCAAGAGTGGACAGAGCGAGAGGAGGGACGATGTTTGAAGAAGTAGTGCTGGACGACATTGCTATCAATGCGCCAGACGCAAACGGAATCTGCTTGATCATCAAGTGAAGTATCTGGTGGGGTGGCTGCTGGTCACCCCACCTCTAGGGGGCATAATGACATATCCATACATAGTGACATCAGAAAATACCTACGTCGATCCAGACCAAGGCGCTTTTCGTCTCGCCTATCACTCGAGTGAACGTCGTGTCTTCAAAGTATCCGAATCATCACTTCCCAATTTTTTGGAGAGCGCGGGTGTATCTGCAGAGGTTGGTAATGGAGTAAGTGACGCTTGTTCGCGAATCCGAGATTTAAATATCGACTACTTTGAAGTGGAGAAAAAGAAATATTTTGACGCAGTTGAGAACCATCAACGTAAGGTTAAACAAGTGGTGATCATGCCCACGGGCGCATGTAACCTAACTTGTGGATACTGCGGTCAGGTCAACAACAAAGTCGGTATTACCTCAGATTCTGTGAAGAGGTTGGCCGAATCTGTTGTTTCGGAGTTTCGACGATCTGGCTCGAAGGATTTATGTCTCGGCTGGTTTGGTGGAGAACCCTTAATGGGCTTGAAGCGTATGGTCGAGATTACGAACCATGTTCTACCCTTAATAGATAATGGGGATACCGAATTTACCTCTAAGGTCGTTACAAATGGTTCCCTCCTTACCGACAGGGTGCTTCGAGTTCTTGAAAACGAGTTGCACGTGAAGGTTGTTGAGGTCACTTTAGATGGTCCATCAGATATGCATGATTTACTTCGACCCACAAGAAATCACAAGGGTAGCTTTTGGAGAATAGTTAACCAGATATCCCGGTATTTGAAGACTTCTGGATCAAAAGGTATGGATTTTATAATCCGAACTAATGTTAGTAGAGTCAACATGCACGCACATGATCAGTTTTCTAGGATTATGTACGAAGCGGGCCTCTCGACCAGCCGAGTAGTCTTTTACCCTGCGATGGTGCGGGCTTGGGGCAATGATGTCAGTGACGTTTCTCTTGACGCGAAAGAGGCGGCCAACGTAGAACTCGACTGGATAAATAGTTATTGGTCCTATGGTCTCAGTCATAATCTCATTCCAACGAGTCCTAGAGGTCCGTTGTGTGTCGCTGTTGACCCTCACAGTAGCGTTATTGCTCCAGATGGTTCGATTTTCGATTGTAGTGAGCAGCCCTTGGTGCCTTCGCGAGCGGCTTCGTCAAGAGGTGGCATTGAGTTTACCGAAGAGAAGTTTCCTGAATCTCATTACTATGGATGGTTCCCTCGTGATGATAGTCAGTGCAAGGACTGCGAAATACTTCCTATTTGTTACGGAAAGTGTCCATTAAGTTGGTCGGAAGGGGTCATGCCTTGTCCACCGGTCAAGCTTAATCTATCGAAGCGACTCGACATTCTTGCTCAACGAAAGCGTTTCACCCCTACTCCAAATCCCCTTTCCTAGTATTTTCTCCAATGCGCTTCCCTCCTAACCGTGCCATGCTCGGAACTGTCAGAGGTGTCAGAAAAAGCAGAGAGGGGACCGCAATGGCATACATGCTCATTTTGCGGGCCACAGAAGAATCCCAAGCGGCAGCGAAAGATGTGCCCTTTGAGGATGTCATTAACGCCATGGGGGTTTACAACGAAGCGCTCATGGACGCTGGCGTTCTAGCAGGCGGTGACGGTCTCTCAGACCCTAATGAGGGGGCGGTTGTTGAGTTCACGGGCGATGCCCCAACAATTCGCCTCGGCGCGTACGGCGGTGTCAGTGAGCGGTTCAGCGGGTACTGGGGGCTCAACGTCGCGTCGTTGGATGAAGCAACGATGTGGGCGGCGCGGTGCCCCATGGTGCCTGGGTCCTCGCTTGAAGTGCGCCGTATTACTGACGAGTCTGACTTCGCTGAGTTTGAGGGAAACGAATACCTCGAGAAAGAGAAAACGTGGCGTGAAATATTACAGGGAGACAGCCAGTAGCTGCCTCCCCGCATCCGAGTTGTCCTTAGTGGCCTTCGCCGAGGTTCCCGGCGAGCCGGTTGTGGCGTTGCGCGGAGTCTTCGTTGAGGCCAATGATCGTGACTGTTTTGCCCCGCCGCTCGTATTTGGTGGTGATGGCGTCAAGAGTGGCCACGGTGGACGCGTCCCAAATGTGGGCACCTGACATGTCAATGACAATGTTTTTGGGGTCGCCGGTGTAGTCGAACTGGTAGACCAGGTCGTTTGACGAGGCGAAGAATAGCTCACCAGTGACGGCGTACACGCGTTCGTCGTCGTCATCGGATTTGTCGAGCCGTACCACGTTGGTGAAGTGGGCGACGCGTTGCAAGAACAGCAGCGCGGCAACAATTACACCAACGAGCACACCAATGGCGAGGTTGTGGGTGACAACAACAACGATCACCGTGGACAGCATGACGGTGGTTTCGGATTTCGGCATCCGACGCAGTGTCGCTGGCTGGATAGAGTGCCAGTCAAACGTTGCTACGGACACGACAATCATGACGGCAACGAGCGCCGCCATGGGGATGATTGCAACCACGTCACCAAGCCCTACGACAAGAGCGAGGAGGAACATTCCGGCGAGGAATGTGGAGATGCGGGTGCGTGCCCCTGAGACTTTGGTGTTGATCATGGTTTGACCGATCATGGCGCAGCCACCCATGCCACCAAAGAAACCGGTGATGATGTTCGCGGCTCCTTGCCCCCATGCTTCACGGGTTTTGTTGGAGTGCGTGTCGGTGACATCGTCGACGAGTTTTGCGGTCATGAGGGATTCCAAAAGACCAACAAGTGCCATGGACAGGGCGAACGGTGCGATGATCTGGAAGGTTTCCCAGGTGAGGGGAACGTCAGGGAAGAACAGGGTGGGCAGGGAGTCGGGTAGTTCCCCTTCGTCGCCGACTGTGGGGACGTTGACTGCGAACGTCACGGTGATGACGGTGAGGATGACAATGGCGACCAGGGGTGCGGGGACAATTGTGGTGAACCGGGGGAGGATAAAGATGATTGCCAGTCCCAGCGCAATGAGTCCGTACACCACGGCAGGGACGTCACGCATGTGGGGGACTTGTGCGAGGAAGATGAGGATGGCGAGGGAGTTGACGAACCCGACCATGACGGATCGGGGAATGAACCGCATGAGCTTAGCAACGCCAATGACGCCGAGGATGACCTGGAAAATCCCGGCGAGGATGACGGTCGCAATGAAGTAGTCGAGCCCGTAGTCTCGCGCGACTGGCGCGATGACAAGGGCGACAGCACCTGTCGCGGCGGAGATCATGGCGGGGCGGCCGCCAAGGAACGCGATGGATACTGCCATGGTGAAGGAGGCGAACAGGCCAAGGCGTGGGTCTACCCCGGCGATGATGGAGAACGAGATTGCTTCAGGGATGAGCGCGAGGGCGACAACGAGCCCGGCAAGAACTTCAGTTTTCAGGCGTTTCGGGGACTTGAGCGTGGCAAGTACTGAGTGTTGGTGGTCTGCCTCGGGTGGTGCTGAGGGCAGCGGGGCGTCGAGGGTCATTCACGTGTTCCGTTCGTTGGTGCGACTTTCGATGCGTGTGGCTGGCCGCATGGTTCACGGCGCGAGTGGGCCTGCACTGGGCAGCTTACGACTCGCTAAACAGTGTGGGGTGATTGTTTGTCAACGCGTTCAGTCGCCACCGGTCTCGAATCAATGCCACCGCTGAGCCGTCCCGTCGGTGCGTGATTTCCACGCCTAATGCCCCGGCGAGCATGGCGATATCCGATGCGCTGGCTGGTTTTGCAATGGAATAGTCCAGCTGGTCAATGATGATGGGCGCATGGAACTCGTGTTCCATCCGGAAGGCTGCCACCTCAAATTGGAGGGGGCCCACGGCTGCGAGAATCGGTGAGGCATCACCACGGTTCTCGGACACAAGGATTTGGATGACGCCTTCTTGTTCGAGTTGGGCGATCCCTTTGCGGAACTGTTTGGATTTGCTGGGGTCTTTGACTCGCACAGTGGAGAAGTGTTCGGTGTTGAAGTGCGGCATGGGCGGGTAGGAGCCGCCAGGGGAATCTGTTGCGTGAATAGTGTCCCCCACGTGCAGGGATGACGCATTGACCAACCCCACCACGTCACCAGGGAACGCAATGTCCATGGTGGAGCGGTCACGGCCAAACACTGACAGCGCATATTTTGTGGCAAAGGAACGGCCAGTGCGTTCTTGGACTACTGTCATGCCACGGGTGAACTGACCGGAACAGACCCGCACGAATGCCAAGTGGTCGCGGTGTGCCTTGTCCATTCCCGCCTGCATTTTGAAGACGAACCCACTGAAGGGCGCATCGACAGGGCGAGGGGTGCCGTCCGCTAACTCGCGGGGGCCGGGGCACGGTGCGATGGTTTTCACCACGGACAACAGTTCTGCGACACCAATGTTTGTTAGCGCAGCCCCAAACAGAAGCGGCGATGTGGTCAGGGAGTGGAAGGTGTCAGGGTCGTGGGAACCCAACAGGCCTGATGCTTCCATGGCTTCTGTGACCTCGTCGGGGAAACGTTCAAGGGCTTGGTCGAGGGTGACAGTTTCAGACAGCGCAAGTGTTGCACCACCGGGTGCGCGCTCATAAAACGTGACTGACTGATCGCGGAGGTCCAACAGCCCTTTCATCTCGCCGGCTCGACCAACTGGCCAGGTGATCGGGGTTGGTGAAAGGTTGATGCGTTCAGTGAGTTCATCACACAGTTCCAAGGCGTCCTTACCTAAACGGTCCCATTTGTTGATGAAGGTGATGACAGGAACACCGCGGCTGCGGCAGACCTCAAAAAGTTTCAGTGTTTGTGGTTCCAACCCCTTGGACGAATCAATGAGCATGACCGCAGCGTCCACGGCGGTCAACACACGGTAGGTGTCTTCGGAAAAGTCTGCGTGACCAGGGGTGTCAAGCAGATTAATGACCAAACCGTCATACTCGAATTGCAACGCAGCAGACGTAATCGAAATGCCGCGTTTCTTTTCAATGTCCAACCAGTCTGACACCACCCCCGAACGGCTGCCACGCCCGTGGACGGCACCGGCTTCATTGATGACTTTTGCGTGCAACGCGAGAGCCTCGGTGATGGTCGATTTCCCGGCGTCAGGGTGAGAGATCACGGCGATGGAACGCCGACGCACGGTTTCTTCGCGGATGGTGGGGGCTGAAACGTTCGATGTCACGTTGGTGTGTTCGCTGCCTTGTGTTGAGTGGATAACGAGCTGAGTTGGTCGGCGAAACCCTCAGCGATACTGAGTTGGCGTCGAAGTGCACGGCACCGCTCTTCAGCTGCACCCTGGAACATGTCCAGTTGCTCCAATGCTTCACCACGCCTGGCTGGGTCGGTGGCGTCATCGGACAGCGCATCGAGTGACTCGAGGAGCCCACGCATTTCGTCGAGGGAAAAATCGAGCGGCTTCATCGCTTTGACGACACCAAGCCTGGCGATGTCCTCTTCGGTGTACAACCGAAAGCCGCCCTGAGAACGAGCCGACGGAGTAATGAGCCCAACTTCTTCGTAATAGCGGATCGTGCGAAGAGATAACCCTGTGCGCTCAGCGACCTCGCCGATTTGCCGATGATGATGTGCCATGGGTTCCCTTCACTCCAACGCACAAGTCTACCGTTGCGTGAGAATCGTGGGGCGTGACAGCGGTAACTTTCTTGGCTATCGCGACATAGGCAGGTTGTGGGCGCCGATGCGTCCACGGTAGGTGGACTTAAGTCCTATTCAGTGCTATTTTTATTGCTGTCAAAGAAGACATCACATATAAGGGGAAAAATCGGTGAGGAAGCTTCGTCAGGCTTTAGCTGTTTCGTTAGTTTCTGGCTCTTTAGTTGTTATTGGCGTTTCGCCAGCTGCAGCTGACCATTCCGGCAGTAGATACTGTAGCGGCGGTCAACGCCCCACACTTTTTACGCACTCAGCGAGGCAAGTTCAGCACATCCACACAAATGCCAATCGTCCTTCAGAGCGAATCTCTCGTTTCTCTCCCGCTGGTCCCACAAACTTCACCACTTCAGTGTCGTGGAATAGTGACAACTGGTATGTGAGTGGTACTGCAAGCACGGTCCAAACATACTGCTCATGAGTTCAGTTCAGGTCACAACCTTTGCGGGAGCAGTGGTGTGCCTTCTGGCGCTTGCTGGGTGTGCTGGTGAGGAAGCCAGCCCAGCAGCGCAAGAATACGCATCGTTAAATGTCACGCTGTTAGAAGACAACGCCAACGAGGTTGTGGAATGCGTCAAAGAGCGAACAGGCTTTGAAGTCACAGCTGACCCTGATGGAAGTGTTGGCTACACCAACGAAGACGTGCCGGAAAGCCAATACGAGATCGTTGACGCTGCGATCCCCGAATGCTTTGAAGAACTCGGATTCATCACCGACGGGGTCCTGTCAGACGAACAAAAAACCCGCATGTACGCCCTACAAGTCGAAGCCCGCAACTGCTTAGCTGAACAAGGCTACGACACCCCCGAACCACCCTCAGAAGCGGTTTACCTCGACACGTACGGCACACAAGAATACTGGGCCCCCTGGGGCCACATGGGCAATTACCAACTGTCCAGCGAAGAGATGACAACACTCCTCGCAGAGTGCCCAGACCCCGGCGCATTCGCGTCACAGAACTAACAACCAGAAACGACCCAACACCCATGAGCCGCCACACCGCCACCGGGCGCACCACGTGGATCACCCGACGCACAGCAACCCTCGCTGGTGCGATTCTTCTGGCGGGTGTGGCGCTCGGATGGGCACTCAACCACGCCTTCACCTCCCCAGAAGACACCCTGCAAAACACCACCCACGTCACCGTCACCGCGCAAACAGGGGAACGCGGCGAAAGCCTCACCCTGAACACCACCGCACAATGGACCCCCACCCAAGGTGCCCTCAACAAGGCTGCTGGGACACTCACGGCCCTAACAGTCGCCAACGGTGACAAGGTAAAAGCTGGCGATGTGCTCTACCGCGTCGACAACCGGCCCGTCGTCATAGCAGCAGGCAACACACCCGCCTACCGGGACTTACACCCCGGGGACAGCGGCCCAGACGTCAAACAACTCGCCGCCCTGCTCAACACCCTCGGCTACAGCGTCGAACCCACACAACAAACCATTGACTCCCAGTTCACTGCCGCGATCCACCAATGGCACAAAGACCTTGGCGTCCCCCGCTCAGAAACCGTCACCGCAGGTGACGTCCTCTACGTCCCCACCCTGCCCACCCGGGTTGCCTACGCGCCCGACGCCCCAAGCATCGGCGCAGTCCTTACCGGGCAAGACCCACTGATCCTGACCGTGGCAGCAGAACCCGCCTTCCACATCGACCTCACCACAGCCCAAGCGCAACGCATCACAACCGGGAACACCGTCACCATCACCCCACCCACCGGTGACCCCTGGATAGCAGAAATCACCACAATCGAACCCAACACCGACGGCGGGCACACCGCAACCCTCGGGCCACAAAACAGCGACAGTATTTGCGGGAAAAACTGCAATGACCTTGCCGTTGACACACCCACCTACCTGCCCACCGCCCTGGTCATCACCCCACCAGTCAGCGGAACCATCGTCCCCCTCGCGGCGCTGACCTCCGGCACCGACAACACCCTGCACGTCACCACCACAACCAATGACACCATCACCGTGGAACTCCTCGCCGCAGTACGCGGAGAAGCAATAGTCGACGGGCTAGAGGCGGGCACCGACATCCTCGTCCCAACCGGCAGTGACACCGCCGTGATCGGTGCAAACACCAACACAAACGCCACAACAACAGGTGACGATGCCCCCGCTGACGACGGCACTAGCGACGACACCCCATGACCACACTCGAAGCCCACAACATCACCTTCGCCTACCCCGGTGGAAACCCCATTCTCACCACCTGGAGCCACACCTTCACCGCAGGCCAAACCACCGCCATCACCGGACCATCAGGGCGCGGAAAATCCACCGCCCTATACATCCTCGGGCTGCTCCTCACCCCCACCACCGGGCACGTCACCCTCAACGGTCAAACCCTCTCCAACCGGCCAGACCACACCCGATCCTGGCACCGCGCACACCACTTCGGATTCGTCTTCCAAAACGCCGAACTCGACCCCACCCGCACCCTCGCAGACAACATCCTCGAATCCTGCCACTATCGCAATGAAAACCCCGCCACCCGCCACAACCATGCACTCCACCTCATGGAACGCTACGGCGTAGCGCTACCCCCACACCGCCGCCCCGGGCAAATCTCCGGCGGTCAAGCCCAACGCGTCGCACTATGCCGCGCCCTCATCGGCGACCCACTCGTCGTCCTCGCCGACGAACCCACCGGCAACCTCGACGCCCAATCCACAACCGCCGTCATCAACGGACTCAAAGAACACGCCGCCACCGGGCGCATCGTCATCATCTCCACCCACTCACCAGACGTCGTCGCCCAATGCGACACCCACATCGACCTATGACAGCCACCCAACGCCACACACGAGAAGCGCTCGCAGGTGTACGCGCCCAACCAGTGACGTCAGCGCTCCTGATCCTCATCGCAGCAATATCCTGCGCCCTCATCCAACTCACCACCGGCCGCACCGCCGGGGTCGAAGCGGACCTCCTCAACCAGATCGACGAGTCCACATCACGCATGATCGTGGTGCGTGCCCAACCCGATGCCGGGCTCACCATGGGGGTGCTCCCAGCCCTCCAAACAATCCACGAAATCGAGAGCGTGATGGTGCTTGGCCCTGCCACAGACATCCACAACACCGACCGTGGCCCCACATCACCAGTGATCGCCTCGCGCCCCATCCCCGCGCAACTGTGCGCAAGCTACGTGACCTGCCAAACAGGCACAGTCAGCAGTGCGCTTCTTGCTACTAAAGCAGCGCAACACACCCTCGGGGTGAGCCCCGGCATGGGGACGCTCACGGGGACAGATGGCATCACCTACGGGGTTGGTGAAACGATCGCACTGCCCGCGCACCTCGCCGCCCTGGAACCGCTCGCGTTGACGCCAATTCACACCGACGACCTCGCCACACAACCCGCCGCAATGATCATTGTGCTGGTGAAAAACAGCCACGAACTCGCCGCCGTCACCGCAACGCTCACCACCCTCATTGACGTACCCGACCCTACTAAAATCAGCCTCGACACCGGCGCCTCCTACGCCGAGCTGCGCGCCGGAATCTCCGGGCAAGTCGGCACCTACGGGCACGGTCTCCTCGTGATGCTTCTGCTTGGAACGGGGGCAGTGATTGGTGCGATCGTGCTGGGTGTGGTGTTGCTGCGCCGCCGCGAATTTGGTCGCAGGCGCTCTCTCGGTGCCACCCGCACCTGGCTCATCCGGTACGTCATCACGCAAGTAGTTGTGCTGGTCGCGGTGGGAGCGGTGATCGGCACAATTGCTGGGCTCGTTGTCCTCGCTGTGGAAAGCGCGCCGATGCCCGCCCCCAGTTTTGTGCTCGCCGTCCTCACGTTGACGCTCAGCGCCGCCGCAGTGTTTGCGGTGTTACCCGCAGCGTATGCGGCCCGCCGTGACCCCGTCGCTGAGTTGCGCGTCCCGTAATTGGGCACAGGGAGGTTACATGCTGCGGCGCAGCATTGGGCAAGACGGGCCCGTCAGGAAGAGTTCGCGTCTCGTTGCGGGGTCGTGAGTGTTTACGTTGTGTCCATGTGGGTGTTATGTGCCGGTGGGGTGTGGGTCATTACTGGGGGGTAGTTGTGGGGGTGCGTCAACCGCCGCCACGTGTGGACGCTTCGTGTGTAACCACCATGCCACTGTCGGCACACCGTCAGGGTGTGCCGTGGATGAGGAGATGACCGATGTTTGTGGGTTCCCGCCGTGATGTACGCCAGGTTTTGCCTGTGCGGCGTGTGTTTGTTGTTGGTGTTGTTGCGTTGTTGTGTGGCGTCGTGGGGTGTACGCCGGGCGCCCAGTCGGCGGGGTCGTCGGCTGGTGGGACGGTGGCGACGGTGACTCAGGCTGAGGACCCTGATGGGTTGGCTGGGTCGGGTATTGAGGGTGTGTTGGGGTCGTTCCAGGATGGCGATGTTGTGTATTTCTATGTGCTTGATGAGTTGGGTGTCAAGAATGGGCTGATTTTGCCGCATGATTTTGTGGCGAGTGCGGATGGCCGGTCCATGATGCAGGGTGGTTCGGTTGTGGCGAATGTGGGGGAGAGCTATTTCTTCCCTGGTGGGTGGGCGTCTGGTCCGATGGCGTCGCTGTGGAACCCGGTCGAGGATGATTTCAAACCGTGGGTGGTGGGTACTCCAGAACCAGCGTTGGTGGACGTCACTGTGGGGTGAGGGTGGTTAGCAGTGCCGGGTGGCGTGGTCGTTGGTGTGTGCTGCCTGACGCTGGGTGTCATTGTGTGGGTGTGGTTCGGTGGTGTCGGGCGCGATGATGGTGACGGCGGTGTTTCGTTCTGATTGGGACATGCCGAGTACGACGGGGGCGAGTCCACCTTCGGTGCTCATCGCCGGGTCGTGGCTGAGGTCTTCACAGGTGTTGTCACTGGTGGACTGCCGATGCGCGGGCTGGGTGGTCGTGTCTGCTGCGAGCCGTTTTTTGGCAGCTTTCCAGGCGGGGATGAGTAGGACCATGGCTCCGAACCAGGCCATGGGGTTACCCCAGACGAGACCGGTGAATCCGAAGAGTGCCCCAAGGACCAGTGCTGCGGAGACTCGCATGACGAGTTCAACGACTCCGGTCATGGTGGGGATGAAGGTGTAGCCGAGTCCTTGGAGCGCTCCGCGCAGGACGAGGAGGATGCCGAGCATGGCGTAGAGGGATCCGTTGGTGATGAGGAACCAGTGGGCCATGTCGACCACTGTGGTGGCACCTTCACCGACGAAAAGTCGGATGATGGGGACACCTGCGGCGATGAGGACGGTGGCGAGGATGGCGGATCCGGCGATGGAGAGCCAGAGCGCTTGTCGTACTCCTTGACGGATGCGTTCGTGGTGCCCGGCGCCGTAGTTTTGTGCGGTGTAGGTGGACACTCCGATGCCGAGGGAGACGAACAGGGCAACGGCGAGTCCGTCGACGCGGGTGGCTGTCGTGTAGGCGGCGACCGCGTCGGAGCCGAGGGTGTTGAGGCGCACTTGGATGGCGAGGGTGCCGATCGCGATGATGGAGGACTGGAAACCCATGGGCAGGCCCAGGCGCATGTGGTGGGCGAGTTCGGTGCGGGTGACCCGCCAGTCGTCGCGGTGGACGTGGAGTGCGGGCAGTGAACGGCGCAGGTAGATGAGACACAGCAGGACGGAGATGATTTGGGAGATGACGGTCGCCAGTGCTGCGCCGCCGACGCCGTAGCCGAGCCAGGCAACGAACGCGAGGACGAGGACGATGTTGATGCCGCACGCGATGATGAGGAACACCAGGGGTGTTCGGGAGTCGCCGATGGCGCGGATGATCGCGGAGAGCAGGTTGAAGAACATGGTGGCACCGGCGCCGAGGAAGGAGATGACGGCGAAGGTGGTGGCTTCGTCGAGGAGTTCGGCGGGGGTTTGCAGCGCGATGAGCATGGGGCGTGCGATGAGGGGTGCCACGATGGTGAGCAGGAGGGACACCGCGGCGGAGAGGAGAACCCCGGCGGCCACGGAGCGGCGAACGCCGGTGGCATCGCCGGCTCCGAAGGCTTGGGCGGTGGGGATTGCGAACCCGGTGGTCATTCCCCAGGCGAACCCAAGGAGGAGGAAGAGTAGTGAGCCGGTAGCTCCGACAGCGGCGAGGGAGTTCACGCCGAGTGCGTTGCCCACAACCATGGCGTCGATGACGTGGTACAGCTGTTGCACAAAGTTCCCGATGAGTAGGGGAACAGTGAAGAAAAGGATGACGCGCCAGGGGGTTCCAACGGTCAGGGTTTTGTGTGGCATGTCGAGCTCCGGATAGGACAAGCAAGGCGGTGTGGTGGTGCAGGACGATCGTGGACCCGGCCCCCTGGGTCGTTGGTGACCTCCCTTGTCACCGTGACGCCCGCGCTCGGGTGTGGTCAGCATGTGTGGGTGCGCATCCTTGTGGGTGGGGCACCCCCACCACTTACTGAATCGTATCGGTTCGATCGTACGCCCGTCCTGTCCCCCCATGTCCAGTGACTTTCTCAGTGATGTAGCACTCACAGCCAAAAAATGACCAAAGCACGAAAAACACTTGGTGTTGCCTGACGTTACTTGACGGATTTCCGGTGGCCGTATCGGTCAGCGTTAAGGTATGACCATGGCAAAGACCCTCACTGAACTGGCCGAAGATCACCTCATTGCCGCAGACTGGGCACAAGCGTTGGAACCGGTCGCCCCCACGATCGCTGCACTGGGTGAACGGTTGCGTAGTGAAGTCAGCGCCGGGCGTGGGTATCTACCGGCCGGGGACCATGTGTTACGGGCGTTTCAACGCCCACTCAACGATGTGCGGGTCCTCATTGTGGGGCAAGACCCCTACCCCACGCCGGGGCACCCCATTGGGTTGTCGTTCGCCGTTGACAAACGGGTGCGGCCCATTCCACGCAGTTTGGCGAACATGTACCGAGAATTGCACGACGACCTGGGGTTCCCGCCCGCAGAGCACGGCGATCTATCCTCCTGGGCGGATCAGGGAGTCATGCTGCTCAACCGCGTCTTGACCGTGCAACCAGGGAAACCCGCCTCCCACCGCGGGTGGGGGTGGGAGGCAGTCACAGAACATGCCATCACAACGTTGGTCGCCCGCAACCGTCCCCTCGTCGCCGTGCTCTGGGGTCGAGATGCTGCGAACCTGAAACCCCTGCTTGGCTCCACCCCCACCGTCGTGTCACCGCACCCTTCACCGTTGTCCGCTCACCGTGGGTTCTTCGGGTCGCGGCCATTTTCTCAGGTGAATGCACTGTTACAGGAGATGGGGGCAGAACCAGTGAACTGGCAGGTGGCGCCATAATCAGTGGGGCGGGTCACCTGTGGGGTGGTCAGGTCAACGGTGACCGCCGTTGCCTGATTGACCCCGTAATCCCAGGTGTAGTCCATCTCACCGGTCAGGCGGATCTTGCCACACGTGGGGTGGGCGCACTACTGTCGTGACCAGCACGGGAGTCCAGTGAGCTGGGCTGAGAGGGAGTAATCAAACTTCGACCGTAGAACCTGATCTGGGTCATTCCAGCGAAGGAAGCGAATTGAGATGTGCGTGTGAGCGCACACCCAAGCTGCCCGCCGCACCCGCATTTGCGGGTCGGTTGCCGTGGTGGGTGGGGAACTCCTTTCCGTGCGATGACAGGGAAAGGAAGATAATGACGATCACGCACTCAGAAACTGACGTGTTCACACAGGACCCACTCCGGTTTGGGGTGGGGGCCCGTGTCACGATTTCCGTGATGACGGACAACTACGTTGAGGTGATCCTCAACGCCCTCGATGCGGTTGACCCTGGTGGACTGTCCCTGGCTACTGGGGATGTATCCACGTGGGTGGGAGGGCATGAACATGATGTCCTGGCGTATCTGACTGCAGTCACACGGGAGATTGCTGCCACTGGGCATCACGCATCGGTCAGCATCCACTTGTCGCGCGGGTGCCCTGGTGAGGTGGCGTGTGCGCTGCCTGGTGGGGCTGGTCCGCGTGTTGTGACCGCGCCTCAAGGGGAAGTCACCGGGTTGTGGGCGGCTGCCGAGTGGGCGTTGTACCCGCTTGGTACAACGACGAGCACGGCCACAGATGATGCTGGGCGCGCGGTGGAGCCTGAGCACATGACTGCGATTTATGCGGCCATTGAATCGACCCGTGCCGCTGGACTGTACCGGGGGTCGGAACACTACGTCACGCGTCTTGAAGGTGACCTCGGGCTGATACTTGGGCACGTCACAGCGGCGTGGGTGGCGGTGGGTGCAAGTGTCCAACACGTGACCAGTCACCTGACGTTGTCCCTCAACAGCCCCAGCCACGCATCGGCCACTTCCTTGGGAGACCACTCATGAGCGCACACACGGCGAACCAAAATAACTCCTCCGATCCTGCGACCGCACCGACATCAGCTGACTCTGTAGCGGCTGCATCCGTGCCTGCCCCTGCGTCACCGGCTGCATCTGCTCGCCGGGCACGCCCCATTTTTCAGATGCGTGACATCGTTCTCATGGTGACCCTCGCCGTGGTTTTTGGGTTCCTGTACTGGGTTCTGGTTCAGGCGTGGAATGTGTTAACCATCGCGATGGGACCTGCCGGTGACTTGTCCCAACACCTGTTGTTCGGTGGGTGGTTGATTGTTGCCCCTATTGCGTTGGCTATTATCCGTCGCCCTGGGGTGGGGATCATCGCGGAGATGGTGGCTGCAGCGATTGAAGTCTTTTTCTTGGGGTCACCTATTGGCCCGACCTTGTTGATTGCGGCGTTCTTGCAAGGGTTTGGCAGTGAAGCTGCGTTCGCGATAACCCGCTACCGCCGGTTTACGTGGGGTGTGTATGCGGTGTCTGGGTTGTTGGGTGCGGCGATTGTGTTCTTCTATTCGGCGTTTCGCTCTGGGTGGTTTGGGCAGGATATTTTCTGGTTGCGCTTCGCTATTCAGTGCGGGTCTGGGGTCATCCTTGGTGGGTTGTTGGCCAAGGTGATTGTTGATGCTCTTGTGCGCACCGGGGTGCTGAACAATTACGCCATTGTGCGTGAGGCAGCGGTATGACCTCGCTTGACGATGCGCGTGTTGGCTCCCAGCACCACACGACGGGGGTTGTTCACCTACAAGATGTGAGGGTGACGTTCCCTGGTGGGGGAACCACCGGCCCGGTGTCGTTCACGGTTGAACCGGGGGAGAGGGTCCTCATCATGGGGCCATCTGGTGGGGGAAAGTCCACTGTTGTGCACCGTGTGATCGGGGCGATTCCGCACGCTATTCACGCAACAGCCCACGGGCACGTGTGTGTGGCGGGTCGTGACATGGCCGATCAGGAGCCGAGCGATATTGCGGGCATTGCAGCTGTTGTGGGGCAGGACCCGTGGGCAAGCGTGTGTTTCACGCGTGTAGAAGACGACATCGCGTTCCCGCTGGAAAACGCAGCCGTCCCACCCCAGCAGATTGGTGAGCGGGTGCGCGCCGCCGCCGCTCTTGCTGGGGTGGGTCACCTCCTTGGTCGTGCGACCAGTCAACTGTCTGGCGGGGAGTTGCAGCGGGTGGCGTTGGCTGTGGCACTTGTGTCAACGCCGCAGGTGATTGTGTTGGATGAACCAACGTCGATGCTTGACCATCACGGTATCGCTGATGTCACCAGGGCGATCGACCATGTCCAGGAGCACACGGGTGCGGCGGTCATCATGGTGGAGCACCGGGTCGATGACATTGCTACAACGTCCGGGAGTGGGGCGTTGCCAGACCGGTGGATTGTGCTTGATGAGCACGGTGCTATCCAATGGGATGGGAAGGCGGGGGACATTGGCGCACCAACCGCTGCGATGCTCCTTGCCCAGGGGTGTTGGCTGCCCACTGATGTGGAATTGTTGGCGCTCTTTGGCTATCACGGTGGGATCAGTAACCCGGCTGTTCAACGTGGCATTCGTGCTGCCGCGGAGGTGACCGTCACCCCTGTGGTGGGTGTCGCCCCTGACCAGCCTCGCACCGCTCTCCTGGCTGAGAACCTTAGTGTGGCACCGCCACCGCGACACCGGTCAACACCACGCACACCTGTGCTTGCTGACATCAACCTTGCTTTCTCCACGGGGGAACTCACTGCCATTGTTGGCACCAATGGCACCGGGAAAACCACACTGTTGCGCACGCTCGCGGGAGTGGAGACCCCGGTGTCGGGGGTGGTGCGTGGGCCACGCGGCGGGTTGGTGTGCCAGAACCCGGAACACCAGTTCATGGCACATTCAGTGCGGGCAGAAGTGGGGTACCAGCAGCCCGTGGGCTGCGAGGCGCGGGTCGAGGAGTTGTTGGCGCAGTTCGAGTTAACCGATGTGGCTGACCGGTCCCCGTTTTCGTTGTCAGGCGGGCAAAAACGGCGGTTGTCACTCGCGGCGATGCTGGCCCACGATCACCCGTTTTTGTGTGCGGATGAACCCACGTTTGGGTTGGATCGGCGCGGTGTGAGCACGGTGTTGGGGTCGTTGCGTGACCATGCGGCGTCCGGGCACGGGGTGGTGTGGTCGTGCCATGACATGAGGGCGGTAGCAGTGTTCGCTGACCGGGTTGTGGCTGTAACCAAAGGACGTGTTCTCAGTGACCTGACCCCGTGGGAGTTCTTCTCCGATGCGGCGCTTGTTGCCGTGGCTGGCCTTGCTGTTCCACCGTTGGTGGGGTGGGCTGCCAGTGCGGCTGGGTGCGCTGAGGAGTTCCGGCACCTGCTGGGAACGGTCGATGCGCTGGCGCGCACCCGGGCACACGACAGCGTGGAGGTGGCGGTGTGACTGCTCTTCAAGGCGCATCGTCTGTGTGGTTACAGGAACGGAACCCGACGGTGAAAGTCGTTGTGGTGACCCTGCTCTCCCTTGTTGTCATGTTCCTGACCGACCCGGTCACAGTGAGCGTGGTCCTCGCTGTGACACTGGGGGTCGTCACCTGGGGAGGTGGCGTGCCGATGCGCACACTCGCCATCGTGCTGCTGCCGTTTGTTGGGTTCGGTGTGGGAGTGTTCATCGTCAACGCCGTGACCCGACCAGGGGAGGTCATCCTCACCTGTGGAACACTCACCGCAACCCGTGAAGGGGTACACATGGGGGTGGCACTGGCGTTGCGTACCCTCATCATTGGTGCGCTGACCGTGGCATTCCTTGCCTCCACCCCACCACGAGACCTGATGGTGTCACTGCAACAACACGCACGACTGTCACCACGCTTCGCAGCGGCACTGATGGCAGGGCACCGAATCCTTGACTCCATGCCCCACCACTGGTCCACGATCCGTGCTGCTCACGCTGTGCGGGCACCGCGCAACCGGGCCGGGAAACCGCGATTCACCATCACAGACTTCGGTCGGTGCGCATTCGCACTGCTGGTCACCTCAATCAGGTCCTCAGAACGAGTCGCCCTCGCCCTGGAGGTACGCGGACTGACAACCGGGAAACGCACCGTGTGGAAACCTGTCGCCCTCACCCGCACCGACGTGGCATTCGCGATCACCACACTCCTGGGGTGCGCGGTCATCATCATTGTGGGAACAACCGTGTCCCACTTGCTCTAACCGCCCACTACCCCACAGGAGCAGCGGTGTCAGACGTGGGCGCATCGGGAAGAGGATCAAACCGTTGCGCCCACGACACCAGCCCCGCAGTTACGGCGAACACCGCCATGACAACACCACTGACCGCCAACACAACACGGCCATCAGCAACCGAACCCACTACGCCAAACACCGCGTAACCTACGGGCACAAACCCGAAACTCACCGCATAGTCCAGCGATGACACCTTCCCAATATTGTCGCTATCCACCCGGGTTTGCAGCGCCGACCCCCACGCCACCCCGGACACTTCCAACCCAACCCCGGCAATAAACGAGGCCACTAACCACACCGGCACCACATCGGTCAGCGCCACCGCAACAAGCGGTACACAACTCAACCCCACCCACACAACACTTCCCGTCACCAAATGGCGGGACATCTGCCACCGGGTGGCCCCCACACTGCCCGCAATGTACCCAGCCGCCAGACACGCAGCCATCCACGACCACACCCGATCCCCACTGATCTGGGCCACCACAACAGGCTGCACAACTCCACCAGCGCCACCTTGCAACGCCAAATACACGGCCCAAAAACCGATCATCACCGTAAACCACCTGGTGTGCCGGGCAAAACCCACAGCTTCCGCAAGGTCCCCACGAATACTGCGCACCGGTCGGGCCTGTTCCGTCACCGGAAGCATCGCGATGAACAACGCCCCCACGCCTGCACACACCGCACTGACCGCCACACCGCTTGCCGCACCCCACTGGGCAGCGAACAGCCCCGCCACCACAGGACCAGCTAACATGCCCCCATTACGCCACGTTCGCACCAACGCGTTCGCACGGAAGTTGTTCTCCTTAGCCACAATGGCCGGCAACAACGAATACAGCGACGGGGCACCAAACGCAGAAATCAGCCCGGCAACCAACGCCAAAACATGAATGTAACCGGTCAACCCCGTCACCGGGATCACCGCAGCGATCAGCAACGACACAACCGCTGTGCCCAGCAACGTGGCGACCGCAACTGTTTTCTTGCGCCACCGGTCAGCAGCAACCCCACCCACCAACGCCACCACAACAGTCGGTAACGTTCGTGCCGCGAGGATCAAGCCCAAACCTAAAAAGTCACTTGTCTTGCCCGCAACGAGCGCCACCGACACGGTAAACACCGCCGTGCTCAATGCCTGAAACCCCTGCGAGGCAGCAAGAAACCACACAGGCCTCATGCTTGTTGACGCAACCTGTGTGGTTTCTTGTTTCACTTCACGCCTTTCACAACTGGGCAGAACCTGCGAACCGGTTCTCGAGGTGTTCTTGTGGGTCGTGGAGGTAGGCCACGGGGTCCTGTTCGCCGATCACTGCGAAAGCACCACTCCGGTTGATGCAGGGCGCGCACTGACCGCAGTGTGTGCTCCCGCCAGCTGCACAACTCCATGTGCGGCCAAAGGGAACACCCAAGGTGATCCCTTTGTTGATCACATCGAACTTGCGAGTGTCAAGGTAGGGCGTGTGGAACTCCACAGCAAAATCTTGACCTTCACATTCTCTGGTCACATCACTGAGTTTGTCGAAGTACTCACGGTGGTTGTCGGTGAAATGTGAGTCGTCTGCGTGCACTGCATAGAACACCGAAGAAATGTCATTTTTGACTGCCCATGACGCAGTGAGGAGTAGCGCAATCGCGGACCCAAAGGGTTGCACGTCCTCACTTTTACTCACTGGACCGGCCTCGGATGAACGCATCATTGCCATCCGCAAGAACTGTGGTTGTGGAAGGTGGTAGAACTCCTTCAGCGGTCCAGAGAAGTCGAAGAAGTGGTGTTCGACCTCAAGTTCAGCTGCGATTGCAGTAGCTGCGTCACGTTCATTCTGCGCCTCGGCTTCACCGAAGTTGTACGTGAGAGCGACCACTTCGTGTCCCTGCGCGAGCAGGTCATACAGCAAGGTGACTGAATCGGGTCCACCGGACAAAAGTAATGCGACTTTGTTTTTTGACATGACAGGAGAATAAGTGTGATTGAACTAACGCGGCAATACGTAGGAGGGTGAATTACCCATCTATTCACCCTCTTGTGCGTAGATGCAAGAAAAGGCCTCACCTTGCAGCACCTGTGATGTGGCCAGGGAGAGAGGCGGTTGTGACCTGATGTGGAATGCGAATCGCCCACAGAGTGGTCGTCTGTGGTTGGCACCAGTGCGCTTCGTGAGCGTCAATATGGGGGTCACCCGACTCAGACGATAGCGCACATCACCGTGGACCTCTACTTCGACTGGGAAAGGAGGGCCAGAATTCAGCTCATTGCCTCAGGCATCCTCGCTGGAAGGGCGCGCCCACGGGCGACCAGTGGCGGTGCGTACTGAGTCAGGTGTGACCTCAAGAGTGTGGCGCATAATGTTGCCCTCATGAGAGACGCCCACATATGCATGATGAGTCATGTGACACCACGCAGGAAGGTCATAGACAGATGTGGGATCATCCGACACAACAACAAGACGCCCGCCCACCGGTAACTCGGCAAGGCGGGCACGAATCTTCACGAGCATCGTCACGCACCGGGCGCCCGTGGTATCAAACTCAACAGGACAATCCGCACCCATGCCCACCATCCTAGGCGAACACCACACCACACACTGGGGGCAACCGCACCACTATCAGAGCCCATACGGTTGGCGCGCGAGACGACAAGAAACCCCCATCAGCGAGGGAACAAGTCCCCTGACAACGTCAGTCCCGATCAACCCGATCCCGAGCGCTCACACCCGGAAACAATCCAGCCTCCGCCATTTGCGCCCCCACCCAGTTGTGGGCAGCAAGGAACATCGCGCCAGCGGGAAGCAGTGCGCCAACAAATGGAAGGCCAGTCGACAAATAAAAATAGACCGCAAGCACACCCACAATGAACATGTGCCCAGGCCAGTGCTGAGCTAACACGACAGCAGCCGCGAACACGGGAACCCAGATATAGTTCGCGGCGCTCGCAGACGGCAACCCGTGCTGGTAAACGGTGATCGCGATCGCCAAGATGATGCTCGATGCGGCCGCTAGCGCGGCGTGCGTGAACCAGTGGGGGAGAGGTTCTGGGGTGCCGGTGTGTGTGTCCATGACCCAAGCGTAAACCCAATAGTTTTTATTCGCCACCCCTTCGCGTGAAGACGTTGCAAGTAAAGGGCAAACGAGGTCTTTGAAGATATTGTTAAAACAATTTCCGATGCGCCCGGTGTGTGGCGTCGGATCAGGGGTCGGCGGCGTGTCGGAACCATTCCATGCGCAGGTGTAATTTTACCAAAGCCATAACATTCTTTGGAGTATAATTTAAACCCAAGCGGTCGGTAGCGGTGAAAAACTCAGTACAAAGGTCCCACCCGGTAAAGGGGTCACCAACACTAGCCTCGATGTAAAGGCACACGTCTGCACACGCATCGTCACGATGTAGGGGGCGGGCAGCGTGCTTCCCCACTAGGGGCCGAACGCATCCCGCGGACGGTCAAGTGCCATGCAAGAGGAGGATCTCGTGGAACTTCTGCTGTCAAAGGTGGACCTGCCACCAGCCGTCGAGGCGGCACTCAAAGCAGCTCCCAGCATCACCGTTCCCCGCACCCGCGCGGAACTGTACGAACTCTCTCTCGGACCAGACGGCGCCGACACCTTCGACGTGACATACCAAGTCCCCGATAACGGCGTGGTCACTGAGGCAACAGTTGTTCGTTGCAAAAACGGTATCGCCGTAAACTACCCCGAAGACTACATTCGCCGCCGTGACCCCAACTGCATGCGGATCGCTGACGACCGCCCCACCGACAAGCCGCGGTTCAAAGACGTCCACGGCTACGACTTCGCCAGCGTCAAACAAGAAACCCTTGACTGGCTTGCCACCCAAGACCTCATCGTTGTTCCCTTCAAAGCAGGTGGCCTCACCTACGGTTCGCTGTCCCTAGCGATCGTGCCTGCGAACACCGCATTCTTTGCGACCGCACTCGTTGACCTCCAAGGCTGGGTCAGCATCGAAGACGTTGAACCCTTCAGCCCCCGCTCCATCATGTATGCGGCACCACCCTTCCGTCACACCCACTTTGACGGCAAACAAATCGTCGTCCACGACCGCACCGAAACGCTCCACGAAATCTTTGCCTACAACCTCTACCCAGGGCCGTCAGCAAAGAAAGGTGTCTTCTCTGCGCTCCTCGACATCGGTGAACAAGAAGGCTGGCTGACCGCACACGCATCATCCGTCCGGGTCACCACCCCCTACGACAACGAAACCGTCATCATGCACGAAGGTGCATCTGGTGGTGGAAAATCAGAAATGTGCCAAGACATCCGCCGCCAACCTGACGGACGTATCCTCCTGGGCACCAACGTGGTCAGCAATGAGCCCTACTTCATCAACCTTGGTGAATCCTCACAGCTCGCACCCGTCACCGACGACATGACTTTGTGCCACATCTCCCTGCAAACAGGTAACGGCAAACTCACCGTTGCTGACGCAGAAGACGGCTGGTTCGTCCGCGTGGACAACATGAAAACCTACGGAGAAGACCCCAACTTTGAGCGGGCGGTCATCCACCCCGACGAACCACTGGTGTTCTTCAATATCTCCGGTCTACCAGGTGCCACCTGCCTTCCGTGGGAACACGAACCAGACTCCAACGGCAAACCATGCCCAAACCCGCGCGTGGTCATCCCCCGCCGAATGATCCACGACGTCGTGTCCGAACCCACCGAAATTGACGTCCGTACCTTCGGTGCGCGTATGCCCGCGTGCACCCGCGACAACCCCACCTACGGGATCATGGGGATGATGCACATCGTCCCACCAGCACTAGCCTGGCTGTGGCGTCTCATTGCACCACGCGGAGACAAAAACCCCTCCATTGGTGAGTCAGCAGAACAAACAGACAAGCTCGCCCACGGTGGCCTCGTCTCCGAAGGTGTCGGTTCCTACTGGCCGTTCTCCACTGGTACCAAAGTTGCCGCAGCGAACCTGCTCCTCAAGCAACTCATGGACGCCGACCGCACCCGCTACGTGCTGACCCCCAACCAGCACATCGGTGCCTACAAAGTGGGGTTCACCGCGGAATGGCTTACCCGTGAATACCTGGCACGTCGCGGCGGCGGAAAGATCCGTCAAGAACAACTCACACCAGCCCGGTGTGCACTGTTCGGGTACGCCCTCAAAGAAGTCAAGATCGACGGACAACTGATCCGTCCCACCTTCCTCCAACCTGAAAACCAATCACAAGTTGGGTTCGAAGCGTACGACGCTGGAGCGAAAATCCTCACCGACTTCTTCAAAGCAGAACTCGCGCAATTCCTCACCGATGACCTTGACCCACTGGGCCGCGCCATCATCGAGGTGTGCATGAAGGACGGAAGCCTTGAGGACTACGAAGCGTTGACCTCGACCTACCTGTAACACCTCATGCACGTGGGGGGACGCACGCGCGTCCCCCACCTTGCCTGGACACAACGGGCGCTCAGGTCTCTCCAGGACCTGGGCGCCCGTTGTGTGCCCACCGACCACATGAATGCAACGGATGCACCCAATGGCACGTGTCAGTGCGGCACGCAACAATGGGGATCATGACAGCTCCCTCCACCAGCACGACTCACCCCGCTGACAGTCACGACATGATCCGCGTGCGCGGGGCCCGGGAAAATAACCTCAACGATGTCAGTGTGGACATCCCCAAACGCCGCCTGACCGTGCTGACAGGCGTATCCGGGTCAGGAAAATCTTCTCTCGTGTTCGGCACAATCGCCGCCGAATCACAGCGCCTCATCAACGAAACCTACTCAGCGTTCATCCAGGGGTTCATGCCGAACCTGTCCCGACCAGACGTGGACCACCTTGATGGGCTCACCACCGCGATCCTCGTCGACCAAGAACGGCTCGTCGCGAACTCTCGCTCTACTGTGGGCACAGTCACTGACGCCCACGCACTGTTGCGTACCTTGTTCTCACGTATCGCTGAACCTCACATTGGCTCATCCCAGGCATACTCCTTCAATGTGCCATCCGTGGAAGCATCCGGCGCTGTCACCGTCCACCGGGGGAACAAAGTCCGCGAAAAACAAACATACTCCGTCGTGGGTGGCATGTGCCCCCGGTGTGAGGGGATCGGAAAAGTCAACGATATTGACCTCGCTCAGGTGTTCGACGCCTCCAAGTCACTGGCACAAGGCGCGATCACTGTCCCCGGGTATACACCTGATGGGTGGTATGTGCGACTGTTCAGCGAATCTGGTTTTCTCGACCCCAACAAACCTATTGAGAAGTACACCAAGCGCGAACTGCATGATTTCCTCTACAAAGAACCCACGAAGGTGCCAGTTGGGGGCGCCAACATGACGTACGAAGGGCTCATTCCCAAAATCCAAAAATCGATGCTGTCCAAAGACCCCGACGCCATGCAACCTCACATCCGCGCCTTCGTTGAACGCGCTGTCACGTTCACCCAATGCCCTGACTGTGAGGGCACACGGTTGGCACAACCTGCTCGTGAATCGCGGATCGCTGGGAAGAACATTGCTGATGTCTGCGCACTGCAAATCACTGACCTGAGGGAATGGCTCAACCAGATTGATGATGCGGGGGTTGCTCCGCTCGTGACTACACTGGCAGCCACCCTGGATTCCTTTGTCACTATTGGTTTGGGGTACCTGTCGCTTGACCGGCCTTCAGGGACGCTGTCAGGTGGGGAAGCTCAACGCACCAAAATGGTGCGTCACCTCGGCTCAGCGCTCACCGATGTGACGTACGTGTTTGACGAACCAAGCACTGGGCTCCACCCCCATGACATAAGCCGTATGAATGACTTGCTTCTTCAGCTACGCGACAAAGGCAACACCGTTCTTGTTGTTGAGCATAAACCCGAAGTCATCATGATTGCTGACCACATCATTGACCTTGGACCAGGTGCAGGAAGCCGCGGAGGGACCATCACCTACCAGGGGGATGTGGCGGGGCTCCAGGCCAGTGACACTGTCACTGGCCACCACCTGGGGGACCGGGTGCAGGTGAAACCCACAGTCCGCGAACCCAGCGGGGTGCTGGAGGTGCGGGGCGCATCGGCACACAACGTCAACAACGTCGATGTGGACATCCCTTTGGGGGTCCTGGTTGCTGTGACTGGGGTGGCTGGGTCGGGGAAGTCGTCACTGATCCACAGTTCGGTTGTCCCACGGGAGGGCGTTGTTGCTGTGGATCAATCCCCGATTCGCGGGTCACGGCGTTCCAACCCGGCCACCTACACCGGGTTACTGGACCCGATTCGCAAAGCGTTCGCCAAGGAAAACGGTGTAAAGCCCGCGTTATTCTCTGCGAATTCGCAAGGAGCGTGCCCAGTGTGCCAAGGAGCAGGGGTAACCTTCACCGATTTAGGTGTGATGGCATCTGTGGCCACGACCTGCGTGGAATGTGAGGGCCGCCGCTTCCGCTCGGATGTCCTGGAGTACACCCTGGCAGGTTGTTCCATTGCCGATGTGCTCGCTCTACCCGCTGAGGAAGCGTCCCGTTTCTTCACTGACGATGCGCCCAATCCAGCAGCAGCGCGGATCCTGCGCCGGCTGGTCGATGTTGGGTTAGGGTACATCACGCTAGGGCAGCCATTGACCACCTTGTCCGGTGGGGAACGGCAACGCCTGAAACTTGCCACCCACATGGGTGGACAAGGAGATGTGTATATCCTCGACGAACCCACCACCGGGCTTCACCTCGCAGACGTCCACCATCTGCTGACACTGCTAGACCGACTCGTTGATTCGGGGAAATCGGTGATTGTCATCGAACATCACCAAGCGGTGATGGCACACGCTGACTGGATCATCGATATGGGGCCAGGTGCAGGACACGACGGCGGACAAGTTGTCTTCCAAGGAACGCCTGCAACCCTTGTGGCACAAGCCTCGACCGTGACTGGTCAACACCTCGCCGAGTATGTTGGACAGTAACAGATTCACCTGCGAAAGGATTCACCATGTCCGTTGTTGTCACCGGAGCGACCGGGCACCTTGGCCGTCTTGTTCTTGACTCCTTGCTTGACCACGGAATCGTGCCCAGCGACATCACTGCGCTTGGACGGCGCACAGACACCCTTGAGTCATACGCGACCGCTGGTGTCCGGGTTGCCACAGCTGACTACGACGATCCAGCTACTTTTGACGGTGTGTTCGACGGTGCTGACGCCGTCTTACTCATCTCTAGTTCAGCCATAGGGCAGCGAGTCGGCCACCACAGCACAGTGCTCAACGCCGCGAAAGCGCAAGGGGCGGGTCGTATCGTGTACACAAGTGCTTTTCCCGGTCTTGTGGTCTCCCCTGAGCACGAAGCAACCGAAACGATCATCAAAGAACAAGGACTGCCGTTCACGATTCTGCGTAACGCGTGGTACATCGAGAATTACAGTGGTTTGGTTGAGCAAGCACGCACGAGCGGAGGCATCATCGGGGCGGCAGGGGACGGACGCGTGGCAGGAGCAACCCGCGCCGACTTGGCTCAGGCCGCAGCAACCGTGTTGACAACCTCTGGACACGAAGGTGCCACCTATGGGCTCACCGGCGACACCGCATTCACGTACTCGGAGTTGGCGCAGGTCATTGGTGACCTGGTTGGACGGGAAGTCACCTACACGGACATGCCGACAGATGATTACGCGAAAGCGTTAGAGAGTATGGGGCTGGACTCGGGGACCGCAGGTTTCCTTGCCGCCGCAGACCAGAACATCCGCGATGGGCTCATGGCCGAGGTCACCTCAGACTTGAGCGATCTCCTTGGACGGCCCACCCAGTCACTGAAGCAGGGGTTGAGCGCCTAGCGGGCGGTTGGTTCGCTCAAGATCACTGTTTTTCAGGGTCGTTCACGGGACGTTCAATAACGTATGTTGACCCATCAGGTGCAGTGATTCGGACCAACTGGGTGCGCAAGTCAGTTTCACGTTGGCGTTCAGCATCTGTGTCAGGTCGGCTAGGTTTCGTGGGGTCACTGACCTGGGCTGGGCCAAAGATGGGAAGTAAACCTTCAGTGAATCGTAGGCCGCGTGATTTTCGTGGTTGTTGATGTCCTGTTGTGCGGCCTAACCGGGCCATATTTGCTGCTCCTTGTGTGGTCGATTTGTTGTGGTGAGTCTATCTGCCACAACAATGATGTGAGCAGAGTTTTTGTTCCGGCGGTATTACGGCCGCGGCGGGGCAGTTGAACCTCGCACGATCAGTTCGGTGGGAATTGTTGTGCGGTGATCAGTGAGTGGTTGACCGCTCCGAATCTGCTGGAAGAGCACGTCCATGAGGGTGGTGCCTACCGCACTAAAATCTTGGCGCACAGTAGTGAGAGGCGGCCACAAGTAGGACGCTAGCGGGATGTCATCGAATCCAATAATGGACACATCCTCAGGGACGCGCAGCCCTCGTTCGTGGGCGGCTCGCATCAACCCGGCAGCCATTTCATCATTCCCGCACAAGACTGCTGTCACTGACGGATCAGCCAAGAGGCGCGTCCCCACCGCGTGACCGGATGCGGCAGACCAGTCGCCACGCACCACATCGGGAATCATGCGGTCATGTGCAGTTAACGTGTCACGCCACGCCTGAATACGGACCCCTGCCGGGGAAGAATCAACTGGCCCAGCCAGGTGGTGGACGGTGGTGTGCCCCAAGCCAAGGAGGTGACGAACCGCGTGTGCGATGCCCGCCCACTGATCAGTGCTGACCGCAGGGTGGTGGCCAATGAACCGTGAGTCCGACACCACAATAGGGAGCCGTCTGGGTAGTTGCAGGGTGTCAGGAGTTGCTGTTTCTGCGCGAATAATGACAAGACCGTCAATGGATTGGTGGGTGAGCCGCTGCACTGCAACGCTCATGTCATCAGATGACGGGGACTCCACATCGATCAGGTTGACGGTGAACCCGTTCTTTCGGGCTGCTTCAACGAGCGCATCAATGGTGTGAAACTCACCTGTACGCGATAGGTGATGCGCGATCACGCCGATTGAGCCAAAGCGGCCGTATCGTAAAGCTCGGGCTGCGTGATTGGGAGAATAGCCCAACTGTTCCATGGCGGAAAGGACGCGTTCTCGTGTTTCTGGGCGAACACGTTCTGCCCCAGTTGAGACGCGTGACACAGTCTGTGAAGATACCCCTGCAAGCCGCGCCACATCGCCAATGGAGGGGCCAAGCCGTTTCCGGCTGCCACGGGGTGAGTTTGGCTGGGCGACGCTGTCCATAGGGACAGGATAACCATGTTCACGTACACATGGTGAAACGGCACGACGTATCCCCTGGTTTTCTCGCGAATGCTCTCACCGAAACCGTTGACGATGTTTGCGTAAACATGCTACCTTCGCTGAAGATGTTGACGTAAACATCGCCCAGCTTGTCACACAGACGTGGCAAGACGCACTGTGCTGAACACTCAACGAAGAGAACCAGCAGGGACACCCTGCATAAGCCAGAGCCCGATGCGGGTGCTGGGTTAGGAAGGAGGCCACTCGTGGCCACACGCAACACACGATTCGCCGTTGGCGCTCTCGCAGGAACGCTCGCCCTCACACTCACAGCATGCGGAGGAAGTGACAGCGACAACGCCCCCACACAAGCCCCCACGAACGCATCCGGTGAACTCTCCGGAGAACTTACCGTATGGGCATGGGACCAAACCATCACCGACGTCGCCGAGGCCTTCACTGCTGAACACCCTGACGTCACCGTCGACGTCGTCAACGTCGGAACCGGAAATGACCAGTACGTTGCCCTCCAAAACGCTGTCGCAGCAGAATCCGGCGGACCCGACCTGGCGCAAATCGAATACTACGCAGTCCCACAATTCTCCATCGGACAAGCACTCGCCGACATCGGCCCCATGGGGGCAGATGAACTCGACGGAACATTCACCACAGGCCCATGGTCTGCCGTCGCACAAGGCGACAACGTGTGGGGGCTCCCCCTCGACTCCGGTCCTATGGCCATGTTCTACAACAAGGAAGTCTTCGACGCGAACAACGTCGACGTCCCCACCACATGGGACGAATTCCTTGACGCCGCACGAACGCTGAAAGAACAAGGCATCTACATTGTTAACGACACTGGAGATGCAGGCTTCACCACCTCCATGATCTGGCAGGCCGGTGGGCGCCCCTACCAAGTCAACGACACCACAGTGTCCGTGGACTTCGCCGATGAAGGGACAGCCAAATTCGCCGAACTGTGGCAAACCATGATCGACGAAGAACTCGTCGCCCCCATAAGCTCGTGGAGCGACGAATGGTACCAAGCCCTCGGGGACGGGAGTGTCGCATCGCTCGTCATCGGCGCCTGGATGCCCGGCAACCTCGAAACCGGTGTCCCGGCAGGAGCAGGTAAATGGGCAGTCGCTGACATGCCACAATGGTCAGACTCAGAATTCACCACCTCAGAAAACGGTGGAAGCTCCATGGCCGTCATGAAAGGCAGTGACAACCAAGCGCTGGCCTACGAGTTCCTCGAATTCACCGCAGCAGGCGAGGGAATCGACATCCGAGTCGACGGTGGCGCCTTCCCCGCAACAGTTGACACCCTCAACGAACCAGGATTCCTCGACCGAGAATTCGAGTACTTTGGCGGACAAAAAGTCAACGAAGTACTCGCCAAATCAGCAGAGGGAGTCGCCGAAGGCTGGCAGTACCTTCCCTTCCAGGTTTACGCCAACTCCGTATTTAACGACTTCAGCGCGAACGCCTACAACGGCAGCACCCCACTAGCGGACGCATTGACCCAATGGGGTGACGCATCGGCAACCTACGGTGGCCAACAAGGGTTCACCATCGAATAGTCGCTATGACCCGCGCACACCGGGGTGGGGTGCGCACACGTGGTGCCCACAAGATGGGGGATCTTCTGGGCACCACGTTCACCGTCACAACACCCCATGACACGAGGTGACGGGACCTGTCCACACTGACCTTTCTGCGAATAAGGTGGTTCGCATTGTGACTCTCACCAACACAGCTGAGACACAGCCGCATACCGCGGTAGCCTCACCCACAACCCGGCGCTCACGCCGGTCCTGGGTCGGGTGGGCGTTCATGGCGCCATTCATGACCGTGTTTGTCTTTGTGCTTCTTGCACCAATCCTGTACTCCGTGTACCTCAGCGTGTACGACACGAAACTCATCGGTGGCACACAGTTTGTGGGCATCGACAACTACATTCGCGTGATGAATGACCCCCAATTCTGGGAAGGTGTCCAACGGATCCTCACCTTCTTCGCCATCCAGGTCCCCATCATGATTGTGCTGGCGCTCGGGGCGGCCCTCGCCATTGACTCTGCGCGACTGCGCGCCAGCGGTTTCTTCCGCATCATCATTTTCATGCCCTACGCAGTGCCCGCCGTGGTAGCGACCCTCATGTGGGGTTTCATCTTTGGAGACCGGTTTGGGTTGGTCGCCAACATCAACGACTTCTTCAACGCGGATATCCCCTCACCACTGACCAGCAGCCTGGTTCTTCTCGCTATCGCCAACATTCAAGTGTGGACATTCACCGGGTATAACATGCTCATCTTTTACTCAACGCTGCGCACCATTCCTGAAGAACTGTACGAGGCAGCCGACCTCGACGGAGCTAACCAGTGGTGGATTATCCGCAGCATCAAACTCCCAGCTCTGCGCGGCTCCATGGTGATCGCCCTCGTGTTCTCCGTCATTGGGAGTTTCCAACTCTTCAACGAACCAAACGTCCTCAAAGGACTCGCTCCGAACGCGATCTCCTCCTACTTCACCCCCAACATGTATGCCTACAACTTGTCCTTCAGCGGACAGCAATACAACTACTCGGCCACCGTCGCTTTGGTCATGGGGGTGCTCACCATGATTGTGGCGTACTCCGTCCAACACTTTGGTACGCGAAAGGATGAACGCTGATGGGTGTCCTGAGTCGTTACCGAGCTGACTCACCTGTGATCGCGCGCGCAGGAGTGCCGCGTGTGAACAAGTCAGTCGCACTCTTTGGGGTCATGCTCTTCATTGCTGGGTACATTGTGTTGCCACTGACATGGCTCGTCGTGAACTCAACAAAAACCCAAAAATCGTTGTTCTCCTCGTTTGGGCTGTGGTTCTCCGGTGAGTTCGCACTGATCGACAATATCCAAGCGGTGTTGTCCTACAACGATGGTGTGTTCGTGCGCTGGTTGGGAAACACCGCACTCTACGTAGTTGTCGGTGCTGGAGGAGCAACCCTCCTCGCCGCATTAGGCGGTTACGCCCTGGCTAAGTTCAACTTCCCTGGAAGGCGCGGCGTCTTCATCGTGGTGTTGGCGTCCCTCTCGATCCCCGGGACTGCCCTGGCGGTCCCCACGTTCTTGTTATTCAGCCAAATCGGTTTGACCAACACCCCGTGGGCTGTCATTTTGCCGTCGCTGATCAACCCGTTCGGGTTGTATCTCATTTGGATTTACGCCTCAGAATCAGTTCCCACCTCACTGCTTGAAGCAGCACGCCTGGATGGGGCACGCGAGTTCCGGATCTTCTTCACCATTGCGTTCCGCCTCCTCACCCCCGGCCTTATCACCGTGTTGTTGTTCTCCATTGTGGCGACCTGGAACAACTACTTCCTGCCCCTCATCATGCTCAGCGACCCACAGTGGTACCCGCTCACGGTTGGGTTGAACCAGTGGAACGCACAGTCATCAACTGTCGGCGGGGAGCCTATTTACAACCTTGTGATCACCGGTTCGCTGCTCGCCATTGTCCCTATCATCGCCATCTTCTTGTACCTGCAACGCTACTGGCAGTCCGGTTTGGTCGCCGGGTCCGTGAAACAGTAGTGCCCCAGGTCATGACGGCGCCTCCCATGTCTTGTTGTGTTGACTACCTCGTCAGGAGAGTTGTGCATGTCAGTTTTTGCGATCGGTGAGCGTGACTTCACCCTCGACGGAGAACCATTCCAGATCATTTCTGGGGCGATCCACTATTTTCGGGTCCACCCTGACTCGTGGCGGGACCGGATCCGCAAAGCACGCCTCATGGGGCTCAACACGATTGAAACCTACGTTGCCTGGAACTTCCATGCACCCAGTCGGGACGAGTTCCATACAGATGGGGCGCGCGACCTTGGTCGCTTCTTGGACATCATCCAGGAGGAGGGCTTGCGGGCTATTGTTCGACCTGGCCCCTATATTTGCGCTGAATGGGATAACGGCGGCTTGCCCACGTGGCTCACCGCCACCCCAGATATCGTCGTGCGCAGTTCAGACCCGACCTACCTTACAGAGGTAGAACGGTATCTTGAGCACCTTGCCCCCATTGTGGAGCCCCGCCAGATCAACCATGGAGGCCCTATCATCCTCATGCAGGTGGAAAACGAGTACGGCGCATACGGCAATGACCGCGCCTACCTGACACACCTGACGAACGTGTACCGGAACCTCGGCTTTGTGGTGCCACTGACCACAGTGGACCAACCTATGGATGACATGCTTGCGCACGGGACGCTGCCAGACCTCCACACAACTGGCTCATTTGGTTCGCGCATCGACGAACGGTTGGCTACCCTACGAGAACACCAAACCACAGGGCCGCTCATGTGCTCGGAGTTTTGGATTGGCTGGTTTGACCACTGGGGCGCCCACCACCACACTACTGATGTTGCTGATGCGGCAAACGCGCTGGACCGCCTGCTAGGTGCAGGCGCATCGGTCAATATTTACATGTTCCATGGCGGCACAAACTTTGGGTTCACCAACGGGGCGAATGATAAAGGCGTCTATCAGCCGTTGGTGACCAGCTACGACTATGACGCCCCCCTTGCCGAAGATGGTTACCCGACCGAGAAGTACTGGGCTTTTCGCGAGGTCATCGCGCGGTATGCACCTGTTCCCGCTGAGGTGCCTGCGGAGCGTCCCTTGGTTGCGGAACGGTCCGTGCCGTTGACGCATCGGGTGGGCTGGTTGGACGTTCCGTTGGATGTGGATGAGGCAGTCACGTGTGACAGTCCGGCCACGTTTGATGGCCTCAACGTGTCGGGTCCGTTTGTGGTGTATGAGCGCGACATCGCTGTTGAGGGTGACGCGGTCCTGCGGTTTAACCAGGTGCGGGACATCGCCTACGTGTTTGTGGACACAACCTTTGTGGGGGTAGCGTACCGCGACCACCATGATGCTTTTATTCCCTTGCCTACCGATGCGCGTGGAACGTTACGTGTGTTGGTGGAGGATCAGGGACGGGTCAACTATGGGCCACGTTTGGGCGAATGGAAAGGGATGGGGACTGTTGAACTGCAAGGCCACATTCTCACAGGGTGGCGGGTGACTCCTTGTGACCCGTTATTGGCGGAGCGGGCCGCATGGCACGAGATCAGCACACTGAGCGACGCGATCCCTGGGCCAGTGATGTTACGTGGTGACGTGCATGTGGATGTTCCGGAGAACCTTTATCTTGACACCTCGGGGTGGGGTAAGGGGGCTGTGTGGGTTAATGGCTTCAATGTGGGTCGGTATTGGTCGCGTGGCCCGCAACACACGTTGTTTGTTCCTGCTGAACTGTTGCGCCCCGGGGTGAACTCAATCATGGTCTTCGAACTTTTTGGGGTGGCGAGTGCTCATGTGGTGTGTGCTGCGGGCCCGGACTTGGGGCACACGGAGTTTTAGCTGAGTTTCACAATCATTTTTCCGATGTTCCCGCCTTGCATCATGGTGAGGAAGGCGTCGACGGCGTTGTCGATTCCTTCGACGATTGTTTCGTCGTAGGTGACGTCACCGTTTTGTAGCCAGGCGCCCATTTTCTCCATGAATTCTGTGTTGCGGTGCATATAACCACCGAGGGTGAAGCCTTTGAGGGTGAGGCCGCGGGAAATGATGTTCATCATGTTGCGGGGGCCGGCAGGTTTCTCCGTGGTGTTGTAGCTGGAGATCGCGCCACAGAGGGCGATGCGACCGCCGTCTTTCATGGCGTCTAGGGCTGCTTCGAGGTGGTCTCCGCCCACGTTGTCGAAGAACACGTCGATTCCGGTGGGTGCTGCAGTGGCAAGTTGCTCGGCAATGGGGGCGTCTTTGTAATTCAAGGCAACGTCGTAACCGTATTTACTGGTGAGAAGGTTGATTTTTTCTGCTGACCCGGCAGATCCGATGACGGTCGATGCGCCGAGGAGTCGTGCGATCTGGCCGGCTGCGGTTCCGACAGCTCCGGCTGCGCCAGAGATGAACACGGTGTCACCATGGTGGACGGGGGCGATGTCGGTGAGTCCCACGTAGGCGGTCAGCCCGGTCATGCCGAGCATCCCGAGGTAAAGGGAGCTTGGAAGGTGTGGAAGTTTGGGGACGACCCGGAAGTGGGTGGCGTCGTCTTGGGCGATGTCACGCCACCCGTACTGGTGGATGACTGTTGCTCCCACGGGATGGTCGGATGAGTTGCTGTCAATGACGGTGCCGATGGCACCACCGGTGAGGGTGTCACCAATCTGGAAGGGCGGAATGTAGGACCGGCCTTCGTTGAGTCGTCCGCGCATGTAGGGGTCAACGGACATGTAGTCGTTACGGACGCGGATCTGACCTGGACCGAGGTCTGGGTAGGTGACGGTGACGGTGGTGAAGTTGTCCTGGGATGGCCACCCGGTGGGGCGAGAAGCGAGCTGGATGTGGGTGCTGGTGGTCGTACTCATGAGTGTCCTTTGGGTTGGTTGTTGCGGTGGGGTGTTCTAGCGAAGGGGTGGCCAACCTAGTATTGAACCGACCGGTTCAATATATTCTGGTCCCCTCACCCCTGCAACGTGATGGGAGATGTCCATGGGGCGCCCTCAAACCTTCAACGCGAACAACGCTGCTCGAACTGCTCGCGATGTCTTCTGGACGCATGGTTACGAAGGAGCATCCCTTCAGGAACTTGAACACGCCACGGGTTTGAACAAATCAAGCATCTACAACACTTTTGGCAGTAAAAAAGGACTGTTTGATGCTGCAGTGCAGAACTACCTCGACGAGGTCGTCCGCCCCGCATTGGCCCCCCTGATAGCTCAACCCGCGACACCTGACGCGATCGTTGACTACCTCAACAGACTGCGTCACGCCCTGACCGCGAATCCCGAGCGTGGACTTCGAGACGGGTGCCTCCTAGTGAACTCGGCTGGCGCACCCATTGCGCGCGACAAGGTGGTGAGCGGTGCAATTTCCTCCTACCGGGCAGAGCTTCACGACGCAGTTGCAGCAGGTATTCGCGCCCGCCATCCAGCCTGGGCGCATGACAAGGTGGCAAGAGCATCAGATATTGTCACTGCACTGATTGTGTCCGCCATGACCATGGTTCGGGTCGACGTGCCAGCAGCAGGGCGGGCTTGCGACGTTGCCCTTGAGGTTATCGAGGCCTGAGTTCTCGTTTTCATTCGGGTAATCTGCGCCCCAGGCGGTGCATAAGAGCTGGTTGCGCCAGGGACGGTCAGGCTAGTGACGCAGAGCATGGTAGCGCGTCCTCATTCCACATGAAATCATCCGATGAATTGGGTGCCCCTGTTCCCCCACGAAATCCGTCGCCCCATGAACCGTTTCATTGAGGACCTTGATACGGCGTGGCTAGAACTACTGGAGACAACACGCACGCTCACGGAGGTTGTTCACGCTGAGGTTGATGCCGTCAATGCGATGGCCCGAGGGGACCTCACTGTGCCGGTGGACGTCAGCTCGAAGGACAAAATCGGGCATATCGCGCAAGCACTGACCACCGCGCAGCGCGCCCTTCGTGACACGTTGGAGCAGGTGGCACGGTGAGCGGGGACAGTGGCGGAAGCCGCCACGGGTGTGGGTCTTCGCCGCCAAGGGGCGTCCTTGGGGTACTTTTCTCCCTCGTCATTTCACTGACCGGTCGGCTAGTATGTGAATGCGATTGTGCATCACTACTCAGGGGGAGCTGGCACATGCGAACACTGGCCATGAAGGTCTTGGGATCAGCAGAAAAACTACCCAAAAGACAAGTACCAACAGAAGAGGTCGCACCGATGTGCGGCATCGATGTCACCGAAGCAATTGAGCGAACCGGTGTTCACACGCGCTACTGGCTCAGCGAAGAAGAAGACCCATTAGTGCTGGGAACGCAAGCAGCGGAACAAGCAATCGCAGATGCTGGACTACGCCCAGCAGACATTGACCTTGTTCTCAACGCATCAGGAACCCCAATGCAAGCGATCCCTGACGGAGGAGCGCTCATGGGCGCGGCGCTTGGCCTCACAGGGCACTTCGCATTCTCCCTACATGCCACCTGCATCTCGTTTCTTGTGGCACTGCAACAAGCAGCGTTCCTCATCGACGCGGAACGAGCTCGCCACGTCGTCATCGTGTCCACTGAGGCTGGCAGTCGTGGGCTCAACTTTGATCAACCAGAAAGTGCACTGCTCATCGGAGATGCAGCAGTCGCGATCGTTGTTGGGCCGGCAGACCGAAAAGAACAAGGACTCCAGAACGCATCCTTCACCACAGACCCACGCGGGGTGCACGACGCAGAGATCCGCGGATTTGGTACACGAATCCCCGTTACCCACGCTGTACACAGCCCCGCCGACTTCCAATTCGACATGAACGGACTGAAACTTCTGCGCAGCGCGCTTACAGTGTTCCCCACCTTCTTAGAGACCATTGCCCCCGGCTTTTCCAACGGCGCACCAGGGATCGACCGCATCATCCCGCATCAAACAAGTAAAGCAGGGATGGAACTCATGTCCCGATTCTGGGGCTGGGACCGCATGACAGTCACCCTTGCTGACGTGGGGAACACGATCGCTGCTTCGATTCCTCTGGCCATGCACCGCACTCCCATTCAACCCGGTGAAAAAGCCCTCCTCATTGGAACCGGTTCCGGCACGCACTATGGGGCGTTAGTGGTGCAATGGTGACCCACTCAGCTCCCTTCATTGTTGGCACTGACCTCGGTAAAACCTTTGGGTACGGGCACGCCGCAATCCACGCCCTGCGTGAGGTGAACATCGAAATCCACCGCGGCGATTTCACTGTGGTTGTCGGCCCGTCAGGGTCCGGGAAAAGTACCCTACTCAACATTGTTGGCGGAATGGACACCGCCACAGCGGGGTCCCTCACTGTGGGAGACCGTCACCTGACGGCACTCAACGCCCGCGAACTGACCGACTACCGGCGCACCAGCGTTGGGTTTGTGTTCCAGTTTTACAACCTTGTCCCTAATCTCACTGCCGTGGAGAACGTGGCGCTCGCGGCAGCACTTGTGATGCCCCGAGCGGATGCAACGCAACTCGCGGGTGATCTGCTTGATCAAGTGGGATTACAAGACCGCAAAGACCAGTTTCCCCGTCACCTATCGGGTGGTGAAATGCAACGTGTGGCTATCGCTCGCGCGTTAGCGAAAAAACCTGGGGTGCTCCTGTGCGACGAACCAAGTGGCGCGCTTGATTCAGTGACTGGTGCGCACATTCTTGCGCAGTTGCAGCGCACTGCCCGCGACACTCAGACAGCAGTCGTGGTCGTGACTCATGACCAGTCATTAGCTCCAGCCGCCGACCATCTCATTGTGTTAGGTGACGGACGAGTTGTGGAGGACCGCCGTCATGACAATCCACCATTACTTGAGGAGCCTGCCCTCACATGATGATGCTGTTCACCAAAAAACTGCGCCGTGATCTTGCGGAACACTGGACCCAGTTTGTTGCAGTCGCGGTGATGGCGGCGCTCAGTGTCCTCATCTTTTCAGGGTTAGAAGGTGGGTGGCGGGGTATTGACACCCACCGCGACAAGTTCGCACACGATAATGGGCTACCCACCTTGTGGGTGGGAGTACGTGACCTCACGGATGAGGATGTGGCGCGCATCGACCATCAGGTGGGGGTGATCCACACCCAACTCGTCACCTCCACCATGGTGGAACATGATGATTCGGACCTTCTTTTGTCGAGTTGGGAGCCAGGCTCGCGCATCAACGTACCGCAGGTCACCGCCGGACACCCCATTGATGATGCGAGTGGTGTATGGCTTGATGACGCCTACGCTGACACTCACGGGGTGACCCCTGGCGACACGCTCACTGTGACAACTCCTGCTGGCGGCATGGACATCACTGTCCAAGGACTCATCATCCAACCGGACAAAATGGCATATACCGGCCGCGGGTTTGTGGCTCCTGACCGTCAAGCACACGGATACGGTGTGGCCAGCGCAGATATTCTCACTGAGCTCACTGGCCACGGCGCTGTGGAACACTCACTGACTTTGGTGGCGGAACCCCAGCGTCAACACGCCGTGGAACAACATATCCGCGAGGCCCTGGGCGACCGCTTGATTTCCCTCACAGACCGCGACCATCACCCCCACGTGGCGACCGTTTTCGAACGAGCCAACCAAATCCGAAGCCTGTCCATCCTGTTTTCCTCGCTGTTTGTCCTTGTGGCGTTACTGTCGATCTTCACGTCCGTGCGCCGCCTCACCGACATTCAACGCACAGAAGTCGCCACCCTCCGAGCCTTAGGGCACTCTCACACGGTGATCAGTGTGTACTACACCGTGGTAGGCATAGTCGCTGTTGCTGTGGGGTGCGGGGTCGGCGTCGCACTAGCGCCCGTGCTGTCGCGCTATGTCCTGACAACCCAGCAGGGAAGCTTCTCACTACCCACGTGGGAACCAACCTGGTCATGGGTGAGCGCGCTTGTGCCCGTTGCGCTGCTCGGGGCGTGCGTGGTGGCGTCCTGGACCGCCACATTGCCGATGCGCACCATGACACCCGCTGAAGGGATGCGCCCCAGCATTGGTCGGGCACGCCGTGCACCCCTGGAACGGTGGCCGCGAGTGTGGGAACAATTAACCTACGGTGACCGGTGGGCGATCCGTGACGCAATGACCAACCCGGTACGGGTTCTCATGGGGATAGTCGCCGCGATGGGCGCCATGATGCTGCTCTTTGCGGGGTTTGGGATGCCTGACACGTTAACCAACCAGGTGCGACTGACCTACGACGAGCAATACCAGTACTCTGCACTGGTGGGCGTAGCTCCACAGGCCACAGAAACAACCCGTCGCTTCGTCGAAGCGACGAGTGGCACCGGGCAATGGATGGCCCAACAAGCAGTCACACTCTCCCCGGACGCGACACCAGACACACTCACCGTGCTCGATGACGGAACCCTCTTCCAGGTCCACACTGAGCAAGGTGAAGCCATCACCCTTGATGATGCAGTAGTCATCACCGAACACGCAGCTTCACGCCACGATGTCACAGCAGGCGACGATCTCACCCTCACGTTCCTGAACGGGGACAGCACCACCGTGACCATCACCCATGTGGTGCCCTTGTCAGAACCGCAAGGGGTCATCATGTCTGACACAACGTGGCGCACACTTGGTCACACTTTCACCCCCACAACCTACCTCACACAACACACGCCACCCGGTGAACTTCAGGAGAATTCGGCTGTCACATCGGTGATCACCATCGCGGAACAACGCGCGAACGCACACACCCTCATCAACTCACTCACCAGCGTGTTCACCCTCATGAAACTGTTCGCTGTGGGGCTGACCATGGTGGTGCTCTACAACCTCGGGGCACTAAGCTTCACTGAACGTATCCGCGACTACGCCACACTGCGAGTGCTCGGTTTCCACCACAGCGAACTACGCTCATTTGCCAGCCGTGAAAACGTGTTCACCACCCTCAGCGGCTGGCTCCTTGGCATCCCAGCAGGTTGGTGGTTCCTCAACCGCTATGTTGGGCTTTTCACTACTGACCGCGCCGCCTACCAACCGTCCCTCAGCATGCTGAGCTTCACCCTCGCATCCGCAATGACGATCATGTTTGCGCTCACCGCCACACTGCTGCTCACTCGGCGAATCTCCGGTATTGACATGACTAGCGCGCTTAAAGGGGTGGAGTGAGGTCCGGAAGCGCAACGCCGGGCGCCATTATCCCCGGGAGGAAAAGTTGCCACATGGTGGTGACCCGGTCCGTGAGATCCCCACGGGACGACAACTGATGGGACAGTTCCTGTGCCCCAAAGAAACTGGCGACAACCTGCCACGCAATGATGTTCGCGTCCACGTCGTCCCGGACGTGACCTTGCTGTTGAGCTTCCACCACGTGCTGAGCGACCGTCTTAATCCACGGCACAAACGGTGTCGGTAGATCCCCGTCAATAACAGCAGATTCCCGCATCAACCGTAATGGGGCACGCACCCCAGGATCATCGCGATACCCCACCGCCACCTGGTGCGACAACCACACCAACGCGCTAAGCCCAGTGAGGTGCAGGCGGGTCATCTCTTGCTGGAGCGCTGACCACCGAGCGACATACGTGTCCACCACTGCGAGCGCAAGCGCCGATTTTGATGGGAAGTGGAAGTAGACGGTGCCTTTGGTGACGTGGAGGCGCGCGGCAATGTCGTTGAGGGACACGGCGGCGTATCCGCGTTCGTCGAACTCTTCGGCGGCGATCCGCAGGATCGTGGTACGCGTGCGGTGTTTTTGTTCTTCGCGCGTCGACACTGCTGTGGTGGCCTTTCGCTGGGAGGGTTGGGAAAACCGTATCAGGTCAGAGTGGGGGTGACATGGTGGGTTAGAGGCGGATTGGTGGGGTCATTGTGGTGTGGACGTGGTCGGTGAGGAGCTGCGATGCGCGGGTGGCCGCCCGGTGGCGGGCGGTAACCATGACCAGGGGTCGGGTGGCGTCATCGTGGCGGAATGGGATAAGGGTGACATCGTCAGGGTAGGTGCGTCGCGGGACAATGGTGATGCCCAGCCCAGCACCAACCAACCCCACAAGAGTGGTGATTTCTTGCCCCTCAAACGCGACGGTCGCGTGGACGCCCCACGACGCAAGAAGCGTGTCAATCGTGGTGCGCAATCCCATACCGTGACGCAAGAGGATCAGCGACTCACCGTTCAGGTCACCGCTGGTCACCGTGGTGTGACTGGCCAGCGGGTGGGTGCGAGAAACCGCAAGAACAAGTTCCTCAGTAGCGATGTGCGTGTGCGAATACGTGACCGGATCCGGTGGGATCGCCACAAAACCAACATCCGCACGCCCAGCATCGAGAGCAGCCAAACATTCGGGCCGTGACCCCTGGATCAACGTGAACGTCACCGATGGGTACGCTGCCGTCAGCGACCTCACAAGACGAGGAATGAACGACTCACCCAACGAATGTTGAAAGACAATAGACACATCACCGCTGACATCCTGTGTGACGGCCGTAAGTGCAGCCCCAACCTGGTCCAGTGCCTTCGCTGCCGCTGCACCGAGTTCGCGTGCCGCCCGCGACGGACGCACATGCCTGCCATCACGCTCACGCAACGCGACACCCACAATGCCTTCCATGCGGGCAAGAGAACGCGACACCTGAGGTTGCGGCATCCGCAACACATCAGCAGTCGCAGTCACCTGGCCAGTCTCAGCAAACGCTGCAAGAACAGGAAGGTCCGGTAAAAGTCGGTGTGCACGATCCACCTCTCAAACATAACAACAACGCATGAAAAAACGTAGCCAACAACCATTAGTGTTATGCGTCCGGCGGGAGTAAGTTACCAAACACCCCACCCAGCCCACACACCATGACCACACCCACCCAACCCCACACCCGCATCGACAATCCACCACCCCGCACGCACCACACCACCCCCGATACCCACCCAACCAGTGCCGACCGTCACCTCCTCACCGCACTCTTCACCGCCGGACTCGTCACCTTCGCGCAAATCTACGCACCCCAAGCAGCGCTCCCACACATCGCCCACGACCTCCACATCCCCCCAGGCCACACCGCAACCATCATCTCCGCAGGAACCCTCGGCTTCGCCGCCGGCGTCATCCCCTGGGTCCACACCCACACCCGCCTCGGCTGGCGACGCTCCCTCACCACCGCCCTCATCACCGGCACCACACTCAACACCCTCAGCATCCTCGCCCCCACCCTCACCGTGCTCCTCATCACCCGATTTACCGCAGGCATCGCGCTCGCAGCGATCCCCGCGCTCGCGCTCGCACGAACCCACAACCACCTGACAGCCCAGAACGCCACCCAAGGAGCGGGGGTATTCGTTGCCGGAAATGCCATCGGCGGGGTCCTCGGGCGACTCCTCACCGGAGTCCTCGCGATCCACACAACATGGCAAATCGGAATGCTCGCAGTGACCCTACTCAGCGCCGCCGGAACCCTCGTGTTCCTCCGCCACGCGCCCGCCGACGACACCACGCCCAACAGTTCCCGCACCGAGCATGCGACGCTCGGCAGCTCCCGCACCGCGCACACACCGCCCGGCAGCTCCCGCGTCCCCCGTTCTCACGCCACCCACCCTTGGGTTACCGCCCTACGCTCCCGGGCTGTTCGCAGGCTGTGCACCCAAGGGTTCCTCATCATGGGTGTCTTCGTCACCGTGTACAGCTTTGTCGGGTTCAGGCTGACCCAGTCACCGTTGCATGTCTCACCGACGCTTGTTGTCTGGGCCTTTGGGTTGTTTGCGCTCGGCGGGCCCGTGTCCCTTGCAGCGTCCCACCGCGCCGCCAGGCAGGGCCGGGTGCTGGTTGTTGCAGGCGCATCGGTACTCACAGCCTGCGGATTAGCCCTCACCCTCATCCCACACGTTGCGGCAGTTCTCACCGGATTGACCTTGCTCACAGTGGGCTTTTTTGCCGGTCAAAGCATCCTCACGGGGTGGGTCCAGGCCGCCGTGCCTGACGCTCGGCATCACGCGGCTGCGCTCTATACGATCGCCTACTATGCGGGCGGCGCCACGATTGGTTGGGTCGCGGGGATCCTCTACACGCACGAGGGGTGGGTAGGCGTCATTGTGGTCACTGCACTGTGCACGGTGACTGGGTTCCTCCTCAGCCTCACGATGCGCCACCACTAAAGAATGCCCGCCTCGCCTGCCCGCCTCGGCGTTCCCCCGTCCAGCCCGCGCCTGCCTGCCCGCCTCGGCGTTCCCCCGTCCATGTGGACCATTTCGGTGCTGTGAGGACCACTTATTCCTACACTTTCGCGAGCAAAATGGTCCACATGCGGGGAAGCGGGGGGGGGGAGGGGTGGGGTGCTGGGGGTCAGCTCACCAGGGTGGAGGTGTCGATCACGAAGCGGTAGCGGACGTCCGAGGTGAGAACCCGATCCCACGCATCGTTAATCTGGTCAGCGGACACCACTTCAACCTCAGGGGCAATGCCCTGTTCCGCGCAGTAGTCCAACATTTCTTGGGTTTGCGCGATACCACCAATCATGGAACCAGCGAACGTGCGGCGGCCACCAATAAGGTTCCCAGCGCGCACAGACAACGGTTCCGCAGGTGCGCCCACGTTCACAAGGGCGCCGTTGACCGCCAGCAAGCCAAGGAAAGCATCGACATCGAATGGCGCACTCACCGTGTTGATGATGAGGTCAAAGGACCCAGCGAGCCGAGAGAACATGTCGGGGTCACTTGTTTGGTCGTAATGCGATGCGCCGAGACGCAGGCCATCAGCTTTCTTTGACAACGTGCGGGAAATGACGGTGACCTCAGCTCCCATCGCCACAGCAAACTTCACGGCCATATGCCCCAACCCGCCCAGGCCCACAACTGCCACCTGTTTCCCTGGGCCAGCGCCCCAGTGCCGCAGGGGAGAGTAGGTGGTGATGCCCGCGCACAGCAACGGTGCTGCTTTCTCAAACGGGATCGCATCTGGGATAGACAACACAAATTTCTCTGTCACAACAATTTCGGTGGCGTACCCACCTTGAGTGATCGTGCCATCGACGTCGGTAGCGCCGTAGGTGCCCACCATTCCCTTGACACAGTATTGTTCGTCGCCCGCCTCACAATTGACGCACGACCCACAGGAGTTGACCATGCATCCCACACCAACCCGGTCACCAACCTTGTGCCGAGTCACCGACCCACCCACGTCGACAACGACGCCAGCGATTTCGTGGCCAACAGTTAAGGGGTAGGGCTGCGGCCCCCAGTCTCCTCGCACCGTGTGAATATCTGAGTGGCAAATACCCGCCCACTGAATGTCGATGCGCACATCGTGCGGCCCGACATTGCGCCGTTCGATTGTGCCTGGGGTCAGCGGATCCGTTGCGGAGTGGGCAACGTATGCAGGAATGGTTGACATGAGAGTCCTTCCAAGAATGGGTGTTCTCCTAGTCAAGCAGACCAGTTCCAGAGTGTCCTGACCAAGCACGCCCCTGCGGGCTGTGAACCGGTAGCAGCCGTGAACGTGTGGTGTTTTCTGGTGATGACATCTGTCATGGTGAAGTGGTGACGCTTAGCAGTGTTGCGTTGGGCGTTGTTGAGTAAGGATGAAACCATGACAACGGGCGATGCGGTGGTGTTGAGTGGGGTTTCGCAGACTTTTCGAACCGCTGATGGTGTGGTGACGGCGGTTGATGATGTGTCGTTGCGGGTGGGGCATGGCGAGATTGTGGCGTTTCTTGGGCCGAATGGGGCGGGGAAGACGACCACTATTGACATGGTGTTGGGGTTGACGGTTCCTTCTGCTGGGCATGTTGAGGTGTTGGGTGTGTCTCCGCGTGCTGCGGTGCGTTCTGGCCGGGTGTCTGCGTTGCTGCAGACTGGCGGGTTGTTGCATGACTTGACGGTGGGGGAGACGGTCCGGGTGATCGCCGGGTTGCATGGGTTACCGGCTTCTCGTGTGAGTGATGTGATGCGCCGTGCTGGGTTGGAGCAGGTTGCGGTGCGGAAGGTGTCGAAGTGTTCGGGTGGGGAGCAGCAGCGTGTGAAGTTTGCGTTGGCGTTGTTGCCGGACCCCGATGTGTTGATTTTGGATGAGCCGACTGCGGGGATGGATGTGTCGGCTCGGCGTGCGTTTTGGGCGACGATGCAGAAGGAAGCTGCGCAGGGGCGCACAGTGATTTTTGCGACTCATTATTTGCAGGAGGCGGAGGATTTTTCGCAGCGGACGGTCCTTCTTGCGCATGGGCGCATCATTGCTGATGGTCCAACGAAGCAGATCCGGTCGATGGTGGGCGGTCGAACGGTGAGTGCGGTGGTGCCTGACGATGCGCTGGTTGCCGAGGTGGGTGGGTTGCCTGGTGTGTCGGTGGTGGAGGTGCGTGAGGGGCGGGTTGTGGTGGTGACTTCGCAGTCGGATGAGGTGGCGTTGTGGTTGTTGTCGCGTGGTGCGCGGGACATGGAGATCACGGCTCCGAGTTTGGAATCGGCTTTTGTTGAGTTGACGGGACGTGATCAGGCGTGAATATGACGTTGTTTCGGGTTGATGTGGTCCGCCAGTTGCGGGACGTGGGGAACATTATTTTTGTGTTGGTGATGCCTACGTTAATGTTTGTGATTTTTGGTGCGGCGCAAAGTTATGGGTCGGAACCTGCGTGGAATGCGAATGTCAGTTTTTACATTATGGTGTCGATGGCGTGTTATGGGGCGGCGTTGTCGGCGGTGAATATTGCGGCGACTGCTGCGTTGGAGCAGATGCAGGGGTGGGGTCGTCAGTTGGGGTTGACGCCGGCGTCGGGGGGAACGTTAGTGGGGACGAAGGTGATGGTGGCGTTGACGTTCACTGCGTGTGCTGTGGGTTTGGTGTTTGTGACGGGTGTTGTGTCTGGTGCCAGGGCGGACAGTGTGTGGGTTTGGGTGTGGTCGTATGTTGTTATTCTTGCGGGTTCTTCGTTATTTGCGTTGATGGGTTTTGCTATTGCAGTGAATTTCCGGTCTGATTCTGCCAGTGGGTTGGCATCTGGTGCGATTGTGTTGTTGAGCTTTTTGGGGAATGTGTTTACCCCGTTGTCGGGGACGATGTTGATGATCGCGAAGTTCACTCCGTTGTATGGGTTTGTGTCGTTGGCTCGGTGGCCGCAGCTTGAGGGGCACATTCTTGATGGTGGGCGTGATTCGTTGTGGGTGATTGTGGCGAACGTGTGTGGGTGGGCGTTGGTGTGCGCCACGTTTGCTGTGGTGGGTGCGCGTCGTGGGCGGCGCCGCCAGTGAGCGTGTGGAGTGTGGTGCGGGAGCGTCGTGAGTTGGCGCTCCCCGCTATTTTTTTGGTGTTCCTCATCCCGCAGGTAGTCAATGTGTGGGCATCGCATGATGCGTGGTGGGTGCGCGTGGTGGGTGTGGGGTTGGTTATTGGTTTTGCGGTTGTGTACATGTGGGGTTTTTACCGCTTCCCGATGCCGGTTTTTGGTCCTCCTGAGCGTTCCGTGTGGTGGGTGTTTGTGGTGTTGACGGCGCTGACGGGTGGTCTCAGTGTGTTGGTGGGGCCGGTTGCGTTGGCGACGCTTCCGTTTCATGTGGCGGCTGCGTGTTATTTGTTGCGACGGCCGGTTGCTGTTGTTGTGGCGATGTTTTATGTCCTTGGGGTTGTTACGGTGTTGCGCGGTCTGGGGGTGTGGGATGAGTTGTCGTTTATCCCGTGGCTGGTGGCGGGTGTGTTTGCCGGTAATTTTGTGCTTTCGTCAGTGTTTATTGGTGATGTGCGCACGATGCAGGTGGAGCAGGAGTTGGCTGTGACTCGGGAGCGTGAGCGCCTCGCCCGTGATGTTCATGATTCGTTGGGTCACACGTTGACGGTGGTGTCGATTAAGGCTGAGTTGGCGTCACGGTTGGTGTCGTCGCAGCCGGAGCGGGCGGCGCGTGAGCTTGTTGAGGTGCGTGATCATGTTCGTGATGCGCTTTCTCAGGTGCGTGATGTGGTGACGGGGTTGACTCATCACAGTATTGCTGACCATGTTTCTGCGTTGAGGTATTCGATGGATGGCGCGGGTCTTGATGTTGAGGTGACGGGGTCTATGCAGGGTGTTCCGCAGCGTGTGGTGGAGTCGGTGGGGTGGATTGTGCGGGAGGCGGGGACGAATGTGTTGCGTCATGCGCGCGCTTCGCGTTGTACGATCGCGGTGACTTCTCGCGACTTGACTATCACTGACAATGGGGTGGGGATTCCCGCCCACTTCACGGGTGTGTTGACCTCTCCGGTGGCTGCCGGGTCGGACACCATGTCGGCGAACATGCGGGGACCAGGCCCGCAGTTGCCGGGTCGGCATGGCATCACAAGTATGACGCAGCGGGCCGCTGATGCTGGTTTGACGTTGACGATTACTGTTCCCGCCGGTGGCGGGACGACCCTGACTGTTGGGTGGGACATCCCATGACTATTCGTGTTCTTATCGCTGACGATCAGGCGCTTGTTCGTTCTGGTTTGGCTGCGCTTCTTGACCTTGAGCCGGACATTGAGGTGGTGGCTGAGGTGAGTACGGGGGCACAGGCAATTTCGGTGATTCCGTCAACACGCCCGCACGTGTGTTTGATGGATGTCCAAATGCCTGATCTCAACGGCATTGAGGCAACTCAGTCCATCACCTGCGACCATCCTGGTGTGGCGGTCATTATGGTGACGACTTTTGGGCGTACTGGGTACTTGAAGGATGCGCTTGCGGCTGGTGCCCGAGGGTTCATTGTGAAGGACACTCCGGCGTCTCAGCTCGCGGAAACGATCCGGGCTGTGCACCGGGGGATTCGTGTGGTGGATCCGGAGTTGGCGGCATCGTCGTTGGCGGAGGGGTCGAACCCGTTGACAGACCGGGAACAGGACGCGTTGCGGTGTGCGTTGACGGGTGACACGGTCGCGGGGATCGCTGCCCGTTTGCATGTGAGCGCGGGGTCAGCCCGCAACTTACTGTCGCAGGGCATTCAGAAAACGGGGGCAGCGAATCGGGTACAGGCGGCCCGTATTGCGTCTGAACGCGGCTGGATTCCCCCCTTGTGACTGGGTGCGCCACGTGACACGGACAGTCACTGTGGCTGGAGGTGCGGCACACTAAAGGTATGGATATCGTTTTGACGGTCCTTTTCGTCGCCGCTGCAACCCACGGGTTTGTGACCCAACCGCGTCGTGTACGCAACATGGTGTACGTGGGGTTCGCGGTGATGTTTGCGGTTCTGGCTGTGACTGCCCAGGGTGGGAACAACACGATCGTTGGGGTGGGGATCGCCCTGTTCGGGGTGGGGTTTTTGTTGTCCATCCCGGTGTTGGCGATCACGTTCCTTGCGTGGGGTGTCAGCGGGTTCCGCCGTGATGTGCCACGTTTCGCGGTGGTGGGGATTCTTGCGGGGATCGCCCTGATGTGTGCACCGGTGGTGCCGTTCGCCATGATTTCGCAGCACTCTCCGGGACGGATTTGGGCGAGCTTGTGGCTGGTCATGATTATTGGGTATTTGGGGTTCGCGTTCACCTGCTACCTTGCTTACACGTTCTTGTATGCGGCTGTGCCTGAGCGGTTCATCTCGTCTTATATTGTGGTGTTAGGGTCCGAGCTGGACGGCGACCAGGTCACCCCGGTGCTTGCGTCCCGCCTCAACTATGCGATCACCCTGTACGCGAACTATTCGGCGTTCCATGGTGAAACTGCCATTGTGGTCAGTGGTGGGACACCTGAACCGCCTACCGATGCGCCCGCCCAGTCCCCTGAGTCGGCACCGGTGGCACCGGGGCCGGCTTCTGTCGCTGAGGCGCACGCTATGCGTGACTATCTCACGAACCACGGGATTCCAGCTCGTGACATTGTTGTTGAAGACACGGCGCTCACCACTGAAGATAACCTCATCCAATCACGGCTACTCATCCCCGAACCAGACGCACCTCTTGCTGTTGTGACAAGCAACTACCACGTGTACCGCACCACCACCCTCGCCCGCCAGCTGGGGGTCCGTGCCCACGTGTATGGTGCGCCAACCCCACGCGGGTTCCTTGCCGGTTCGCTCCTGCGCGAATTCGCGGCAATCCTCACCCACACCGTTCTCCCCAACGTCCTCATCATCATTGGCCTCACCGGGCTTTGCCTCATTGGCCTGCGCTCCACCATCGGCGGGTAACACTCCAACGACAAGGATCACCATGACTGCACACGCCATCATCCTTCAGCACGTCCTCGCGGAAGACGCCGGGCTCCTCACCCCCATCCTCCACGACTACGGGTACACGGTCACCATGATCGAAACCCCCATCCACTCAGTGACCACCACCCAGGCACTCGACGCAGACCTGCTCATTGCGCTTGGCGGCCCCATCGGGGTCGAAGACCGCGATCTCCACCCCTACCTCCACGACGAACTTGACGCCCTTGGCACCCGCATGGCTGATAACGCCCCCACCCTCGGTATCTGCTTAGGAGCGCAACTCATGGCCCACGCTCTTGGAGCTGACGTCACCTCCACTGGCCGCGCCGAGATCGGGTATGGGCCACTCACCCTCACCCCCGAAGGACACCACTCACCCCTCGCCGCCCTCGGCGACACACCCGTCCTCCACTGGCACGGCGACCAGTTCGCCATCCCCACTGGAGCCACCCGCCTCGCCGAAACCCCCGGCTACCCCAACCAAGCATTCGCCCACGGACCCAACATCCTCGCACTCCAATTCCACCTCGAAGTCGACCCCACCACCATTGAACGGTGGATCATCTCCAACGCCAACGAACTAGCCCTCCACTCCATCCACCCCACCACCCTGCGCCGCGACGCCGCCAGCCACGGTGCGGCGCTCGCAACTGCCGGAACCCAGGTGTTCACCACCTGGTTGGACGGTTTAGTGACCCGGTAACGCGCATCGGCAAGCATGCGACAGAACGTCAGCAAAAACGTTCTACGAGCAGGGAATATGCACCACCACAGAAACGTTGACCCCACGTGACCACAACACTTTTCACCCCATACACAATCCGCCAGCACACCATTGCCAACCGTTTGTGGGTTGCGCCCATGTGCCAATACTCTGCCGACGACAACGGGATGCCCACCGCCTGGCACCAGGTCCACTACGGCCAATTCGCTACCGGCGGGGCCGGCCTCATCATGGTCGAAGCAACCGCTGTCACCCCTGAGGGGCGCATCACCCCCAGCGACCTCGGCATCTGGGACGACGCGCACATCACCGCATTCACACCCATCACCCAGTTCCTCACCGACCACGGCGCCACCCCTGCGATCCAACTGGCCCACGCCGGACGCAAAGCCTCCACGTGGCCCCCCACCACAGGTAACAGCGGAACCATCCCACCCACCCAAGGTGGCTGGGAAACACTCGCCCCCTCAGCACTCCCGTTCGGCAGCGAATCAGGGGTACCCGAAGCTGACCAGTACGCGACCCCACGGGCCATGACAGAAGACGACATCACCAGCGTCATTGCTAACTTCGTGGCCGCCGCAACCCGTGCGATCGCTGCCGGGTTTCAGGTCCTTGAAGTCCACGCAGCACACGGCTACCTGCTCCACGAATTCCTGTCCCCCCTCACCAACACCCGCACCGACCAGTGGGGTGGAGACATCACTAACCGGTCACGCCTCGCCGTGAACATTGTCGCGGCCATCCGGGAACGCCACCCTGAGGTCCCCCTTTTCGTGCGCATCTCCGCAACTGACTGGGTGGACGGCGGTTACACACTTGACGATGCGACCATCACCTCCCAGCTCCTGCGTGACGCTGGAGCTGACCTCATTGACGTGTCCACCGGAGGAAACGTCGCACGGGCACCGATCCCCGCAGCCCCCGGCTACCAAATCCCCCATGCAGAACACATCGCCCGCAACGCCAACATTGCTGTCAGCGGCGTGGGAATGATTACTGACCCTCACCAAGCTGACAGCTACATTCGCGAAGGACGAGTCGACGCGATCATGGTTGCCCGCCACATGATGCGTGACCCCCACTTCGCACTACGTGCCGCTGACACCCTGGGACAAGACGTGCACTGGCCCGCACAATACAGTCGCGCGCAAGGGTTCCCCGCCTAGGGGCCGGGCAGAACCTCAGTGGGCGCTCGCGTTACGACAGGTCAAAGGGAACTTCTGAGTGTGTTGACCCGTCCACCACTGTGCGGGCGCCCAGGTCCTTATCCAAAGGAACCGCAAGGTAGTCTTGACATGCGGGACCTACCTCAAAAATGTCAGCAGACACAGTGATGGTCACCGTGGAGTCTGACTCCACAACCTGAGCTGTGGGCTTGCCCTGGCAGGAATCCACAACCAGCCCCAGCCCGGTCTCCGTGACCTCGACGGCGTCAATGGTCACTACGCTGCGTGACGCGGCGCCTCTCTGTTCGCTCCCGTGGTCGACATCATCACCCACCGCCCAGGGTGGGCCAGCGCACGCACACACAGTGAGTGCGAGAACCGGACCAAGACATAAACCCGTCAGGCTGCGTCGGTGCATAACAATGCGACTCATAGAGTCCACAGTAGCTTGCGATCCCACCACTGATCACCTGATAACCCAAAATTCATACAACATCAGACATCTCGAACGGAACGTTCACCATGCTGAGCGACATCACCCGGGAGTTTCCTCACGCTGCCTTCACACCCGCCGATAGGGCGACAGAGACACTCCCGCACGCCATCCCGGCGCTGCCCGCAACCCGAAGGTGAACCACGTGGACGGAATCGCAGCGATCTCGCAGCGAATGATGGAAATCCAAACCCGGATCAACACCATCAGTGCGCCTCTTGCCGCACCCACGCAGGCCACCGCGACGAGCGCATCGGCCAGCGGCGTGACTGGCACAACCGCGGCGAGTGCGCTTGGTGCGCTCACCGGCGGAACTCAAGGGGCGTCGTTTGACACGCTCCTCACCCAGGCCATCACACAGGCCGGTGGTGCAACCGCGACCGGAACAACGACGCAGGTGGCGGCCCCCGCAGGGCCCGCCCCCACGTGGAACGCCCAAGGGGTCCCTGCTGACCTGGCTCGTTACGGAAACGGAAAAATCCCACGCGATGCACTCACATCCGTGGGAAATACGGGACACAAACTCTGGGCACCTGCGGGTGCATCGCTAGAGAAACTCTTAGACGCCGCCGCCCGCGATGGCGTGAACATTGGAATTACCGACTCTTACCGGCCCATCGACGTGCAACACGATCTGGTGCGCCGCAAAGGCTTGTACTCACAAGGTGGATTAGCGGCTGCGCCAGGCACCAGCCCGCACGGGTGGGGGATCGCTGTTGACCTGAAGCTCGACTCCGCCGCCCAAGCGTGGATGCGCGAACATGGTGGCAAGTACGGGTTTGTCGAGGACACCCCGCGTGAACCGTGGCACTGGGTGTACTCGACGGGCCGGTCAGGGCGGTAAACGGGCCGGTCAGGACGTTAATGAGAAGCCGGGAGTGGGCAGGTCGCTTCTTTCATGACGCGTGACCACAGCGCCCACCCCAGAAGTCCGATGGCCCCCACGGCAAGGTAAGGCTGGATTGGTTCAAAAAACTGGATTGCTCCGGTGTACCCCAACGCCAACAACACCAGCTTGTTACACACTGGGCACCCCACGGCAAAGAACGTCACAAAAGCGCCTGCGGTGCCTAACTTCCCGGAACGGCCCAGGTCCTCCCCGCCGTCCTTACGCGCTACATAAGTGGCGGCCAACAAGCCAGCCAGGACACTTGTTACTACCAATACAGGCCAGGCCCACGCGGTGGGCGGGATTTCTCGGCCAAAGATCCCGGTAGGAATCATTGCGGTGGGGATCGCAATCACGAGTACGGTTGCCACTGCGGTCCCGAACGCAAACAACCAGCGGCGTGGCTGCCACGTCCGTAACTCGCCGAAGAATGTGCGCCGGGTGGTGGGGATCGCAGGTGTCGATGTGGTGGGCAGGTCGGTCATGGATCGGCCTCGTTTGCTGGGGAGTGAGGTGCGGTAGGCGCAAGGGGGAGTAACGCGCGTGCGTGAAGGGATGGTGTTTAGGAGGCGGCGTTTGCTTGCTGTTCGGCAATGTCTGCGTGGATTTTCTCCATGTCGAGTGCTTCGATCTGCTCGATGAGAGAGTCCAATTGTTTTCCGTTGATGGCACCGGGCTCGGAGTACACAATCACGCCGTCACGGAACGCGTACAACGTGGGGATTGAGGTGATGCCAAAACCTGCGGCGAGTTCCTGCTGTGCGTCGGTGTCGATTTTTCCGAACGTGATGTCTGGGTGTTTCTCCGACGCTTTCTCGAAAATGGGGCCGAACCTCTGGCACGGGCCGCACCAGGCAGCCCAGAAGTCGAGGAGCACAATTCCTTTGTCGGAGACGTGGTCGCGGAAGTTGTCAGCGGTGATTTCTACTGTAGCCATACCTCAAACATACCCCCGGGGGTATGTTAGTGCAAGGGTGTGGGCATCACATCACAGAGCGCCCCCGCTCATCAATCAGGGTGGGTTGCCCACGTGCTATAAGGGGGAGGGGCCACGCCGAAGTGAACTGTTGAGCCGGGGTACCGGCGCGAACACCAGGTCACATCTCGATTGGTTCGATCGGGGAGACCTCATATTTTGCGGTGAGGGTGTGTCCCTGGCCGGGTTTGACGGTGATGGCGTTGTCCCCAATGTTTCCTGATTCGATGCACACAAAGCGCTCCCATTCGCCGTGACCGATGTCAGGCATGGTGGCGGCGAGATCCGGTCCTGGGTTCCACACAACCGTGGAGCGTGACCCGGTTTTTGTGATGGTGATGGTGCGGTTCGCTCCGGGGTCAGCGAGGGTCACGGGGTGCATGGAGGTGTAAATCCGGTCGATGCGCTCCCCGAAGGTGAGTGGTCCTTCTTGGGTGCCAGCGGCGCCGTCTTCGGTGAACGGCTCACCGTCGAGTCCAAAGACGCTGACGTCGGTGATGGTGGAGACAGCAAGGTAGGTGTGGAGGGCTTCTTCGAACGTGAAGTCGTTGTCTCCGGTGTTGACGACGGTCAAGCTGATGGTGAGTGTGGTTGCGGTGAATTCGGCGGTGTGGGTGGCGTGGAAAGGGTGGGGGAAAAGTTGGATGCCGTCTGCGGCGGCTGCTTGGGTGGGGGTGAGTTCGTGGGTGACGGTGAGGTTTCCTTGTGCGTCTTCAGTGGTGGACAGGTGTGCCCATTCGCTGAGTCGTGCGAACCCGTGGGAGGGGGAGTGACTGCCGTCAGGTCCTTTGGCGAACCATGGGAAGCAGACCGGTACCCCGCCTCGAAGAGCGACGCCGGGGGTGTGGTTCGCTGCGCTGGAGACGTACAGCAGTGGCCCAAAGCCGGGAGCGTCCCATTGGGTGACGTGTCCACCCCAGGTGCGGACGGTGAAAGTTCCGGCTGGGGTGAGGACGTTGTCGGGGCTTGTGTCATGCGCTGTCGTCATGGCTCTATTGGACCACTCACTGGCACAGTTCGCCTGCCAGAGGCCGCTGAACTGCGGTGATGGTCGTTTTCTGTGTGTTGTCGATGCGTTGTCAGTGCTGGTTTTATTGGTGTGCGGTGGGTGGGATGGCAAGGCCGGAGCGGAACAGGTGGTCAGGGTCCCACTGGTGTTTGAGTGCGGTCAACCGGGTGAGGGTGTCACCTGGGTAGGCGTCGCTGAGCCGTTCGATACGGGTGTCGGAGGAGTAGCCCGCGTACATTCCGGTGCGGTGGTGTTCCCAGGTGGCCCACGTGTTGTCATGTTCAGCAATGTCACCAGGGTAGAACCAGGTGGTGACGTGCACTGATGCGCTGCGGTGCGCGAACGCGGTGGCATTGCTGGGGAGGTCGTTGATGGCTCCTCCGACGGACCGCAGTTCGACGCGCATGACCCCGTCATGGGTGAGCATCGCTGCGACTGCGGCGGCTGACGATGCGCTCGTTGAGGTGAGGTACCCGTTGCGGACGTGGATGGTTTGTTGCCCCGTGTGGCGTTGGTGGGTGGGCGCCATGACTTGGCTGTAGGGCATGAGGTGGGCTTGTTGTTGGAGTGGGTCTCCGAGGTTGAGGAGTCGTTCGAGGTAAATGATCGCGGTGTCTGAGTCGTCGTTAGCCCACATGGCAAATATTTGGGCGACAACACCAACGGTGGGGGTGCGGTCGAGAAAAATGAATGTGGTGAGTTCACGGGGGGCCGCGTCCATGAGCGCGGACCAGTGTTCGATGAATGCTGCCGGGTCGCTGACAGACAGCATAAATTGAGCGAACACGACTTTGTCGACGTCAAGGGCTTGGAAGTCAATGTCGGTGACGATCCCAAAGGAGGAACCTGCACCGCGGATTGCCCACAACAAATCAGGGTGTGTTTCCGGTGTGGCGTGTACCCACTGCCCGTCTGCGGTGACGATACGTGCCGAACGGATATGGTCAACGGTCATACCGTGTGCCCGCGCAAGATAACCTAAACCGCCACCTGTTGCGAGGCCGCCAACCCCCACATCGCCAATATTGCCGCTGGTCATAGCCCACCCTAGGGGACCTAACCGGTCTGCGACGTCCCCCCACAAAGCACCAGTTTGGGCCCGCACCAAGCGGCTAGCGCGGTCACGAACCTTCACCGAAGCAAGGGAGGACACATCAACAAGAATCCCACCTGTGTTTGTGGATTGACCCGCGAGCCCGTGCCCCCCAGAACGCACCGACAACGGCACATGCGCGTGCTCATGAGCAAACGACACCGCAGCCTGCACGTCCTCTACATCCCTGGCCATGACCACCAGCCCCGGGTGTCCCTTGGCCATGTAGGTGGAGCGCACATCGTCATATCCAGCGTCACGCGGCGTCAACGCGATGTCCCGCAACCGGGCAGGGAGCGCATCATAAGAGATAGCGTCACTGAGGTCAGCATCAGGTTTTGGACCACTGGCCCGGAAATGGCCGCCGCGCCGCCCCGGAGCAACCGCCCGCACCCGCACCCCGTCGCCAGCGGCACGCGCCTGCGCCAAGTAGTCGCGGGCCTTAGGTGCCACCTCGTGCGCGAATCGTTCCAGGTCCGCCTCACTATCCGAGGCATAAATAAACGTGGACACCCCAAACTCGCGGGCAATATTGGCCACGTCACGAGCCCAACTGTCTGCGGACCCGTGGAAGACCGTGCCGCCAGTGTCACCGCCCGACCCCGCATTGAGTGTGCCGTGAATGTTCAACAGCCGGTCAATGTCGGCAGGGTTTCGGTCCGCGTCAGCCGCGGCACGGTCAATAATGGCCTGCCCCACCGCTAACTCCTGCAACGAGGACAAGTACGACAACGACGGTAACCAGCCATCAGCTTGCCGCCCAATAAGCCGCAGCATGCGCGGTTTGAGAGCGCCCACCCAAATCTTGGGTTGATGCGCAGGCGCTGGGCCACGTTTCGCCCCGTTCACCCGGTGAATCGTGCCTTGGTGGACAAAACGAGCCCGTGAGCTGGTGTCCCAGGTGTCACGGATAATGTCGATGGCTTCACCCAACCCGGTCACCGACTCCCCGGCGCTCAATCGAGGCGCCCCCATGGCCTCGATGGCATCCCAAAAAATACCTGCCCCCAAGCCCAATTCGATGCGCCCACCACTGAGCAGATCCAACGATGCGATCTGCCGGGCCAGCCGCACCGGGTTGTTCAGCGGCAGGTTCATAACATTGCCTGCCAGGCGCACCGTTGACGTTTCAGCAGCCACATAACTGAGCAAGGTCCATGTGTCATGGAAACCAGGTTGGTAGGGGTGATCCTGAAAAGTGACCAGGTCAAACCCCACGTCTTCTGCGTGACGTGCCAGTCGCACGGGGGCTTGAGGGTCGGAAAGTGATGGCGTAATGAAAGCCCCAAAAGTGAGGGGTTTCCCATAGTCAGGCATGGCGGGCTGTCCTTTGTGAGGGTTCACTTCTCACCCTACGCCCGACCCCAGCGAACGCACGAGAACCAGTCGGGGGTTGACGTAAGAAAAGTGTGTGGTGTGGGAAACGTAACGGTGGGTGCCCGCAGCTACGGTGTCGTCCGTGTGGCTGGTGGCGTGTTGGTTCCCGGCAGTGTGGAACCGCGCGCGATCAGCCGCGGCTCCACCACGTCACGGCGTGGCGGTTGCCCACCCATCATGTCCACCAAGGTGTGCAGGGCGCGTTGCCCCATGTCACGACGCGGCTGGTCCACAGATGTCAATTGGGGGCGAAGGAGGGTGGCAAGCTCAGTGTTGTCGTACCCCACAATGGCCAGATCGTCAGGAATCCGCAGCCCTGCGTCAAGTGCCGCCGCATGAAGCTTTGCCGCACGTCGATCGTTGGACGCGAACACGGCAGTGGGGGCGGTGCGGGCTGTGGCCACATCAGTCATGGCATGAATAAGCGCGTGAGCACCATGAAATACCTGATGCGGTTCCGCAAGAGCCAGCTCTGTCATCGTGGTGTGAAACGACGCGAGTCGCGCTCGTGACGCGGGACGTGGTGACCCTGACAGGTGGGCGATACGGGTGTGCCCCAACCCGGCTAGGTGTTCCACGGCGAGGCGTGCGCCGAGTTCGTCGTTGTTCCACACGCTCCCCACCGTGTCGGGGACGGTGGCGGGACGTCCAACGACAACGATGGGGGTGCGGGTTGCCGCTGCGGCAAGGTGGTCGGGGTTGAGTGCGGCGGAGACCACGATGATGCCATCTGCGCCCAGGTCTTGCATGTGGTCAAGGCGGGCGGTGAGGGTTTCTTCGTCGCGGTGCCCGTGGCTGAGGATCGCGGTGAGCCCCACGGTGGAGGCTGCGGCGTCTATTCCCTGGGCGATGTCCGTGTGGTAGGCGGATGCGATGTCGTTGAGGAGGACCCCGATCATTCCGGAGCGTCCTTGGGCGAGGTTACGCGCCCACGTGTTGGAACGGTAGCCCAGTGCCTGGGCAACGGTAAGGATGTGTTGGCGTGTTTCGGTTTTGACGCCGGTGGAACCGCGCAGGGCCAGGGACACAAGAGATTTGGATACGCCGGCGTGTTCCGCGACGTCAATGATCGTGGGTTTGCGGCGAGTCACGTGTTTATTTGTAGCACGGCTTTGCCTGAATCACGGGTATGGAACGTTCCAACGCCGATTTTATGGAACGTTCCACATCTGTTCACCGTGCTGCCCATCACACGTCATGTGCCGTCAGTAGCGTCAGAGGCAGATCACCACAAGAAAGAAGTTACCTGTGACCCTCTCACTGCCCCGCCCACGCGCGCTCCTCCTCGATTTCGGCGGCGTTGTCTTCCTCACCACAAAAAATCCTGCCGGACCCAGCGAAGCAACCAACCGACTCGCCGCGATTCTCGCCCGAGCGGGACACGAGGTAAACCGTGAAGCCCTCAGCGCATCGATCAGCGCTGGCCACACGGCACTCAAACACTGGAAGCACGCCTCCTCGCGGCGTCGCCACCCCAAAGAACTCAGCCACCGCGAGATCGTCATGGATTTCCTCACCTCCGACCTACCCGACGCTCACCGGCACACACTCGCCACAGAAGCGCGGCGAGTGCTGCACGACATCAACTCGGTCATGTCCCACCACACGGTGCGCACCGGAATCTTCGACCTCCTAGCGGTGGCGCGCGAACATGACATCCCCGTCGTCATCGTGTCCAACGCCCACTCAGGAGACAACCACCGCCGACTCTTGCGCGCCCACGGGCTCGACCACCTCATCACCGCGCAGATCTATTCCGATGAAGTAGGGATCCGTAAACCCAACCCCGAAATGATTGAGCTGGGTGCCGCCGCTGCTGGTGTGGACCCGCACGAATGCTGGTACGTCGGGGACACGATGGACCGAGACGTCGTCACCGGCCGTAGGGCTGGAGTTGGGGCAGTTTTCCTCACCACCTCCCAGCACACGGCGAACCCGCCATTTGCAGTTGCCGATGCGCCAGACGCGATCGTTGCTGAACCGGCTGACCTGGTTCCCCTGTTCGCAGAGGCGTTGACCAGAACTGTTACCCCGCCCGCAGTTCCCTCAAGCCAAAGCGACAACGACGGGAAGCGGGAACGGCCCGTGTTGTTCCTTGACCACGGCGGAGTCATTTCCACGTCTCACAGTGATGACACGTTACTCACTCCGTTCATGTCCCAGGTGGCGCAGCTGCTATCTCGGGCGGGACGTGCGGTCTCTGTGGACGAGGTGCGTCACCTTCTCACCTCTGCTCGGGCCGCCCACAAAGACTGGAAAGCGCAACGCCGGTGGGAGTTTGATGCCACCGGTCAGCCGTTACGTGAGATCACTGCACGTGAGTTTTGGGTGGACCTCTTTGGTGGTCCGCTCAGCGACCAGGAGCGTGCGCTCCTGCGCACGGAAGCAGTCGCTCTCATGGCAGCGTATGGGCGTGCGAAGTCACGGCGCACTCAGCGCCCGGGGATTCATGACCTGGTTGCCGCATGCCACAGCGCGCAGGTGCCGGTTGTCGTGGTGTCGAACACGGTCAGTGGGGTTGCAGTGCGCGCTGAGTGCGCGGCGATTGGCATTGATCAGTTCATTGCCGCGTACGTGTGCTCAGACGAAGTTGGAGTGCGTAAACCAGACGCCCGAATCCTTGAGCATGCGGTTGCAGTAGTGAACGCTGACCCGGCGACCAGCTGGTTTGTGGGGGACAAACCAGAAAACGATGCGGTTGTTGCGCGCAGTGTGGGGGTGGCCAACCGCGTGGTGATGCGCGGTGGAGCAACCCCTGATCACCTCCTTGAGGAGGCATTGAACTCGGGGTTAGCCACGCACATTGTGGATTCACCCCGTGGCGTCTTGGACGCTATGACCATCCTTGGTCGCCCTGATGTTCCTGCTATTCACGTGTAAATGCCTGGGAGGGCAAGATGACAAGTGTTGATGAACGCCGCGGTCAGTTACGTGGTGAGTTGGGTGACGCGTTGGAACTGACGACGTCTCAGAAGCTCATGGTTTTTGTGTTGTCGATGTCGTTGTTCGGATTATCCAATGTCATTTTGGAGATCATTCCTGACATTTCAATTGGTCCAGTCGATATTTCAGTCGCCTACTTTGTGTTCGTTCCCCTGGTGATGGTCGCCTTATTTAACCCTTTCTGGGCTGCGCTAGGAGCACCTATCGGGGAAGTGATTTTCACCGACCTCCTCATGGGAGATTTTTCTGGGTTAGCCGAAATTGAAGGCATCATCCAGATGTTCCTCGCCCTGTATATCGCTGGGACCCTGCTCCGTAACCCCCGTTCAAAACCACACATTTGGGTCGCAGCGATCACCGTTGTCGTCATTGACAAGTTCTTGTCCGCAGCAGTGGACATGTCCAAGGTGTGGATCGGTGTTGAAGACGCCGAGTTTGTCGAAGGGCTACCTCAGTCGATCCTCCTCCTCGAAGGAATCGGATTCGGTGTGGACATCATCATCTCCGGGATCCTCTTCGGCGCCATCCCTGCAATGTGGCTGATCCCCGCACTACACGGAAAAATTGAGCCCTTGCTTGGAATGCGCCCACGACTCCCCGGTGAACCCGTTCCAGGCGGCGTGCAGAACGTGTGGTTTGTTATCTCCGCAGTGGCACTGTCGGTGGCGTCCTTCTTCTTCGCGTTCCTTGAAGCATGGGACGTGGAAGTCGGGGTGGTGGACGCAGATTTCCGCGACCAGTACGGGGACGCGTTCTTGTGGGTGTCGGTCGCCGGAATCGCCGTCTTGCTGATTGTGGTGTGGGCCGTGTCCCGCGCCCAACGAGCCCGCGCCCAACGCGACCGTTCCCACCCCACCGCTCAGTAACCCTTCCTTTCTCACCGTCCGCCACCCACACGGTGGCAGTCCATGTACCTCTCCAGTCGGGATGTCCTGTGCCTCGCCCTTTGATTACTGTCACTGACCTGTCGTTTCGCTACCCCGGTGCGTCAACAGACACGTTGCGCAACGTCAACCTCACCATCAACGAAGGTGACTTTGTTGCCGTCATCGGTGGAAATGGGTCCGCGAAAACCACACTGTGTAAAACATTCAATGGGCTCATCCCGCACTACTGGAACGGGGAATTTGCGGGGGCCGTCCACGTCAACGGCGTTGACACGTGGACGTCCTCTGTCGCGGAACTGTCCGCACATGTGGGATACGTCTATCAAGACTTCTCCAACCAGCTTGTGCGCCCCACCGTCCGTGACGAAGTGTCCTTCGGCCCAGTGAACTACGGGCACGACGACCACGAAGAACGAACAACCGATGCGCTCAACGCCTTAGGTATCGCCGAGCTTGCGCACTCCTTCGTGTGGCAGCTGTCAGGTGGGCAAGCCCACCTGACAGCCCTCGCATCGGTTCTTGCGCAACGCCCCCAGGTCCTCATCGTCGATGAACCCGTCGCTGAACTCGACCCGGAACGCGCCGCGATCATTTATGAACGTCTTGCCACACTCAACCGGGAATTGGGCCTGACCATCATCACCATCGAGCACCACATGGAGTTCGTTGCCCGGTACGCCACCTCGGTTGTCCTCATGGCGCAAGGCGCCCCTCTGTGGCATCTGCCCATCGATGAAGCAATCACTAAAACCGACGACCTCGCCGCCCAAGGGATACCCGCCCCTCAACCCATCGCCACCGTCCAGGCCCTCGGCTTAACGGGAACCCCCCGCACCGCTGACGCCGCCATCGACATGATACGGGACGCTCACCTCACCGTCGACCCGCAATGGCCGGGCATCGCCCACCTCACCGACTCAGCGACCACTGCCGGAAGTGGAGACACCGTCGCACGAGCCATCAACGTCACCCACGGGTACACATCAGTGTCTGGGACAATCAACCCCGTTCTTCGTGACGTGAGCGTTGACATCCACCAGGGGGACCGCATCGCCCTCGTTGGTGGAAACGGAGCCGGAAAATCTACTCTTATGCGCCTCCTCGCTGGGATTATCGTCCCGAGAGAAGGGACCGTGAGACTCGGGGACACCAACACTCGCAGCAAATCGGCACCCCACCACGCCAGTTACGCTGCTTACCTGTACCAACATCCCGAACTCATGCTCCTGACCGGGAGCGTCGCCGACGACGTTGCCCTATTTCCCACTCAACGCAAACACCCTGACACGGAGAAGCTCGTCAACCGCATCCTGGACCGGGTGCGCCTCCGCGACGTCGCTCACCGCGACGGTCGCACCCTTTCCGGTGGGCAACAACGCCGCGCCACACTTGCTATTGGCCTTGCTATGCGTCCCACTGTTCTTCTCCTTGATGAGCCCACCTCATCTCTTGATGTCGGGTCACGCCACGACGTCACCCACATGCTCACTGAACTTGCCGATTCCATCCACGCCACTGTCGTTGCCACCCACGACATGCAACTCGTTGCCGAATGGGCTAACCGGGTTCTTGTCCTCAACAACGGCACCATCATTGCTGACTGTCACCCACGCGACTTGTTCGCCAACCCGGACATTCTCACCCGAGCGCGCATCACCCCACCTGACATTGTCACTATGGGTGCCGCACTCGGTGTCCACCCAATCCCGTTAAGCGTCTCTGAGTTGTATGCCGCTTTTTACGGCACACTGCCTACTGCAACGCACCCCACCACGCCAGCAACGACCCCACCCCAAGGACACTGACATGCGCCGCCATCACGACGTACTTTCCGTTGAATGGGTCAAACTTGAACTCATCCGTACCGCTTACGCCACCCGAGGTGGCCTGTTCTCCACCCTTGACCCCCGCATGGTTGTCATCTGGTATCTCGTCCTTGCCATCGTCCCGTGGTTTACCCACAACCTCACGACACTTGCTGGCCTTTTCCTCTTGGGGTGCGTGTCCGTCGCGATTGCCCGAGTTGGCCCTCTCCTGTTGGGTTTGTTCATCATTGGGCTTGGGATCGAAACGGTCTACGTGTTCATCGCGGCGTGGCTCTTCGGAGGGGACCTCAATACCGTGATCGCGCTGGCCGAGCTCACATTGAAACTGGGTGCAGTGTCGCTGGCGTCGATGGCTGCGTTTGTGTCCTTGGATCCGGAAAAGCTTTCCGATGCGATGCTTGCGTTTCGTATGCCCCACATGGTGACGTTTGGGGTGTCGTATGGGTACCGGATGTTGCCGATCCTCATTGAACAGTTCTCCACTGTGTTTGAGAACTACCGGTTACGGTCAGCACCTGTGGCAAAGAAAGGACTGCTGGGGTGGCGTGTTCTCGCCCAGTGGTGCCGACTCGCGGTTCTCACGTTTTACCCGATTTTCCTGAACACCGCGAAGTCGGTGCGGACAACAGTTGAGTCGTTGGAGGCGCGCGGGTTCACGTACGCGACGGTTGACGGTCGTGGCCGGCAGATTCGTTTGGCGTACTTACGATTCACGGGCAAAGACTGGGCTGTGCTGGGTGTCACTCTCGCCCTTGTTGCACTGGTGTTCTGGGCTGGTTCCCTTGCGCCCCTGTACCGGTAGCGTACGGCCACGAGGCGCTGCGTGGTGTGGCCTGGTGGGCGAGTCACGTAGCACAGACACTTTTGACCTGCGCAAAGGGAGACAGTAGGCTCACAGGCAGTGCACATCATGATGGATTGTGCAGGTTAACCGTTGTGATGCCGAAAGGGCTTGTTGTTGTGAAGTTCTTGGTGTGGCGGCGCCACAATGCTGTGGCGTTGGTAACCGTCACTCTGACTTTTCTGACGTTTATCGTGTTATTCCGCAATGATTGGTTGCATTCCTACAACGCGGTGAGCGCGGTATTTTGGCTTCCGTTGCTCTGGCTTGGAGGAGTAGTTAGCGCACTCGCGACCGTACGAGTGCACCGTCGCGATGGAGCGGAACGCTACGCGGTGTCCGCGGCATCTCCACGGCATGGCACAGGCATGCGCCTGATGGGCTCGTTGATTGACGTTATTGTCCTTGCGGTGGTGCCATTCCTTGCCACTGCTGTTGTGGTTTTTGGAGCAGCAAAGCTGGCGGACGCCCGCGGATACCTGGACCTGAGCCTGACCTATTACACCGTGCTGTACTTGGTCCTCCTTGTGCTCTTGGGAACACTCGTTGCGCGCCTTATGTCGCAGAAACTCATCGCGCCGCTGGTGTCATTTGTCATCGCGCTGTATGGAGGAATGTACATTATTTACGCACCTGGGGAAATCGACACATGGAGCATCTTTGACCCTCAGGCATACGTGTCACTAGCGCTTATGCTCACAGCTGCGACGGCAGGCGTGGTCCTGTCGTCGCGGTTCGTGGGTACCGAGGACCGTACAGCGGCCGTCAAATCTTCAGCAGCCGTTGTCCTCGTGGGTATTCTTGTCCTCATCGCGGTCACAGGTTCGTACGACCCCACGAGCGCTGTTCGCTCCGGAACAGTCGCCGACAGAATGTGTCGCCAAGTAGGCGTCGACGAGTTCTGTGTCTGGACCTCCGACGAATACCGCCTTGATTCCCTTGCCGCGCAAACAGCGAGAGCTCGGGCGCTATCCGTAGATCTTGGAGATGAACTTCCCGCGTTCTCCTATGCACAACCAGGTCTACCCACGGCTGATCTTCACGGGAAGCCCGTGGAGATCGCTACTTTCGGGGCGTCACTTCCAAGCTGGCCTGCCGCGCAATTCATCACAGCGTCGCATGAGAACAACTGGGTATGTGGCCTGGCTAGCCCACCAGCCGGTCACGAAGAAGTGCATATGCTTCTGTTCGATCTGGCAACAAACTACGTTTACGGAGACATTGACTACTCAGGGTTCTCCAGCGACTCACTCGAGATTGACCAAGAACGAGCACGCATCGGACAACACATGGCGAACCTCAGTGAAGAGGAACAACGCGCATCACTGGTTCACGCACTGCGCTCTTACGTCACCACCTGCGAACTAGATGTGGAAGCGTTCACAACCTCATGACAGACCACACCACCCACACAACAGACCCCGCAATCACCCTGTCCCACCTGACTCAGGGCTACCGGCGAACAACCGTGATTGACAACCTCACCTGCGAGATCCCACCAGCCCGAATCATTGGGCTACTCGGACCCAACGGGGCAGGGAAGACAACACTGATCCGCACCCTCGCCACCATACTCCCCCCGAGATCAGGGACCATCACTGTCTTCGGAACCCCAACAACCGGAAGGGTGAACCTGGCAGCGGTGCGTTCCCAACTGGGGTATCTTCCACAACACGTCACCGCCGACCCAACCCTCACCGTGCGCGACTACGTGGAATACTGCCTGTGGATGCGCACTATCCCCACAGCAGACATTGCCCGGTACGCACACGACGCCATCACCGCGGTCAACCTCACAGACTCAGCCAGAACGCGCATCGGCAAACTCTCCGGGGGAATGCGCCAACGAGCCGCTATCGCCGCCGCGACCGCTGGGAACCCTCGATTCATCCTCCTTGACGAACCCACCGCTGGACTCGACCCGGCACAACGTGCTGAGTTCCGCGCCTACCTCACAACCCTCACCGCATCAACCATCATCATCTCCACCCACCTCATAGAAGATGTCATGGCGTCCGCCGACCACCTCCTTGTGATGAACAACGGGAGAATCACCTACAACGGGGCCCCCGACGTTCTCGCCCCCGACCCCAATGACCGCTCACTGACCACCCTCGAAGCGCACTACCTCACCCTGCTGGAAGCCTCCACAGCGTGACCACACAAGGACCACCTGCACGCCCTGTGCGCACATTCCTCCTGACCAGGCGGCCGCTCATCCCACTGTTGTTTGCCGCTATCCTCGTCATCGTGTTGTGCCGGTACGCCGATGCACCCTACGCAATAGCCAGCCTCAACCTTGCGTTGGACACCCCCATGACCTTCTTGATTCCAGGTGTCCTCGGGGCCACAGCAGCACTACTCAGCCACAGCAGCACCCCCGACATGGAACAGGTCGCCACCCCGCGCCTTGCACAACACCGCACCATTCTGCTTGCCGCCGTTGTCCTCACCCAATGGGTCTACCTGCTCGGTGCCGCCTGGGCAATGCACAGGTTCGCGTCAGTTGATGTGCTTCCTGAGATCACCGCTCAACTATGGTGGGCAACCGTGTTCTACCAGGGAATCTGTATTCTGAGTGCTGCCGCATTCACAAGCGTGAAAATGTGGATTCTCCCTCTCATCATGCTCACCATTCCCTTCATGTTCGGATACGCCCCAAACACAACGCCCTACTGGTGGAACGTTCTTCTCACCGTTCACCCGTTCACCTCCACCCTTGCAGTCGTGCTCCTAGCAGCAGGACTCATCGCCACCCGGACATGCCGCCAAGGGTTCCTCGAACCGCGCGCATGAAAACCGAGCGAAGTCACTACTGTCACCGGCCACCTGCGACCTGTGGATAACTCCTTGTACCCCCTATCAGCCCTTTAGGCTCAACAACATCAGGGCATGCGCTACAGCACAGGGAAAGGGGGCACTGATGACCACCGTGATCAGCGCGTCACGCACAGCATTCAATGACACACACAGCGCCATGACACACGCCGCGGCCGCACTGGAACACCTCATCACCCAACGACAACGTGATGTCGCCGCAGCGATGGCACACTATGAAGCCACCGGGGTGTCAGAGCACTACCAGGCACACGAACAACAGTGGACCGCCCGCGCCAACGACGTACTCGCCACAATCCACGCACTCAAAGACGCCGTGATGAGCGCCCACGACACCACACAACTCACCTGCTCCCGCCTCAGTGCACTTGCCCGCCGCGGGTGACTGTGACCACCATGACCACCGACTACACCCTGAACCTGCCCGCATTCCGTGCTTTCGTCAGCCACGCACGTGCCCTCACCAGTGACCTGACCACCACCTCAGTTCGTGGAGCATCGAGCCTGACCAACCAAGCGCACACTGCCCAGTCCATCAGTGACCCGAACGTTGCCAGCTACGTCGCAGACGTCCTCACCTCCCAGGCAAGCGCTATGGCCACCACCATTGACATCATCACCGACGGAATCACCATCCTCGAGGAAGCCCAAGGCGCTATCGTCACCGCCGACACCTGGATGAGTGACGACTTTCGCGCCTACAGCAATCCTGCTCACAGGGTGATGCCGAACATCACCTCCATGACCAGGGCCACCATCATGTGGTCCACCCCCTCGCACCAATGACCACAGTCCCTTACGCCACCTACACGCTCACGGCAGCAGAACAACTACGGGACGCCGTCCGCACAACAGCCCAACGCATCGAACACCATATCGCTGAACTCGACAACCACTGGCACGGCGTACCCCATGTCATGACCGGTGCAGCGGTCCAAACCTTAACCAGCACAGGGCACATGCAGCAACGGACCCGCCGAGCAGCAGACACCGTCACCGCTCTCAACGACCTTGCCTCCAAACTGACGACCTACATCACCGAGGCCCGCACACCACTGGAACACTTACGGCGGCTAGAGGCCGAAAGCCACATCCCCGTCACCCCTGCGCTCGCCACAGAATTCTCCGCCGAGGTGGCTTACTGGGCCCGAGCATACGAGAACGCAGCAGCCGCCATCACCGGGCAATTCAACACCCTGCTCATCTGCGAAGCTGCGCCCCGATGGCAGCACACGACCTCCACTGACGGCCCACACAGCGCACCCATGTTTGACCTCGATCGTCCGACATGGACCAACGACCACTCCCGTTCAAACACCACCTATCACCATTCCATCCCACACGACCCAGCATCACCGGAGAAGGACCCCAAACCAGGTGGACCTTTCAGCGTAGGCGTGACCGGGATGAACACCACACACCACTGGCTAAAAGGCCACCAAGACTCAGCGAGCGGATCATTTGGAAACAACGCCGGGTGGAACGGTTCTGGAGAGGCAAGCTACCAGGCGGGGGTGATGGCGACCGCTGGTGCGGGCGTCAACATGAGTGACGGCAACCTTGTGGCCAGCACCCACGCATCCGCAACAGTCGGTGTCACCGCTGACGCAGCCGGTTCCATCAACTACGGTGTGTTGTCACTGGGCGGCACAGCATCCGCCACCGCAGGGGCGCGGGCAGAAGCGAAAGCAGAAGCCAGCATCGGTAAAGATGGGGCGTCACTGGCCCTCCAAGGTGACGCAATGGTTGGAGCCGAAGCCAGCCTTGGCGCGCAACTCGGTGTGTCCGGGGGTGAGGTCGGTGTTGGTCTCACCGGGTACGCTGGCGCCGGAGTGAACGCAGAATTTGATGCTGCGATCACCCTCGACCGGGTCGCCCTGGACCTGGAACTCGGTGCGGCAATTGGGCTTGGTGTTGGCCTTGACCTTTCCATTGACATTGACCCCAAAGAAGTCATCGCTGACCTCGGCGACAATATCGACCCCCGCAACTGGTTCGACTAAGACGGTCACACCACATCGACAAATCCAACTCAACAAACCACACACGAGAAAGGACAGCATGCCGAGCATTCGCTACCCCAGTACAGAATTTCCCGCGCTCACCGGATTCACCGTTCCCATCCCAGAGACGTGGCAACCCGACCCCACCATGGGGACACAGTTTGCTGCCCGCCCCCACACCCCACCACAAGGCTTCACACCCAACATCATTGGCACAGTGCGGCGAGCAGCCACGGGCGCTCTGCACAACCAACGCACAGAACTTGACCAGCGAGCCACCCAACTACCCGACTACGCTGAACGCGGCCGGACAGAGACAACAGTGGACGGGTTCCCGGCGTACCACATCGAATACGCCTACCGGCATCACGGAACCATCACCATCGCACAAATGATCACACTCGTTGAGGTCTCCCACCCGCACGCAGTCGACATCATCCAACTCACTGCGACGTGCGCCGGCGACCAAACAGCCGACTACTGGGACACATTCCGGCTCATGCACGCCGACCTGACTGTTCAACCCCACGGGTAAGCCGTGGGGAGGGGTCCCTGTCACCTGTGGAAAACCCCGACCCTCCACCGAACAACCCGTAGGGTGAAGAACGACTCCCACAACAAGCACTGTCACACGGTCACGTCCCGCGTCACCTGCGGCAAGGCGCCCACACGAAGTAAGGACACTCTGGTGCGTACACGACGTCTGATCACGTCAACTCTTCTCCTCTCCACCGCTTTCACACTCGGAGCATGCTCCATGAAAGCTCAGGCCTACCTCACTGTTGCCCCAGAGGACATTGCCCAAACAGCAAGTAACCTCCTCATGCAGGAATACAACATCGGGTTAGAACCACTGCTGGACTGTGGGGAAGAACGCGTCAAGCTCGTCAACGACGAACAAGTCGACTGTGTGATCACGTTCGCTGAAGACCCCACCGTACTCGACTCGGTGGTCACAATTAGTGAGGTAGATGGTCGAAACTACAACCTCCACATCAAAGTCGCTGACGAGCCGCGCGCCACTGAGTAGTCTCAACGGCCCACAAAGACGCCGCAACGGCCGTGGTACCGTACCGGGATGACACGTGACACTACCGCCACTGTGACCCCACGTCGATGTGTCCCCTCACCCAGTGGTGCACCAACAGTGGTCCTCACCTTTGATGACGGACCGAACCCACCGGATACCGACCGACTCCTTGACGTTCTCGCCCACCACCAGGTCCCGGCTGTGTTCTGCCTTGTCGGTGAACAGGTAGTTGCCCACCCCGACCGGGTGGTGCGCATCGTTGATGCGGGCCACCTGTTAGGAAACCACTCGTGGAAACACGATGACCTTTCCACCATGACCCGCGAACAGGTCCACGCCGACCTCACCGCCACCCTCCACGCCATCCACACTGCTGCCCCCGGCGCCACGGTCCCGTTCTACCGTGCCCCCTACGGCAACTGGGGTGACACAATCGACGTAGCCACAACACTAGGCATGATCCCTTTAGAGTGGAACCTCGTTGTCGAGGACTGGGACCCACCGGGGGTCCCAACCCTCCTCGACCGGCTACTCACAGTCACACCCGGCTCCATCATCCTGCTGCATGACGGCGGTGGAGAGCGCAGCAACACTGTGGACGCAGTCGCCGAACTCATCCCACGCCTGCGCGCTGCCGGCTGGACGTTCACAGTTCCCCAGGTTGAGGGTAGCTCGGCGGTATCACGCAGCACACACTGAGCTCAGCAACCGCAGAACTCCACGCTACGATGCCACGGTGGCGGCGTGTTGACCTGCAATATAACCGAAAACCATGGCTGGTCCGATCGTCGAACCAGGACCAGGGTAACGGTCACCCATGACGGATGCTGAAGAGTTACCTGCAGCGTACAGTCCCTCAATCACTGTTCCGTCTGCACGGAGCGCGCGGGCATGCTCGTCAGTGACGATGCCCCCTTTTGTGCCCAGGTCACCGGGGTAGATTGCGGTTGCGTAGAACGGGCCCTTACTGATCGCACCCAGGTTGGGGTTTTTTGTGTACGCAGGGTCACCATAGACATGGTCGTAGGCGGAGTCTCCACGCCCAAAGTCGGTGTCTTTCCCGCTCTCAGCGAATGTACTGAACTTTTGTGCTTCGTCAACGAGTCCAGTGGGGTCTACCCCAATTTTTTGTGCGAGTTCTTCCAGAGTGTCTGCGACGACGAAGTACCCCGACTCGATCATTTTCTTTGGTGTCATCCGTGGCAGAGCAAACCCGAAGGGGTAGCGGTTGCGGTGTCGAGATTCCATGATCATCCATGCCGGGATGGCGGGAGTGTCCTGGTTGTGGGCGTATTGTGCGTGCCCGCAGTCTACGTAGGACGCGGATTCGTTCATGAATCGTCGCCCGGCGGAGTCAACGATCATGGTGTGGGGCCAGGAACGTTCGGAGACAAGGAATGAGGGGGTGCCAGTTGCTGGGTCAAGGGCGGTAGGCCCCCACCATGCTTCGTCCATGATGGCAACATCTGCGCCAACTTCTTGAGCTGCGGTGATGGGGAGGCCAGTGTCCCCGGGGTTCGCAGATGTCCACTGTGTCGATGCTGGGTGTGGGCCGTAGGTGTTCCGCATGTCGGCGTTGTGTGCGAACCCACCCGCACCAATAATGACGCCACGTTCTGCGGTGACGGTCACTCGCCGTCCTTGTTTGTCGATGCGCGCCCCGGTGACCCGGCCGCCGTCCGTTGTGAGGGCGATGAGTGGCGCGTCAGTCCAGATGGTGATGTTTTTTTGGCGGGCAAGGTGTAAGAGTTGGCCAATCATGGATTGGCCGCACGTCATCAGTTGTCGGCCTACGAGACGTCCACCGATGGTTCGAACACCAATGATCTGTACGGCCTTTGCGAACCCTTTGAGGGACACAAAAGCGCGCATGAACGTTCCCACCTCAAAGGTGTGCATGGGAATGGGGACGCCAGCTCGGATCAGTGCACGGTCAGCGGGACTGAGTTTCTTGACGTTCCATGCGGCACCTTCAACAGCGCGGCCGATCGCCATGCCGCCAGGTTCCTCTGGGTGGTAGTCGGAGTAGCCTTTGCCGTAAACCCACTCAAATCCGAGGTCCCGAAGCCATGAGACGAGGGTGGGGGAGGTGCGGACAAAGGCATCTCGCCGTTCAGGGGTGGACGCTGGTGCCCCCACTCGGATGACTGCATCCATGTAGGTGCGGGCTTGTTCATAGGAGTCTGTGACTCCAGCTTCTTTCATGATCGGGTTGTTCGGAAGCCAGGCTCCCCCACCTGACATGGCGGTTGAGCCGCCAATATGCGTGGTTGATTCGACAACAAGGACGCTTTGACCTGCATCAGCAGCGGATAGTGCGGCGGTCAACGCGGCAGCGCCAGAACCGACAACCAGTACATCGACGGTCGGGTTTGTGTTGCTCATTGTGTGCTCCCTCAGGGTTGGTTCAACGGGCGGGAACCCAAACGGACATCATTGTCCGTTTCAACTAGTCAACCAGAGAACACAGAACGGCGAAAGAGGCACTTGGCCCATGGTTGTGCATCCTGCCACCGCGATACCGTATATCCATGAAAACGTGGAGTAATGGAGAAGTGGGTGTGGCACACAACCACACCGACATCGCCCACATCCAACGACGCTCCCTCCGCGTCGTCGTCGCCAGCCAAATCCTCGGCGGAGCCGGACTCACCGCAGGAATCACCGTCGGAGCCCTCCTCGCCCAAGACCTCCTCGGAACCGACGCAGTCGGCGGACTACCCACCGCACTGTTCACCCTCGGCTCCGCACTCTCCGCATTCCTCGTCGGCCGCTTCACCCACCGCCTCGGACGACGCCTCGGACTAGGACTCGGCTTCACCGCCGGAGGACTCGGCGCCATCGACGTCCTCATCGCGCTCGCAGGCGCAGGTGGCGGGGCTATGTCTGGTGTGGTTGTTTCCGCCAGTAGCTTCGCCGTCCTGTCCCTCTCCGGAGGGCTCCTCTCGATCCTCCTCATCCCCGTCCTGTGGTGGGCTCAACACCGAACAGCGCCGTTACACTCAAGGGATGACCGCACGATCTGATGCCCGCCGCAACCGTGAACGCCTTGTTGCTGCTGCTGAGGAGGTGTTCGGGGTGCATGGTCCGCACGTGGCGTTGCAGAAAGTCGCGCACGCCGCCGGGGTGGGGCGTGGAACGCTATACCGGCATTTCCCCCACCGGGCTGCGCTGATTCTTGCGGTGTTTGAACGGCGAGTGGCAGAGCTTGAGGCTGCCATTGAGGTGGCGCCAGGAGATCCGCACATCGCGGCGCGCCTGTTGCGGGCAACATTGGACCAGCAGCAGCGCACCCCAGGTATGACGCGGTGGGTGCTTGACTCCCGGGAGCATGTGCAAGCGTTGGAACTCCTGGTAAAACGTATTGAACACGTGTTGGCGGAACCAGTTGCAGCAGCGCGGGATGCAGGGGTGTTTCAGGCAGATGTTCGCCCACGCGACCTGTTGACCGCGTGGGCGATGTTCGAAGGTGTCACCTCCACGGTGAGTCACACCCATGATGAAGACCGGGTTGAGCGGGCCCGCCACCTCATTGAACGTTCCCTCTTGACCTCGCCACATCACCGTGATGTCACCTCAGTGTTGTGATGCACCCGCCGTGCTTCGGTGGGTGGACACGGTCCTGACGAAACAGGTGGTTAGCCCAGAAGGTCGGCCATTTTCTTGGCGATGATGTCGGTTGCGCGTTTGGGTGAGAGTCGGTGCAGCCGGTCCATCATGGCGGCGTCTGCGCCGATGGTGTCCCGGAATTTCCCGTCCCGGATGGCGTCCACGATGACACGTCCCGCAACAGGTGCGGGAGTTGTTTTGTGGGTCGACGCGGCATCTTTGTTTGCCGTGCCGGGGGTTGTGATCCCGGAGTTTTTGCTGATGTCGGTGGCGATCGCCCCGGGATAGATCACGGTGGCGTTCACGCCGGTGTCTTTGAGTTCTGCGTAGAGCGCTTCGGTGAGCAGTGACACTGCGGCTTTGGACGCTCCGTAGACGGCTTGGCCGGGTACGGGTGCGTACGCTCCCATGGAGGCGACATTGAGGATGGTCGCTTCGGGGCGTGTCACCAGGTGGGGGAGGAACGCTTTGACCATGTGCATGGTGCCCCAGAAGTTCACGTTCATGACTTTCTCGATTTCTTCGTAGGGAAGGTCGATGATGCGCACGAACTGTTGGATCACTCCTGCGACGTTCACGATACCGTCGACGTTGCCGTGGTGGGCAATGATCTGGTCGGGTAGGGCGTGAACGGCGTCGCGGTCGGTGATGTTCACGGTGTGGGTGGTGAGCCGGTCACCGGCTCCAGCGAGTGTGGTGGTGTGTGCGAGTGCCTCTGCGTTGAGGTCGACGGCGGCGACATGTGCGCCTTCGCCCAGGAGTTGGAGGACAACTTCTCGGCCGATTCCGTTTCCGCCACCAGTGACAACGAAGACTTTCCCTGAGATGTTCATGGTTGTTCCTTTGTGAGGGGAGACCCGCTACGGGAACGGTGGTTCACGCAGCAGGGCCTGCGCGGTTACCTTCATCCTAAGTGGACATGTGTGTCCATTTCTCGGCGAGTGCGGAAACGCCCACGGTTGTTCGCTGCTAGCGCACCGTGGATCGCGTAACTGCTGGTGACGTGGCAGGATCGACACAGCAGCACTCCTGATCGGGGTGCTGCCTCGTACCGTCACACGGAGGGAACCTCATGACTGAGTCGCAACGTCCAGCCCACACATACGGTGTTCATTCGGAGGTGGGGACGCTCCGTAAAGTGCTGGTCTGTAGGCCCGGGCTCGCGCATCGGCGGCTCACCCCCACAAACTCCAGTGACCTGCTGTTTGATGACGTGCTGTGGGTTGACCGCGCCCAAGAAGACCACGCGGCGTTTGTGCGTTCTCTTGAGGCGCAGGGTGTGGACGTTGTTGAACTTCATGACCTGCTTGCGCAAACACTGATTCAACCGGGTGGGCGGGATTGGATTTTGGACCGCAAAATCACGGCGAACCTGGTGGGAATCGGTTTGGTGGATTCGGTACGCACCTACCTAGAAACCCTCCCTCCGCAGCACCTCGCTGAGCACCTCATTGGTGGGTTATCCATTGACGATGTGCCCGCTGAGTTCCGTCCACCAACAATGCTGTTGGTGCGCGGTTCCGCTGATGCCCGCGACTACTTAATGCCGCCCTTGCCCAACACGTTGTACACACGTGACACCACCTGTTGGATTTACGGCGGGGTCACGATGAACCCGCTGTACTGGCGTGCCCGTCACGATGAAACGCTCCTGATGAAAGCGATCTACCTGTTCCACCCAGACTTCGTGGGTGCACACGTGTGGTGGGGTGACCCGGAACAACGCTGGGGGCAAGCCACACTTGAAGGTGGGGACGTGATGCCGGTGGGTGATGGAGTGGTTCTCATTGGGATGAGTGAACGCACGTCACGCCAAGCGATCACCCAGGTCGCGGATACGCTGTTTCAGCGCGGTGCAGCCGACCAAGTCATTGTTGCCGGGATGCCTAAGCTACGGGCGGCTATGCACTTGGACACGGTGTTTACGTTTGCTGACCGTGACATCGTCACCGTGTACCCACGGATTGTGGATTCCATTCACACGTTCACGTTGCGCCCTGATGGGCGCCCAGGCCGCTCGCATGTCACTGACCATGGGCAGGGAACGTTCATTAACGTTGTTGCTCAGGCGATGGGCCTTGACGGGTTGCGGGTCATCAACACTGGTGGTGACGCCTACGAATCAGAACGTCAACAGTGGGACTCGGGTAACAACGCGGTCGCTGTGCGCCCAGGGGTGGTGTACACCTACGACCGGAACACGAAAACTAATGACCTCCTCACCACAGCAGGTATTGAGGTGCTTCCTATTGTGGGTGCGGAGCTAGGGCGCGGGCGCGGCGGTGGACACTGCATGACGTGCCCTCTTGTGCGTGACCCACTCGACTGACGATTAACTCAGGCTGACAACACCCTTGGTCAACGACCTGACTTCTCCCGAGTACCCCCGCTCCGCTACGGTGAACACACGTGGGAATTAAGGAGTCGTCATGGGTTTTGCTATCGCGTGTGTTGTTGCTGCTCTTGGGACGTGGGGTGTTGTTGCGGTGGTTCGGCAGTTGCGCCGCCCCGAGACTGTTGACCGTGATGGGCGCATCCTTCTCGCGGACACGTGGACGAACCGGCGTGACGTAGTGACCGGTTATCACGCCAGAGTCAGATTGGAAGCGTCAGGGTTTTCGTTGCCACACACAACATGGAACGATGAATGGGTGTCCACGATTCGTGCTGCACATGAGCACATGGATAATCCCCAGTGGCACGCGGCGTACATTGTGCGCCGCAGGAGGGCAGCGAAACTCCCTGAGTTGGTGTTACCTCCTGACCTGTCCGACCTCAGAAAGTAGCGACTCCCGTGGACGCTGACACACTGGCCAATATTGGTCTTGTCCTGCTGTTTGTGCTGATTGGCGGAGTTTTCGCGGGGACGGAGTTCGCCCTTGTCTCTCTTCGTGAGTCTCAAATCAACCAGCTTGAGAGCCGTGGGGCGCGTGGGCGTCGGGTCGCTGATGTTGCCCGTGACCCGAACCGTTTCCTTGCGGCTGTGCAGATTGGTGTGACTGTCGCCGGGTTTTTGTCAGCCGCGTATGGTGCATCAACTCTTGCCCCGGATTTTGTTCCCGCTCTTCGCAGCATCGGGTTACCACAGGCGGCAGCAGACACGGTGTCGTTGCTTGGGTTGACGCTCGTCATCGCGTATCTGTCGTTGGTGTTTGGGGAGTTGGTGCCTAAGCGCATCGCGTTGCAACGTTCTGAGCAAGTTGCGCTCGCGGTTGGACCGCCTCTGGACCGGTTTGCGACGCTCATGCGGCCGGTGATTTGGTTGTTGTCCCGGTCGACCAATGCTGTGGTGCGTGTGTTGGGTGGTGACCCGTCAGCCCGTTCTGGGGACATGACGCAGGAGGAGTTGCGCGAGATTGTTACTGCTCATGAGGGGTTGCCGGAGGACCAGCGTCAACTCATTACTGATGTGTTTAGTGCTGCGGAACGGTCCATTGGTGAGGTGATGCGGCCGCGGGGTGAGGTGGTGTTTGTTCCAGCGGCATTGTCACTGAGTGAGGCCGCTGAACTTGTGCGAGAGCAACCGTATTCTCGTTACCCCGTCAGTGGTGAGGGTTTTGATGATCTTCGTGGGTTTGTGCATATTCGCGATGTGCTTCAGGCGCCGCGTGGGCGTCACCCAGATGCTGTGACGGTTGGTGATGTGACCCGTCCTATGCTCGCGTTTCCGGTGACTAATAAACTGTTCCCTTCGCTCCACACGTTGCAGATGCAAGGCTTGCAGATGGCAGCGGTTGTGGACGAGTACGGTGGCACTGACGGCATTGTGACGTTGGAGGACCTTGTTGAGGAACTGGTGGGAGATATTCGCGATGAGTATGACCCACTGGTGGAAGAACCCGACGATGGGACCGTTAGTGCTGGGTTGACTATCGAGGAATTCGCTGAGCAAACCGGGTTAGAACTCACCGATGGCCCGTACGAAACCGTGGCTGGTTTTGTGTTGGCTCACCTGGGCCGGCTCGCGGTGGTGGGCGATGAGGTCACGGTGGGGGAGCGAACTATTCGTGTGCACACTGTCCAGGGGCGTCGCATTGTGTCGGTGTCAGTTCACCCGTGAGTGCGGTGGAGGATCACTGGTACCTCAGTGAAACCAGCGGTCGGGTACAGCGCCTGACGTGGTAGGTCCCCGTCCCATGCTGGTGTGATGTGAGTTGTGTGCGTGAACAGTTCGTCGAGGATGATGCGTAGTTCCAAGTGGGCGAGGGGTTTGCCGGGGCAGTAGTGGGTTCCGTGCCCGTACAGGACGTTGGCGTCCTGGTTGCGTAGCGGGTCGAAATCTAACGGGTTGGGGAACGCACGCGGGTCGAGGTTCGCTGTTGCCCACATGAGGTTGACGCGGCTTTCCGCGGCAATCATGTCTTCGGCAACTGTGGTGTCTGTGGTGGTGCGGCGTCGTGAGGCGAGAAACGGGCTATGAAGACGCAAGATCTCGTCGGACACTACCGCCATGTCCAACCCTAAAGCGTGCAGGTCACGCACCTGTGCACTTTCCCGTGGGTGGGCGGCAAGCCACGCGACGATGATGCCCACAGACGCTGCGATGGTGGCGAGTTCCCCCACCGTCCAGTTGCGAATAAGGGACACGAGTTGCTCGTCAGTGAGGGGAACGCCGTCGCGAGTTTCACGGACCAGGTCAGCGGTCACATCGGTCATTGTGGGGTTATTGCGGCGCACCTGTAACTGTTCAACAATGTACCCGTCGAACTCGGTGGCCACCCGAATCATTGCCGCCCGGTCCTGAGCGCGGGTCGCCGCGTGGTTCTTGCGCACCCACTCTTCAAGTGGACGTTGCAAGGTGGTGGGCCACCCCATGAACGCGGTTTGCACACGGTTCGCAAACGGTTGCGCCAAGGTGTCCATGACGTCGGTGGGGGCACTGAACGTGAGCTGTGACATGAGGTCACGTGTGATGGCACGGCATGTGGGCTCGAATGTGGCCATTCGTGCAGCTGTGAAGTAGGAGTCAATGATGGTCCGGTAAGCGGCGTGTTCAGCGCCGTCCATGGAATTGGGGACAGATACCCGCGGTGACACGCTTGCGGAGAACGTGTCTGGGGCGGCCGCCGCCTGGGTTACCTCAGGGTGACCCAACACAAAGTGTTGCCCTGATGGGGAATGTTTGACTGGGCATTGCGGGATAGCCGTGGTCGTGGTGATGTCGTCAAGGTCGCGAAGGCCAGGGAAGACGCGGTGTGTCATGGTGTGCTTTCTGTGACGTGAACAATTCCGCGGGCGCCCCTCTCAGCGTCCGCCATGATGTGGGTGACAAACGGGTAATGTCCAGCTTCGGGGAAGGTTAACTCCACAAAACCGCCTTGGGCGGCGTGCATCCCTAACGCTTGGGACCCGCCTGTTGTCCCGTGTGCTGGTCCGGATGCAGAACCGAGGATGTACTGTCCCTCAAACCACACCCGGTCAAACTGGCCCCCCACAATGTGGAAGGAGGATGGCTTGTTGGGGCCGATGTCGAGAACCCAGATGCGCACTCGTTCCCCGGTGACAGCGGTTAGTGGGTGTGCAACATACTGGTTGGCGTACCCGTTGAACGCCACCATGTCGGCGGCGTGACCGCCAGACAAAGCCCGGTCCACATCGACTGTTCCGCCTTGTGGGCCAAGGTAGAACTCGGACTGGGTGAGCACGTAGGAGCGGTCTACTTCGGGTAGGTCATCAGGTTCGATGATGACTGCGCCTGCCATTCCATTGGCAATGTGCGCGGTCATGGGCATGGTCCCGCAGTGGTACATCCAGATCCCGGCGCGCTCCGCAGTGAACCGGTATACCAACGTTTCCCCTGGTGGGATGGTGCGCATGGGGGTGTCAGGCGCCAGGTTGGAGGCATGGAAATCGATGGAGTGGCCCATACTGCCGTTGTTGACCAGTGTGATCTCGAAGATGTCTCCCACCCGTCCGTGCAGGGTGGGACCGGGGGCAACCCCGTTGAAGGTCCACAGGCGTTGGGTGACGCCGGGGGCGACCTCAATGTCTTTTTCCACGATCTCAAACGTTTCCCGATGCACGGTGGGGCTGCCGTCACTGGGTGCGGCGGGCAGTGGCGGCAGCACGGCGTCTCGTGCTGTGAAATCTGTTGGTGGGGTTGCCATGGGGTCAAAATCGGTGGCGGCAGAGTCCGCTGGTTCATTGTCAGTTCCAGTGGTGCCATGCCCCATGGTGGAGTGGTCCGTTCCCGGATCGGAGCCGGGTTCGGAGGTGTCACTAGCGTTGGGTTCGGTGGTGTCGCTGGTGGTTGTGACGGTGAAAACCATGCCCATCTGCCGGTGCCCAATAATGGAGCACCACCCGTCCATTGGGCCAGAAATGACCCCAACGTCAACAGTGGTGGAGTCACCGGTTGCGAGTCTCCCGGATGATACTCCGTTGGCGAACACCAAGTCGTGCACGTCAGTGGGGTCCGTGTTGGTGAGGTTAATAACTAGACGATCACCGGGGTCAACAGTGACGGTGTCCGGGGTGAAGCGCATGTCACGGGCATCCACATCGATAGTGACCGTGTCACCGGTGGGGTGAACCTCACCCCCCAACGCGCCGGACGCGGGCGCACCGGTGGACACACCCCACCGGTCACCAGCGACGCCACCCAACGCGCCAGACCCTAACGCGGACGGGTCCGCGATCACTCCCAGGACGACCGCAACAACGACAGCAACCACCCCTGAAGCAGCCTGACCAGCTACTTGCCCGCGAGGTCTCTCCCCATGAGGGGCCATCGGTCCAGGGCGACCAGTTCCCCCGGCGGCAGAAGACGTGGGAGCAGCGGGAGAAGCAAGATGAGCGGTGGGGTCAGCGTGAGCGTGACGGGCGGCCCGAATCGCCTGGACCATGAGAACCAGGAACGCTCCCATCGCCGCAACATACACCAGTGATGCAGCCACCCGAACAATGGACGGCACCGGCAGCGCGCACACCAGCAGCGCCCCGTGCCCGGCGGTGATACGGAACCAGGCACCACGGTCAATGGCGGCGTTCGCGGCGCGCGCCGAGGCAGGACCCCGTGACAGTGACACCGGAATCAGGTAGGACAACGCCCCCAACAGCACCGGGACCGCAACCCCGGCCGCAAGGAACGGTGAGATCCACGAAAAATGGGTGTGAGCCAACGCCCAGTCATCTTGGGGTGCAGCACGCAGCACCCACACGGTGAGATACACCAGTGCGCCCACCAGCCACAACTGTGAGGCGGCAACGGACAACGCAGCAAAAGACGAAGGTTTCTTTACCCACCCGGTGCGAACCAGGGGGATCTCCAGGATCACGAGACCCGCGACGTACACAACAAGACCGGCACCCACAACCCACAGCCACCCCAGCAGGGAACCCACCGCAGCGACCGTGACACCACCAACCAACACGGGTAAAGCCCTGGTAGCAGCAGGAAGAGAGTCATCACGCAGTTTGGTGCGCAACATAGTCGGCCACAGTGTGATGAGTGTGCCCACAATGGTCAACCCCATCCACCCCAGCACGTTCATCAACGCGTGCGATAACTTCACCTGGGCGTGAGTGGGGTCCGCGAATCCATGTGACAACATCGTGCCCAACACCGCACCCACCGGTAAAAACACGGCCGCAGCAAGATAGAACCGTACCGTTGACGCAAACCGGGTACCCAACGCGGACCGAAGCCTGAGCCACAATGACACCCCGTGCCACAGCACCGCACCACCAACAGCGGTCGCCCCGATCGCCGTTACCGGCCACCACGACCCCACTACCCCCACAACCACGATGACGGTACCCACATTCAACGCAACAAGACGCTGCGTTTGATGGCGTCGTTGCGCATCGGTGATTTGGGCGTGCAGTAACGCCACCGCAAAATGCTGGGACCACACCACAATGGAATGGGAAATTGCCCCCAAAAATACCACGTGCAACATGAGCCACCGTGGTGCCGGAATCCACTGGTGCACCACCGTCGCCACTACCGCGAGCAGTAACCAGATCACTGCGGGCAGATCACGCATCGGCTGGAAACCACGGCGGGTGGGGCGGGCAGAATCAGCCCGGGCAATCGGTAACGAACGCATCGTCATGCGGACACCCCTTCACGAGCGCGGGCGGCACGGACCGCAGACCACAACGCAAGAACAAAAAACCCAGCCAACCCGATGACGTTCGCAACCCCGCCAGCCGTATGCCACGACGGTAAACCAAGCAGGTCACCCAACCAGATCCGCGCCACCAGCCCAGCATGGACGGTCACCGCAGCAACCCACATGACAGGGCGGTAGGGCAATGGTCGGCGGATCACAGCGGGCAAAATCACGGACGCATGCGCCATGATCATCGAGATCGTAAACCCTATAAACACCGCGTGAATGACCGCATCGTAAGGGCCGCCAGAAAACGCGGGTCCACCAACCCAGATGACACCTGCCACCAGCAACCACCCATACCCGGCAAGCATGCACGCCGCCATGAACCGGGTGTGGCCTGTGGTCGTGATCATCGTTCGTGCAACATCGTGGGTGGCTAGCCACGCCGTCAACGCGAGCACACTCACCCCAAGAAGCGGGTAGCCAACGAGCGGCCACAACAACGCCGCCACACTGATGCACAGATAGGTAACACCCGCTGATGCCAGAACGGTGTTCGCGCGGGGACCCATGACGAACCGGGCGAGTTCAAGACGTTCGCCAGCGATGGTGAGGATAACAAAACCAGCCAGCCACGGAATAAGAACAGAGACTGGGACCCCACCAGCCCGCAACAACGCGGCCACCGCAGCACACACAGCGCCCAGCGCCTGCACGAGAACAGCCTCATCCCGGTTGCGTAACCACAGCGGACGGTAGAGAACAACAAGAGCAACAGTTCCCGCAGCAACACCCCAGGCGCCGACACCGGCAGGTAACGCGGTCACTGCCGCCAGGCTGCCGGCGCCCAGGAACACCGGCGCGGCATACCCCCACCAGGTGCCTAATGCGACTGCGCGTTCCAGTGCGATGAGGGTGCCCACGAACCCAAGTGTCATCAGGTAACCGTGTTGGTCGGCGAGGCGCGAGGTGGCAAAGGGTGCCCACACCCCAAGGAGTTGCAGGGCGGCGCTGAGCCCCAACACCATGGCGGCACCGGCTGGCAGGATGAGCAACGCGCGGGCGGGGATACGGCGGCGCTCGGTCACGGGGTGGTGCCTTCCCGGATTGTCTCCCCACGGGAATTCCCTGCTGGTGGGGGAGTGAGTGATGTGCGCTCAGTAGCGCCTGTGTCAGGTGATGTGCCGTGCAGGCGCAGGTGGAGAGCGCACGCATCAGGGGTGGCGAAGGGGATGAGTTGGGACCCAGAGGCGTGGTGTCCCATCGCTTCGGCAGCGCCCTCAATCAGTCCCAGGTGGACGCTGCACACAATGGAAGGGTACCTGCGTGCCGCATCTATCAGGGGGCAGCGGGTGAGTTCGATGCGGGTGTCTGTGGCGTGGGGCAGGGAACCGGCTGCTGTTGTTGCTCCGCGTACTGGGGCGAACCCGAGGTGAGACAGCACCTGAGAGACATCGTCGACTGCGGTGAGGTCAGGTTGGGAGGTGGCGGGTGCCGGTGTGCTTGGTGTGTCTGTGGGGGCTAATCCAAGGTGGGCCACAAGGTTGTGTCCCCATTCGTTGCCCGTTTCTTTGGCGGCAAGTTCGGGGGCGGGGGAGGTGCGGTGGATGGTTGCGGCCAGTGCAGCAGCAAGCTGTGCGTATTCGGAGTTGTCGCACATGACGGGGCGCCACAACCAGGCGGGGCGGCCTCGCCGTTCGGCGTGTTCTTGGGTGCGTGTGACATATCCGCTGTTCAGGAGGGCGTCGAGGTGCCCGCGGACGGTGTTTTCGTGGAGGTTTAGAGCCTTGGCGACGTGGTGAAGTGTGACGGGGGTGGGTTGTTCTTCGAGGTAGCGAAGGACTGCCATGCGGGAAGGGGACAGTGATCGCGTGCGCCGTTGCACCGGCTGCGGGGAAGTGTGCGGCGGGTGTTGAGCGGGGGAAGGGCGAGCTGTCTTTTCCACGGACTTCACACTAGTCAATAAAAACGAATCCTCTGTAGGACCAAAGATTGTTGCTTTTTCAACGATCTCCGGTGGGACCTAAGTCATTAAACACGAACTATACCGTGTTTAATATAGGTGGTGTCTGCGGCGTAGCCCGCGGCCGCGACCTGGTCACCAAAGGAAGGTACAACCCATGAGCAAGCAGTCTGGACTAAGCATCGGAGACAAGCCCACCGGTGGGTGCGCCTGTGGGGACCACGATGTGGTGGACTACCCCGAGCTTGATACCCGCGTCATTCCCCACGCGATCCGCCATGCCACGATTTTTGGGGCACTGAGTTCGATCGCCCCCGAGCGCGGCATGATCATTGTGGCGAACCACAACCCACTTCCGCTGCTTGCGCAGCTGGAGGAGCGCGCCCCTGGCGAGTTTGAGGTGACTTACCTGGAAGAGGGGCCAGAAGTGTACAAGGTGCAGTTCGTGCGCCGGTAAGGAACTGAATTCCACCAACGCCACTGGGCGCCACCCGCGATCGGGTGGCGCCCAGTGGCGTTAGTGCAGACATGTGGACAGTACGTGCTCTGGCTGCGACCCCGGGTCCGGGTGTCGTTGGCCTCTGGGTGCAGTGTCGATGCGCGTGCTACGCGAGAGTGAGGAAGAGCTTTTCGAGTTCGGTCAAGGTGAGTGGACCTTTTTTGCCGGACGCTTCGGCGTCATCGGCGGCCGCTTGCCGTTCGGGGTCAAGGACGCAGTCCTTCATGGCTGAGGAGATGATCGCGAACCCGGCTTTGTCGAGTGCTGAGGAGACGGCTGACAGTTGCGTGACAATGTCACGGCATTCGGCGCCTGCTTCTACCTGGGTGATCAGGGCTGCGAGTTGGCCGTTTGCTCGTTTGAGGCGATTGACGACGCGCTTACGGGCGGCGAGTTGTTCTGGAGTTTCGGTGTTCATGGTTCCCTCGAGTGTGGTCATGGTGGGGGTGGTGCTGCGGGCACTGTTTCGAGTGTGATCGGCTTTTGTGACGATGTCCATATGACATTCTATACCCCTGGGGGTATATTGGGGAACAGGGAAACACACAACCACTCACCAAGGGAGACCCGATGCCCACCAACACACAGGCATCCACCACCAACCGCATCGTCGTCGTCGGCGGTGTCGCAGGAGGCATGAGCGCAGCAGCACGCGCACGCAGAATCGCAGAAAACGCCGACATCATCGTCCTCGAACGCGGCGGCGAAGTCTCCTTCGCCAACTGCGGACTTCCCTACTACGTCAGCGGAGAAATCACCGACGCAGCCAAACTCCAAGTCCAAACCCCCCAAAGCCTGGGCGCATCACTCAACCTCGACGTCCGCACCCACTCCAACGTCACCCACCTGGACCCCGCCAACAACACCGTCACCGTCCAACACACCAACACAGACACCGGCAACACCAACACCTACACCCTCACCTACGACGCCCTCATCCTCTCACCAGGAGGCGTCGCCATCACACCACCCATCGACGGGATCAACTCACCACGCGTGCGCACACTCCGCACCGTCCCCGACGCCATCGCCATGCGCGACACCGTTGACCAAGGAGCCAAACGAGCCGTCGTCCTCGGTGCCGGATTCATCGGACTCGAAGCAGCCGAAGCACTCGAAGCACAAGGACTCGACGTTCACGTTGTCGAACTCGCCGACCACGTCCTGCCCCCACTCGACACCGAAATCGCCCACATCGTCACCGGTGAACTCACCCGCCTCGGAATGCACCTTCACACCGGAGTCGCAGCCCAAGCAATCGAACACCACACCGACCACGACACCGTCATCCTCGCTGATGGCACCCGCATCGACACCGACCTCATCGTCCTGTCCGTCGGAGTACGCCCCGACACCGCTGTCTTCCAAGACGCCGGACTCGACACCGACCGTGGGGCCATCATCATCAACAACCACGGACAAACCAACCTGCCCCACGTCTGGGCAGTAGGCGACGCCACACTCTCCACCGACGCTGTCACCGGAATCCGCCGCCCCATCGCGCTCGCAGGCCCAGCCAACCGTGCCGGACGCCTCGTTGCCGACCACATCATCAACCCGGACACTGCCCGTGAACTACCCCACCCCGTGGGCACAGCTATCGTGCGTGTCGGAGAATACGGGGTCGCCATGACCGGCGCCTCCCGCACAGTCCTCACCGACGCGAACATCGCCTTCCACTCCGTCTACCTGCACCCACTCAACCACGCCGGCTACTTCCCCGGGGCCGAAGCAATCTCCCTTGTCGTCCACTTCGCCCAGGAAGACGGCCGAATTCTTGGGGCACAAGCAGCCGGGAAAGACGGAGCCGACAAACGCATCGACGTTCTCGCCACCGCGATCCGTGCAGGCATGACCATTGAGGACCTCATCGACCTCGACCTGGCCTACTCTCCACCCTTCGGCCAGGCAAAAGACCCCGTCAACCTGGCAGGCATGAACGGAGCCAACGTCCTCAGCGGAAAAATCCGCTTGTGGTACCCGTGGCAACTCCACGAGATGCGCGAGACCGCTCTCATCCTCGACGTCCGCGGACCCGGTGAATACGCCACCGGACACGTCCCCGACGCACTCAATATTGCCCACACCGAACTACGCGACCGTCTCGAGGAGGTACGCGACGCGGCAGCAGGACGCCCCGTGCGCATCTACTGCCACTCTGGGATGCGCTCCTACCTGGCGCACCGCGTCCTCGACCAGGCTGGTTTTGACTCAGCAACCCTGTCCGGGGGGATGCTCACCCTCAAAGCCCACCTGGGCGAACACGCAGATGACGTCCTTGTCACCGACACGAAGTAACACCCTGACACTGATCTCACCGACACACCCGGTCGGGGTCCCGTGGCCCCGACCACCACACCATCAAGGAGAAAAATATGTGCCGTCCCGTATCCTGCAAAGTCTGTGACAAGACCACCTGGGCTGGCTGTGGCCAGCACGTTTCTGACGTCAAAGCCATGGTCCCCGCCGGCCAATGGTGCAACGGGCAACACAGCGACGCTGAACAAGCAGCCGCCAACCAGGGCGGCTTCCTGTCCAAGATCTTCGGTCGCTGACCCACCTCGCGCATCGACCCCACTGGTTAGGGTCGATGCGCGAACCCGTTGCCACTCCACTACGCTGTCGCCCATGACAGACGTTCACTCGAGTGGTTTTTTTGTGCCCCCGCGTGACTTTTTTGAACGCCCCGCACTCGATGTTGCCCCCCTGTTGCTGGGGGCGCGCCTCACCACCTTTCTTGACCCCGGCCCCGTCACGATCCGCATCACCGAAGTCGAGGCCTATCACGGCCCCGGCATGAACACCCCGCCAGACACCGGTTCCCATGCGCGGATGGGCCCCACCCAACGCAACGCCACCATGTTTGGCCCGCCCGCCCACCTGTACGTATACCTGTCCTATGGGATTCACAGCGCCGCGAACATCGTGTGCTCTCCACAGCACACCGCATCTGGTGTGCTGCTGCGTGCCGGCGACATCATTGATGGCCACGACATTGCCCGCGCCCGCCGGGTCGCGGCACGCACCGATCGTGACCTAGCGCGCGGCCCTGGTCGTCTTGCGCAAGCGCTCGGGATCACCCACCCGCACCATGACGGAACCGATGTGTTGGCTGGACAGGTGGCGCGCATCGCTGTTGCCGTGCCAGGTGGGCCGCACGCGGTCCCGAGTGAGCGCATCGGCAGGTCGCCACGGACCGGGGTGTCCGGCGTGGCAGGAACCCACATGTTTCCTTGGCGGTTCTATATTGCTGGGGACCGAAGTGTGTCACCGTACCGGCCTGGGCGGTCACCTACGCCATGATGCGTGCCGATGCGCCCCTCACCTGATCCGTAACGCGTACGCTGCCGCGTCTGCGAGGGTGCGGCGCAGGACGGTCAACGCAGGTGATTCCAGTTTCCACTGTTGCCAGTACAGGGTCACATCGACGTAGTCGGAGAGGTGGATCAGTGAACCAGTGGCGAGGGCTTCGTCGATCTGGATCTCCGGGGCAAGGCCCCACCCCATGTCTTGGGCGACTGCCTCAACGAACGCGGTGGCCGAGGGGACGTAACAACGAGCAGGGATGTTGGGGTCAACACCGTAGGCGTGGAGGAGCCGGTGTTGCATTTTGTCTTTGCGGTCAAACACCACGGTGGGTGCTTTTTCCAGCGCGGCTGGGGTCAGTCCGTGGGGGAACCACCGTGCGGCGAAGTCGGGGGTGGCCACCGGTAGGTACCGCATGACCCCTAGCCGGTGGGACTCACACCCTTGGATGGGGTCGGCGAGGGACGTGACCGCAGCGAGGACTGTACCCGAACGCAGGAGTTCCGCAGTGTGGTCTTGGTCATCGCGGAAGATATGGAAGTTCGCGACGTCACGGATGGACGCGAGCGCGGGGATGATCCATGTTTCCAGGGAGTCTGCGTTAATGGCGATGGGCACGTCGGGTGGGCCGGGGGCGACCGCGTCGACTTGGGCGAGAGTTTGGGAAAGGACAGCATCGATTTGGCGCGCTGCCTGCAGGTAGGGCAGGCCGGCAGGAGTGGGGCGTACGGGTTTGGTGCGTTGGAGGAGGACTTGGCCGGCGGTTGTTTCGAGTGCTTTGATGCGCTGGCTGAGTGCGGAGGGGGAGATGCGAAGGATCGCGGCTGCCCCGTCAAAGGATCCTTCATCGACGGCGGCGAGGAGGGCCTCGAGGTGGGCTAAATCAACACGCATCTTCAGTTTTCCTTCATGAGCAACAGAAAAGTGAACTGTACTGATCTTAGCCCCGTTGACATGCTTACCTACGTGATCTCACCGACCGTTGTTCTCGCGGGATTAGGCTTTGGGCTTTCCCTCATTGTCGCTATTGGGGCGCAAAACGCTTTTGTCCTACGGCAAGGGTTACGCCGCGAGCATGTGGGGCCCATTGTGGCCATCTGCGTAGCCTCAGACGTCATCCTCATCACCGCTGGTGTTGCCGGTTTTGGGGTGGTCGTGCAACGCGCGGCGTGGATCATCCCTGTTCTCACCGTCTTCGGGTCTGCGTTCCTTGTGTGGTACGGCGCGGGGGCTTGTCGGCGTGCACTGAAACCCGCAGGTCTCCCTATTGATGACCCCACCCTCCACATGCCCACCACACCTGATGCGCTGACCGCAACGGGCCTACCGTCCGGAACAGTGGCGACACTCCTTGTCAACGACGGCGGGAGTGCTGTTGCCACCGCGATACAACCAGCAACCGATACCCAGCCCACAACCGGGGCCACCCCCGGTTCAACCACGCAACCGGTGTCGTCAACACTGCGGATTGTGGTCCTGCACGTCCTTGCACTCACCTACCTCAACCCCCACGTCTACCTCGACACACTGATCCTCATGGGGTCGGTGGCCACATCGTATGGTGCCGCACGGTGGAGCTTCGCGATCGGGGCATTCCTCGCCACCCTGACGTGGTTTACCGCCCTTGGGTACGGATCGCGGGTTCTTACCCCCATTTTTCAACGGCCGCGATCCTGGCAAATCCTTGATGCACTCATCGGGGTCATGATGTTCTTCCTCGCAGGTCGGCTCCTGTTCGACCTCTTCACCGGATAGGTGCGGTCACTGCGGGAAGTGTGCGGTGCGTCGAGAAGCAGTGGCCTTCTCGACGCACCAGAGTCGTGACCAGGTGTGCCACTACTGTGTCCGCACAGCCTTATTGTCTCCTTCATTGACCTGCGCTTTTTTCGGGCCTTCACTCCACGTCAGCGTGTTGTTGTGTCCGCGCACCTCCACCTCAGCGACCGTGCCCGCAGTGATGGTGTGGTCGATCCCGAATACCTCAAGACGGGTCACCTCGTCTGCAGACAGTGTGGTCCCTTCCCCGCGGATGGTGACCTGGGAGGGTTGGGTCACGGTGAGGGCAAACTCGGTCCCTGCCACATCCACGGTCCCACTGACGTCCCCGTTAACAGTTGTCCGTTGACCCTCAACTGTGAGCCCACCCCACGGGCCGCCACTGACATGGTGGTCCTCACCCAAAACCTCAACACTGCGAGCGGAGTCAATACGAGCGGTGATGCCCACCCCTTCAAGCAGGACACGCCCACACATTCCGGTGACAACAGGACTCAGCGCGTCACCACGCACCACCACATCCTCACCATCAACGCAGCGCCCACCGTCCACGGGATCAACACCAGATGTGCTCCCCGCGGGCGCGGAACCACCAGTGGCCTCGTCAGTCGGTCCTTGCGCAGGGACTGAGGAGGTCTCCCAAGCTGACGGTGACCCAGCACTCGTGCCAGCACACCCGGACAACAGCACAGTGCACAGCACACCGACGGCAACCCATGGGAAAGAAAAAGCGCGCACACTGACTCCTAAGTGGGGGAGAGAACCAGCCCATTGTCTGAGTAATCCGCCGTCAATACGCCCCAGTGAGATGGGGAGAACTGTCCCACGATGCGCGCCCTGCGTGGTGAAAACCGCCCAGAGTGGCGGTTTTCGCCACCTGCAACCGCTAGATCGCTCAGTAGATGGGGACTCCTCACCTGCGCTGTCTCTTCCCCGCCGAAAACCGTTGCCCTACCGTCAAGTTAGGCGCTGCACGCCACCAAGCAACGGTGAAAAATTCACCCCCACCAACAAACCGCCCCCTGTCGCAGCGCCGAGTCACGGAGGTACATCGGATGAGCGGCGTCTATTCCAGTCAGTTGTTGTCCGGGCCACGCGGACGGCGCCTCTTGCTTGAACTCGCATCGTCACGGCACGAACCCCTAGAAAAACTCCTCATACAAACAGTGGCAACCGGAGTGAACTCAGGGATTCAAGGACAAGTCATCGTTGAGCTTGGCCGATCAGTGCCCGCAATCACAGCGGAACCACCCAACGAATACGAAATGCTCCTCGCCCTGCGAGAAACAGTCGCATCCGCACAATACTGGCAAGCCCCAGATGTCGAAGATGCACTCCTCACCCACAAGTCAGTGTCGGCCGCACTGCGACCCATCGCCGAAGTCGTCGCCGGAGTTGTCCCCGACTGGTGGGTAGGCGACATGGGCGGGCAACAACGCCGCGTCCAAGACGAATTCGCAATGCCCCTCTCCGATCCCGCAGCCTGGCGGGCAGGAGCCGGAGTCCAACAATGGTACCGGCGAGCCATGGCTGAAGAACTCCACTCCCAACAACACGACCCAAATCCAGAAAACGACATCTCCGGCATGTGGTGGTCCACCCCCGCCCACGAATCAATCCCCGCCACCACCAGATCACTAGGAGACCTGGGGCCAGTTGGGCTTTGGGCACAAGAAGACATGTCAATCAGCCAATACGCGATCACCTGGCCCATTGACATCATCGGATCCTCCCGGATCCTCGAACTACGCACCGCCGCCGACTACGTCAACCTCGTCGAACGCTACCCACTACGAATGACCCGGTCACGACTCCACGACTGGTACCGCGTCACCGGAACCGTCGACGAATGGTTCATCCCCCACTGGGGAATGATCGCCAAAGACTACGACGCCGTCCACCTCACCACCGTCGCCTACCTCGAAGCAGCAACCCGCCGCCTGCCCATCGCAGGAGGCTCCACCATGCTCGCCGGCTGGTCACCCGACGTCACCTACTGGATCGGCAACTGCGTCGTCGGCGGGTCACGCCCACAAGAATGGCAACACAAATCCGTTGGAAACGGCGACCTCTGGCTCGCCGCCTAACCCCCAACCCGCACCCCGGCTGGAACAGATCCTGGGCACCAGCCGGGGTGCCCCCACCATAGTTAGCCTGTCAGGCCAGCTGGACGAGCATCGTCCATCAGGGTATCTAGCCGGTCGCATGCCTCCTCAAGTAGGCCTGCAAACGTTGGTAGCGCCCGCCCCAGCTCGTCATGGATAAAAGGACTCAACTGCTCCACCGCAACAAACTCCCCCAACACCACATGCAACTGCTGAACAACCTGCACCGCTGTGGCCGGATCATTCGTACTGGGAGACAACGCACGCTCAGCCACATCCACCAACTGGCGCACCCCAAACACCGGGTCCTGGCTAAACGTCCGCTCCAACCCCACCTCAATGGTCCCTCGCACCTGAGCCACCACATCGTCAGGCAACGGATCACCCCACCACCGCACAACTGGCTCCCACGGCGTTACATGCGTTCCCGAACGAGGAACCACCTCAGCCACCCCACCATGCGCCACACCTTCAGCACAGAGACGAATGGCCGGACACGTCACGTGCCCGGCCACCGCATGATCCCTGTGACAGACGACTACTTCGTGTCATCCTTCGTCGAGTCGGCAGCGCCCTTGGCTTTCTGGGTCGCGTCCTTCACTGAGCTCGAGGCGTCCTTCGCCGCGTCAGCAACAGAGTCAGCCACATCAGTTGCCGTGTCCTCAGCCTTGTCGGCAACGTTCTCAACCCCCGCTTTGTCCGCAGATGTTGGGTCGCTGACCTGCCCTTCGGCGTTCTTTGGCTTGGCGCGGGATCCGGAACGAGTTGTCTTCTTCGCTGATTCGCGAACCTCAGCGATCTTCTCAGATGCTTTCGCAGCAAGTTCCTCGGTGGACTTCTTCACGTCTTCCGATGCGTCCTTGGCAGCCTCAGCGAGACGTTCCGTGACTTCGTGCCCCTTGGCGTAGGTGTGACCAGCTGCTTCACCGACAGCTTCAGCTGCGTCACCGATCCTTGACTTTGCGGACCCCACCGAGTCAGAGAACCGCAGGTTGCTGTCGTCGTTCTCCCATGGCTCAGCCCACGGGTCAGTGGTGGGTTGGGAACGACGCCACAGCAAGTACGCTCCACCAGCGGCAGCTGCACCGCCAACAATGAGCCAGCCCTTACCGGACTTCTTTGACGACCGCTCTGCTTTGCGGGCGGCGTCAGATAGCTTCGCGGGGCCCTTCTTTGACGCCTTTTCCAATGACTTCGCAAGGTGTTTGGCTTGCTTAGCTGCACGTTTATTTGCGCGCTTGGACATTTTCTTTCCTGACGCTGCAGCAGCGGCGGCACCGGCAGTGGTGGCTGCAGCGATTTTCGCGGTTCGGGAGTCAATCGCTTCTCCCAACGCCTGACCATCAATTTTGTCAGCAGCGGCAGTCGCAGCAGCGGACGTTGCGGCAGCAGCCCGGTCTGCCGCATCGTTAAACGCGGCAACGAGACGAGGCAGCACATCATCGACGATCTTGTCATGTGCGACGCCTACTGCGGGAGTCGCTTTTTCGGCAACTTTCTCCACCCGTGGAGCTGCTGCCTTGACTGCTTCATTCCACGCCTGCTCAATTCGTGGGGTAGCCCACTCCACGAAAGCTTCGACCTTCGGGGTGCCCCAATCCTTCGCCCCGAGGGCGGCTTCCCGCGCCCGCACGGAAAAATCGTGCGCATAGTCGTGGGCGTGCTCCCTGACCTTGTCAGGATCTACAGCGTGTGAGGTGGCACGAGCGAACTTCTTCACATGGTCGGACACGAAGCACTCCTTTAGCGAGGGATCTGTTCTTATCCTTACTCTCTCACTTTGTTGGGCAGGTCGCATGGTAAAACACGAGATGTTCACGCCCTGACACCGCTGCCTGCCCGCATTCGTGAAAGAATAGAAGAATGTTTGCAACACTGCACACCACTGCCGGTGATATTCGAATTGAGTTGTTCCCCAACCACGCCCCCAAAACAGTTGATAACTTCGTTGGGTTGGCACGCGGAACAAAAACGTGGACGAACCCCACAACGGGAGAGGAAAGCAACGACCCGTTCTATGACGGTTTGATCTTCCACCGTGTGATCCCCAACTTCATGATCCAAGGTGGGTGCCCTTTGGGTACCGGTACAGGTGGGCCAGGCTACACCTTCAACGACGAGATCCACCCGGAACTGACATTCTCCAAGCCTTACCTCCTTGCTATGGCGAACGCGGGTAAGCGCATGAGCCCCATCACAGGTCAGCCTGCGGGAACCAACGGGTCACAGTTCTTCATCACCGTGGACCAAACCACCTGGTTGAATGGGAAACACACCATTTTTGGTGAGGTTGCCGACGATGCCTCCCGTGCAGTCATCGACGCTATTGCGGGCACCCAAACCCGTCCAGGTGACCGGCCTGTTGAGGACATTGTCATCAACTCGGTCACGATCGAGGACTAAACACACCGACGCATACATCCCTGTGGACGGTCACCTGTGCCGTGACCGTCCACAGGTGTATCCACGAATGTCACGCCGTGAATGGAGATACTGTGACCGGACCGGACTACGGGGCTGTACAACCTACTGACAGTGTCCCTGTGTGCAAAAACCACAGCGACCGTCCGTCCTACGTGCGCTGTCAGCGGTGTGGGCAACCTATATGCCCTGAGTGCACCCGCCAGGCCGCTGTTGGTGTGCAGTGCTCGCAGTGTACACAGGAGGGGGCACGTCAGGTCCGTACAGTGCGGACGGTGGCCGGTGCCACCATCACAGATACTCGCCCACTAGTGACCTACTGGATTATCGGACTCAGCGTAGCGACGTTCCTCGCACAAATCACACTCGGTTGGGACCAGTTCACCCAACACTTTGTGTTTGCCCCATTCTTAGGGCTGGACGAACCTTGGCGGTTTGTGACCGCTGCTCTTTTGCACTCCACAACCCGCTACTTCCACATTCTGTTCAACATGTGGGCATTGTGGGTTGTTGGGTCGCAATTAGAACTGATCCTTGGTCGGGCACGGTTCATCACGTTGTATGTGCTTTCCGCTATCGGAGGACACGTTGCCGTGGTTCTGCTGGCCTCGCCCGTCAACGAATCATGGTTCATCCCCACATTAGGAGCGTCAGGGGCAGTGTTTGGGCTATTCGGAGCACTCGTCCCTGTGATGAAACGAGTGGGAGCGGACCTCCGGGGCATTGCCGTGCTCATTGGGATCAACGTGGTTCTCGGATTCATCGTCCCGAACATCTCCTGGCAGGGGCACCTGGGTGGGCTACTCACGGGGGTGGTGTTGTCAGTGATTTATGTGCGCGCCCCCCAAGAACACAAGAAAAAGACCGCGATCATCGGCTCCGTTACCGTCGCGGTCCTTCTCATTACTCTTGCAGTTGTGCGTTATGCAGTTGTTGGCCAGCTCACGTCATAGAGTGACCTGGCTGTGCGCGCCCCCGGTGGTGTTAACGCCACCGGGTCGCGAGACCAAGCCCACCGAGCATGATGACAAACCCAACGGCAATGTTCCACTGACCAATCCACGGTAGTGGTAACCCGAGAGTTGCTGAGGTGAGGTAGTACACGATGACCCACAAACACCCAACGATGAGTAACGTCACCATCGTAGGGGCAAGCCATGCAGGGTTCCCCACCTGCTGGGGGGTGTGGTCAGCTTGTGTGACCTCGTCGTCTTGGTGACGCTTCTTCCGCGAGCGTGAAACCGGCACAATAAACTCCAATAATGAACGGAAACCTTGCCCAACAGCATACGGCACAGACCGTGTGAACTGTCAGCCGCTGGGGTGTACTACCCTGAGAACGACAGTGCTCTGAGAGCCTGAACTAACCCAAGGAACACCATGTCGTCTGCGATAACCACACGATCCGCTCGTATCCGCACTGCCGTGTCAGTGGGGGTGGTGCTGTTCCTTGCCCTGTGGATGATCCGCGCCAGCGCTGAGACAGCTGACAGCCAGAACACCAGGCAATCTGAAGGCCTCGCTGACCTCATTCGTACTGAGTCCACCCGCCAAGCTGATCTCATCACCACGTTGGGGGAACTGGAAACCTCAGTCGCGGACATGACCAAAATTGCCGAAACTACACTGCCCACGCTTCCTACCAATGTAGAGAAAGCAACGGCGTTGTCATTGGGAATGCAAGAAGTCACCGGACCTGGTGTGCGCCTAGCCATGTGGGACGCCCCGCAAACAGAAGACAACCTTGCCCGTTTCACCCCAGACGACCTGGTTGTTCACCAGCAAGACCTGCAAGGGGCTATCAACGCACTGTGGGCCGGCGGCGCAGAAGCAATGACGCTGCAAGGACAACGGGTCACTCCAACCACAGCTTTCCGATGTGTGGGAAACGTCCTGCTTCTTCACGGACAGGTGTACTCACCCCCGTTCGTGGTCGAAGCGGTGGGTGACCCATCCGCCTTGACGGAGGCTGTTGATAACTCTCCGGTCCTTCAGGTGTACCAACAGTACGTGGATGTTGTGCAATTGGGGTGGGAGTTCGCAGAGCAAGAATCGGTGACTGCACCAGCAGCCTCTCGTGCCCCCTCCCTCAAATACGCGACAGTACCGGAGGACACAGACCTGTGGCAGGTCGCTGACTAAAGAACGGTCAGCACCCCACCTTTGGGCACGCTCGCGTTATGATCGTGTCACTTTCTTTCCCGCGCGGTGTCACCCCGCCGCTCGTCACATCGACGGTTCCTGTTTGGGAGGGCACTATGGTCTCAATTTTGGTTATCGACAACTACGATTCGTTTGTGTACACGATCGTGGGGTACCTCAACGAGCTGGGGGCCACTACCCATGTCGTGCGTAACGATGCGGTACCCCACGTGGCGGACCGCGCCACCTACGATGGGATTCTCGTGTCCCCGGGGCCGGGTACCCCCGCAGCCGCAGGCGAGTCCATGCAGGTGATCCGCGACTGCGCAGCCACCGGAACCCCCATGTTGGGTGTGTGTTTAGGACACCAAGCGTTAGGTGAAGTGTTTGGTGGGACGGTCACGCATGCGCCGGAACTGATGCACGGGAAAACAAGTCCGGTCACCCACGACGGTACAGGCGTGTTCGCTGGGTTACCTTCCCCCTTCACAGCGACCCGCTACCATTCCCTCGCCGTGGTCAACGGGACCGTCTCCGACGATCTTGTGGTCACAGCCCAGGTGGAAACCGAGTCCGGCCCCATCATCATGGGATTACAGCACCGCACACTGCCGTTGCACGGGGTGCAGTTCCACCCAGAATCAGTTCTCACTGAAGGTGGACACCGCCTGCTAGCAAACTGGTTGGAACTGTGCGGATCAACTGATGCGGTCGCAAAATCAGCAGGAATGGCACCTCTGGTTCGTTCCTGAGGGCCAGCGGCCTGATCGCAGTGGTCGAAATACGGTCTACCGTATGAGTATGAGCGAACGCTATCTCCACGGTAAACCCGTGACTGATGAGCAGATTCAAGCATGGGCTGATGAGGCAGAAGCTGGGTACGACCCAAACAAACTGCGGCTAGCGCGGAGTGCTTTGCGCGACCGCTTCGAGCGCGAACACTGTGACTGCGGTGAGTACAACACGGAAACTGCGCAGGAGAACGAACAGCAGTGAGCGGTCAGACCAACCAGCGGTGAGGACGCAGAGTTGCCAGCGGTGACGGCAGATTCGCCACCCCCCCAATCCGCTTCTGAACACACGTACCCGGCAGAGCCAGGGAACGGGCTGATTTCTCCACACAACAGCAAGGGCGGTGCACCTAGTGGTGCACCGCCCTCATGTATGCCGTGGGCGAAGGAATCAGGACAAGACCTGGTGACTAGTCGTCATCCTCTCCGCCCTGGTCTCCATTTCCCCAACCACCATCACCCTCATCACCGTTTCCGGGGTTCTGGTTTTCGGGGCCCTTGGACACAATGACTTTCACTTCACTACCAACATCGCGTTGTTGACCAGCATCAGGTTCTGTGCGCATCACCTGGCCAGCTGGCACACCATTGTCAAAGACTTCTTCCACGCGAGGAATCAAACCAAGCCGGAAGAGTTCCCCTTCAGCCGACGCACGGTCCCAACCAGTGAGGCTAGGCACCGTCACCTGTTGGATTTCCACCTTCTTCGCAATGGTCAAGGTGATGGTGCTTCCCTGGTCAACAGCACCTGGTCCAGGTGATTGCTTGAGGATCGTTCCTTTCTCAGCGTCTTCGCTTTCTTCTTCAACGGTTTCAACACGCAACCCGAGTTCAGTGAGTTTCGCTTTCGCTTCCTCTAGGTTCATCGGGGTCACATCAGGGACCTCAACCTGCCCATCAGAGATGAACAATTTCACCGAAGCGCCACGTTCCAGGGACGTCCCGGCAGCCGGGTCAGTCCGGGTGACATCACCCTTAGGAATGTCCTTTGAATGCTCGGATGTAGCACCGCCAGACACATCAAGGCCAGCGCTCTCCAACGCATTGATTGCCTGATCCTGGGACATCCCTTGAACGTCAGGGACAGACGTCGCATCAGGACCAGCAGAGAACCACAACTCCACCTCAGTGGCAGGGTCAACCTCTTCATTGGCGGGAGGGTTCGAACGAATGAACACACCCTCCTCAATCTCGGAGGACTTCTCAGTGGCCACCAGCGGAGACTTCGTGAAACCAGCTTCAGTCAGTTCCGTTCGTGCTTCCTCAACTGTCATTCCCGTCAAATCAGGCATGGTGACAGGCTCTGCGTCCTTGTTGCCACCCCCACCCAACAACGAGAAGCCAATGATGGCAAGCACAGCAATAACAGCGACCACCACAAGCGTCCAAATGATCTTCCGCCTGTTATTGGTTTCTTCCTCGTCATCCTCCACATCAAGCACACCACCCTGTGGGGTGGTCTGCCACGGGGCAGGGTTCTGGGCCGGTGGAACCGGAGAACCAAACACCTGGGTTGCAGCAGCCGCAGGAGAAAGAACCTGGGTTGCTTGCGCATCGGCAGGAGGAACAGCACCAAACGCCTGCGTTGCAGCAACCGTCTCCCCACGGGCCGCGGCTTCTAACGCAGCACGGAACTCAGCGGCCGTAGCAAACCGGTCATCCCGGTTCTTCGCCAATGCCCGTAACACAATAGAATCCAGCACCGCAGGAACATCCTGCGCAACCTTGCTCGGTGGAACAGGCTCCTCACGAACATGCTGATACGCCACCGCAACAGGAGAATCACCCACAAAAGGTGGGCGCCCAGTCAACAGTTCATACAGCAAACATCCCGTGGAATACAGGTCAGAACGCGTGTCGACTGTCTCACCACGTGCCTGCTCAGGCGACAAATACTGGGCAGTACCAATCACCGCCTGCGTTTGCGTCATCGCTGACGAATCCGCCAACGCCCGCGCAATACCAAAGTCCATGACCTTGACTGCACCCGTTGACGTGAGCATCACGTTCGCGGGCTTAATGTCACGGTGGACAATGCCCGCATGGTGCGAATACTCCAGTGCAGACAACACACCAGCAGTAATTTCGATCGCCTCATCGATGGGCACGGCCGCGCCGTCACGCAAAATGTCACGAACCGTGTGACCCTCTACGTACTCCATGACAATGAACGGCACGTGCGCAACACCGCCACCAGACTCAGCTGACGTGTCCTCACCTGTGTCATACACAGCCACAATCGCAGGGTGGTTCAATGACGCCGCAGCCTGAGCTTCACGGCGAAAACGGGCTTGGAACGATGGGTCACGAGCCAGGTCAGAACGCAAAATCTTAATCGCGACGGTCCGACCGAGACGATTATCGCGCCCAATGTGGACCTCGGCCATACCGCCGCGGCCAATGAGCTCGCCTACCTCGTATCGTCCCGCCAGAGTGCGGGGGGCGGGGTTTACCACTGCACGTCCTTACCTGTGAGGGTGACACCAAAAGAGCCACCAAGAGAATCGTCATGTTGCGATGTCGGCAATGCTGAAATGAATTCTACTGGGCGCGTCCAGTAAGGAACATGGTCAGCAGAACCTGTTGTGGAGGCACCTGGACTCACCAAACCCTTGATCAGCGTGGCCAACATGATGAGAGCCACCACTGTGATGAGCCCCAACGTGAACCACCCAAGACTACGCACCCGATCCAACAAACCTTGAGAACCAGGTGGAACACGAGACGGCCGGGACGAAGAACCACCAAGTCCCCCCGACTGTGCGTGCGGAATGCGACCGCTGCCAGACCCAGCCGAGGCAGAGCCTGCGGTGCGGGCCGCCGCCCGCGCATCGTTGATTCGGGCGTTCCGCAAATCAGAGAGTTGACCACGCGGACGGGTAGCACCCAACTCGTCATAGTCCGCAGGATTCAGACGAGGGCGAGATGATGCCGGAGCTGACTGTGCCGACTGGGCTTGTGCGTTGAGCTTTGCCGCCTGGTGGGCTCGCCGCGAATTTGAGGACGACGGACCTCGTTGCCCCCCACCGCTTGCGTCGCGTTGACCGGGACGCCGATGCGACGCACCAGCCGGGGCGGACGAAGAACCAACTGGAGTGATCGGGGAGTCCACCCCTGCTCCAGCAGCCGGCCGACTCTGAGGAGTAGCGCGCGCTGGAACGCTACCAGGGCCCCCGTCCGTGAACGGAGAGGACGGAGCGACAGCACGCTCAGGTCGCGGGCCAGTGTGATCAACTGACGGTGCACTGTGTGGGGGACGGCGGAGAATCTGAGGACCGGTGTCCTCAATGACGTGATGACGTGTCGGATCCAACGCAAGATGATCGGGTTTCTTCCCCACCGGCCACGGGTTGTCCGCAATAGTGCGGGCAATATCCTCAAACGTGTGGGCAAGTGCGGCGCCCGACCGTGGGCGCTCCAACGGATCCTTGGCCAGCATCTTCATAATGATGGCTACCAAATCTGGGTGCACATTCTTCGGAAGTGGGGGCACCGCCTCATTGACATGCGCGACCGCAATATCAACCGGGGTCTTCCCCGTGAATGGACGGTTCCCTGCAACTGCTTCGTAGGCAACAATCCCCAGAGCATAAATATCCGATGCCCCGGTCGCTGGCCGGCCAACAGCCTGCTCTGGCGACAAATACTGGGCTGTTCCCATCACCATCCCAGCAGCAGTCATGGGGATTTGATTTGCGGCTAATGACACCCCAAAGTCGGTGATTTTTACTTCTCCGGTGTGCTCCAACAAAATGTTGCCAGGTTTAATGTCGCGGTGAACGACCCCACCCACATGTGCAGCGTGCAGTGCCCGCGCCGTTTGGGCGAGGATCGACAAAAGACGGGCAGCAGGCAGAACAGGTTCACGCTCTAACAAGTCAGACATGGGTTCGCCGCCGACAAGTTCCATGACTAAGTACGCGGAGCCGCCCTGTTCGCCGTAGTCATACAACTGAGCGATGTTCGCGTGGGACAGCGACGCAGCGTTGCGGGCTTCAGTGCGGAAACGTGCCAAGAAGTCTGGGTTTCCCACGAACTCCGGTTTGAGCACCTTCACGGCAATGTCTCGTGCGAGTGACTCGTCGCGAGCTACCCACACTTCGCCCATGCCGCCGACCGCGATCTGGCGCACGAGCCGGTAACGGTTGTTAAACGCTACCCCTGGTGCGGCCTTCACTGGGAAATCACCGCCTCCATGATGTGGCGGGCAATGGGGGCCGCGACCGCACCTCCGGTCGCCTCAGAACCAGCGGAACCACCATTTTCGACAACGACAGCCACAACGACTTGTGGGTTGTCTGCCGGGGCGAATGCCGTGAACCAGGCGTGAGCGGACGAGTCCCCACCAGTTTCGGCAGTTCCGGTTTTCCCTGCCACATCGACCCCGGAAATTTGGGCGGCTTTCCCCGTTCCATCGCGAACCACAGAGGTCATCATGCGAGTCAGTTGGTCAGCTGTGCTCTGCGAAATTGGTGTTCCGTAGCGCTGTGGTGACGTGGTCGACATGACCGATAAGTCAGGGTTTCGTACCTGGTCAATGAGGTATGGGGTCATCAGTTCGCCACCATTGGCGATCGCAGATGTCACCATTGCAACCTGCAGTGGGGTGACTCGAACATCTTGCTGCCCAATAGCTGACAGTGCGGTCTGAGCGTCGTTCTCGTTTTCTGGGTACCGCGAAGCGGTCACAGTCATGGGGACGCGAATGCTGTCACCAAACCCGAAGGCTTCCGCCTGGTCGGAGATCTTCTGTTGCCCCAGTTCATTGCCCAGGATCGCGAAGGAGGTGTTGCAGGAAATTTTCAGTGCATCGGCAAGCGGCATGGTGTCGCCGCTGGTGCAGGACGCCCCACCAAAGTTTGGTAGATCAGTTTGCGTACCAGGTAACCGGTAGGTCACAGGCGCTTCGATCGCGCTGTCTTCCGTGTAACCATTTTCCAACGCTGCTGCAGCTGTCACGAGTTTGAACACCGATCCTGGTGGATATGTGTCGCCAGCAATCGTGCGGTTAATAAGTGGCTTGTCGGGATCTTCTAGCAGCGAGTTGTAGGACGCTCGGACATCAGCACTGGAGTGAGTGGCCATCGTATTGGGGTCAAACGACGGGGATGACACCATGGCGAGGATAGCCCCTGTGGTGGGGTCTAGTGCCACGGCGGCCCCGCGTTGCCCTCCCAGCGCGTCCCACGCGGCTTGCTGGGCTACCGGGTTGATTGTGAGTTCCACTGCGGACCCCTGTGGGTCCTCACCGGTGATGAGATTTTCCAGGCGGGCCCAGGCAAGAGAGTCCGAGGACCCGTTGAGGTATTCGTTTGCTGCTAGTTCGATGCCGGTTCGCCCGTACACCACGGAGTAGAACCCGGTGATAGGTGCGTAGAGTTCGCCTTGGGGGTAGGTTCGCTGGTATTTGAACGCGTCGTCGATTGGTTCGGTGGACGCGATTTCCTCTCCTGCGACAATGATTGCGCCGCGGTTTGTCCCAAATTCACGGTACAGCGACCGGACGTTGCGGGAATCGGCGTTCAGTTCCGGTGCTTGCACAAAGGAAATCCACGTGGATGACGCAAACAGGGACAAGAACAAGACGAGAGCGATGACGGATACTCGGCGGATCGGTTTATTCACGCGTCATCCCTCCTTGTCTGGTCGATGTGTTGAGTTGCTTGGGAGTCGTTGGGTTGAGGGGGTACCACCGGGATTTCGACAGGTGTGACTACAGGAAATCCTGATGCTGCAGTGGACGGTCGATGAGTGTCGTGGTCGGCGGGGCTTGTGTGCTCAGGTTGTGGCGAGGAGGTGCCCGGTGTTGGCGGTGGTTGGGTGGAAATCAGTTGGGTTCCTGCTTGATCGAGTTGTTGCATCCACTGCACGTGCTGTGTATCTTGCGCGGCACGGTCGTGTGGGTCTACTGCCTCAACCGTGTCGGAGTTGTTGGCAACCGAGCGTTTCCTGACTGGCAGGTCGTCCACTGACGATGCGCCACGCAAGGGGAGTGGGGAGGGGCGCCGTGCATTGTCTGAAATCCGCAGCAGGAGTGCCACAATCACCCAGTTGGCGAGGAGGGACGATCCGCCGTAAGCAACAAAGGGTGTGGTTAAACCTGTCAGCGGGATGAGTCGAGTGACACCACCGATGACCACAAAGAGTTGCCATGCAATGACGAAAGCCAACCCGGAGGCGAGGAGTTTTCCGAACCCATCTCGGGTGCCTAGTGCGACCCGAAAGCCACGTTGCACAAACAGCATGTACACCAACAGGATGGCGAACAACCCCATGAGGCCGAGTTCTTCGCCGAGTGAGGCGTAAATGAAATCGGAGTAGGAGTAGGGAACAATCCAGGGGCGTCCTTCGCCGAGGCCGGTTCCGGTGAGTCCACCTGACGCCATGCCAAACATTCCGCGTACGAGTTGCCCGGAACCTCCGACGGCTTGGTTGAAAATTTCGTTGTCCAGTGCGTTGAGCCACGCTGCGAAGCGGGCTCGGACGTGACCAAATTGGCTGAGTGCGGCCACGACACCCACACTGAACATGCCTAAACCGATGAGAATCCAGCTGACTCGTTCGGTGGCGATGTAGAGCATGGCAACGAACAAACCAAAGAACAGCAGGGAGGTTCCCAGGTCGCGTTGCATGACGAGAATGACAATGGAGACAGCCCACACGAGGATGATTGGACCAAAGTCGCGCATTCGGGGGAGGTGGATACCCCACACTTTGGGTCCGCCGAGTGCAAGCCGGTCTCGGTTTTCGACGAGGTAGCCAGCGAAGAAGATCGCGAGCATGATCTTGGAGAACTCAGCTGGTTGAAGGGAGAACGGCCCGATGTTGATCCAGATTTGGGCGCCGTTGATTCTGCTTCCAATTCCCGGCATCAATGGCATCATCGCAATGATGAGGGCCGCAAGCATCGTGACATATATGTAGCGACGGAGGATGCGGTGGTCTCGGACCACGATGAGGACGATCGCTGCTGCGAGGATACCTAACGCTGTCCATCCCAGCTGTTTGGTGGCGAGTGTTGCGTCGGTGGCCTGGTCAATACGGAAAATCATGGCCAAGCCAATGTTGTTGAGAACAAAGGCGAGCGGGAAAATGAGTGGGTCTGCGTAGGGAGCAAATTTTCGGATCACAAGGTGGAGTCCCACCCCGAGCCCGCCCATGGCCGCAATGAACGGAATGATCCCGGCTGGGATGGCGTCGTTGAGCGCAAAACCGATGATTGTGTACGCGGCTACGCCGATTCCGAGGGCAACAAGAACAAGGAAAAGTTCGCTGCCACGGCGAGTGCGTACCTGTGGCGTGTCGATGCTCACTGGTCAGCTCCCTTCGCTGGTGGCTGGTGCCTTCGTGTCGGTGCTGCTGGAAGGTTCAGTTGTGGAGTCGGGTTGGGGTGTGTCCGGCTCCGTGGTGGTGTCAGGGTTGGTGCCCGCCTCTGGTGCTGGTGTGATCGACTGTGCGAGTTCTTCGACGCGCGCTTTGGCGTCATCCAGTGATTGTGCTCTGACGGTGGAGTGGACTTTCCCTGCTTCAAACGCGCTCAGTTCGTTGACTGGGACGTCAGAGACGTCGATCACTGACGATAGGTGAATCGGCCCTACTGATTGCGGGAATCCGTTGAAGATGGCGACTTTCCCGTTGTAGGAGCCAACAAAGTATTGGTGCGATCCCCACCAGTAAGCGCCGTAGCCAGCTGAGGCGAGGAGCGCGAGGATGAGGAATGTGTTGATGAGGGTGCGTACAGCTCCACGTCGCCGTGGTTGGGCGGGAACCATGACGTCATCGATGTCGACGTCTTCACCGGAGTCGGCGGATCGCGCGCCGGTGGGGGAGTCGTCTGTGATTGCGGCGAGGTCAGTGTCGCTGAGCTGGAGTGACCCGGTGTGGGTGTCAGGTTCGGCGTCACCGCGGCGTATCGCTTCTGCGCGTTCGATGACGGCGACCACGGCGTCGTGGGCTTCGGTGAGGAGTTGCTTGCTCTCTGATGATGCGCCGCCCTCGTCGAGGGCTGCAGGAAGGTCTTCACCGTAGGCGATGGAGCCGACGGCGATGGCTGCGGGAAGGTCTCGGTCGGGCAGGGGGCTGTCAGGTGCGTCTGTGTCGTAGATGTCCGCGACAACGCAGGTGATGTTGTCGCTGCCTCCACCGCGCAGTGCGAGTTGAATGAGGTATTCGGAGCAGAGTTCGATGTCTTGGACGTCTCGCAGTGTTTGTTCCATGGTTTCGAACCTGACGAACCCGGAGAGCCCATCTGAGCACAGGAGCCACCGGTCTCCGGGGCGGGCTTCTCGGATGGAGAGGTCGGGGACGAGGTCGAGTTCGAAGTCTCCGAGTACGCGCATAACGACGGAGCGTTGTGGGTGTGTTTCTGCTTCGTCGGGTGTGATTTTTCCGGCGTCGACAAGGTGTTGAACGAAGGTGTGGTCTTTGGTGACTTGGGTGAGTCGACCGTCACGCAGGAGGTAGCCGCGGGAGTCGCCCATGTGTGCCATGGCGAGTTTATTTTCGCCAAGAAGGAGAGCGGTGACGGTGGTGCCCATGCCAGCAAGTGAGCGGTGATCGCGAGCTTGGGTGACCAGGTCGATGCGCGCACGTTCGACTGCTTCGCCTAACCGTTCCAGCATGGAGGATGTGTCTACTGGTTCGTTGTTGAGGGGAGCGATGGAGGCGACACACAGCGCCGATGCAACATCACCGCCTGCGTGTCCCCCCATACCGTCGGCGACCAAGAGGAGGCGTTCTCCTGCGAACGCTGAGTCCTGGTTGTTGGCACGCACGAGACCCACGTCGGAGCGTGTGGAGTACCTCAATGCAATTGTCACGGACTCACCTTTGCAGTTCGATCGTGCTCTGTCCCACCCGAACTGGTTTTCCCGTGGGCAGAGGTGTCGGTCCTGTGACTTTCTCCTTGCCCATGAATGTTCCGTTCGTTGACCCTAAGTCTTCAACAAACCAGGCGTCAGACTGGGGAAACACGCGGGCGTGCCGTGAGGACGAATAGTCGTCTTCGAGGACGAGTGTGCAACTTGGTGAGCGTCCAATGAGGATGGCGGAGGAACCCAGTGGGATTGTGGTGCCCGAGAGGGGTCCTGAGGTGACAACGAGCCGTGTGGGTCCTGCAGTTTTTCGGCGGGTTGGGGTGGGGGTCACAGGGGCGGTTGCGGCGGGAACTGCCGCGGGGGATGTGGGGATGCGGGTTCCGTACAGGTCAGAGCGCAACACTCGGACAACAAAGTAGACAAATGCCCATAGCAGAACAAGGAATCCCAGCCGTAGCAGGGTCATCGTAAGTGCGCTCATGTTGTGCGGTCACCTGTCTCCACGAGAGGAATCATCGGTCACACCTGACCAAAACATGATGCGTGTCCGACCGATGGTTAAGGAGTTTCCATCGAGCAAGGTGGCGGCGGGTACTTGGTGGCCTTCGACGTAGAGGCCGTTAGTGGACCCGAGGTCAGTTGCGATCACTCCTTGTGGGGTGACCGAAATTTCCAGGTGCCGCCGGGACACTCCGGGGTCATCGACGACAATGTCTGCTTCTGAGCCTCGGCCAATGATGGTGACTGGACCGGTGAGGAGGTAGCGTTGCCCGTCGATGTCAAGGAGGGGGTGGCGTGAGCTGCGTGGGTCGGCGGGACCGGGGGCGACATTTCCTCGTAGGGTGGAGGAGCGGACGGTGAAGTGCCCGGTTTCGAGGCCTTCGGTGAGTTCGAAGCTCACGACCACTGGCCCGACGAACGCATAGTGTTGTGAGGCGGCGTACTCGGTGACGTTGACGGCAAGTTCGTCTGCGAGCATTTCAGCGCCCCAGCTTTCGACTTGTTCAAAGTCTGCTTGGGACAGTTCGATGGTGAAGTCGTTGGGGACGACTGTGCGGGAACGGTCGAATACTGCAGCGCGGTCGTCGACCTCGCGGCGCAGCGCAGTGGCTAGGTCGACGGGTTTGATGTCAGATCGGAACACCTTTGAGAAGGTGCTGTTGACTGCGCGTTCAACGCGCTGCTCGAACTTGTCGAGGAAACTCATCGGTCCCTCCTTTCGCGGGTGTCGCCGATCATCGGTGTGATAGCAGTCTGACAGAAGCCTACGCGGTGTTCGCGCTTACGCGCACAACCTGTGGAAGAACTCCACCAAACGAGCAAGGATCGTTACGTTGTATGTTACTTGCGCCTCACTGCTGTTGGGTGATGCGGAAAGGTGTGGGCGAGCGTGGTAAAGTTCTGACAGTTCGAGCGTGTGTGGCGGAATGGCAGACGCGCTGGCTTCAGGTGCCAGTGCCCGCAAGGGCGTGGGGGTTCAAGTCCCCCCACACGCACAGTGACAGGTGGAGATCCTTGATGGGTCTCCACTTTTGTTGTGCCCTGGTGTGGTTGTGTGACATACCGGCCACGGGGGGTGCATGGGGAGACCTCCACGTTTGGGCCACAGGCGGCTCGTTCGCCGATACCCTGATCAGGCTAGTACTTCTCCCCCTGAGGCTCGAGATTTCCATCATGTCTGCTTTGGATCACCACCCCCGATATCAGGCGTTCATGCCACCTGATGGCGTGGACGAGGACACTGTGCCAGTTCGACGTGCCCCGGAGTCACCGGATATCGCTGATGACACTCTTGCGCGGTCTGCGTTGAACGCGGTGAAGGTGCGTACCGATGCCCCGGAGACTGTTGTTGATTCTCCTCCGATGGGTGTGCCTCAGTTTGTGATTCCAGCACCGGGTGCGGTGAGTGATGCGCCCACGCAGGATCTTCCGATGGTCAGTGATCCTGCTACTGAGCCTGTTGCTGCGTCTGATAATGGGGTGTCTGCGGCCCGGTCGGTGCGTACGCCGTGGGCGGCTGCGGTGATTGGTTTGGTTGCGATTGCGGCGCTGTTGGGTGGCATTTTTGTGTTGCGGTCTGCGCTGCTCAGTCCTACTGCTGTGGTCAGTGACTACCTTGATGCGCTGGTTGAGGGGGACGCCCGACGGGCGTTGGAGTTGTCAGCGTCGACAACCAAGGACGCGGATTCGTTAGCTCGGCAGGCGCTGCGGAACTATCGCCATATTTCTGGCCGTCCCACCGACTTCTCGATTGTTGACACTGAGGAAGAAGGATCATCGGCACTGGTGACGGCGAAGGTTACTCAGGATGGTTTGCCGTACACGGTGGAGTTTTCACTCCACAAGGACCCGACTGCTGGTGGCATTCTTGACCGATGGGTGCTTGACGCCGGGTTAGAACGCCCAGTGACTATTACCTTGACGTCCGAGCGTGCTGGTGTGAGTTCTCGAACTGCGGTCATTAATGGCGGTGAGGTGCAGTCCACAACTGCAGGGGAGATCACGCAAACAATTTTGCCGGGAATGTATGCAGTTGATGGGCCACAGCGTGGGCGTTACTTTGATTATGGTGAGACCCAAACGTTCCTTGCTGGGGTGCAGGATGATTCACACGCGGTGACACTTGCTGAGCGACCGACGAAGGCGCTGGAAGATGACGCACGCAGGGTTGCTCAGGACATTCTTGATCAGTGCCTGACGACCTTGGCTGGCAAAGAGTGCCCGAACCAACCAGGTGAGTTAGAGGTTCCTTTGTCGGACGTGGAGAAATTCACGTGGACCCCGACGGCTGAGAAGTTCGAATTAGATCCGGCGTCGTTAAGTTTGACGTATTCAGCGAAGCTGTCTTTGTGGTACACCTACCCGCAGGAAGTGACGCAGTACAACTCACGGATTTGGGCCTGGGAAACGGTCACCCGCTATGAGTCTGTGACGGTGTCACGGCGAGGGTCTGTCGGATGGTTGATTTCGATTGACCCCGCTCGTGAATCCTTGTCGTTGGCGCATTGGGACTGATCGCACCGTTGTGATGAAGAAAGTTCCGCACCCCCGTTTTTTCTCTGTTGAGCATTGTCGTGTTTCTCCTCTGCGGGCGCGTCAGTGGCGTGTGTGGCTGTGCTGCGTTGTGGCGTGTGTAGTGACCAGTGTGACCGCGTGTGCCGCCACGGGTGGATCTGACCCGGAGCAGAGCGGGACATCTCTATCCGAGTCTGGAACATCTCAGCCGGACCCTTCGGCAGCGGACCCCGCCGAGGCGGATGGTTCACAGCCTGAGGACAAGCACATCGTGAGTCCTGTGTTTGTGCCGTATGTGGGTATTGAAACGTGGCCGCGGCAGGCTCGGCTTGAGGCTGCACTCGACAAGGTTGTGGTGCCATCTGTGTTTCGCCGGCATTATGACCAGTCTGTGCTGGAGGTTGTTGGGGCTGCAGCAAATAGTGTGGCGCGTGTGCAGGCGAGTGTGACGCCGTTGCATGGGCGGCGTCAGGGGGATGAACTTGCGTACTACCGGCCGTTGAGAGCGGTGTTGTCTGATCGGTTGTGGGCTGACCTTGATGACCATGTGGCTGATGGTGTGGCGGGGGAGTCAACGGTGGTGGGGGCGTTGGTTCCGCAAACGGACCGTGATGGTGTGTGGGCCACGATTGATGGGGTGTCTTACCGGTCAACGGGTGTGCTTGAGGTGCGTTTTTGGGGGATCCCGCGGTTTGCGATGTCGGGTGATCGACCGCAAATCACGTTTCCTTTGGATGTGACAGCGCATGCTGAAGAGGGCAAGATTGGGTACTCGTCAGAGTTCACCGCCACGATGGAGTGGACTGGGGGACGGTGGGTGCTGGTGGACTGGGCGGTGGCGCGAACATCGGAGTTAACAGTCCTTTCGTGAGGTGCCCTGCTACATTGGCATTGACTGTGGCTGCGAGGAATGAGGAGCGGGCGTGTACCGGGTAATGATGGTGTGTACAGGCAATATTTGCAGGTCACCCATGGCGCAGTTCGTTCTGGAGTCGAAGCTTGAGCGGGTTGGCCTTGCGCATACGGTGGTTGTTGATTCGACGGGAATCAGCGATGAAGAAGCGGGGAACCCGATTGATCATCGGGCGCGGCGCACTCTTGCTGCGGCGGGTTATGACAGTTCGAGGATTATTGAGCATCGTGCCCGGCAGTTGGAGGGTGAGGATGTTGTGGGGAACGACCTCATTCTTGCGATGACCACTGCGCATGCTCGTGCGATTCGTCGGTTGGGTGATATTTCTGGGGTTCCAGAAGCAACTGATCATATTCGTATGTTCCGGTCGTTTGACCCGTTTGCCCCGGCTGCTGTGTCGTTTCACGATGAGTTTCTTCTTGATGTGGCCGATCCCTGGTACGGGGGGATGAAAGACTTTCAGGTGTGTTTGGAACAGGTCGAAACAGCAACTGATGGGCTTGTGGAGTTCCTGATCCAAACCGTGGGCAAGGGGTAGTGGTGGTTTCTGTTGGGCCGATTTCTTCTGGTCGTCGTCAGCCCACGAGTAAACCGTATTGGGCGCGCCGGGCTGAGGTGCGCATTGTGCGGTGGTCTTCCCATGTTTTCCGTCGTCTTGGGTGGCGTGAACGTATTGAACCGTTTGTTGGGTACGGCGCTGCCCCCGATGTGGTGAGTAAGACGAGTCCTGATCATGCGCAGTATCGCCGTGTGTCAGAGCAGGGCGAGGTGCTTCCCGCGTGGGAAGGGCAGGACGCCGGCTGGGTTCGCGTGTTAGCGCGGGTGATGTTGTCGCCTAAGCGCAGGGTGTTGTTGCGGCGCACCTCTGTTCCGGGTCGCGCTGAAGCGTTGCGGGCGATGCGTGGGTGGCGAAACTTCTTTACCGTGCAGGCTCCTGGTGTCACGGTGACGGTGGAGGTTGCCGGTCACCGGTATTTGGTGCGTTCTGATCCGGGTGGCTACATCGATGTGGTCATTCCTAGCCGCGCAGAAGCGGGGTGGCACGAGGCGGTGATGACGACTGCCCATGGTGGTCAGGCCACGTTAGGGGTGCGGGTTCTCGGGTCGGGCACGTCGGTGGGGTTGGTGTCTGACATTGATGACACGGCCATTGTGACGTCATTGCCGCGGCCGTTGTTGGCGATATGGAATTCCTTCATTCTGCATGAAGATGCGCGGACTGCAGTTCCGGGAATGGCACGGTTGTACCGCCAGTTGGGTTCTCACCATGAGGATTTCCCGGTGTTTTATTTGTCGACGGGGGCGTGGAATGTGGTTCCGACGATGCTACGGTTTTTCGCCCATCATGGGTTTCCGCATGGTCCGATGTTGATGACTGATTTTGGTCCGACGAACACGGGGATTTTTCGGTCGGGGCGGGAGCATAAGGAACGGTCGTTGCGGCGATTGGCGCAGGATTTCCCTGCGGTGAAGTGGTATTTGGTGGGTGATGATGGCCAGCATGATCCAGTGATTTATCGGGATTTTGCTACGGAGTTGCCGCAGCATGTTGCGGCGATCGCGATTCGCCAATTGACGTTTAGTGAGGCGGTGTTGGCCCACGGGTTACCGACGGCGACTTATGCGAATAAGGCTGCGGAGGAGTCCGTGGAATCTCCAGCGGTGGAAACGGTGTTTGTTGTTGGTCCTGATGGGGATGCGTTAGCACGTGCGATGCGGGAGCGTGGCGTGCTCGGTTGATGGGAGCAGGCATGAAGGTGTCTCGTCGTTCGCAGGTGCCGCCGTTTTCGGTCATGCAGATTATTGCGCAGGCGCGGGAGCGTCATGCTGGCGGGCACCCGGTGATTAATTTGTGTGCGGGGGAGCCTGCTGCTGGGGCGAGCGCTGTGGTACGGCAGGAGGCGGCTCGGGTTCTTGAGTCTGGCGATTTGGGGTATACCCAGTCGTTGGGTGTGCCGCAGCTTCGCGAGGCGTTGGCTGCCCATTATGCCCGGTGGTACGGCGTTGAGGTGGATCCGCAGTGCGTTGCGATCACAACGGGATCTTCGGGCGGGTTTGTGCTTGCTTTTCTTGCTGCTTTTGATGTGGGCGATCGGGTGGCGGTAGCGCGGCCTGGATATCCGGCGTATCGCAATATTTTGGTGTCGTTGGGTATTGAGGTGGTGGAGTTGCCGTGTGGGTTGGGTACGCGGTTTCAGCCCACTGTCGCCCAGTTGGATGAGGCGCACCGGCGTTCTCCTCTTGCGGGTGTGGTGATTGCGTCTCCGGCGAATCCGACGGGGACGATTATTGATCCGCTGGAGTTTCAGGCAATAGTGGCGTGGTGTGCCTCGCATGGGGTGAGGTTGGTGAGTGATGAGATCTATCACGGGGTGGTGTTTGAGGAGTCTCAGCCGGTGGTGACGGCCGCTGGGTTCCGGGATATGGGTGCGATCACGGTGTCGTCGTTTTCGAAGTATTGGGCGATGACGGGGTGGCGGATCGGGTGGTTGGTGTTGCCACAGGACATGGTGGCTACTGCTGATGCGCTGGCGGGGAATGTGTCGTTGTGTCCGCCGGCGTTGTCGCAATTTGCTGCGGTGGCTGCGTTGTCGGAGCAGGGGTATGCGGCGGCGCAGGTGGATGTGGAGATGTATCGGCTGTCGCGTGAGGTGGTGCTTGATGGGTGTGGGCGGTTGGGGTGGTCGCGGGTGGCTCCGGCTGATGGTGCGTTCTATCTGTATGCGGATGTGTCTGGTTCGGGGTTGGATTCGGTGACGTGGTGTGAACGGTTGTTGGTGGAGGCGGATGTAGCGATGACGCCCGGGGTCGATTTTGATTCTGAAGCGGGACGTGATTGGATTCGTTTGAGTTTCGCTAACCGACCTGAGGTGATGAGGGAAGCCCTTGAGCGGGTGATTTCCTGGCAGAACCGGTGATTGTTGAGTGTTCAATTTCTGTCTCAACGGGTGAAGCGACGTCAATTATGACGCAAATCTGAGTGTGACTTGCATCACACCGGGGGGCGAAAGTGCCCCCCTAAATGAGTGCAAAAAAGACTTATTAACTCGATATGCACGCCGATGTATGAACATACCTGATGATGGGTGAAAAATCTGGGCCATGATTCCTAGTGAGGGTACAGCCGCTCAGGACGTGCGCTCGTCACCGGAGGGGGCTCCAGTTGCAAGACTGGGCGCCGGCGAAAAATAGGAGGAACACCATGAGCACAATCGAATCAATCAATCAGGAACTGGACTCAGACGTCAAGGCTAAAGACCTCACACGGCGTGAGCGCATCGTCTTGGCGAACCTGCGTGAAGATGTCACCCTGGAGCAGATCGCGTCCAAGTTGTTCGTGACTCGCAATACGGTGAAATCTCAAGTGCGGAGCGTGTACCGCAAGATTGGCGTGTCCACCCGGGCAGATGCCGTTCAGTGGGCTCGTGCTGCAGGAATCCAGAGCGACAACGACAAGTGATCACCGCATGCATGATGCGGTGACATCACCCATACAGACAGTGCCACGCAAGCTTGTTGTTGCGGCTGCGATCGTCGATGATCTCAGTGCACCAACGCAAATGCTTGCTGCGCGGCGGCAACGTCCCAAAGAGTTAGCAGGTCAGTGGGAGTTCCCTGGGGGCAAAGTTGACCCCGGGGAGACCCCGACTCAAGCGCTGCACCGCGAACTGTGTGAGGAACTGGGCGTGGTTGTTGAGTTAGGCCGGGAAGTTCCTGGCCCCGACAGGGGTGCCTGGACCATCACGGAACGTCACGACATGCGCCTGTGGCTCGCTCGTGTTGTGGAAGGAACACCACTTCCACTCATCGAACATGACGAGTTGCTCTGGCTCCCAGCCACGCGGTTCCTCACCGTGCCGTGGCTGGAAGCAGATGTGCGCATCGTCCAGCACCTCGCATCCGACATCTTCGCAACAGAACCGGCTTAAGCGCGGACTTACACAGTCGCGGGTTGTGCGGCTGCGTGCGTGATGACAGCGTCAAGGAACTGCTCAAACTCGGCACGAAGTTCTTCCGATGCAGGGTGACCGTTCTCATCGAAGGTTCCCTCACCGACGTGCACGTTCAGCTGACGTTCCATGACGTTAGCCGTCCCGAATTCAAGGATGTCGCGCAACAAGGCACCGGCTTTTGCGCCACCGTGTGGGGCAATGGACGCCGTGGTCACCGCTGTGGGTTTGCCAGCGAAGGAATGCTGACCCCAGGGGCGCGAAGCCCAGTCGATCGCGTTCTTCGCTACCCCAGAGTAGGAATCGTTGTACTGCGGAGTCGCAACAATCACAACATCAGCATCTTCCACGCCCGCTTTGAGGTTCCGTGCCACCGGTGGCATGTCCGCGTCATGGTCTGGTGAGTACAACGGAAGCGCGTCAATGCTGATTTCGGTGAAGGTGACGTCTTGTGGAGCCAACGCGATTAGAGCGTTGAGAACTTGACGGTTGATCGATGCGCTCGACAACGACCCGACGATGTACCCGATGGTGACACTCATGTGGAACCCCTTTGTGCGGTGGCACGAAGCACCTGCTTCGTGTTCTCTCACAGAATTAACCTATCCGGGTACACACCTATTTCCGCACGTCGCGTGAAGTCTCTCACATGCGTGAGAAGCAATCATTTCGTCGTGGCGTTGCCCTACCAAGCATCGGTGGGGCGTTCGTTCGCGTGCTCTTCCAACGACACCACCGGGACCGGTGTTGGGGCACCGGCGATTGCTGCGCGTGTGAACTCTAGTGCTTCTCGAACCATAGCCACACGGTGGGCGGCGTTATCAGCCTTCCTGGTCCCAATTTCCACGGCGATATCACCGTGCCAATGTTGCTGGACAAGATGTTCAATGACTTCCCGGCACGGTTGCACACCCACACCAGGGACAAGGTGCTCATCCTTGGAAGAACCAGAGGAATCAGCCATGTGAATGTGCCGTACGGTGTCACCTAACTGCCGGACAAGATCCAGGGAATTTTGCCCTGCAGCCCCTGCGTGAGATAAATCCACAGTGACGGCTGGGTAGTGTTGGGTGAGCAAGTCCCAATGTGGCAAGTAGGCGATGTGGTCCTTGCGTTTGGACCGCCACGGGTACATGTTCTCCACCGCGATCGTTATCCCCGTAGCGCCAGAGAGCGCAGCAACGTGGTCAGCGAAAGTATCCGCGTACTTCGATTGCCACGCGAAGGGTGGGTGAACAACAACCGTCCCTGCGCCCACCTGCTCTGCCAGGTGCACGGCTTTTTCCAGCTTATGGGCGGGCCTGACCCCCCACACGCTTTGTGACACAACAAGTGATGGTGCGTGAATAGAGGTGATGGGAACGTTGTAGTGCTGGGAAAGGTTGAGAAGTTTGACGGGGTCCTGAGTGACAGACTCTGACCACACCATGACTTCGACGCCGTCGTATCCCAGCCGCGCGGCCAGCTCAAACGCGAAATGGGCGCGACGTGGAAACACAGAGGCGGTCGACAGAGTGACGTTGATGCGGTGGCCTGTCATAGTTCCAGCCTAATCGTCGGAGGTTGTTACAGCGCGCCTTGCCAGACTGACGCAAACGGTGCGTTTGATTCTACGCGGTGCTTGATACCCTGCGTGACAAGGTCTTTTGCGACTCGGACGGCGTCTGTGATGGGTTGCCCTTTAGCAAGTTCCGCCGTGATCGCAGCAGCGAAAGTGCACCCCGCACCGGACACGCGTTCCTCACCAATTTTCGGTTCAGAGAAAATAGTGACGTCAGTTCCGTCGAACAGGACATCGACTGCGTACTCACCAGGAAGTTCAACCCCACCCTTCACAACCACGTACGCTGGGCCTAACGCGTGGATGCGGCGCGCTGCTTCGATGAGGTCATCAACAGTGTCGATGGTGTCCATCCCGGACAAGGTGAGCGCTTCAAAATGGTTTGGGGTCACAACGGTTGCACGAGGCACAATCTTCTCCCGCAATGCGGTGTCCGTGTCCAGTGCCGCGCCTGGTTCTTGCCCCTTACAGATCAGTACAGGATCAAGAACGATGTGATCCCACGGTTGGGCGGACAACGCCTCAGCGACCGTGTCGATTGTTGCTGGTGTCCCCAGCATCCCAATCTTCACCGTGCGCAGTGTGTGCACGGAGGTTGCTGCCTCAATTTGGTCCGCAATAACCTGAGGGTCCACGGGAACAAAGCGGTGTGCCCAGTTGTGTGCCGGATCGAAGGACACAATGCAGGTCAACGCGCCAATACCGTACACGTCTAGTGCCTGGAAAGTTTTCAGGTCAGCCTGAATACCTGCGCCGCCCGACGCCTCTGAACCAGCAATAACAAACGCGGTGTCCACCATTGTCAACGCCCCTCGGTTTCTTTTCTCACGGTTCGTGCGTGAGCAGTTTACAGGGGAACATCCACCACTGGTGACACCACCGACAACGCGTGAGTGGTTAACGCGACTGTTGCAGCAGTCCACGCCAAGGGAGCGACCGCAGAGGGGGAACCGTCCGACAGGACCTTTTCCGTCAAAGTACCGGTTGAGGTCCGGTGACGGCCCAGCCACGTCAACCGGTCTACTGCACGTGTTCGCGCATCGAGAGTAGGAAGATGCGCTTCCACCAAGGCAAAAACAGCCGTCTCCGGAGTCCATGACACCCCATCACGGTGCCAATCTTCCCCAGGGGTTAACCCGCCAGCAGGTTGACGCAGCACCTCACCTGCCCGCACAAGTGCCTCACCAACCCCCGTCGGGTCAGGGCAGGCCCGCGTGTACGGCGGGCAAAGAAACGGAATCGCACAATCCACGGTATACCCGTCCGCGCGGCGCGGATAACCGCGCGACCCAAAAGCGCTGACCACATACTGGGCAACAGTTTCGGCGGCACGCGCGCACTCGCGTGCCCGTGCCTTATCCCCCAACTCGGCATGGAGCACAGCAAGATGTTGCAGGCCAGCCAACGTGGGAGCGACCGTCCCAAGTGTCACCGTGTTCTCACGAATCTCCCAATAGTCCGACGACACCGGGACCTGCCCGTTAGTGATATGCACACCATGAAGCAACGTCGCGGTGAGCCGATGTATAAGCGGCTCATACCGGCGTACAAACTCGCCCCGTGAACGAGCCCACGGGCGCACATCGGCTGTTTCACCCACCGTAAGAGTCGGATCCGAACCGTCAGCAAGCGGCTGAGTGAACCCATGCTCGGTGATCCACCCCAACGCCCACGCCGTCCACCCCAACCCGTCAAACTGGGGCGCACGGTCGTCCGGGGCCCCCCGTGCATCCAAGGTATAGCGAGCCTCAAACCAACCGCGGGCAGTGCGCGGCACCCGGGCCAAAAAATCTAACGCCCGCTGCGCACGGTTCACATCACCCGCAGCAGCAAAGGCCACAGCAATATGCGCCGTGTCGCGGGGCCACACATAACGCCACAGAGGTGTCCACCCAGCGACCGGAGCCTCAAGCCCTTCACTGAGCACAAACATGTCCAGGTAAGCGTCACGGATGAGATCAGCGTGGGCTGAGTCGCGAGTCCACGGTGCCAACGAAGCCAACCACTGCGCTTCCCGGGCCACCAACTCGGCAGGGTTGTGCGCGTTCATCGCAACGCGAGTGCCCGGAATCACCTCAGAAGGATCGCTGACCGCAACCCGTGCCGTGTCAGTCAAGAAAGCAACAGTGTGAGCGTGAAGTGGTTTCTCCGCGAGGGTCGCAAATGTGGGGCCACTTCGCGGCCACCACAACCCTGCGGCACCCAACGATGACGCCCCTAATGCAAGTGCCCCACCGATCAACACCGTTCGGCGCGACACACGCGGTTGCCCAGGCGAGGGCGGCGTCAACGGTGACGGGGACACGGGAACTCCAAAAACTCATGGCGGACCCACCGGCGGGGTGGTACCGACACTCTACCGGAGGATGTGCACAGCTGGAAATAACCGGACAACCGTACCGACACGCTCGTGATCGACCCCGGTCTGCCAGCGGAAATGGTTCCCGCTGAGGACTTTCATCTGTTGCCGTGCCTCTCCATTACTGGTGTGCTGGAACCAGACACACAACCACTGAGGGCATCACCGATTTGCCTTGAGGAGACCATGACAACCACCGACCCCACCACAGGACTCACGCACGACCAAGCAGCACAGGCCCTCGACACCTACGGCCCCAACTCCACCCCCACCGCACCACGCGACGGGTTTTTCCGGCGGCTACTCGGGCACCTGGGCGATGTTCTTGTCATCCTGCTATTCGTTGCAGCAGTCATCAAAGCGTGGATGGGCGACTGGATCGACTTCACCGTCATTTTCATTGTCGCGACCGTGAACGTTGGGATCGGGATGATCCAAGAAGGGCGAGCAGAAAAAGCCCTGGACTCCATCAAACAGATGCTCGCACTGGACGCCCAAGTCCTGCGCGACAGCCAATGGCAAAAAATCCCCGCCGAACAGCTTGTCCCCGGCGACATTGTCCGAGTGCGCTCTGGTGACCGAATCCCCGCCGACCTTCGCGTCCTGGACGCCACTAGCCTCCTCGTTGACGAATCGATCCTCACCGGTGAATCCGACGCAGTCGAGAAAACCCCTGGCCCAGTCCCCGACGACGCACCCATCGGTGACCGCACCAACATGCTCCACTCCGGAACCCTGGTCACAACAGGCACCGCAGTCGCCGAGGTGACAGCAACAGGGTTACGCAGCGAGATCGGAAAAATTCAGGAACTCATGTCCGACACGGACAGCACCGAAACCCCACTCACACGACAGTTAGGGGTCCTCGGCACCCGGATCGCCATGATCGTGGGAGTGATGGCTGTCATCATGGTCATCATTGGCGGACTTATCCATGGTTTCACCGGTGCAGAACTCCTCTCAGCAACCATTGGGTTCGCTGTCGCGGCTATCCCTGAAGGGCTCCCCGCACTCGTTGCCATCACCCTGGCCTTAGGTGTGCAAATCATGGCTCGCCGCAACGCAATCACACGGAAACTCACCTCTGTGGAGGCACTCGGATCCGTGTCAGTGATCTGTTCAGACAAAACAGGTACCCTCACAAAAAACGAGATGACTGCCCGTGCTGTTGTGACCAGGACTAACCAGTACACGGTCACCGGTGAAGGCTACGCACCAACGGGAACCATCCAGCGTGACGGGCAAGCAGTGGACCCTGAAGACCACGGGGACCTGTGGCGGCTTGTGTGCGCCGCATCGGCAGCCAACGACTCCACTGTGCAACACGCACACGACCAATGGACACTGGTGGGGCAACCCACCGACGGCGGTATGAGGGTCCTCACAATGAAGGCGGGGGCACCCCAAGAATTTGCCCGGACCGCCTCAGTTCCCTTTGAGTCCTCCCACAAGTTTGCGGCAACCCTTGATCACCTCCCCGATCTTGATGAACAGGTCCTTCACGTTGCTGGTGCGCCGGATCGGCTCCTGGATCGTTCCACCCAGCACATCGGTGATCACGGCGAGGAAGAGCCCCTTGACCGTGCCTGGTGGGAAGACCGAATTGACGAACTAGCAGCCCGCGGGTTGCGGGTGCTCGCGGTTGCCCACCGGCGCCGCGAAGAGCACCGCACCACGCTCCGACTCGACGACGTTAACGACCTCACCTTCCTCGGACTTGTCGGGATTGTCGACCCAGCCCGCCCGGAAGCGATCGACGCCATCGAGCAATGTCAACGCGCCGGGATCACCGTCATCATGATCACCGGAGACCACGCAAAAACAGCCCACTCCATTGCGCAGGAATTAGGTATTGTTGCGCGCAACGATGACGGGACCACAACGCTCCTCACCGGCGCGGACGTTGATCGACAATCGGACGACGAACTTCAAGACACGGTCCGACATGTCCGCGTCTTTGCGCGCACAAGCCCAGAACACAAACTGAGGATCGTGCGGGCCTTGCAGCATAACGGCGACACGGTGGCCATGACCGGTGACGGCGTCAACGACGCCCCGGCATTACAACGTGCCGATGTTGGTGTCGCGATGGGCATCAAAGGGACTGAAGCCACGAAGGAAGCCGCTGACATTGTTTTGGCGGATGACAACTTCGCCACCATTGAACGGGCCGTGGAAGAAGGGCGGCGGATCTTTGACAACATCCGCAAGTCCGTGATTTTCCTGCTTCCCACCAATGGTGCCCAGTCGCTGGTGATCTTGTTTGCGGTGCTTGTGGGTGCGGCCCTACCTCTGACACCTGCACAGATTCTGTGGATCAACATGATCACGGCGGTCACACTGTCCCTTGCGTTGGCGTACGAACCTGCTGAGGCAGGGCTGATGGACCGTGCCCCACGCGACCCGAAGGAAGGCGTCCTCACTGCAGGTGCGTTGCTTCATGTGGGGTTAGTGTCGCTCCTCATTGGTGGGGTGACCCTCGCGGTTGTGTGGGTGGAGCAGGCCCGCGGATCAGCTGAAGATGTCACCCAGACCACGGCGGTGATGATCCTTGCTTTTGCTCAACTTGCGTACCTTCTCAACTGCCGGTTCCTGCATCGGTCCAGTGTGACCTGGGATCTTGTCAAAGGAAACCGTGCAGTGTGGGTTGCGGCGCTCACGTTGATTGCGGTGCAACTGTTGTACACGCTCTTGCCTGCGATGAACACCTGGTTTGGGTCCACACCGTTGCCGCTTGACCGGTGGTTGATGACCTTCGCAATTGCTGCGGGGGTGTTCCTCGTCATTGAGGTGGGGAAAGCTGTGCAGCGCCGGGTTCGGCCTGCGGTGACACCGGCGACCGTCCAGCGCGGTTCAGTGGCATCTGCTTAACGATGCGCGGGTGACAAACGGGGTGTGCGGCCAGTTGCCGCACACCCCGTTCTGGTGACCGGGCTCGCCCAGGTCAGTTGTCGTTCCTGTGGTTACGCGGTCACTGCCACATGTGCTCGCACGTCGTGGGCTGCTTGAACAAGGTTGCGTAACGACGCCACTGTTTCGTCATATCCGCGGGTTTTCAACCCGCAATCAGGGTTCACCCACAGCAACTCTGGGCGAACCGAACGCACCGCAAGGTCAAGGAGTTCCGCCAATTCTTCGACGGAGGGGACTCGGGGTGAGTGGATGTCATAGATCCCCGGGCCAACCCCGCGCCCAAACCCGGAAACGGCGAGCGCCCCCAGGACTTCCATGCGTGAGCGGGCCGCCTCAATGGAGGTGACGTCTGCCCCAAGGTGGTCAATGGCATCGATGATGTCGTTGAACTCGGAGTAGCACAGGTGGGTGTGGATTTGGGTGTCGGGGCGCACACCTGTGGTGGCAAGGCGGAAGGAGGACACAGACCAGTCGAGGTAGTCTTTGTGGTCAGCCTTTTTCAAGGGGAGGAGTTCGCGGAGTGCTGGTTCGTCCACTTGGATGACCGCAATGTTTGCTGCTTCCAGGTCACCCACTTCGTCACGGAGTGCCAGACCAATTTGTTTCGCTGTTTCTGCGAGTGGAAGGTCTTCACGGATGAAGGACCATGCCATGATCGTCACTGGTCCGGTGAGCATCCCTTTGACGGGTTTGGGAGTCAGTGACTGGGCGTAGGTTGCCCATTGTGTGGTGATGGGAGCTGGGCGGGAGACGTCGCCCCACTGGATGGATGGGCGAGTGCACCGCGAACCGTAGGACTGTACCCACCCGTTTTCGGTGACGACGAAACCATCGAGGTGTTCTGCGAAGTACTGCACCATGTCGTTGCGTTCCGCTTCGCCATGGACAAGAACGTCAAGACCCAGGTCTTCCTGCAAGCGGATGACACGTTCGATTTCGGTGCGCATCTGCACCTGGTAGTCCGCGTCAGTGAGGTCACCGCGTGTCCACTGGGCGCGTGCCCGGCGAATATCTGCTGTTTGTGGGAAGGACCCAATTGTTGTGGTCGGCAGTGGAGGAAGTTGAAGTCGTTCCTGCTGTTGCGCGACCCGTGAGGCTATCGATGCGCGTTTTCCATCGATGGTGGTTCGAGCCAGGTCAGCATGGGTGATTCCCGCAACCCGTTCCCGCACGTGCGGCACGGTCACCCCAGGGGCTGCCGCCCGGGCGGCTAACACGGTTCGCGCATCGTCGAGCTCGGATGCCACCGCATCCCATCCTTGGGTGAGACCTCGCGCTAAGGTGACAACCTCGCTGATCTTTTCGTCAGCGAACGCCAACCATGACGCTAGTGTGGGGTCCAGTGTTGGTTCGTCGGCAACAGTGTGTGGAACATGCTGCAAACTCGTGGACGTTGATACTGCCACTGAACCCGCGTGTACTCCTTCAAGCACACGCCGAGCCTGATCTAGGTCACACCGCCACACGTTGCGACCATTGACCACGCCAGCAACAAGTGTCACCCCGTCTGGGACTGCCGCAGGAAGGTCACCGTGTACGAGGTCCACCGCAACGGCTTCAACACCTGAGTTCAGCACAGGTTCTGCCAACGCACCCAACGACGCAAACGGGGCGGTCACTAGGATGTTGGGGCGCGCATCGGCAGACGTCAAACGCGCATAAGCGGCCACAAACGCTTGCTCTAATGCGGTCGCATCCACTGACAAGTTCTCTGACACCAACGCAGGCTCATCCAACTGAACCCATTGCACACCACGCTCAACGAGAACCGCCAGCAACTCCACGTACACACCCACCAACTCGTCCAGGCGTGACAACGGGTCAAAACCCGTGGAAGCGGAAGTCGCAGCTTTGGACAGCGCCAAGAACGTCACCGGACCAACAATCGTTGGGCGGGTGACAAAACCCTGCGCACGGGCCTCGTCGACCAGCGACGTCACCAACGTCGGGTTCAACACAAACGGGGTGGACTCATCTACTTCCGGAACCAAATAGTGGTAGTTCGTGTTGAACCACTTCGTCATCTCTAACGGGGCATCATCACCCACACCACGCGCCACCGTGCTGTACGCACCAACCAGGTCCCCCGACCAATCCAACGAACGGAACCGGTCTGGGATCACCCCAAACGTCACGGCCGCATCAAGAACCTGGTCATACCAACTAAACGACTCCGGGATCGAGGAGTCATCGCGCCCCAACCCGCGGGCCGCTAACCGTTCCCGGGTGGCAGCCCGTAATTGGTGGGTTGTGGCAGCGAACTCATCCGCATTGGACCGACCCGCCCACAACGACTCCAACGCACGCTTGAGCTGGCGGCGGTCCCCAATACGCGGGTACCCCAAAATCGTGGCAGACGGAAAAACAGAAGAAACAAAAGACATGGTCATCCCTCACAAGAAAACGGAAAACCCTACAGTCGCCCACACGGCGCGACCAGCAGAGACGGACACGTCACCACCCGATCACAAGGCACCACACGGGGCACCCGCAACCTACGCAGTGACAGGGGATGCGCCAACCTGCGGCCACCCGGCCACATCCACTGGCTGCGGTGAACGCACAGGCGCCACCCCACCCAGTGAACCTCCGAGGTGTACGCCCTCGAGCAGGTCCAGTGCAGGTTCGTGCTTATTAAACGTGTAAATGTGCAACCCGGGGGCCCCGGAGTCAAGGACCGCGTTCGCTAAATCCACTGACGCCGCAATGCCGTGAGAGTGCCGCACATGGGGGCTAGCAATCGCATCTAACTGTGCTGCTAACTCAAGGGGGACCGGTACTCCGGTCAACTGTTCCAACCGTCGTAACCGTTGTGGATCGGTCATCGGCAAGATGCCAGCCACGATGGGAATGGTGACACCCAAGGAACGTGCCACATCCACAAACTCGGTGTACGCCGACGCCGTGTAGAACAACTGGGTGATCGCAAAGTTCGCGCCAGCTTGCTGCTTTTGCAACAGTCGGGCAGCTTCTTGTTCACGGGTTGTCCCCGCATCGCGGTTCCCCTCTGGGAACGTCGCAACCGCGATGGTTAACGGCTTCATTGCCCCACGCAGCGCCTCAGACGCATCTGCCTGACACCGTTGCGCTTCCACATCACGCAGAAGCGCAATGAGTTCGAGCGACGACACCACACCGTTGGTGGGTGGCGCCCAGTCAGGTTGGTCCTTTGGTGGGTCTCCCCGCAACGCGAGGAACGTGCGCGCCCCGGCTGCCAGGAAATCATCAATGGTGTCTGCCACGTTGTCTCGAGTCGCCCCCACACAGGTGAGGTGCGCGATCGGCAACACGTTGGTGTGTTGCACGAGAGTTTCCACCACTGTGCGCGCCGAATCGCGGTCGCCCCCCGCTGCGCCGTAGGTGACGGACACAAAATCGGGATGCGCCTCAACAAGCTTGCGGGCAGTGTTCCAAAACTTTGGTGCCGCCGCAGGGTTACGCGGAGGCATCAACTCGAACGACACCGTAGGCCGGTGAAATCCGCGAGCTGTGGCTGACACGTCAAAGGAAGCCATGACTAATTCTCCATCGGATCTGGCGTTAGCACCCGTTTCCCTGTGGAGGCTTCCGTTCAGGAGTGGGTTGCTGCGGCGTCAACGAGCCAGAACTCTCGGCCGCTCTGGATGGAACAGAACACGATCAGTGTGCACCGGATTCCGGTGCGTGAACAACCAGCGTCCACATTGTGGGCTTCTGTGTCGCGGGTGGAGAACTTCTTTCTTTCACCCTGTAAGTCCACGGGGAGTTGTGACACAAACATGGTGGGGACACAGTGGTGCCGCCCAGATCACAACAGGGCTTTGGGGGAAGCGTGATCGGGCGGCACCAAACCCTTAGTGCCGGGTTGATTGATGAGGAAAAGGTGGAGGCATGTCACCAGTGACACCTGCGACGGGGATCATGCTTGCTCCCGAGGGACGCAGGTTCTCTGCGCCTCTTGTTTCTCGGTTTCGCGTGGTGACTCTTCCGCGACCGGTGCTGGTTGTGTTGGCTGCGACAGGGCTGGGTGTCGTGTTGATCGGTGTTGATCACGGGGTGTCCTCGGTCGGTACCCGAAGTGGTTCTGTGTCCAGTTTTGCGGCGGTGATTGACCCGCAGGTGTCATGCTCGCAGTGGTGGCTGATCACCCACCTGGCATTGATGTTACTCATTCCTTTTGTCATGTTGTGGGCGGTGCAGCCGTTGTCCCAGGAGCCCGCCGCCCGACGCGCCGCGAACTTACCGCAGGTGCCCCTGTTGATCGCAGCGTTAACAATCACGGTCGGGTCTGCACTGGTGATCACGGTGGCGTCCATGATGCCCATGGTGCAACCCTTCGCGCATGCGGCGACCGTGTATGCGGCGAGTGGCCCCTTTGTATCACTGGGGTTGTGGGCTGCCTTGTTTGCTGGGACTTTTGCTGCTGAATCACGCCGTTGGGGGTACGTGTGGTGGGTGTGTTTGATGGGAGTGCTCGCAGTGGTCGTTGAAGGCGGGTTGCATCTTCTTGTGCGCTAGTTACATCGGGTGTGACCAGGATCAATAACCGATGCGCGCACCTACTGAGTGCCACCATGTTGCGTGTGTTAGGTTGCAGTCATGTCGGCGTCCCACCCTTCGTCACCCCCGTCCTCACGACCTGATTCTGTGACGACTTCCCGGCCAGGTCACCCCGGTCACCCAACCGGCAATGGTCACCCCGGCGACCGTGACGGTTCTCGCGCAAAGGGCGGGCCAAGTGGGCCGCCGCCGGTGGACCCAGCGTTGCTGTACTCACCACTTCTTGCCCGCACAACTCGTTGGTCGGCAGTGTTGTTCAGTGCCGCATCGGTTGTCACGGGCCTGTTGTTTGTGCTGGTTGGCGCGGTGGTGGACCGGTATCTCGCGACCTCAGGGGCCACCCCAGACATTGTGGAAGCAGGGACGCTTCCAGACGCAAACCAGGCCCCGTTTGCTCCGCTTGTTGCGGGAATCAGCCCAACAGTAGGGGAATGGTCCACCCTGGTGGTCGCGGTTCTTGCCGCCGTGCTCACCGGTGCCGGGGTGTGGGTCACGGCGCGAGGAAGCGCGCGTGAAGAAGCAACGGTCCGTGACCGCATCATTCGGCAGATCTTGCGGGTCGGGCCAACGCCACGGGCGGGTGATCGCACGGGAGCAGTGGTGTCCATGGCCATGGACGGCGCGGAACGGGTCGCCGCGTACCGGGTGGGGTTTGTGGGTCCATCGGTTGCTTCGGTGGTGTCGCCGGTGTTGGTGTTAGGTGTGATTGCGCTGTTCATTGATTGGGTGACAGCGCTTGTTGTGCTGGTGTTAGTGCCACTTATTCCGGCTGCTGTGTATGGGTTTCAGCGGGCGTTTCGGCGGGTGTCAGGTCAGTCCCGGGCGCAACGTCAGGCGTTAGCGGCCGATTATTTGGATGCGTTGCAAGGGTTAACTACCTTGCGTTTGTTACGGGCGGCTCCCCTCATGCAAGCACGGTTGGCGGCTGCAGGTGAACGCAACCGCCGCTCTGTGATGCGGTTGCTTGCGGTCAATCAGGTTGTCATTTTGGTGACTGACGGCGTGTTTTTCCTCATCATGGTGTCTGCGCTGGCGGTGCTCGCGGTGGTGCGTCTTGACGCTGATGTGATTACCGCCGGTCAGGGGTTGGCGTTGATCCTGATGACTACAGTGTTGTTGGAGCCGTTGGCGAAGGTGGGGTCATTCTTTTATGTCGGGTTGGGTGGCCGGGCTACAGAGCGTGGCATCGCACGGATCCTGCGTAGTCAACCTGGCGTGGTTGGTGGTCGTGATCCGCTGGGTGCAGTGGCTTCTGCTTCTGTTCCAGTGCTTGAATTTGCCGATGTGACCTGCGGTTACGGGGATACGCCGGTTCTTCGTGGAGCGAGTTTTTCGGTCAATGCAGGGGAGCATGTGGCCATTGTGGGGCGCTCGGGGGCCGGTAAATCTACGATTGTGCGGCTCATTGAACGTTCGTTAGACACGCAGGGAGGGCAGGTCCTTTTTGGTGGCGTTCCGGTGACCGATGTGACGGTGACGTCAGCGCGAGCGTTCAGTGCGGTGGTGCGACAGTCCACCTACCTGTTTACGGGGACGATCCGTGAGAATCTTGCGGTTGCCTGCCCTGACGCTAGCGACGAAGACATGTGGGCGGCGCTAGCACGCGCTCACCTTCGGGCGGACGTTGAGGCAATGCCCAACGGGTTGGACACACGTGTGGGTGAACGCGGGGCGACACTGTCCGGGGGGCAGGCGCAACGGCTTTCTTTAGCACGGGCGTTATTGTCGGGGTCTGGACTCATCGTGTTGGATGAACCGACGTCACAAGTCGATGTGGCCAGTGAGCGGGCGATCCTTGATGCCATTGATGAGATGGTGCGCAGTGGGGAGCGCACAGTTGTCACGATCACTCACCGGGCTTCGTCGTTGCGCACGGTCGATCGTGTTGTGCGCGTCGAGGGTGGCGTTGTTCAGGAGGTGACACAGTGAACCAGTCGTTGTCAGCGTTGTGGTGGAGTGCCACTCATGTGCGTTCCGTGTTGTGGCCGCTCATCATCTCGACGGTGTGCCGCATCATTGACCAGGTGTTGGCGGTGGCGCTGCTTGCTGTTGCTGCGACCGGGGTAGCCCGAGCTGTCACAAGCACCGTCCATGTGGGGCACCTGGTTTTGGTGTTAGCAGGCTTGACGCTCATGAAAGCGATCGTGCGGTACGTCGAACAGTACTCAGGGCACTATGTGGCGTTTAAAGCACTCGAAGAGCTGCGGGTTTTCGCTTTTTCGCGGCTGTGGCCAGGTGCTCCAGCAAACACTGTCACTGCGCACACCGGTGACCTGCTCACCCGTGTCACTAAAGACATTGACCGGGTTGAAGTGTTTTTCGCTCACACCATCGCCCCGGTCATCTCAGCGGTCGTTGTCCCGGTGGGTGTCCTTGTCTGGTTGGGCGCCGCAACGTCCCCTGTGGTGGCGTGGATCGCCGCTGTGGGAGTGTTCCTTGTGGGAGTTGTTACACCTACGGTGGGGTGGTGGTTCACCCAACGTGTCAGTGCTGGCCACGCCAGCGACCGCACTGGGTTTTCCCAAACTGTCACTGAAACTGTCCAAGGTGTCGCCGACATTGTGGGATACGGCTACGAACACCCATGGTTGGAACGTTCTACCTCATTGATTGACACCATCGCCCAGGACAATACCCACCGCGGTACGATCACCGCGATTCGACGTTCCCTGACCGTCGCCTTCACCCTCATCACGGTGCTGCTTGTCCTGGGGGACGCCGGTGCACGGTTTGTTCAAGGCACCTTCACGGTGGAGCAGTTAGCGCTTGCTGTGGCGGTCACGTTGTCGAGTTTTTCGGCATCGAAGGCAATTGACACGTTACTTGCAGACCTTGATGTTGCTGGTTCGGCTGCTGCCCGGTTGCGGGCGGCAGTATCGACCCAGCCCGCGGTTGTTGACCCGGCCCACCCTGTGTCGTTGCCTGCAGGTGGGTTGTCTGTTCAGTGGGATGCGGTGACGTTTGCTTATCCCGGTGCGCCAGTGCCTGTGCTGACCGATGTGTCGTTGAGCATCCCGGCTGGGTCGCGTGCGGTCATTGTGGGACGGTCAGGGTCGGGGAAGTCCACACTGGCGCATCTTCTGCTGCGTTTCTGGGATTGTGACCAGGGGCGGATCTTGGTGGGGGGTGTTCCTATCACAGATGTGGTGCAGGATGAGTTACGGGGGCGGGTGGCGTTGGTTTCTCAACGTACTCACTTGTTTGCGATGAGCATCGCCGATAACCTCCGCCTTGCTGACCCGTCGGCTTCTGATGAACGGTTGCGGCAGGTGTGTGAGGTAGCGCAGCTTATGGAAGACATTGACCGGTTCCCCGACGGTTGGGACACCTTGGTGGGTGAGTTTGGCGAGTCGTTGTCCGGGGGGCAGCGTCAACGTGTTGCATTGGCGCGGGCGCTTCTGACTCCTGCCGATGTGTTTGTGCTGGATGAATACACCTCCAGCCTTGATGAGGTCACTGCTCAGCGTCTTCGGGTGGCTTTGCGTGGGGCTCGACCGGGCGCAACGCTCATTGAGATTACCCACCGTCCCAGTGATGCGGCGGATGCGGACCTGGTGTTCCAGGTCGATCACGGCATTGTCACCCAGGTGACTGCTGAGGAAGTTCTTGCAGCGGTCCCGGAGCGATAGGTGCTGGTGGAAGACCTGCGGTTGTGGACCTTGTGAAGCGTTCAAGATGCGAACCTCAAGAACCTGCGGCAGGGTGAAGAGGGACGGGCACACCGCTGTTGGAGTGGTTGGGCCCTACCATGACCATTCGCCTGAAGGAGGAACACATGGGACTCGGAGACAAAATCAGCAACAAAGCTGAAGAACTCAAAGGCAAGGCGAAAGAAGCATACGGCGACGCAACCGACAACGAGCGTGTCGAAGCTGATGGAAAAACCGACCAGGCGAAAGCCAACATGAAGCAGGCAGGCGAGAACGTCAAGGACACCTTCCGAGACTGACGCTCGCACAGCGAAGAACCACCCCCGGGGCGGGATCAACTCACGCGAGTTGGTCCCGCCTCTGGCGTTACCTGGAGGGTTGGGCCTAACCGGAAGCTGGTCGCCAACCCGATCAGTAGTGCGAGCGCTGCGGTGATTCCAGCGAACTGGACGCCCTGGGTCAGGGCTTCGCGCGCAGCGTCGGCGATTGGAGCGGTGGCTGGGTTTCCACTGAGTTGCGGAATGAGTGCGCCTGATGATCGTGTCATGGAGTCCACGAGTTCTTGGGCGTCAGGGTTGGATGCCAGGAACTCAGAGAGTCGGGATTCGGTTCCTGTTGTGAGTGTTGTGAACAAGACGCTGCCGAGAACGGCGATACCGAGTGCGGATCCTACTTGACGGGCTGTGGACTGGGTGGATGATCCTTGACCTGATCGGTCGCGTGGGACGTCCACCAAAATGGTGGCAGTCAGTTGGGAGGTGGCGAACCCAACTCCAACACCATAGATGAACAATGTGGTAGTTGTGAGCCACAGCGATGAGTCAGGGCGTAATAGGAGGGCCAACGCTGTTAAGCCGGCTATTTCCAAAACTAAACCGGTACGCACCATGACAATCGGTGTGAGTTTCTTGCTGAGTGCTGAGATCGCTCCAGAAGCAAGGAACGAGCCGACAGCCAAAGGGATGAGCGCTAAACCGGCGTCAAAAGCATCTAAACCAAGGGCGTACTGGAACCACAACGGCAGTGAAAGGATGATCCCGAACTCGCCCATCGACACCACCATCGCAGTGATGTTTCCGTTGCGGAATGAGGTGATCTGGAAGAGCGATAGGTCAACGATGACGCTTAACCCGTGCTGGGCGCGGCGGTGTTCCCACCACACAAAAACGCTCAGGATCCCTAATGCGCCCAGTAGCGCAAACGGGATGACCGACCATGATCCAAGGGACACATTCGCAGTTGGTGCTGCCAGCCACCAACCGTACACTCGACCTTCAATCAGGGCGAACACTAAAGCCCCAAACCCGGCGATAGACAACAGGCCACCCACCCAGTCGGTGAGCCGTTCAGCACTGGTGTCGCGAGACTCAGCGACCGCCCACACCACAGCTGCACCAATGAGCACAACGAGCGGAACGTTGATCAAGAAGGCCCAATTCCATGTGTGGTACGTGGTGAGCCACCCGCCTACAACAGGTCCTACTGCCGCCATCCCGCCAATGGTGGAACCCCAGATAGCGAACGCGATCGTGCGCTCGCGCCCGGTGAAGGTGGTGTTGAGTAACGACAAAGTTGTGGGCAGAATCATCGACCCGCCAATGCCTTGCACGGCTCGGGCGAGAATGAGGATTCCCCCGGAATCAGCACTGGAACACCATAATGACGATGCGCCAAAAAGTATCAAACCAATCATTAGGATCCGCCGCCGCCCCACACGGTCTGCGATGCGCCCCCACACGAGAAGCAACGCGGCAAACACCAATGTGTAAATCTCTTGGACCCATTGCACCTGGGTGGTGGAAATTCCCAGGTCAGTGATGATGGAGGGGATTGCCACCGATACGATGGTGGAATCCATGATGATCAGGGCAACTGAGAAACTAATGGCCGCTAGCCCCCACCAGCGGCGCGCATGGTGCGCGGGAGAGTTCATGTAGTCATGCTACGCCCGGGTGGGCCACACCCAACTGGTGCCACTGAACCGGTCTTGCCCCTCAATGTGGGTGTCGTGGCCGTTGTGACTGAGGTGGATGTGGTGGGCGTCGTCGCCGAGCGCATCAACAAGTGCGGTGGCGTGGGACACGACAAGGATTTGGGTGGAACGTGAACCCACAAGGATCAGGTCAGCGATCGCGGGAAGCAGCGAGGGGTGAATGCTCCCTTCGGGTTCGTTGAGCACAAGGAACTTGGGTGGCCGCGGAGATAAAAGGATCACCGCGAGCATGAGGAATCTCAGTGTCCCGTCGGATATTTCCGATGCGTCCAGTGCCCGTGTCAAACCGGTTGACCAGCGTAGATATGCGTATCCCCGGTCGTCTTCTTCAACGGTGACGGTTGCTTGTGGGAATGCGCGAGACACAGCGGTGTGTAGCGCTTCGGTGTCACCGACCCGCAGCACGGTGGCGAGCGCTGCCGCGAAGTTCCCACCATCAGGGGTCAAGCAAGGACTGAATGTGGCTGGGGATGGCTGGCGGGCGGGGGCGTGCAGGTCGACCCGAAGCGCATCGTAAAACTGCCAGGACCGTGCCTGCTCCCGTAGTGCGTACAGTTCAGGTGAGACGGTTGGGTCAGTCAGCGTGGCGATCATGGATTCTTCGATGCGGGGCCGCCAACCGGATACGTCCAGGGATCCTGTATCAGAACGGAGGGACACTGCTTGGTTACGGCGTTGCGCGAGGATTGTTGAGGGGCGCGGGTGGGTGCCGTGCCACAGTGTTTCCACTTTCACTTCGGGGTCGAGTGGGAACGGGCTAAGTTGCGGCAAACCCAGTTCGATCGCGTAGTTGAGTTCGTCAACGGCCACACCAAGCCGTAACGCCACAGGGCCAGTGCGCCGCCGCCCTGCATGCAGGGCGTTGCGCATCCCTCCCTCCCATGCGAGTGAGGTCAGTGCACCGTCACGGATGATGTCTGTCATCAGGCGCATCCCCCGGTACAGGGTGGATTTTCCGGATCCGTTGGCACCGGTCACCACGGTCAGGGGGTGGAGGTCCACGGTCACATCAGCAAGGGAGCGGTACTTCTCAAAAGCGAGGGTACGGATCATGGTTGCGACGCTACCGTCACCACCTGACATCGTGACGTGTTGCTGGAATACGTGGCGGTAGCGGGAATCAGATAGGGTAGTGGGAGCGCTACCACACCTGTGTTGTTCGACCTCGTTTTGTTGGCAAGGAGGCCACCATGACCACACCACTTCCATACCGTGACCCCACCTTGCCGATCCAGCAACGCGTCACCGACCTGCTCTCCCGCATGAGCCGCGAAGAAAAAGTCGGGCAAATGATGCAACTCGATGCACGGGATAACCTCGATCACCTCATCAACACGGTGCACGTCGGCTCAATCCTTCACACCTCACCAGATGCCCTGCGCGAAGCGCACACCCTGGTAGAACGCACCCCTTTAGGAATCCCCCTCCTCGTTGGTGAAGACTGCATCCACGGGCATTCCTTCTTTGAGGGAACCACGATCTTCCCCACCCAACTGGGCATGGCAGCGTCCTGGAACGCTCCACTCATCGAACAAGCAGCCCGCGTCACCGCGGTTGAAGCATCCGCAACCGGTATCCACTGGACGTTCTCACCCGTCCTGTGCATAGCCCGTGACCTGCGGTGGGGCCGCGTCAACGAAACCTTCGGGGAAGACCCCCACCTCATCGGTGAACTCGCCAGCGCCATGGTGCGCGGGTACCAAGGTGACGGTCTGACCGACCACACCGCAATCCTCGCCACCGCAAAACACTTCGCTGCCTACTCAGAAACCCAAGGTGGACGTGACGCATCTGAAGCGGACGTGTCCCAACGCAAAATGCGCTCCTGGTTCCTGCCACCCTTCGAACGCGTCGCCCGTGAGGGGTGCCGCACGTTCATGCTTGGCTACCAAACCACGGACGGGGTGCCCATCACTATCAACTCGTGGCTCCTCGATGATGTCCTCCGCGGCGAATGGGGATACACCGGGATGCTCATCACCGACTGGGACAACGTTGGGCGCATGGTGTGGGAACAACAGGTCATGCCCGACCACACGCACGCGGCTGCCGCTGCGGTGAAAGCCGGAAACGACATGGTGATGACCACCCCACAATTCTTCGATGGCGCCCTTCGCGCCCTTGACCAGGGGCTACTGACTGACGCTGATGTTGATGCGGCAGTCTCCCGCATCCTCACCGTGAAGTTCGAACTGGGGCTCTTTGAGAACCCGCGGCGCCCCAACCCGGAACGTATCGCCACCGCACTGGCCACACCCGACCACACGGCCATCAACCGTGACCTCACCCGCCGCTCCTTGGTCCTGCTCGCCAACGACGGCACCCTGCCACTCGACGCCACCTTAGAGGTCAGCAAAAAAATCGCGGTCATTGGCCCTAACGCGAACGACCACCAATACCAACTTGGGGACTGGGCAGGGAACTCTGGCCAAGCCGGATGGATGCCCGACGGCCACCTCACCAACCAGATCACCACCGTCTACGAAGGTCTGCGTGACATTGTCCCAGACACCTGGACTGTCACCCACGCCCGCGGCGCGAACATCGTTGACCTGGTCGACGACCCAGCGGGAACGCACTTCCCCGACGGTCAACCCCGCCCGCGCATCGCCCAACCGGCGCCCATCGACGAGGCGCTCCACAACGAAGCGTTGGCCGCAGCCAACAACGCCGATTACATCGTTGCCGTTGTCGGTGACGCCATCCCCCTCGTTGGCGAAGGCAGGTCCACCGCAACCCTCAACCTCCTCGGCGGGCAAGAACAGCTCCTCAACGACCTTGCCGCCACCGGCAAACCCCTCATCGTGGTGCTCCTCGCCTCCAAACCACTGGTTCTGCCACCCTCCGCGCTGAACGCAAACGCCATCATCTGGGCGGCAAACCCTGGGATGCGCGGCGGGCAAGCGCTCGCCGAACTGATCACTGGGGCCATTGAACCAGCGGGCCGCTTGCCGATCAGCTTCGCCCGGCACGTGGGGCAGCAACCCACGTATTACAACCAGATTCGTGGCCAGCATGGTGACCGGTATGCGGACCTTACCCAAGACCCACAGTGGGCGTTTGGGTTCGGGTTGTCCTACACAACCGTGGAGTACAGCGAGCTGGTGCTTGACCGCACGGTACTTGGTGCGGGGGACACTGTCACCGCTCACATCACCGTGACGAACACGGGGCAGCGGCCCGCGGTGGAAACCGTGCAAGCGTACGTGTCTGACCTGGTGACCTCGGTGTCGTGGGCGGACAAAGAACTCAAAGCGTTTACTCAGGTGGAGGTGCAACCTGGACAGAGCGTGACCGCAACCGTCCAGGTGCCCGTCGCGGACTGCACAATTGTCGATGCGCGTGGCCGCCGCGTTGTTGAGCCCGGTGAGTTTGAGCTGCTGGTAGGGCCCTCATCGAGGGACGAGGACCTGCACCGGGCGAAGTTCATCGTGCAGTGACACACTAGCTCCCCCTTCTCCTTTGCGCTCTATCGAAAGTGAGATTGTGCCCCCTTTCGAAAGGGAAAGTGGGCACAATCCCACTTTCGATCGGGAGGGGGTGGTGGCTGGGCGGGCTGTCGTATGACGCTGCGGTCACCCAGCTGGCGTATTGTGGGGGTTGACCGCGCATGTTTTCCACGAAAGGTCTGATGTGAGTGCACCACCAATAAGTTGGCAGCGACTTCTCTCCGCGCTAGTGGATGACGCTAAACGGTCGCTTTACGCTCGCGCTGTTGCAGCTGCTCAGGCGGGAACGCCGCTGGTTGTGGCTGACTTATCGAAAACTGATCGCCGTCACGCAAAAACGTTGGCGGACGCGGGCCTCATCAGGATCACAAACGAGGGAGCGCTCATTGATGATCCTGCCCAGCTGAAGGCGTTATTGGCATCTGGTACGTCTGAGAAACCTCAGGGGCCTGAACGGTTCTTCACCAATGGCAGGTTGGAACGCACTCCGTCGCGGCTTGATGACCACCGCGACGTCATGAAACACCTCTCGACGCTTGTGCTGAACCCAGGCGAACAAAAGAGCGAAAAGGAACTCATGGATGAGTTGAAAAAGCTCGCCTCTGATCCGGTGGGTAGGCGTAGGGAACTCGTTGAGTTTGGGTTTGTGCAAAGGACCCGTGATGGGGCTTTGTACTGGTTGCCATAGCTGGTGGGGTTATCGCCTGATGCTGCGATAACCCCACTGCTGTGACCGGCGCGGACACCCCGCGCGTGGTGACCAAACAACTACGGCGTGTAGCGGGTCATCATTTCCATAGTTGCGCGCTAGCGCGACGTGCACCCTCGGCAAGTGTTTCTAGTTTCGCGGTGGCGATTTGTGGGTGGATGCGCCCACCAAGACCGCAGTCCGTGGACGCAATGACGTTATCGCGTCCAACCCGGGTGGCGAACCGGGTGATGCGTTCCGCAACGAGGTCAGGGTGTTCCACCACGTTCGTTGCGTGGGACACCACACCGGGCACAAGGATTTTCCCCTCGGGCAGAGTGATGTCATCCCACACCGTGTACTCGTGTTCGTGGCGAACATTCCCGGCCTCGAAAGAGTATGAACCAGCGTTGACCGTCAGCATGGTGTCCACGATGTGCCGGAACTCAAGGTCCGTTGTGTGTGGGCCGTGCCAAGAACCCCAGCACAGGTGGTAGCGAATCTGTTCTTCTGGGAGCCCGCGTAGCGCGTGGTTGAGCGCCTCAATGCGTAGCCGTGAGAACGCAAGGTAGTCCTCGATGGAAGGTTCTGGGGTGATTTGGTCCCAGTTTTCCGCCAGGGACGGGTCATCAATTTGCACAATGAGCCCGGCTTCAACAATGGCGACGTATTCCTCACGCAACACGTCAGCCCACGCGTATACGAGTTCCTCGTCGCTGGAGTAGTGGTCATTTCCGATGCGCATTGCCGAGCCGGGAGCGATGGAGGTGATGAACCCTTGTTCTAGGCCAGTTGCCGCTAAACCGGCTTTCAGGTTTGCGATGTCTGTGGCCACAGCGTCGTGCCCGGTGTAGGTAAGTTTGTCCACAACTTTGGGGAACAGTTTGGGTGCGCCACCGGAGAAAATGCCTGATTCGGGGTCGGTGTACGCCTCGCGGAAAGCGGCTTGGTCGCGGCGGTGCCCAAACCCGGTGGTGCGGATGTTGCCGGGAGTGGATTGGACGTCGGTGGTGAGCCACTGTTGGTCTTCGTCGAGGGCAAGGCCACCAGTGCGGGAAAACGAGTAACTCCACCAGGCGCCGTAGTCCACCGCTGTTGACATGGACTTTCCGTATTCGCCATCACCAGGCAGGGTGACGCCAAGGTCTTGCTGGCGTTTGACGATGTCCACGACTGCTGCGGTGCGCAACTCGTTGATGGCGTCGGTGGGTTCGCCGGCTTCTATGGCCGCGTTGGCGGCAAGGAGTTCAGGGGTGCGGGGCAAGGACCCGGCGTGGGACACAGGAATGGAATCAACGGTGTGGGACATGACCGCTAGTCTAACCAGCAGCCTTCCATAAAGTGGACACCCCGCCCGCATGGCGGGACAGGGTGTCTAGGGCTTACTCGCCCATGACCCGCCGCGCGAACCGTTCCGCGTTGCTGTGAAGCACGCCGATGCGTCGGGCAATGAACCCCTCCGGGTCGGCTTTGCCTTCCATGGTGTTTGGTGCGCGTCGCACGTGAGCGGAGCAGCTGAGGTCAGTGTGAAGCAGCGTCCCCACCGTGTTTCCTTGCCGCCCTGGCGCGCCAGCTAAGCGGGCCGCGAAAAGCCTCACGTTATCAACCGCAATGATGTCCTCGCACAGGGCGCACATCGTCTTCTTTGGTTTTGTGGTGGAGGTGCGCAGCAAAATCCCAACCGGAACATCATCAACAGGAATAACAACACTGGTGACGAGGGGATTTTTTGGGTCAGTCCAGCCAAAAATATCTAGCCGTTCCCAGGCCACACCATCGAGGCGGGCAGCAGAAGCAGCCAAAGCAGCTTCACGTTTGGACGCGTTAATGAAGGACGCGCGAATATCATCAGAGGTCAGGGGGTGCATGATGCAACTTTCATCGAGAACAGGACAACGAACAAGAACAACTCACTCACCGCACAGCACCCTGGGGGCTGGCGGTGTGAAAAAAGTGGAGTGTCAGATGTTCGCTGTGCAGGCCATGAATGGCCACCGGTCCTTTCCTCGTGGGGCATCACGATCCACCGTATACTCATTGCGGTTTGGCGTGCCAGACTTTTTGAGTCACACCGAAAGGACCACCGTGCCCGCACCCATCAACCCCCAGGCTGCAGTCAAAGGTGCCCAAGACATCACGCTGCGCGTCCGTGACGGCGCTTTTTACCTGATGGAAGGGATGCGGTGGCTCCTCAAACGGCCTAAGCTCCTCATTCTTGGGATGATGCCAGCCGTATTAGTCACTCTGATCTTGTTGGCACTGCTGATCGCCTTGCTTGTGAACATTGTGTCCATCACGATGTTCCTCACCCCCTTCGCACAAGACTGGGCCACCGGGTGGATGTGGACCGTGCGCATTGTGACCGCCATTGGTGTTATTGGGCTTGCGCTCGGACTCAGCGCGGCCCTCTTCACTGCACTCGCCCTGATGATTGGTGACCCGATCTACCAAAAGATCTGGGAAGAAGTCGAACGCGACATTCACGGCGAAGTACCAGACCAAGAACCCGGGTTCTTCCAAGGCATCAAAGACGGCTGGGCGCTCGCATGGCGGTCAGTGCTTTTTGCCCTTGGATGCACGCTCATCAGCCTGATTCCCGTCCTAGGCCCAGCAACTGCTGGCGCACTGAACCTCAGCGCCGCAGCCTGGCTCCTCACCCTCGAAACCGCCAGCCGCTCACTAACAGCGCACGGCGTCCCAGAAAAGGACCGCCGCAGATGCCTCCGCCAACAAACCCCCATGACCCTCGGGTTTGGGTTCACCATCAGCGGCGTCTACACCATCCCACTGGGGGCAATACTGTTCATGCCAGCGGTTGTTGTAGGGAGCACGATGCTCGCGCATCGTGTGATGGAACTTAGCAACTACCAGCTGCCCGCAGCAACCGACAAAAACCCGCCTCCCATGCCGGGCATGATCAACCTCTAATCGCGCAGCGGTGAACCAGCTACAGCGAAGTCGTAACCACCAAAATCACCGGTGAGGTGAGGCATTGCGTCAGAAATGACAGCCTTTACCTCATCTAGTTCTAATGACGCTGCGTGGGCTTCTTCCGATTCCCAAACTTCGGCCACATACACGGTGTCGGGGTCGTCGTCACGCCCGCCAACCTCATAAACAAGGCACCCCGCGTCGCGCAGAACGCTGTTATGCCTGGTCATGATCTCGATAACCGCGTCACGCTCACCGGGTTTCACTCCCATGGTGCCAATTGTTGCGTATGTCATGGCACGACCATAGCAAGCAGCACCGACACGGCGCACCACAGCGAGAAACGCCGACCAGGCAGTATCCCCCAACGTTTCGTAGGATGGGACAACAAGGCGGGACGAGGCCACCGACAACGGTGAAGAGGTGCCATGACCACGAACAACACAACGCAACACGAACCACCACCAGGCGGTCGCGCATCGGTAGGTGACACTCCTGACACGCCACGTGTACGCAACGAACGGGCAGCGAAACTCCCCGCGAACCTGTCCCGATCCTGGCTGCTCGTCAACGCCACCAAACCCGACCAGTTCGAACCGGCACTACTCTCAGAAGCCGACTCAGTCATTTTTGACCTCGAAGCCGCTGTGCCTGACGACCGGAAAGAAGAAGCACGCTTCCACGTGGTCAACGCCCTGAACACTGGGCTATCTGCATGGGTGCGCATCAACGCCATGGACACAGAGCACTGGAAAACAGACCTCGAAGCGTTGATCCAAACCCCAGGGCTCCGCGGTGTCATGCTCGCCCAAACGGAAAAACCTGAACAAGTGACCCTCACCGCCATGCGGTTACACGCAGGCACCCCCGTGATCGCTCTCATCGAATCGGCGCTCGGCGTGGAAAACGCCACCGCGATCGCGTCCGCCCCCGGAACCTTCCGGCTCGCCTTCGGTGTCAACGACTTCCGCAAAGACACCGGCGCCACTGAAGACCCCATGGCGTTAGCCTACGCACGAGGGAAACTTGTCGTCGCGTCCCGCGTGGGTAAACTCCCCGGCCCTATCGACGGCCCGCCCGCGGCTACAGACTCCGTAGACGCCGTACTGGCTGCCTGTGGGGTCACACAACGCATGGGAATGACCGGGAAAATGTGCCTCACCATTGACCAGGTCGACGACGTGAACCGTGGACTGTCCCCCAGCGAGGAAGAACTCGAATGGGCGCGGGAACTCATCACCCAACACGAACAAGCGCAACGCGGACGCGGCGTGGACATTGCGGACGGGTCCTACCTGCCACGCCTCGCCCGTGCCCAAAAAGTTGCGAACCTCGCCGACACCTACGGCCTGTGGAAAAACTAGGAGAGATATGTCAGTCGTCAAAATCAATGCCATCACCATCCCTGACGGTGCAGGTCAAGAACTCGAGAAACGGTTCGCCGCACGCAAACACATGGTCGATTCGGAGCCAGGGTTCGAAGGGTTCCAGCTGTTGCGCCCCACAGCCGGTGAGTCACGATACTTTGTGGTAACCCAGTGGGCATCCCAAACTGATTTTGAACGCTGGCGCGATGGCCGGGCAAAAGACGCACACGCTAACGGCGGCACACGTGAAGGTGGCTCTGATGGCGGTGCCCACAGCGCCAACCCCACCGGAGACACTGAGCAGCCGCGAACACCCGTCGCCACGGGGGCTGAACTCCTCGAATTTGAGGTTGTAGAGTTCTAAACACAACAATCCCTGCACTCTGAACAGGTAATACAACCAGATCGCCATAATTGGCGATCTGGTTGTTTGACTAACATAAAACCTCCATGCTAGAGCCATGGGATTTGAGCAAGGGATTGCTGAGCTCCTTCTGCACTACGGTGTGAAGGTCGAACTGTCGCCCGCTGGTGCCGAAGGCGGTCCAGGCTTACTTGTTTTCGATAACGGGCGTGCCCGTGCTTATGACATCAAATCTGCCCGCCGATTGCCCTGTCTCCATGCGCCAGCAGAGTCAGTGCGCGCGTGGAAGCGTCACCGTCAGGAACGGTAGCCCTCGTGCCCTTGTGCAGTTGCTGTGGTGACACCGCTTTGACCAATGTTATCGAACCACCCCAACCTTCTCTGGAGGAAACCTCATGACAACGCCTGGCACTGACCCCACCCCAGCAACACCCACTAAACGTGCCGTGGTGACAGGCGCATCGTCAGGTATTGGTGCTGCAACTGTGCGCGCACTGATTGCGGACGGCTGGTTGGTCACGGGGCTTGCTCGCCGCGAGGGCCGCCTTGCTGAGTTGGCGGCTGAGACGGGGTGTGACTATGTGGTTGCTGACATCACCAGCCCGGACAGTGTGGCTGCTGCTGTTGATGCTCTGACGGCACATGGTCCCATCCATGCGCTGGTCAATAATGCTGGTGGGGCGCTGGGGTCTGACCGTGTGGATGCCGCGAATTTGGACCAGTGGCAGCGCATGTATGAATTGAACGTGCTGGGCACTGTTCGTATGACGAACGCGTTGTTGCCTGCGTTGCGGGAAACCGCAGGGTCGATTGTTGTGGTGACCTCAACGGCCGCCCACGAACCGTATGAAGGGGGAGGTGGGTATGTGGCTGCGAAGTACGCGGAGCGGGTGGCTGCCCGCACCCTGCGCCTCGAACTGGTCGGTGAACCGTTACGTGTGATGGAGATTGCCCCGGGGATGGTGCATACGGAGGAGTTTTCTTTGGTGAGGTTTGCTGGGGATCAGGGCAAAGCGAACGCCGTGTACGAGGGTGTGCCAAACCCTCTGACCGCAGCTGATATCGCCGAAGCTATCCGCTGGTCGCTGTCCTTACCCGCACACGTCAACGTGGATTCACTGGTTGTTCGCCCGGTCGCGCAAGCGTCCTACACGAAAACTCACCGCCTGCCCGCCCAATCATGACGGGCATCGGCACTGATACCCGCTAGCCGATGTGCCCCTCACCCAGCAATCCGGGTGACGTTGCCGGTACTGTCAGTATCAGACGACCACTCCCAGCGTGGGTGATGGTGCCCCGCAGCCAACACAAAGGAGACTCATGAGCGACCTCACTATCGGTTACGCAGCGATGCTTGAACAGTTCCACCCCACCGATATCATCACCTATTCGGCGTTGGCAGAACAGCACGGGTTTTCCGGTGTTATGGCTGCTGATCACTTTCAACCGTGGGTTCCACAGCAGGGGCAGTCCGCGTTCGTGTGGAATGTGTTGTCTGCGTTGGGAGAACGGACAACGGGTGACCTTGGGCCAGGGGTGACAGCCCCGACGTTCCGGTGGCACCCGGCCATGGTTGCGCAAGCGTCCGCGACGCTTGCCGCGATGTATCCGGGTCGGCACTGGTTGGGTTTGGGGTCGGGGGAGGCTCTGAACGAACACATCGTGGGGCAGTACTGGCCAGAAGCGCCGGAACGTATTAATCGAATGTTTGAAGCAATCGACATCATCAAGAAACTGTTTCACGCATCGAAAAACGGGAAGGATGTGAAGCACCGCGGCCAGTTTTACACCTTGGAATCAACCCGGTTGTGGACCATGCCTGAAGTTCCGCCAGAGATTTTGGTGGCCACGGCGGGGCCAGTCACCGCGAAACGCGCTGGCAAACACGCTGATGGGCTCATCACCGTTGGTGCTCCGCTGGAAAAAATTGACATGCTCTTTGGGAAGTTTGCCGATGGCGCACGTGAGATGGGTCGTGACCCTGACACCATGCCGAAGGTTCTGCAGATCCACATGTCGTGGGCGGCCACTGATGAGGAAGCACTCACCAACGCGATGACGGAGTGGCCCAACGGGGGCATGAAGTTCCCCAAAGCTGACATACGTTCACCGTTTGAGTTTGAACAGATCGCGAAACTTGTGCGTCCCGAAGACTTCACAGGTCGCATGGTCATCTCGTCGGATCCCGATGAGCACCGGGCGCACATTCAAAAGTTTGTTGACCTCGGATTTGACCGGATCTACCTGCATAACGTGGGGCGTAACCAGGAGGACTGGATCAAGGTGTTTGGTTCTGAGGTGCTGCCCAAACTTAGCCGGTAGCACACCGTCACTGGTTGTTCACCAACGACAGCGGCTCTGCGCGCAGGAGGGTGCTCGCAGAGCCGCTGTCTTCTCTTGACCGACCTCGGGGCCTATTGGTCGGCAAGCTCTGGGGTTTCCACCACCTCAACGGTGATGTCGCTGGGAATGTTATCCGGGGTGTCTGGGGCGATTTGTTCGAATGTTGCCTCCTCGAGCACGTCCTCATCGAGGAGGTCTGGTTCGACGGTGCTCGTATCCTGCTCGGGGACATCACCGGTGTAAATACCAGCCGTTACCCCCGTGACATAGAAATGTTCAGCCTTGTCACCGGACAACCCGGACTCTGTGAGGTAGAGAACGTAGGTGTTCTCCGGGGTCAAAGCTTCCTCGTCTTGGCTTGGACTATCGCCTGCTTGACGGACAATGATGCTGTCTGTTGGGACATCACCATGGATGGTGTCTTGCACCACCACAGTGGACAAGATGAATGGTGTGACATCGTCGATGTCGTACACCACTTCCTGGTCGGTCACAATCCCGACCACCACAGCATCAGAAGCTGCCTGGAGGTCTTCCAGCGAGTCGTAGTATTCGACCCGTGAGTAGTCACTTTGGCTCATCCCGCCAAGCGGATTGAGCGACGCCGAGCACCCTGCTAAAGCGCACGCCGCCACCACAGTGACAACTGCCGTCACGTGTTTGTTCAGTCGCATTGTCAGGTCTTTCTGTTCAATAAAAGTGAAGCCGTGCGCGTTCGGCCTGGGTGAAAGGCGCCATGTGGGTGCCTAGTACAACGCGTTAATCCCGTTCACCTCGTCTGTGGTCAACGCAGTCACACCGTTGTTGTACACAGTGGACGTTTTGTGATACATGATCCGGTACGAACTTGAGACGTGGCCTAAGCCCAATGAGTGGCCTAACTCGTGAAGCCACAGCACCTTGAGGCGGTTCGTGTTCGTGGAAGACTTGAGGTAGTAGGAGTTGATCTGAGCTGTTGCGCTGCGGGTTGACACGGTGCCAGCCAGGCAGTTGACCTGAGCGCGGCCATCCCAACCTGTTTTGCCATAGTTATCCACGCGAGCACGAAACACTGGACCACTCGCTGTGGTCCGAGTGAGCGATACGTCCGTTCGGACGTTGTAGTTCGAAATTGCTGTTGTCAGGGCGCTCAAATAATTCCCAGACACTCCGCTGGAGTTAATACGCAACGATTTCGATGACCACACGCACCTATTGGTGGTGTAGGCGTAAGCGGGGGTGGGAACGATGAACGTCAAAGCAACTACGCAAGCGGTCAAGACTGCTGTGTAAATGTGTGACGATCTCATGCCCTGTCTGTGTGCGCACTGTGACCGTTCTTACAGATGCGCGCAAAATTCACCCGAAGACCTCCCAGAACGGGCGAAGCGTCCATGGGGAGGTCACCCCACTGGCCAGGCCAAACAATGTCAGTACCTGCACCTATGCTTGCCACAGCAACCAACCACCACCCCGCGCCATACTCACCACGCGCATCGACAGGCAGGACACAACACACCATGATGGGCAGTTCCCACGCCGCAACAGGCGCGGCCGCCTGGGTTGCACTCGCGGGAACCGTACCCGGTACGTTAGGGCTCGTTGGGCCCTTCGACAACGCAGGTCTCGCCGCCGGTATGGTCGTTGCCGCCGGAGCTGCACTCTTGCCCGACATTGACCACCACAACGGAACGATCGCGCATTCTTTGCCGCCGATCTCCAACCTCGCCGCGAAACTCAGCGAAAACTTGTCCGGTGGGCACCGAAAAGGCACCCACTCCCTCTTCGGTTTAGGGCTCGCCGGGGCAGCCTCCGTGGGCGCGGCGCAACTTCAACACGTTGTGGAATCAGTGGGCACACTTCACGTGGGGGCTGGGGTTGGTGCAATTTTGCTGTGCGCGTTCGCACTGCGCGCGCTCAACCTCACCGAAGGGCGCGTGATGACATGGATCGCGAGCGTTGTCCTCGCGGCGTGTGTCGTGCTATTCGCATCCAACGACTGGGTGTGGTTTCCCTCAGCGGTTGTCATTGGGTACGCCGCGCACCTCGTGGGGGACCTGGTCACCACCGGGGGTATCCCCGTGACCTGGCCATTCGTCATGAAGCCACCCAAATGGTGGCGGCGCGCACCACTACTGTCAGATGTATGGCGCGCCAACGGGAACCTTGCCATCCCGATCCTGGGAGACTCAGGATCTAAACGCGAGGAACTACTCCTGTCACTGCTCACCATGTGGTTACTGTGGGTGGCAGTAAGTCAGTGGTTAGGGTTCGACGTTGTGGTGTGGCTCGCCACGGTCTCCGGTGGGCTCACCCGATGACTGGTTGGTCACCGTGGTTGCGGGCGGAACAACATCACGTTTGCGGGTCCCTACAAAAACAATGATCCCGGCAAGAAGGACACCTAGAGCGATCAGCCCGCCCACAGCAAAAAGAACAACAACACTAGCCATAGGTTCATCTTGTCAGTGACGGAGCCGTCCGGCAAGCACCTGACCCGCACGGTGACCAGTAAACACACAACCGCTGAGAAAACCGCCGTCCAACGCCCGGTACCCATGCATCCCGCCGCCACCAAAACCAGCCGCCTCACCAACCGCATACAAACCAGGAAGAGGAACGCCATCCTCGGTGAGGACCTCACAGTCAAGGTTGGTTTCAATCCCGCCCAAACTTGTTCGGGTTAGCGACCGAACCCTGATTGCCATGAGAGGACCGTTACGCGGGTCAAGAAACGCATGCGGTGAGGACACCCCCATGAGCCGATCCCCCCGATACGTGCGGGCATGACGAGTCGCCATGATCTGAGCGTCCTTCCCAAACCCGCTCGCAACCTCACGATCATGCGCACGCACCTCAGCACGAACCCGCTCCACATCAAGAGTTGTCTCAGGTTCCATGGCAGCCATCCCCACCACCAGTTCATCCACGCTGTCCGCGCAAATCACGTCAAGACCCGCATCCCGGATCGCATCCACCGGCCGTGGAGCATGACGTCTCAACCGTTGCGCAACAAGCGCAAGATCCTTCTCCGTGAAATCCACGGTGAGATCACCCTGGGCGGCAAACACCTCCTTATCAAAGATGCGCCGCGTCATCACCAGCCACGAATGGTCACTGCCAGTAGCGCCCAGATGTGTAGAAGCCCCCAATGAATCACTGCCCGGCCACACCGACGCAGGAAAACGATGCCCACGGGCATCAAACCACAACGGGCTGGGCCCCGTCACCAACCGCACCCCATGACCAGGCCACACCCCCGACGGGTGCGACACCCCATCGGCGTACTGCCACAAACGGTCCTCATGAATAAGATGCGCACCACTGAACTCGGCGATATCCAGCATCCGCCCATCCACGAAGGCAGGAACCCCCGCAAGAATCGTGCGCGGAACAGCCCCTAACCGTGCCGGCCACGCAGACTCCACCGCCTCCCTGCGCCCCCCAAAACCACCCGACGCGACCACCACTGCACCCGCACGAATATCAAACGCCCCCACCACCTCACGTGAGGAAGACGCCCCGCGAGGTGCCGCATCGTCAATCAACACCGACCCCGACACCCCGCGAACCGCACCCATCTCCACAATGAGGTGATCCACCTGATGGCGAAACCGCAGTTCTGCCCGACCCACAGCAGCAGCCGCGCTCACCCTCTCAATGAACGGGGCAAGCAGCGCCGGGCCCGTTCCCCGCACCCGGTGAAACCGGGGAACAGAGTTTCCCGGACCAATGGAGCCTGCCCCACCGCGCTCAGACCAGCCCACAATAGGGAACAATTTCACCCCACGTTCAGAAAGCCACGGCCGGGCATCGGACGCCGCCCACTCCACAAACGCACGCGCCCACTTCCTCGGCCAATAATCCTCCGGGCGGTCAAACCCTGCACTACCAAACCAGTCCTGCAACGCCACATCAAGGGAATCCTTCACCCCCAAACGGCGCTGCTCAGGGGTCCCCACGAGGAACAACCCCCCAGGCGACCACCAGGCTTGACCCCCCAAGTTCCCCGCAGATTCCTGGTCCACAATGGTGACCCGCGCCCCCGCATCAAGAAGCTCACACGCAGTGACGAGACCCGCTAAACCAGCACCCACGACAACCACATCAGGCGTGAACTCACGCGCAAAAATGCTGGCCACAGACACAACTCCCCACCATTACCCCACACAACACGGACCCTGATGCCCAGCCTAGAGGGAATCGGAACATAAGTTAAGCGTCGAATGCCCGTGTTGCCGGAACGTACCGCACAGAACAATGCCCGGTGTGCTGCCTTGTCAGCAGCACACCGGGCTCGTCAGCAATGAGGAACTAGACGGCTAGCGGCCCTTGCCTCCCGTGAAACTCACCTGTGGGGCAGGTGGAGTGTTCATCCCCTCACCGAGGAAAAAGCTTGTGTGCGGAGGCTGGTTGTAACCAGAGTTCTGCCACGCCACAGCCACCCGGTAGGTGGGGTCTTGCATAAGAGTGACAAACCGGTGCGATGTGGGGATCGCGGTGGTGTAAATCCGCAACTCCGCAGAATCATCGGAGCGATACACCACTTCTTCACGCCAGTCACCAAACAAGTCTGCCTGGAGGGCTGGGGTGCCTTTGGTGGTGTTATTCGTCAATGAACCCGTGAACGTTGCCAACCGTTCCGACTTGTTCGTGTTCCAATTCCACTTCGAAATAGTGGGGACACCCGCCGCCAACGACGAGTTATAGGTGTGATCCCCAATTTCGCGCAAAAGGTCACCATCCCACCACACAACAAAGTTCGCGGCAGGGGTTGATGAGGAAATCTGCTGTCCTGCAGCGCTCATCAAATACCGTGGGTTACTCATCGCCCATGACTCAGCACCCGCATGACGGGGGTCAATATCCCCCGTGGTTCCACGCCCAGTGTCCGACGAAGCTGGGGTCGACCACAGCACCTTCCCAGTTTTTCCGTCACGGAACGTCGAACCCTTATTGCCCGACTTATTCATGTCCTCATGGACCATGAAAATTTCCATACCCGGGCGGGCGGGATCAAAGTCCCCCACATGAAGAGCATCACCGTGACCGGCCTTCGTGTTGTGAAGGACCGTGCCATTGTCATCAAGAACCAACGCACCCAGAATGACCTCGTCCTTACCATCGGCGTCGACATCAGCAACAGACTGCTGGTGGTTACCGTTACCTGCAGTCCCAGAATGATTGTTGGAATCAAACACCCACCGCTGCTGAAGCTTGCCGCCTTTGTAGTCGAATGCTGCGACGACGGTGCGAGTGTAGTAGCCACGTTGGAACACGACGGATGGCGTTTTTCCGTCCAGGTAAGCCACTGATGCGAGGAACCGGTCTACACGGTTGCCGTAACTGTCACCCCAGGATGAAACTTTGCCGCGTTCAGGGACATAGTTGATGGTACTTTTTGCGGCCCCAGTGAGTCCGTCAAACAAGGTGAGGTATTCCGGCCCCGACAACACGTAGCCCTTAGAGCTGCGGTAATCCTTCGATGCATCACCAATGACGGTGCCCTGACCATCACGGGTGCCATCAGCGGTGCGGAGCACCACCTCAGAACGGCCATCACCATTGAGGTCATACACCATGTACGGGCTGTAGTGCGCGCCTGCACGGATGTTCTTCCCCAACGAAATACGCCACAACCGTTTTCCATCCAGCTTGTACGCATCAAGGAACACCTCACCCGTGTACCCCGACTGGGAGTTGTCCTTTGCGTTACTGGGCGACCACATGACGATCATTTCGTAGGTGCCGTCACCATCAAGATCACCCACTGACGCATCATTCGCCGAATACGTGAAACTCACGCCATCAGGGGTTTTCCCGCCGGCAGGTTTCTGCAACTTCACCGAACGGTACCCTGTGCCCCACACGCGCAGACCTGTGGCCACGGCGGTTTCTTTGCCGTTGATGACGCTACGGATTTCGTATGACGAGGCGGGGGTCCCACCCGCATCATGCCAGTTCGTCGAATCCGTGATCGGAGTTGAATTGATTTTGGACCCATTGCGGTACACGTTAAATGACACGGTCGCCGGGTCATCAGCCACCAGGCGCCACGACACCAAGTTTCCACGTGACGCGTGCGGAACAGCGACCGCGCCGCGATCAAGCCGCTCAACTTCGCGACCGCCAGCAGGAGACGTACCCCCACCTGTTGCTGTGCCAGTAATAGTCACCGCATTTAACCGTGGGCTCGACCCCGATGCAACCAGCGTCAACTGACCATCAGTGACCACCACATCCTTGTGGACGACCCCGGTCACCGAACCTCGACCAGCGTTACCATGCCCCATTGCACGGCCCTCAATGGTGAAGTCAGTGCGGCTTGTCGCAATCATGTCACCTGACAAAGTCGTCACCGTGTACGTTCCGTTAGGAACATCAGCAACAAACCCAATGGACGTGGCATTGACAAAGTCACGGCGCACATCGTCAGACCCGGCGCCACGATCACGAGAATCCACTGACGACGTCAACCCAAAGCCACGGGAAGACGAATACGTGGTATCTGGTGACACCCGGGTATACCCTGACGCAACGGGGGACGACTGGGTACCAAAATCGAACGACAGTGACACAGGTGCAGCACTCGCTGGAACAGCAATCAACGATGTTCCAGCCAGCGCAAGTGTTGCCGTGGCCGCGCCAAATGCGTGCCACCGGCCTTGCCGAGGGGATGACCTCATGGGATCTCCTTAATGGGAAACGAATGAAACAGGTGCGCGACAACGGCACACGCCCGACGCTGTCATCTGTGCGCGAACTGCAGGGTGGGAAAGCAGGTGCGTCGTGGGTTCATCGTTGACCTCGGGTTGCCGTACTGACAACACCGCACAGGAGGGGAGAAGTGCCCGGGGAATGCTCCTTCCACCGATGCGCATCGACGTTTCGTTGACAGGGCGCCGTTTGTGCGCGACTATGACGCGGTTCTTCAACGATGGAGACAAGTCACCGGCTGACGTGACGGGTTGCAGATGCTTTTCGATCCGACGTCCCGCTTGATGTATTACTGCATACCAGTCCGATGGTTTCACACTGGAGTCGCAGAGGTTGTCAACTGGAAACTATTGGGCGAACAAAGAAACATGTCGATTTTGCTACTTGTGTAGCATCAGTTTTATCTACTATATTGATGCTGTCTCGAGCGCTCGGTCCTTTTCAAAGTGTGGGAAGTTAGCGCTGTACGAAGATGTGCAATCCTCCAAGCTTATTGAGCGATCGGCCAGAGATGTCCATCCATCCTCAGATGAAGGAGAAGAATATCCAAGGCACGTAAAGCCGCAATCGCGATCCTCACGGCAGTTGCAATCGCTACAGGATCAGGTGCTTTCGCGGCAACAACCACGTTAACTGGAACTGTTAGCGGCTCTAGTTGGACGAATTACTCGAAAGTCCGCACAACGACGCTGTCGTCGACCAAGTTCGCTCCGACTGACCTGCTCTATCAAGCAGGGCCCGTGAGCGTCCTCAATTTGAGAATGCTCGTAGCGAATAGCAATACAGCAATATCTGTTGGGGTTTTGTGGAATAACTCCTACGCGACGAAGACACTACGTTCTGGGGTGCCTGCGGGGCAATCTTTCAGAATGTCGGCATGTTGTGGATCCCAAGCAGACAAGAACTGGGCTGGTACGCTCACGTACTAGATTTCATCCTTGCGCCGCAGATCAATCGAGGATCAGTGGCGCAAGGGTTTGTAACTATCAAGGAGTTTTCATGCCTTTCCGACGGCATTCTGTAATTGTTGTAGTCCTCTTGGCGTCCGCCAGTGTTGCCGGGTGCAGTGATGCTGGGCCTGTAAATAGTGATGTTCTCGATCATGAGGGTGCGCGCAAAGAGTACTCAGCATTTATCGAAAAACTAGATTTCCCCTCTGGCAGTGAGGCGCCGTCATTCCCTGCGGCAGTGAAAGAACAACAGCCTGACGGGACGATGGGTTTCTCGAACTATGAGAAGGGATATGGGGAAAGTTTTGCTGCGTCCCAGTGGTACTGCATGTGGGAAGAGCAGTGGCTCGAAATCAACGAAGAAGACCCCAATGCCGCTGATGAAGCTTTGACTCTCCTAGAGGGATCTCTGACAGACGAGGCGTTTACTCGTTACCTTGATGAGTCAACTATTGACTGGCGGCAAAGCGTCCTCGATAAAGCTAGATTGGGCGATGGCTCAAGCATCGCGCAGGACGTGAAACTTAATTGCTCCTAATGCCGAGGGTCTAACAGAATGATGGTTCACCTCTCTGTTCGTACTTTGGGCGCTGCGTTGGCCCTCTTCGTTGGTTTGACTGTTTCGTCCTGCGGTCCGACGGGAACTGCTGAGGGTGCGGTAACGCGACCCTCATCTGTGCCAGTGGTGTCGTATGTGGCACGGGGAGACATTACGTCTGTAGTGACTGCTCCTGTGCAGGCTATTGCACAAGTAGAGTTCACTGTTCTTACCCCGGTTGAAGGCAAGGTGCGTTACGCATCAGGAATCAAAGAAGGCACCGTTGTTGAGAAAAACCAGGTTATAGGGTGGCAAGGTAGCCACGAAATACGCACCCCAGCAGCCGGTGTCATCACAGATTTTCCGGTGGCTGACCTCACCCCCGTACAGCAAGGAATTCCTGCAGTAACAATCAAATATCAAGGGTTTGGTGTGCGAGGAGAGGTCCCCCTGGAGTCAGCTTTCATGGTGAACGATTCCCCCCAATCCGCGCGTGTTCAGTTCCCCCATGGGCCTGATGTTGACACTTGTACCCCTGTGCCATCTGTGCGCCCCGAGGCAACAGAACTCGACTCTTCAACAACAGAGCTTGATGTTGCAACACTGACTGTCACATGTCTGATAAAAAAATCAGCCGGGCTCACTGATGGTCTACCTGGGCGTTTAGGGATCACTATTGCGCGGGAAAAAGACACACTCACAGTCCCTATCACAGCAGTATCAGGGGTGGTGGGGCGCGGAAAAGTGGCGCTACTTCAAGGGGAAACCCCGGTAACTACAGATGTTGAGCTCGGCATCACAGACGGGATCAACATTGAGGTTATCTCCGGGCTATCAGAAGGCGATGCAGTGCTTTTGTATGGACCAACGCTCACCCCGGAGATCACAAACCAATGACAAGTAATGTTGTGTTGCAGGCGTCAGGGTTACGCCGAACACTTCACTTGCCGGGAGGTTCGCAACTCCCCATTCTTCGTGGGGTGGATCTAACCGTCTACGCTGGTCAGTCGCTTGCTATTGTGGGTCGATCAGGGTCAGGGAAAACGACCCTTCTCTCCCAACTGGGTTTGCTGTCACCGCCTGATGACGGGGTGCTGACCATTCTCGATAAGAAGACCAATGAATTAAGTGATTCGGCGCGTGCGGCATTACGCAATGCCTCCCTTGGTTACATTTTCCAGTCGTATTCACTTGTCCCGCATTTCACAGCGCGTCGAAATGTTGAACTCCCGATGCGATACGCGACCCGGGTTTCGCGGTTGGACAGGAAGGAACGTGTCTCTCACGTTCTTGAGCTGGTTGGACTCGCTGAGCGCGCACAGTCAAAACCGCGGCATCTATCTGGGGGAGAGCAGCAGCGTGTTGCTATAGCGCGGGCCCTCGTGCACAATCCTGCGCTGATCCTTGCTGACGAACCCACTGGGGCGCTTGACACGACAACAGCTGATACTGTGCTCGACATTCTCCAACGGGCAACTCAAGCGCAAGGCGCCGCACTGATTGTTGTTACCCATGACCCTGCCATCGCGAACCGTATGGACAGGCGGGCCGTCATGCATGACGGCAAGCTCACTGAGGAGTGTGGATGATCCGTAATGTTGGTCATGCCCGCGATGACATGATCTCCCATCCAATACGCAATATGCTGGCTATTTTTTCTGTTTTCATCGGTGTTTTATCAGTCGTCGCAATTATTACGGTCGCGGGGGTGACAAAAGAGGTTTTCCTTGCCGCATCTGAGCAACGTTACGGGCGCTTGACCACCATGCACACCCAACTCGATGGTCCGCTACCAGTCGTTGAACAGATAGTTCGTTCTGTCAAAGCTGCGCGGATAGCGGCGCCTGGGGCAGCTGTGGTCATCACAGCTACAACCTCGGAGTCGACCGGTTTTTCACCAACAACAAATGGGCCGCATTACGCGCCGTTTATTTTTGTCGACACGACTTTTGTTGCCGGTGACCTCACCCAGGTGAAGCGGCTGCCGATCCTCCACGGGCGATGGATTTCTCAAGAACACACGATCCCGGTTGAAATCGTCATCAATGAGGCTGCTCAAGGACTTTTAGGTGTCGTGGGAGGCACCCCCGTCCTGTCATTTGGGTCAGGATCACCGCCAGTCGCCACGCTCACGGTTGGTGTCGTTGCTGACGGTGAAAGCACACCGAAGATTTACGTTTCGCTTCCTGCCGTGTTGACGATTCGGGAACAGATTTCCCCAAGTTTGAGCGCATCTCTTGTTGTTCACCACCCGACTGCGACTCGCACAATGTTTGAAGAACTCACAACGCGCACAGTAGGTCTCCTGGGAATGACGCATGACCCTCAAGGGCTTAACCGACTCGATCAGGTTGATGACCTTCTCCTGCAATTGAAAAGCCAGCAACAAGGGTTCCTTATCGCAGCTGTTGTTGCGCTTTTCGTGTCAGGTCTTGGCATTCTCAACATTGGTTTATCTTCTGTGCGGGAGAGGTCCCACGAGTTTGTCGTGCGGCGGGCGCTCGGTGCCCGCCGCAGTGACCTCACGTGGCAAGTTCTCCTGCATTCGCTGGGTATCGGGGTCATCGCATCGGCGCTTGCGGTAACAACTGTCATCGTTGGCGTTCACCTGTGGGTGCCGAACCTTATTGCTCAGAACTCTGCGATCATTCCGCCAGGTGTGCCGTGGGAGGCTGTGCTGTGGGGGCTGGTTGCCGCAAGTGCAACGACCCTCCTCGGAGCTCTCGCACCTGCCGTTGTCGCTTCTCGCCTCAATATGGCAGATGCGCTTCGGGCGTAGGAGAACTGATCGATGGATACCCACACTTCGCAAACCTGTCACCTAAAGCCTGTTGTGCAAGGAGTTGCACCTCACCAGTTCGCTCAATATCGACTATGCCGTATTGGGTTGCTGCTTCGTCGCGTATAGGGATTACCTCCGGCATCGAAATCCCTTGGAGCAGGGGGCGAAGGTGCGAAGTAATACATAGCAATAGTTCCCGCAGGGAAACTATTGGGCGAAGTGGAAGTATGCCCGATTCTATACTTGCGAGGCATGTGTGTTGATGGTTATGCTTAGATCGCGCATGGAGCTCTCTAAGCATTTGAAGGGGAGTCGTGTGGCAGCTATTTCAACCGAAATTGCTCTGTGATGGCAAGTCGGCTAGCTACTGTAATCCTGCGACAAAATCGGGCCGTGTCCAACTATGGGTTGACCAAAGTTCGCAGACAGACTATTCCGGTCCGTTTAAGCCGGTTACTGCAAAGAAGAAATACTCTCCGCTGGACAGCAACGAGGCTCGCTGGGGCGTGCGGAGTGCGGAAGTGAACTGGCGTAGTAAATAAGACTGATTTGGTGCCCACATATGCATATTAGTGCAGCGCGACTGGCGCATAGCTACGGTGGTCACAACGTGCTAGGGCCCCTGGATGCAACATTTGGTCCAGGGGTTACTGGTGTGTTGGGGCCAAACGGGGCAGGGAAGAGTACCCTGCTGCGGATTATTGCCACTGCGACGCGGCCTAGTGTCGGTAGATTGCAGTTCGACGGGCAAGAGCTCAGGGGTGTCAGATCGATACGACAGGCTCGCACCACCATTGGGTACCTGCCCCAAGACGTGGCGTTCTATCCGGACTTTACGGTTGAGGATGCTATTCACTACGCAGGTTGGCAGCGAGGGGTCTCACGCCATCAGCGCCGAACACAGGTGCCTGAGATCGTCGCTGAGGTTGGGCTTGCCGACCAAACCACAGTTCCTGTCAAAAAGCTATCTGGAGGTATGCGGCAACGTGTAGGGCTCGCATCCGCCCTCATTGGTGACCCCCGCATTCTTCTTCTTGATGAACCCACAGTGGGGCTGGATCCCGCTCAGCGGCTCGACTTTCGGGCCGCTATCCGCAGGAGGCCACACGCAACGACAATCGTGTCGACACACCTTGTTGAAGAGGTTCGTGCACTGTGCGACCGAGTGCTTGTCGTCAACAAAGGGGCGGTACTTTTTGACGGAACCCCTCAGGAACTTGCACAGCTAGGCGACCAAATCCCCGTCGACGCGCAGGATATGGGGGACAGCCCCATGGAACGTGGATACATGGCAGCTCTACACCCAGGGGTGCTGCGTGGGTAAAGTAGCCCTCCGATTTGTCTTCAGCCCCCTCACTCTCAGTCTTGTACTTTGCGCGGTCACCCTTCAATGGGCGATTTCAACGTGGTGGATGAACGGCATGTGGGTCACCAACTGGCCAAGTGCGAGCGTTGCGGTCCAAGTCGCTTCTTATGCGGTTGCACCCCTTTTTGCGGCGGTAATTGCCTACAGTGAAAGCCGCTCTCATGAGCGGGGATGGCAACACGGTGACGCAACATCGTCACGTGCCCTAGGTACGCTGACAACCGTCCGACTTCTCGTGTGGATGGGAGTCGCAACTATTGTGGTTGGCGCTTCTGTCGCTGTGACGGTGACGAAAACGTTGCCACACGTGGGTGGAGGTAGCCTGCAATTGTCCTACGCGTTGCTCTACCTGTGTGGGCTTGGCTACGCCATCACTTTTGCTACTGTTGTCGGTATAGTTATTCGGCCATCTTGGCTTGCGGCTCCACTGTCTGCTGGCGTCGTTTTCTTCACCTGGACAATGACCACTGACGGACGCGGAGCCACCTTCAACCAGTTGGGCGCGTACCCGTTTGAACAGTTGTCCACAACCAAACTGTGGCTACTCGTTCTCGGTGCAGTCTTTGCTTTGTTCACGGCCGTACGATGCGTCATATGGTTGACATCGCGTTCGCGCAACGGGTACGTGACAGGCCATTCAATCATTCCCTGGGTAGTAGCACTTGCAGGTGTGGGGCTCATGGCGAACATGACAGGTAACATCGTGGTTCCACGCACATCAGCTACGCCGCCCGTGTGTGTGGGCGAGGACTTCGCCGTCTGTGTGTGGGAAGAAAACTCCGCCTACATCAGTGACATTGAAGGGCTGATGTCACGAGGCGCAACGTTGCCCGGATCATGGTCACTACCCAGCACTGAACTCAATGAACGAGGGTTACCGAACGCAGACGAAACAGGTTTCTACCTCATCGAAGGGTCCATGTGGTCCATTACTCCAGCAATAGCATCGGCCATCATGGAATCAAGTAGCACAATCACCGTTCCTGACCATATGAGCGATGAGGAACTCACTCGTTGGAGTGAGTTGTACTCCAACGAGGCCCTGTGGCTTGAAGCGCGACTCATTGGTACCTCCACAGTCCGTCAATCAGTTGCACCACCCGGGGTCGACATCAACGAAATGAACAGAGTCCTTTCCTTACCAGATAACCTCCAAGCCCAATGGGTAAACAGCATCCGTCAAGAACGGGTAGAGCTACAGGAGACTGACTCGTGATTGCCGATGGGTGGCGTTACGTGCGTGCACACCGACTCACTGTTACATGGATGTGGGTGGCGGCCCTCCTTTTCAGCCAATACCTCACCGCTGACCGGGTTCTTGCTATCCCAGGAATTGATGCGGGCGTCCACATCCCCTTCCGATTTGTGCTCGTCGGCATTATGGCAATGGTCGCGCTGGGGGCATGTGACGCACGAGTCGCGGAACCGCAATGGAACGACACTGGTGCCGTCAGCCGTTGGAACACGAACTACATCGTGTTTCTCACTATCGCTGGAAGCTCACTGATCTTCGTTGTGGAAATCGTGGCAGGTCAATCTGATCCACAAGTATTCCCACGTCTCTACCTGACACTGTGTGGTGTGGGGATCATCGCAGGTGCGCTCGTACGGTTCGCAGTGGCTTGGGTGCCAGTCCTTGTGGCACTCCTGGCGCTCACCTTTTTCACCAGCTTCAACGGCGGCGGTCAGTGGTGGAATCTAGGTGGCCCGCCAGTCAACAATGCACTCTCTTGGGCTTTCGCGTTCGCAGTATGGGGGTTGGGACTGGCACTGTGGCTACTTGTTCGGCGCCCATGGGTGTCAACGGCTGACGCTCTTCGTGGTGGACGGCAGGGGAGCATTGGTGGTGCGTGAGTTGGTGGTGGGTAGAGTTTCGGTGGTGAGGGTGAGCGCTTCGAACCAGGTGAGTGCGGTCAGTGCTGCGAGGACCTAGAACACGGCGCGCCAGCCGAGGGTGGGGATGATGATTCCACCAGCGAGGGGCGAGTGCTGCGGCGACAGCGGCGAGCATGGCGAGGAATGTGCCGAGGAGCAGTGGTCGGCGGCGTCCGAGTGTGTCAGACAGTGGGCCGATGATGAGCTGCCCAACGGCGAGGCCGACGAGGTAGGTGGTCATGGACAGTTGCACCCCACCGCCTACGCCCTCGACCAACACCTCGCCATCGCCGCCGCTTGGTCAGGCGCAATCGACCACGGGATCGACAAACTCACCCCCCACCAACAACAAGCGCTCGCCGATGCCCGCCAAGCGTTCATCGCCCTCGACGCAGCCCTCCGCGACCGGTAAAACACCGCACACAACAATGGCGTGCACCCCACACCACGGGGTACACGCCACACACCAACAACGCGGGTGTTGACGAGGTCAGTTAGAACCGTTCAGAACGCTCCGCAATGATTGCGCTATGCGTGTCCTCATTCCACGTATACACCAGATCGCCGTCAATCACGACGTGTTCAACCCGCTGATGAACATCCAGCGGGTCACCTGACCACACCACAACATCGGCGTCCTTGCCAGGCTCCAACGAACCAATGCGGTCATCCAACCCCAAGAAACGAGCCGGATTAATCGTCATCGCCTCCAACACTGTTTGACGCGGCGCCCCCTCACGCACAGCCATCGACCCCTGAGTAATCAACAAATTAATCGGCACCACCGGGTGATCAGTGGTGATAGCAAGCCGCACACCAGCAGCAGCCATATCCGCAAACTGGCGAACACTACGATCACGCAACTCCACCTTGGACCGTGAGGTAATAATCGGCCCAAAAATCACCGGAATGTCCTTCTCTGCCAAAACATCAGCGATCTTGCCACCCTCAGTACCGTGATTCACCACCAACCGGTACCCAAACTCCTCAGCAAGACGAATCGCGGTAACAATGTCGTCATGACGGTGCGTGTGCTGATCCCACACCAACTCACCCTCCAACACGCGCACCAACACCTCAAGGTCCAGGTCACGGTCAAAAGGTTCGTCCTTCATCGCAGCCGCATCACGCTTCGCCCGGTAATTCTGCGCCTTCACAAACGCCTCACGCAGCACAAACGCAACACCCAACCGGGTCGATGGCATCTTGTCCTTACCGCCATACACCCGCTTCGGGTTCTCCCCCAGAGCAGACTTCACTGACACCTCAGGCGCAATGACCTGCTCATCAATGGTGCGCCCACCCCACGTTTTCAACGCCACCGACAACCCGCCAATGACATTGCCCGATCCCGGCTTAATGACAGCAGCGGTCACACCACCAGCGAGTGCGTCGCGGAAACCCTCATCTTCAATGTTCACCGCATCAATCGCCCGCACACCAGGAGTCGTCGGGCGAGTCATCTCATTAGTGTCATTCCCAGCGGGACCGTTGGCTTCTTCTTGGATCCCGATGTGTCCGTGGGCTTCGACCAGGCCGGGCAGTACCCATTGCCCGCGGGCGTCGATGATGGTGGTGTTGTCGGGGATGGTGATGTCAGTTCCGACGGCAACGATTTTTCCGTCGGAGATGAGAACGGTCCCATTGTCGATGTCGGGACCGGTGATAGGAACAACTTTTCCGTGGATGATGGCGATGTCAGACATGACCTCCAACCTACCTGGGGCGTGTGTCGATCCGGTAACCTGAAACTGACCTGGGGAGGTCGGTGTTCACCACAGAAAGGTGTCACGTTATGGTGCGTGTATTGACTGCTTCCCGGGTATTTACCGGCTCGACCATTCTTGTGGATGGGTGGGTGGCTGTTGAAGGGCCGTCCATCGTTGCGGTTGGTTCGGGTCCTGTTTCTGCTGATTTTTCGGCGGTCCCTGTGCGGGCGTTGGGCGATGTTGTGCTCGCCCCCGGGTTTGTGGATATTCATTGTCATGGTGGCGGTGGTGTCGCTTTTGGTGACGGTGAGGACGTGGTTGGGCAGGCGCGTGTTGCGTTGGCCACGCATCGGCGGCATGGGACAACCACGTTGGTGGGTTCGTTGGTGACGGATTCGTTGGATGGGTTGGCTGGGTCGATTTCTGCGCTGGCCCCGTTGGTGGTGTCTGGCGAGTTGGCCGGGTTGCATTTAGAGGGCCCGTGGTTGTCTCCGGCGCAGCGTGGAGCGCACACTCCGTCGTTGTTGCGGGTTCCGGAGCCGGCAGAGGTCGCTGGGATTCTCGATGCGCATCCTGGTGTGGTGGTCATGGTGACGCTGGCACCGGAGTTGCCGGGTGGGTTGGAGGCAGTGCGGGTGTGTGCGCGCCGGGGGGTTGTGGCTGCGTTTGGGCATAGCGATGCATCGTGTGAGCAGGTGAGTGCCGCTATTGAGGCAGGGGTGTCGAATGTGACGCACTTGTTTAATGCGATGCGCCCGATTCATCACCGTGAGCCTGGACCGATCGTGCCGTTACTGGCTGATGAACGGGTGACGGTGGAGTTGATTTGTGATGGTGTCCATGTGCATCCCAGCGTGGTGGCGCATGCGATGCGTGTGGCTGGTCCTGGCCGGGTGGTGTTTGTGACAGATGCGATGGCTGCCACGGATATGAGTGATGGCCGGTGGGAATTGGGTGGGCTTGCTGTTGATGTGCGCGCGGGCGTGGCTCGTTTGGTTGAGGGCGGCGCGATTGCTGGGTCCACGTTGACGATGGACCGTGCTGTTCAGTTTGCTGTGCATGAGGCGGGGGTTGAGTTGTCTGATGCGCTGGCTGCGGCAACGAGTACCCCAGCTGCTGTGTTGGGGCGTACTGATGTGGGGGTGCTCGCGCCGGGGGCGCGCGCCGACATGGTGGTGTTGGACGCGGATGTGCGTGTTCGGGAGGTGTTGAGCGCACGCGACTCGGTGGGGTGATCTCGGTGTTAATCGGCGATTCGGGAGGGAAACAAAGTCTGTTGAAAGATCACATGATCGCGAGTATTGTCATCTTGGAACCGATCGGTCCTTTTAGCGCGCAGGGGGCGGGCTAAGCCCAAGGCTCTGCTCAACGGAAGGGGCGACATGAGCGTTAAGCAAATAGAACGCATCGACAAAGTTGTCAATCGTCTCAAGTCGAAGAAGGGTGCAACCTTCGCGTCGACTCTATCGGCTTGGGCTCACCAAAGTCCACGTTGATTTAGCATCACCTGAGGGTCGGTACGCGCCAGCGCGTACCGACCCTTCTCATGATCACAACAGCGAAGGGGGCATAGTGTGACAAACTTTATTGATGGTGCAGTACAAATACTCGAAGAGCATAGCCGTGAGAAAGTTGCTCCAGGATTCACTGAATGACTTGAGGTAGCTGCGAGAGAGGGAGACGACGGTCCAGATAATCGGACAATCGCGGCACCTTATTACCTCACGGACCTAGGAGTTAGACGTTTTAATGACCCTGCAATATTTTACGAGGCTCATAACGAACAGTTTCGCTGGTCAGTGGAGATTTCACGTGAAGAAAATCGTCGCTATTTGAGTGAAGTCTCGGTTGCGAATCTTGCAGCCCTACTTGACGCTTGCGTGCTACTTATTGGCGACTACGAGTTAGTTTATCAGGTGGTTCGTTCACGATTCGAAGAAATACTTACCAACGAAGATTATAGAGTGCAACTCTATTCGGGGGTGATACTTGCAGCGCATGGCGACGAAAGTTGTAGACAAGCTTTTAATGTTGCTAGTAACCAAAAGAAAGCTGGAGCTTTACACTGTTTTATGGCGCAGCATCGACTGGCTGCCTCAGAAATTAAGCGGTTTTCCAGACCCAAGCATGGTCTCGACATCCTAGAGCGCCTTGATGAATCCATGGCACGGGCTGCTGTTTGCGGGAAGATAAGTGAAGGGGACTGCTTAGCGATGGAGTCCGTTACCGCAAATCTCCGTGCGCTGGCCTTGATGGGAATGCGTGAATTTGAAGCAGCGAAACGTGAGGTGGTTAGAGGTCGTTCGTTAGTGCCGGGTGAGGACCTGGATAAGGTTAAGCGAGGTGAACTAGCAAGATACACAGCGCAACAGAATATAAATATTACTCAGCTGCTAGTTGCCGCCGATGATGGTAATAAAGCAGTGAAGGTTCTGGAGGAGAATACTGAGTTCTGTGAAACTCACTGTTTAGAGTACTTGAGCGAGGCGAAGTCAGCACTTGCATATGCACAGTTTTTGCAGAGCGACTATGAGAACGCGATTTGTACGGCCGAGGCTGCAATTAATAGAATTGTGCATGAAGCTTCTCCAGAAAGATTGCGTTCAGCTAGGGAAATTATCATAGCGAGCTATGCTGAATTAGGAATGATGGAACAGGCGGAGCATCAACTCGAAGCAGTCGACATAGACCCTCTTGGGCTGACAGTTAGTCGAGAATACTATTAATTAAAAAGAAAGGTATAATTATGAATAAAACTGTTCTTATTGCTAACGATCTTAGACGAGAGTTTCGTTCAAAGGGGGAAAAGAAATCAATCAACGCAGTTGATGGAGTCAACCTGCGTATAGACCCTGGCGAAACGTTGTGCTTACTTGGACCGAATGGGGCGGGAAAGACAACTTCGATAAAAATGATATCAACACTGTTAATGCCTACTGGAGGTGAAATAACAATTGATGGCATTAACGCCGTGAAATCTCCGCAGGAAGCACGCTCGCGGCTCGGGTTGGTTCTAGGAGGAGAACGTGGGTTTTATCTTCGTGCAACAGCTAGGGATAACCTACTCTTTTTCGCAGATATTCTGGATGTTCCTCGTCGTGAGCGTGCGCGTCGAGTCGATTATGCGTTAGATGCTGTCGCGCTAACACATGTCAGTCGAAGTCCTGTAGAAGAGTTCTCAAGAGGAATGCGTCAGCGATTGCATATTGCTCGGGCGTTGCTTAATGAACCTAAACTTCTACTTCTTGATGAACCAACGGTTGGTTTGGACCCGGAGGCGGCCCGCGACGTCAGACAACTGGTGCGTGAATTGACTTCGACAGGAACCGCGGTTCTGTTAACGACACACTATCTTTTTGAAGCTGAACAGTTAGCGGACTCAATTGCACTTATCATGAACGGAAAGATTGAGATCACCGGCGATGTTGCGGCTATAGCAAAGCACTCAGGGATTACAACCATCACCACGTTATCTCTCTCTGAGCTACTAGATCGTGAATTGAAAGTGTTGCAGGCGATTAATGGTCTGGGGCAAATTAGAAGTGAAACTAGAGGAAATAGAACGTATTTATACCTCCCCTGGGAGGGTTTTCCTTATGTTGAAAGAGTTTCTACAGTGCTCGAGGAATTGCGTGGTTCGGTCCCTGAAGATTTCCACACCCGTCCAGCTACCTTGGAGGAAAGCTACCTCACGCTTGTGGACGAGGTGGTGAATATATGATGTCATTCATGCGAATGCTCTGGTTTCATACGCGCTTATTCAGTCGCAATTCATATTTCTCACAACTATTGATCAGTTCAACTCTGTCAATTTTGGTGTTACAAATGCTCGTAGCGAATGAGGTAGTTGGAAGCGATACCTCGACGATATGGATACGCTCTGCAGTTGTCGGGATGTGGACTGTTTGTACAGTCGCTGCTGGGATAGTTGGTTATCAACGCTTCCAAGGTACACTTGTTTATCTCGTTATGACTCCTAGCTCTCCAGCACGAACGTTACTTCCACTTATTGCGTCCGCAGCGACATTTGGTGTTCTCGCCTTCCCCTTGGCCGCCTTGGGGGGCATGCTATTCGGAAATTTTCCAGAGATCAGTTCTTGGCCAACACTGCTTGTTGGCGTCGCGGCACTTTGGTTGTCATGCTTGGCAGTCACAACGTTGGTGGCTTCGGTTTTCGTGCTTACTCCGAACGCGATCACCTACGAGGGTTTGCTCGCTGTGCCGTTCGTGCTCTTAAGTGGTGTCTTCGGAGTTCCCGAGAATTTGTGGATTGGAGCGGACTATTTTCGGTATATTTTGCCGACCACTCCAGCGGTAAGAATTTTGCTAGAGCAGCCGCAGCGTGAGGATCTAGCTCCCCTTTTATTATTGTGCTTAGGTGTCGTAGTAGTGTGGTTTTATCTTTCGCATAATGCGATGAACGCGGCGTTGGATCGAGCACGATTTAAAGGTTCATTGGAGGTGGTCTAGTGAACGGCTTGTATGATCCGATTAAAACGGCGTTGAAGATTTCGAAGGTGTCGAGTCCTGAACTTACTAATAGTTCTACTGCGGTGACATCGTTGATTTTTGTTCCTTTGTTTGAGGTAATTCTCCTCGTTGCTATTACTGCTTCTGTGGGAAGCGTTGATCTCATTTCTGTTGCTTATTCTGCTATAGTCTTGGCATTAGGGCTAACGATTATAACGGGTACCGTCGGACAAGTTACTAGAGATCGTAACTTAGGAGTGCTAAATGAAATGCTCATATATCGCTTCTACTATGCACCATACTGGTTGAGTAAAGTCTGCGTTTCGGCAATCCTGGGTCTTGTCGTTGCAATGCTTTCGTCAGTTGTCGTATTTGCTATGGCCGCTGAGAATAATGCAAGTTCTCTGTTTTCTATCCTCGCTTTTTTGCCCTTTGTTGCGTTTTGCGCAAGCTTGGCAGCGATTGGTGTTTCAACGCTTTCAATTGGTTTGCGTGACCCGTATTTCGTTTCAAATATTGTGCAAGGCTTACTTCCTCTTACGGCTGGTGTAGTTGTTCCCTTGTCCTCTTACCCCACGGTGCTTCAGAGCATTGCGTATGTATTGCCATTCACCGGTGCGATCGAGGCTATGCGCGGGCTCGCCAGTGGCCAACATTTTTCCGCTGTGTCAGTTTTCCTCATGCGCGAACTAGTCGTTTGTGGAGGATGGCTCCTTGTTGGAGTGCTCACTAGCGCAACAGTTGTCCGAGCCATTCGCGAGGGTCGGAGACGAGAGGATATCTGGTGATCACGGAGTTGGGGTGGGATGCACAACGTGAGGCGGAGTGGCAGGGCAATCCGTTGTCAGAGGCCGGGGCTTTCCCTGGTCGTGTTGTTCGGGTAGAGCGCACGGTGGTTCATGTTGCGTTAGAGGATGCTGTGTGCGTGGTTCCTGCTTCAGGTTGTGCGGTAGGGGATTGGGTTGCTACTGACGGTTCGACGTGGGTGAGTGTGTTGCCTCGCCGTACGGAGCTGAGTCGCCATAGTGCGGACCGAACTTCTGAGGAACAGGTGTTGGCGGCAAACGTTGATGCAGTGTTTGTGGTGGAACCGGCATACCCTCAACCTCATCATCGACGGATTGAAAGGATGCTTACGCTCGCCTGGGCGAGTGGGGCGCGTCCTATTGTTCTCCTCACAAAAAGTGATTTGGTTGACCATGATGTGGTGACTGAGGTAGAGAGTGTGACGCGTGGTGTAGAGGTCATCAGTGTCAGTTCTGAGACCGGCCATCATCTTGACGTGCTTGCTGGGCTGATCAGTCCGGGGGACACGTTTATTCTTCTTGGCCCGTCAGGTGCCGGAAAGTCCAGCCTGGTTAATGCACTTGCTGGGGCGCCAGTGCTTGCGACAGGTGAGGTGCGTGGTGACGGGAGGGGGCGTCATACAACGACGCGTCGTGAGTTGATCACTATTGAAGGTCTGGGGAGTCTCATTGACACTCCAGGACTTCGTTCTGTGGGTATGACCGCGCAAGAAGCAGGGTTGGAGGCAACGTTCGATGATATTGCATCCCTTGCTGCACAGTGTCGGTTTTCAGATTGTGCGCACGCCACGGAGCCGGGATGCGCGGTTCAAAGAGCCGTTGATGAGCTAGCCCTTGATCCGCGCAGGCTGGACAACTACCACCGCATTGAACGAGAGATTGCTCATCAGGCTCGACGGAAGAATGCATATTCTCGCGTTGATGAGCGCCGGGATACGAAGAGTCGTCGGGCGGCAAAACGAGTCGTCATGGAGGCGAAGGGGCGAGCTGACGGGAGCTCGTGACCGTGTGGTCTAGTTGGTCATGTGGTGTGTCATTGCTGCCAGGGGACGTCGGGGTCAGGGTAGTGGGTCCAGCCGTTGGGGTGCCACCAGGTGTGGTGGTGGGTGGCGATGGCGTGGACAAATTGGGGGTAGTCCACGGGTGATCCCCATGCGACGCTGGCGACTGCGGGTAGGCGTGGGAGGAGCATCGTCATGATGTCGTGGGGTGTGCGGATTGTTTCTGTCCACAGGCAGGTTTCCACTCCTGTGATCATGCGACTGGGGATAACCGGCATCGCCGCAGCAGGCGTCCACTCGTATGCGGCTCGTAATGGCACCAGCCCCGCCCACGTTAATCCCAACGGAAAGTCAGGGACCGGTTTCAGGTCAAGGTAGGTGTGGTAAGCCGGTGACGCAATCACCTCAACACCGGTGTGTGTGGCCAGTTGTGCCAGGTTGTCTTGGTTGAACTCGTGTGTCCAGTACTGCACTTGGGTGCCCTGCGGTAGTGGTGAGCCTGCCGCCTCTTGCCACACCACAAGTTTTTTGCCGTGCGCCGCGACGAGTTCACCGAGCCTGCCCATGAACTGTTCATACTCGGGGCGGGAAACCTGCTTCACCTCATCCCCGCCCACGTGCAAGTATTCGCCGTGGGTGGTGCGCGCCAGGCTGCCCACAATGTCATCAAGGAGTTCCCAGGTGGCGTCAGCGGTGAGGTGCACCCATGAGAACCCCACATCAATCCCCGCATAAGGTTCACGCGGTTTCCCATTCGGTGACACCTGAGGGTAGGCGACTTGCAGGGCATGCGTGTGGCCCGGCAGGTCAATCTCGGGCACCACAATCATGGCGTGCGCTGCAGCGTACTCTTGGATCGCCTCGTAATCCGCGAGGGTGAGGTACCCGCCCGCCCCGCCGTCCACATCGTTCGCTGATGCCCGTTCCGTGAGCGCCGGGTGCCCGTCAATCTCGATGCGCCACCCCTGGTCGTCGCTGAGGTGGAGGTGGAGGCGGTTCAGCCCGTAAGCGCTGGCCACATCAATAACACTGGTGATGGTGTCCACGCCGAAAAAGTGCCGTGCGAGGTCAAGCATCACCCCACGTGTGGGGTAGGTGGGGGTGCTGTGTGCGGTGAATCCTTCGACTCCTGGGGTGCGTAACGCTTGGATGAGCGCGTTGATTGCGTAGAAGGCTCCTGCTTGGTCGGCGGCGGTCAGGGCAATGTGGTCGCGTGTGGCGGTGAGCTGGAAGCTTTCTGCGGTGAGGTCGGTGTTGAGGGTGGTGTTGATCGTGCGGGGGGTGTGGTCTGTTGACGTGCTGACCAGAGTGTCCGTGTGCGCGGACACCACAGCAGTGAGGTGGGCGGCTGCGTGGGGTGCCCACGATGTCAGATGCGCGGTGAGCCTAGCGTATTCGTCGTGCGTGAGGTGGGGTAATGGCGTACTGGTGGTGGTGAGGTGTTGGGGTGCGGGAATGATGTGGACGGGCATCGTCGAGGCTCCTTCGCGTCGTGATGACATCGTGACCAAGTTGGTGCGGGTGAAGGCTTGACCACAATTAGTAAGTAAGGTGTACTTACATTATGGCATCACCGACACGAAGTACAGCACGCCGAGCACCCCAAGTGCGCTCAGGCGCCGAGAGTGCAAAAGTTCTCCCCGCTGATGTGCGCCACCTCCACCGCACATTGTTGCTCTCTCACCTGTACAAATCAGAACCCAAGAGCCGTGCCGACCTCGCACGCGCCACCGGGCTCACCCGTGTCACCGTCTCTGATGTCGTTGCTGACCTCCTCGACCGCAAACTCGTTGAGGAGGTCGGCACCCGCCCTGGCACCCGGGTGGGGAAACCCGCCACCCTCGTCACCGTGGACTACACCTCACATGCGCTCGTATGCCTCGACCTCTCACGAGAAACAGAGTTTCGCGGCGCCATCACCTCACTGGATGGTGACATCCTCTACCGCGACGCCATTGAACTCGGTGACGACCGCGGCGACACCGCCGTCACCAAAGTCACCCAGCTGGCTCATCGTCTCATTGACAACGCCACCGTGCCAGTGCTCGGGATCGGGGTAGGAACCCCCGGTATCGTCAGCGCAGAAGGCACCGTACGCAACGCCCCCAACCTCGGATGGCGTGACCTTGAACTCGCCCGCCACCTCCACGACGAACTCCACCTTCCCACCTACGTCGCCAACGACGCGGACACCGCAGTCCTCGCTGAATCAACCTTCGGTGCTGGAGACGCCAACGGACTCATGCTCGTCCAAATCGGACTTGGTGTCGGTGCTGGAATCCTGTGCGACTCCCACCTCCTGCGCGGCCCAGAGGGAACCGCCGGAGAAATCGGGCACGTCCGCGTCAGTGACGAACACATCGTCTGTTCCTGCGGCCGAACAGGCTGCCTCGAAACCTACCTTGCAGCCCCACGCCTCCGCGAACGCCTGGCAGGGCTCACCCCCGATCGTGCAACGCACGAACTCGAACGTGCAGGGCAACAACTCGGACAGGTCATCGCACCCGTCGCCCAAACCCTGGGTGTCTTTGATGTTGCCCTGCTAGGCCCTGAGGACCTGCTCACTGAGCCGTTCCTCAGGGCGACACAGGAAGCTGTGAACGCCACGACGAGTCACTTCCTTGACCGGAACGTGACGACACGGCTTTCTGCGCTGGGCAGCGATGGCGTCCTCCACGGCGCTGCTGCCCACGTCCTAGCAGGTGAACTCGGACTGTCCTAAACCATGACTTCAACCATGGGACAGCCCATATGAAAGGATACCAACAATGAAGTTGACCAAGCTCGCGGCCCTCGGGGCTGCAGCGGCACTTGCTCTCACAGCGTGCTCCAACTCAGATGCATCCCCCGACACATCACCAGACAACACCGCCGAGGTAGGCGGTGAAGTCACAGTATGGTTGGCAGGAGAAACCGACACCCCAGAAGACGCCGTCACCTGGCTAAAAGTCGAAGCCAAAGACCAATTTGACATTGATGTCACCGTCGAACGAATCGGCTGGGGCGACTTGCTGTCCAAGGTGACCACCTCCCTCGGTGACGAAAACCAAACCCCCGACATTGTCGAGTTGGGAAACACCCAGGTCCAAGCTTTCACCCACGCCGGTGGCTTCGCTGACATCACCGATGTGTGGGAACGCGTCGGCGGAAACTCACTCATGCTGCAAGGCATGGTCGAAGGTGGCTCCGTTGACGGCGCCCTCTACGCGGCCCCCTACTACGCCGGTTCCCGTGTCGTGTTCTACGACACCGACAAGGTCAAAGAACCCCCAAAAACCCTCGCCGAACTCACCGACCTTGCCACCACACTCAACACAAAAGACAACTCAGGGTTCTACCTGGGTGGACAAGACTGGCGTAACGCAATCTCCTGGGTCTTCGTACACGGCGGAGAAATCGCCACCTACGAAGACGGCCAATGGGTAGGACAACTATCCAGCCCAGCCTCCATTGAAGGACTCACCGCAGTCCAAGAGCTCTACGCTCACGGCACCAACGCACCCAAAGATGCCACAGACGCCGACACCTGGATCCCCTTCAACGAAGGCCGCGCATCGATGTTCATCGCACCCGGGTGGGCTGCCGGACTCATCGACCCCGACCAATCACCCAACTGGTCAGCATTCGCGCTCCCCGGCGTTGACGGCGGCTCAGCCCCCGTCTTCCTCGGTGGTTCCAACATCGGTATCTCCGCTGCCTCACAAAACCAGCCAGCATCCGAAAAAGTTCTCGAACTCATGCTCTCCGAGGAATACCAACTCATCCTCGCTGAAGCCGGTTTGACAACCATCTACCCACAACACGCTGACCTCGCAGTAGGCGACCCAGTCAAAGAAGCCTCCGCCGCATCAGCAGTCAACGGGAAAATCACACCAGCATCACCCAACTGGGCCGCATTCGAAGAAACCAAAACCATGGAAGAACTCTTCTTCGAAATCGCTCAAGGCGGGGACGTCACCGACATCGCAGCGAAGTACGACGCGATCATCACCGACGCCCTGAACTAACCCACACACTCGGTGCGGGGTAGGGGACCGACCTCCCCCTGGATTGCTATCCCTACCCCGCACTGTGGCCTGCCCTTGGAGGAACCATGCCGAAAACGCTGGGCGACGCACTCGCCCACCCGGCTGCCCCACCTCGCTCGCCCCAGCCCGTCCCGCCCGGGCACCGCAACGAGGAACTACCCGTACGACACCGGCGACGCAGCATCGCCCCCTACCTCTTACTCATCCCCGTCCTTGTCGCACTGATCCTGGCGCTCGCCTACCCCCTAGGCCGTCAAGTGATCATGTCATTCCAAGGATTCGGGTTAGCACAACAGCTCGGCACCAAACCACCCGAATGGGTCGGAGTCGACAACTATGTCACCCTCCTGACGGACAAAGCGATCTGGGCAGTCATCGCCCGATCCCTAGCATTCTGCTTCGTCAACGCCTCCCTCACCATGATCATCGGGACAGCCCTGGCCACCCTGATGACCAAAACGTCCACCACGTTCCGGCTCATCCTTTCCACCGCGCTCCTGTTCGCGTGGGCCATGCCCGTCATCGCGGCAATGACCGTGTGGGAATGGTTGTTCAACTCCGACTACGGGGTCATCAACTGGATCCTCACCCGACTCGGCGGTGACTTCACCGGCCACTCCTGGCTGACCAACCCGCTGTCCTTCTTCTTTGTCGCCACCGTCGTGGTGGTGTGGATGTCAGTTCCGTTTGTGGTCTTCTCCGTCTACTCGGCGCTCACCCAAGTCAGTGAAGAAGTCCTCGAAGCAGCAGCCCTCGACGGGGCTGGCGGGTGGCAACGATTCCGCCACATCATCCTGCCCACAATCATGCCCGTGCTCTCCGTGGTCACCATGCTCCAAATCATTTGGGACCTGCGGGTCTTCACCCAAATCTTCTACCTCCAAGGAGCCGGCGGGCTCGCCTCCAAAACTGACCTACTCGGGACGTTCATCTACCGGCTCGGCATTTCCCAATCGGACTACGGTCTCGCCTCCGCAGTCGCACTCTTTGTTCTTATCCTCACCTTGATCGTCACCTCAGGGTACGTTCGCTCCCTCTTTAAGGAGGCCGACGCATGAGCCGCCGTGCTGCCAACCTTGTTGCGGTCATCCTCGCACTGGTGTGGATCTTCCCCGTCTACTGGATGATCAACACCGCGCTACTCCCAGTCTCCCAGTCGCGCAGCTCCACCCCCACATTTTTCCCTGCCGGAGGCGACATCTCCGCGTTCACCCGGGTCCTCACCCCCGACTTTTGGAACTCAATGTTCCTCTCCTTGCGCGTCACCCTCCTCGTAGTCATCGTGGCGCTTCTGTTTGCGTTCCTTGCCGCGCTCGCGGTGTCTCGGTTCCGGTTTGCTGGCCGTAAGGGTTTCATTTTGACGATTTTGATCGTGCAGATGATCCCCGCTGAGGCGTTGTTTATTTCGCAGTACAAGATGCTGCAGGGGTGGGGTTTGCTCAACTCTGTTGCCGGGCTGTCGCTCCTGTATGTGGCTGCCGTGTTGCCGTTTACCGTGTGGATGCTGCGCGGGTTTGTTGACGGAATCCCTGCGGACCTGGAACAAGCAGCCATGATCGATGGGTGTTCACGAACCCGGGCGTTCTTCACGATTACGTTCCCTTTGTTGGCCCCTGGGTTGGTGGCCTCAGGGGTGTACGCGTTCTTGCAAGCGTGGAATGAGTTCACGCTCGCGACCGTCATGATGAGCCCGTCCAATAGGACGCTGCCGTTGTGGTTGCGAGGGCTTGCGATCCAGTCGAATCAGGCCACTGACTGGCCTGCGGTGATGGCTGGGTCTGTGCTCGTGGCTGTTCCCGTCATTGTGTTCTTCATGATTGTCCAGGGCCGCATGACATCTGGTTTGGTGTCAGGCGCGGTCAAGGGCTGAGAAAGGCGAGTGTTGTGGAAGTTGTGATTGGCCAAAGCGCCGAGGAATTGGCGTTGTATGCGGCCTCGATGGTGCGTGACGTGGTGCGCAGCAAAGACCACCCCGTGTTGGGGTTGGCCACCGGGTCGTCCCCGTTGCCGCTCTACACTGAACTGATTCGCGCCCACCGTGACGAAGGTGTGTCGTTTGCGCACGTCAGTGCGGTGACGTTGGATGAGTATGTGGGGTTACCACCCGATCACCCGCAGTCGTACCACGAGGTGATTCGGCAGGAGTTCACTCGTCACGTTGATATCGACGATGCGCGGGTGTTCTCCCCGGATGGGGACCCGGCGCGTGCCATGGACGCGGGGGAACGTTACGAGAAAGTCCTTTCCGAGTTGGGTGGAGTGGATGTGCAGATCCTCGGGATCGGCACCGATGGCCATATTGCGTTTAATGAGCCTGGTTCCTCGTTGCAATCGCGGACCCGCATCAAAACTCTGACCGACCAAACACGTTCGGATAATGCCCGGTTCTTTGGGTCGCTTGATGAGGTCCCCATTCACGCGCTCACGCAAGGGTTGGACACAATCCTTGATGCGCGGCGGGTGGTGTTGATGGCAACAGGGCAAGCCAAAGCGCAAGCTATCGCTGCGATGGTGGAAGGGCCCATGTCAGCGTCGTGTCCGGCTTCTGTGTTGCAGTGGCACCCGCATGTCACGGTCTGCGTTGATGAGGCGGCGGCGAGTTTGCTGGAGCATGCTGGGTACTATCGCACCTCCTTTGAGCGGAAACCGTCATGGCAGAAGTGGTAACGGACATTCTTGTCCTGGCACTCGATATTGGTGGCACCAACAGCCGTGGTGAAGTGCTGCGCTGGGGTTCAGGGACTCTGAGTGAACCACTCGCGCAGGCGTCGTTGCCGACCCCGTCTGGGGACGGCGACGGGGCCGTGAACACCATCATCACGTTGTGTCGCACGTTGCTAGGGGCACTTGACGAACCGACTCGCGCGCTTGTTGCAGGCATCGGGTTGGGTGTTCCTGGCGTGCTGGACACTGACCGTGGTGTGGTGACACTTGCGTCAAACGTGGGGTGGGTGAACCGACCTATTTGCGCTGACATTGAGGCAGCGGTGGGGCTCCCGGTGTATTTAACTCACGATGTGACCGCTGCGGGTGCAGCGGAGCAACGCTTAGGTGCCGGGCGTGGTTGTGATGATGTCATTGCCGTGTTCTTAGGAACAGGTATTGCCGCGTCCATTACCTCTGGTGGTCATCTGGTCACTGGGGGTGTGCTCCCTGGTGGGGGCAGGCAACCAGCAGGGGAGATCGGGCACCTGCCCGTTGATGTGCATGGGCCGTTGTGTTCGTGTGGTCAGCGAGGGTGTTTGGAGTTGATGAGCTCCGCGCGTGCCATTGGACGCCGGTACAGTGTTGCCCGTGGTGTCGACCCGGATGGGCCAGATGCGTTGACGTCACGGGATGTGGTGGCTGCGTTGGGCACCGACCCGGTCGCGAAAGATGTGTGGGACGATGCCACCCGCTACCTTGCGCACGGGTTGTTGGCCGTGACAATTGCTGTGGGGGCCACCCGGATCATCATGGGGGGTGGTTTATCCCAGGCGGGCCGGGTGCTCACAGATTCAGTGCGTGCGCATTTGGTGGAGCAGACACGGGTCGCGTCCGTTCCAGAGATTGTGACTGCTCAACTGGGGCAACGCGCCGGTGTGCTCGGGGTTGCCCTGCACGCCTTGGACCAGATTGTGTGACGCATGATGCGCTGACACGGTGGGGCCAGAACCGGGTGTGGATGATGACGACGAACTTCGACGAGCCACATCCGGGACTGGCCCCTATCGTAGGGGTATGGCTGGGACATACCGACTCAAGCGGGTGTACGAGGCACCAGACCCCAATGACGGGTTCAGGGTGCTCGTGGACCGGTTATGGCCACGCGGACTGTCCAAAAGTGACGCCCACATTGACATGTGGCCCAAAGACATAGCCCCCAGTACCCAGTTACGACAATGGTTCCATGATGAACCCCAAGACTTTGACGAATTTGCGCACCGGTATCGCCGGGAACTCGCCACGAACGCGGCCGTTCATGAGGTCACAGCCGCGCTGCGCGTGTACGACACGGTGACGTTGCTCTATGCGGCCAAAGACACCGAACACAACCACGCAGTGATTGTGCGTGACTATCTCACTAGCGTCGACACGCCGTAGCCGAGGTCTTACCGCGGGGGCGGAGCGGCTGCCGTGATCGCCTTAAGGACACGCTTCTCCGAGACAGTCCGTGCCGTGCCCAACTGCTGGGCATACATGGACACCCGCAACTCCTCAATCATCCAGCGCACATCCGCTAACTGCTCGGACACCCCGTGAGGGGAGGCGGACGCAGACGCGACAGCCGCATCGTACATCCGGGTGACCTCCGCCAACCGCCAACTCACTTCCTGGTCGCGGTGCACAGAATCCACCGCCTTATCAAGGCGGTGAATCTGCGCTCGCACGTATCGCACCAGGTGACGAACATGATCCGGGGGTGTGCGGGAAATGAAACCAGGGTAAATCAGAGCGTCCCGGATCGCACGAATGTCGTTGAGGGTCGCCAGGAGAGCCAACGACGTGTGCTGCTTAATCGCCGCATCCAAGTCCTTGACAGCGGTCAGAGCAGCAGCAACATCCCCAGCTATCCGGTACGTCTCATCCTCAATACGCGCCCGCACCTGGACCACCCGCTCCCGGTACGTGTCCACATCACGAATGGTGCCAGCGTCAGGGAGCAACGAACGGATCGCGGCACGTTGCAGGTCAGTGATCAGCGCATCGGTTGTCGGGTAAGGACTCGTCGACATGACCAACGCTTGGCGCGGTGACCAGCGGGTACTGATCCGGCTCGTACTGAGAGCAGTCGCAGCGACCACAAGCTCCACCACAGCCTGCCCGTGAATGGTGGCCTGTTGAGCGTCATGGGCAAGCACATCCAACCGAACCCCATCAGGGTGGACCGCGAGCGCGGGATACCCGCGCACAGCGAATCCGCCGGGCCCGGTGCCGTCGAGGATAAGGGGGATGGTGGGGTAGGCGGTGGGCCAGTCGGTGACGATGTCGGAGCTGTCGGCAAGGGCCGGTGCGGGTGGTGGTGTGCTTGTCGATGCGTGGTGTTGTGCGCGAACAGGTGTGCGTGGGGTGGTGGTTGAGCCGGTCGGGACTGGGGTGGGTGTGGCGGCGGCGCGGGCTTCGGCGAGGGCGGCGCTGACGGCGGTGTGCACAGCGGAGGCGACTGCTTCTTGCGCGTGGGAAGACAGTGTGCGTTGGAGGTGTTCCAGGCTGGGGGATTGGTCGAGTACTTCAGTGACTGTGCGACGCCCCCGGTTGACGGTGTGTTCCACGGAGAACATGATGCGCACGTGTGGGGGGAGGGTGTGCGGGGTGTAGGCGTCAGCGGGGATATCCACGGATCGTAGTGCGTAGGCCGCTTGGGTGAACTCGGCGTGGAATTGTGGGGCGTGGTTGCCGCCGCGGACAAGGTCAGCCCAGGATGGGTGGCGTTCGGTGAGCCAGGTGGCGATGGCTCGGGCAGTGTCGGGGGCGGGGACGAGTTGCCGTCGCCACGTTTTGGGTAGTGATTTGATGGTGGCGATGCACAGTTCGGTGAGGAGCCCGGGGACGAGCCAGTCGAATCCGCCGGCTTCTACCCGGTTGAGTACTTCAATCGGGATGTGAACGGTTAACCCGTCGGTGCTGTGGCCTGGGGTGTAGGAGTAGGTGATGGGGAATGTGAGGTCACCTTGTGGCCAGGAGGTGGGGTAGAGGGCGTCGACTTGTTCGTCATCGACTGCGGGGAGGAGGTCGTCGCGGTGGAGGTCTAACAGTGTGGGTTCTGTTTTTCGGGTGTCTTTCCACCAGCGGTCAAAGTGGGCGGCGGATACGACAGAGTCGGGGAGGCGGGCATCGTAAAACTCGTAGAGAACTGTGTCGTCAACCTCTAGTTGGGTGGCGCGGGTTCGGGCATAGAACTCTTCGACCTCTGCGATGACAGCTTTGTTGTGCCGCCAGAATGCGTGGTGGGTGGTCCATTGGCCGTCAACGAGTGCGTGGCGGATGAACATGTCCCGTGCGGCGTCGCGGTCAACGTGGGAGTAGAGGATTGGCCGTTCGGTGACGATGGGAACCCCGTACAGCATGACCTTTTCTCGGACCATGGCTGCGCCTCGTTTGGTGGACCACGCTGGGTCTGAATACGTGCGTTTCACGATGCCTTGGGCGAGTTCTTCGGCCCATTCCGGTTCGATGGCCGCGACGTCGCGAGCCCACAGCCGGGACGTTTCCACTAATTGCGCAGCCATCACCCAGGTAGGGGGTTTGCGGGACAGTGAGGAACCAGGGAATATGGCGAATTTTGTGCCGCGTGAACCCAGATACTCGTTGCGAGCCATGCGTGCCGCCCGGCGGTCTTGGGCTGCGTCTTTGCCTTTGCGGGTCGCTGAAACGTCTGTGCTTTCCTGCATCCCAATCTGGGAGAGTAGCCCAGCTAAAATGGATCGGTGGATCGCTTCCCCGTCCCACACAAACCGGGTGTCCACTGATGTGTCTTCACTGGTGGTTAGTGCATCACCGACGGGTTGTGCGGACCGGTGTGTGACGGTGATCCCCAAGGGCCGGGCCATGTCCCGCAACTGGGAGACCACATCCTGCCATTCTCGGATGCGGAGAAAGTTCAGGTACTCGCGCCGACACATGCGGCGGAACGCCGAGGACGATAACGCTTTTTGTTGGGAGCGCACGTACTCCCACATGTTGAGGTAGGTGAGGAAATCAGAGCGCCCTTCCACAAAACGACGGTGACACGTATCGGCTTCGTCGCGCACCTCAGCGGGGCGTTCACGTGGGTCTTGAATGGACAGCGCTGCCGCAATAATGAGCACCTCACCGGCAACGCCACGGCGATTCGCTTCCACGATCATGCGTGCCAGGCGGGGGTCAATGGGGAGCGCCGCAAGTTGTCGGCCCACCGGGGTTAATGTTGTTCCCCGCTTCCCCGACGATAACGCTGACAGTTCCTGAAGCAACGCCACCCCATCACGCACTGCTTTGGTGTCTGGGGGGTCAACAAACGGGAAGGAAGCAATGTCATCCGGTGTGCGCACCACCCCTACGGACACCATGTGCAAAATGACTGACGCCAACGATGTGCGCAAAATTTCGGGTTCCGTGAACTCGGGGCGAGCCTGGAAATCCTCCTGCGAGTACAACCGGATGGCAATACCTTCAGCCACACGACCACACCTGCCCGAGCGTTGATTGGCGCTCGCCTGTGAGATCGGTTCAATGGGGAGGCGTTGCACTTTTGTTGTTTTGGAGTACCGCGAAATACGGGCAGTTCCCGGGTCAATCACGTAACGAATACCCGGGACCGTCAACGAGGTTTCCGCAATATTTGTGGCCAAGACTATGCGTCGGTGACTATGCGACTGGAAAATGCGGTGCTGTTCTGCAGCAGACAACCGGGCGAACAACGGCACGATTTCGGTGTACCCAGGGTCACGCGGGTCAGTGGCACGCGCACCCAGGTGCGCGGTCAGTGCATCGTGCGCATCGTGAATATCGCGTTCCCCCGACAGAAACACCAAAATGTCCCCAGGGCCTTCGAGCATGAGTTCGTCAGTGGCCGCACACAGTGAGGTCATGAGATCAGGGTCGTCGTTGCTGCGGTTCCCTTGACCATCGGCTACACCAAGGGCCTCGCCATCCAACGGGCGGTACCGGATTTCAACCGGGTAGGTGCGCCCTGATACTTCAATGACCGGTGCTGGCGTTGCCAACCCAGACGCTACCGCGTCAGGGCCACGTTCACCATTCGGGCCAGGTGACGCAAAATGTTCAGCAAACCGGGCGGAATCAATGGTCGCGGACGTGATGATGACTTTCAGGTCCGGGCGCTGCGGAAGCAGGTTCGTCAGATACCCCAACAAGAAATCAATGTTCAATGATCGTTCATGTGCCTCATCAATAATGAGCGTGTCGTATGCGAGTAACTGCGGGTCACGTTGGATTTGCGCGAGCAAAATCCCGTCCGTCATGACCTTGACGAGGGTGTCCTCGCTCGATTCGTCAGTGAACCGAACCTGATACCCCACGATCTTCCCGATCTGGGTGCCCAGCTCATCGGCGATCCGCTCTGCGACTGACCGTGCAGCGATACGGCGTGGCTGAGTGTGCCCAATCTGCCCGGCCCGACCCCGGCCTAATTCCAACGCAATTTTTGGGATCTGCGTGGTTTTTCCCGACCCGGTTTCCCCCGCCACAATGATCACTTGATGCTCACGTAACGCCTGCGCGATTCGTTCCCGCTGCGCTGACACCGGTAACGACTCCGGGTAGGTGATCGTCCCCACGTCAACACGTGACCGCTTCTGCGCGCGTTCCGCCAACGCCGCAAGGTTCACGTGAGCGAACGAAGGGTGATCGGTGCGCGGACGCGGCGGGCGTCGGCGGCGAGGAGCGGAATGAGAACGCGGACTGGACATCATTCCCATTGTCGCAGGGACCAACCACCTTGCGCATGGCCTTTTCGCCAACCGCAGATGTGAGGAGAACCTCTCTTTTCCCCCCTGCCCAGGACGTCCCCTTCCTGCCTAGGCTTGCTTCAGACGCACTGAATGGGGGAATCCCGCGCCCCCAGCGTGCACGACGAAGAATTGAGGAGTGTCCATGGCTCGCCGCCGTGCCCGACTGATCCCCGCCGCCACCATCCTTGTTGGTGCCCTTCTCGCCGCCACCGGGTGCGCGGCTGATGCGCCCCCCGTCGAACGTGACGTCGTGTTCGCGATCGCCGGTGGCAACCTCGAAAACGGGCACATGGACCCGCACTCCAGCCAACTTGACGTGTCCGCCTACGTGCAACGCAACGTCTTCGATTCCCTTCTCGCGCTGGACCCCGACACCGGAGAGTTTGTGCCCTGGCTCGCCACCGCCTGGGACATTTCCGAGGACGGCCTTACTTACACGTTCACCCTGCGTGAGGACGTCACCTTCCATGATGGGGAACCGTTCAACGCTGACGCTGTTGTCGCAAACTTCGAGCACATCGCCGCACCCGAAACAGCTTCTGCCCAAGCACTTGCCATGATCGGTGGCGACCTGTTCACCGGAGCGAACGCCACCAGCGAGTTTGAGGTGGAACTGACCTTGAGTGAACCCTTCGCTCCTCTCCTGACCAACCTCACCACGGCGTTCACCGGGTTCTATTCACCCGCAGTGCTGCAGTCCGCCACCCAAGACGACATCAGCGCAGGCGGCCCCGAGGTATCCGTGGGTACCGGCCCGTTTGTCCTTGCCCAATACACCCCACAACAAAAACTCGTGTTCACTCCCAACACCGACTACGCGTGGGGGCCACAACTGCGAGACGTTGATGGAGAACCCCTAGCAGCACAACCCGACATTGACTCACTGACCGTGCGGATCTTGCCCGAAGAAGCAACCCGTGTTGGTGCGCTGCAATCCGGGCAAGCAGATGTGTCGGTGGACCTCACCGACAACGCCCTCACCCAACTTGGTGACCTCCCCGTCCACTCCGTCGCCAGCCCTGGCCTGCCCTACAGTGCAATCCTCAACTGGTCCCATGGTCCCCTGTCTGACGGTAAAGTCCGTCAAGCCATGCAACTGGCCCTTGACCTTGATGCGGCAGTCCCCGCAGCCCTCGGTGACTCCTACGAGCGCGTGTGGTCCATCCTCAGCCCCTCCACCGTCAACGCCTACGACCCTGCCCTCGAAGGCACCTGGGAACGTGACCTTGACCGCGCCAACACTCTCCTGGACGACGCAGGATGGGACACCTACGACGACGCCGGGTACCGCACAAAGGACGGGGAACGCCTCACCATTGAATGGCTGTCATGGCTGCCCTACCCCGACGAACGCCGCGCCCTGGTCACCTTCCTCGTTGACGACCTCAAAGACGTCGGTATTGAACTCGTTCATGAAGTAGTCGAAGGACCCGAATACCAGGCCCGCTACTTCACCGAAGAAGACGGCATGATCCTCGACTTCGACGTCACCGACTGGGCATTCGCCTCTCTCGACGCCGACGTTCTTCGCCAACACCTCCACAGCCAGGGCTACCAAAACGCCACCACCGTTGCCGACGACAACCTCGACGCACTCCTTGTGGACGCCGCAACCGCCACCGACCCACGACAACGCGAGCAGGTGTACGCCACCATCCAACAGTGGAACGTCGACAACGTCGCCATGATCCCGCTGTACGCACCCCAGTTCACCACCGCGTGGAACACCACCATCACCGGAATCGCGTTCGACGGATACGGGTGGCCCCTGTTCCACGGGGTGAGCATCGCGGAGTAACCCCGGTGCGCACCCACGCCACCACAACCGCCTGGGTGATCGCCCGATACCTCGGCAACGCCGTAACAACCCTCCTCGGTGCGATCACCCTGGCATTTGTTGTCCTCACTGCCGTGCCCGGCGACCCCGTTGACGTGATGCTTGGCCCTCTGTCCTCAGCAACCCCCGAAGCCCGCGCCACCATCCGCGCTGACCTCGGACTCGACCAACCCCTCCACATCCAATACCTCACCTACATCAGCCGTGTGCTCACCGGCGACCTGGGGATGTCCTACCAACAACACCGACCCGTGGTTGCCATCATCACCGAACAACTCGGTGCCACCCTCGCCCTCGCCGCCGCAGCCCTCGCCCTCGCCGCCCTCGTCGTATTCGCGGCAGCGTTTGTCACCCGACGAGGCTGGATGCGACGCATCGCCGACACCAGCGAACTCCTCGCCGTGTCCGCACCAGTGTTTTGGACCTCCCTCATCCTGGCATCAGTGTTCTCCTACCAACTCGGGTGGTTTCCCATCGTGGGAGGAACCGACGCTCAACGCCTCATCCTCCCCGCCGTTGCCCTCGCCCTCCCCCTCGCCGGAGTGATGGCTCAAATCCTGCGAACCGGCCTCGATACCGCCGCCACCCAACCCTTCGCACTGACCGCCCTCGCGCGAGGCGCATCACCTCACCACCTCACCCGACACCACCTCATGCGCCACGGGTTCGCCGCCACCCTCACCATCACCGGGTACATTGTGGGCACGCTCATCGGTGGGGCCGTCATCGTGGAAACGATCTTCGCCCGCGGCGGAATAGGCAGGGTCACCCTCGACGCAATCAGCGGCCGCGACCTGCCTGTCATCATGGGCGTCGTCATCCTCAGCGGAGTGGCGTTCATCGCCATCAACACCATGGTCGACATCATCGCCCGTATTGTTGACCCCCGCCTCCGTGCCCGGTCCGCCAATGCGTAAAGTTGGACTCCTCCTCGCCGCCCTCGTCATAGGCTGGGTTCTCCTCGCCATGATCGCCCCAACCCTTCTGACCAGTACCGACCCACTTGCAACCGACCCCACCACCGTTCTTGCCCCACCCTCATCCGAGCACTGGTTTGGCACCGACCAATCCGGGCGCGACGTTTATGCGCGTGTTGTGCACGGCGCACGCGACTCCGTCCTGGTGGGGTTGCGTGCAGTCCTCATCGCCATGATCATCGGTGGTGTCCTGGGAACCGTGGCGGGGCTCGCCCCACGCTGGGTGGACCGTAGTGTCTCCCGCATCGTCACGATCCTGCTGGCCTTCCCCGAGTTTCTCCTTGCCTTACTCGTTGTTGCAATCCTCGGCAAAGGGCCCCTGCCGGTCGCACTGGGGGTCACCATCGCGATCATCCCCGCCTATGCGCGCCTCGCCCGCGTCACCGCCCACCAACACCGCACCTCACCCCTTCTTGATGCTGCCACCACCCTCGGTGTCCCACGGGTCCGCGCCATCGTCCGCCACGTCCTCCCACCCGTCACCTCCGCGCTCCTTGGGCTCGCGATCATCGGGTTCGGATCAGCGATTGTCACGGCCGCAGGGCTCAGCTTCCTCGGACTAGGAATCGCCCCACCAGCCCCCGAATGGGGTGTCATGATGTCCGAGGGGAAAAACCAACTCGCCAACGGGTGGTGGATCACCTTCTTCCCCGGTCTTGTGCTTGCTGCGACAGTTGTTGCCATCACGGCACTTGCCCGACCACTGCAGCAAGCCCTTGCCGGGGGGAGCCCCTCATGACCGCCACCCCGAACCACACCCCAGGTATCCCGACGCAGGCAGGCGCGACGACTCCTGCACTCACCGTCGAAAACCTCACCATCACAAGCTCAGACGGGTCCCTCGTAGACGATGTGAGTTTCACGCTGCACCCCGGGGAGTGTGTGGCCTTCATTGGTGAGTCCGGTGCCGGCAAGTCTCTCACCGCTAAGGCACTCATTGGTTTGCTTCCCACCCCACTTCAGGCACACGGCACCATCACGCTTGGTGACACTGTACTGTCCAACCCCACGCCTGCACCGCAACGAACGTGGCGGACCGTCCGGGGGGCGCGCATCGGCTACATCGCTCAAGACGCTCTCGTGTCACTGGACCCGCTGCGCACACTACGCGAGGAAGTGTCCGAGGCCGCAGCCATCCACACCCCCCGCCGACTCACCCGTCGCGAGCGGGCCACCATTGCCACCGACGCCCTCACCGCTGCTGCATTCCCCACCCCCACCCACTACCTCACGGCGCACAGCCACGAACTATCCGGCGGAATGAGACAGCGAGCCCTCATCGCCTCCGGGCTGTCCGCAACCCCTGACATTCTCATCGCTGACGAACCTACCACCGCACTTGACCACACCACCCAACGCGCCATCATGGCCCTTTTGCGCACCATCGCTGCACAAGGAACCGCCGTGATCATTGTCAGTCATGACCTTTCCCTTGTTCGTGACCTCGCTGACACCACCCTCGTGTTCCACAATGGTCGTGTTGTCGAACAGGGACCCACACCCACAATTGCCACCCACCCGAGCAGTGCGCCGGGGGCAGCACTAGCGGCCGCATCGGCTGTGCCCACGCCACCCGCGCCACCAACGACTGATCCTCACCTCGCCCCCGTGCTCACCCTCACTGGTGTGAGCAAAACCTTCCATCGTGCCCACAGTGCCCCTACCCGTGCGGTCAACGATGTGTCCTTCACCCTGCGCAAAGGCGTCACCCACGGGCTGCTCGGCGAATCCGGGTCCGGCAAATCGACCCTCGCCCGCCTCATTTTGGGACTTGACGCCCCCGACCAGCCGCATCGCACTCCTCGGGGCGCTCTTCCAGATGCAGGCCCAGCCCCCATTGATATTCCTGCTGGAGTGCGGCTGGGCTGGGTGCCACAAGACCCCACCTCCACCATGAACCCGCGTTGGTCCGTGGCGCGGATCCTCGCTGAAGGCCACAACCCGCGTCGTCCGCGGACCGTACCAACACAGGCGCTGGAACAGTCACTTGCCGATGTGTCCCTCACCTCTGACCTGCTTACCCGTCGCCCCCATGAACTGTCGGGTGGGCAACGCCAACGTGTTGCGATCGCCCGTGCGTTAGCGGGCAACCCTGATCTTCTCATCTGTGATGAAGCAACATCGGCGCTTGATGTCACGGTGCAAGCACGCATCTTGGATCTTCTGGACCGGCTACGCACACAACGTGGTCTCGCGATACTGCTCATTACTCACGACATCCGGGTTGTGGCTCGTCTTGCACACACGGTGTCCGTGCTGCACCGCGGGTCAGTGGTCGATCAGGGTGCGACCGCAGACATTCTTGCCAGCACGCGCTACGCGAGCGCGTGAGCATACGCTCCTGAGTGAAGAGTTGTCAACGCCCCCAGCCCAGTTTGAACCCCCACAGCGTTGTTGACAGGGTGGAAGAGTCATACCACGTGACGCCACAACGAAGGAGGGAACGATGACAACGGTCACTCAGACAATCACGGTCGATGTTCCACTGAGCCAGGCGTACAACCAGTGGACACAGCTGGAAGACTTCCCGACATTTATCGACCCTGTCGATGAAGTCATCCAACTCGATGACAAACACAATGAATGGGTCATATCCATTGGCGGAGTCGAACGACGCTACCAGACGGAAGTGATTCACCAAGAGCCAGATGCCAGGATCGTCTGGACGTCACTCGAGACCCCACGGCATACCGGTGTTGTGGAGTTTCAGGAACGCGCTCCAGAACAAACCGAGGTGACGGTGGCATTGGAGTGGGAGCCTGAAGGAGTCATTGAAAACGTAGGTGCCATGTTCGGGCGCGACAGTGCAGCAGTGGACAAAGCACTCCACAACTTCAAAGACTTCATTGAGGGGCGAGGCGATGCAACTGGTTTATGGCGAGGCACTATCACCCCGAAGAAAGAGCACGCCATGTCTCAACCAACTAGCCCAGGTCCCGATTCCACCGAGGTTCACGAACCTGCTCAGCCAGAGCGGCCCGTTCACCCCGGACCTCCTGAAGAACCAATTCACCGTGAATTGGATCCTGAAACGGAAGATGCGCTCCGGGCACAACAAGAACGCCACCTTGATCAGTGGCGGGGTAACCAGCGCGTCTAGAGGGTGTCGGCCACCACAAGACAACGCGTTTTGTCCCAGAAGCGGCGGGGGCGGGTCAGCGAGTTCGCCCCCGCTGCGGCTGGGTGGGGGTAGCCGGTGGTTCAGGGGTCACAATGAGCCCGCCAGCAGAGTTTGCTGTCTGCACAAGGATCCCAATCCAGTCACGATTCATAGCGTTGTCAGATAATCCGTCAAACTCGAACACCATGGGGATGGTATGAGCGATCCACAAGGATCGTTCACTATCTCCCTCGCGCCAACTCATGAGAAAGTCCTCATTTCGCCGCATTTTTGCGGTGAGGACGACCCGAAGGTGGGTTAAAGTGCGGTCGTCAAATTCGTAGTCCAGCGGCGGTGTTCCGTAGCGGAAGCGACCCATTTAGGGCTCCTCGGGGGATGAGGGGGCAGGAGTAAGTGGTGGTAACTCGTTGTGTGAAGGCAGGTTCGCTGTAGCGCGTTTTTGCGCTATTTGTGCGGCTTCGGCTTCCGTCATGATGATGAGGCCACCAGGAGTATGTGACTGTTCCGCCATGATTTCGAGCCATGTTTGATTCATTTCCGGTGGTCGTGACCCTGAGAACCGAAAGGTGAGCGGAATCGAGGGCGAGATCCACAAAGAAAAACGTCCCATACCTGCCGAGGGGTCAGCTTTCCAATTCAGGAAGAAACTCTCGTTTCGACGTAACTTGGAAGCCATGGCGATCTTCACGTGGGCCAATAACCGGTCCTCAAATTCGTAGTCTTCGCCAGCATATGTCAGATAACCCATGGGGTCATTCAACCCCAGTTGTAGGTTCACAACAAGGTGAATTGTTCATGAGCAGCAACACACGCAGGGAAGGTGATTGAGCATGCCAGCAGGACACTCCAATCAAGAGGCACACCACGCCGCTCTCGAGGATCCACGCAGCCGGTTTTACTCAGCGAAGTTCCCCCAACAAGAACAAGACCAGCCTGCCACCACCGATGAGATGACACCTGCCCCCGACCATGGGGAGACAACCTACCGTGGTACCGGACGACTTGACGGTCATGCAGCGCTGATTACCGGGGGTGACTCCGGCATCGGTCGTGCAGTTGCCATTGCCTACGCCCGTGAAGGTGCTGACGTTGCCATCATCTTCACCCCCGAAGAAAAAGACGATGCAGAAGCAACCCGGCGCGCAGTTGTCGATGCGGGACGCACCTGTCTCCTGCTCGAAGGAGATGTGCGTGACGAGGAATTCTGTGCACGCAGTGTCGAAGAAACACGCAACACCCTCGGGAAACTCACGATCCTTGTGCTCAACGCCGGGTACCAAAAGGATCGCGAGGGAATTGATTCACTCGAGACCGCAGAATTTCAGCGTGTTTTCGAAACAAACATTTACTCCATGTTCTGGATTGCGCGGGCAGCTGTCCCCCACATGCCACCAGGATCCTCCATCATCTCCACCACATCGATCCAAGCATTCAATCCCTCACCCAACCTCATTGATTACGCGATGACAAAATCTGCACAGGTGGGATTCACCAAGGCACTTGCCCAAGAACTTGGCCCCAAGGGCATTCGGGTGAACGCGGTCGCTCCAGGGCCGATTTGGACGCCGCTGATCCCGGGTACCGAGTGGGACCTGACAGAGTTTGGAGCCGACACCCCACTAGGTCGTGCCGGTCAACCGGCCGAACTTGCCAGCGCCTACGTGTTCCTCGCAGAGAACAATGCGTCCTACATATCCGGGGCTATCGTTCCGGTCACGGGAGGCAAAGGACTGTAGTCACGCTATAGTCACAAGAAGATCGTTTTTATGTGACGAACCACAGGAGGGGCACCGTGAGCAACACACCCGCGCACCAACTCAACGACACCAAAGACTGGACGTGGGTCACCACCACACGGTGCCCCGACTGCGGTTTCAACCCCAGCGACATCACCACAGACAACCTGCCCCACCACATCACCGGGTCAGTCACCACCTGGCCAACCCTCCTTCAGCGCCCCAATGCCGCACACCGCCCCAACGCGCACACCTGGTCCACCCTCGAATACGCAGGACACCTCAACGACGTGTTCGACGTCATGGACACGCGACTCACCCTCATCCTCAGCACCGACCACCCCACCTTCCCCAACTGGGACCAAGACGAAGCCGCCACAACAGGCGCCTACCACCTCAACAACCCAGTGACCCTCGCATCGGCACTCACCACAAAAGCCGACCACGCAGCCACCCGATACGCCCAACTCAGCGCATCACAACACGCCCGCACCGGGCAGAGATCAGACGGAGCAGAATTCACCGCCACCACACTCGGGCTCTACCTCCTCCACGAACTCGTCCACCACCACTGGGACGTCACCCGCTACTGAGCCGCCTCCACATCAGCCTTCAACTGCTCCAATAACGCAGCCACCCGATCCCGTTCCGCCTCCAACTGAGCCAACTCCTCAGGGGTCGCCTGCTGTGCAAGCTCCTCCAAACGGGCCTGAGCCTCCTCAACCGCGCCCCGCGCCGCATCAACCTGCTGCTGAGCATCGGCATGCCCCTGCTCCACCGCATCCAACGCTTTCGACACCGAATCCGCCGCCGCAGACGCATCCTTCGACGCCGCAGACGCCGCCTGTTGAACCTGATCACTCAACCCCTGAGCCTGCTCCCACAACCCCTCCGATTGGGAACGCACATCATCCACGTGCTCCGATGCTTGCTCGCGCAACCGATCCAACTCCGCGCTCGTTTCCGCGCACCCAGCAAGCGCACCAGAAATCACCACTGCTGCCATGACACCCCACACCCCAACACGGTGAGACATAACCCCTCCTCGATCGTGTGCCGCTTTCTCACACCCATCATCCCCCACGGAACTGAAGAGACACTGGCAACTGCCAGAAAAACATGAGACACCACTCGCCAACTAGTGAGAACAGACTTACCGTGTAACTCATCGGATGCGCACAACCGCAGGTGCAGGAGGCGACATGACACACCATCACGGCCACAAACGAGAACAATGGTCTGGACAAGCCGGATTTATCCTCGCCGCAATTGGCTCCGCCGTCGGGTTAGGAAACATTTGGCGGTTTCCCGGAGTCGCCTACGAAAACGGGGGAGGCGCCTTCCTCCTGCCCTACCTCATCGCGCTCATCACCGCAGGCATCCCCATCCTCTTTGTCGACTACGCGCTCGGACACCGATACAAAGGAACCCCACCCGCAGTCTTCCGCCGCATCCGCCGCAAAGCAGAACTCCTCGGCTGGTTCCAAGTCGCCATCTGCTTTGTCATCATCCTGTACTACTCCGTGATCATCGCGTGGGCAGCCTCCTACGCCGTGTTCTCACTCAACACAGCATGGGGAGACGACGCAGCAGGATTCTTCGTGGGAGAGTTCATCCAACTCCCCGACAACCCCACCCTCAACATTGACATCGTGTGGAACGTCGCCCTCCCGCTCATCGCCGTGTGGGTTGTCGCCCTCGTCATCCTTGCACTTGGAGTACAACGAGGGTTAGAAAAAGCCAACCTCGTCTTCATTCCCCTCCTCGGAATCCTCTTCCTCGCCCTCGTGATCCGATCCTTGTTCCTGGACGGCGCCATTGACGGCCTCAACGCCTTCTTCACCCCCAACTGGTCGGCGCTCGCCGACCCAGGTGTTTGGCTGGCCGCGTACGCGCAGATCTTCTTCTCCCTGTCCATCGCGTTCGGGATCATGATCACCTACTCGTCCTACCTCAAACGACGCTCCAACCTCACCGGCACCGGACTGGTCGTCGCATTCTCCAACTCATCCTTTGAACTACTCGCCGGAATTGGGGTGTTCTCCACCCTCGGTTTCATGGCCCAAGCCCAAGGTGTGACCATCGCCGAACTCGATGGCATCACCGGGGTGCTCCTCTCCTTTGTCACCTTCCCCACCATCGTCGCCTCAATGCCAGGCGGACCACTGTTCGGGTTCCTCTTCTTTGCATCCCTCACCGTGGCAGGGCTCACCTCCCTGCTCTCACTCCTCCAGGTGGTGTCCGGAGCGCTCCAAGACAAATTCGGTGTCACCGCACGTCAAGCAGCGATCCGCCTTGGGCTTGTTGCTGCCGTGTTGTCCGTGCTGTTCTTCGCCCGCTCTGATGGGCTCCACACCCTCGACGTTGTGGACAAATGGGCCAACGAAGTCGGCATCGTGGGATCCGCGATCATCATGCTCGTGCTCCTGCTGAGCACCCGCCAACTCACCAACCTCACCCACCACATCAACGCTCACTCCAGCTTCACAGTGGGTGCGATCTGGCGGGCCCTTGTCGGCGTTGTCGTCCCCATCGTGTTGGTGTGGATGTTTATTTCCGGGGTGATCGGAGTGATCCGCGAACCCTACGAAGGCTACCCCATCTGGTACAACACCCTGTTTGGATGGGGAGCGGTCATCCTCATGGTTGTCGCAGCTGCGATCGTCACAGCCCTGCGATGGCGCAAACCAGTCGACGACTTCACCCCCGAACCAGCCCTGCCCGGTGAGCGCATCGAAGCCACACCGGTTGGACGCCACCAGCAAGGAGACCACTGATGAACACCTGGGCTATCGTCCTCATGCTTGTGTCATTCCTCGTCATCTGGGGTGGCCTCATCGCCTCCATCATCCACCTCAAAGCAGCGCCCCTCCCCGACGGAGAACACCGTCCCGGCGACGAAGACAGCTACCCACACGGGCCGTTCATCGCACCCCGCGACCTCTAACAACACTGGCGCAACGACAACACACGGTTCCCTCCGGTCAACGACCTACACCCCGTTCACCGGAGGGAACCGTGTCTCATTACGAGCCAACTTCTCCCACGCTGCATCCGCAAGGTCCACATCAAGCACATCAGCAAGTCGAACAAGATAAAGAAACACATCAGCGAGTTCATCACGAATCCGCTGTGCCCCATCACCCGAACCCAACTCAACGGCCACCGCCCCCTCACGGGTCCACTGCATCAACTCCGCGACCTCACCCACCTCACCCACCAACGCGAGCAGCAAGGACTTGGGGTCATGGAACTGACCCCAATTGCGGCGTGCCGCAAAATCACTGACCGCATCGGTCAAAGCAGACACACTGTCGAGGCGGTCAGCAGGCGGACACGGGACAGCAGATGCGGTGTGCAGCACCTCTGGGGACTCCGGTTGATCCATCACACCAGAGTGCCACACCAATGTGCGGGGCACCGAAACTCACCATTCGCACACCCGGGACACCCCTCGCCGTATCACGTGGCACACTGACAGCATGCCGAGTGACCCACACCCAACCGCCTCATCACCAACTTCACCGGGACCCGACACCAGTCTCCAGCCGCAACCCCCCACGCCGCAGCAGCGACGCCGGTGGCGGCGGTACCTCGCGGACGAACAAGCTGAGGGTGCGGTTTACCGGGAACTCGCGCAACGCAAAGACGGGGAAGAACGGGCCATTCTCCTCGGCCTTGCCGATGCAGAAAAACGCCACGAACAACATTGGCGGAACCTCCTGGGTGACCACGCGGGAAAACCTCGGCGAGGCTCGTGGCGCAGCCGACTCCTCGGGCAACTTGCCCGCAGATTCGGCGGTGTGTTTGTTCTTGCCCTTGCCCAACAAGCAGAAGCCCGCAGCACCTACGACCGGGACGATGATGCCCCAGCCCACATGGCCGCAGACGAACGCATCCACGGCGAAGTGGTCAGAGCATTGGCAACACGAGGACGCCAACGCCTCTCCGGAACCTTCCGTGCCGCCGTGTTCGGAGCAAATGACGGTCTGGTGTCCAACTTGGCGCTCATCTTAGGTGTGGGGGCATCTGGTGTCTCCCACTCCTACATACTCCTCGCTGGACTCAGTGGTCTACTTGCTGGGGCACTGTCCATGGGAGCTGGAGAGTTTGTGTCGGTTCGCTCCCAGCGCGAACTGCTGGACGCGGAAAACCCTTCCCCACATGCTCACCGCGCCATAGGAGACCTTGACGTCAACGCGAACGAACTCGCCTTGGTGTACCGTGCCCGGGGGATGAACGAAACCGATGCTCACGCCCATGCTGAGTTAGTCCTCTCAAACTACTCAGAGACAACGCGCCTTGCCGAGGATATTGACGCCGACAAACACGAAACACTAGGCACCGCGTGGGGTGCCGCAGGGTCATCGTTTGCGTTCTTCGCTTCCGGGGCGATCATCCCCCTGGTCCCTTACCTGTTCGGAATAGACGGGTACGCGGCGATGGCTGTCGCCGTGTCACTGACCGGGCTCGCGCTGTGTGCAACCGGCGCAGCGGTGGGGGTGCTGTCAGGTGCTTCCCCACTGAGGCGTGCTGCACGACAACTTGCCATCGGGCTTGGAGCCGCACTAGCCACCTATGCTCTTGGGCTGATCTTCGGTGTGACAGTGGGCTAACCACCACCGTGAACAACAACGGGCGCACAGGCTGTGATGCCTGTGCGCCCGTCAAAGGCGAAGGGTCAATCAGTAGGTTTGCAAAATGATCTGGCCGTCTTCCCCCATAAGGACACCAGTCACTGTCACCGTTCCATGCGGGGTCGCAGCTTTAATCGTCAGATCATGGGTAAGGCGGTGTGGAGCGTTCTGAGCGATCTCAGCGCGAGCGTGCATCGCCCGGCCAATATCATGCGCCAACTCGGCGCCACTGAGGCCACGCGGGCCAGCGAACGGTGCCTGCGGTGCAGCAGGAAGTTCACCGGTCATGGGGGCAAGCTGAGGTACCTGCACGGTGTGTGAGGGTGCAGTGGATGCCACCGCAGGGGATTGCGCCGACGACGGAGACGGCGGGGTGTGATGACGCACGGGTTCCGCATTCACTGGCACGGGGCTTGCTGGTGCGGCGGTGTGGGAAGGAATGGCGGGGGCAGGGCTGCCAGTCAACGTCGCCAAGTCAGCTGGCATGACATCGGTGTCGATGACAGCGGGCGAGGAAGGGGACAACGGGATGTCGTTGCGCAACCGTTGGGGAATGTGGTGAATGGTTGCCGAAGTGGGGCGAGCGCTTGCCCCTTGAGTGGCGTGTGGTTGGTTCAACGATGTGTGTGGGGTGAGCTGCTTGACCCGGTTGATGCGTGTCAACGCCGGGCGCTGCTCAGGTGCAGGGGATGCCATGTTGCCCTCGTAGTATCGCAATGTCGCTTCTGCTTCTTGACGTACCGCATCGACTGCACTCATGGCATACCCTTGGTGGCCACGGGCAGGCCGGAACGTAATGTTGAGGACTTCGTCGGCGGTGTAGCCGTCGGGGTGGAGCCGACCAGTGTGTTCATAGTGGCGAAGGGTGCCAATGAGTCGGTTCATGAAGGCATCGACTTGTTCGATGTCGATGGCATGACGCAGCGAAAGGTTGAAGAACCGCGCGTGTGACGCCTCCTGTGAAGTCAACATGCTGTCAGCGTATGGCTGGGGACCATGGTTTCCCTATGGGGAGGTTTCCCCGTTCGGCACGGTGGGCGCGGAACTTAAGGGGCGGGTGCGCTGTTTTTTCCAGCTTCTGCGTCAGGACCGCCATCCAGCTGTGTGGTGTTGATCTCCTCAAGGAGGTCGTCTTCGGTGAGTTCGTCAATGATCCGCTCTGGGGCCATGGTGCGCGTGCGAATGGTGGAGAGGGCTGCGATGGCGACCACCACGGACAGGGCTGCCGATGCGATGACCACGGTGAAACCGGCATGGGCGTCGCCAGCGTCGATGCGCGCACCGGCCAGTGACGAACCGGCGGCTACCCCGACCCCCAGTGCCGTAGACACCCAGGTGAGTCCCTCGGTGAGTTGCCGCGGCGTGACCACAAGCCGAACCATGTTGTTGACGTTGATGAGGGTGGGAGAAATGGTCAGCCCGGTCACGAACATGATGGCGGCGAGTGCCCACACAGTGGTGGCGAAGAAGAACATGGTGGCACCGATGGCTAACCCGATGATGCCAATGAGGAAACGTAACCAGACAGGGGAGGCCCATTGCCGGGCGCCGTAGGCGAGCCCTGAGATGCAGGACCCCAGCGCAAAGATCCCAAGGATGATCCCGGCGAGCGCTTTGTCTCCTTGTTCTTCTGCAAATGCGAGGGTGGCGACGTCAGTAGCACCGAAGAGTCCTCCTACCCCAATGAACACACCGATGAGGGCGAGCATCGCAGGGTTGGTGAGGACCGAGGTGGCCGGGCTGGTGGGGTCGGGGGCGAGGACGGGCGGTTCAGTGGCGCGTTGGCTGAGGAACCAGAGCCCACCGGTCAGGACGAGAACGATGGGAACAAGGAGACCGGCGTAGTAGCTGACACCGGTGGCAAGGAAGGTCGCGATGATGGGGCCGATGACGAAGATCATTTCGTCGATCGCTGCTTCCAAGGAGTAAGCGGTGTGTAGTTCGCGGGGGTTGGTGATGAGGTGGGTCCAGCGTGCCCGAACCATGGCGCCTACTGACCCGATGCTCATCCCTGTGGTGATGGCGAAGAGGAACGCTAAGGCAATGGGGGCGCCTATGACTGTGGTGGCCACCAGGAGGGTGAGTGAGGTTGCTGTGGCGATCACGGCGGGCCGCATGACACGTGCTTGCCCGTGTGCATCAACGAGGCGGGCTAGCTGGGGGGAGCAGATCGCTTGGGCGATGATGTACGCCGCAGAGACTTGTCCGCCGAGGGCGTAGGAGTTGTGGGCGGCTTTGATCATGAGGACGATGCCGATTCCGACCATAGACATGGGTGAACGGGCGAGTGCTCCGGCGAGGGAGAAGCGTGCTGCTCCGGGGTGGGAAAGCACGGTGGCGTAGGGGTTGCGTGAGGTACGGGTGGCCTCAGGCTGGGAGGGTGGGTGTGTCACCTTCTTAGTGTGCCACCGGCGGCGGTGGTGGGCTGTGTGATCTGCGGCGGGGTGCGGTGGGTGTGGGGTGTTTGGCAGTATGGAGGGTATGGCTGATGTGAGTGGTGACGTTGACGTTGTTCAGGTAGCTGAAATGAACCGGTTTGAGGCGTGGATGCCGGATGGTTCAGTGGCTGGTTTTTTGGAGTACCGCCTGGAAGGGCAGGGCCTGTTTCAGAAGGTGTTGGTGATGCCGCACACGGTGGTTAACCCGCAGTACGAAGGCCGGGGTGTGGGGTCTGCGTTGGTGCGGGAAGCATTGTCGTGGGCTCGTAAGATCGGGGCCCAGGTGGATCCGCAGTGTTCGTTTGTGGCGGCGTATTTGCGGCGGCATCCGGTGTATTCGGATGTGTGGGATGGTGCCGGTTCGGCCTCTGAGTAGCCTGCGCGTGGGTTCCAGCAGCGTGGTTGGTGGGGACCATCAATGTGGTGGTCTGGACACCGTGTAAGCCGTACTGGTCAGGTCGGTTGTGTGCCCTGGTTTTGCGGGTGTGGTGCCGCTAGTTTTGGTTGTGGGCGGTGACGTCACTGGCTGAGAACCCACACCGCGGTTTGCGAGATCCGGCGGTGGTTGCACCGGCGTATGGGGCACTGGTGCGCAGGGGATACGAAGACCATGCAGATGCCAGTGTGATGTCGCCGCCCACCAGGTGTAGCAGGCCATGGGAGCGGCTTGCTGTGGCCGAAAATAGGGAAGGGCCCGTGCGTATGCACGGGCCCTTCCTTGCCTGTTGTGGTTAGTTGTTCAGTGCGTCGCTGACGACGTTTTTCGCTTCAGTTTGCACGGTGGCGAGGTGGTCGGCGGAGACGAATGATTCAGCATAGATTTTGTAGACGTCTTCGGTGCCGGAGGGGCGTGCCGCGAACCAGGCGTTGTCGGTGGTGACTTTGAGTCCTCCGATGGCGGCGTTGTTGCCGGGCGCGGTGGTGAGGCGTTCTGTGATGGGGTCACCGGCGAGGGTTGTGGCGGTGACTTGGTCGGGTGAGAGCTGGGCCAGGGTGGATTTTTGTTCCCGGGTTGCGGGTGCATCGATGCGCGCATACCAGGAGGATCCCAGTTCGTTGGTGAGGTCGGTGTGGTGTTGGGAGGGGCTCTTCCCGGTGACTGCGGTGATTTCTGATGCGAGGAGAGCCAGGAGGATACCGTCTTTGTCGGTGGTCCACACGGTGCCGTCAGCGCGGAGGAAGGATGCTCCTGCGGATTCTTCGCCACCAAACCCAACGGTTCCGTTGATGAGACCGGGGACGAACCATTTGAAACCGACGGGAACTTCGAGGAGTTGGCGTTGCAGGCCGTGGGCGACCCGGTCAATGAGAGCTGAGGAGACAAGGGTTTTCCCGATAGCAACGTTCGTGCCCCATTGTGGGCGAGCCCCGGAGAACAGGTAGTGGATGGCCACGGCGAGGTAGTGGTTGGGGTTCATGAGACCAGCGTCGGGGGTGACGATCCCATGACGGTCGGCGTCAGCGTCATTTCCGGTGGCGATGTCGTAGGCGGCGTTGCCGCTCATGGTGTCAACGAGTGAAGCCATGGCGTAGGGGGATGAGCAGTCCATCCGGATCTTTGCGTCCCAGTCGAGGGTCATGAACCCCCACCGTGGATCAACTTGCGGGTTGACGACGGTGAGGTTGAGCCCATAGCGCTCGCCGATTGCCCCCCAGTATTCCACTGCGGCTCCACCGAGTGGGTCGGCGCCGATGTGGAGCCCTGATTCTCGGATCGCGTCGAGGTTGAGAACGGAGGCAAGGTCGTCGACGTAGGCGGAGAGGTAGTCGTGTTTACCGAGGTTGGGGGCATTGAGCGCACGGTCGAGTGGGATGCGTGCGATGTGAGAGACCCCGGCCCGGAGGATGTCATTGGCGCGGTTGGCGATCCAGGTGGTTGCGTCGGAATCTGCGGGGCCGCCGTGGGGTGGGTTGTATTTGAATCCGCCGTCACGGGGTGGGTTATGTGAGGGTGTGACCACGATGCCGTCGGCAAGTTCGGGACCTGAGGTGCGCACCCCGTCTGCTGTGGTGGCTCCGTTGTGCAACAAGATGGCGTGGGAGACCGCTGGGGTGGGGGTGTAGGAGTCGCGTGCATCGACCATGACGTGAACGTCAGCGGCGATGAGGACTTCGAGGGCTGTTTGCCAGGCAGGGAGGGACAGGGCGTGGGTGTCGCGACCAATATAGAGGGGACCGTCGATGCCTTGGTTGCGCCGGTACTCGACGATCGCGGCGGTTGTGGCAATGATGTGCGCTTCGTTGAATGCCCGATCGAGTGAGGATCCTCGGTGCCCTGAGGTGCCGAATGTGACCCGTTCAGCGATGTTTTCTGGGTCGGGCGTCTGGTCGTAGTAGGCGCTGACCAGCGCGTCAACGTCGATGAGGTCTTCTGCTGTGGCTCGCATGCCAGCTCGTGGGTCCATGTCTTTATCTTGGCAGAGATCGTGTGGCGATGCGGTGTGGACAGGGTGAGAGTTGGGGTGGGAGGACGGTAGGCTTGGGGCATGGCGAAGAACACTGTTGAGTATGTTGCCCGGCCCTTTGAGGGAATCTCGGTGGAAGCTGACCTTGTCGCAATGCGTGAGGTTGTCCCTGCCGCAACGATTGCTGTGCGCACGACCGAGGAGTACGGCAGCCGTGACGTGATCATCACGACGTTTCTCCCTGACTCGTGGCCTGCGTTGCACCGGCAAGATGGCACCGTGTTGTTAGCAATGCAAACGCTGGCTGGTTCAGGTGACCTGTCGCGAGATATTGCCGCGAATTTGCTGGAAGCGCTGGACAGTGAACCGGGGACACCGGTGGTCCGTTCGGGACTGCCTGGGCCTGGACCCCGCCTGCAGGACGTTATTGACTGGTCGGGTGACCTTACCGTTGAGGTACACGACAACGTGGACTTTTGGGTTGACCCTTCCACGGACATGACCGAGGAAGTGCGCGCCAGCCTTGATGACGCCGCTGAATCGATGATTGACACTGTGAAGTTAAGTTCGGTGGATTCCGCGTACTGGAACCGTATTGGCGCGAAAGAGTTCCTGCGCTGGTCAATGCCGCGTGATGAGGATCAGGTCATGAACGCCATTGCCCGGCTTCACGCCCGCCGTGAGTCCGCGATTGGTGAGGCCAGGTTCCTGGGGGCATTCCGTTCGTGTGGAATCGTCATTCCCGTGTGGGAGTTGCCGCGCGGTAGTGAAGCTGAAGACATTGACGGCGCAGTGGGTGAGTACTGGCCGCGCCTCGCAGCGGAACTCGATAATGATGCGCCACTCACATCAGATGAGCGCCGCGCAAAAGCGGGACTTGTCTCCCGTCAGGTGACATTGCGCTAACACCCAACCGCGCATCATCTGGCACAAGGTGAGGGTGTGGCCTCACCTTGTGCCCATGATGTGCCGATACGAGTGGCAGGCGTTCGCGCAGGGAACTACCTTGGATAAAGACCAAGGTTTTTCCATGATCAAGGCAAGGAATCACAAGTGTCAGGTATGCAGCCGACTGAACCAAGCAACGCGGAGCCCACTGCGGCGCGTACCCGCCGCGCCAAATCCCAATCGTCCCAAGCTGATGAACGCGACCTTCAACGCCAACGTGTTGCCGTTGTCATCCCCGCGAAAGACGAAGCTCGACGCATTGCCCAAACAGTCCGTGCAGCCAAAGCCATCCCGCACGTTGATCTTGTCCTCGTGGTTGACGACGGAAGCGAAGACAACACCCAAGACGTTGCCCGTGACGCAGGGGCCGTGGTAGTCCGCCACTCCCACAACCGCGGAAAAGCCGCAGCAATGGAAACGGGGGCTGCTGTTGTCGCGATGCGTGATGCACCAGGGCGCCTACCACGCTTACTCCTTTTCATTGATGGTGACCTCGCAGAAACAGCCGTGAACACGGCACCGCTGATCGACCCCGTCCTCACTGGGAACGCGGACCTTGCCATCGCGTTGCTCCCCCCACAGCCGGGTGCAGGCGGGCGCGGCTTCGTGGTCGGTGCCGCACGCAAAGCCATCAGTTCCCTGACCGGGTGGGCCCCCACCCAACCTCTGTCCGGTATGCGCTGCCTGACCCGAGAAGCATTCGAAGCAGCCACCCCACTCGCTCGCGGTTGGGGTGTTGAAACCGGGATGACCATTGACCTCCTCAGCCAAGGGTATGTGGCCGTGGAAGTGCCGTGCGACCTCAAACACCGCCCCTCCGGTAAAGACTGGAAAGGTCAACTTCACCGAGCCGCGCAGTACCGAGACGTGAAAATGGCGATTGGCGCACGCAGGCTTCGGCGGGTGGGTGCACAGAAGAAGAACTAGTTCCCCAGAGCGTTAAGCAGCGCACTATTCACCTCGTGCCGGTGCGTCCACAACAAGCCGTGGGGCGCATCGGTGATGTCAGTGATCGTGGCGCGCTGTACCCACTGTGGAACACGTTGCGCTGTTGCGGTGAACGGCAAAATCTGGTCTGCGGTGCCGTGAATGACGGTCACAGGCACGGTGTACCCGTTGATCACCTCAAGGTCGTTGCGGAAATCCTCCACCCACGAAAATGGAGCGTGAACAGCGCCGTGAGCGCTCGCGGCGTTCGCCACATGGTGGTGGTGGGCGAGAGCCTCGGGGGAGAGCCGCTCAGGCATAGTCTGGTCAGTGTTGAAGAAATTCTCTAGAAAACCTGTCATATGGGCGAACCGGTCGCGACGCACGGACGTAGAGAAGTCCTCAATGAATGCCATGTCCACTGCACCGTCGGGGTTGTCCTCAGTGTTCAGCAAGTATGGTTGCAGGCACCCAATGAGCACAGCGTGGGCGACTCGTTCTTCCCCGTACCGCGCCAAGTAGCGAGTCACTTCACCTGACCCCATGGAGAACCCCACAAGGACAGTGTCGGTGAGTTCAAGGGTGGTGAGGACAGTGTTGAGATCCGAGGCGAACGTGGTGTAGTTATACCCGGTTGGGGTCGCAGTAGACCGCCCAAAACCGCGCCGGTCGTAGGTGATGACCCGGTACCCGGCGTCAAGGAGCGCAGCGCTTTGGTGCTCCCAACTGGTTCCGTCTAACGGGTAGCCGTGGATGAGTACGACCGGTTGTCCGTGGCCTTCGTCGGTATAGTACAGCCCGACTGGTGTGCTGTTGTGCTGGTCAACGGTGATGAAACCCATGTGTCCCCCTGGAGTGTGTGGTCAGTGGTTGCGGAGTGCGTCAATGAGTTCAGCTTTTCGCATGCGCGAATAACCGCTCATCCCCAACTCCTTTGCGCGGTTGTGGAGTTCGGTGACTGTCCAGTCCTCGTAGCTGCCTGAGGATCCCCCACGCGTGGAGATCGTGCTGTGCCCATCGCGTGCGGCGGCGTTAGAGATGCGGGCTGCCTTTTCTTTCGATGCGCCTTGGTCCCGTAGATCGTCGTACAGGTCCGGGTTCTTGATGCTGGGGTTATCCGATTCGTTCGATGTCGATGCTGGCATCAGTGCTCCCTTCGTGGCGTCCGTATCGGTCCACGATCCACGGTAGCGAGCCGACGAGTTTTTAGCGCGTTGACCGATCAATGGGGGTGGTCAGCCCTGCTTGTTTGATGCGGGTGGTGATGGACAAAATCCACCGGGCATAGGTGGCAATGAGCAGTGGGACCAGCACCGCAAGGCCAATGGCAACGATGACAACGCCAGAATCGTTGACTGCGGTGCCAATAGCGAGCGCAACGTAGACCGCGTACACGGTGGGGAGGAACAGCGGGGTGTCAGTGGCGATCTGTTTGAGTGGTACGCCACCGGTCAACCAATGGTAGGGAGCCAGTTGGCCTGAGTCTTTGGCAGCGAGGCGCACGGGACGGCCCAGAACAATGAGGAGCACCAAAATCGCGGTAATTGCCACTAACGCTAGCGGGTTGGTGAAGGTGGAGAAGTTCGCTGCAAGTTTGCGACCCACAACATCAAGCAGACCACCGTCAAGGACTGTATCGACAAAACGACCCAGATGGGTGCGGTCTTCTTCCGGGCGCAACCAGTCAACCACCGCAAATGACGAGACAACTGCGACTGCAGCGAGCAGGACCCCGATGACGCGTTTGACTGTGATGCGAATACCAGCGGCCCATAGGGTCAGCAGCGCGAATGCAGGGAACAAGGCGGGTGGCCCGCCAAAGTCAGCCCCCAGGGACGGCATCCCGTTGAGGAGGATCGCAGCTGTCCCAAGGAGCGCGACAGTCACAGCAGCGAGGCGTCGCTTTCCCGCAACAACAAGTGTGTTCGCGAGCGCCCCAGCGAGTAACAGCGATGTTGTGGCGAACAGGGCAAATGACTGGTTGTTGAAACCGTAAAAGCGCCCGCCGACCATGGGTTGCACACCCATGAGCGCGGACACTTGGAGGCGTGCCCCTGTGGCGACGTCGATTGCGAGCACAGTGACGGTGATTGCGGAGACTACGGCAATAGGTCCAAACCGCCAGCCGCGCCACAGTGGAGACATCGCAATGGTGGCGATGAGCCCAATGATGATCACCGTGAGTGCTGCCAGCGTCAGGGTGGGGAGGGGGGAGCGCCACCAGGGGATGAGGTTGGCAAGGAGGGTGGCAACGGGGAGTGTGGCAATCGCGATCCCTGCGATTTGGCAACCGACAAGAAGCCCTCGGGAGTGGGCGGTTACCCAGGTAGCCCCTTTGGACATGCGCCGTAAGGACCGGCCCGAGAATACGTAAGACACCACGGCAAACAACGCAATGTTGACCACGCAGAACAGCAGGAAGAACGGTTCCACTATGGGGCGGGTTGCCAGTGTGTGGGTTTCGGCGTCAATAAGGACGTTGATGCGGTCTGTTGTGGATCCGGCCACGGTGTGTGCCCGCAGTGGTGACCCAACGAACTGAGCGGTGCGGGGCACATCGAGAAGAGACAGGACCGTGGTGGGGATGTCGGATGACTGGTTGAAACCTTGTTGTTTGGTGGAGGGCGAGGTAAGGAAGTTGCCTTGAACGCCTGCGCCGTCCATGGCGACGATGGATAGTCTGGGAGCCCCGGTGGGGTCAGACAGTGACGCAAGAATGATGGTGGTGTGTTCAAGGTCGGGGTCAACGGCACGAATGGCGCGGAGTGCGGCGTCCACGCGGGCATCAATTTCGGTGAGTTGCGCGGCAACAGACGGGTCGTTGGCGGAGGTGGTGCGGCTGATGCGAAGGTGCCCGACGTCCGCGATGACGAGTCGTTGTGGTCCGGTGACGGTGTTGAGGGCGGCACGCATTTGTCCTGACAGTGCCGATGTGGTGGAGAGGCGGGAGAAAAACGTTCCGGTGACCTGTCCGTCGCTGTTAGCCAACGCGATGGCGGCGCCTGGCCCTACTGCGGCTGTGGAGACCCCGGCGTCGGTGAGGGTGGTGGCGAAGGTGCCGAGTTGGGCGGAGTATTTTTGGCTAGCCACCGCATCGGTTAGCGCTTGCCAGTGGGGGACGGTTGCGGTGGTGATTCCGCTGGGATCACCGGCGGATTCGGGGGGTTCTTCAAGGTAACGGCATGGTCCGGCAGCTCCGTTGATGGCATCCCCGGCGCGGTTACCGGCGTTGAGTGCGAGCCACCCGTCTGCAGGGCAGGTGGAGGGACGGACGTTGCGAACAACGAGGTTCCCGATGGCTGCGGAGCGGGCGAACTGGAAGAGTGCGGGGGTTGTGTCTGCGGTGACGTCGCTCCACCGGATGCCGCCTGTGCCCAGGACGACGACTTGTTGTTCTGGTGGGGTGGTGTCCGCTGTGTGTGGTGTGGCGTGAGCAGCGGTTGGGTGGAGTAGGCCGCTGAGGAGAGCAACGCAGGCGAGGACCATCAGTGCACCCCACCGGCGGGTAGCACGGGTGGGGTTGCGGGCGGGGGTCACGGCGGGGTGAGGCGTGAAGGGCACCCCCTAAGCCTACGTGACGCGGTGTTATTGGAGCCGGGGGAGAGGTGAACGTACCGTGAGCGCCTGTGGGTCAACCCATGTGCGCACTGTGCGGGCGCGGCCAATCACGTCACCGTCGACTTGGGCTTGTGCCCCTTGTTCGACCTCGATGAGCGATGTGTGGGCTCGGGTGTGGTCGATGCGTCCCACTTTGCGTTCGAGGACGGTGGTGAATCCGAAGCCTTGCATGACGACTTCACCAAAGAGTTGCACCCACCCGGCAAGTCCGCCGCGAGTGTCGATGGCAGCGATGTCGTGGATGCCGTCGTCAATGACAGCGTCGGGGATGAGGGTGATCCCGCCGGGTAATCGGCCACAGTTACCGACCATCAGGGTGCGCAATTGTGTGGTGAAGACCCGGTCATCGTCCAGGGTGATGCGGACTCTGAGGCGTTGCCCGTGCAGGTGTCGGACCCCAGCGACGAAGTAGGCAACCCACCCCATTTTCGCTTTGAGTTCGTTGTCAGCGTCAGCGATCATTGCGGCGTCAAACCCGACTCCAGCGATGACAAGGAAGAGGTGCTTGGCCGTGTCAGCTGGCACTGCTTCTGAGGAGTTAGCACGGTGTGCTGCACGTTCACGTGCACCTTTTGTCCGCGCTGTTTGTGCGTCGCGTAGTGCTTGGAGATGGAGTGAGTCATCAGGGTCGACGACTTCCAACCAGCCCACATCAATCCGACGATCCACACCGGTGAGGAGCACATCGAACGCCTCTTCCCGGTTGGCCACGGGAATGTCGAGGTTGCGGGCGAGTAAGTTTCCGGTACCGAGCGGCAAAATGCCCATGGGGGTGGTCGTTCCCGTCAGGGCGGTGGCCACAGCACGTACGGTACCGTCACCGCCCACGGCAACAACGAGGTCAGCGCCGCGTGCGATCGCTTCACGGGCCTGACCGGTGCCGGGATCCTCGACGGTGGTTTCAAGCCACAACGGTTCGGGTAACTCTTCAGCAGCGCACCGCAACAACAACGCTGTTTTCAGGTCGGAAACCCCAGGTTTGGATGGGTTCGCAATGAAAGCAACGTGCGGTTGTGATAGTTCCTCCACTAGTGGGGACTCTTCCCCGCGACGGTGGGAGAACAGGGCAGACAGCATGTCCTTGACTCCGCGAAGTTCACGGCTATGCACAAAAAGGACCACACTCATGGCAACGGCAGCGATCATCACAACGATCGCAGCGGTCAACAGCCACTGTTCTGCACTCATGGCATAACGGTATCCGCTTTCGCGACCAGGTGCCTTTCCTCGGTACTCTTGGAGAGTGATTGATCTACGCACCCTCCGCGAGAACCCAGACCTTGTCCGACAAAGCCAAATTGCCCGGGGTGACGACCCCGGAATCGTCGACACCATCCTCGAAGCCGACGTGCGCCGACGCACCGCGTTGTCCGAGTTTGAAGCCCTTCGGGCACGGCAAAAGAGCATCGGGAAGGACGTGGCGCGCGCATCGGGAAGCGAGAAAGACGCACTCCTCACGGAAACAAAACAGATCGCCGCAAAGGTCAAAGAACTCAACCAGGTGCAGCAAGACGCCAACGAGGAACTCAACACATTGTTGCTCCAGGTGGCCAACATCGTTGAGGGCGCCCCTGTTGGTGGCGAGGAGGACTACATTGTCCTGCGCCACGAAGGGCAACCCCGCGACTTCACCGCCGAAGGCATGTCACCCAAAGACCACCTTGCTATCGGTGAAGGGTTGCGCGCTATTGACACGGAGCGCGGTGCAAAAGTGTCCGGTTCGCGGTTTTACTACCTCACCGGCATTGGTGCCCGCCTCGAACTGGCCTTGCTCAACGCGGCCGTTGACCAAGCAGTTGCCGCCGGGTTTACACCCATGATTACCCCCACAATTGTGAACCCTGACGTCATGCGTGGCACCGGGTTCCTTGGGGCCCATGCCGACGAAATCTACTACCTCGGTGCTGATGATCAATACCTTGTTGGGACCTCGGAAGTTGCACTCGCCGGGTATCACTCCAAGGAAATTGTTGACCTATCCAACGGTCCACTGCGGTACGCCGGGTGGAGCGCCTGCTACCGGCGTGAAGCCGGATCACACGGTAAAGATGTGCGTGGCATCATCCGTGTGCACCAGTTCCACAAGGTAGAAATGTTCTCCTACTGCACCCCGGCTGACGCTGAGGCGGAACATGCGCGCCTGCTTGCCTGGGAAGAGGAGATGCTCAAAAAATGCGAGCTACCCTACCGTGTTATTGACACCGCAGCCGGGGACCTGGGGTCCTCTGCCGCACGCAAGTTTGACTGTGAAGCCTGGCTCCCCAGCCAAGAGCGCTACCTTGAACTCACCTCAACCTCGAACTGCACAACGTTCCAAGCCCGCCGGTTGGGTGTGCGCGAACGTGTCGAGGTTGATGGAAAATCTGAAACCCAAACCGTGGCTACCCTCAACGGAACGCTTGCCACCACCCGGTGGATCGTCGCCTTGCTAGAAAACCACCAACAAGCTGACGGATCCGTGTATGTACCGGTTGCGTTGCGCCCATACCTTGGTGGACTTGAGGTGCTGGAGCCCAGCGCGTGACACCCGCCCCCATGCTTATCGGCCTCGACATCGATGGGACCATCATGACCGCCGACGAATTCATTTCGTCGGCGGTCCGTGAGGCAATCACCGAACTACGGTTACGTGGCCACCACGTGGTCCTCGCCACGGGTCGGCCACTGGTTGCGGTCCTTCCAGTGCTTAAAGACTTAGGCATCGACTCTGGGTGGGCGGTGTGCTCGAACGGGTCAGTCACTGCCCGCCTTGATGCCTCCGGTCCAGGCGCCTATGAACTTGATGATGTTGTTGAGTTCCCCGCCGGGCCAGCAGTCGATGCGCTTGACGCGCATCTGCCGCACGCTGTCATCGGGTTGGAGAACATTGGGGTGGGTTACTCGATCTCCGCTGATTTTGGTTCCCCACGGTTGCATGGCAGTCACATCATCACACCAGTGGCGGCACTGCGCGCCATGCGCACCCCACGAGTTGTTGTGGCCCGTGCACAACATCCGCCCGCACAGTTCCGTGCTGATGTTGCTGCTGTGGACTTGGCGGACTCGTACTATTCCATTGCGGACGAACACTGGATGGATCTTGCACCAGCAGGGATCACCAAAGCCTATGGGCTAGACCGTCTTCGCGCCCGTTTGGGGATCCCCACCAGCGCTACCGTCGCGGTGGGTGACGCCGACAATGACATCGACATGCTTCAGTGGGCTGGGCATGGTGTCGCCATGGGGCACGCGGCCGCTGACGTCATCGCCGCTGCGGATGACGTGACCTGGCCGATCACGGATGACGGACTTGCCCCAGTGCTGCAATCACTGCTGAGCTGACCTGCGCCCGGTCCGCCCACTCGTCGCTGCGCATCAGACGACCAATCGCACCCTACCGTTCGGTCTGACCAGGAAAAATAACCCCCCACTGCAATCAAATCGCAACCATATGCAACATGGCGGCCGACAACGTTATCGTCAGCGACATCATGCGGAAAAGTGATGCCCCTCGCCGCCCGTGCATGCCCACGGTGACCCAATCGTTACCTCCTGTCACCCGCTTTCGACTTGCACAAACACTCCCACCTCGATTCGATGATGGTGATGGCACACGTCACACTGCGTCGTGTGCTCCGCACTTCAACGAAGACGTGAGGGAGAGACCATGACAACGATCCGGCGGCGCTCGCTGGTCACCTTGGCGACAGGGATGACCCTGGCGCTCACACTCGCAGCCTGTGGCGGAGGCGGCGACAATGACAACAACGCGGCAGCACCAGGGGGAGACGGCGACACAGACTGTGCAGCCTTCGAAAAGTACGGTGACCTCTCCGGCACCACAGTGTCGGTCTACACCTCAATCATCGCCCCCGAAGACCAACCCCACATTGATTCCTACAAGCCATTCGAGGAATGCACCGGGGCGACTATCAACTACGAAGGCTCCAAAGAATTTGAAGCCCAGTTGCTCGTGAAACTTCAATCAGGTGCAGCCCCAGACATTGCCTACATCCCTCAGCCTGGTTTGCTGAAAACCATTGTTGAGTCCTACCCGGACAGTATCGTTCCAGCCTCCGAGGGAACCCAGGCGAACGTCGACGAATACTTCGCGGCGTCTTGGAAAGAGTACGGATCAGTTGACGGAACGTTCTACGCAGCACCACTTGGTGCCAATGTGAAGTCATTCGTGTGGTACTCACCAAAGATGTTCGCCGACTCCGGCTACGAAATCCCCACCACCTGGGATGACCTGCTTGCCCTTTCCGACCAGATCGTAGCCGACCACGGTGCCGAAGGTGTGAAGCCATGGTGTGCTGGAATCGGTTCAGGTGACGCAACTGGATGGCCAGCAACCGACTGGCTCGAAGACATCATGCTTCGTACCGCCGGGTTCGAGACCTACGACGCCTGGAGCAAGGGTGAAGTGAAGTTCTCCGACCCAGAGGTCAAAACGGCACTGGCTGAAGTAGGCAAGATCCTCAAGAACCCTGACTACGTCAACGGTGGCTTGGGTGACGTCAGCTCGATCGCCACCACAGAGTTCCAAGACGGTGGTCTCCCCATCCTCGAGACTGGACTGTGCTACATGCACCGGCAAGCATCGTTCTACGCTGCGAACTGGCCAGAAGGCACCGACGTTTCTGCAGATGGCGACGTGTTCGCGTTCTACTTCCCTGGCACAAGCGAAGACTCACGCCCCATCCTTGGTGGTGGAGAATTCGTTGCAGCCTTTGACGACCGACCAGAGGTCGCCGCATTCCAGGAATTCCTTGCCAGCCCAGAGTGGGCAAACGCCAAAGCGATCGCCACACCAAGCGGTGGCTGGGTTTCCGCGAACTCAGGACTTGACCCCAACAACCTCGTCTCTGAGATCGACAAGCTGTCCTTCGAACTGCTCTCCGACACGAGCCAGGAGTTCGGGTTCGACGCATCCGACCTCATGCCCGCAGCAGTTGGTCAAGGTGCGTTCTGGACAGAAATGACCGCCTGGATCGCTGAGGACAAGTCCGACGACGCCGTTCTCACCGCGATTGACTCGGCGTGGCCAAACTGACCCGCTGACGACACCACAGCGGTCACGGTGACGGTGGCATCACGACGGTGATGCCACCGCCCCACCAACACCACCTGATGGGGGTCCACATGTGTGGGCCCCCATCATCGGCTCACCACACCGCGTGTGGGAGCTGTGTCACTATCCCGCCAACCATGGAGGCTCGCCATGGATCTGCTGTACGCCGACACAACCGGCGGCAAGCTACTCCTCATGGTCATTGCTATTGCGATGTTCGTCGCAGTGATGGCTCTTATTCTGTTTGCCGTGGAACGTATTCCCCGGGCGCCGCGTTGGGTGGTTGTTGCCGCCTTTACCGGCCCTGCATTGTTGGGTATTTCCTTTGGGTTGATTTACCCCGCAATCCTCACCGCACGAAGCTCGCTTTATGATGCCCGTGGCCAAAACTTCATTGGGGTCGACAACTACGTCACCGCCTTTACCCGCCCCGAGTTTCAACAGGTGCTTCTCAACACCATTGCCTGGACCATTATTGTCCCGGTGTTGTCCACTGCGATCGGTCTCATCTACGCGGTCCTCGTCGACCGGGCTCGGTTTGAAAAGATCGCAAAAACCTTGCTGTTCATGCCCATGGCGATCTCCCTTGTGGGCGCTTCGATCATCTGGAAGTTCGTCTACGAATACCGGCCTGTCCTTGAGGGGGTCGCCCCAGACCGGCAACCCGCACAAATTGGGTTACTCAACCAAATCCTGGTGTGGATGGGTCTAGAACCGGTTCAGTTCCTGCTCAATGGACCGTGGAATAACTTATTCCTCATGATCGTCATGATCTGGATTCAAGCAGGTTTCGCCATGACAATTTTGTCCGCGGCGATCAAGGCGATCCCCACAGAAACCAACGAGGCAGCCACCCTGGATGGGGTCAATGGACCGCAGTTGTTCTTCTACGTCACCGTCCCCAGTGTGCGACCAGCATTGGTCGTTGTGCTCACCACCATCGCAATGGGCACTCTCAAAGTGTTCGACATTGTCCGGACAATGACGGGTGGAAACTACGGCACCCAAGTGGTGGCAAACGAGTTCTACACCCAGTCCTTTCGGCAACAAAACCAAGGGATGGGTGCAGCGCTGGCGGTATTGCTCTTCGCTTTCGTGGTGCCACTCATCATTTACAACGTCCGCCAAATGAAGAAGTCGGAGGAGGTCCGATGAGCTCCACAACACCCCAGGCCCCCCTACCGGCGAAGCCAGCGAACTTAGTGGACCGCCTCGATGCTCGCGCTGGTCGCACAAAATCAACGTTATCCACCAAAATTGCCTCCGGCATCGCGCTCCTCATTGCGTTTGTGTGGACCGTCCCCACCGTGGGACTGCTCATCACCTCATTCCGACCCGATGGGGACATTAAAACCTCAGGGTGGTGGACGTGGTTCACAAACCCGACGTTCACATTGGAGAACTACGACCAGGTCCTATCTGGGTCACGTTTTCAACTGTCCACATTCTTTGTGAACTCCTTTGTTATCACGATCCCTGCCGTCATCATTCCGATTACGTTGGCGTTGCTGGCGGCTTACGCTTTTGCGTGGATTGATTTCAAGGGCCGCAACATCTTGTTTGTCGCCGTGTTTGCGTTGCAGGTTGTGCCTATCCAGGTCACGCTCATTCCGTTGCTCACCCAGTATGTGAAGTGGGGGCTCAACCAAACATTTTGGACCGTGTGGTTGTCGCACTCAATTTTTGCGTTGCCACTGGCCATTTTCTTGTTGCACAACTTCATGAAAGACATTCCCCGGGAATTGGTGGAAGCAGCTCGAGTCGACGGTGCGGGGCACGTGAAGATCTTCTTCCGCGTGCTCATGCCGTTGCTGGTGCCTGCGATCGCGTCGTTCGCGATCTTCCAGTTCTTGTGGGTGTGGAATGACCTGCTTGTTGCGTTGACGTTTGCGGGTGGACAACAAAATGTCGCGCCGTTGACTGTGCGTCTTGCTGATCTTGCCGGGACCCGCGGCCAGGACTGGTACCTGCTGGCAGCGGGGGCGTTCGTGTCGATGATTGTGCCAGTCATCGTGTTCTTGACGCTGCAACGCTACTTTGTGCGCGGCCTGCTGGCTGGGTCTGTGAAGGGGTAGTAGTCCATCTCACCAGCGCGGCTCGAGAACGAGTTTGCCGAACACGTCACCACCAAGAAGCTGCTCGTGTGCACGGGCAGCTTCTTGCATGTCCCAGACCTCATGGACCACAGGGCGGATGCGCCCGGCTGCCAGCAGTGGCAGGAGGTCTGTTGTGACTCCCTTGACGATGCGCGCCCGTTCTTCTCGCGGGCGTGACCGTAGGGTAGTTCCGTGAATACTGGCTCGCTTTGCCAGGAGCGGGCCAAGAGGAAGGGTCCCGGTTGCTCCTTTTTGCATCCCGATGACGATGAGCCGACCGCCTGTTGCCAGGCTGTGAACATTGGCACCAAGTAACGATGCACCAGTGACGTCGAGGATGATGTCGCAGCCACGCTGGTTGGTTGCTTGGGCAACGAGCGTGGGCAGCGCATCGGCAAACGTGGATTTCCCGTGCGCGTCCACGTGTTCGCCATACGCCCAGGCCGTGTGTGCCCCAAGATCCGTGCACCGCGCGGCACGCTCCGGCGTGCGCGCGGTGGTGAGGACGGTGGCTCCTAACGCTGAGGTGATCTGAAGGGCGAGTGAGCCCACTCCACCGGAGCCACCATGGATCAAGACGGTCTCACCAGACGTGAAGTGCGCCACATCAAAGAGGTTGGACCAGATGGTGCAGGCGGCTTCCACAAATGCCGCGGCATCGACCATGCTGATGTTTTCCGGGATGACCATGACGGAAGCCGCATCCGCTACCACAAACTCCCCGTATCCGCCTGCGGTCACAAGAGCCATGACGCGGTCGCCTTGTCGGATATGTCTGACATGAGAACCGCACTCGCGGACAACTCCTGCCACCTCCAAGCCAGGAATATCGGAACTTCCCGCAGGTGGGGCGTAGTGCCCATGTGTTTGGAGAATATCCGCCCGGTTGACGCCCGCCGCAGCGACCTCAATGAGAACTTCACCCGCTCCAGGAATGGGATTAGTGACCATACAGGGTTGAAGCAATGGCCCTGCGGGTGAAAGTATCTGAAAGGAGTTCGGAGCCCGAAGCGCATGCATACCTCGAACAATACCGAGGCAACGTTGCCCCTGTGGGTGAAAAAAACATAGTCTTAGGCGTTGAACTCTATTGGACCCGCTCAAGGGCCGGCATCTACCTGCCGATGACCCGGTAGCGGAAAGCACGCGGACTCGCCGTGATGCAGACAAGAATGTGGGAGGGATCAGGGATGCTCAAGCGCTTAAACGTGCAGAATAAGATCCTTGCGACCCTGGCTGTTCCGATCCTCGTGATTCTCGTTGCGGCAACGGTCTTTGCTGGACAGTCAATTTCTGCGTGGCGTGAAGCCCAGCAGACGAAGAACGTTGTGGACCTGGTTGATTCTGGGCAAACGTTCATCGAGATCATCCAGAACGAACGGTATTGGGCAATTGAGTATCGTCGAGGGGCAGCAGGTGCGGGCGAAGAATGGCAGAAGGCTATTGCCTTGCGTAATCAAGCGCTTGACGAAGTAGGGTCGGCACTTCGCGACATTGATACGTCACGGATGTCCCCTGAAGTTCAGCGTGCCATTGACCTCGCGCTGAAAAATACGCGTGCCTTCCTCGAGGCGGCTGAAGGCCAAGCATCACGTGGTGCGGCAACCACTCAAGTGGTGTCGAAGGCGTACACCGACGCGATCGACAACATTTTGCGCGTGGCCTCCCAGCTAGGAAACACGGTCGGTGACCGGCGTGTTGGTAACGCAGCGCTTGCTTACGTGACCACAACGAACTACCTCGACGACACGATCTCTGAAATCCCGCTGATTTCTGAAGCACTCACCGTGTCGCGCAGCAACGACGGTGTGAACCGTGTGTACCGAGAACTCGCCACCACAGTGCGGTTGACCAACGCAAGCCGTGACGACACCCGAAACACGTTGAACCGACTCGTTGGTGTCGACTTCCCCAGCTTGAAGATCGCATCCGCTCAATACACCGCGATCCGCCAGTATTTGGCCAACGGGAACATCGGCGCGATTTCTGGTCCACTCGCGGAACAATGGGGCGAACTTGCCCAGGTTGAGGTCGAAGCAGTTGACCCCATCGTGAAAGCGATGATGGCCGAGATGAAAGACGCTGCAAACGACCAGCTCAACGCGGCGCGAACCAACTCCATCCTGACAATCATTGCCGTGCTGGTCGTCTTCGCCGCCTCACTGGCCATCGCGTACGTCACCTCTCGATCCATCACCCGACCGCTGCGTCGACTCACCGAGTCCGCAGAGCGAGTGAAGGAAGAACTGCCACGCCTGGTAGAACAGGTGGCGATCCCTGGTCAAGGACCAGACCTCGACCTCGAAGAGATCGACATTGACTCTCGAGACGAAGTGGGACAGCTCGCCGCAGCGTTCAACTCTGTGAACCACACCACCGTAGAAGTTGCCCGTGAACAGGCAGCGCTTCGTGGCTCCATCGCGGAAATGTTCGTCAACGTGGCCCGTCGTGACCACGTCCTCCTCAACCGTCAGCTTGGGTTCCTTGACGAACTCGAACGCGCGGAAGAAGACCCGAACATCCTTGCAAACCTCTTTAGGCTCGACCACCTTGCAACACGTATGCGTCGTAACTCCGAGTCACTCCTGGTGCTCGCTGGTATCGACTCTGGTCGTCGAGTGCGCCAACCCATGCCGATGTCGGACGTGGTCCGTACCGCGTCATCTGAGATTGAGCTGTATGACCGGATCCAACTGAACCTGCAATCCGACCCGGCCATGCTCGGTCACAATGCGCTGAACGCCGCGCACCTCATTGCAGAACTCTTGGAAAACGCAACAAACTTCTCCGAACCAAACACACCTGTTGAGGTGACCACGGATGCGGGACGAAACTTCGTCACCGTCACCATCCGTGACTACGGTTTGGGCATGTCTGATGACGACATCGCTGAAGCGAACCGTAAAGTCGCGTCACGGTCAGCAACTGACGTGATCGGTGTGCAGCGTGTGGGTCTGTTCGTGGTTGGTCGTCTCGCAGACCGTCTCGGTGTGCACGTGGCGTTTGCCCGCCCCAATGATGGCTCCACCGGAACCGTGGCCACACTGTCCTTCCCCTGGAACCTCTTTACTGATGCTGCCTACCAGGACTACCAAGGCCGTGCACCACAAGCAGGTAGCCAAACCTACCAGCAGCCTCAAGCACCTCAACCATCAAGCCAGTTCGCGCAACCACAACAACCTGCGCAACAGGCCAATCAGTTCGGTCAGCCGCAACAGCCGCAGCAACAGCAACCCCAACCGCAGCAACCCATTCAGCAGCCCGCTGGCTACCCGGTGGAAGAGCCACCGGTTGTATCCGAAGTGGACCTGAATGCGTTAACTGATGGTCAAACAAACACCGGTATGCCACGTCGGCGGGTGTCCAACGCACCCACCGGACAAAACCAGGCGTTTGCGCCGCAGCAAGACTTCTCCGGTGCGCCACTTGGTGGAGGACGCCCTGCGGCGCCAGCACCGCAAGCACCAGCCCAGCAGGCGCCAGCACAAGGCCTACCAAGCCGTGGGGGCGCACAGCAACAATTCGCGCCACAGCAGTCGGCCGCTAGCGCTCTGCCATCACGGGGCGGCAACGGCAACCAAGGTGTGGGGCTCTCCCCAGACTTTGGTGATGACTCACCTGAGATTGTGTTGCCACCACTGGCAACCCCGACACGGACAGTCAGCTTTGATGATGACTCCGCGCCGTGGCAGCCAGAAGTCATCCAAGAAGCTCGCCCACTGGTGACCCGCCGTCCAGCGGTGAAAGAACACGTGGAAGAGACGCCGCTTGGTCCTGACGCCTCGTTGGCGGCGCAACCAGAACGCCGTTCTGCGATGTTCTCGAACTTCCGCTCCTTCTCAGCACCACAAGAAGGTACAGAAGCCCAAGCGCCATCAGCTGGCTCGCCATTTGCTCAGCCTGCAGACGACGATGACTCAACGCAGGTCATTGACCGTGTGGCTGACTCGCCGCGTGCTGAAGAAGTCGCTGAACCGTGGCGGGGTCAGCAGGACACTGTGACTCATTCTGATCACGGTCAGCATGGTGCATCCGATGCGCCGCAGTCCCGAGCTGATCTGGCGAAGTTCGCCCACCTGCCTACCCGCGCATCACGTGCCCGGGCCCAGTCAGACACGGCCCATCCCGCACCTCAAGCTGCAAGCCACTCCGTCGCAGCTGATGCGGCACTGCCTCAAGAACCACGCGGATACCAACCCAACCCGGACATGGTGATCCCAGGGCTTGTTGATGAAGCACGCGACCCAGGTCACCAGGGTGGGTTCCCGCAGCAGACACCAGCTCAGTACTACCGGTCCGCCGCGAGCGCTTTCAGCGCGCAAAGTGCACACGAAGCGCACGAACCTGAGGAGGACCGCAGCTATGGGATGCCGCTTCCTCCGCAGCGTCCAGAGTCAGTGTACGAAGCGACTCAAGGACCTGTTGACGAGCAGCACAACTACGGTCAACCAGCATCAGCACCTTCCTGGCAAAACAACGCAGCCCAGGAACAACCGATGCGACCACAGTTCGCCCCGATCTTTGGTGACGGTGCCAGCGAACCAGCAGCACCAGCAGCTCCCAACTTCGCTGACGTCGTGTCTGACCTGCCACAGGAAGACACCAAATCAAAGAAGAACGGCCTACGTGGCTGGTTGCGTAAAGGAAAGTCAACAGACACCTCCGCGCATGAAACAGTTGCTGAGCCCACGGCACCTCAGGGCTCGTACGGGCAACCACAGTTTGGACAGTTCAGTGGTGGCCAACAGTTCCAACCAGCTCAGTCCCAAGGTCAACAGCCTTTCCGCCAACCCACTGCGCCATCAGCAGCTGAACCTTATGTGCCTCAGGTACCACAACGGGTGTCAAGCTATGGTGCAGGGTCGGCGTCTCACGCCGCCTCAGCCCCATACGCTGCCTCGGCCCCTGCCGCCCCAGCTGCATACAGCGGCGGCACCTCACAGTCGTGGGAACCCACGTATGCTCCTTCCGCTCAGGAACCAGCAGTACGAGAGTTTCCGCAAGGTGGATCAGGTGTCACCCAGTGGCAACCACCCACCGACCTGACCGTTGACGTCAACTCAGCTTTTGCGTTGAAGTCAACAATCCAGGAGCAGGCACTTGCTGAACTCAGCCAGCTGTCCGCGTACCGCCCAAGCGAGGTTGACACCAACGCTGCCGGGTCACTGACCCGCCGTGTTCGGAGCACAGCCGCGCCTCAGGCACTCACTGATGACCCGACCACGCAGAAGATCAGTCGCGACGCGGCCGAACTTCGGGCACGCCTCTCCGCGTTCCAATCTGCAACCAGCAGAGGACGCCGAGATGGTGCATCTGAGGGTCCACCTCAGAATGAGCACGGGAATGACCGAAATGGCCAGTCGCAACTACGTGTGCCAGACTCTGCCACTCGATACTGAGTGCATTGTTAGCCGTTGACACACCTTTGAAGGAGAAAGCATGAGCACGCTCAGCACCGAGGCAACGAACTTCGGTTGGTTGCTGGACAACTTTGTGCGGACAGTTCCGGCCACACGCCACACCCTTGTGGTCTCGGCTGACGGCCTGTTAATGGCGATGTCCGATAACCTCGACCGGACCAGCGGTGACCAGCTCGCCGCAATCGTGTCCGGCATGTCAAGCCTCACCCGTGGGGCCTCACGCCAACTCAACGGTGGGGCGGTTCGCCAGGCCATCGTGGAAATGGACAATGGCTTCCTCTTCTTGATGAACGTCTCGAACGGATCAGTTCTTGCCGTCGTCGCTGATTCCTCATGCGACGTTGGTCTGATCGGATATGAGATGGCTATGCTCGTATCACGAACTGAAGCAACTCTCACACCACAACTGATCTCAGAGATGCGCGGCTCGCTGCCGGTAGACGGAGCTACACGCGCGCAAATGGGATAGATCAAGGATAGTCATGACTCGTCATTCGCTGAGATTGCCCGATGACGGCAATCACTACGAGGCTGCGACGGTGCGGCCTTACGCGGTTACCGGCGGGCGTGTACGATCAGCTACGTCCAACCTGCCGCTAGAGACCTTAATTGAGGTCACTCCAGGCGCCGTAGACTCGAGCGGACTCACCCCCGAAAAACGCGCGATCTTGGACCATGCGGCACGGAACTACGTGTCGATCGCTGAGGTGTCTGCACTTTTGCGGATGCCACTCGGAGTGGTCCGAATCCTTATCTCAGACCTGGCGGACGAAGGATATTTGAAGATCCACACGTCGACGCCTGTTAACGTTCATACTGGTCACGGTCAGAACCCGGCCATGTCCTTGAGTGTGTTGGAGAGTGTTCTCAATGGTATATCAGCCCTCTGAGACGACAGTGGGGCAGGACACGGCGAAAGCCACGACCGCCCCAACCGTCGTCAAGATTGTCGTGGCGGGTGGGTTCGCTGTCGGTAAGACAACATTTATCGGATCAATCTCAGACATCGAACCGCTCAACACTGAAGCGGCGATGACCGAGCACTCCGTGGGTGTTGACGATGCCGGTGGCGTCACCGACCGCAAAACCACAACAACCGTCGCAATGGACTTCGGTCGTATCGAACTACCAGGGTCCTTGTGGCTCTACCTGTTCGGTACCCCAGGACAGGACCGCTTCCTCTTCATGTGGGACGACCTGGTTCGCGGTGCTATTGGTGCCGTCGTTCTGGTGGACACGGAACGTCTTGAGCAGTGCTTCCCCGCGATCGACTACTTCGAGTCACGAGGTGTCCCGTTCGTTGTGGGGATCAACTGCTTTGACGGTGTAGCCAAGCACCGCATCGAAGATGTGCGTGAAGCACTTCAGGTGCCCGCTCACGTCCCCATGCTGTACACGGACGCGCGTTCCCGTGCAGCAACCAAGCAAACGCTCATCCAACTCGTCCAGCACGCCATGGAACGGCTCCAGGCAGCAGCTCGAGGCTGATCCTCTTCGCTGCTCGGGCAGCACAGTGAGAGCACCAGGACACGATTTCGTATTCTTGTCCTGAGCGTGGCACAATGGTCAGGCGCCTTCGGGCGTTAAGGAAGTGTGGCAGAGCGGCCGAATGCGCCGGTCTTGAAAACCGGTAGACGGTGACCCCGTCTCGCGGGTTCAAATCCCGCCGCTTCCGCAGTGCGATGGCCTCCGTGCGCAAACATCTGTTTGCTCACGGAGGCCATTGGTGTTTCTGCAGGTGTGCGTGCACTATAGGAGTGAACGGAGGCGCCCGACGCAGGAAGGACGCATGGTGTCAGAGAAGCCACCAGGGACAAAACCCAATATTCGGCAGGTTGCTGCCGCTGCTGGGGTGTCCCATATGACGGTGTCGCGGGTGTTGAATGACCACCCGAACATTAAGGACTCAACGCGGCGCAAGGTGTTGCGCGTTATTGAGGAACTGAACTATCGGCCGAATGGTGCGGCACGTGCATTAGCAACGCAGCGGAGCCAGCGCATCGGCGTCATGATTGAAAGTGCGCGCGAGTTTGGTCCGTTGTACACGTTGCGGGCGGTGGAGGATGCGGCGCGTGCGGCGGGGTTTGGCGTGACGTCGGTGCCGTTGGCTGAGCATGGGGCGTTTGCGGCGCGTGATGCCATGGATTATTTGGTGAGCCAGGGTGTTGATGCGGTGTGTGTGATTGCGCCTCGGTCGTCGTCGTTGGCTGCGTTACGGCAGGTGTCGGTGGACGTGCCGATGTTGGTGGTGAAGAGCAGTGGTGATCCGCATTATTTGACGGTGGGTGTGGACCAGCAGTTGGGTGCGGAGCTGGTTGTGGATCATGTGGCGGGGTTGGGGCATCGTGATGTGTTGCATCTTGCGGGCCCGTTGGATTGGTTGGATGCGCGTGCCCGTGAGCGGGCTTTTCATGCACGGTCACGGCAGTGGGGGTTGAAGGAGCGGCCCATTGTTGTGGGGGATTGGAGTGCGGACTTTGGGTATGACTTTGTGAAGAGTATGAAGCGAAAACCTGATTACACAGCGATCTTCGCAGCGAATGATGCGATGGCGATGGGGTTGTTGCATGGGTTTGCGGAGTGGGGTGTGGAGGTTCCCGCGCAGATGTCAGTGGTGGGGTTCGATGATGTGCCATTGAGTCGTCATGCGATTCCGCCATTGACGACGGTACGGCAGGATTTCGATGTGGTGGGGTTGAAGGTGGTGGAGGTGTTGACGGCGGCGGTTCGAGGTGGTGAGGTCCCGGCCCGAACGACTGTGGGTGTTGAGGTGGTGGTTCGGGAATCGTCGGCGCCGGTGGGCGGTGTGGCGTTGTGAGTGGTGGTGTTGAGCCTTTGGTGCAGTTGCGGTCGGTGACTGTGTCGTTTGATGGGCATGTGGCGTTGGATGACGTGTCGTTGGATCTGTTTCCTGGCGAGATTCATGCGTTGATGGGGCAGAACGGTGCGGGGAAGTCAACGTTGGTTCAGGTGCTCAATGGGGTGATTCAGCCTGATCGTGGGTCGATTGTGGTTGATGGGTGTGAGCGGGTGTTTCGGTCCCCGTCGGATGCGTTGGCGGTGGGTGTGGCCATGGTGTTTCAGGACATTCATCTGGGTCCCACGTTGACGGTGGCGGAGAACGTCATGTTGGGGCGTGAGGTGCGGTCTCGCTGGGGTATTGACTGGGCTGGAACGAAGGCTCGGGCGGTTGAGCAACTCAGTGAGCTTGGTTTGGGTGATTTAGATGTGGATACGCGGTTGTCGTTGTTGTCACCGCCTACGCAACAGTTGGTGGCGATTGCTCGGGCGATGGTGGCTCGGCCGCGGGTGTTGTTGCTTGATGAGCCGACGTCAAGCTTAGAAATTGCCGATGTGAAACGCCTCTTTGGTGTGTTGCGTACGTTGCGTGAGCGCGGTGTTGCGATCGTGTTTATTTCGCATTTTTTGGAGCAGGTGTGTGCTGTTTCTGACCGGGTGTCGGTGTTGCGTGATGGTCGGCATGTGGAGGTGTGCCGGACGCAGGAGGTGGACCGCACGACGCTGATTTCGTTGATGTTGGGTGAGGATGTGGAGAGTTTACGGCGCTTGGGTGCTGAGCGTCGGGATCATCAGCATGATGCGGAGGGGCCGCGGGTGTTGGATGCGGTTGGGGTGGGGCGTCGCGGTGTCATTGAGTCAACTGATGTTGTGGTGCATGCGGGGGAGATTGTGGGGTTTGCTGGGTTGCGTGGTTCGGGGCGTACCGAGTTGGCGCACGTGTTGGCTGGTGTGTTGTCTGCCGACAGCGGTGTGGTGCTGATGTCGGGGGAGCGGGTGCAGTTCCGTGGGCCTGGTAGTGGTGTTCGTCATGGGGTGGCGTTGTCGTCGGAGTTGCGCAGTGATGATGGGATCATTGCGGGCATGTCTGTTCGGGACAACATGTTGCTTGCGTTGCAGGCGATGCGTGGGTGGCGGTTCCCGATTTCTCGTGCGGAAGGCGACAGTGTGGTGGGGTACTACATGTCACTGTTTCGGATGGAGGGTGTGGATCCGGGGGCTTGTGCGGGGGTGCAGTCGGGTGGGACTCAGCAGAAGATCGTGTTGGCGCGTTGGCTGGCGATCCATCCGAGGGTGTTGATCCTTGATGAACCGACGCGTGGCATTGATGTCGGCACGACGGTGGAGATTCAACGTCGGATTGCTCAGCTCGCTGTGGAGGGGATGGCGATCATTTTCATTTCTTCTGATTTGGAGGAAGTGGTGCGGCTGAGTGATCGGATTGTTGTGTTGAAGGATCGGATGAAGATTGGGGAGCTTCATAACGGTCCGGGGGTGACAGTGGACACGGTGGTGGAATTGATTGCTGCGTGTGAGGATGAATCGCTGTAGCAATCTCACATTGTGATGCGTGTTCCACGGAACTTTTTGCATGTTCCAACCGTGAGCGTTGAGTGTCAGGCGTGTGTCACCACCTCGCTCATCGCCAAAAATGGGCTCTGACCTGCGGAACAATTAACCATTTCGTGATCACTTCTTCGTTGACTTGTCTTGTGTCAGCAAAAATGTTCCCGGTAACATTCTCGGCAAGCGCTCACAAGGGGTCGCAGAGAAGCATCCCCACGTCGTCCAATGCGCAGCAGTGTGTGTGACAGGAGGCCGCGCACACCGGTCACATCAATCAGAAATTCAGCGTTCTCAAGGAGGAGAAATGTCTGTCCGTACCCGTGCAATCCGCTTCGCAGGAATCGCCCTCGCCGGCACTCTTGCACTGAGTGTGTCCGCGTGCTCTGACAATGGCGAAGGTGGCGGTGACGAACTTGTCACTGTCGGTTTTGTCGCCGTTGGTCCTGAAGGGGCCTGGCGTCAAGCCAACGAAACCAACATCCAAGAGTCATTCACGGAGGAAGCAGGCTTCAACTTGAAGTACGCTCCCGCCACGAACCTTGACCAGAAATCCCAAATCGATGCGTTCACATCATTTGTTGATGAAGGGGTGGACGTCATTCTCCTGTCGGCCACTGAAGGGTCTGGGTGGGAAGACTCCCTGTCCCGTGCCCAAGAAGCCGAGATCCCGGTCATCCTCATCGACCGCGGAATTGAGCCTGACAACACTGACCTTTACGTCACCCGTATCGCCCCCGACAATATCGCGGTGTCCACGTCGGTTGCGGAATGGGCAAAAACTGCCCTGCCAGAAGGTGGCAACTACTTTGTCCTTGAGGGGCCAGCAGGTGTGTCTGTGGTCAACGAACGCAACGAAGGGTGGGACGCTGTCATTGGCGCGGAATCATCGTTCACAAAACTCGGTGCACAAACCGCGAACTGGTCCACAGAAGAAGCGAAAAGCGTCTTCGAAACAGTGCTGAAGTCGAACAACAACGATGTTCAGCTTGTCTTCGCCCAGAACGATGAAATGGGTCTTGGCGCTGCGCAAGCTATTGAAGAAGCCGGTCTCACCCCAGGTGAAGACGTCAAAATTGCCACCATTGACGGCACGAAGGGTGCGCTCGAAGCTTTAGCCGCGGGTCGTCTCAGCTTCGTTGCCGAATACAACCCACTGTTTGGTGACGTGGCTGTCGACGTGGTGAACAAGGTGCTCGATGGGGAAAGCGTTGAACCATACATCATCGCTGAGTCGTTGACGTTTGACTCCCCAGAAGCGGCACAGGAAGCGTTGCCTGACCGCAAGTTCTAGGTCCCGTTCCCTCACACACCGTGGGGTCTTGCTTTCAGCCTCACCGCGGGCAAGACCCCACACCAATGACGTGGTTGCGCAGGAATGAAACCTGCGCCGAAGAAGGAGCGAACAATGTCGCAACCTACACCCCTTGTCCACATGACTGGGATCTCGATCAGTTTCCCCGGCGTGAAAGCCCTCGACAACGTCAATTTTCGGCTCTTCCCCGGTGAAGTCCACACACTGATGGGCGAAAACGGTGCCGGAAAGTCGACACTTATTAAAGCCCTCACCGGGGTTTACCGGATCGATGACGGTGAGATCACGGTGGAAGGTGCACCGATTCGGTTTCATGGAACCGCTGACGCTCAAGCGGCCGGTATTTCGACCGTCTACCAAGAAGTGAACCTGTGTACGAATCTCAGTATCGGCGAGAATGTCATGCTCGGCCATGAAGTGCGTCGTGGTGGTTCGATCAATTGGAAAGCAACCCATGCTGCTGCCCGCGTTCACTTGACCGCTCTTGGTCTTGGGCATCTGAACCCACGTGCACCATTGTCGAGCTTGTCCATTGCGATGCAACAGTTAGTGGCGATTTCCCGGTCGATGGTGACTGAGACAAAAGTATTGATCCTTGACGAACCGACGTCTTCGCTTGATGCCGCGGAGGTGGATCGTCTGTTCACGGTCATCCGCCAGCTCCGCGACCAAGGTGTGGCGATCTTGTTTGTTTCCCACTTCCTTGACCAGGTGTACGCCATCAGTGACCGTCTCACTGTGCTTCGTAACGGTGCGTTGGTGGGGGAGTGGCTCACCGCTGATCTTCCTCGCACCGAGCTCATCAGCCACATGATTGGCCAAGACCTTGACACGTTGCGCACCTTGGATCGTGCTGCTGCACGCCAGCACGCTGAGGGTGGCGCATCACCGATTTACCAGGCGAAGGGTCTGACAAAACAAGGAACGATTGACCCAGTGGATCTGACTCTCTACCCAGGGGAGGTGGTTGGTTTCGCGGGGTTACTTGGGTCAGGCCGAACTGAACTTGCCCGACTTGTGTATGGCGCTGACAAACCAGACCGCGGTGAGATCACCATGGGTGGGGGCCCTGTGACGATTCATTCACCAGCACAGGCGCTCTCCAAAAAGATCGCGTTTTCGAGTGAGAACCGGCGTGATGAAGGAATCATTAAGGACTTAAGTGTCCGCGAGAACCTTATCCTTGCCGTTCAGGCGCAACGTGGTTGGGCAAAACCTCTTGGCCGTAAAGAAACCGACACGATTGTGTCTACCTATCTCACCCAACTGAAGGTTCGCCCTCCTGACCCTGACCGGCCCATCAGCCAATTGTCTGGTGGGAACCAACAAAAAGTTCTTCTTGGCCGTTGGCTTGCCACCCACCCAGACATCCTCATCCTTGATGAACCGACTCGCGGGATTGATATCGGTGCGAAAGCAGAAATCCAGGAACGGGTCATTGCCTTGGCAGGTCAAGGGGTGTCGGTGGTGTTTATTTCCTCGGAACTGGAGGAAGTTGTGCGCCTGAGTGACCGCATTGTGGTGCTGAAAGATCACAAGAAAATCGCTGAGTTTGTCAATGATGAGTCAGTGTCAGCGGAGTCGATCGTGACAACAATTGCGCGTGACGGCGAGCATGACAGCAAAACCAACGGTGACCGTGGCGATCACGGTGAGGAGGTGCGTGATGCGTGATCTTGGAGCCCGTGTGTCACAGGGCGTGAAGGACGTGCTGAAGAAACAGTATGTCTGGGGTGTGCTTGCCATTGTGTTGTTGTTGGCGATCAACCTGGCCAAGGACCCCACGTATTTGTCCATTACGGTGAGTGAGTCCAACGGGCACCTGGTGGGGAACGTCATTGATATTTTGCGTGCTGCCGCGCCCATCATGATGATCGCGATTGGGATGTGCTTGGTGGTGGCAACCTCAGGTATCGACCTGTCGGTTGGTTCACTCATGGTGGTTGCTGGTGCAGTGTCTATGGAGTTGTTGAACGGTGCTGACAACACGGTGGGTGCAGCAGCGCAAGCACTTGTGTTGGCGTTAGCGATTGCAACGGCGTTGGGTTTCCTCAACGGGTTTCTTGTGTCTGTGGTGGGGTTGCAACCCTTTATTTCTACGCTTGTCATGATGTTGGCGGGCCGTGGTTTGGCCAAGGTCATCACCGGTGGGCAGAACACATCGTCAACAAATGACACGTTCCGGTGGCTTGCCAATGGCTATGTGCTTGGTGTCCCGGTGGTGTTTATTTTGGCGGTCCTTGTTGCTGTTGTTGTTGCCTTTGTGGTTCGACGGAGCGCGTTAGGGCTCATGATTGAAGCTATTGGTATGGACCCGCAGGCAGCACGGTTGGCGGGGATTAACCGGCGTGGGTTGTTACTCATGGTGTATGCCACATCAGGGGTGCTTGCTGGGATCGCTGGTGTGTTTGCGACCGCGTCTGTCATGACTGTTGATGTGTCCCGGACCGGGTATCAGATGGAACTCGACGCGATTTTGGCGGTGGTGATTGGCGGGACGTCGTTGGCTGGTGGAAAGTTCCACTTGTCGGGGGCGTTTGTGGGGTCGCTGCTGATCGCGACGCTAGATAAAACGGTTGTGTTTCTTGGGGTGTCCTCGTCAGCGACGCCTGCGTTTAAAGCCATTGTCATTGTGGTGTTGTGTTTGCTGCAGTCGCAGCGGGTGCGGTCAGTGTTCCGTCGGCGCCGGCGCGCCCAGACGGGTGCGGTATCTGAATCGAAGGAGTTGGTGGGAGTATGAGCGCGTCAATTGCTCCGGTTCGTTCGCGTACTGCGTCCGCGCAGTCACTGTCATCGTGGGTGCGGACCCGGTTGGATACGTTACCCACGTGGGCTGCTGTGGCGATTTTTGTTGTCATGGTTGTGTATGGGGAAGTTGCGTACGGCCGTATTGTGCAAATGAATACGGTCACGAACCTGCTGATTAATAACGCACCGCTCATCATTATTGCTGTGGGAATGACGTTCGTCATTATCACTGGTGGCATTGATTTGTCGGTGGGTGCGGTGATCGCCTTGACGTCGGTGTCGGGGGTGATGCTCATTAATGCAGGGTGGAATGACTGGGTTGTTGTTGCCTTGATGATCCTGATGGGGTCAACATTTGGGCTCATGTCGGGGGTGCTGGTGCAGTACTTTTCGGTGCAACCGTTCATTGCCACGTTAGCGATGATGTTCCTTGCCCGCGGGTTAGCGTCCATGCTCAGCACAGTCCCTGAACGGCTACCCGACAACGCCTCCATGTCGTTGCTCGCAACGAAGTTCAAAATTATCGATGGCCCGAAAGTGAATGACTTTGTCATCACGCCAGGTGTCATCATTGCGATCATTGTGGTGTTGGGTGCGTGGTTTGTGTTGCATCGAACCCGTATGGGGCGCACCGTGTATGCCATTGGTGGTTCGGAACAGTCAGCCTTGCTCATGGGGTTGCCTGTGCACCGGACAAAAATGTGGGTGTATGTGATCAGTGGTTCCCTGTCAGGGCTTGCCGCGGTGGTGTACACGTCCCGGTTGGGGATTGCCCAAAACATTACGGGCATTGGGTGGGAACTTGATGCGATTGCGGCCACGGTCATTGGTGGCACGTTGCTCACTGGGGGAGTGGGTTACGTTTTCGGCTCCGTTATTGGGGCGCTGGTGCTGGGGTTGATGAATGTGCTCATCACCCGTGACGGTGGGGTGTCACCTGCCGCAACCACCATCATCACCGGTGGCATTTTGTTGATCTTTGTCCTCCTCCAGCGGGCTGTGTACGCACGGCAGCGGGAGTGAGGGCAAGGCACAGGGTTGGGGGTGTCCCCGAAGCCATGTCACGCATGGTTTCGGGGACATGTGCGTTCTTAGCAAGGTTTGTGCCAGCGCGGCCGAGTGCACTGGTTGGTGGCGCATCGGTTGTTATTTTTTGACGCGCAGAGTCACGGTTTTTTTCGCGGCCGTACGGGTGGAGGTCGACTTAATGACCACACGATACTGCACTGTCTTTGTGGTTTTCGCGCGATGTTTCAGCACGTGTTTGCCTGCTTTGAGAGTCTTCACGGTGCTCCAGGATCCGGTGGTGCGCCGTTGCAAGCTCGCGGTGTGGGTGACCGTGAACGTGTCTTTGTACACGCGCCCCCGGGTGACAGTTCGGGTGCCACCTTTCAACCCGGAAATCGCGGCGGGCTGTTTGGTAACCGTGTAGGTGCGGCGCAGTATGGAACTCGTGTGGTTCTTGTCGCCCTTGTAGATGACCGCAATTTTTTGCTTACCGATGCGCGTCCCCCGTGGCAAAGTCACGGTTGCGCGCCCTTTCGTTAAGGTCAATGTGCGGTACTTTTTACCCCCCACGTTGACTTGCACCTTGCCGGTGGGCACCGCGTTCGCAGCGACCCGGATCGCAAGGGTAGGTTTCTTCTTGATATGCGCATTTTTCACCGCTGTTTTCACAACAACGGGGGCCTTGCTCACGGTGACAGTCACCTTGCGGGTGGACGCGTAGACACGTGAGGAACCGGTGTACTTCAACTCAACGGTGTGCTTCCCCACGGCAAGGGTGCGCGGAAGGTTAAGAGTCGTGCGCCGCACCCCACTGGTGGGCAGCGCCTTAGACGCCACTTTTTTCCCACCCACATACGCTTCCACCGTTCCTGTGGCAGGGATAATCGAGTCCACCCCCACACTCACTTTTGGTGTGGACCCATAGTGGGCTTTGCTGTTCGCCGACACAATCGAGGAACGAGACTTCCCCGGCGTGATCGTGACATTCGCGGTCGTCTCCGTGTGAGAGTTCACCTGTACCGTGTAGCCGCCACCCCACCCAACGAGGGTGTTCCGCACCGGACCCGGCACCCCCTTGGTGAGCAGCGCTGCGTACCGCGGAGTCGTGGGGGACGTGAACGTGATGACGTCATTGCTGTGCGGGTCAAGAAGAGACACGCGAACCCCAGCACCCAGAACAGTGTTCACATACGACGTGAGCCCCTCGGGTTCAACAGCGTAAAACGCCTGCCTATCCACCCCGAGGCCGCTTCGATACTCCACGTAAGCCCGGTACCCCGAATGCGGGTCAACAAACGTGGCCCCCTGCACCCCACTCGCCGACCCCACCGCAGTGAGCGTGACCGTCTTCCCAACAGAAGGGACCGTCGTGAGACGCCCAGCCGGGGCAACCTTCAGCAGATGCTGATAGGCGGTATCTAACGCCGGAGTCGCGTACACATCACCCACACCACCAGCCATCGGGCTGTAAAAACCCAAATACTCATACGACGGAAACCGGGTGGAACCAGAGCTCGTCGAGTGCTCACCAGCTAAATTCGAGTGACCAAGCGAAAAATTATGCCCCATCTCGTGGATCAACGTCTCCGATGAGGGCCCATAAATCGCCAGCAAACCACCCGTCGACAACCCCGCGCCAATAGTTCCCACCCCCAGTGTTTCCCCAGAACACTCAGGCCCCACCACAACAAGGTGATGACGCGCCAAGGAACCATCAAAACCACTCACAGACATCGCCTGATCCCACAGGCTCCACGGAGACGCCGAACAATACCCGTTGTACGTCAACGAATAAGAACCCGTGACACGCAACTCACGCACCACTCCACTCGTCGCGGTCGACCAATAACGCGACGCATCAGAAATAGTGCCCCGCACCAGCGAATCAGAAGGACGCTTCCCATCAGAACGCACCGTCACCAACGTGACATGATGAGCAGCAGCCGTGATCGACGCCGACACCACAGGACGCTCAGCATCCACCACCACCGCATCCAACGGAACCGCGTTCGTCGCCTTAGTCAACGCCGACACATCCTGCGCCCGAGTTAACTCACCAGTGTCCTCCACCGCAGGAGCCGCATCGGCAAGTACATCAACCGGAACATCCACATCAACAGTGACCTCACCACCCACCTGCGCAGGATCCGGCTCATCAACCACCGGCGTGATCGGCAACAACGCGCCATCAACCTCAACCGCATAATCCACACCCGTGCGGGCACCCTCACCCAACACATGCGTGGACACCTCACCACGGTCCTCATCATGGACCACCATCGCCCGCAACGTGCCCGCAACCGTCACCGTCGTCGTCGCCGAATCAGACTCCCGATGCGCACCACCAGCAGCACCCGCAGGAACCGCCACCCCCACTGTGGACACAACACACGCAACAAGCACCGACACAAACAATCGACGCATCTCAACCGGGCGGGCCATAGCCACCACATCCCTCAACACCCAAGCGGCACCGCCGCGCTCACTATCCTGACCTCACTATCGGCACATGGCGCGACCACTCGAGAATAACCCCAAAAAACCCCCCGATGTTATGCTGAGCGCACGAAATCCCCCATCACAGCGCAGGTCGGTGAGGAACACAGTGGCACGGTTCATACTCGGGTTCATCGGAGTCCTCGGTGAACTCATGATCACAGTAGGTCTCCTCCTGGGCGGATACGTCCTATGGAACGTGTGGTGGGACTCCAACCAATCCGCCGCAGTCGCCCAACAAGGCGTCGACGACTTCTACGAAAACCTCGACGAAGCCCCCCGCGTCCCCGGCGAACTCAACACCGAAGACCCACCCCCCATCGACCCGCCCCCCGCCGACGGCGACACCATCGGTGTCCTCATCGTCCCCGCATGGTACGACCTCACCAACAACACCATGCCCATCAAACAAGGCACCTCAAACGCCGTCCTCGACAACGCCGCAGCAGGCCACTACGACGGCACAGCAATGCCAGGGAACCTTGGCAACTTCGCGCTCGCAGGACATCGGCGCACCCACGGGAACTCATTCCGTTTCGTGGACCGCCTCGAACCGGGTGACCACATTGTGGTGGAAACAGAAACCACCTGGTACGTCTACTCTGTCACCCAGGATTACGTGGTCACCCCAGACCAAGTCGATGTGATTGCCCCGGTACCCAACGACCCCGGTGCCCGTCCAGAAGAACGGATCCTCACCTTCACCACCTGCCACTCACCGAGCCTCGGCGAGTGGGGTAACAGCCACCGGTGGATCACCCACGCCACCTTTGTTGGGTGGATGCCCCGGTCTGAAGGTATGCCCGAACAAGTCCTCAACGACCCAGGGGTTCAATAATGTACGCGCTCATCTGGAAAGCTCTGCCCGGCCCCACCTGGTTCAAAATTATTGAAGCCCTCATCCTCGTCGGGCTCGTGGTGTACGCACTGTTCACCTGGGTGTACCCATGGATCTCCGACACTTTCGTTGGCACCGACCCTAACCTCGGATAACGAAGCAACCACCATGGACAGTGACACTCTCCTGGCCTTGTGTCTCAGCTACAACGGCACCTACGAAGACCACCCGTTCGGGGAAGACACCACTGTCATCAAAGTCCGCGCCACACCCACAAGCGCCAGCAAAATGTTTGCGCTGTTGTGGATCACCCCGAACACCACCCGCATCAACCTCAAATGTGAACCAGCGCTTGCCACGCAGTTGCGCAGGACTCACCCATGGATCACCCCCGGGTACCACATGAACAAAACTCACTGGAACACCCTGACAATCCGTACCGGTGAACCAGTTGACGACCGGCTTATTCACGACCTCATTGAGGACTCCTATGATCTTGTTGTCGCGTCCCTACCGCGCCGTGACCAACGACTCCTCAGTTGGCCGCCATCTGAAGAAAACGTGGGCAAATAGTGGGGGTTCACGGCTGGTGAGGTCGTCTGGGTATGAAGTCTCATGTGCCACGTAACAACAGCAGATAGTCTCAACGTAGTGGACGGTGCAGTCATCAGACGCGGAAGACAACACCAGTCCTCCTCACTTGCCATACCGTTGGTGTGGTGTGCAGCCACCACGGTCTCCATGGGCCGCGGTGTCTAAGAAACTGCGCGGAGGTGCTTGCACCTCCGCGCATTCTTTTGTCAAAACACCCACCACGGGACTGTTGTCCCGACAATTTGTCACGTCACCGGGCATGATGGTGTACGTGGATGGGGTATTTACAGACGAAGCCAAGTACGAACCCGTTGAACTGATCCGTGCATCGCGCACAGTCGTTCGTGTGGGTCTCATGCTCCTTACGGCCGGGAGCGGCAGCTACCGAGTAAAAAGCGCAATGGCCCAAGTGGGGGCCGCACTGGGGATGACCTCCGTGCAAGCACAAGTCACCGTCAACGAAGTGACGGTCACCTGCCACCGCGGGCCAATCTACCGCACCGAAATCGCGCAAACCCGAACCATCGGGGTGAACTCGCAACGCATCAAACACTTACAAAACTACTGCGAATTGCTGACCCCGCTCGGTGAGCACGCCGAACAACCTGTCGTTGACCAGCGGCTCGCTGACATCGAAAAGGAACTCGACCGCATCGAAAGTCGAGGCCTGCTGTACTCAGCATGGCCCAACGCGTTCTTCGCCGCGGTCGCCTGTGCAGCATTCGCGTTTCTCAACAACGGCGGCCCCGTCGTAATCAGCGCAGTGTTCCTCGCCGCTGGCCTCGGGCAACTCACCCGGCGCGCCTTCCTGCACAAAGGGTTCAACCAACTCGCAGTCACCATGATGTCCGCAGCTGTCGCATCCGGGGTGTACCTTGCCCTATCCAACCTGCTGTTTTCACTCGGTGTCGTCGAAACGCTCCACGACTCTGGGTACGTCTCAGCCGTGTTGTTCCTTGTGCCTGGATTCCCGCTCATGTCCGCGTCCCTGGACCTGTCCCGCCTCGACTTCTCCGCAGGACTTTCCCGGCTCGCCTACGCACTCCTCATCATGATCTCCGCAGCCCTGTCCGTGTGGGCTGTGTCCGCAACCTTCGGGCTTGAACCTACCCCCACTGAACCCATCACCCTGTCTGTCTTCGCGCTGTTCGCGTTCCGGTGCCTCGCATCAGCTGCCGGTGTGTGGGGGTTCGCCATGATCTTCAACTCACCATGGAAAATCGCACTGTGGGCGGCGTTCATTGGGATGGTTGCCAACGTTGTGCGACTCCTCCTTGTTGACAACGGTTTTGTGGTCCAAGGAGCCGCATTTTTCGCCGGACTGATCGTGGGGGTGCTCGCAAACATCATTGCCCCCCGCATCCGCGTACCGCGACTCACCCTGTCCGTCCCCGCCGTGGTCATCATGGTTCCAGGAGCCGCAGGGTACCGCGCTATTCACTACCTCAACTCAGGCGACACGCTCCAAGCGCTCGCCTATGGTGTGGAGGCCGTGTTCATCGTCATTGCCATCGCCATTGGTCTCACCCTCGCCCGGTCAGTCACTGACATCAACTGGTTGAGGCTCGGCCGCGAAACACAATAACCACGACTGCCGGTGGCCATTTTGCAAAAAGCGCCACCAAGCCGGTAGTCTTGACACGCCTGCTACAGCAGGTGAGGAGACGTGCGAGAGTGGCCGATTCGGGCACCCTGCTAAGGTGTTAGGGGGGCAACCCCCTCGAGGGTTCGAATCCCTCCGTCTCCGCCACCAAGGAACACTCAAGCCCTGATCAGCAAAATTATTCTTGCTGGCAGGGCTTTCCTTTTTGTTGATCCCTTTCGCGGATGCCGCCCCGCATGATGTGTCCAGTGAACCTGCGAACAGATCTTCTGCGCCATACGGTAGTAAGACGCCCACGTTCTCCGTGCTGCTTGGGCTGATCCGGCAGTACCACTGAGAAGGAGAAACCCTATGGCTGAGATGGAACACGACAAGTCCAAGAATGACACCAGCAAGGACATGCAAGTCCAACACACGTGGGCCATGTATGTGCGTTTCGGGGCGATGATCGTCACTGGAATGGTTGTCATGTACTTCGTCATGTTTGTTGGCTCCTGGGAATGGGACCATGTGCGATTCAGCGAAAGCCGGTTGTTCATGGCGTTGACCATGGGAGGGACCATGGGGCTCATCATGCTCGCCTGGATGCTCAACATGTACCGGAACACGAAAGCAAATGTGATGATTGTTGCGGCAAGTCTTGTCCTGCTTGGTGGGGGCGCGTACTTAGATCGAAGTCAAACCACAGTTCAGGATGAGGCCTTCATGAACGGGATGATCCCTCACCATTCCTTAGCGATCACCCGTTCTGAACGCGCAGAACTCACCGATGTGCGTGTGTGTGATCTGGCCGTGGAGATCAGCGAAGCTCAACGCCGCGAAATCTTCGAAATGGAATGGCTGATCGAGGACATCGCTCACAACGGGGCGGCTGCCACTCGTCAAGAGGCCGACGCCCGACCAGTACCCTCTTATGACGAGCCGGCAGAACGCCACTGCCCTGAAGCCACAAAATAATACGGCCGCAGGTGTCTCCTGCCTGACCGGGGAATAGCGCGGGGGTAGATGCGGTTGGGGGTGGGTATGAAAACATGGACTTATTCCGCTTTTGGTGGACCTGACAACCTTGAACTCACTCACCAAGACCTTCCTGAACCAGGGCCGGGGACGGTCCGTATCAAAGTGCGTGCGGCTGCCGTGAACCCGGTGGACTGGAAAATCATGGCCGGAGGGCTTTCCGACGTTCTCCCAGTACTGTTCCCCGCCACGATCGGGTGGGACGTAGCCGGTGTGGTGGACGCTGTGGGGTATGGCGTCCAGGAGTTCGCGGTGGGTGATGAAATCCTCGCTGACAACATGCAAGACTTTGTGTCCCGTGGCTCCATGGCCGAATACACGATCGTGCCGGTTCGGGTAGCAGCGAAAAAACCGCAGGCGTTGAGTTTTGTTGAGGCTGCGTCATTGCCGCTGGCAGGGCAAACCGCCCTTCAAGGTGTTGACCACCTTGGGTTGTCTAAGGGGGACACCCTCCTCATCCACAACGCGTCAGGTGGGGTAGGTCGTGTTGCGGTTCAATACGCCGTCCACCAGGGTATTCGTGTCATTGGTTCAGCCTCTGAGTCGAACCATGACGCGTTGCGCGCCATGGGCGCTGAGCCTGTGTCCTACGGTGACGGGCTTGCTGATGCGGTCCGCGCGTTGGCGCCGGACGGCGTCGATGGGGTGTATGACGCAGTAGGAGGGGTCACCGACGTGTCAGCTGCCCTCATGGCAACAGGCGCATCAATCATCTCGATCGCAGACCCCAGCGTCATCGCGCTGGGCGGAACCTGGCTGTGGGTCAACCCGAACTCCGCTGACACGGCACGACTGGCGGACCTGGCAGCACAAGGCATCATCACCCCGCACATCGACAAGATCTTTTCCTTTGACCAAGTGCCAGCCGCCTACCAACACAACATGGACGGGCACACGCGCGGGAAAGTCGTAGTCGACGTCACAGCATAGTCCCAGAAAAGACCGGCGCGCTCTGTAGGATCATACGTATGAGTAACACTGCCCCCACCGGGTTATCACGTGAGGTCCGCAGGGCGCGCCTCGCGGTCAGCGCCTTCTTCTTCACCAACGGGCTCATGATCGCCACCCTTGTCCCGCACTTCCCCGGCATCAAAGCCGAACTCGGACTGTCTAACACCCTCTACGGTGTGGCTATCGCCGCGATCCCCACCGGAGCGATCATCGCTGGCCCCTTCGCTGGGGCGGTCATCCGAAAACTCGGATCCGCAGGCACCGGACTACTCTTCACCATCATCGCCGCCTGCGCTCTCGTCACCGTCCCACTCGCCAACCACGTCGGGGCACTCATGGGTATCTTCCTCATCCTCGGTGCCAGCGACGCCATCACCGACGTCGGCCAAAACGCACACGGGTTACGCGTCCAACGCGCCTACGGCAGATCTATCATCAACACCTTCCACGCCATCTGGTCCATTGGCGCAGTCACCGGAGGCGCACTCGCCGGAGCGTCCATCGCCCTCAACATCCCACGCACCACCCACATCGCCGTCGCCGCAACCCTTGTTGTGATCACCTTCCTGTGGGCCTACACCAACAGGCTCCCAGGAAATGACACCACCGCCACCACCACAAACCACACCCCTACCGAACCACAACCCGCCACCCAACAACTCACCACCCACACCGCCCTCATCCTCCTCGCCCTCGTCGCGATTGGTATTACCGGCGCCCTCGTCGAAGACACCGGAAGCACCTGGACCGCCCTCTACCTCCGTGAATCCCTTGGCACCACAGCAGCGACCGCCTCACTCGGGTACATCGCACTCATCGGCGCACAATTCATCGGCCGCATCCTGGGAGACCGAGCAGTCGACGCATGGGGTTTGCGCACAGTCAACCGGACCGGAGCGCTCCTCATCGTCACCGGCATGACCCTCGCACTCGCTATCCCCAGCCTCACCACAGCCATCATCGGGTTCGCACTCGCAGGCTACGGGTCAGCAACACTTGTACCAGCCGCGATGCAAGCCGCCGACGAACTTCCCGGTCTCAAACCAGGAACAGGCCTCACCATCGTGTCGTGGCTGATGCGCCTCGGGTTCCTCGCGTCCCCACCTATCGTGGGAGCGCTCGCGGACGGCTTCAGTTTGCGTGTGGGGTTGCTGGTGTTGCCCATTGCGGGTGCTGCGGCGGTTGTCCTTGCCCACGTGTTCCCTGGAAAGCAACCGCGCACAGTGACTGAGGTGTCACCCTGAGGTCACAGGTGTGCTGTCAATGAGGGTGAGGTGTGAGCCGTTGTGGTCGGCTTTTTCCAGGTCGAGCAGCGTGATTTTATAGCTGAGGTTCGCGGTTCCTTGCCCACCCAGGTAGCCGCCTAAGCTTCGGTCGGCGCGCACGACTCGGTGGCAGGGAACGATGATGGGGATCGGGTTGGTTGCGCATGCGCCGCCCACTGCGCGCACCGCGTTGGGGTTGTTGATCGCTGATGCGACCTCACCGTAAGACTGTGTGGTGCCGTAGGGGATGGTGGAGATTGAGGTGAGTGCAGCGAGGCGGAAACCGCGGGATAGGCGGCGGTCGAGGGGCACATCGAACGTGTGCCGCTTCCCGGTGAAGTACTCGCTGAGTTCAGTGGCAGCTTGGTGGGCGTAACCGGCTCCTTGCCGCCACGTGTCAGTGTCAGGGACGGTGTAGTCACTGAGGGTGAGCATTCCTGCGGTGCGGTGCAGTTCTCGGGTGGCGTCGTCGTTGGTGATGAATGCGATGCGCGCCACGCCGTGGTGTGTCGCTACGATGAGGAGTGGTCCTACTGGTGTGTCGCATGTTGTCCAGTCCATCACTGTGCCCTTCATCTGTTGTGTGTACTGCCACTGTACGTGCGGGTTCTGACATGTTGCTGAGAGTTGTGTGAACAGGCGTGTGAGTTGGGTGCCGCACAACCATCGCGCCCTGTGGACAACGCTCACCAGCATATTTACGGCAGTGGTGCGCATCACCTCGAATGAGTTTGGCGTTCGCCGTCGAACACGGTAGTGTTTTCTCTGGTCACACGACCACGCGTTCGTAGCTCAACGGATAGAGCATCTGACTACGGATCAGAAGGTTGGGGGTTCGAATCCCTCCGAGCGCACCACGACGTCGGTCATTATCCCTCAGCATCCTGCTGAGGGATTTTTTGTTCCCGCGTCCTTTCGTGGAATCAAGTACCGTGTGCCCATGAGCGTCCTTGCTGTTGTCCCCTCGCCCGCTACGTTCCCCGCACCTATTCGGGCCATTGTCGCCACGGTTGACGCCTCGGTCCCCGAGTATGACGGTTTCATCGGGTGGGTTCTTGGCCTCATGGATTCACTTGGTGAAGTTGGGGTGGGCTTGGCTGTGTTGATGGAGACATTCGTGCCTCCAATCCCGTCAGAGGCCGTTCTTCCTGGGGCTGGGTTTCTCGCCTACGACGGCAGAATGAACGCGTGGTTGGCTTGGCTTGCGGCGACGCTGGGCGCACTTGTTGGAGCATGGATGTGGTACGGAATCGGCGCGGCGTTGGGTCGGGCACGCACCCGCCGCTTTGTGGACCGTATTCCCTTAATGGACGGTGAGGACTTCGACAAAGCGGAGGCGTTTTTTGCCAAGTGGGGCGGGGTCGCGGTGTTCGTTGGCCGATGCGTGCCCTTGGTGCGTTCCTTTGTGTCCATCCCTGCGGGTATTGAACGGATGAACTTTGGGCTTTTCACGCTCTACACTGTGGCCGGTTCGGCCCTGTGGAACGGGATCTGGCTTGGGCTTGGGTTCGCGTTTGGACCGGCCATCCGCCCAGTCTTGGAACGGTGGAGTGGAGTGTTGTCCACTGCGGTCGTGGTCATCATGGTGGGTGTGGTGGTGTGGTTCCTTGCGGGACGCCTGCTGCGCGCCCGCAAGGAACCTCCCTCACTGTGACTCAGCGTCAGCGTGGTGCCCGCCTAGCTGGGCTGGACGCATCGGCAGTAGCAGCACTGGGGGCAGTGTTCCCCGGTGCGGTACTGGGGGACACCGGCACATGAGGCCCTGACTCGGTGAGAACGGAGGAGTCGGGGTCTGCGTCCGCGGTTGCTTCCACGTACCACTCGGTGAGGGCCGGGTCATCTGAGGGGAAGTTCGCTCCGGCCCCTTCGGCCTCAGGAACCTCGTTGACGGAGAACACGAACGCGTCACCATGCTCGTCGATCCCACGCCGCACACCTTGTGCGATGGCTTCTTGGGCGTAGGTGCGTCGAATAATGAACGGGTCGGTGCGCAGATCTTTGGCCCACGTAATCATCACACCGATCGTGACGAATGCGAACGGTAGCGCGGTGACCACCATGATGGATTGCAGCCCGGACAGTGCGTTATTTCCCCCCGCAAGCAGTAACGAGGTGGCGATAAGCCCGAGAAGCAAACCCCACGTGATGGTCACCGGTTTTGACGGGTTGGGGCGGCCCGATTGCGACATCGATGCCATCACAATGGACGCGGAATCCGCTGCAGTGATGAAGAAAATGATGATCGCGATCATGGCGATGATTGAGGTGAGCAACCCAAAGGGCAGGTTACTCAACATGTTGAACAGCACTTCCTCACCGGAACCACCGGTCATGAGTTCGTTGCCGTCAAGTGTCATGGAGATTGCTGTCCCACCGTAAATGGCAAACCACACCATGGAAATCGCAGCAGGGACGAGCACGACTGTCGTCACGTATTGACGCAAGGTACGCCCGCGGGAAATTTTTGCAATGAACATCCTCACGAATGGGGTCCACGACACCCACCACGCCCAGTAGAACGTGGTCCATGCGGAAAGGAAGTCGTGTGCTTCTTGTCCTTGGTTGGGGTTACGGGTCAGCATGAGACCGAGTTCGGTGAAGAACGAGAACACTGATGCGGGAACGAGGTTGAGCAGGAACACCGTTGGCCCGGCGATGAGCATGAACAGTGCCAGCGCGATGGTCAGCCCCATATTGATGTTGGACAGTGCGCGGATACCTTTTTTCACACCGGACACTGCCGATGCGATGAACAGTGAGGTGAGAACAGCGAGCGCCCCGATGAGGAACATGTTGCCTTCGGGGCTGAAACCGGACACGAGTGTGAATCCGGATTGGATTTGGAGCGCTCCAATGCCGAGGGAGATCGCGGTTCCAAAGAGGGTCACAATGATCGCGAACACGTCAATGAGGCGCCCGGCGAACCGGTTGGATGCGTTGGGGAACACGGGTTCAAACAGGGCGGAAATTAATGGGGCGCGGCCACGGCGGTAGGAGCTGTAGGCGATTGCTCCACCGGTGGTGGAGATTGTGTCTGGGGCGATGTTTGCCCAGATGAGAACTGAGGCGGTGGCTGCGATCGCAATCACAAAGACGGACCAGTTTGTGGGGAATGACACCCCGGTCTTTTCCCGGGCTGGTATGCGGGGGATTGTCGCTAGCTTTGCGACCTTGCTATTTCGCCATTGTTCTACCGTTACCATTTCTTGACTAATTGGCGTCTCGGTTTTGCCAAATGGTGACCACAATGCCGAGCGATAGATGAACGCTCAACAAAATCTCAGAAAACGAGACCGGCATCACATAAGACTTTGTGGCAGGTGATTTTCGTCCTTTCCGCTCTTTGTACAGGTGAGGTGGGGAGTTCTCAGCCATAAAGTCCTGGACGGGCGTATCGGATTTCGGACTATAGTGAAGTGATCCCATGTCTCGCGATGATTCGCATGCCACGGGAGTGTGCCACAAGCGCATCTTGATCAATCCACCCAACAAGAAGGTGACACATTTGAAGCGCGTATCCGCTCTCATCGTTGCGTCCTCACTCCTCTTCCTCGGCGCCTGCTCGAGCGACGAAAAGCCAGCTGAAGACACCGCAACAACCCCCTCAGCGTCAGCAGATCCTGACGTCTTTACCTACAACTTCACCTCCGGTGAAACCACAGAGGTGAACCGACTCGAACCACTCCCAGAAGACGTGGCCGCTGACATCCAGTCACGCTTTGACGCCACCCTCTTCGAACCAGACGCAAAGGCATACACCGAAGCCGTTGAGGCGGGAACGGTCAGTGCTGACGTCGACAACTACGCAGCATTCAAGGGACTGTCCGCAACAGTGGGTGGTGAAACCGGTAAGTACATCGGCGGAGTGATCAAGGTTGTCACCGACTGTGACGGTGAACCAACCGTGACGTGGGCATTTGCCGCACAGTCCACAAGTGCACCAGAACCAGCTGCCTGCGACTCCGCTGACGCACTCGCGGAAGCCCAGCAAATCGCTGACGACTACGTCGCGAACGCTATGGGTGGAGCAGACGCATGGTTCGTCACCGAGCAAAACGCTCAGTGATGTGACCAATCACGCGTGTACCTGAGGGGGTGGAGCGTTTCGTGCTCCACCCCCTCATTGCTACACTGGTGCATAGCGCGTTCGTAGCTCAACGGATAGAGCATCTGACTACGGATCAGAAGGTTGGGGGTTCGAATCCCTCCGAGCGCACCATCGTAAAAACAGGCGGGCCCGGTCAACAGACCGGGCCCGCCTGCCATTCCCCCAGAGCACAGTAGCCTTCATGTGGGCTTACCCCCTGTGCGGGTGCAGGGTGACGTGTGGAGTCCAATTCCATGCGGTGGTGCCAAGCACCAAGGGGAGGAGCGCAACTCCGAGGTGGTCGCACACGGTGGTGATTTCCTCCGCAAGTAAGGCGCATCGGCCGCAGGTGGTGAGGTGAGTGTCGAGGTCGTCGCATTGGGGTTGGGTGAGCCGCCCTAGGCAACGTCGGGGAAGGGCAGCGATGACCGTGCTGCAGCGGGTGTGGTCGTTCATGGTTTGGGTGAGGAGACCAAGCCATGACGTCATGAAGGCTTCGCGTGCGGTAGCGAGGTGGGTACACAGCGTGTCTGCGGTGATGCCGCACAGTTCAGCGACGTTCTGGGCGGGGAGGCGTTCAATGTCGTGGTACCACAGGAGCGAGCGGGCTTCAGCTGTCAGGGTGTCGTAGGCGCGTGCGCTGATGGTGCGGGCGGCGACGGTAGGGAACAGGTACGGAGATAGGGTCATGACGGTGTGTTCCCTCAGCGTCGTGTCACTGGTTGGCGTTACTCGGTGGGGACAGTGACGGTGGTGACCGCGAAAGGTTCTCCAGCGGTGGAGTAGTCGTCTTTCGATGCGTATATGCGGTACGTCATGTGTGTGCGCCCGCTGTCGCTGTACGTATCACTAATTGACAGCCCCCAGTTGCCGTCTGCTCCAGCTTTGATTCGTCCCACTTCGGTTCCAGTGTCATCCAAGACGGTGATGTGAGCCCACCAGGGGGCGCGGCCAGAAAAGAAAATGGGGTTTTTGGATGCGTGGGTTTGTTGGAGTGAGGGTGTTTCTTCGGGCTGTTCGGTGTGGGACGCCGCCTCGTTGGAGGAGGCGTCGGGTTCGCTTTGTTGTTGTGTGGGTGTGGATTGTGTGGCGGGGGTGCGTGGCGTTTCTTGACGCGCTGTGTTGTTGTCTGTTGCTGTGTCGGCTGTAGTGGTTGCGGGGTCGTTGACAGTGGTCGTGTCTGCGTGTTCAGTGTCGTTGGGTTGCTGTGTGGAGTTTGCCGATGCACCAAACAGTCCTGCCGCCTCGTCTGGTTCGCTCCCGGTTTGCTGGTACTGAGAGGTTGCCGAGTATTGCTGGGCGCCGAAGTCTGGGCGGGTACTGTCGATGCCAGCTAAGGGCGCGGGTCCGTTGTCGGCGGGCTGTGCCCAAGCCTGGGCGAGGAGAAGACCAGATGACAACCCCACTCCGATGAGTCCGGTGACGGCGAGTGCCCCAACGAACTTGACGGGAGCGATGGCAGCGATCTTGACGGTGGTTGCGGACCATGCTGCGTGGAGGGGGGAGGTGAGGGCCGCATCGGTTGTTGTGGATAGTGCCCCTACACCAACGGGTACGAGGAACAGTGGGGCCAGTGAACTGCGGAGTCGCGCAGCCACTGATTGCACGTCAGCGAGGGCGCGGGGGCAGGTGCCGCAGTGGTGAAGGTGGCGTTGCATGCGCTGGGTTTGACGGGGGCTGAGTGTGCCGCGGGCGTGTTGGGCGAGACGTTCGGTCACCCAGGCGCATTCGTTGTCGCTGGGGTGGGCGGTGACGTGTGCTTGAAGCCAGGCGTTGCGCAGTCCTTCGCGGGCGCGGTAGGCGAGTGCGGCGACAGCGTTGGCGGAGATGCCAAGGATGGGGGCGAGGTCGGAGGGTTGCATCCCTTCAACTTCGGTGTACCACAGGACAGAACGCCATTCGGGTGGCAGGGCGCGAAAAGCGGTGGTGACGTGTTCGCTGTGGTGGATGGTGTCGGGGGTGTCTTCCCAGATGTCGGGCAGGTGCGGGGTAAGTGTGGGGGCTGTGGGGTCTTGCCATGCAGTGATGATGTGGCGGGTGAGGACGTACAGGTAGGGGCGGAGGGGACCGTCAATGTGGTCGCCGTTTTTGAGTGCGGCGAAAAGTTGGGTGAAGCATTCTTGGGTGACGTCTTCGGGGTCACAGCTTGCGTCGATGGCGTGTGCCGTGTTGCGGACGGCGTCTGCGTGGCGTGACCACAGGGTTTCGAAAGCACCGGCATGGCCGCGGGCAGCGCGGCGGAGGAGGAGTGCGTCGGATGTGGTCACGTGGGACAGTCTCTCGCACAGTTGCACATTCTGGCTATGAGAACTAAATTGTTCGGACTGCCGAACTTTTATTGACCATTAAGGGGTGTTCATCTGTGAAAAGCTATCGACCTGCGAAAACACTCCTCAGTGTGATCGTGATAGTCCTCCTCAGCAGCGGCTGCACGGGGAGTTCAACCCAGCCCGTGCATCAGCAAACCGCCCCTGAACAGGGACAAGAAGCCACCCCAGACATTCGGGTGACCACCACATTCACCATCACCGCTGACATGGTCGCCGCCATTGGAGGAGAGCACGTGACTGTTACGTCATTGACCCCACCAGGCGCAGACATCCACTCCTACGAACCCACGCCCACCGACATCGTCACTGCGCAACATTCTGACCTCATCGTGGAGCATGGGCTTGGGCTGGACTCGTGGCTCAGCACAATGACAAACTCCGTGTCCAGTGCGCGCATCACCGTGACGGAGGGAATCACCCCCATCCCGATCGCCGCAGGAGAGTACGAGGGGGTGCCCAACCCACATGCGTGGCTTTCTGCGGAGAACGCCCACATTTACATTGCGAACATTGTGAGAGTGCTCAGTGATATTGCGCCAGAGCACGCCGCCGAGTTCGCCGAACGTGGTCGCGCCTACAGCGACCGCATCGACACACGGTTTGAGCAGATCCGTGAACTCACCGAAACGATCCCACCGGAGAACCGCACGGTGGTGACGTGTGAAGGGGCGTTCAGTTACCTCACCGCAGAACTTGGGTTCACTGAAGCGTGGCTGTGGCCGGTCAACGCCGAACGCGAAGCAACCCCACGGCGGGTTGCCGCCGTCATTGACACAGTGCGTGACCAGGGGGTTCCCACAGTGTTTTGCGAATCAACAGTGGGTGATAAACCAATGCGCCTGGTCACCGAAGACACAGGTGCATCGTTTGGGGGTGTGCTCTACGTTGATTCGCTGACAGACGCGGCAGGACCTGCCCCCACCTACCTTGATTTACTCAGCTACAACGCAACGGTCATCACACAAGGATTGGCAACATCATGATATATACGCCGCGTCAACCCATGATTCATACAACAGGCCTTTGCGTCACCTATGGGCAGGTGAACGCACTATCGGGGGTGAGCGTCACGCTGGGAGATGCTGATCCAGCTCGGGGTGCAATCACTGGGGTGCTGGGTGTCAATGGTGCGGGGAAATCCTCGTTTTTCGCGGCGCTTGTTGGTGCGGTGCCACACGGTGGGACGGCACGGGTCACCGGGACAGTGCTCATCGGTGGACGCCCGTCAGCGCAGGCCCGGCGGGCGGGTGTCGTCGCGTGGATGCCGCAGCATGACGCCGTGGACAGTGACTTTCCGTTGCTCGTTCGTGATGTGGTTCTTCAGGGGCGTCACCCGCATGTGCGCTGGTATCAGCGCACGTCACGGGTTGACCGGGACATTGTGAACAACGCGCTTGACGATGTGGGGTTAAGCCAGTTGCGGGACCGCCCCTTGGGTGAGTTGTCCGGCGGGCAACGTAAGCGCGTGTTTGTGGCGCGTGCTTTGGCGCAGCGCGCCCCACTCATGATCCTTGATGAACCGTTCGCTGGGGTTGATATGGCTAGTGAACAGGTCATTCATGGTGTTCTTCGTGACTTCGCTGCTCAGGGTGGTGATGTGCTGGTGTCGGTGCACGATCTTGAGGCAGCTGCACGGTTGTGTGACCGGGTGCTGGTGTTTGGTGGTGGGCGGGTGCGCGCTGATGGTGTCCCGCGTGACGTGCTAGATCCCAGGCGCGTGTCGTCGTTGTTTTTTCCTACGCATCGTGGAGGCGTTGATGCTTGAGTTTCTTGGTGAACCGTTAGCTTATGAGTTTATGCAGCGCGCTTTTGTGGTGGCGGTTGCTGCGGGTGTGGTGTGCGCCTTGTTGTCCTGTTGGTTGATTCATGTGGGCTGGTCCTTGATGGGTGACGCGATTTCGCATGCGGTGCTCCCGGGGATTGTGCTTGCCTACCTGGTGGGGGTCCCTTACGTGGTGGGGGCGTTGGTGTTCGCGTTTCTTGCTGTGGTGTTGATTGGTTCGGTGCGCTCGACCACGGTGTTGAAAGAGGACACGGTGATGGGGACGGTGTTTACCGCGTTGTTTGCTGTGGGTGTTGTGCTGTTGTCGCTTTACCCGTCGCAGGTGGATGTGCATCATGTGTTGTTCGGCAACATCCTTGGCATGACGCGAAGTGATGCGGTTCAGGTGGTGGTGATCGCGCTGGTGGTTGCGGTTCTACTGGTGGGGGCACGCCGTACGGTGACGTTGTGGGCGTTTGACCCGGGGTTTGCTGCCGCTGTGGGTGTGAATGTTCGGGTAGTTCGGTGGGTTGTGTTGCTCATGCTTGCGCTGACGACAGTGGCGGGGGTGCAGGCTGTGGGGGTGGTCCTTGTCGTGGCGTTACTGATTACCCCGGGGGCGACTGCGTTGTTGTGGACTCGCCGTTTTCATCACATGTTGTGGATCGCCCCTGTGGTGGCGGTCAGTAGCGGGGTGTTGGGGTTGTATGCCAGTTATTGGTGGGATGTGTCCTCGGGTGCCGCTATTGTGCTGTTGCTCAGTGCCCACTGTGCGGTCGCGTGGGTTGCGGGCCCGCGGCAGTTCCTGCGGGCGCGCATCAGTGCGCGACGTCGCAACCCGGTGGGAGCGGCGGGCCGTGCTGCTGTGTCTGTGGCGGTGCGGTCACAGCAATAGTCGATGCGGTTAGGCGCGGGCTGCGCGGCGCTGCGGGAGGGGAGTGGCGGAGTCCTCGGTGCGGCGGGGTGCGAATTCCGTGTCTAGGGTGACGCGCACGACGGTGTCAGGGGTGTAGAGCGCGGTCGGGGAGAGAAACCGGTCGGTGGTCTGCAGGTTGACGAGTTTGTCTCGTCCTGCAAAGCGGCCACCGAGCGGAAGCCAGGTCTTCCCGCGCGGGGCAATGTCGCCTGTGGTATGGGTTCTCATCGTTCTCAACCGTAGAAGGGAAAGGCGTTGTGCTCAAGGTCTTCAGGGGTGAAGAATTTGATTTTCAACCACCAGTTGCCTGGTGGGTACTGAGGCCCAGATTACTTGCCACCTGGTAAGAAACCAAATCTGACCAGTAAGGTTGTCCATCTTTTTTCACCCAGTGTGCCCCGGTTTTTCGCTCGATCACCGTTTTTAATGGTGAGTGCTTCCCATGCTTTCGAGATGCGGGTGGAAAACTTTCTGACAAAAATACGCGAACTGCGTCAGGAACGACGAGTGCAACAAGCGAAAGGCCGGCCCCACCAAGTGGTGGGACCGGCCTTTCGGCATGATCGTCAGATCAGGCTGGGCGGATGTTCTCCGCCTGCAGACCCTTGGGGCCCTGCGCTACGTCGAACTCGACGCGCTGGTTTTCCTCAAGGGTGCGGTAGCCGTTGGTCTGGATAGCTGAGTAGTGCGCGAAGACGTCAGCAGAGCCGTCCTCAGGCGCGATGAAGCCGAAGCCTTTTTCAGCGTTGAACCACTTCACGGTTCCAAATGCCATTTTTGTTCTCCTTCAAGAGATGGATTGACGCCCTCCAGGTGGAGGCCAGGGTCGTCACGGTGTTCGTCGTCCAGCTCTTGAGATCAAGAACAAACAGTCCCAGCGAACTGGGAGTCCTGCAGACGTGCGAGGCACTGCAACTTCGTTCCCCACTCTATAGGTGAATGTCGTGGAGTGCTAGGGAAAGTGGTTAGGTCACAGTGAAGTTTTTCCGTGAACCTGACTGTGAAGTGCCGCGGGAGTTGCCTCAGGGGGTGTGGTTAGTGACATTCCCATGAACGATCCCCATGGTGCGAAGGCAACGACGGTAAAGCCGATGTGCGTGTAGAAACCCTGTGCTCGAGTGTTTGCAGCGGAGACACCCAGGTGAATGCCGGGGACGTGAGCTTGGCGCATTGTGGTGAGCAATTCATTGATGGCGCGTCGCCCCCAACCTCCTCCTTGCGCGGCGTCAAGAAGGTCTATGTGCAGGTGAGCGGGGTATGAGGAGATAACGCTGGCTGGTGGTAGTGCCCATTGGTGGATTGTGGTGACCAGAGCGTGGTCGGCCGGGAGTAGGTGTGTGCCGGTGTTCTGCACCTGGGCGACGCGGTTGAGAACCTGCGGCCACCAGTGCTCGGTGAGGCGTGACGTGAAGGCCGTGGTGTCGGGGGTGCCGACCGCGTATCCCACGGGTGTGTCGCCATCTGCGATGACAATGCAATGGTGCGGGTGAAATTTGAGATAGGGGTCAAGGTAGACGGCGGCGAGTAGCCATGGCAGCGCGTACAGGCTGGAGGCATCGGTGCCGTTGTCGCCTGTGCGCAGGCAGATGTCGCGAAGGGCAGCGTCTTCGGTGGGGCCAGGTTGGTAGGGGCGCACAGTCAAGGAACTCATGTGCCTCACCCTACTCACCGTGCGCCTGGTTGCGGGCATAAAAATGGCGGGAGGAGCCCGCGCTTCCTCCCGCCGCTGAGGACGTCCACACACCGTACAGAGGGGTCAAAAACGGTGTTGGCCTCATCCCCACGTCAGAACTTGTTGACAACAATTATGTTGTCAGACCACATGGCGACGTGGCCGGGACTTTCGGCCCGACTTTGCGGCGTGCTCCTTTATGATGTGGTGGAAAGGGAGTGGTTATGGCTGTGTCAGCCCCTGCGTATTCACTGCGCCGCGCCTACGTTGTGTGGGGTGCGGCAACCGCCGCGTACATTGCAGCGGTGGTGCACCGCACCTCGCTCGGTGTTGCTGGTTTGGAGGCCGCGGCGCGTTTTGATGTTCCTGCAACGACGCTGTCGATGTTCATTGTTGTGCAATTACTCGTGTATGCGGGTGCGCAAATCCCGGTGGGTATGGCGTTAGACAAGCTTGGTGCACGCCGGTTGATTGCAGTGGGCGCGTTGCTCATGGGGTTAGGCCAGTTCGGGATGGCCTTTGCCGAGTCAGTTCCTGTGGCATTGGCTGCGCGAGTTCTCATCGGGGCTGGGGATGCCACCACGTTTGTGTCCGTATTGAAGATTATTGCTGCATGGTTCCCACCGCGCCGTGCCCCGTTGCTTGGCCAAATCACTGGGCAGATCGCGCAACTGGGCCAGATTATTTCCGCGGTGCCGTTTGTGGTTCTTCTTCATGGAACGTCTTGGCCGGTCGCGTTTTCTGTCCTCGGTATTGTGGGGTTTGCTGCGTTCACGTGGGTTCTCACGTGGGTACGTGATGCTCCCGCGCAGCCGCCAACCACAGCAGCCGGAGTGCGGTTACGTCCCATTGACTTTGTTCCCGCATCTCCCGATGTGCGCCCTGTTCGCGGGGCGTTTCGTACTGCGGGTTCGTGGTTGGGTTTCTGGACCCACATGGTCACCGCGTTCAGTTTTAACGTGTTCATTTTCTTGTGGGGGTACCCGTTCCTTTTGCGTGGCCAGGAACTCAGCCAAACACAAGCTTCCACCCTCTTCACTGTGATGACGCTGGTTGCCATGGTGTCTGGTCCGCTGATTGGTGAATACTGTGCCCGTCACCCGTTGCGGCGGTCATGGCTTGTTTTTGCGGTGACTGGTGCGCTTGTTGTCGCATGGTTATCTGTGCTCATTCCCACGACACCGCGCCCTCTTTGGCACCTTGTCCTGTTCGTGGTGACGTTGGCTGTGGGTGGTCCGGCCTCACTGATTGGCCTGGACTATGCACGCACCTCCAACCCGGTGGAACGTCTTGGGGTTGGGTCAGGTCTTGCAAACATGGGCGGGTTTGTGGGCGGTTTCCTGTGCATCTTTGCTGTTGGCGTGGCACTTGACCTTGTCGCTCCCGCTGGTGACTATACGCTCGCGGACTTCCGTGTCGCGTTCAGTGTCCTGGCGGTGCCTTTCATTGCCGCCACCATTGGGGTCATTGTGATGCGTCGCGCCACCAGACGCGAATATGCACAACGCGGAATTACAGTACCGCGTGTGCGTGAAGCGTGGGATGTGTACCGCACCCGTAAACACTAGTGCGCTGCGCATCGGTAGTCAGTGCACCATGCGCCCCACGCTAGACGGCAACAACAAGTTTCGCCCACACGAAAAATCCGATCGTTGCCAGAAGCAACACTAAAATGGGGTAACTCAAGTGCACCTCACGTTTGAGCGGGTGTACACGTGGCAAACTATCAACGTCCTCTACCGCGATGAGAGGCGAATCGGCAGAATCAGCCGGCGGGGGCTGCGCACTGTCCTGCCGCGTCTTGGGGGTCTCAGGTTCAACGGTCACACCCACAATGTCGGCGCGGCGTTGCGCCAACTTAAAGGCCAGCACGCGTGACATCAAGCGGTTCACCCGTACGATGGTGGGGATAGCGATCACTAGAGGAAGAAGCGCAGGATGAGCACCACCGCCCCCGGCTGGTACCCCGACCCCCAGAACCCCACGATGATCAGGTTCTATGATGGCGACCAGTGGACTGCTGAGAGCGCGCCAACCCCCACGGATGGGAAACTGCCCGATGAGGTGATTGCTCGCGGGCACGCCATCATGGCTGGGCGCGCCCAGGAGCCGGCTGGAGCCTCCGCCCCGCCTGCTCCGCCCTCGTCGGTAGGGCAGACACCTGACGCTGACCTGTACCCGCGCAACCATCAGGTTGTGAACACGGTGGGGAGTCAGCCCTACCGTGGCTATGCAGAATTTGAAGCGGGCCGCACAGGTGATGGCGCTGACGTGGGGAAAACTCCTGGCTGGGTGTGGCCTGTGGTGCTTCTTGCGGGCGCCGCGAGTGTGGTTCTTGCGCTGGGTGGGGGCGCAATGCTGGGTGACGACGGCGCGGATGGGTCTGCTGCGACGCCGGATAGTGGGTATGTGGATGCGGGCGACTTTACTGCCGATGCGCAATCGCTCCCGCTGGAATCGACCTATACCTGTGATGGGTTGTTCGCGGATGTGTCTGAGCTTGGCCCGTTCCAGGACACCGATGGCAACGATGTGGTTGCTGCCTCCTCGCCTGCGTTGGTGCAGGATGCGCGCGATTCGTTTGAGATCCCCTCAGAGGTGGACACCTATGAGCCGGTGTTGGTGTGTTCGGGTGATGCGGAGTACACCGATGGCGCCACAGGGCGAGCGGAGTTTGAGTTGAATGTGGACTCGGCTGGTGACATGTGGGTGTTAATCACACCACGCAACTAGTTGACGCTTCAAGTATTTGGTGGTGGGATAGAACCATGCCCACCACCACCCCATCCCCAAACCTCCTGCCCGCAGCCACCACCATGGACGCCGTCACCCTGCACGTGCGGGACGTGGACGCCATGGTCACCTTCTACACCCACGTCATCGGGCTCACCGTCCTCCACAGTGACAACAGCACCTCCACGGCGCGTGACCAACGCCCAGGCGTGTACACCCTCGGACACGAAACCACACCCATCGTCGTCCTGCGACACACCCCCGACCTACCCGCCGCACACCCAGGGCAAGCCGGACTCTTCCACACCGCGATCCTCTACCCCACCCAACACGACCTCGCCGTCACGTTGCTACGCGTAGCGCAATCCGCACCACACCTGTTCACCGGGTCCGCTGACCACCTCGTCTCCCAAGCGTTCTACCTCAACGACCCAGAAGGCAACGGGATCGAACTCTACTGGGACCGTCCCCGCGACACCTGGCGCTGGACACCACAAGGACACGTCGTCATGGACACCCTGTGGCTGGACCCCAACACCTTCATCACTGAACACCTCGGCGACACACCACAGGCCGCATCAGTGAGCGCCGCAAGCGTTGGCCACGTCCACCTCCAAGTCGGAGACACCAACGCCGCAGCACAGTTCTACTCCCAAGCCCTTGGGTTTGAACCCACCGCACAGGTTCCCGGCGCCCTGTTCGTCGCCGCAGGCGGCTACCACCACCACATGGCGATGAACACCTGGCGATCACAAGGGGCAGGCCCACGAGCATCAAGCCTTGGACTGGGAGAAGTCTCCCTCGTCCTGCCCCACACTGATGACATTGCTGCGCTCACCGACCGGCTCAACTTCCACAACGTCGCCCACCACCACAACGGTGCTGCACTCATCTTTCACGACCCATGGAACAACTCGTTGGCCGTCACCGCTGCGGACAACTAAACCGACTGTCGTTCAATCAATTGCGTGGGCACAGTCACCGCCGCGTACTCACGCCCATCAATCACATCGAGAAGAAGGCGGATGACCTCCGCCGCAATCCGATCAAAAGGTTGACGCATCGTGGTCAGCGGCGGATCTAACTGTGCCGCCAACGCGTGATCGTCAAACCCAGCCACCGACACATCGCCCGGAACAGAGCGCCCCAACGTATTCAACGCCGTGATCGCACCCGCCGCCATGAGGTCAGAGGCCACAAAGATCCCGTCAATATCAGGACGCCGCTCCATCAATTCCAGCACCGCATCATGACCTGACTTCCGGGAGTAGTCACCGTACGCCACTAACTCGTCGGTGTACTCATCACCCATGGCATCGCGGTAGCCCTCCAACCGGAAACGGCCACCGGGGGTATCCAAAGGACCAGTGATCGTCGCGACCACGGAACGGCCATGGTCCTTGATGTACTGCGTCATCCGGCGCGAAGACGCCAACTCGTCAACAGCTGCCCACCCAATGCGGTCCTCGTACCCAAGCGGCATCCCGCAGGCAACCACTGGAATGTCCTTGGCCAACAAGTCACCCACCACCGGGTTGTCCTCATGGGAGGACACCAAAATGACACCATCTACGTGCCCAGAAGCAATGTAGTCGGTGTTTCGCCGCCGCTCTGAGGGAGTCCCTGCAACCATGAGTAGCATGGGGATTTCCCGTTCCCCAAGCTGTTCCGCGCACGAACGCAACAGAATGGAAAAGGTGGGGTCTTCAAACAGCAGGTGTTGCGGTTCGGTCAGGAGAAACGCCACCGAATTTGACCGGCCCGTCGCCAATGACCGGGCATGCTGGTTCATGGAGTAACCAGTCGCCTTAATCGCTGCATCGACTTTTGCCCGCGCTTCGGGGGACACCCAGTGCCCACCATTGATGACGCGGGACACAGTGCCGCGGGACACACCCGCGGCAGCCGCAACATCACGGATAGTCGGGCGCTTTTTTGCGTTAGGGGACGGCATGACATTCTCCACAGGGCCACTCTAGGGCAGAACAGGGCAGATGCGCGGGCTGGCGCGTGAACAACGGCTGGGTTAGCCCTTCACAGCGCCACCAAAGTCCACTTTCCAATAGCGCTGAAGCAAGAAGAACAACGCAATGAGCGGGATGATGGACAGCAGAGCCCCGGTGATGACAGAGGTGTACATTGCCGGTTGGCTGGCCCCCTGGTTGAGAAGACCGGAAAGCCCCACAGTGAGTGGGTAGAGCTGGTCGTTACCGAGCATGATGAACGGCAGCATGTAGTTGTTCCAGATCGCCACGAACTGGAACAAGAAAATGGTCACGAGCGCTGGGGCCATCATGGGCAGGGCGATGGTGAAGAATGTGCGTGCTTCACCGGCGCCGTCAGTGCGGGCTGCTTCAATGACGTCGTTGGGGACAGAAGCACCAGCGTAAATGCGGGCCAGGTAAATCCCGTACGGCGAAATGATCGAGGGCAGCAGCACCGACCAGTAGGTGTTGGTCATGTTGATTTCCGCCAACAGCAGGTATTGAGGGATGGCGAGGACCACGGCGGGGACAAGCACCCCGGCGAGGAGGACCTTAAAGATCAGTCCTTTGCCCGCGAAGGTGTATTTGGCGAGCCCGTAACCTGCCGATGCGGACACCAGTGTGGAGGCAACCCCACCAACCCCTGCGTACAGGGCTGTGTTCCACATCCAGGTCCAAAACAGCCCGTCACGGTAGGCGGAGAGCTCCGCGATGTTGTCGAACAGGTGGGTGGAGGGGGCGAACGTGAAGGTGGAGAACAGTTCGTTGGCGCCTTTGGTGGAGGCCATGACCACCCAAATAACGGGCAGGAGGCAGTACAGTGCGCCGAGCAGGAGAATGCCTGTGCTGAGGTAACTGGGACGTTCTTTCATGTCAGTTCTCCTGGTTAAACGCACGGTTACCTACCAGGCGCAGGAAACCAAAGCTGAGGATGAAGGTCGCGGCAGCGATGATGATGGAGGTGGCGGCCGCTGAGTAAATGTCGTCACGGATGAACGCGTCGCGGTACACCTTCATGAGCGGGGACCATGTGGTGGAAATCGAGTTGGATAGCGGACGCAACGTGGTCGGTTCTGCGAACACTTGAAGGGTCGCGATCAACGAGAACACGAACGTCATGATCAGTGAGGGGATCACGATGGGGATTTTGATGCGGGTGGCGATTTGGCGTTCAGTTGCCCCATCGATGCGTGCGGCCTCATACATTTCGGAGGGGATGGCGCGTAGCGCAGTGTAGATGACGATCATGTTGAACCCGGTGCCACCCCACACAGCAATGTTGGAGATCGCAAAGATAACAAGGTCGTTGCCCAACAGTGAGGGCACGTCAAGGTCGCCTTTGTTGAACAGGTAGTAGAACGGGGAGACGGCAGGAAGGTAAAGGAAACCCCACAGCAGTGAGGAAATCACGGCTGGCACAGCGTAAGGCAGGAAGATCGCGAGGCGGGAGAAGTTGCGTGCCCGTGAGCGCCCGGAGTCAAGAAGCAGTGCAAACAGGAGCGCAAGACCCAGCATGGTGGGGACCACGATGATCCCGTAGGTGAACACGCGGATCACGGAGTCCACAAAGTCGGGGTCAGTAAGCGAGCGGGTGTAGTTGCTGAGCCCTGCCCACACTTCGGTGCGGCCGCCGGAGCCAAGCCCAAGACCGGAGACTTTCACCGACCGAAAGGACAGGTAGAGGGCGTAAACAATGGGCAGCGCCATGAGCCCGATGAACAGGAGCATCGCGGGGGCGAGGAAGAGGTAGGGGGCTGCTTTGCGCCCCATGGGTGTGTTGCGCTTCACGAGGGGTCCTTAGGGTCCAAGTGAGTAGGGAGTGGCCGTGCCGAGGGGGACGGCTTGGCCACTCCCTACTGGGGAAGGTGAGCGACTGGTTACTTCACAGTGAAGCCAGCGTTCACCATGTCTTCGGTGGTGATGGTCTGGATTGCGGTGACAGCGTTGACGAAGTCTGCTGCTTTCTTGGATTCGGTGGCTTTCCCAAATTCGTCGTTGTAGGCCGAGTAGGCGGTGTTGACGTTGGGTCCGAAGGTGAAGGGCGCAGCGGTTTGAGCAACCTCAGCAGTAACATCGTAGAACTCAGGCTGGTTGGAGAAGAACTCAGGTGCTTCGTTGAGAGCGCTGAGGGCTGCGGTTTGCGCGGCTGGGTAAATGCCTGCTTCTTTGACCATTGCGGCAACGGCGTCTTCGTTGGTGTTCAGCCAGGTTGCGAACTTCGCTGCTGCTTCAGGGTGCTCACTTTGGGTGGACACGGCTGTGGAGGATCCACCCCAGCTGCCGGTGGCGGGTGCGTTGGCGTCCCACTGTGGCATGGGTGCGACTTTCCATTTGCCTGCGGTGTCGCCGGCGTTTCCGGCGAGGACTCCAGGTGCCCACACGGCGGAGAGCCAGCCGACCTCGGTGCCGTTGTTGAGTGCGGCGTTCCATTCGGGGGTGTACATGGGTTTGTTGTTGATGACGCCTTCTTCGACGAGTTCACCCCAGAACTTGGCGACTTTCTGGGTGGGTTCTTCATCGATGTGCACGCCCCATGCTTGTGCTTCCAGGTCCATGGACCACCAGGAGGCACCGGCTTGGGTGGCAAGGCCGGTGAACCAGCCTGCGTCGTTGGCGGAGAACGTGCCGAGGTAGACGTCGGGGTCTGCTTCGTTGATGGTACGTGCCGCGTCAGCGTATTCGTCCCAGGTGGTGGGGACCTCAATGCCAAGGTCCTCGAAGACGTCTGCCCGGTAGAAGAACATCATGGGGCCGGAGTCTTGGGGCACGGAGTAGACGGCGTCGCTACCGAGTGTGACCGCGTTCCAGACACCGTCGGAGAATTCTTCGCGGGTGGTCTCATCGATGTAGCCGGAAATGTCGGCGAGTGCGTCTGAGGAGACGAGGGTGGGGATGACTTGGTATTCGGCTTGCATGAGGTCTGGAGCCCCAGAGCCTGCTTTGATGGCGGTGAGGAACTTGGTGACGGCTGCGTCGCCGCCGTCTTGCTTGTTGACCGTGACCTGGATGTCTGGGTTCTCGGCGTTCCACACGTCAACAACTTTTTCCATGTTGGGTGCCCAGGTCCAGTAGGTGAGTTCTACTTTTTCGCCTGGCTTTGCTGAGTTGTTCGTGGTGTCGTCGTCGGAGCCGCATGCGGCGAGGGTGACCCCTAGTGTGACGGCGAGTGCTGCTGCTGCGGTTTTTGTTAGTCCGCGCATTGATCCTCCTTGATCGGTGACCCTGGGTGGGGTGAGTCAGTGGTGGTGGTCGGTGCGTGGTTCCTCCCGCGCTGTGACCGGTCACAGGAAATAATGTTGCACATACAGGCGGCTATTGGCAACCCCCGTTATCTTACTGGTACATTGAGGAGTGTTCAGGCTGTGACCGCGCACAGCGTTGTGTCGTGTCCCGTCCCTCGCGCGAGAAATGAGAAGTACACCCATGCGTTTCGATCCCCAGTTCCAGCCCCGTGACTACGGCCTTCGTGGTCTGGAAGCGGTCACCTATGGTGGCGACTATAACCCGGAGCAGTGGCCCCGGCACGTGTGGCGTGAGGATGTGCGCCTCATGCGGGAAGCCGGCGTCAACTTGGTGTCCATTGGGATTTGGTCGTGGGCATTGCTCGAACCAGAGCCAGGTCGGTTCGATTTTGAGTGGCTCGATGAACTGATTGAGCTGCTATGGGCCAATGAGATCCACGTGGACCTGGCCACACCGACCGCCGCACCCCCAGCATGGTTTTACGCCAACAACCCTGATGCACGGGTCGTGACCAGGGACGGTACTGTGCTGACCAACGCGTCACGCGGGATGGCCTCACCCTCAGCGCCCGCTTACCGGCAGGCGTGCGCGTCAATAACTGAAGCGTTAGCGAAACGGTACGGGGACCACCCGGCGGTCGCCTTATGGCACGTACACAACGAGTACGGCGCGCCTGTGTCCGACTCGTACGACGAGTATTCGGTGGCGGCGTGGCGGGTGTGGCTTCAACGCCGCTACACCACGTTGGACGCGGTCAACGAGGCATGGGGCACCACGTTTTGGGGGCAAACCTACACACAGTGGGAGCACATCCCTGCCCCTGCTGTGTCCGCAACGGTGACAAACCCGTCCATGCGCCTGGACTACCAGCGGTTCACTTCCGATGCGCTGCTGGAATGCTTCATTGCTGAGCGCGATATTATCCGCCAGTACTCCACCGCCCCAGTGACCACGAACTTCATGGCATCCTCATGCCCAGCAATGGATCTGTGGGCGTGGGCGCAAGAATGCGACGTCATCTCCAATGACCACTACTTAACAGCTAGTGACCCCAACAACCACATCACCTTGGCCATGGACGCAGACCTCACCCGCTCATTGGCGCGCGGACTGCCATGGATACTTATGGAACATTCCACCTCGGCGGTGAACTGGCAGGAACGCAACGTCGCCAAAGCCCCAGGAGAGATGACCCGCAACGCACTGTCCCACCTGGGGCGCGGCGCAAACGGCATCATGTTCTTCCAGTGGCGGGCAGCCCGCTTTGGGGCGGAAAAGTTCCACTCAGCGATGATCCCGCACGGCGGCACCAACACTCGAGTGTTCCGTGAGGTGTGCTCCCTTGGAGCCACCCTTGGAGATCTCACCAGCCAGGGGATCACCGCATCGACAACCCGCGCGCAGGTAGCGATCCTGTGGGACTGGGAATCCATGTGGGCCCAAGACCTCGAATGGCGCCCTTCGGTGGACGTCGACCACCGCGAACGTACGGTGGCGTTTTACCAACAGCTATTCCACGACCGGTTCACGGTTGATTTTGTGCACCCGGAAGCGGCATTGGACCAATACGCGTTGGTGATTGCCCCAGCGTCGTACCTGTTAACGGATGCGGCAGCAGCGAACATTGATGCGTATGTGCGGGGCGGGGGCAGGTTTGTTGCCTCGTTCTTCACCGGTGTTGTTGACGACAATGACACGGTGCGTCATGGCGGGTTGGCAGCGGCGTTGGCCCCGGTTCTTGGGGTGACGGTGGAGGAATTCCTCCCGTTGCGGGCAGGGGAAACGCTGACAGTGCACGGCGACCAGTTGGCGCCGGGGCTGACATTGACTGGCGATGTGTGGGCTGACGACCTTGTGTTAGACGGTGCCAAAGATGTGGCGTCCTACGTGGATGGTCCCGCCCCTGGCGGACCAGCGATCACCCGCCATGAATATGGGCAAGGGGTCGCCTGGTATGTGTCAACTCGGCTGTGTGGGGACAGCTTACGTGCCGTGTTGGATGCCGTGTACAAGGATGCAGGGTTAACCCCAGAGCGTGACGTGCCGCACGGCCTTGAGATCGTTGTGCGCACCAGCGACACCGGTGCCACATTTGTGACAGCAATGAACCACACGGACACAGACGCAGGGTTCCCACCTGTTGGAGGGCACGGAACACTGCAGGGGGTGGACCTGCGTGGGGGGCGCATCGTCACTCCGCCAGTTGTTGCCCGCACTCACACCACCCCCACACCAACCGACGCACCCGTTGCGGTGAGCACAGTGAGTGACACCATCATGGTGCCAGCTCGAGGCAGCGTCGTGGTGGTGAAGTAGGCGCAACAGCCTTATTAGTCAGGCGGGTGTGGGCGTGGGGTCAACCCCACACCCACACCCGCCGATACTTGCTGTATGTCTAATCCAGCGGGGCGATTGAGCAGAGATGAACGCAACGAACGTGGGGTGCGAGGAGAGCGAGCTACCCGCACCATCATGGGACTGTTAACCCCCGAAGAACACCTTGTTGCGCACGACCTGCCGTGGCCGGGCAGGCCCCAAGCCAACATCGACCATCTCGTGGTCAACGCACAGGGCGTGTTCGTCCTCGACACAAAAAACTGGTCCGGTACCGTCACCGCAACAGACGGTGAACTACGCCAAAACGGGAACTCGCGGGCTAGTGTGCTGGAGAAAATGCGGGACCAAGGCGCCGCCATCAACTCAATGATCACCGCGGTCCGGGTGGACAACCCCACCCTCCCACCTGTTCCCATTCACCCCATCCTCGTGCTCGCCGCACAAACCGGCATCAGTGAACACATCACCACCGTGCACGTGGTCACCCTGGACCAACTGTTGCCCGCACTCACCACCAAACCACCGGTACTGGACGCCCAACAGGTCCGCACACTGGCCTACCACCTGGCTGAAACACTTGACTTCGACCGCGAAGTCACCCTCCTCAACGCCGCAACCGCACGCGCCCAAGCCCGCACCAACCCCCTACCCCGACGCGAAAAAAAGGGCACAAAAAAACCCAGCGCACGCGCTGAGCTCGCCGGGATCCTCCGCTTACTCCTCATGGGGGCGGGGCTGCTGTTCGTCATCACCCAACCCGACCTAGTCGCCAGCTTCGGTCACTGGATCAGCACCACAATCACCAACCTCATCACACCCAACTAAACACGCCCACCCCCGCTAGCACCCCAACACGGGAGCAACCAGCGGGGGAACACGCCACTACTTCTTCGGCGACAACCGCGCCACCACCTTGTGCGACGATTTGCGTGCCATCACCTGAGTCAACGACGCCACCACAGCAGAGACTGCCGCAAACGTAATCACCGACGCAACCTGCGCATCGTCGTCATCCAAATCATGTGACAACCCACCCGTGGCCTTATCCCACACCTTCTCCACAATCTTGTGGGCAACCCACCCCGCGGCCAACGACAAGCCCATCGTCACCAGCTTCTCCGTGGTCGACTGATCCTTCGCCATCACATCCTCCTCACCAACGACAACACATACCACCAACCATCGTGGCACATCACACCCACCCACGCCCCCGCACAACCCCAGGTGGCGTGCACCACACCTCACCCCAACCCCACCGCCCGTACAATGAACCCGTACGACAGGGGAGCGCACACCGCGCTGAGAGTGCCAGCACCGGCAGACCCTCGAACCTGACCCGGATCATACCGGCGTAGGGAGTCGGGCTATCTCGCCGTGACACCGTCACGGAACCCCTCCTTGAACCTTAAAGGAGGACACATGAACCACCACACCGCCACCCACACACAGGCCACCCGCCGCCCACTTACCACAACCCTCACCGCCCTCACCCTCACCGCCGCGCTCGCCGGGTGCGTGCCAGGGTCCTCAAACGAAGACAACGCCCAGGGGGAAACCCCCTCGACTGTGACCGTCGTTGTTCACGACTCATTCCAGATGAGTGAAGAACAGCAGGCCGACTTCGAAAAAACCAGCGGATACGACCTCACCATTGTCACCAACGGTGACGGGGGAGCCTTAGTGAACTCCCTGATCCTCACCAAGGACGCCCCCATTGCCGATGCGGTTTTTGGTGTCGACAACACGTTTGCCTCCCGTGGCATCAGTGAAGAGGTGTTCGCCCCCTACACCTCCGAGGTCGCCTCCCAAACAAGCCGTGACCTGGCCCTTCCTGGTGATGACACGTTAACGGCCATTGACTTTGGGGACGTGTGCCTCAACGTGGACCCCACCTGGTTCGAGAACCACTCCCTTGACGTCCCAGCAACCCTGGACGACCTAGCCGACCCCGCCTACCGCAACCTCACCGTGGTCACCAACCCGGCGACCTCCTCACCAGGGTTGTCGTTCCTGTTCGCCACAATCGGGAAATACGGGGAAGACGGGTACCTAGACTACTGGACCCAACTCAAAGACAACGGCCTTAAAATTGTGGACGGTTGGGAAGACGCCTACTACGTGGACTTCACCGCAACCGGTGACGGAGACCGCCCCATTGCGTTGTCCTACGCATCATCCCCAGCGTTCACTGTCACCGACGACGGGTCCGCAACCACCACATCGGCTCTCCTGGACACCTGCTTCCGGCAAGTCGAATACGCCGGGGTCCTGCACGGGGCCGCAAACCCTGAGGGCGCGCAAGCATTCATTGACTACCTCCTCAGCGAGGACTACCAAACCACCATCCCCGACGCCATGTACATGTACCCCGTCGCGGACACCGTGGAACTTCCCGATGCGTGGGCCCAGTTCGCCCCCGTCCCCACCACCCCAATCTCCCTAGACCCAGACACCATCGCGCGCATGCGTGACACCTGGATCAAAGACTGGAGCGCACAGATCATTGGCTAACCACGCACCCACGCTGCGGCGCGCCACCCTGTGGGGCGCCGCAGCTGTCGTGCCCCTCGTGTTCCTCACCGTGTTCTTCGCGTGGCCGGTCACCGCACTCATCGCACGCGGTTTCCTCACCGACGGGGCACTCGACCTCAGCGGTATCACCACCGTCCTCACCACCCCACGCACCTGGCGACTCCTCGGCATCACCCTCGCCCAAGGCGTCGTCGGCACATTGGTGGCCCTCCTGTTAGGGATCCCCGGCGCCTACGTCCTGTACCGGTGCACCTTCCCCGGCCGCACCCTCGTGCGCGGACTCGTCACCATCCCCTTCGTCCTACCCACCGTGGTCGTTGGAGTTGCCTTCCGGGCATTGCTTTCCCCCAACGGGCCCCTCGGTTTCCTCGCCATCGACGGCACCTTCACCGCCGTCATCGCCGCACTCGTGTTCTTCAACTACTCCGTTGTCGTCCGCACCGTCGGCAGCATGTGGGAAAAAATCGACCCCCGCACCGCCGAAGCGGCCCGCGCACTCGGCGCATCACGCAACCGCGCCTGGTGGACAGTGACCGTCCCCCAACTCATGCCAGCCATCACATCCGCAGGAGCAGTTGTCTTCCTCTTCTGCGCCACCGCATTCGGCACAGTCATGGTCCTCGGCGGGCAAGGCTACGGAACCATCGAAACCGAAATCTGGGTGCAAACCGTCCAATTCCTTGACCTACGCACCGCAGCAGTCCTCTCCGTCCTCCAACTCCTCGTCATCGCCACCGCCCTGTGGATCTCCGCGACCGCCCGAACCCGCCAAGAACGCGCCCTCACCCTCCTCACCGCCACCATAACCGGACGCCCCCTCACCTGGCGGCGCGACTGGTTCCCCACCCTCATCACCCTGACCACCACAACCGGGCTCCTCGCCTGGCCCCTACTCAACCTCACCACCGCCGCATTCCGAGACGCTAACGGCAACTGGACACTGACCAACTTCACCGCGCTCACCACCCGAGGCGACAACAACACCCTCAACGTCACCGTGTTCGACGCCCTCACCAACTCCCTCATTATCGCGTTCTACGCCACCCTCACCGCACTCATCATCGGCGGGCTCGTCGCCTACGTCGCCTCCCGACGCCCCACCACCCCCACCGGTAAACGCGCCATCACCACCCTGGACGCCCTGTTCATGCTCCCCCTCGGAGTGTCCGCAGTCACCGTCGGATTCGGGTTCCTCATCACCCTCAACCAGCCCCTTGGCCTGCCCATCGACCTGCGCACCAACGGCATCCTCGTCCCCATCGCCCAAGCCGTCGTCGCCACCCCCCTCGTCGTACGCACCGTCCTACCCGTCCTCCGCGCAATCGACCCCAACCAACACCACGCCGCCGCAACCCTCGGCGCACCCGGATGGAAAATCGCCACCACCATCGACTGGCCCATCGCCGCCCGAGCCCTCGCCCTCGCCACCGGCATGGCCTTCGCCGTATCCCTCGGCGAATTCGGAGCCACCGCATTCCTCGCCCGCCCCGACACCGCCACCCTCCCCATCGTCATCTTCCGACTCATCTCCAAACCCGGAGCCGACAACTACGGCATGGCCCTGGCCGCATCACTCATCCTCGCGCTCCTCACCGCCACCATCATGATGATCGCCGAACGGTGGCGAACCCCCACCACAGGAACACTCACATGACCCTCACCCTCGAAGACCTCACCGTCACCTACGGCACCTACACCGCCGTCAACAACATCACCCTCACCGTCCCCGACGGCGAAATCCTCGGCCTCCTCGGCCCCTCCGGCTGCGGAAAATCCACCCTCCTACGCGCCATCGCCGGACTCGAACACCCCACCCACGGGCGCATCACCTACAACAACACCCCCATGAACACCGTGCCCGTCCACAAACGCAACTTCGGCCTCATGTTCCAAGACGGCCAACTCTTCCCCCACAAAAACGTCGCCGCCAACATCGCCTACGGCCTCACCACCCACACCCCCCGCACAACCCGCCCCACCCGCCAACAACGCAACACCCGAGTCAACGAACTCCTCACCCTCGTCGGACTCACCGGCTACAACACCCGCGACATCACCACCATGTCCGGAGGCGAACGCCAACGCGTCGCCCTCGCCCGAGCCCTCGCCCCACACCCCACACTCCTCCTCCTCGACGAACCCCTCTCCGCCCTCGACAAAGAACTCCGCGAACGACTCGCCACCGACCTCCGCACCATCCTGCGCACCACCAACACCACCGCCATCTTCGTCACCCACGACCAAGACGAAGCCTTCACCATCTGCGACCGCGTCGCCATCATGCGCAACGGCACCATCCCCCAAATCGACACCCCCGAAAAACTCTGGCGCGCCCCCGCCAACCGCCACATCGCCGAATTCCTCGGCTACGAAGCCATCCTCACCGACACCCCCTTCACCGGATACGCCCCCGGCCACCACACCATCACCGCCATCAACCCACCCACAACCACACCCACACCACCCACACAAACCCCCACCCCCAACACCACCCTCACCGGCACCCTCACCGACCGACTCTTCCGCCAAGGCCACCCCATGGCCCGCGTCACCATCCCCACCATCGGAACCCTCACCTGCCACATCACACCCACCCTCGACCCCCAACCCGGCGACACCGTCACCCTCACACCCCACCAACCCCCACCCTGCACACCACCACAACCCCTGGCACAGTAGATGGGCAACGAAAGGACCCCACCCATGCCCCACACCATCTACACCCTCGGCCACTCCACCCACAGCATCGACACCGTCGTCACCATGCTCCGCAACAACAACGTCACCGCCCTCATCGACGTCCGCTCCTACCCCGCATCACGCCGCAACCCCCAATGGAACCACGACACCCTCCCCACCCAACTCCCCACCGACATCACCTACACCTGGATCAAAAACCTCGGCGGCAGACGCTACACCCCCAAAGACACCCCCACCCCCAACACCGCATGGCGCGTCGCCTCCTTCAACCACTACGCCGACCACATGGCCACACCGTCCGCCACATCATGAACCCCACCACCACCCGCAACGCCACCCTCACCGACTTCGCCCACACCAACGGCACCACCCTCACCTACCCCGCAACCCAATAACCCACCACCCAGCACACCAGGAACCATCTCGTTACAATCACCGTTATAACCAAAGAACCACACCACCAACCCACCCACACAGGTGAGAAGGCACAACCCACACCCACATGAACCCCACCGAAGACGGCGACTATAGCGCCCCCGACGAACCCTCCCATCAACCCCACCCCACACCCCCACAGGTCGGTTCATAATGCTCACCGACATCCTCACCCTCCTCCTCGGACTCCTCGTCATCGCGATCATCATCGCCGCCAACGGATTCTTCGTCGCCCAAGAATTCGCCTACATGTCCGTCGACCGCTCCCGCCTCGGCGCCCAAGCCACAGCCGGAGACACCACCGCACAACGCGCCCTCACCGTCACCAAACGCACCTCCTTCATGCTCTCCGGCGCACAACTCGGCATCACCGTCACCGGCCTCCTCGTCGGATTCGTCGCCGAACCCCTCGTCGGACAAGCCCTCGCCGGACTCCTCGGCGACACCGGAATCCCCACCACCGTCTCCATCACCGTCGGAACCATCCTCGCGCTCGCAGTGTCCACGGTGGTGCAAATGATTTTTGGTGAGCTTTACCCCAAGAACCTGGCAATCGCGAACCCGGAGCCGCTGGCACGCGCACTGGCCCGCCCCACCGTTATTTACTTAGCGGTGTTCGGGTGGTTGATTACCGTGTTTGACCATGCCGCGAACGGGCTACTCAAACTGTTGCGCATTGAACCAGTCCATGACGTTGATTCGTCTGCCACAACCGCTGACCTGGAACACATTGTTGCGGACTCCCGCGAATCAGGGGACCTACCAGCAGACTTATCAGTGATTATTGACCGGATTCTTGATTTCCCCACCGAAGACGTCGAACACGCCATGGTCCCTCGCGGCCGTGTCGGTGTAGTCGAACCCACCATGACAATCGCTGAAGTCCGCGAACTCATGGCCCGCGAACACACCCGCTACCCAGTCATTGGCGACAATGACGAACCCGTAGGAATCATCCAACTCATTGATGTCCTGCGCGCCCCAGATAACGCACAAGTTGTGGATGTCATGCGTGAACCCACCGTCGTTCCCACGCTCATGTCCCTGCCAGACGCCTTAACTGAGATGGCGCACACCAAAAACCAACTGGCCTGCGTGGTCGACGAGTACGGAGGGTTCGCCGGAATCCTCACCCTCGAAGACCTTGCTGAAGAAATCGTTGGAGAGATCACCGACGAACACGACAACGAAATCACCGAATACGTTGTCGCGGAAGGCCTTGGCATGTGGCGTATGAGCGGTGACGTCCACGTCGACGAAGCCGAACGCGCCATCGGGCACGACCTACCAGAAGGCGACTACGAAACCATTGCCGGGCTCATCATCGCCGAACACGGTGCACTACCCGACGAAGGCGACGTCATCACCATTGATGTTCCTGATGACCCCGCCGACTCCATCCTTGACGTACCCATCGACCGCTACCTCGACGTGCACATCCTCGCCGTTGAACGCCACGTACCCGCCGTGGTACGCGTGTCATTACGAGAAGAAGAAGTCACCGGGGAACGGGACGCGAATAGAGCGGGAAGCGCCCGCAGCGCGGGGAGTGCGGGAAGTGTCCCTACACCCGCGAGCCGTGACACGGTGGTCAGTGCCACGACACCAGCGGAGACAACCAACGATGGTGAGGACGCACGATGAACCCTTTGATAGTCACAGCGATCACCGTGGCGCTCATTGTGGCGTCCGCGTTCTTTGTCATCATCGAGTTTGCTCTCCTTGGTGCACGACGCCACCGGCTGGAGGAGGAAGCAGCCGAGTCCCGTCACGCGCGTGCAGCGTTGCGTTCCATGAATGAGCTGACCGTGATGCTGGCTGGTGCACAGCTAGGAATCACCATTTGTACGTTCGCGCTTGGGGCAGTGACAAAACCAGCGATCGATTACTGGTTAGGCCCCATTTTCGTGTCCTGGGGAATCCCCGAAGCAACAGCAGGTGTTGCCTCGTTTGCTTTGTCACTATTATTCGTGACATTCCTTCACCTTGTTGTCGGAGAAATGGCCCCGAAATCATGGGCTATTGCACACCCCGAAATGGCATCAAAAGCAGTAGCCATTCCAGCGCGCGGTTTTATCGCTCTTTTCCGGCCATTGCTGTTGTGGATTAACTTCATGGCCAACCGGCTTGTCGCCGCGTCCGGTGTGGAACCAGTAGACCGGGCAGCAGCCGGCGGTTACGACGTGGCGACCATGCGTCACCTGGTCGAACACTCCGCTGAGGTGGGTGCCATTGAGGAATCAGTACGCAGCCCCTTGGCGGGTGCCATTGATTTAGAAACCATGCGTGTCGATGCGCTGGTGCGCCGCGACACCACCCCCACCTCAGTCCCCGCTGGGGCGCTGGTGAAGGACGTGCAAGCTGCCGCCGACCGGTCCGGTCACATGCGCATCCTTGTGGGTGTTGAGGCAGGTCAAGTCACCTCAACGGATGGTGAAGTGCAGGTTATCCACGTCCGTGACACCCTCCTGGAACAACCAGACACACCGATAGACACCATGACTCGGCCCGCATTGATCCTGCCCGCTGACACCCTCGTCCACGAAGCGCTCACCCGCATGCGCAAAGAAAGCGAACAAATTGTTGTTGTTCGCGACGGACAACAACTCATTGGTGTCATCACCATGTCAGACGTGTTGAAGAAGGTATTACCCGGCGCCAGCGTGTAAAAGCGTGTGACCCACGAGATGGTGGGGTGGGGGTTCGAAGGAAGTTGAGGCCCTGTCGTTGAAAATGCTCAACGGCAGGGCCTCTCGTTTTATCCAAGATGTTGTTTGTTTTATTGTTTAAATGTCTACATGTTGTGTGATACGGGAATCATCCCACGTGATTCTTGAAATGTGATAGCGGTCACGATAAACTGCGATCCTTACGTTTACCGTCGAAAGAGAATCGTTGTGACAATGCAAAACAAACACGCCCATTGGTTGCGCGCTACCCACTTCCAGAAGGCCACACCTACCGGTTAGGGTTCGACGTTGGTGACCGGTCAGTGGGAATCGCCTGTGTCGAATTCAATGATGACAACATGCCCGTCAAGATCCTCCAAAGTGTCAGTTTCCGGCACGACGGGGGAATGGACCCGACAACAAACAAGACACCAAAGAGCCGGAAAGAAACAGCCGGGGTCGCTCGCCGGGTCCGGCGCATGCGGCGCCGTAGGAAGCAACGCCTCGCGGCCTTGGACCGACTCCTTGAACGCCATGGGTATCCTGTCGTTGACGTTTCGGGTGGTGTCAGAGTCCGAAGTCGTCAGCACAGATGATCGCGTTGTTCAGAGAGTTGTTCGCAGGACTATGGATCGTTTACATGTCACTACTTGTGCGCACGACCCGACGTGTTGTCCCATAGAGGTGTGGACAAAGAGCCGGTCAAGGATGACCGAATTTCCGGGCGTGGTCTGTTAACCGTCCCCGATGCGGCGTGGGAGCTCGCCGTCGAGCGAGCTGCGGTTATCGGGCCTCTCGCTGAGTCCGGCATGGGAGGCTTCGCCGTGGACAAAGCGGCCGAGCAATTGGGAATTTCACGGGGACGAGTCTACTTTTTAGTCCGACTATGGCGCGATGGTCAAGGGGCGGTTTCGGATCTGGTCCCTGGCACCTCCAGTGGCGGTCGCGGAGGGACACGGTTATCTCTTGAAGTCGAGGCCCTTGTCCGTGAGTTGATCCGCAAGCACTATCTGACACGGCAACGAAAATCGGTAGCTGCCGTTCACCGCGAGATCACTCGGACGTGTCGCCTTCGTGGACTTCCTATCCCCTCCCGGAATGCGGTTCGGCGTCGCATCGCGACGCTGGATCCCCGGACTGAGACCGTGGGTCGAGAAGGTAGCGAAGCAGCACCGTCTTACGGGACATATTGAACGTACAGATCAAATGACCTGCGCGGACACTTATCTAGAGCCAAAATCTTCGCAGAAACTACTCACCCGCAATGACGCGCGAGATAAATTGAGCTTTTCCGTTGTTGTAGGAGAGCCGGTCAGTGCTGTAGCGGTCAGCGAGACCGGACTTAAGCGTGGCGTATTCGGCGGCAAGATTCGGATCGGCTCGAAGCTTTTCGCGGAAACGCAACACGTCGTGTTCCCAAGCTGATCCTTCTTCGCAGACGTGTATGTGCACGACGCGAGGTTCACCGGCTGGTGGGCGAAAGAATCGGTGGTCGGGTTCGCGTTGCCGAAGCACGAGACCTAACGATTCAAGTCCAGGACGATAGGCCGATTCATCGTTTATATCTGGCACAGATACTTGTAGGTCAAGTACGGGCTTGGCGATCAGGTCAGGGATCGATGTTGACCCTACATGTTCTATTCGCGCAACCGTGGGAACGATGGCCGATTGGATTCGGTTAGACCATTCAGCCGCTACCAATGGCCACAGTGGATCAGCTTCCTTTAGTTCCACTGGCTCCCCACCAGGCTTATCAAACCACTCATTTGTCATGATCCAATTCTCACCCAAATTTCCCGCTCAAGGTTCGACCTACGGGCAGTCCCTGATGGGCACTCGACGATAACGACGTGGTTTAGTGGATTCATGCCGACGAATATCGAAATCAAAGCCCGCGTGGCCAGCCTCAAGACCCTGATTCCGGTTGTCGCGTCTTTGGCAGATGCAGGGCCAGAGCATGTTGCCCAAGACGATACCTTTTTCGTTTGCCCCAATGGCAGGCTCAAGCTCCGGGTCCTTGACGACCGACACGGTGTACTGATCTTCTATCGCAGGGCAGATCAGCTCGGTCCCAAAACATCCTTCTACATCCATTCGGAGACAGCCGACCCCGAGGGGTTGCGATCGGTCTTGGCCCTCGCCTACGGCGAGGCCGGACGGGTTCGGAAGCACCGAATGGTGTTTCAGATCGGTCAGGCCAGGGTGCACCTCGATCGCGTTGAAGGACTGGGCGAGTTCGTGGAACTGGAAGTGACCGTGGGCGACAAAATGGACTCTGAGGCAGCAATTTCGGAAGCACACCGGCTCGTTGAAGCATTCGGAATTGAGGAAAGCGCGCTAGTGACGGGTGCGTATCTGGACCTGCACGAAACCAAAATCAATTAAGCGCAGTAAGCGGCTCCTGAGAAAAACTCACGACCGGGGGAAATCCGTCCCAGTAGGGGTTCCTCTTGCGGGCGGCAGTGCTATGGACTATGGACAGAAGTGCTGAGGACTTCGGAAACTGACAGGTGGGGAAACTTACGAACCATGGCAAGTTCGAGCAAAAGCAGTTGAAGCCTTCATTGACGACGAGGTCGTTGAATGAGGTCCCAAGCCCCTGTTAGTGGCCGGTGGGTTTGCGTGATGTGGAAGCACACCGGGGTAGGCGGCTTCAGACTGTCTCAAACAATAAGTTGACGGCAGATCTGGGCCTGGCCGATTGAGTACGTGCTACGGGGTTGCTCAAAAGTTGTGGCACCTGGTCAGCTAACGTTGAGGCTAATCCGTCGCTTCAATCAACGAGGGCTGGTGGGCCGGCGGGCCCGCCTCACTCGCCGTGAGGCAGACCCGCCGTGGTAAAGCAGACCTCCGTTGTGTGGCAGGGGCCCGTGGAGGAGCGGTGGTCACCGGCGTGTAGTGGCCGGTTGGTGTCGTCACCGCAGAGCACCTGGCACGTCAACGAGTTCTGCTGGGTTAGTTGGTCACCCATTTTTGGTGGGGTTCACCGGAGCATTCCCACAGTTGGAGTGCGGCGCCGTTGCTTTGGTTGCGGTCCACAATGTCCACGCATTTGTTGGCTTGTGGGTTGACAAGGTCACCTGCGTCGGAGAGCACCCATTGTTGGGCTGCGTTTCCTGAGCAGTGCGCAATCTGGACGGGGGCACCGTTTGCGGTGGAACCCCAAGCCACATCGAGGCACATGTTGTTGGTGGTGCGCACTGTTCCGTCCGTGAATTCCCACACTTTTCCTGCCCCGTTGGCGCAGTCCCACATGTGGACGCGTTGACCGTCGTTGAACGCTAACCCAGGTGCGCCAGCGCTGCCCGGCACCATGGGGACGGTGACGCATTTGTCGTTGAACACGCTCCGCAACGCAACCTTCCCAGTGTTATCGCCGGAACCGTCGTCAGACCCGTCCCCGGTACTGCCGCCGCTGGAACCGCCGGTGTCGCCGCCGCTGTTCCCTGCATCGTCAGACCCGTCCGAACCGCTAGCGTCACCGTCACCAGATCCACTGGACTCGCTGCCGGTGAGCGCGGTCAAACTAATCCGCGCACCTGTGGGGTCACCGCTGTGGACAAGCGACTCAAACGCCCCCACGTCGTCAAAAGCGAACGCGTACGCCCGCCCATCCACCATGGCGTCGTGGACTGCTTTGCCGTACAGGTTGACTGGGTCACCTGTGTAGAAAGCCGATGCGTCAGTGACTGGTTCCACCGTGGACGTTCCCAGCGTGCCTCGGGTCAACGCCGCGCACAGCGTGCGCGCGATAGGCCCAACCACCCGGTCATTGGGGGCGTGTAGTGCCCCATCGCATCCCCACACGTCCGCGCTGGAGGGCCGGTCAAACTGGGCGACGGTTGCACCCGTGGAGTCGGTGAAGCGCATCGTTGATCCGTGGGTGCGGCCGGTGAACGTGACGTCGGGTTGATCGCTGAAGGGGGTGACGGTCAGGTCCCGGGTGGCGTACGCGTCCCACGCGGACGCAATATACCCGTCGAGGTAGGTGGGGCTCATGAGACCAACCCCGGCTGCTTTGCCGGGGGCAAGGACACGCAGGACGGTGCCGTCGTCACGGGTGATCACTGATCCAGCCCAGTCGGGGTGTCCTGACAGCGCATCGATGACGGCTTGCCGTCCACCGGGTTTGACTTGTCCGGTGGTGGCGGTGCGCCCGTCAGCCCCGGTGACGGAGACGGCGTGGGGGAGGGCGAACATGTCCACTTGGGAGCTGTTGATCCACAGTCCAGCGTCGTTGTACGTGAACTCGGTCCAGTCGAACAAGATGTTCTCGGTGGGGTCCCCGGGCGCCCAGGGTGCGGGTTGGACGAGCCCGTCTTGGGTGAGGGCGAAGGGGAGTTTGTCTCCGAAGGAGAAGTACACACGCCCGGAGAACCCGCGGGGGACTGTGAGGGTGGTGTGTCCGCCTGTCGATGCGCCCTTGATTGCTACATCGGGTGCGGGGGCTGGTGGGTTACTTCCCGCCGGCCACGGGTGGAACGTTCCAGCAGAGTCGACCCAGCCGAGTTTCCCGGTTTGTAGGTCTGTGCCAAGGACGTAGAGGTACACGTCCTCAGTGAGTCCGCTGGTGTTGTCGATGGTCAGGGGCAGCAGGTCAGGGCCAGCGGCGTGCGCGGGGAGCGCAGCGCCGGTGACCCCGGCTAGTGCCAGTGATGTTGTGGCGGCGGCTGCCACCCAACGTGCGAGTGATCGCATGGGGTTCCCTTTGTTGTGGAGGAAGGGGTGGGTGCCGCCAACATTACGAGGAGATAACGCCGCCGTCCTAACAAACACGATGGGGACGGGGACACCTCCCCACAAAACTCACGTATGAATGGGGGTGAGTTTCTTTTGCCACGCCGCAACAACGGTACGAACCTCAAACCCTAAAGCCACGTTGATGGAGAGCATGTGGTCGTTTTCTGAGGCATTCCATGTGTGGAGCCTGCGCGCATCGGGCCGCAACTCGCGCAGCCGAGTGAGCAAGTCCGCTTTCATCCACATCCCTAACCGGTGGCCCCGGTGCCCATCAAGCACGAGGGTCGCTGCCTGAAAAACCGCCTCAGGCCACACATGCGGGTAATCAACCCGAGTGAAGCCCACAATCTCACCGGACTCGCAATGCCGCGCCGCCACCGCAAGGTACCCCTTGTTTGCTGCCGCCAACGTGTCCTCGTTGTACCGCACCCGCTCAGGGGTGTGCACGGTTTCTTCCATGTCGAGTTCACCGTGAGGAACATCAGTGCTCATGGCCTGATTAAGACGGGCATGCCCAGCCAACAACTCATCTGGGGTGCGATCCACCCACGACACCAACTCATAGGCCGGGTGCGCCACCGCACGCGACTGCGCCGCGAACCGGTCCAACATCTCTTGGTCCACCGGGAGCGGCAGAATCGAGTGGCGCTCTGTCTGTTCTAATTCCCACCCGCAGGCAAGATAGGCGGCCGCTAACGAATCTGTGGGGTTAATACGACCAGCGCCCGTTGCAGCGTCAAGAACCGGCTCGCCGTCAGCCGCTTCCCGGTGGTCAGTCCACTCCATGATCGATGTGCGCCCCCGCGCTGCCGCTAACCGTTCCGCCTCAGCTAACAGCGCCACCGTGAGGTCGGTGTCCCGCCCCTGCGCTTCGCTCCACACAAACCCCAGGTGAGTGTTATCAGACAGGGGGTACAGGACCTGCAGGAACCCGCGCACTTCACCATCGGGCGCATCGTCACGAAGAACCACAAAATCACGGTCGTAATACTCGCCGCGACAAGCCTCAGCGAAAATGCCCTCAAACGGTTCAGAAAAGTCCGGGTGTCCGTGGAAAGCCTCCGCCTCACGGTGCGACAGTTCAACGCCTGCGCGCAGCAGGCCATGATCGGGGTGTGTGGTATCAGCCCAGTTCGTGAGCGTGTACACAACGGTTCCTGGTGGTGTGGTCATGGTGTCACTGTGACCGCACGAACGCTGACGCGCAACTGTTTTTTATGGCACTTGGACGCTGATGGGGTCGGCTTTGCGCCCCATGCGGGTAGCGATGATGGAGCACACAACCAGTTGCAGTTGGTGGAAGATCATCACCGGCAACATGATGAACCCCAAGGTTGCGGCCGGGAACAGAACTGTGGCAATGGGGACGCCGGTCGCCAGCGACTTTTTTGACCCGCACATGAGGATGGTGATGCGGTCTTCCCGGGTGAACCCGAACCACCCAGACACGGACCAGGTGGCGAACAAAACCAGGGCGAGGATCACCGTTGACAGAACAAGCATCACAACGATGTCGCGCACTCCCACCTGCGACCAGATCCCTGCCACCACCCCTTGGGAGAACGCCGAATACACCACCAGAACAACAACGGAACGGTCGGTGAAGAGGGTGACCCGCCGGTGTCGGGTCACCCACCCGATCAGCCAGCGTCGGGCGATCTGCCCGAGGATAAACGGGGCAAGAATCTGACCGCCGATGCGCACAATCGCCCCAGCATCAACCCCCGCATACGACCCCAAAAGTAGGGCAACGAGTACCGGAGTGAGGATCACTCCGAGCAGGTTGGACGCGGACGCTGCAACAATGGCGCCCGCAATGTTGCCCCGTGCAATGGACACAAACGCAATGGAAGCCTGCACGGTGGATGGCAACAGCGTGAGGAACACCAGCCCATGAGTGAGATCGCGGGGGAGCACTGACTCAGGAAGTGCCAGCAACGCCAACCCAACAAGAGGGAAAACCACATAGGTGAACCCAAAAATGACCGAGTGCAACCGCCAATGGGTGACCGCAGCAACGGCTTCGTCGGTGCGCAACCGCACCCCGTACAGGAAGAACAGCAACGCAATAACAACGGCGACGACCGCATCAAGGAGAGGGACTGCGCCGCCGCGTGCGGGCGCGAAGGACGCCAGGATCACTGCGCCAAGCAGAGCAAGAAGGAACGGGTCAAGGAAACGAACAAAACGCATCGGTCGTGATCTCACTTGGGGGGTCGGGTGAAACCGGGGGAGTGTTCACGCAGGGGTGGGGGCTCCCCTGACTGTACCTGTCAGCACGGTGTACCCGCGATCTGCACCTCAACACCCAAAGAAAAGAAAAGGCTAACCTAAAATAGGCACGCCTTTTTCTTTTTAGGCCATGCTTCCCTTTCTAGAATTGGGTGTCTATTTATGTTTCCATGAATTTATGGCAACGATAGATATGACCCCAGGAACTGTTGTGAACGAGCCCCGCGATGACCAAGGGCCTTCTGCCGCTCACCTCAACTGGTTGCGCGCAGGTGTTTTGGGCGCGAACGACGGGATCGTGTCTGTGGCTGCTGTTGTTGTCGGTGTTGCGGCTGCCACCTCAAATAACACGCTCATCATTGCCTCTGGTTTAGCTGCCCTTGTGGGTGGGGCATTGTCGATGGCGCTGGGTGAATACGTGTCTGTGTCGTCTGCTCGTGACGCGCAACGCGCATCGCGGGTACCCGTCCCGGCCGACGAAATTGTCAACCCGTGGCATGCGGCAATTGCGTCTGCTCTTGCATTTGTTGCCGGCGCATTACTTCCTTTTCTTGCAGTCATTGTTGTCCCCGGTGGCTGGAAAATACCGGTCACCGTCGGAGCTGTTCTCATTGCACTGGTGTTAACCGGGGGAACAGGGGCGCGACTCGGTGGAGCGAACGTTCCACGAGCGATTACCCGGGTTGTTGTGGGGGGAAGCCTCACACTGGCATTGACGTTTGCTGTGGGGTCACTCTTTGGCGTGACTGTCGCGTAGCAGCAACCCGCCCTGCCCGGTGTACCTCGAGCAGGTATTCCAGGAGCGTGATATGCAAGGGGTGGGTGATTACGCGGATGCATTCCGGGTCGGTGGTGTTGAGTGGCCTCTGAATGGGTGCATTGGGTGTGGTCACGGGAACAGCACAGGATGCTCAAGAAACCTTGACCAAGAGATCTTGAGAACAGATGTGAGAAAAGAGGGATGGCAGCGTGGCCACCACCGACAACCTGACCCAACCAACAGACGTACCTGTCGAGGACTTCATCAACCAGCTCGACCGTGAGGTCAGACAGCGTGAAGCATGGGAACTTCTCCCGATCTACCGGGCAATCACCGGTCACGAACCGGTGTTGTGGGGGAGCAGCATCATTGGGTTCGGGTCCTACTATTACCGGTACGCCACCGGCCGCACCGGAACCGCGGCAGCCGCCGGTTTCTCTCCGCGCTCCCGCGCTTTGACCGTGTACCTTCCAGAAGGATGTGACCGGCATGCCTGCCAACTCACCCGGTTAGGACCTCATCGCACGACCGTGTCCTGCTTGTACATCACGCGACTTGATGCGGTTGATCACGGAGTCCTCACCGAAATCCTTGAACGCTCTTTCGACACAGTGATGAAGGAACTGCACACCTCCTCAGCGCGCCCATGACAGGGCGCGATCTGTGACAACCCTGTGTTGTCGCCCCGCCAGTGACGCAGGACCAGCCATGACGCGCCCGTGGTGGTCAGTGGTCACCGGGGACTAGACCTAGTGAGCAGTGCCCATGTGGTCACCCCAAAGGTCTCGGTAAGGTCACAAACAGGTTGCTGTGCGCGGTCACACCTTCCCCATCCGTGTGACCGTGCCGCACCGAAGGGGGCAGTGTCACACAAGCACCCCCCTGCCCGGCGGCTAGACGGACGCCGGACACCGACACAGGAGGAACAATGACACACCAGGCACAAGGAGGCCGGCGTTTCGCCCGCACCCTGAAAGCCGCATGGAGCGCAGCGCTCGCTGTTGCGCTCACCGGGGCTGTTGGGTTGGCTGTTGCCACCCCAGCCCAGGCAGCATCGGTTGACACCAACAAGTGGTATGTACTGGAAAACCACCAAAGTGGGAAAGCTCTCGAGGTCGCGAACTTCTCCACCGCAGCTGGCGGTGAACTCCAGCAGTACACCCGCAACGACGGCGCCTGGCAACAATGGCGTTTCATCTCCGTTGGTAGCGGCTACTACGTGATCGAAAACCGGCACTCCGGCAAGGTCATCGACCTGTGGGAGAACAAAACCGCAGACGGCACCCCATTCAAGCAGTGGGACCGCAACGACCGGTACAACCAGCAGTTCAAGCTCGTGGACTCCAACAACGGTGAACACGTTCGCCTCATCAACCGTGCGAACAACGGTGCCGTGACCGTCACTGACCGGTCCAAAGCGGACTTCGCATCAATCACTGTGTTGTCCAACAAGAACCAGTACAACCAACAGTGGAAACTCATCCCAGTGTCCACCTCAGGGAACACCGGCGGTAGCAACTCTGGTGACACCGGCAACACTGGTGGAAACAACTCTGGTGACACCGGTAAGGCTGACGGTCAATTCGCTGCGTGGCCTAAGGCTGCATCAAGCAAGAAGGTGTCCTCCACCATCAAGGTTCCCAAGTCAGGTCTTGACGGGAAAATGGTCCGCTACTACGGCATCTCCGACGGTAGCCAAGACGAATCTCAACCCGCCATGTTTGAACTCGAAGATGGTGCCACGATCAAGAACGTCATCATCGGTGAAGGCGCTGGTGACGGCATCCACTGCAAGGGAACCTGCACCATCGAAAACGTGTGGTGGGAAAACGTTGGTGAAGACGCCGCTACACAAAAGGGCAAAATCTCTGGTCAAGTCATGACCATCAACGGTGGTGGGGCGCGCTCTGCTGACGACAAAGTCTTCCAGCACAACGGCCCAGGCAAAATGGTCATCAAGAACGTCCAAATCGAAGACTTCGGTAAAGTCTTCCGCTCCTGCGGTAACTGCTCAACCCAGTACGCGCGGTCCGTGGAGATTGACAACATCATGGTGACCGCACCAGGCAAGTCACTGGTGGGTATCAACTCCAACCTTGGTGACAAAGCCACCATCCGCAACGTCACCATCGTGGGCGACTCCAAGCGCAAGATCGCGATCTGTGAAGAGTACAAAGGTGTGACCAAGGGTGAACCGAAGAAGGTCGCCTCCGGTCCATCGAGTGCCTGCAACTACTCGGACAAGGACATCACCTACCGCGACTAACGCTCACAGTCCCCAAGGACCAGCGCGAATGCGCGCACCGTGATGTGCACCGGCTCCCGTCCACCATGTGTGGGCGGGAGCCACTGTATTCTTCACCCTTTCTCCACCTAGTACGCACAGGGCGTTGACGGCAGAGTTTTCCTTAACAACTCTGCGTCAACGCCGACAGGGGGAAGCATGGGGGAACACCACATTACGCGCCGCACGCTGCGCTACGCACTCATCGCATCGGTCATCACAGCAACACTGACCATCACCACAGCAGGGGCCGCAACAGCAACCCCACCCATCACCGGGCAACCAGTTGTCACAGCAGCCACCAGTGAGGCACCCCTGGCAACAGCGACCACCGCTGCCAACGACTGGGCCTACCCGCTGAAAACCAAAACCTACCGGGTGTCCTCCACCTATGGGGCACGCTGTATCCCTGTACGCGGCGGATCAACAATGCACCTAGGCGAAGACCTTGCCGCACCCAACAACGCGAAAATCTACGCCATTGCCGACGGGGTCGTGAAATACACCGTCAATGGAACCAACACCCGAGCGGGATACATCGGGGTGGAGCATAAGGTTGGGAAACGCACCTACTTTTCCGTGTACGTCCACGTGTGGAACGCCAAAAAATACGTGAAAGTCGGCGACAGGGTTACCGCAGGGCAAAAAATAGGGCTCGTCGGATCCTCCGGTGCATCCACCGCCCCCCACCTTCACCTCGAAATCTGGCGCGACAAATTCCACGGAACCGGAACCGCAGTCAACCCCGTCACGTTCCTCAAAGACCGAGGAATCGATCTACGTGCCAACGCCACCGCCGTGTCCAGCGTGAAAAAACCCAAGAGCTGCACCTACTACACGCCGCTCTACGTGGCCCTGCGTACCTCACCATCAGCCACCGCGAAAGCCACCACAACCCTGGTGCCCAACGCGGTCCTCACGCACACCCCAGGACAAGCGAGCAACGGGTTCATCCCCGTCACTGTCAAAGGCAAAACCGGGTGGGTGGCCATTGGGTCAGTCCAACCCACCAAGGCCGCAGTCCCACGCGCAACCACAAAAGTGCGCTACTACAGTGCCGCAAAAAAGGTGGTACTCCGCTCCAAAGCCAGCAGCACATCGGCAAAGAAGCGCACCCTGGCGTCCGGTACCCGCATGAAGTTGATCAGCGTGAAAAAGAACGGCTGGGCCAAAGTAACCGTCAGCGGAACCACCGGCTGGCTACCACCAAAAACAGTGCGCCTCATCGACAAACGCCACCGCATCACCACACCCACCACCATGCGCACGACCGCGTGGGCCAACGGCAAAGCCGTGACCAACCTGGCAAAGAAGAAAACAATCTCACCCATCACCAGCGAACACGGGTGGACCTACATCACCGTCGGTGGCAACAAAGGGTGGGTTCCTGCCGCGCACATCACGTACGTCAGCGTCAACCGCATCGTCAACTAGGGTCTACAACGCTCTAAGCCCACCACAACAATGCTGGGGCAAGGCTCTGCGACACCCGGGTGACTTTGCCGATCAGTAGTACGTAAAAAAGACGATCGCAACAAGATAAAGAATGGCGCTAACAAAACTCACCGCCATACCAACGAGCGCTTCAGTGCGCCCCGCAGGCACCTGCACAGGTGAAGGGGAGCCGGGAGTCAGTCGTGTCTGCCACACGCAAGTTGGGCACCTACTCGCGTGGAGTAGGTGCCCAACTTGCGTGAGGGAGAAGAGGCCGTTACTTCTTACGGCCAGATACTGCGCCCCAGATAACAAGGACGAGAAGTGAACCAAGGAAGGCCCACAACCAGGTTGCAAGGTCAAAGAAACCATCGTTCGCATCAACTCCGAACAGAGCCCCCGCGAGCCACCCACCAAGGAGTGCACCCAGCACACCAATGACGAGTGTGATCACCCAGCCGCCCGCTGCGCGCCCAGGAAGAACCGCACGTGCAATAGCTCCCATGATGAGGCCGATGAGGATCCAGCTGATGATGCTCATAGTCATGTTCCCTTTCGTTGAAGGCGTTGGCGCCATGAAGGTCAAACGTGAAGGCGTTGTGCCAACAACCAAAACTCTGTCACGTGGGGAGGGAGTGTGCACATTATGCGTGAGCGGTTGCGAAACTAATTCTTTGACCTATGGTGTGTCCTTGCATTGTTCCTGGTTGGTGGGGTCAGGATCCCCAGTTCCGTGTTGTGCGGGTGAACTTTCCGCGAGTTCCTGCGGTTTCTTGACATCTGTCGATGCGTCAAAACCGCTGGCAGACTTGCTGTTAGCAGAAAATCGCGAATCTGTCATCGGGGAGCATTCCCCATGAGGGGTGGTCGCTCGGATGATGGTGTTCACCCCCCGTTCGAGAGGGCCTTTGGTGAACTTCATGCGCCACAAGGACGCGAAACCAGCGAGCGCAATGATTGACCCGAGCCATAGTCCCCAGGTGAATTGTCCAGACATCATGACTGTTTCTTGCATGAACCGGTAGGTCAGGACGTGGAGGGAGTAGATGGTGAGCGACATGGAGCCCATGGCGATGATGGGGTAGAGCACGTAACGCGCAGCGTGGGCGATGAGCAGGCACAGGCCAACGACAGCGATGGCGAATCCGCCGGATCCGACGATTTCGTGTGGTGTGGCTGAGTGGGGGTCTGCGGTGGCCCAGGTTGTTGCGAGGTCGCGGACGGGGGCGAGGATGACCTCATTGAGGTCGATGTTCTCCGTGGATTCGGTGGGGGTGGAGAGTTCCTCGTAGCGGTAGCAGTTCACATCACGTTGATCAGTGGTGGAGTCGGTGTAGGTGGAGTCGGTGCATTCGAGTCCTTCGAGGTTGATTTCGTCGCGGACGAAGCCGTTGACAAGGAACTGGCCTGGTTCAAGGTCCTCGAGTGTGGCGGTGCCGTATTCCTGATCGTCGATGTATGGGGTCTCAATGTCTGTGGTGTTGTCGTCGTCTTTGGCTGTGTTGCTGGATTCGGTGCTTAGTGCTTCGGCTGTCATGGAGGTGAGTGTCACTGAGCTGTACCCGATGACTGCGAGTGCAACTCCGAGTGCGACGAGTCCTGCTTGGGTTTTCTTGAGGGTGAGGTTGGTGCGGCCGATGGCCATGCCCGTAAGGATGAAGGGCATCCAGGATAACGCCGGGTAGGAGGGGTTGAAGAGGGATTCGGGTAGGGGCAGGCTGAGGAGGAAGAGGTTGCTTGCGCTGGTCAGGCTGTAGGTGAGTAATGGTCCAACAATGGTGAGGGGGATGGCGATGAGGATGAGGGTGCGCCGTGTGAGGGTGAGGAATGGGACGGCGAGGGCGAAGAGGATTCCGTAGGTTTGGAGGATGACGGCGATGGGGGTGTCAAGGGCGGTGAGGAAGGCTCCAATGACGTAGATGGTGGCGCCGCGGATGAGGATTTTTCCGCGTGCGGCGATGAGGTCGTCGCCGGTGGGTGGTGTGGTGCGGCCTGTGGTGAGGGCGAGTGAGACGCCTGCGAGGGTGGCGAAGAGGATGGAGGATCGTCCGTTGACTAGTCCGCCCCAGGTGGTGGGGTTCAGGAGTTCGGGGGTGGTGGACAGCATGAAGTGTGCTGCCATCATTCCGATGAGCGCGAGACCTCGGGCGAGGTCGATGCCTAGGAGCCGTTGGGTGTTGGTGAGGTGTGGTGGGGTGGCTGCTTGGCGTGGTTGTGTGGTGGTTGGCGCTGGTACCACGGGTGTGGATGGTGATGTCACGTTGTGATGATAGGTATGTGGCGCATCGGGGCGCATCATCCTGAGAGGGGATATTGCGGACGTTGTCACGTGTTGGTGGGTGGTGTTCGACAGGACAGGTGGGTGGTGTGGTGGCAGGATCGAAGGTGCCATGCAATCAAGTTGTCAGAAGGAGTGAGCATGTCTGACCCGAAGTATGTGACGAGTGCGACGTCGTGGGGTGGGGGCCGTGTTGGTCGTGTTGCCACACAGGACCAGAAGATTGACCTTGAGTTGTCAGTGCCTGCTGGACTTGGTGGCGATGACGGGCCGGGAAGTAACCCTGAGCAGTTGTTCGCGGCTGCGTGGGCGTCGTGTTTCCATGGGGCAGTGAAGGCGATTGCTCGGTCGCGGAAGGTTGATGTGGGTGAGTCGGCTGTCACTGTTGAGGTGGCGCTCAATGGTGAGTTTGATTCTGGGTTTTTCTTTACTGTTGTCATTGAGGGGGAGTTTCCTGGGGTTGATGACAAGGAGGCGCATGAGTTGCTTGCTGCTGCTCATGAGAAGTGCCCGTATTCGCGGGTGACTCGTGGGAACGCGGAGGTGGAGTTGCGCGTCGTGTCGTGATGCGCGACATCACACGTTGTGAAGGGCTCAACCTAGGTGGTTGGGCCCTTTGTGCGCTACAGTAATGAATAGTTAGCCTATCTAGTTACTTACTTGGCAAGGTAGATGCGGTTGCTCTCCCAGCCCCTCACCGAACGGAGCACAACGTGGCAACGACATCCTCACGTCCAGCACGACAATGGCGCACCTACATCACCCCACTCATCCTCGTCATCGTCTGGCTCGGAGCAGCCGCTTTCGGTGGGCCGCTCTTTGGACGAGTCGAAGAAGTCTCCACCAACGACCAAACCCAATTCCTCCCCAGCTCCGCTGGCGCTACCCGAGTCCAAGAAGAACTCCCCCGCTTCCTCGGCGACGACACCATCCCCGCCATCGTCCTCGTCACCGCCGCTGACGGCGAACAAGTCGCAGGCCCAGACCTCCAAACCATCACCGAAGCCGTCGCCCAAGCAGCAACCGACATCGGAGCCATCGGAGACCCAAGCCCCGCCATCCCCGCACAAGACGGCGAAGCAGCCCAAGCCTTCATCGCCCTCGACGCGGAAGGAGAAACCGCACAACAAGTCACCGAACTACGCGACCACCTCATCAAAGCCCTACCAGACACCCTCGACGTCTACGTGACCGGACCAGCAGGACTCACCGCCGACCTCTCCACTGCATTCGCTGGAATCGACGGAATCCTCCTCGCCGCAGCACTCATCACCGTGCTCATCATCCTTATCGTGGTCTACCGCTCACCTATCCTCCCCTTCGCAGTCCTCGCCACCTCCATCTTCGCGCTCGCCGCAGCCCTCGGAGTCGTCTTCGTCCTCGCCCAACAAGGCGTCTTCCTCCTGTCATCACAAACCCAAGGCATCCTGTTCATCCTCGTCATCGGTGCCGCCACCGACTACGGCCTGCTCTACACCGCACGCTACCGCGAAGAACTCCGCAACTACGACAACAAACTCACCGCCACCAAAGCCGCAATCCGCGGATCAGTGGAACCCATCCTCGCCTCCGGCGGAACAGTCATCGCCGGACTACTATGCCTCCTGCTCTCCGACCTCGAATCCAACCGGATCCTCGCACCCGTCGCAGCAACCGGCATCGTCTTTTCCATGCTCGCCGCGTTCACACTCCTGCCCGCCATCCTCTTCCTCTTCGGACGCACCGCATTCTGGCCCCGCAAACCACACGTCGACCCCAACCACTCACCACTACCCACCAAAGGTATCTGGGCGCGGACCCCACAACTCGTTGCCCGCCGTCCCCGCCTCGTCTGGGTCACCTCCACCCTCATCCTCATCGTCGGAAGCCTCGGCGTTCTCCAACTCAAAGCAGACGGCATCTCCTCCTCCGACCTCGTCATCGGCTACTCCCAAGCACGAGAAGGACAACAAAAACTCTCCGAACACTTCCCCGGAGGAACCGGATCACCCACCTACATCCTCACCACCGAAAACAACATTGAGGACATCACCACCACCCTCAACACAATCAACGGTGTCGCAAACGTCAACGAACCCACCATCAACCAAGGTGACGCCCTCATTTCCGTCACCCTCACCGACGCCTCAGACTCCCAAGCCGCCAAAGACACCGTCACCGCCATCCGCGCTGACATGCCCGACGGCACCTACGTAGGCGGAACCACAGCCACCGCCATCGACTCCGACAACGCCTCCATCCGAGACCGCAACCTCATCATCCCCATCGTGTTGCTCGTCATCGTCCTCATCCTCGGTGCACTCCTCCGAGCCGTTGTCGCACCACTCATCCTCATCGCCACCGTGGTCCTGTCCTTCGGCACCGCCCTGGGAGTCTCCGCCTGGATGTTCAACCACGTCTTCGACTTCCCCGGAGCCGAACCAGCCGTCCCACTCTTCGCGTTCGTCTTCCTCGTCGCACTCGGCATTGACTACAACATCTTCCTCATGACCCGAGTACGCGAAGAAATCCTCCACCACGGCCTCCACGACGGCATCACCCGAGGACTCTCCATCACCGGAAGCGTCATCACCTCCGCAGGTATCGTCCTGGCCGCAACCTTCACCGCGCTCGCGGTGATCCCGGTGCTGTTCCTCGTGCAAATCGCGTTCATCGTGGCGTTCGGTGTCTTGCTCGACACGTTGCTTGTGCGCACCCTTCTCGTGCCAGCACTGTCCCACGAGTTGGGTCGTGCCCTATGGTGGCCCAGCAAACTCTCACGACCCGACTTCACCCCCGTGCCACGCCCTGACCTGGAAGCAAAGGAACCAGCCGCGTCATGAGGATCTGGAGTCTTCACCCAACGCTTCTCGACCGGCAGGCCCTCGTGGCCTGCTGGCGAGAAACCCTGCTCGCAGACGAAGCCGACCACCGCGGGTACCGGTTCGACCGGTCACGCATCACCGCGCAACGATCCACCCACCCCACCCAGTTGACCGTCACCGACGGTCAACTGCGGTACGAAAAAAACCACCTCATCACCAAACTCACCCAACGCAGCCCGCACACACTGGAACACCTCACTACCATGTACCCAACATTCGAGGCGAAACAGTTCACCCCACCCGCACATCGGCTATTCACCGTGGTTGAGGGCCCCATTGAAGAGTGGGAAAAGGTCTAGCCAACCAATGCGCTAGGACACAACGAAAGCGTTGACGAGAATGACCTGGGTAATGATGAACCCAGAAAGAAGATTCAGCCACATGAACCGCCGCCAACCGCGGCGGGTCACGGTGGCGTGCGCATCGTCAACCGACCAATACTGAACCGTGGACGCCACATACAACAACGGAACAACAGCACACACCATGACAGCGCCCTGGCCGCTAGCCAGCAGACACACTGCGGACACCACATACAACATCACAGTGAAACGAGCAGTAACCCGAGCGCCCACAACAGTGGCAATAGAGCCAATTCCCGCCTCCCGGTCCGCATGCACATCCTGAATAGCCCCAAACGCATGTGAAGCCATCCCCCAGGCGAAGAATGCAGCCAACACCCACCCGGTCACACCAGTCAGCGGTGCGCCAACAGCAACCACGCCAAACAACGCAGGGGACACAAAGTGGTAGGACGACGTGACCGAATCAAGAAACGGACGTTCCTTGAAACGTAACCCCACCACCGAATACGCAACCACCGCGAAACACGAGGTGAGGAACACAACCCGTGCCGGCCACGACGTGACAGCGAGCGTGTACACGATGAAAGGGGTGCATGTCACGACAGTAGCGACCAGGGTCGTGCGGTGCATGGACCGGTCCAACACGATCCCTTCCATGCCCGTCTTACGCGGATTTCGCAGATCAGACTCATAATCGAACACGTCGTTGATGCCATACATGGCCAAGTTATACGGGATCAAGAAAAACACAGTGAGGACAGTGAAGAACACCCAATCACGCCCACCAGCCAACAAATACGCCGCAGCAAATGGGTAAGCAGTATTAATCCACGAAAACGGGCGGGACGTGGCAAAAAGTTGGGTCACTTCGGTCCTTCATACGAGGGCGGAACAGCACGAGATGCGCGGTGGCGAGCCACCGCATCGACAGCAAGAAACACACAGGGACCAGCAAGCCCAGCAGCCACCGGCCACCCCAAATCCTCAATGGGGGCCAACCACAAACGAACACCAGACAGCTTCGACTCGTCATAACGGAACAGGTCTGCCGCGATCATCACTGAGTCAAACACAACCGTCAACACACACAACACAACGATGCTGCCAGCCACAGCCCACCAAAAACGACGTGGAATCGCGCGATAGTGCGCCGCAACTCGGTACGCAACCGCCGCAACCACCCCAGCAACCGCGATCGACATCAACGCCAACACCGGATACGTCATGACCGGTTCACCACCGTCATCATGGCCCCAAACCCCACCAACGACAGGTGGGACAAGAACACAATAAAAAAGAGTTCCTCCACCGGGAAATGTGGGGCAAGGTTCCACCCAAGCAACGCCGGGGATTCCCCTAACCCATAAAGCCCCATGGTGATCGCCAGGACATCAATAGCAACAAAGAGGACGGTGAGGGCAGCGATTGCCACGAGCGCTGGGCGAGGTCGCGCCCACACAGCAAGCTTCCACCGAGCGTCAAGAAGAGCGATCCCCACGTGAGACGTGAGGATCGCCGCAAGGTACACACCGGCCACGTTAAATCTCCGCGAGGATCCCGCGCGTGGCGATGTCAGCACTGATGATGCACATCGGTAGCCCGATCCCCGGGATCGTGGACCCACCGGCATACCACAGGCCATCAACAAGCCGGGACCGGTTCGTTGTACGGAACATTGCCGACTGCGCAAGAGTGTGAGCCGGGCCCAGCGCCCCACCAGACCACGCGTTCACGTCAGTGACAAAATCGGCGGGACCGACCGTGCGACGCAACACGATGCGCTGCGCCAGGTCAGGGATCTTCGCCCAGGCAGCGACCTGCGCAATCGCGGCGTCTGCTGCCTGCTCCACGAGGGCGTCACCGTCGCCGTCACGCCCACCATGCCCAAGACCGGGGTCGGCCGGGACAGGAACCAAAATAAACACGTTCTCGTGCCCGTCCGGTGCCACATCCGGGTCGCTGTGGGAAGGTTTACACACATACAACGACGCAGGGTTGGGCAGGTGTTTGTTCTTCCCATAAATCGCGTCAAAATTCTCGTCCCAGTCTTTGACGAAGAACAGGTTGTGGTGGGTGAGTTCAGGTACCTCACCACGGACCCCAAGGTGAACCAACACGCTACCCGGACCAGGGTCTTTTTTATCCCAATATTCCTGCGGGTAGGACTGCTCTTCGGGGGAGAGGAGCTGGGTTTCCAAGTGGTGAAGGTCAGTTGCGCCCACAATGATGTCAGCGTCGTAGGTGGTGCGCTGACCCTCGCCGTTTTCGGTCTGAAGGCCCACCACGGTGCGGGTGCGGTACCCGGTATGTGACGAGAGTCGAGACCCGGCAACCTGATGGACGATGCGCTGCGCACTAGCGGTGAGCCCAGCCCGACTGGTGGGGGTGGGGTTGTCGGTGGTGAGGATGCGGGTCACGTTCGCACCCCGGTGAATGGTCACACCAAGGTCGAGGGCGATCTTTTCGATCGCCCTAATGATGCTCATGAACCCGCCCTGTGGGTATTGCACACCGTCAACCAGGTCCAGGTGGCTCATGAGATGGTACATCGCAGGAGCGCGGTCTGGGCTGGTCCCCAAAAACACGGCGTGGTAGCCCAAAATCTGGCGTAAGACCGGGTGTGAAAACCGCTTATTAATGAACGTGTTCAGTGATGTCCCGAGCAAAGTGGGAAGTTCCCCGACTCGGCTGGTGATCTCCCGATCAAAAAACGGTTTTACGGTGCGGAAATCGGTGTATAAAAAGTGGTCAAGGGCGAGCTTGTAGGTACTGGACGCAGAGTCAAGGTAGGCGCGAAGTTTGTCCCCGCCACGAGCCTCCAACGAATCAAACAGCTCTTCTGCCTGGCCGCTGGTCACATCAACGGGAACAGGGTGGTTCTCGGTGAACACCCGGTAACCGGGGGTGAGGGTGGTGAGATTGAGTTGCTCGGCAGTGGATGTTCCTACATCGTGGAAAAACTTATCGAACACCTCGGGCATGAGGTACCACGACGGGCCTGTGTCAAACAGGTACCCGTCGGTTTCCCACACCCCACATCGCCCGCCCAGGTCGCTATTTTTCTCATATAAGTCCACGGTCAAACCGTTTTTTGCAAGGAGGGCGGCTGTGGATAGTCCTGCCAGCCCACCGCCGATCACGGCGATGCGTGGTGATGGTGTGTTCATGGGTGTGTCAGTGCCTTCGAATCAGTCCACCCAGCAGAATGCTGGATGCGGGGGCGGGGTGTGGTGGGGAGCGCTGACCGGGCCAGCACCACGGCTTTATGGGGAGTGGTGAGGCGAAGACGGCGGGTGCGCAACTCGTCACATGAGGCGCGCCGCAGTTTCCGAGTGAGGGAGGTGAAGAGTAAATAGGCTGCCTTGACCGCGCCACGCGAGGAACCGGGAAGGCGTGCAATGCCTTGTCGGGCAACGTCAAGGTCGTGCTCAATGTCGGCGAGGATCTTGTTCTTGACCGGTTCTGTGAGACCTTTTGCCGCAACGTCGGGGAAGTAATAGCGCCCTAATTCGCCTTGATCTGCGGCCAAATCTCGCAGGAAATTGATCTTTTGGAATGCCGCCCCAAGAGCGCGCGCTGCGTCAATATTGTCAGCGACCAGGGTGGAGCGCTGTGTGGGAGCGACATCAGGTGCCTGAGCAAACGCGCGCAAACACATCATCCCAATGACCTCAGCGGACCCGTAAATGTAGGTCGACAGCTCCTCAGCAGTGTAATACGGGTCCCCGAGGTCACGGCGCATGGAGGCGAAAAACGGGGCGATCTCAGCGTCCGTGATGCCACAGGTTACTGCTGTATGAGCAAACGCATGCACAATGAGGTTCGTGGAAAACCCGCGGTCCATGGCCTGGGCAACCTCCGCTTCAAGCGCATCAAGTGCCGCAGTGAGGTGGGGGATGGGTGCCGGATCGAAGCTTCCATCCACGATTTCGTCGGCCACGCGCACAAGTGCGTAAATGTTGCGCACATGAGTGCGCACAGGCTCGGTAAGCATCGCGGTAGCAACCCCGAAACTTGTGGAATACTGCCGGATCACCGTGTGCGCTGCGTCCTGGGCGGCGCGCTGATACAGGGCTTGGGGAGTTGTGGCTTTGCTGGTCATGACGCGAGCCCTTCGAGCAGTTCGTTGAGTATAGGAATATCACTTGTCTCAAGGTTGTGCTCGTGGGCTGTGGTCATAGCGATGCGCAGGTGGTCACGGATCTGCTGTTCCATAAAACGTGCCGAGCCGGCCTCAATGAGGAGCTCTTGCGCACGCATGACACCCAACGGGGTGATCGTTGGTCCCAGTAGCCGTTCCAATTCCGGCCATGCATCGGTTGTCCGGGCGTGTGCAATGAGCAAAGTGTCCTTGTTTTCGCGCAGGTCAGCACCAACTTCTTTGCCAGTGACAGAGGTTGGGGCGAACACGCCGTTGAGGTCGTCGTGAAGCTGGTAGGCCACACCAAGGTGGCGGCCAACCCCAGCAAGAGCGTCCGTGTTTGCGTCGTCGGCCATCATTGCTGCAAGCCGCATGGGTAGAACAAAGGAGTACTCTGCGGTTTTCAGTTCCGCAATGGTGATGGTGTCCGTCATGGGGGTGGGGGCCGGGATGGTCGCGGAATGAACGTCCAGGAGTTCACCGAGTGCTGACAGCGAGATTGCTTCCTGGAATGCGGTAAGGAGACGTTGGCGTTGGCGGTGCGGGAAATCGAGGGCCGCCACCTGCATGAGCGCTTCGGTGAGGGCTAGCACACCACCAAGGATCCCGGCAGTGTTCCCTAACGTGTGTGCGTCCGCTGCCGATGCCCCGCTCGAGAGGGCAACCAACTCAAAATGCCCGTTGATGTTCGTGTGTCCGCGCCGCATCGTGTCGTGATCGATGACGTCATCGTGGATGAGGAACGACGTGTGAAGGAGCTCGATGGCGTGTGCAACCTGCTGAATTTCTGGGCGCTCCGTCACTCGCAGGTGTGGGTGCTTTTCCCGGTGGGATAGTGCCGCATACACCTCAAGGAAGAGGCGGGGGCGGATCTGACGGCCACGTCCATGTGCCTGAGAAAGCTGAGTGTGGAAGTCGCTGATTGCAGCCGATGCGGTGGTGCTCAGGGATGCGGAGAGGTCCGTATCTGGGCGGGTTGTGGGTTCAACGGACATGGGTGCCTCCGCGATTGTGAAGTTGGGCGGTTTGGGCAACTGACCAGGGGCTCAGGAGAAATGGGGTGATCGATGCGGCATGGACATAGGTGGGGAACGGCGTCCACGCGTATTCGGCAACTTCGTCGGGGTTGGGGGTGGGTTGTTGGGAGGTGCGAGCGTAAAAGACGGGGCAGTACTCGTTTTCGATAATGCCGCTGGCGTCTGTGGCGGTGTACTCAAAGTCGGGTAGGGCAACACTGATGGAGTGGATGTCTGTGATGCCTAGTTCGAGTTGTGCGTAGCGGGTGAGGGCGTCGTGGAAAGATTCACCCGGTCGTGGGTGGCCGCAAAACGAGTTTGTCCACACTCCGGGCCAGGTTTTCTTACTTAAAGCTCTGCGAGTGACGAGGAGTTCACCGTCATCGTTGAGGAGGTAGCAGGAAAACGCGAGGTGGCGTGGTGTGGTGGGGGTGTGCACGGTTGCGCGCGGTGCGGTGCCGATGGCCTGGTGGTCCTCGTCAAGCAGGATGACCACGTCGTGGTTGGTGGCGTTGGTGCTGTGGTGATGTGGGGGGTGGTACGCGTCGTGCGGGGTGGTCGTCACTTGTCGCTCCCTGCGTCGTGCGGCAAAGGCTGAAATAGTTAGCCAGGCTAGTTACTAGTTAGGCTAGAGTAGATGATGGTGGGTGACAAGCGCAATGCCCATCCGCGCACGACCACAACAAACATGCACATCATGGAGGGCTCATGCAGGAACCAACCCCCGCACCCAACACCCCCTACTGGTACCCCGACCGCGACCACGTCCACGATGTCCTCGATGGAATCCGTCGATTTCGCCGCGCCAACGCGGCCATGCGCAAACGCATGGCCGACGGCATGGGAATGAACAAAACAGACATGCAAGCACTCCAAGCGGTCATTGCAGCGCAGCGACACGGAGCCCCCTTGCACCCCCGCGAACTTGCTGACGAACTCGACATCTCCACCGCATCGACAACAAAACTGCTGGACCGGCTCGAACGATCCGGTCATCTCACCAGAGTGCCCCACCCAGCCGACCGCCGCTCGGTGACCATCCAAGCAACAGACCATGCTCACACCGAAGTCAAAGACCGACTTGCCCCCATGCACCGCGACATGGAAGAGATCATCTACGAATTCACCCCCGGAGAACAACGAGCGATCGCCATGTTCCTGCACTCCATGGCTGACCTCTTCGACCGTTCCGGTGACATCGAACCACTTCGTGATGCGCTGACTGACCAGCTAACCAACCAAGACGCGGTCCGCAGGTAACCTGCGTGCACGGGTCCGTGTCCGCAACGTCAGAGCAGCAGCAAACGTCATCGTTCCCACGCGGCCCGCGAACATCAACACCACAAGGATCAGGTGAGCGCTATCCGGCAACGCGGCGGTAATCCCTGTCGACAATCCAGTGGTCGCATACGCGGAGATCACCTCAAACAACACCACATCAAGGCGCAACCCGCTGATCTCCAAAATGGCCATACTCGCCGCAATAATGAGAGTTGCTGACAACGCTGTCACGGCGACCGCGAGCCGCAAAATATCAGTGGGAATACGCCGCCGAAACGACTCCACATCCCGGTCACCGCAACCGCCGATGTTGCGGTAAACAGCGCATCAACAAACTCGGTGTCCTCACCCGCACGGTGAGCCACCGGAAGCATCAATAACCCGGTGGAACACGCAATCACACCAGCGTAGGAGGTGAGAATCATGTGTGACGGGTAGCTTCGAGCTAGGCGTGACACCCCAGTGCGTGCCTGCCACAACCAGGTTGTGAACCGGGCGACCATGACGGTCCTTCCGAGCCATGTGCATGCTCAACCGCGTGCAACTCCATCGAAGAACTCTGCCACAACTCCAACTGGCTGTCATCGGACCCACGTCATCACAAAGGTGTCTCGTCGATCACGGTTGGTCTGCCCCGGTGCGGGGAACCCCAAAAAAGTCTCGATCGTGTCAGAACAAAGGAGTAAGCTCACCGATGGACCAGGCACCCGCAGTCGCCGTCCCGCACCCACCCAGTGATGCTCACACGCAAGGCGAGGACCCCCATGCTCAGACGCACCCTCATCACCTATCTGCGCCCCTACTGGCGCCTCGTCGCGGGGGTGCTGTTTTTCCAGTTCCTCTCCGCTATGGCCACGCTCTACCTGCCTTCCCTGAACGCCAACATTGTGGACAACGGTGTTGCGTTGGGAGACACCGCCTACATTTGGCGCACCGGTTCCCTCATGCTCGCCATCTCCTTTGGGCAGATCACGTGCTCCATCATCGCGATGTATCTCGCCGCGAAAGCCGCGATGCGGCTTGGTCGGGACATCCGCAACGATGTCTTCCACCGTGTGGTCGGATTCTCCGAACGGGAAGTCACCCACTTTGGTGCCGGGTCACTCATTACCCGAAACACCAATGACGTCCAGCAAGTACAAATGCTCGCGATGATGACCGCAACATTCCTGGTCACCGCTCCGATGCTTGCCCTGGGTGGCATCATTATGGCGTTGCGTCAGGATGTGGGGTTGTCCTGGCTTATTGCGGTTTCTGTCCCGGTGCTGCTCACCATCGCGATCGTGATTATCTCCCGTATGGTTCCTCTGTTCCGCAGCTTCCAGGGCAAACTCGACACCATCAACCGCATCATGCGTGAACAACTCACCGGAATCCGAGTGATCCGTGCGTTTGTGCGTGAACCTGTCGAAAAAGATCGATTCAATGATGCCAACACTGACATTATGGTCGTGGGGCGGAAAATTGGGTCGCTGTTCGTGCTTCTCTTCCCGCTGGCCATGCTCGTCCTCAACGTCACAGTCGTGGGGGTCGTGTGGTTTGGGGCTCTCGAGGTTGACAACGGGACCGTGCAAATCGGAACGCTGTTTGCCTTCATGCAATACATCATGACCATTCTCATGGGCGTTCTCATGGCCACGTTCATGACCATGATGATCCCGCGAGCAGCGGTCTCCGCCGAACGCATCAACGAGGTACTCGCAACGTCAAGCACCGTCACCCGGCCTGACCAGGGCATCACCGAGTTCCCGGACCGCGGTGCCATCACCCTCACAGACGTCGAGTTCGCTTACCCCGGTGCCGACCACCCGATCGTGACGAACATTAACGTCCACGTGAACAAGGGCGAGACCCTGGCCATTGTGGGGTCCACGGGGGCCGGGAAAACCACCCTCATCTCGTTGTTGCCCCGCCTGTTTGATGTCACCGGTGGCAGCGTGCAACTCCACGGTGTAGACGTGCGCGATGCCGACATAGACGCCCTGTGGAACACCATCGGGCTTGTTCCCCAAAAACCCTTCCTCTTCTCCGGCACAATCGCCAGCAACCTTCGTTTTGGTCGCGACAATGCCACAGACGAGGAACTGTGGGAGGCACTCACGATTGCACAAGCTGCTGACTTCGTTCGGGAGAAAGACAACGAACTCGACTCCCACATCGCCCAGGGGGGAACCAACGTGTCCGGCGGGCAACGTCAACGTCTGGCCATCGCCCGGGCGATCATTCACCAACCCGACATCCTCATTTTCGACGACTCCTTCTCCGCGCTCGACCTCACCACCGACGCCAACCTACGGGCCGCACTATGGAGCGCTCTGCCAGATGTCACCAAAGTGGTTGTTGCTCAACGGGTCTCCACCATCACCCAGGCAGACACCATTATCGTCCTGGATGACGGCACCATCGTGGGCACAGGCACTCACGAGGAATTGCTTGCCACCTGCACGACCTACCAAGAAATCGTGGAATCACAGCAAGGCGCGGAGGCTACCCGATGAGTACAACAGAGCCGATCGACCCCACCAACGACGACGCACAAGCAGAACAGGCGCGCATCGCTGCTGACGACTGGGGTGGGGGCGTGGCCCCAGGGAAACCCGCGAACTTTGGGAAGAGTTTCGCACGACTCATTGGTCTGCTGCGCCCCTACGCGTGGGCGTTCATCGGGGTGTCCCTCCTTGGCGCCATCGGTGTGGTGTTGTCTGTTCTCACCCCACGCGTGCTGGGAAACGCCACAAACGTGGTGTTTGAAGGGTTCGTGTCCCGGCAACTGCCTAGCGGTGCCACGAAAGACCAAGTCGTTGAAGGCTTGCGTACCCAAGGGCAAGACGATTTTGCCAATGTTGTGTCTGCCATGGACATCATTCCTGGTCAAGGTATTGATTTCACGCGCCTTGGAGAGCTCATCGTTCTCGCACTGGGGTTGTATGTCGTGGCGGCACTGCTCATGTGGATTCAAGGATATGTCATCAACGTCATCATGGTTCGAACCATGTGGCGGTTACGGCGAGATGTAGAAAACAAGATCCACCGGCTCCCCTTATCCTACTTTGACCAGGTGCAACGTGGAGAACTGATCTCGCGGGTGACCAACGACATCGACAACATCACCCAAATGATGCAACAGTCACTGTCCACGGTGGTGACCTCAGTGCTCACGGTTCTTGGCGTGGTCATCATGATGCTGACCATCTCGTGGCAGCTCACCCTGGTTGCCCTGGTGTCGCTCCCGCTGATGGCGATCATCTTCGGGGTCATCGGGCCACGATCACAAAAAGCCTTCTCCACCCAGTGGCGCAAAGTAGGCCGCCTGAACGCCCGAGTTGAGGAATCGTTTTCTGGTCATGCACTGATGAAGGTCTATGGGCGCGAACGTGCCAGCGTTGAGGCGTTCCGCGCCGAGAACGAGGAATTGTATGAGGCCTCGTTCAAAGCGCAGTTCCTTGCCAACACGATGATGCCGTCGATGATGTTCATTGGGAACCTCACTTACGTGGGTATTGCCGTCATGGGTGGTGTCGCTGTGGCTAGTGGGCAAATGCGGTTGGGGGATGTGCAGGCGTTTATTCAGTATTCCCAGCAGTTCACTCAGCCATTGTCTGAGTTGGGTGGGATGGCCGCGGTCATTCAGTCAGGCACTGCGTCAGCCGAGCGAGTGTTCGCTCTCCTTGATGTCGAGGAGGAAAGTGAGGAACCCGCCGATGCGCCTGCTCCCGCCCACGGGGATGGCACCATTGAGTTTGACCACGTCGCGTTTTCGTACCGACCTGATCAGCCGTTGATTGAGGACTTGTCATTTACTGTCGCACCAGGGCAGACCGTGGCTATTGTCGGGCCAACCGGTGCAGGCAAGACGACGCTCGTGAACCTCATCATGCGGTTCTATGAACTCGATGGTGGCCGTATTGTCATCAACGGTCAGGATATTGCTGAGCTCACCCGCCATGATGTGCGGGCTACTACCGGAATGGTGTTGCAGGACCCGTGGTTGTTTGCTGGCACAATCCGGGAAAACATTCGCTATGGCAAAGCGACCGCTTCTGATGAGGACATTGTTGCGGCTGCAAAAGCCACCTATGTGGACCGGTTCGTGCACTCGTTGCCTGATGGGTACGACACCGAACTTGATGAAGACGCATCGAACTTGTCGGCAGGGGAGCGCCAGCTCATCACCATTGCTCGTGCCTTTGTGTCGCAACCTTCCGTGCTCATCCTTGATGAGGCGACGTCGTCGGTGGACACTCGCACTGAACTGCTCCTCCAGCACGCGATGGCGGCATTACGCCAGGGGCGGACATCCTTTGTCATTGCCCACCGGTTATCCACGATTCGTGATGCTGACATGATCCTTGTGATGGAGCATGGGCGGATTGTAGAGAAGGGAAACCACGAGGAACTGATTGCTCGCGAGGGGGCGTATTACCGCCTCTATCAGTCACAATTCGCGCAGGCTGCGGTCAGCGACGACGCCGAAACATTGGCGTGAATGGTGCGGCTGGGTGCCACGCAGCGAGCGTGGTGCCCAGCCGTTGTCATGTCTGGGAATAGAACATCGATTCTCAAAGTTGAGTGAGATAGACTCAAGTTTGATGCTTAGGACTTGCATGACAGCCCAAACAAGAGCAAACTTGAGTGCGGACGACTCAAGAATTGGTTGCTCGGGCGGTCGGTCACGAACCCGCCTCCCACGACGCAACACCTCACCCAGAAGGAAGGGATCCTCATGGCCCGTGCAGTAGGAATTGACCTCGGAACCACAAACTCCTGCGTTGCTGTCCTTGAAGGTGGCGAACCCACCGTCATCGCCAACGCAGAAGGTATGCGCACCACCCCATCGGTTGTTGCATTCTCCAAAACCGGTGAAGTACTTGTCGGTGAAATCGCCAAGCGTCAAGCAGTCACCAACGTTGACCGCACCATCTCCTCCGTCAAGCGCCACATGGGCACCGACTGGAGTCAAGAGATCGACGACAAACAGTACACCGCGCAGGAAATCTCTGCCCGTATCCTTGGCAAGCTCAAGCGAGACGCTGAAGAATACCTCGGCGAACCTGTCACCGACGCTGTGATCACCGTTCCTGCGTACTTCAACGACGCAGAACGTCAAGCAACCAAAGATGCCGGACAAATCGCAGGCCTCAACGTTCTGCGCATCGTCAACGAGCCCACCGCCGCAGCACTGGCCTACGGTCTGGAAAAGGGCAAAGAAGACGAACTCATCCTCGTGTTCGACCTTGGTGGGGGAACCTTCGACGTCTCGCTGCTTGAAGTAGGAAAAGACGAAGACGACTTCTCTACCATCCAGGTGCGCGCCACCTCCGGTGACAACCGCCTCGGTGGAGACGACTGGGACAAAGCCATCGTTGACTACCTCATCAAAGAGGTCAAGAAAACAGACGGCGTTGACCTGTCCAAAGACAAGATCGCGCTCCAGCGCCTGCGTGAAGCTGCAGAACAAGCCAAAAAGGAACTGTCCTCTGCAACGTCAACCAACATCTCCATGCAGTACCTGTCCATGAGCGAGAATGGCCCCATCCACCTCGACACCAAGCTCACCCGAGCCCAGTTCGAGCAGATGACCGACGACCTCCTCAAGCGGACGGAAGCACCCTTCCGCGCTGTCATCCGAGATGCAGGCATCTCCGTCAACGACATCGACCACATCGTGCTTGTTGGTGGCTCCACCCGTATGCCAGCCGTAACCGAGAAGGTCAAAGAACTCACCGGCGGAAAAGAACCCAACAAGGGTGTCAACCCAGACGAGGTTGTTGCCGTGGGTGCAGCCTTCCAAGCTGGTGTGCTCAAGGGTGAACGTAAAGACGTCCTCCTCATTGACGTGACCCCACTGTCCCTCGGGATTGAAACCAAGGGTGGCGTCATGACCAAGCTCATCGAGCGCAACACGGCGATCCCCACCAAGCGCAGCGAAATTTTCTCCACCGCAGAAGACAACCAGCCTTCCGTGCTCATCCAAGTCTTCCAAGGTGAACGTGAATTCGCCCGCGACAACAAGCCACTGGGCACCTTTGAACTCACCGGCATCGCCCCAGCACCACGCGGAATGCCACAAGTCGAGGTCACCTTCGACATCGACGCTAACGGTATCGTCCACGTGTCCGCGAAAGACAAGGGCACCGGCAAGGAACAATCCATGACCATCACCGGTGGGTCCTCCCTTCCCAAGGAAGACATCGACCGGATGGTGCGCGAAGCCGAAGAACACGCCGCCGAAGACAAGAAGCGCCGTGAAGACGCTGAAACCCGCAACCAGGCAGAGTCCTTCGCCTACTCGGTGGAAAAGCTCCTCAAAGAAAACGACGAGAAGCTCAGCGACGACGTCAAGACCACAGTCTCCAGCGACGTTGACGCCCTGAAGAAGGCGCTCGAAGGCGACGACATCGACGACATCAAGGCAAAGAACGAAGCACTTGTTGCGTCCTCGCAAAAGATCGGCGAAGCCCTGTACGCACAGGAGCAAGCCGCAGCAGCAGACGGCGACGCACCTGCAGACGCAAGCAGCGCATCGGCAGACGAGGACGTTGTGGACGCAGAAATCGTCGACGAGGAGGATGACAAGAAGTGACCAACGAGAACCCACAGCCTGACGCCAACACGCCAGCCGAAGGGGACGACTCAATCGAACACCTCGACTTTGAGCCAACCACCAGTGCACGCAGTGATGCACCGCAAGGAGACGAGAACGCTCGCGCGGACCTGGACAGTGAGGACGACCAAGTCCTCACCGACCTCGACAAAGCGCAAGCAGAAGCAGCCTCCCACCTCGCGGACCTGCAACGCCTGAACGCTGAATACGTCAACTACACCAAACGTGCCAAGCGGGAACAGGAAGCAGCACGATCACGGGCCACGGAAGACGTGCTCACTGCACTGCTTCCCGTCCTTGACGACATCACACGGGCACGGGCCGCCGGTGACCTCACCGGCCCCTTCCAGGCCATCGCTGACAAGCTGGAAGGGGTTCTCACCCGCTACGGTGTCACCTCGTACGGAGAAGTGGGCGAAGACTTTGATCCCACAATCCACGAAGCGCTCATGCACCAAACCTCCGCAGAGGCCACAACCACCACGGTGACACACGTCATCGAAGTGGGGTACCGCATCGACGAACGGGTTGTGCGGGCTGCCCGAGTCGCGGTGACCGGTCCAGAAGACGCGTGACACTCACGCACACGACCAGCGCGGGCGTCATCATCGACGCCCGCGCTTGGTCCACCACACACCATCGAAAGGAGACGCCATGACAGGGCAAGACTGGCTGGAAAAGGACTTCTACGCCGTTCTCGGCGTCTCAAAAGACGCGAGCGACGCAGACATCAAAAAGGCCTACCGGAAACTCGCACGCAAATACCACCCCGACCACAACCAAGGGGACACCGCCGCAGAATCCCGATTCAAAGAAATTGGGGAAGCCTACGCTGTGCTGTCCGATGCGCAACAACGCCAACAGTACGATGCGATCCGATCCATGGGTGGCGGCGGTCGATTCACTGGCGGCGCCGGTGGCGGGTTCGAAGACGTCTTCTCCTCCATGTTCGGTCATGGCCAAGGCTACGGACCTGGAGCAGGGACACGAGGGCAGCGCTCCGACGCCGACTTCGACGACATCCTCTCTGGCTTGTTCGGTGGCGGATTCGGTGGCGGACAAACCAGTACCGGACCAGGATTTGGCACCGGATTCCGCCCCAACACCACAAGCCCAGGACAAGACATTAACGCGACCACGAAGATGCCGTTCCGAAGCGCGGTGACCGGTACCGAAGTGAACCTCACCGTCGAAGGGCGAAGCGTCAAAGCACGCATCCCCGCCGGGGTCAAAGACGGACAAAAAATCCGGATCCCCGGGAAAGGACGCCCCTCACCCAACGGTGGGAAACCAGGAAACCTTGTCCTCACCGTCGCAGTGGAACCCCACCCCGTGTTCACCATGGACGGTCTCAACCTGCGCATGACACTGCCGGTGTCCTTCGCAGAAGCCGCACTGGGAGCCCAAGTGGACGTCCCCACCTTTGATGGGTCCACTGTGCGCATGAAACTTGCCGAAGGAACCCAAAACGGTAAAGTGATGCGCATCAAAGGGCGAGGCGTGGCAACGACGAAAGGAACCGGCGACCTCCTGGTCACCGTCACCGTGGTCGTTCCCCAAAACCTGTCCAAAAAAGCACGCGCCGCAGTCGAAGCCTTCCAAGAGGCCACCTCAGGTGAAGACCCCAGGCGCGACCTACTGGCCGCAGCAAAGGAGTGATGCACCGTGCGAGTTCGGGCTGTCTTTGACGACGACTACCGGGAAGACGAACCCGTGTATGTCATCTCCCGTGCAGCCGAACTCGCCGGTATGCACCCCCAAACACTGCGCCAATACGACCGGCTCGGGCTCGTGTCACCGCGGCGCGCCCGCGGTCGGGGGCGCCGCTACTCCCAGCGCGATATCCAACGGTTGGTGAAAATATCTGAGCTCTCCGCAGAGGAAGGCATCAACCTCGCCGGGATTCGCCGCATCCTTGACCTTGAAGAATACGTGCGAGCACTCGAAGAGAAAGTCGAGCTGCTCCACGCACAGGTCAATCCTGGTTCTCGAATCTTCACCGCAGGACGTGAAGGTGACGTTGTGAAAATGCGGGGCTTCTCCCTGCGTGAAGCCCGCCTCGCAGCGCAACGCGCCGCCGCTCGCGCCGCCCACCGGGCAGCCGAACGACGCCACGTACGGCGCGAAATTGAATACCGGGTGACACGAGTGACCCCACTGCAGATCACCGCGCATCGCGAAGACAGCCCCGACCACCCGCGGGACTAACCGACAACTACGAGCGGTTGGCCACCTCACGAATAATGCTTTGAGCAGTGGCCAAAAGGTCGCGCTCCTCATGAGGAACATCAGGACGCATGGCACGGAATGTGGACGCTGCATCCAGGTAGTCGAGGTAGCCGGTCCCAAAACCCTGGTGTAACCGGTGCAAATAGACCTGCGCACCATGCTGGAGCTCGTGCTCCTCGCTTGCTAAGATCCCCACCGCGAGTGCCGTTGACGCTTGGTCAAGTTCTGGGGGACCTACCCGGATGCATTCCCAGCTGATGGGGACTGCATCATGTTCGGTGAGGATGATGTTTGCCGGGTGAAGGTCCATATGCAGGATTGCAAGGTGTTGTGGATTGGTCAGTGCTCCCACGATGGGGTCATCCAGTGCTGCCTGCCGCAGCTCATCAGGAACTGGCATGGTGTGGAGTTGTTTCATAAGGGCCACGTTGAGGTAGGCGCCGTCGTCAATGGAGGTTTCGCCGCTGACTAATGCTTGGAAGAGGGTAGGGCCGTGAACCCGTTCCATGATGAGTGTGTTGCCGACGGTGTCGTAGATTCGGGGTGCTGGGAAGCCGGAACTGACGATGTGTGTGATCAGCTCCAGCCGTTCGTATCGTTCGATCGGCATGGTGAGAACCCGGGCAACATACGCGTCATTGATCGCGTAGGTGCGCCCTAATCGGGTTTCGCTGAGCACGTGTGCTTCTGTGAATTCGGGCAGGTCATCGCCCGGTTTCCAGTTGTGTGTGTCCACGGTGAACTCCAAGTGTCATTCGCCCTTCCACACTATCGTGACGTGCGTGCGTTGTCCTGCTGATCTTTTGTCTGTGGTGGGGAGTACTAACCAGCGCAAAAACAATAACGCAACAATTGGGTAGTGAAATTAAATAAAAGTAAGGAAGGCCTTCCTTTCTTACATTATTGTTTTTGCCGCGCTATTCTTCTTTTCATAGGGCGGCCCATGCGCTCGAAAAGACACACACTAGAGCGTCCACCTCAGACGCAGTACACTCACGCAAGGGGCAACACCATGGCAGCAGATATGGAACTCGCGCACGTCACCGAATGTAACGTCGTTGGATGCGGCTACAACCACGACGGATGTCACGCATCAGCAATCACGGTGGGAGGGCACGGCGTGAACGCGAAATGTGCCACCTTCATCCCGCTGGGCACCAAAGGTGGACTCGACCGGGTTATCACCACGGTTGGGGCTTGCCAACGCGGAGATTGTGTTCACAACGACTCTCTCGAGTGCGTTGCTGACTCCGTGCGTGTGGGAGCGGCCTCAGAATCGAACGTTGCTGGGTGCCTCACCTACCAGGTGCGTTCAGCCTAACCGTGCTTACCCGCGGACGCCGGATACCGGGATCACATCGACCTGCGACGTGAACTCGAACTTGTATCCGGCCCCGCGCACGGTAATGATGTGATCTTCCAGGCCCAACTTGTCGCGCAAGCGCCGCACATGGACATCGATAGTGCGCGAATCGCTGGGAACATCGGTGCGCCACACAGAAGCAAACAATTCTTGCCGGGAAATAACCGACCCTGCACGCGTCACCAAATGTGCGAGCAGTTCGAATTCTTTGTACGTCAATTTCTGCACGACTTGATCCACCACAACCCGCCGGTGATGTAAATCAATAATGACCCGCGGATGAAATATTGCGTCAATTTCTGGGAAATCCGGATGATCGGTCACCGGTGGAATCCAGGCGGCCGAACTTGGTGACGCAGCCGACGGTTCATCGGTAATCTGGGCGAGTTGCTCCTCAAACTCCCGTAACCGTGCCACCTGCTCATCGCGAGGCACAAGACGCGAGGACCGGTGGGCGAGCGTGCGGTTTGGGGTCGAACGACGCGGGGTTACCGGGTTATCCCACGACCGCTGCACCCGAGCGCTCACACCAGTGGGAGAACCAGCGTCAGACCTTGTGGTCGAAGCCACCCGCGCTCCAGTTCCATTGTCAGGGTGCTGCCCACCTGACAATGCGGCAGACGGTGCGTACGACGCCTGCACCTGCGGGGCGCCAACAGGGTCACCCAGGCGCGCATCGGGAGTCACAGTAGCCGAATACACCGACTGATCATGACTGACCGATACCGTTGTGCGGGTACGGCCCGCAGCAAGTAACTCCCGAGCAAATTGATCAATACGCTCAGCGAACCGGGTCACATCCTGCGGTGACACATCCTCGGAATCAAAAGCATCAATCGTCACTGACAGGCGAACACCGGCATCGGGGCGCTCAGAAACAGGCGGAGCAGGGCGGTGAAAAGTTGGGGCGGACATGCGCTCTCCATATGCGTGAGAAACCGCTCAAAGCGGAATAAGTCAAGAAGGCTGAAACGTGCGAACTGAATCGGCGATAACGCAACACAGGGGGTTCAGTCAGTTCTGACAACAACACGCACACAAACACATGGGCATACCACACAGCGCCGACGTGGCGGACTGAGGCAATGTCATGTGTCGCATGGTTAATACGGTGACACTATTTCCACGATTCGGGAAGGGTGAGAATCGCATATCTCACATCGTGAACTCATGTAACGCACTGTGAGGTGGCGCAACAGCACAGTCACACCACCTCACACAAAAACCACCACACTGTTTAATCAACGATGCCGTACAACCTGTCACCCGCATCGCCAAGCCCAGGCACAATGTACGCCTGCTCATTCAACCGTTCATCAACAGCCGCAACCACCACATTCACATCAAGACGGTCGCCCACATGCTCCTCAACCACCTTGATGCCCTCAGGTGCAGCAATCAAACACACCGCAGTGACATCCTTCGCCCCGCGCTCAAACAGAAAATCAATAGCCGCAACCAACGTGTTGCCCGTCGCCAACATCGGGTCCAACAAGAAACACTGGCGGCCCGTCAAATCATCAGGAAGCCGGTTCGCATACGTCGCAACCTCAAGAGTCTCCTCATTGCGTTGCATCCCCAAAAAACCCACCTCAGCAGTGGGAACCAACCGAGTCATCCCCTCCAACATGCCCAAACCGGCACGCAAAATCGGGACCACAAGCGGCTGAGGATCAGCGATCTTCACCCCCACCGTGTCAGTCACCGGAGTCGAAATCGGATGCTCAGTTGTCCGCACATCACGGGTAGCCTCATAAGCGAGGAGCGTGACAAGTTCATCAACAAGCTGCCGAAACGTCGGCGACGCTGTTTCCTTATTCCGAAGAACAGCAAGCTTATGGGAAATCAATGGGTGATCAGCTACGTGCAAGCGCATACACCAACCGTACCTGGTTCTACCACCAATGCCGCACATCGACAGTCCTACACTGCTATGGGACACACCCAACAGGCACAATAGAACAGTGACCACACCCACCTGGACCCAACACATGGACGACGCCCTCACCGAAGCACGCCGAGCCCTACGCCTCCACGGGCCACCCGACGTCCCCATCGGCGCAGTCATCATCGACGCCCACGGTCACACCATCGCCGCAGCCCACAACGAACGCGAACTCACCCAAGACCCCACCGCCCACGCCGAAATCCTCGCGATCAGGAAAGCCGCAACCCACCTTGGCACCTGGCGACTGGACCAATGCACCCTCGTGGTCACCCTCGAACCATGCGCCATGTGTGCAGGTGCCATCGTCCTCGCACGAATCCCCCGCATCGTCATCGGTGCCTGGGACCCCAAAGCAGGAGCCACCGGCTCCGTCTTCGACATCGTGCGCGCCCCCCAACTGAACCACTTCGTCGAAGTGATCCCCGGAATCCGGGCCGCCGACAGTGCAACACTCCTCACCGAATTCTTTGCCACCCACCGCGACACAACCACCCCCACCACACCCTAAACGTGGCCAACACCACCTAACCAACCGATGCGCGGATTTCAGCATCACCACACGGTCAGGTACTCTTGTACCCGAGGTAGCGTGTCCGAGCGGCCGAAGGTACAGCACTCGAAATGCTGTGTGGGGGAGACTCCACCGTGGGTTCAAATCCCACCGCTACCGCCAGTTGACGAAGGGCCCCGATCTGATGATCGGGGCCCTTCGTGCGTGATCACGCTGGACTGCGCAACTCGCCAGTTCCTGGGCGGCGATTTGTCGCACGGATCTGCTTTATGCCGCCTTCTACGACCAGGCGGCTAGCTTTCTTGCTGTGACTGTTTCCATAGGCGCAGGACGAGCTCTTCTTCGAGTTCTTCGGTGCTGTCAGGGGGTGTTGTGTCTCCGTTGCCGCGTACTTCGGTGTGGAGTTGTTCCATGCGCCGGTCGAGTTGTTCGGCGGCGTCCGCGGCGTCACACAGGTCAGCGATGAGGTGGTCGGGGACTGCGCCGTTGTATTTGTAGTAAATCTTGTGTTCGAGGCTGGCCCAGAAGTCCATGGCGATGGTACGGATTTGTACTTCGACAGTGACGGGGACTGGCCCGGTGGAGAGGAACACGGGGATATCGATGATGGCATGCAGGCTTTTGTACCCGTTGGGTTTGGGGTTGGCAATGTAGTCCTTGATTTCGCGGACTTTCACGTCTGTTTGTGAGGTGAGGGTGTCAAGGATGCGGTAGGTGTCGGCGATGAAGCTGCAGGTGATGCGTACCCCGGCGATGTCGGTGAGGTGGGTGCGTATCGCTTGGGGTGTCCAGTCAATGCCGCGTTTGGTGACTTTATGCAAAATGCTGTCGAGTGATTTCACGCGTGAGGTGACGTGCTCGATGGGGTTGTATTGGTGCAGGTGCAGGAATTCGCGTTGCAGGATGGACACTTTTGTGAGGACTTCATCAACGGCGAATTCGTGTTCCATGTGCAGTCGTGAAAATTCGCGGCGCATGTCGCGGGCGAAGGCGAGGAGTTCCGGGTTGGGGTGCGGGGCAGTGCGTGGGGTGCTGTCTGTCACGGGTGACCTCGGTTTCACGGTGGGTAGGCCGGGTGGGTGTGTGTCGTGTCCCATGGTGGCATGGGCTAAATGGCGCGTGGTGGGCCTTGTGGTGTGAACGGGTGGGGGAGATGAAAAGTGCCCGTGACGGTGGTGTCTGTCACGGGCACTTGTGCGCAGTGGGCGCCACGGATGTGGCTGGGTTAGCGCAGTGTGAAGACTGCCAGTGCTTCGCGGAGGTTTCGTGATTCATCGGCGAGGTGTTGCGCGGAGTCGCGCATGGTCCCGATAACGGCGCTGGAGGCTTGTGCTTCGCTGGCAACACTGTTGATGTTGTCGGCGATTTGGGTGGAGCCGGATGCTGCTTCGGAGACGGACCGGGCCATTTCGTTGGTGGTTGCGGTTTGTTCTTCAACAGCGGAGGCGATGGTGAGTTGGTAGTTGTTGATGTCGTTGATGATGTCAGAGATCCGGGTCATTGCACTGACTGCTTGACCGGTGTCGTCTTGGATCACACCAACTCGGCGTGCAATGTCTTCGGTTGCGCGCGCTGTTTCTTGGGCGAGGTCTTTGACTTCTGATGCGACCACGGCGAACCCTTTCCCGGCGTCTCCGGCTCGGGCGGCTTCGATGGTGGCGTTGAGGGCGAGCAGGTTCGTTTGTTCGGCAATGGACGTGATCGCTTTGACGACGGCCCCAATTTCTTGGCTGGACACCCCGAGTCGGGTGACTGCTTCATTGGTTTCGGCGACCATCCCTGTTGCTTGGTGGGCAACGTTGGCTGCGTCGGTGGCATTTTGGGAGATTTCGCGGATGGATGCTCCCATTTCTTCGGTTCCCGATGCAACGACTTGGATGGATTGGCTGACTTCGTCGGCGGCGCTGGCGACCACCCCGGCTTGGGTGGAGGTTTCTTCCGCTGTTGCGGACACGGAGAGGGTGCCGTCGGTGACGTGTGCTGCGGTGTCTGCGACTCGTTCTGCTGAGGTGAGGACGTTGTGCAGGGTGTGGGACACAGCGTTTTGTGCTTCAGTGAGTGAAGCGGCCATGTCGCCGAGTTCGTCACGTGAGGTGACGTTGGGTGTGTCGGTGAGGTCACCTGCGGCAAACGATGCGAGGGCCCGTTTCACTTCGCTGGCTGCGTGTTTCACTGACCGGCCCACAATGTGGCTGGCTGCGTAGACGAGGACGACACCGATGATGAGGACGATGATGGACGCGATTGTCGCCCTGGTCGCTTCGTTGTCGATGCTCTTTTGGAGGGCTTCGGCTCGGACGTCGAGTTCGTCGTCGAGTTGTGCGGTGAGTTCTGTGATGGCGTAGTAGATCTCGTAGACGGGGCCGACAACATGGGCGTCGCCTTGTTCTTTTGCGTCAGAGGTTCCCGCTTTGTAGAGCGCAACAACTTGATCATCAGCGACAAAGAACTCATCCCATTTGGCCGTGATCTGGTCGTAGATGGCCTTTTCACTGTCTGTCATAGCGTCGGTGTTCACGCTGGTGAGCAGGGTGCGCAGTTGTTCGGCTGAGTCGAGGTACCCTTTGCGGTTTGCTGAGTGGTCAGCCACGGCTTCTGCTGGCCCCAGGGTGCTGGCGTCCCAGGCGTAGGCGGTTTGCCAACCGGTGACGTCGGAGTTGTAGCGGGACACATCGGCGATTTGAAGCCGCAGGTCGGCTAGTTCGTCGGCGTCGTGCATGTTGTTTGTCATGGTGGTGGTGGTGAACCAGGACAAGGCGGCAAGGAGGACAGCAACGGCGATTCCGATCGCTCCGGTTGCCAGGATTTTTGCGTGTAGGCCGATGCGCCTGCCGGTGGGGGTGGGGGACGCCATGATGATCTCCAGGGGGTTAGAGGCGGAACTGGGCGAGTTGTTCGCGGAGTTCACTGGCGAGTTGCGCGAGCTCTTGCGTTGATTGGGTGATTTGGGTGGTCACTTCGCTGGTTGTGCCGGCGACGTTGGCAACGCCATTGATGTTGGTGGTGATTTCTTGTGAGCCTTGCGCGGCTTCGGACACGGATCGTGTCATTTCGTTGGTGGTTGCGGTTTGTTGCTCGACTGCTGAGGAGATCGACAACTGGTAGTCGTTGATTGAGGTGATGATCTCGCTGATTTCGGTGATTGCAGCGACGGCTTCGTCGGTTTGGATTTGGTTCTTTTCGATTTGCCGGGTGATGTCGTCGGCTGCGCGTGCGGATTCTTGGGCGAGGTCTTTGACTTCCGATGCGACCACGGCGAATCCTTTCCCGGCGTCTCCGGCTCGGGCTGCTTCGATGGTGGCGTTGAGGGCGAGCAGGTTGGTTTGCTCGGCAATGGAGGTGATGAGTTTGACGACGGCCCCGATTTCGCGGGCCCCATTTCCTAGTTCGGTGACGGTGCGGGCGGATCGTTCGGAGGCGTCGACCGCACGTGCGGCGACTTCTGCTGCGTTGGCGGCGTTTTGAGCGATTTCGCGGATGGACGCGCTCATTTCTTCCGAGCCGGCTGACACAGTTTGGATGTTGCGGGTCACTTGTTCAGCGGCTGCGGCCACGACACCTGCTTGTGCGGAGGTTTCTTCAGCTCCGGCCGCGACTTGGGTGGACCCAGCGGAGAGCTCTTCGGATGCTGCGGCCAATGTTTGGGAGGATTCGTTGACCACAAGCAGGGTGGAGCGTAGGTTTTGCATGGCAACACCGAGTGCTGAGACCATGCGGCCGAGTTCGTTTTGGTTTTCGGAGCTGGGGATCACGGTCAGGTCACCGCGCGAGAGTGCGTGGACGGACTCTGCTGCGTTGGTGATGGTTTTACGGATTCGGCGTACTCCGTAACTGGTGAGGATCAGCCCGAGGATAACGCCGATGATGATGGTGAGGACCAAGGTGGTTTGGTTGCTTGTCGCGAGGGCTGAACCGGCTTCAAACCGTTCGGTGGCGCTTTCGTCGCGGTCGCGGGACTCTTTGGTCATCAGTTCGTTGACGACGTCAGATGCTGGGTAGAGGATGTTTTCCCAGTAACTGGTGATGGCGCTTTGGTTGACGTTGTCGCTTTGGACTAGTGGTGCGAGCCCGGTGCGAACAAGTTCGTGGAACCTGATGACTTCAGCCTCAATAGCGTCTGCGTCCGCAGGGTTGTCGGTGAGGTTGCGGTAGTCGTCAATGAATCCGAGTGTTTGTTGTTCACGTTCATCAAGTTCAGCGAGTTTGTCGCTGATGTCTTGGCCTTGGTAGGCCAGGAGCGCGAGCGCGCGAACACGGGAGCCTTGGTATTCGCGTTGCATGTCGTACAGGGACACGAAGGGGACGACTTCTCCCTCATACATGTCGTTTTGTCCTTGTGCGAGTGTGCGTGCGGAGCTCGCCCCGACGAGCCCGATAATGAGCGCGATGATGACGACAAATACGGGTGGGATGGATATGGACACTGCGAGGGGGAGGTTGTTGATGAATTGCAGTGCGGACCGCTTGGGTGCGGTCTGATCGCTCAAGGCGGTCGACGAGGACATGTGAGCTCCATGGGGGTGGGTTGTTGCCGGGTGGGGGATGGCAGGCAACCGGTGGGCTGGTACTCCCCCCCTATTCGGTTGAATCGTCAATAATTGCAGGGTTTCTGGGGTGAACTTTTTGTGACACCGGCGTGATTGTGGGGCTCTTCACGGGGTGTTGGTGGGAGGCCGTGGGCATCAGGTGGGGGCTTTTGATACCTGGTCTGGGCATGAGGTGAAATCTTTGGCGAGTACTGCAAGATTGAATGCGTCGGTGACACATGATCTAGTGAAGGGTCGTGTGGCGGTGTTGAAGCCGTTGGATGATTCGTTACCGGCTGAGGGGGAAGGTCGGGTGGGGCGCAGGGGGCTCCACTCGGTTGTTCAGTCAACGGCGGATGGGGCGCGCATCGAGGGGCCTGCTGTCGAGGATTTAACGCTGCGTTGATTCTCGCAGTGTGAGGGTTGTGGGGATTGTGACTGCTTGGGGGGCGGTCTCGGGCTCGGCAATGAGGTCGAGGACGGCTTGTGCGATGCGTTCTTTGTGTGGGTTCACTGAGCTAAGGCGTGGGATGGTGTAGCACCCGTCGGTGATGTCGTCGAAGCCGATGACTTGGACGTCCCCGGGGATGGTGAAGCCTGCGTCCGCTAGTGCTCGCATGGCTCCGATGGCGACGACGTCGGTGACAGCAAAAACAGCGTCGAAGGGTGTGCCGGCGTCGATGAGGGTGGTGATCGCGTGGTATCCGGCTTCAGGACCAACACCGGTTAGTTCGACGATGAGTTCCTCGTTGAGGGGGTGGTTGGTGTCGCAGTGGGCGCTGCGATACCCGTCGGTGCGTCGCCGGGTCATGTCGTTGCGGTCGGGGGAGTGGGAACCACCGAGCATGACAATGCGGGTTGCCCCGTGCGTGAGGAGGTGGGTGACAGCGTTGTGGGCCCCAGCTTCGTTGTCCATGATGACTTGAGGGTGGGCGCCGGGCATGGATTTCTCACCCAGGAGGATGAGCGGGATGGAAAATCCCAGAGATTCCAGGTCGGGTGGGTCAACTCCGAGGACGGACAGGATCACAGCGTCGTAGCGGCGTAGTTGGGCGAATTGGGCGGCTGCGAGTTCGTGTTCTTTGGATCCGCCGGAGCGCTGGATGACAAGGTGTTGGCCTTGGGCGTCGAGCTGGTTGGCGAGGTGGGTGGCAAGTTCCCCGAAGTAGGGGCGGTTGAGTTCGGGGATGACGAACCCGATGGCGTTGGTGCGTCCGGATCGTAGTTGTTGGGCGGTGGGGTTGGCGTGGTATCCCAGTGTGCGTGCTGCGTCAAGGATGCGTTGAGCGGTGCTGGGGGCGACACGTGGTTTGCCGTTGAGGACACCGGACACGGCTGCTTTGGACACACCCGCGACTTCGGCGACGTCGGCGAGGGTGACTGCGGTGCGTGGGCGGCGGTTCACGAGTGCCACTTTACCGTGGTCAGTGGCGGCGTGGTGGTGGTGGCAGCGTTGATGCGCACAGTGAGGGTGCTGGTGGGTTGGGTTGGTATCCGCACGACCTGTGGGTTGCTGGGGTCCACGTAGGTGGCGGGGTCGATGGTGGTGTTGTTGATGGCGCATGTCATCGCGCCGGGCGTTACGCCTTCAAGGAAGGTGAGTTCGAGGGTGCCTGCGACCTGTTCACCGGTGGGGTTGGTCAGGGTGTACCCGAAGTGGCCGGTGGCGGTACGCCACGCTGTTCCCGCGGTTGTGCCTGCACGGGTGTCGTGTCCGGTGAAGTGGTGGTCCACTTCTGGTTGTTGTTCTCCGGCCGCGACGTGGTCAATGAGGCGGGACTGTTCACGGCCCTCCTCCTGGTCAAGAGCAGATAAGCGGTGTGCAAGCACCCCTGCTTCAGACGCGGTGGCGGCGTGGGGGAAGTACAGGGTGTAGCGACTGTCGTGCAAGGTTGCAAAGGGGGTGAGGTCAAGGCCAGCGCCGCGCACCTGGGCTGCTAGGTCCATCGGGTCGGACCCCACAAGAATAGGGGTATCAGACAGGGGGAGGAGATCCCCGGACGCCACATGCCCCATCCGGGCATCATTGGCGATGCGCCCCGGCATCCCAGCAGCGCGTGCCGCTGGGCTGGTGGCCCGAGCGGCAAGAACCCACGGCCCTTTCTGAAATGACACAAATGGGGCGTTGCGTGGCGCTGGTCGTAGGCGAAGGGTTGCAGGTAGTGACACGTCCAGCCGGTCACCTGCACTCCAGACTCGCGTCACGGTCACGTACCCAGAATGCTCCACCCGCGTAGAGATCACAGCGTCATTGACACGAACTGTGACCGGGCCATCAACCCACCCGGGCACCCGCACATGAATCGCAAACTCACCCTCACCCTGACCAACCGCATCGATACCCACAGTGATGCCCGCATCGTCAAGAGTCCACGGCTGCCGCACTCGCACGCCACGGCTGGCCCACTCACCAACCGAAGCAACACCCAGGTGCACGAACAGCCCCGTTGCATCTGGGGAATACACGAGTTCCCCATTTTTCATCAGGTGTTCCATGCCCGTGCCCACACAGCACCAAAAACACTCATGCACCTGCGAATACACTCGATAATGTTGAGGACGAGCAGGCGTGAAATACACAAACCCGCCCTCTGGGTGCACGCTCGACACCACATGGTTCATCAGCGCCACCTCAACAAAATCCACCAGTGGGCGCGGTGACTCACCCAACTCAAGAAGAGCACCAGTCAACCGCAACATATTGTGCGTATTACAGGACTCCGGACCCTGCTCTGACACAAACGGCGCCCACGGGTCGCCAGCACAATGCTCACGAACCGAGTTCCCACCAAAAGACAACGTATGATCACGCACCACCACATCCCACACCCGGCGTGCCGCCACCAGGTACTCACGCCCACCACCAGCCAACGCGACGCGCGCCCACCCCAGCGCCTTCGCGATTTGGGTGTTCGCGTGCAAACCAACAAGAGGATCCTCACCTGCCACCAGCGCATCAAACAGGGCACGGTCAGTGAACCGCTTGGCCATCTCGAGGTAGCGGGCATCACCGGTATGCACAGCCAAATCCGCAAACGCACCATTGATCGCCCCGAATTCAGTGACCAACATCGCCTGAAACTGCTCATCACGCAGTCGTGCGGCAACCCTAAGCCACCAATTTGCCAACCCAACCACCACGTCACGGGCAACTGCCACCCCAGCAACCCAACCCGCATCAACAAGCCCAGCAAACACCTTGTGCAGGTTGTACCACGGCACCCACGCACCATGAAGACCAAAGGAATCCGCGTCAACGTCACCGTTGCCAATCCGCTCCCACAACGCTCGCCCCTGCGGGATACCCCCCACATACCCCGTCCCCACAGCCGCTTGACACTCCTGCACCTGCGCCACCAGCCACTCAAGGCGCTCGCGGGCTTCTGCGGATCGGGGTGTGTGGGTCACGCTTGCGTACGCCAACGCAGACAACACGTGGCCAAGGGTGTGGCCGTCAAGACCAGAGTTCTCCCAATTCCCGTATGACGGGGCCAATAGCGGCAGACCTGACTCTCGCCGGTAGGGGGCAACTAGTCGCTGGGGATCCAGAGCCAGGGTGTAGTCCAGGGCGGTGTTTCGGGTTGAGGCGAGGGGGCCGTCAAGGAGGGTCACGGCGTTGGGCGGGAGCATCAGCATTGATGGGGCCTTCCACAAAACAGGTCGCAAGGGGACTAGACAACCCCATTGTAAATCGATTTACTATGAGGTGTGAAGACCCAAGCAAAGGAGCTGTCATGACCACCTACGTCATCAACCTCGACCTACCCGGGGCCGTCCAATCCCGCCACCTCTACGGGCACTTCGCCGAGCACCTCGGCCGCTGCATTTACGGCGGGTTCTGGGTTGGAGAAGACTCAGACATCCCCAATGAGCGCGGAATCCGCAGTGATGTCGTCGAGGCGCTGCGCGCCCTGAACATCCCCAACCTGCGCTGGCCAGGGGGGTGTTTTGCCGACGAATACCACTGGAAAGACGGCATTGGACCACGCGAACAACGCCCACGCATGGTCAACACCCACTGGGGGAACGTCGAAGAAAACAACCACTTCGGCACCCACGAATTCATGGACCTCGTCGAACTCCTGGGCACCGACGCCTACGTCAACGGCAACGTTGGGTCCGGAACAGTACGCGAAATGAGTGAATGGGTGGAATACCTCACCCGTGACGGTGACTCACCCATGGTGCGCCTGCGAAAAGAAAACGGCCGCGAACAACCGTGGAAGGTTCCCTACTGGGGAATTGGAAACGAAGCCTGGGGGTGCGGGGGCAACATGACCGCTCAAGCCTATGCAGACCTGGCCCGCCAATACGCCACCTTCCTCCGTGACCACGGAGACAACAAGCTTTACCGCATCGCTGCGGGAGCAAACGTGGACGACTTTGGCTGGACTGAAGCGCTCATGAAGTCGGTGGGATGCGTGGGGTGCAACTCTTCGGGTGTGGCAAGCCCTTACCAGGCGATCTCCTTGCACTACTACACGATGTCTGCGGAGTGGGAAAACAAAGGCAAAGCGACCGTTTTCACTGACGACGAATACTACGCGACCATGGCCAACGCGTGGCACATCAACACCCTCCTTAAACGCCACACCACGATCATGGACCACTACGACCCGTGCAAAACCATCGGTCTGGTCCTTGATGAATGGGGCACCTGGTGGCAGGTTGAAGAAGGCACAAACCCTGGTTTCCTCTACCAACAAAACACCATGCGCGATGCCCTTGTTGCCTCAGTGCACTTTGACATCTTTGGCAAGTATGCAGACCGGCTCTTCATGGCGAACATTGCCCAAACCGTGAACGTGCTGCAGGCCATGATTCTCACCGACCCAGACACTGGTGCCCTCGTCCTCACCCCGACCTACCACGTGTTTGAGATGAACACCGCCCACCACGATGCGCATGTGCTTGACGTCGTTGCTAAGGATGCACCTGTTTCGCGGAAAATTGGTGACAAAAAGCTTCCAGCGCTGTCTGCATCAGCATCTACCAAGGACAACAGTGCCCTCATTTCGCTGTCAAACCTTGACCTCGACCATGCGCGCACCATCACCCTTGATCTGCGTGGACGTGAGGTCACTGGGGTGACGGCTCGGATCTTGACTGCACCCGATGTGCGGGACCACAACACCCCTGACGCCCCAGACGCGGTCGCCCCCCGTGAGTGGACCGAGATCTCTCGGGTTGATGGTGGGTTGCAGGTTGAACTTCCCGCCCACTCCTATGTGACAGTGAGCCTCGACCTGGCGTAACAGCCTCCACGAACACAAAGGGGTGTTCACGCAGGTCACCTGCGTGAACACCCCTTTTGTGATGGTTTCGTGTCGTTGAGACAACATAAAATAGGCGGGATCTGACAGTCTGTCAACCCCTTCAGCGATACTTGCTGAGTAAAGTTTCTCGGGTCAGAGTAGAACATGTCCTTCCCACGGCAGCGAGTGACATCCAGCTCGCCCAGCCAAGGGACGATGCAGTGAAAACACCAGTCAGAAGCGGTACTCCCGATCTTGAGAACCAGGAGCAAGGCAGATGTCGGTCATCACAGAAGCGTCACCCCATCACACCACCTCTCCGCACCACGTTGAGGATGTTGCTTGGACACTGGCAATGCTCACCGACCAGGGGCCAGCATTTGCCAACAGCTACACCGAACTCATGGACGCGCTCATCCCGAACTACCAATGGCTAGACGCGAAGGCCGCCCGCAAGGCGCGGCTTACCTACCAAACTGATCTGCTGGTCCGCGATGCGCGCGCAGGGAGCATCGACATCAGCGACGATCAGTCCTTCTTGTGCTCACTGAACGAATTGGGACTCGTTCACCTCATTGCCTGGGTTCAATAGCTGATACTCAGGACGTCACAGGTTCCACACCCAGCTCACCAAGGAGGGTGAGGATCCGCTGACGGATCTCGTCACGGATGGGTCGCACCGACTCGATGCCCTGGCCCGCTGGGTCCTCTAGCTTCCAATCCTCGTAGCGTTTCCCCGGGAAAATAGGGCACGCATCACCGCACCCCATGGTAATCACCACATCGGACGCCTGAACAGCGTCCGTGGTCAGAACCTTTGGTTGTTCAGCGGTGATGTCAATGCCCACCTCGTTCATCGCATCGACAGCAACAGGGTTGATCTGGTTCGCTGGTGCGGAACCGGCAGACCGAACCTCCACGTTGTCGCCACCCAAGTGACGCAGAAAACCAGCGGCCATCTGGGAGCGGCCAGCATTGTGAACACAGACAAAAAGCACTGATGGGCGAGCGGTCATGACAAGATCCTTTCGTGTGCGGGCGCCTGAATGTGTCCACACGGGGGAGTAGGGTAGTTACACAAGCCGCGACAACAAGTCACGAACACGGCGGTCAATGTCCGCGCGAATAGCGCGAACACCGTCACGGGAGGCCACGGCGGGGTCACCGACCGGCCAATCTTCATAAGACACCCCAGGGATCACGGGGCACACGTCCCCACAGCCCATAGTGACAACAACATCGGCGGCTCGCACCGCATCGTCAGTGAGCGGTTTAGGGAACGGGTCTTCGTAAGGTGCGTTGATCGTGGCGAGTTCCTCACGCACCTGCGGGTGGATCTCCGATGCGGGGGCGGACCCAGCAGACCGCACCACGACCCTGTCCCCGGCGTGCAGGCGCATTAGCGCCGCCGCCAACTGGGAGCGGCCCGCGTTGCGGGTGCACACGAACAGGACTTGAGGTGTGGTGGTGGGACTGGTTGATCGAGACACGTCGTCAAGGCGTTGGCGGGCGAACCGCTCCGCTAAGGGGACGAGGTGAGATGTGACGTGCGCGTGCCGGGCAAGGCCGGCATAGGACTCACGCACAATATAGGTGACCATGGTGGGGTCAAGATCAGGGAACGCGGAGGTGAGCCGCTGCGCAACCCGACCAAGGGCTGCGTCAACGTCGCGCAGACCATCAGTGTGTGGACGGTCATTGTCCGTGGACACTGCGTGAGCAAACCCCTCAACCAGCGCGGTAATGGGGGCAACGAGGGCGTCAGCGACCCGGTAATACACCCACGTTCCACGGCGCTCGGAGGCGAGGATCCCCGCATCGCGCATCACTTTCAGGTGGTGGGACACGGTGGGTTGGGTGACGTGATCAAGGTCAAGAAAGTCACACACGCACGCCTCATGCGAGGAAGATGCAGTGATCGTTGACAAGATCCGCAACCGCAGTGGGTCTGCTGTTGCTTTGAGGATCCTTGCGATGTGCGTGGCCGTATCAGGGTTCATCGCGCTCGCAGCCGGGGTGGTGGCGCACGCTTGCGCATCCTCAGTGGCGGGTTCGGGTGGGGGGTTTGGTGTCAGTGTGGGGGTCATGATGCATCGCCTTTCACAAGATCTGGTGTGGAGATCGCGGGCACAGCAGGAGTGGTACTGGCAACAGGGGTTGCAGTGTGGTCGGTGAACCACCGGCGCCGCACCCACAAAGACACGTACACCAAGCCCACCAGGACAGGAACCTCAATGAGGGGGCCTACAACGCCAGCGAGAGCTTGACCTGATGCGGCACCAAAAGTACCGATCGCCACGGCAATGGCAAGTTCGAAGTTGTTGCCTGCTGCGGTGAACGCCAGTGTTGTGGTGCGGGCGTAGCCAAGATGGGTGAGTCGGCCGGAGATCATGCCCAGCATCCACATGGCAGCGAAGTACACCAGGAGGGGTAGGGCAATGCGGGCAACATCGGCGGGTTGGGCAACAATGGCGTCACCTTGGAGGGCGAACAACAACACGATGGTGAAGAGCAACCCGTACAGCGCCCAGGGGCTAATCGTGGGAACGAATGTCGTGTCGTACCAGGTGCGCCCTTTCGTTTTCTCACCAATGAGGCGGGAAACGAACCCGGCAGCTAGCGGGATGCCCAGGAAGATCAGGACGTTGATCGCGATCTTTCCCATGGACACATCAAGCCCGTTGGAATCTAAGCCGAGCCAGCCCGGCAACACAACAAGGTAGAACCAGCCGAGCACTGAGAAAGCAAGGATTTGGAACACGGAGTTGATGGCCACGAGGACTGCTGCGGCTTCCCGGTCTCCGCACGCCAGGTCATTCCAAATAATCACCATGGCGATACACCGAGCCAAGCCCACAATGATGAGGCCTGTGCGATATTCCGGCAGGTCGGGTAAGAACATCCACGCGAGCGCAAACATGAGCGCGGGTCCGAGTGCCCAGTTCAACACAATTGATTGCACAAGTAATGAGCGGTCTGAGGTGACAGAGCCGACCTTGTCGTAGCGCACCTTGGCGAGGACTGGGTACATCATGATGAGCAAACCCAGTGCGATGGGCAGTGAAATCCCACCGACCTCTAAGGCTGTGAGCGCATCGGATAGCCCGGGGGCGATCGTTGACAAGGTGATGCCTGCGCCCATGGCGAGGCCGATCCATAGGGGAAGCCACTTGTCGAGGGTGGATAGGCGCGCTGTGGTGGGAGGTGCTGGGGTGGTCATGGCTCTCCGAGATTGTTGTATTGATCTACGCCTATATTGACAGACCTCTATACAGGCTGGCAAGTGGGTGCCGCCGACCTACCCACACCACACCACCACCCGCACCACAGCAACCGGCTACGCATCAGCAACTCAGTGACGCACCCCCAACGCAGGAACCGGCCCCGGAAACGGAACCTCCCCATCACACCGCGACAACACCGACGCCATCGCATCACGTTCCGCCGACGTCACCCACAACGAATACTTCGCCTTCACCGCAACCTGCGTGGCCACATACTGGCAACGAAACTCCTTATTCTCAGGCAACCACGTCGCCGCATCGCTCGCACCCTTCTGAGAATTCGCTGCTCCCTGCGATGCCAACAAATTCAACGGATCATTGGCCAACGCCTCCCGCTGCGACACACTCAACTGCTGGGCACCCTTCTGCCAGGCATCAGCCAACGCCACCACATGATCCACCTGCACCTTCGCAGAATCCGGGCCACGCACAAACCGAATCGTCGTCCCCGTATACAGATCCTCCAACACCCCACGCGACACAATGCACCCCTTCGTGCCCCGCTTCAACGACACCCCCGTTAAATCGCGACGCAAAATGTCATTACGCGTATCGCACCCGTTGCGATCCACATCCTTCCACGCCGGCCCAAACTCCTCACGCGCATACCCCGTCATCGGAGCACGCCCCTTCACCGGCAACGACCCCAACTGCTCAACAACCGCCGCATACTCACCCGACGCCCCAGACCCCGCATCATCAAACGGAAGATCCACCCCCAACCACGCCGCCACAAACCACACAACAAGCGCAACCACAACAGTGACCAGGGAAGTAAGAGTCTTCTTCATGAGGCACAACCCTAACCGACAACCACCACACCCAAGCCCACACGATCGCCTAGGCCCAACGGCGCCACACGAACCACCCCACACCTAGTACCCTTTTGGGTGGACCTACCCTACCCACCCGGAGGAACACGTGAGCACCAGCCACGACACCCACACCGCATCCCCCTACGACATCACCGGCACCGAAGCATGGCGCGCCCTTGCCGAAGAATACCGACGCGTCGAACCACGCCACCTGCGTGAACTCTTCGCCTCCGACCCCCAGCGCGCACAACGATTCACCACCCAAGCAGCCGACCTCACCCTCGACTACTCCAAAAACCGCCTCACTGCAGAAACCGTGGAACGCCTCGTCGCGCTCGCGGAAGCAGCAGGGTTGCGCGAAAAAATCGACGCCATGTTCCGTGGTGACCACATCAACATCACCGAAGACCGTGCCGTGCTCCACACAGCGCTTCGGCTACCGCGCAGCGCCTCACTGGTCGTCGACGGACAAGACGTGGTCGCTGACGTTCACAACGTCCTGGACCGCATGGAAGCATTCGCCACAAAAGTACGCAGCGGCGAATGGGTAGGACACTCCGGCAAGTCAATCCGCACCATCGTGAACATCGGTATTGGCGGGTCGGACCTGGGGCCAGTGATGGCTTACGAAGCTCTGCGCGACTACGCCGACCGCTCACTGGAATGCCGGTTCGTGTCCAACATTGACCCCACCGACGTCTTTGAAAAGGTCCACGACCTCGACCTGGAAACCACGCTGTTCATTGTGGCATCCAAAACCTTCGGCACCGCGGAAACCCTCACCAACGCCAAGCAGGCACGCACCTGGCTCCTCGAAGCGTTCAACGGTGACGAGGCAGCTGTGGCCAAACACTTCGTGGCGGTCTCCACCAACGCGCAACGCGTGGCTGACTTTGGAATCGACACCGACAACATGTTCGGTTTCTGGGACTGGGTCGGCGGACGCTACTCTTACGACTCTGCTGTGGGCCTAGCCCTCATGCTGTCCGTTGGCCCGGACAACTTCCGTGAGATGCTTGCCGGGTTCCACGCCATGGACGAACACTTCCGCACCGCTGACTTCGCCGAGAACGTCCCTGTTCTTATGGGGCTGCTGAACGTGTGGTACAACAACTTCTTTGGTACCTCCTCACGTGCAGTCCTGCCCTACAGCCAATACCTCCTGCGGTTCCCTGCCTACCTCCAACAACTCACCATGGAATCCAACGGAAAATCTGTGCGAGTTGATGGCACCTCTGTTGCGCAATCAGCATCAGGGGACCTAGTGCAAACCGGTGAAATCTTCTGGGGTGAACCAGGGACCAACGGGCAACACGCCTTCTACCAACTGCTCCACCAAGGCACCAAACTCACTCCTGCGGACTTCATTGGGTTTGCCCAACCCAACCACGACCTCGGGTCCATGCACGACCTGTTCATGTCAAACTTCTTCGCGCAAACCGCAGCGCTTGCGTTTGGGAAAACAGCAGAGGAAGTCACCGCTGAAGGAACTGCGGCTGACATCGTTCCCCACCGTGTGATGCCTGGGAACCGGCCCACCAACACGATCCTTGCGGAACGCCTTACCCCGTCTGTTCTTGGTCAACTTGTTGCCCTGTATGAGCACATCACGTTCACGCAGTCTGTGATCTGGGGCATCAACGCGTTCGACCAGTGGGGTGTGGAACTTGGCAAGCAGATGGCTTTGCAATTTGAGCCCATGTTGACGTCTGCCGAGGCGCCCGAGTACACCGCTGACGGGTCAACAAACGCTCTCATTGCGTCCTACCGGGCGATGCGCGGACGGGCATAACCCTCCTCGTACCACCCAGGTTCAGCCTGTTCCTGCGCAGGGCCGCCACATCATGTGGTGGCCCTGCGTTGTTGTGCGCGAATGCTGCGGTGCAGGACAACCTCACAACTGGTTTAGTTGACTGATCAAGTATCCATGCGGAAAGTATTCACGAAAGCGACACATTTGACGTTCTTGCTGGCTGGTCGGTACTTTTGTCAGAGAATTGCATGAGTGTGGAACGACGAAGACGTGCGTTGATGGACAGTGTGCGTGTGGGTTCAGGGGGCGCAATGAAGAAAGTATTAATAGCGCTGAGTGTCGTTTTTTGTGTGACTGCTTGTGGCCAATCATCAAACGCGTCAACCAGTGATGCACCAGTTGAGGCTGCTGAACTTGACGCTACTGTCGGTGAGGTAGTGCTTCCCTTTGATCGATTCGCTATGACCTCATGGGAAGAAGACGTCCTCATGAGTGCGACCGGGGCAACTATCAATGTCTGTGCGGCTGATAAGGCTGTGGAAACAAAGACTGTTCTTCCAACAGACAAGCGTGTGCATGATGAAATCTATGCGTCAGAACATTACTTTGGTCCATGGACCGAGGCCCAAGCGAACCGATGGGGGTTTGTGCCCCCCATGACAGACGCCGATCTTTTCTATAACGGTATTGAAGGCGGACCGCAGAATGCTCCTGAGGCCATGTTCCTGTCAGAAGAGCACAACTACACACCAGAGGATGAAGAAGTCATTGGGGAGTGCCGTGACTCGAGCTCATGGGTGGATTTGTCTGCCAGTCTCACCTCAGAAAGTCCGTGGTTGACGGATTATCCGATCTTTGAAGAGACCTGGAAAGAGCACGAAGAGGCAGTTCGCATTATTGGAGAACTGAGCCAATGTCTGACAGATAACAACCTCGTCCCGCTCAAAGAAACACCATGGCTGCCAACCGGTTCACAAAGCAACCTCATTGATGAGGAACAGATCGACATGGCTGTGACAGTAGTTGATTGTAAGAAATCACTTGATTTCACTCAACGAATCGCTAACGTCGAGGCAAGCCTCCAACAGCCACTTGTTGAGAAATATTCGAGAGAAATGCAAGAACACCGTAGCGCAATCGACGAGATGATGCCTCAAGCTGAGAAACTGATCGCTGAACATCCAGAAGTCTTCTTCGAACGTAACCCGAAATTTGGACAGTAGTACACCATGTGGAGCAGCAATAATTATGTGGCCCGAATGGGGAGTATTGCTGTAGCCGTTGGAGTCGTTGCAGCCCTGTCTGGATGCTCAAGCGTTGACGAAACGGTAGTGGAGCCAATGGAGATCGGTTCAACGATCAATGGAATCGAACTGACTGCAGAGCTCGATCCGCAGGTTGGGAGCGTCACGCTGCCATTTGATCAATTTGCACCAACCCCCTGGGAAGAGGCCGTGCTGACGGCTGGGATATCAGGAACATTGAGTCAATGCGCTCTCGACAAAGGTGTTGTATTCCGTTCGAAACCTCCTGTCGACCAATCGATCTACGAGGAGATCTACAGTTCCGAACACTACTTCGGTCCTTGGACGCAAGGTCAAGCAGCAAGGTGGGGGTTCGTCACCCCTCAACATGACGCTGACCTGTTTTACAACGGCGTGGACGGTGGCCCCACCGAGGCTCCTGAACCCATGTACGCGCTCGATGAGCAAGAATACAGCGGAACAGACGAGGAAATTATTGACGAATGCCGTGCCCTCAGCGGCCAGGCAGAGAAGTACCAATCAGCGCTGGCGGCTGTCCCATGGGCCGTTGACTATCCGCTCTACGAGGAGGTGTGGCGTGACTTCGACAACGCCGAGAGCGCTGTGGATGACCTCGCTCAGTGCCTGACCCAGCGTGGCCTCACTCCAGTCGACGAAGAGCCGTGGTGGCCACTCGGAGCGCGTGCCGATCGCATCGACGAAGAACAAATTTCCATGGCACTCACGGTCGTGGAATGCAAAGAGTCAGTGAATTTCACTCAACGAATGGCCGACGTCGAAGTAGCAATTCAGATGCCCATGGTAAAAAAATACGCTCAAGAAATGCACGCGCACAAAGACGTTCTTGATGAAGCATTCACGGAGGCAAGTGATTTTCTTGCTAAGAATCCTGATCTCTACCTCAGCCGCAACCCGGCATCCGGACAAGAATAGAGTGTAATGAGAAGCGAAGACGTTGTGGACTCACGCGGTTCGATACCTTCGCGCACCCGGTGGTTGTGGTTATGGGGTGCGGGGTGTGTTGTCGTGATCATCATGGCGTTTGTGGCAGGTATGTTTGTGCGTTCTCCCTGGGAAGCAGCCATCGCCAATGCTGAAAGCACCCCAACTGTGACGGCGGTTGTCGAACAGCGCACGATCAACCCAGAGCGAGACCTCATCACTGGAACCGTGACCCTTGGCCGCGACGAGACGGTAACCGTGATAGCGACTGACACCCCCCGCCAAGTTGTCACCCAAATCCACACCAAAAAAGGGGAAACCCTCATATCAGGCACCTCGCTAGCAACAGTGTCCGGTCGCCCGCTGATCGCCTTACATTTGCCCTTTGACCTGTATCGTGACATCCACGGCGGAGACAGCGGCGATGATGTCACAGCCCTTCAACAAGAACTCACCGCACTCGGCCACTACTCCGGCACAATCGATGGTACCTACGGGGCGAGAACAGCGGCAGCAGTGGAATCCCTGTACAACTCAGTCGGTGCCCAGCCCCCAGCCGTCAGTGCTGATGCCCGCGCAACTCTCACCGAGGCTCGTGCGGAACTCCGGGCACTTCGTACAGCAGCATCAGCCTCACCCACACTGAACACCCCAGAACACCAGGACACGACAACCGGCCCCACGGCGAATGACAGCACACGCGAGGGCACCAGCGACACCACTCGCGCATCGGCAAATGACATCACAGCAGCCCAACGACGCGTCACTGAAGCCGAACAACAAGCACTCACCCCACTGCCCTACACCGAAATCTGGCGGCTCAGCACCCCACACGCCACTGTTGTCTCCACAGTAAAAAAAGGGGCTGACCTGGCAGCCACCGATCAACCACTAGCTACCCTACGCTCAGGCGACTCCACCGTGACATTCCGCGCTACCACCTCCCAGACAAGTGCCTTCACCCAAGGGAGCCCTGTGGATATCAACCTCACCTCCGACGCCACACAAACCTGGAAAGCCGTCGTCACCAAAGTCTCAGATTTCACCACCGAAGTCGGTGACAACGCCCCAGTACCAGGACGGGACATCACAGTAACAATCGAGGACCCAACCGGTCTTCACCAGGACGCAAGCGTCATTGTCCGCACCACCACCGCAGCAACTGACGTTCACGGGCTAGCCGTCCCCATCGTTGCCCTACGCAACGACGCAGGCCGCACCACTGTTACCGTTATCACGACACGCAACGGAGATGACGAACGAACCAGCATCCCGGTCACCGTCACCGCAACCGGTGACGGCTACTCCATCGTGGAATCCACGGAACTCCACGAAGGCGACCGGGTTGTGATCAGCGAATGAACGTGCCCATCCTGAGCGCCCACAACGTGCACCGCACATACCCCGTGACACCACCCGTCCACGCACTGCACGGTGTCAGTTTCCAGGTGAACGCAGGAGAGCGGGTCGCCATTGTGGGCTCTTCTGGGTCAGGGAAGTCCACCTTCCTGAACATTGTGGGTCTCATTGACCGCCCCACCACTGGAACCGTCACAGTCCTTGGGCGCGACACAACAACCATGACCGCCCGAGACCTGGATCAAGTCCGCGCTGATCACCTCGGGTTCGTGTTTCAAGAAAACCACATCCTCGGGCACCGCACAGTCGAGGAAAACCTCCACATCAAACTTGCTGTGTCCACCCTGCCACCTGCCAGTTGGCACAACCACATCACCCGAGTACTGACCAGTGTGGGGTTGACGCACCGGCGCACATCGCTGGGCAGGCTGTTGTCCGGTGGGGAGAAGCAACGCCTCGCCGTTGCGCGAGCCGTCATCACCAACCCGGAACTCCTCCTGGCGGATGAGCCCACCGGGAACCTGGACACGGTGAACGCAGATAACGTGCTGGCCCTCTTTGACCAGCAAGCAGCGCAAGGGGTTGCTGTTGTTGTCATCACCCACGACCTCCGGCTAGCGCAGTGGGCGGATCGCACCCTGACCTTAGCTCACGGAGTCCTCTCGGATACCACGGCTACCTTTCACGCAAGCAGGTAACCGCCGTGACTACAACCAAAGACAGCCCTGCGACTCATACACCGCACACATCACCTGCGCCTCGCCGACGCCGCAACCGTGCCATCCGGTGGCGGTCCACCATCCAGGACGTCACCGTGGAGATGCATGCCCGCAAATCGCGTGCCATCCTCCTGATTGTGGCGGTGGCCTTAGCCACCGGCGCGTTAGTGACGGCACTGGGTATTTCGCATATTGCCGCCCGGCAGGTAGATGCGGACCTTGCGGCCTCCACAGTGAACTCTGTGACGGTGGTTCCTCGGCCGGTGGAGTCCGCGACCGGGATGACATTTCCTGATGACGCTGAGGAACGGGCACGATCACTTGACCTTGTGGCTGAGGTTGGGCGCAGGCTGGACATCTCTGGTTCTGCCTCGGCTACGGTGACTCGCGATGTGCTTGGCGAGGGTGACCCCGTCAGCGTCACAGTTGCGGGAGCGACGTCGGGGTATGTGCCCGCGGTGGGTGGAACGCTGTCGGGTGACCAGGCGTGGTTGCTTGATACTGATGAAGACATCGTCTGTGTCGGGCCTGCAGCGGCGGAGGCATTGGGAATCCCGGTGACAGCGAACCCGACGGGCCTGTCGTTACGTATTGACGGCAAACTCTACGATGTGGTGGGGTTTGTGACCAGTGGTGATGTCAACCTTGATTCGGTGGTGTTCGTCCCGTACTCCCATGCGCTCGCTGTTGTGGGTAGTGACGATGAAGCGTCTCTGCGGGTGCTGACTCATCCGGGCGGGGGAGTGCCGGTGGCTCACACAATTCGGTCTGTGATCCGACCAGATGCCCCGGAACGGTTGCGTGCTTCCAGTGTTGTTGACGTGTCGGATTTGCGGGCGGGGGTGACCACTCAGATGGATCGGCTTGCAGCCGGTATTGGTGCGTTGTTGTTGGTGTTGACGATCTTGTTGATTGCGAACGCAATGATTGTGTCGGTGATGTCACGGACCGCTGAGATTGGTGTGCGCAGGGCGTTGGGGGCGTCACGCTCTGCGGTGGCGTCGTTGTTCCTCATTGAGGGCGGCGCTGTGGGGTTTTTGGGTGGGCTGACAGGTAGCGCGCTGGCGGTGGTGTCCTTGCTGGCGGTGTCGCTGGTTCATGAGTGGTCTGCGGTGATGAACCCGGTGGTCATTGGGTTGGGTCCGCTGGTGGGTGTGGTGGCTGGGTTGGTGTCGTCGTTGTATCCGGCTTTTCGTGCTGCGGGTATTGAACCGGCGTTGGCGGTCCGGTCGGACTGAACGTTGATGTCCAGCAGCGCATTCTTGCGTTGTTTGTGGTGGGTGTGACAGCCAGCTAGTGCGGCCGCGGGCTGGTCACGGAGTCTCGGTGGACGAGGTGGGTGTCAAGCATGATGCCGGGGGCGTCGCCGTCGGTGACGAGGTGGTGGGAAGAGGCCCAGTGGGGGTAGGTTCCTTCGATTTGGGCAATAGTGCATTGTGCGGCGACTGCCCCCATTCCGCGTGAGGGCTGGTGGATGGTGGTTAGTTGGGGGTCGCTGCGGGTCGCCCACACGGAGTCGTCGAATCCGACGATGGAGAGATCGTCGGGGATACGCAGTCCAAGGCGTTTGACGGCGTTGACTGCGCCTGCGGCGACCGCGTCGGAGGCGGCGAAAAGCGCGGTGACGTCGGGTGCTCTGCGCAACAGTTCGAGGGCCCCGTTGTATCCGTCGTTGTAGGAGTAGGTGTCGAGGTGTTGGATCAGTGCACGGTTGAGGTGGTCGCCCATTTCTTGGGTGAAACCGTGGAGGCGGTCAACACCTGAGTCTCGGTCAGTTCCAGCGGCGAGCATTCCGATGTGGGTGTGTCCGGCGTCGAGGAGGACGCGGGTGATGGTGCGTGCTGCGGCGATGTTGTCGATGCCAATGAAGGGCACGTTTTTGAGGTCGGTGGGGTGGCCAATGTAGGTGGCTGGCATGGTGGAGTCGGTGATGACTTGGGTGACGGGGTCGCCGTGGCGTGCGGAGACAACGATGGCTCCGTCGACGAATCCGCCTTTGAGGTATTGCTCGACTCGGTGGGTGTCGCGTTCGGAGTCGATGACAAGGCATACGAGTTGGTAGTCGCGGGTGGAGAGCTCGTTGTTTGCGCCGACGAGGATGCCGCCAATGTTGGGGTCTTCGGTGAACAACGCGGCGGGTTCGTGCACGATGAAGGCGACTGTTTGGGTGCGTTGGCGCACGAGGTTGCGGGCTGCAGTGTTGGGGACGTAACCAACTTTGGCGATGGCGCGTTCGATGGCTTCACGTGACGCAGTGGAGACGTAGGCGTCTCCGTTGAAGTAGCGGCTCACGGTGCCGCGTGAGATGCCTGCTTCTCGGGCAACGTCGTGAATGGTGGCGCGTTTTCGCGGTTGGTTGTCGAGGGGCACGTGATCACTGTAGCCGGTGTGGGGGCTGTTCTGACAGGACCGCTGGGCGGGGAGGCGTGGGTGTTGCGTCACGAAAAGGTCACGGTTTCGCTGTTCCCTTTGACAGGGGGGAGGTGGGAGATTTACGTTTGTGTGCACGTTCACAGATCAGAAGAGGCAGTGACGCTTCCAGTTTCTGTGCACGTTCACACATAGCGAGCAGTCAACACACCGATGTGGAAGACGAGGACATGACAGCACACAACCACAGCCCCGGGGACCTCATCCCCGGCATCAGCGGTATGAGCTACGGCTGTGACTACAACCCAGAACAATGGGATGAAGCCACATGGCATGAGGACGTCACCCTCATGCGCGACGCTGGTGTCAACCTTGTCGCCATCAACATCTTTGGGTGGGCCGCCATCCAACCAACGCGCGACACGATGGACTTCACAGCGCTGGACACCATCATGGACCTTCTTCACGACAACGGGATCGCCGTGAACCTGGGCACAGGAACCGCGTCACCACCACCATGGTTGACCACCGAACACCCAGAAATCCTGCCCATCACAGCAGACGGAACAACTCGGTACCCTGGTGGCCGCCAAGCCTACTGCCCGTCCTCACCAGTCTTCCGCGACTACGCATCGGCACTTGTCACAGCGGTCGCGCAACGCTACTCCACCCACCCGGCGTTGGCCATGTGGCACGTATCGAACGAACTGGGATGCCACAACGCCCTGTGCCACAACCCCGAAACCCGGGCAGCATTCCACCAGTGGCTGACCACGAAGTACACAACAATCGACGCGCTGAACGCCGCCTGGGGAACCGCGTTTTGGAGCCAACGGTACAGTTCATTTCACCAGATCCGCACCCCCATGGACACGCTGTCCTCCCGTAACCCAGGCCAAGTCCTCGACTTTCACCGGTTCTCCTCCGATGAACTACTGTCCCTGTACCTCATGGAAAAAGACATCATCACCCAGTACAGCGACAAGCCCGTAACCACAAACTTCATGGTGACAGCCCACATTCGCAACATGGATTACTGGACCTGGGCGCCACACATGGACGTCATAGCCAATGACCACTACCTCGACCACCGACTGACCGCACCCACACCAGAACTGTCATTCGCCGCCGACCTCACCCGCGGTCTTGCGCAGGGCAACCCATGGATGCTCATGGAGCACTCCACAGGCGCAGTGAACTGGCAGCCCCTCAACGTCAACAAAGCGCCCGGAGAGATGGCGCGAAACTCTTTGACTCATGTGGCTCGTGGCGCCGACTCAGTGTGCTTCTTCCAGTGGCGGGCTTCCGTACAAGGGTCAGAAAAATACCACTCGGCGATGCTCCCTCACGCCGGAACTAACACACAGCGTTGGCGTGAAGTTGTGGACCTTGGCGCCACGATGAAGGCACTTGCCCCGGTTGCAGGTTCCCGCGTAGACGCACACGTGGCAGTTCTCTTCGAGTGGGAATCCTGGTGGGCAGGCGAAGGCGAGTCCCGGCCCTCACAGGCAGTAACCTACCTTGACCAGGTCCACAGTGTGCACCGCGCGTTGCGTTCCCTTGGCGTGGTCAGTGATGTCGTCTCCCTTCGCGACGACCTCAGCACCTATGACCTCGTCATCGTCCCCGGCGTCCACGTGATCACCCCCACCGACGCTGAGCACCTCACCGCCTACACGAACGCGGGCGGTCACGTAGTCGTGACCTACTGGAGCGGAATTGTCGATGCGAACGACCGCGTCTACCAGGGAGGTTACCCTGGTGCGCTGCGTGAACTACTGGGGGTGCGGGTGGAAGAATTTTCCCCAGTGCCCGCAGGTGACACGCTCACGTTGACACCCAATGACACGGCACACGCCCCACTGGAAGCGACCCTGTGGACAGAAAACCTCCACACCGTCGATGCGACCCCTGTCTTCACCTTCAGTAACGGGCCACACCCTGGTGTGCCCGCCGTCACCACCCGCACCGCTGGGCAAGGAACCGCCTGGTATGTGGCCACCCAACTGACAGACGATGCGTGGTGGCACCTGCTCACCACCATCACCACCGCAGCAGGTGTCACCTCGGAACACCAACGGTACAGCGCATCGGGAAGCGACCTTCACAACCTCGAAATTGTGCGGCGCATCCACCCTGACAGCGGTTGCACCTGGGTGTTTGTGATCAACCATGCCACCACCCCAGCAACACTCAACGTCACAGGCCGCGACATCACAACAGGCACACCCGTTACCGCCGAGGTCACGATTGAGCCAGGCGCTGTCCACATCATCGAGGAGGATGAGAAATGACCACCACACTCCCTATTCGGCGCACCCGAAAGCGCCAGGGGTTCCTTGCGGTCTTCCTCCTGCCCTTCGGACTGCTGTTCAGCTTGTTCTACCTCGCCCCCATTCTTTACGCGATCTGGCAATCAACTCGCGTCGTCGAGCGTGACGGAACCTTCGGTGCGGCGCGCGAAGTCTTCGGCGGGTTCACCCAATACCAGGCAGTGTTCTCCAACACTGAGTTCTGGGAGTCAGTAGGCCGAGTTCTCCTGTTTGGTGCGGTACAAGTGCCCGTGATGCTGGGACTCGCGCTCCTGCTTGCACTCCTGCTTGACTCCCCACTAGTGCGAGGGCGCAGATTCTTCCGGCTCGCCTACTTCGCGCCGTACGCAGTGCCAGGAGTGATCGCTGCAATCATGTGGGGGTTCCTCTTCTCACCAAACCTCTCCCCCTTCGAGTCAGTGATGAACACCGTTGACTTCTTGTCCCCATCCCTTGTGCTGTGGGCAATCGCCATCGTTGTGACCTGGGTGTACACCGGGTACAACATGATCATCATCTATTCCTCACTGCTCTCAATCCCGCAAGACATCTTTGAGGCAGCCCGTATCGACGGCGCTGGACAAGTACGCATCGCATGGTCCATCAAAATCCCCTTGGTCATTCCGTCCTTGGTGTTGACCACCATCTTCTCCATCATTGGAACCTTGCAACTGCTCACCGAACCCCAAGTGTTCAAAACGTTCTCCACCGCAGTCAATAGCACCTACACCCCGAACCTGGCGGTGTATGCGGCATCGTCAATCCCTGACTACTCGTTGGCAGCAGCAATGTCCGTGGTCCTTGCCGTGGCCACGTTCATCCTCTCCTTCTCCGTGTTGAAGTTCACCCAGCGAAAGGCAGCATGATGAGCCAAACAACCGCACCAACACGCCGTCGTGCCCGCCAACCACACCAACCCGCCGCCACCGGACCACGCGCATCGCTCCTCAGCCAAGTGCCAGCCATGGGTGTCATGCTCATCGCCACACTGACCTTCCTGACTCCCATCTGGTGGTTGTTTGTGGCCTCCACCAAAAACCGGTCAGACCTCGTCAACACCAACGGGCTGTGGTTCGCCGACTGGAACCTCAGCTCCAACGTGTCCGCCCTGCTGGAGTACCGTGATGGCGTCTACCTACAATGGCTCCTCAACTCGGCGGCCTACACGATCGGTGGCGCACTGATTGGAACTCTGCTCGCAGCAATGTGCGGGTACGCGCTCGCAAAGTACCAATTCCGTGGGCGTGAAGTCCTGTTCAACGTTGTGCTCGGAGGGGTCCTCGTCCCGCTGACAACGCTTGCACTCCCGCTGTTCCTCATGTTCTCGCTGGTGAACCTGACCAACACCTTCTGGTCGGTGTTCCTGCCCAGCTTGGTCTCCCCGTTCGGGGTGTACCTATCCCGGATCTTTGCCGCAGCATCGGTACCCGATGAAGTGCTCGAAGCAGCTCGTCTGGACGGCTCGAATGAGGTCCGTACCTTCTTTACCGTGTCCATCCGACTTATGTTCCCGGCGCTGGTCACGATTTCCTTGTTCCAGTTCGTGGCCATCTGGAACAACTTCTTCCTTCCCCTCATCATGCTCCGTGACGAAGCGATCATGCCGGTCACTCTTGGCCTGTACAACTGGAACTCACAAATCAGCCAAATCCCGGAACTGCGAGGCTATGTCCTCACCGGTGCGCTGTTGTCCGTGATCCCGTTGATTCTCATGTTCTCCCTGCTCCAACGGTTCTGGAAAAACGGCCTTGGCGCAGGAGCAATTAAGTAACACCCCCACCCACCAGCGCGGGACATCAACGACGTGTCCCGTCCCGCACAATAGATTGGAACATCATGCGTCCTACCAGAGCAGTCAGTGCAGCCTTGCTCACCGTATTTGCTGCAGCATCCGTTGTGGCATGCTCCAGCGACGACTCGACCACCAACACACCAACGGAAGCCGCAGAATGTGCCCCATCGGGTGAAGAGACTGTCAACTTGTCTTTCACCTCCTGGATTCCTGGCATCGAAGACGTTGTTGCAACCTGGAATGAGCAAAACCCTGGCATCCAAGTCGAGGTGCAAACTGGCCCCAACGGGAACTCGGGCACCTACCAGAACTTCTTCAACCAGCTCCGGGCTGGAAACGCACCCGACCTTGGTCAAATTGAATACGATGCACTTGCTTCATTCCGAGTCCAAGGTGGGTTAGAAAACATCGGTGGCTGTGATGTGGTGCAGGACGCGCAAGGCAAGTTCATCGACTGGACCTGGGACCAGGTGTCCTTTGGTGAAGAGGGGGCAGCCTACGCGGTCCCTCAGGACACCGGACCCATGGCTCTGTTCTACCGTGCTGACCTTTTCGAAGAAGCCGGGATCGCCGTGCCCACCACGTGGGACGAGTACGCACAAGCTGCAGAGAAGATTGCCGCTGAAGGTGGAAAGATCACGAACTTCTCTACCGCAGACATCAACCAGTTCGCTGGGTTTGCGTGGCAAAACGGTGCGAGCTGGTTCTCCGCAGATGACGCCGGCTGGGATGTGACCATCACTGGTGACGAAACCCTCGAGGTTGCGAACTACTGGCAGGACCTGCTTGAACGTGACCTGGTTGCCACCTACCCGGCGTGGACCGACGAGTGGAACAACGCGTACAACTCCTCCGAAGTGTGGACCTGGGTTTCCGCAGTCTGGGGTGCAAACACCATTCAGGACGGTGCCCCCGACACGGCAGGTCAGTGGGCGGTTGCACCGATGCCACAGTGGGACACTGCTGCTCCCGCTGCTGGTAACTGGGGCGGATCATCGATCGCTGTCTTCTCCGGTACTGACTACCCTTACGAAGCAGCGCAGTTTGCTACCTGGTTGAACACCTCTGAAGAGGCCTTGACGATGCTCGCGGACTCAGCGAACATCTACCCAGCCACAACTGAAGGTCTGACCCTTCCTGTTCTGCAAGAAGGTGTGGAGTTCTACGGTGACCAGGTGATTTGGGATGTCTTCGCTGAGGCAGCGAACCAAGTGCCATCGAACTTCACCTGGGGTCCCACCATGACGGACACCTATGCATCAATCTCTGATGGGTTCAAACTGGTGGCCACAGGGACGAGCACTGTGGAAGATGCACTTGTCAACGGTGAAGAAGCAACTGTGTCCACCATGAAGTCACAGTCCATCCCGGTCAAGGAGTAGGGTCGGGATCTTGTGGGTGTGTGATGTGCCATGACGCCCACCAGGTGACCTCCAAGGCAAGACCACTGTGGGGCCTACGCGTGTTGTGTGCGTAGGCCCCACAGTGGCATGACGCGGAGGGTGGGTGCCGGAGTCTCCCACGGAGGTTTACAAGGAATCTCCGCGAGTGTCGAGCGCCCGAACAGCTTCAGGGTAGGCGTCAGCAATGTCACGGGTTGCCGGGTGTTGGGGGTCGGTGAGGAGTTGGCGTGGTGGGCCAGACTCAACAAAGACACCGTCATGGAGGACGTGAACTGTTGCGGTGAGGCGGGCAAGTAAGTCCAGGTCGTGGGAGGTCACGAGCAAACCGATTCCCCGGTCGGTGACAATGTCTCGAATCCGACGGGACACCAGGTCCTTGAGGTTTGCGTCCAGGGCTGTGGTGGGTTCATCAAGGAGAAGAATGTCAGGGCGGGTGGCGAGGGCCAGCGCAATGGTGAGCCGTTGGCGTTCACCACCGGAAAGCCCGTGAATGCGCCGCGGCAGGAAACGGTCTTCAAGGAACATCAGGTCAAGCACTTGTGAGGCCGACTCCCCGGTGGCGCGACCAGCGCGCCGTGCGGCTTTCAGTTCGTCCTCGACTGCTTGTTTGACGGACAGGCGTGTGTCCACACCAAAGAACCCGTTCTGGGCGACTCGCCGGACGCTTGCTTTGAATCGTTTCTTGTCTTTAAATGCGAACCGACTCACGGGGCGCCCGTTGTAGGTGACAGAACCAAGACGTGGTTTTGTGTCGCCGTGTAGGACGTTGATGAGGGTGGATTTCCCAATTCCCGATGCGCCTGTCACCCCGATCCCCGGTTCTCCGCTGGTCACCTCGATGGTGAGGTCCGCCAAGCTGGGGGTGGAGGCGAATCCTGCGGTGATGTGTTCTGCGCGTAACACGCTTTTTTTCGTGCTCACAGTCCTCAACTTACGTGTGTGCGGTCTGGTGTCGGGTGTCTTGTCAACAGTACAACGTGTGGGGTGGCGGTTTTTCTCCCGACCGTCCCACCGTTTTGTGTTTCTCCCCATTACTCTGGGTGGGTGACGTCTTCACGGTTTCCTCGCAGCGTGTATTCCCATGGTCAAGACCCGGACCCTCGGTTTTCGCTTGCCAATGAGCGCACGTTTTTGTCGTGGGTGCGCACGTCGTTGGCGTTGATTGCTGCGGGTGTCGCGTTGGAAGCTCTTGATGTTCCTGCTCATCCGACGGCTCGGATTATTGTGTCCGTGATTTTTTTGGTGCTCGGTGGGCTGATCCCGGTGTATGCGTGGTTGACGTGGGCGTATAACGAGCGTTCGTTGCGAACTGACCGGCCCTTGGCGGGTCCGCGTATTGGCCCGCTCCTTGCGGTGGCGTTAGGTGTGAGCGCGGTGGTCCTTGCGGTGGGGTTGTTTGTCGGGTGAGGAAGACCTCGAAGCTGGCTCGGTTGTTTCATTCTCCCAGTGAGCTCAGTATTGCCGATGTGGGACTTGCTGTGGAGCGCACATTTTTGGCTTGGCAGCGTACTGCGTTAGCGGTGGTGATTGGGTCTGCTGTGGGGGCACGTTATTTTTTGCATGTGGTTCCTGGGGTGATACCTGCTGTTCTTGCGGGGGCAGGGTGTGTGCTCGGTGTGGTGACGTTGGTGTGGGTACGCCGCCGATACACCCGGTCTGTCACTCAATTGGTGGAACAAGGTACGTTGCCTGCCCGTAGTGCGGTTCCTTTGCTGATGGTGGCGGCGGCCGCCACTGCGTGTGCAGTGGCGGCCGCCGTTGTTGTTGTGGTGTGAGTGTTAGGCGGCGCGTTTGCGTAGCCACACGGTGATGCCACCGGCAAGGAGGAGGGCTCCTGCGAGTCCTGCGATGACCAGTGAGATGCCGGTATCTGCTAGGCCACCGGTACTGGAGTTGTCTTGCCCACTGGCGGGCGCATCGGTTGTCGTATCTGGGGCTGTGCCGTCCTGACCAGGGGTGGTTTCGGTGCCAGGTGAAGGGGTGTCCGGGGTTTCTTCGGTGTCTGGTGTGGTGCCCTCGTCTGGGGTTGCCTCGGTGTCTGGGCTTGTGGCTGCGCCGGTAGGTGTGAGGACCACGTTGTCGAGGGTTCCCCACGCGTTTCCGGTGAGTTCACCGGTGAGTGTGACGGTGATTGTGCCGTCGTCGGGGACGGTCACGTTCTCCACAGTGGCGGTGGCCCACTGCTGCCACCCGTTGAGGGCAAGGTCGCCACGTGTTGTGCCCTGTGTTGTGTGGGCAGACACGGTGAGGACGTCATTTTCTCCGGCGTCTCCACCTTGGCTTGTTGCCCGCATCGTGTAGGTCCCTGGGGTGAGACCAGTGAGGGTTTGTGACACGGTGAAGGTGTAGTTCGTGCCATTCCAGAACTTCAGTGAGAACGCGCCGTGGGAGGAGTCGGATGTTTCTTCCCGGGCGATTCCGGTTCCGTCAATGTCCCACATGGACAGGTCCGCGTCTTCGAAGGACGGGTTGAGGAGAACGTTGACTTCCACAATGGTGATGGTTGCGGTGACCGCTACGCCGGAACTGGTGGTCCCAGCAACCTCATGAGCGCCAACGTCAGTCAGGGTGGAGTAGTCGTCCCAGGTGACTGATTCGGTGTCAGTGCTTCCGTCATTGAACCGCAGTGTCACCTCGTCTGGGAGCGTGATCGTTTCTCCGGCAGTAACCTCAACGGCGACAGGGTCAATGGAGGCGAGGGATTTTTCGGTGACAGCACCGGTGTAGACGTGGGAGAACACACCTAACGAATCGAGGGGACGCCCGTCAAAGGTAAAGAGTGCTTGATTGTCCACAGCGGAACCGCCATACCACTGGCCTGCATCGTGTGGGTCGTACCCGCTTGCGTAGGATGACGCCCAGCCGGAGCCGAACTCTTCCCACAGGGTGCGGTTGTTGTCGATCTCCTCTGGTGGGCCCACGGGGAGCCAGGCGGGTTCCCAGTACACCACGCCAACGCCTGCGTCTCCGACGTTGTGGACAGCTTCCATCACGTCGTGGAGGAGGTCAGCTTGCCCTTGCGGTGAGATCGGGTAGAGCGTGGAGGCTTTTGAGGCGTCAATGGTGTTTTGCCACCCGTCCCCGTCGTCGAGGGTGTACGTCCAGGACGTTTCCACCACCATGACGTCTTTGTTGTAGGTCGTTGCGATGTCCGACAACACGGAGGTGAGGTTACTCAGGCTGCCATGCCAGTAGGGGTACCAGGACGATGCGAAGACGTCATAGTCCACGTTGTGTGTGGCGAGTTGCTGGGCGTAGCCAGCGTAGCGCCCGGAAGTTTCTGGGTTAGTGAAGTGCAGGGCGACCTGGGCGTCGGGGAGGACGTCACGAACGGCACGGGACCCAGCGTTAAAGATCTCCGCCATCTGTTCCCAGTTGCCAACCTCAACCCCAGCAACAGAGTTGTTGGTTTCATTGCCGACCTGAACCATGCTGATGTCGACCCCAGCGTCACGAAGCACTGTCAGAGAATCGGCGACATAGTCGTAGGTGGCGTCAGCTTTCTCGCTGACACTCATGTCAGCCCACGCTTTGGGTGCTTGCTGTTTGGCGGGGTCTGCCCAAAAGTCGGAGAGGTGGAAGTTGATGAGACTGTCCATACCGGCGGCTGTGGCGCGTTGACCAATGGTGACGGCGGCGTCAAGGTCGTTGTTTCCGCCGCCGTAGCTGCGCCCTTGCTCGTCAAAGGGGTCGTTCCAGACGCGGATGCGTACTGTGTTGAGTCCGTTGTCTGCCAGTGTTGTGAAGAGGTCAGCCGGGTTGCCGTCGGAGTCACGGAAAACGACGCCTGATTCTTCGAGGGCGAGAACGGAGGATACGTCAGCCCCGCGGATAAAGTCGGTGGGCAGTCCTTCGATTTTGTCAACGAACACTCCGGCCTCGACGGGGCCTGGTTCGTCTGCTGATGCGGGGAGTGCTGCAAGGGCTAGAAGCGTCGCGGATGTGAGTGCGACTGTGCGGAGAACATGTCGTCGCATGGGGTCCTCTCAATATGTGGGTTCGTCGTCATTGAACGAACAGGGCGCTTGGGGAAGCGTGGGCATGAGTGTGGGCGGGTGTGGATCAACACTGACCAACGCCTTCACTGTGCGTTACTGTAACCGGTCACAGGGTGAAAGGACAAGGGGAGTGTTGCAATATCAGAACGCAAAGGTGCAACAGGAGGGGGTAGACTGTGCGCGCTCCCAGTTGTGGGATGTGCAAAGCCCCGCTGTGCACTGCACAGCGGGGCTCACGGTGAGTGGTCAGTTCACCTGGGTGTCTGGGGCTAGAGCGCTGGTGATTGCGCAGGCTCTGCAGCGGCAGTGTTCTTGAGAGCGCGTGACTGGATGCGGTGATCGATCACCAGCGTGATGGCCACTAGAACAACCCCGCCAAGACAAATCGCGGTGAGAGACACCCAGTTGTCACCGGGGGCCATCAGGCCGCGACCTTCATCGTGCTGCCACGGCCAGAGCGTCCGCAACGCACCAACCATAAGACCCGCAAGTGCGATCATCGTTTCCCGGTGCCACCGGTGAAGCAGGACACGCAGAGCTTTGACGATGACAACGAGGCCAACGAGGGCACCGATCATGAACAAGCCAAGATAACCAAAGTTGCGGTCATCAACTGCTTGGAGTGTGGGCTGGTACAAACCGACAGTCAGAAGGAGGAAGGAACCGGAAAGTCCAGGCAGGAGGAGTGCGCACACGGCGATGGATGCGGCAAGCACAATCATCCACCCGGTGGGCTCAAGTTGAGTTGCTGGTAACCCAAGCAGAAGGAACGTGGCCACGGCGGTGGCCAGACCAATGATTCCTTCACGCACGGTAAACCCTGAGCCAGCGAGTCGGATAGGAACCCACACGGACCCTGCAACGAGACCGAAAAATAAGGCACGTGTGATTTCTGGGTGGTTTTCCACTGCTGAGGACACAGGGCCGGCAAGAGTGAAGACAGCGGTGAGCATCCCGACAAGAACTGGGATGACCAAGCGCCAGTTGACACGTGACATGTGATAACGGAACAGCTCAGCGCGGGTTGGGCCGGTGATCAGTGCACGCAGGGCTGCAATGACCTCATTCCCGGATTCAAGGACGTCCTCGTAGATCCCAGTGATGAGGGCAACTGTTCCCCCGGAAACACCGGGGATTGTTTCCACCAGGCCAATGAGTGCACCACGAATGAAGTCGCCAATGATGTTGCGCCGTGGTGCGGGTGTTGGTGTGGGTGTCATGGGTGTCGCCATCATTCCTCCGTCGTTTTCAGGCTTTACCCTACCGTCTTGCTGGTGGAGATTTACCCTTTCTTCACGTGAACAGCGTAGAGCGCACACCCTGTTCACAGGGTGTGCGCTCTGCGCTGTGGATGATCAGTGTGTTGATGCTGTGACGCGGCCGTCAACTGCTTCACCGCGAGCAACAAGACCTGCCTCGTCAGAAAGCTTGATCTCAGGAAGGAGAACAGCGAGCACGATCGCCGCGACGATGAAAGGTGCCATGTACAGGAACACCGGAGCCAGCGCATCGGCGTACCCATCAATGATTCCCTGACGGACCGCATCGGGAAGCTGGTTCATCAACTCGGGGCGGATAGAGGCTCCCAGTTCTCCTGCTTCCGACGGGGTGTACCCGGCGGTGAGGAACACCTTGCCGAGGTTGTCTGCAAGGCGGTTGGTAAACCAGGACCCGAACACTGCAACACCTAGTGCAGCCCCCACTTCACGGAAGTAGTTGTTCGTCGATGTGGCGGTCCCCACCGCATGTGGCCCCACAGCGTTTTGGACGACAAGAACAACAACCTGCATGACGAGCCCAAGGCCAGCACCAAAGAAGAACAAGTACACGCAAATCAGCCACAGGGGAGTGTCACCCTGAAGGGTGGACATGGTCACCATGACAGTCAGGGTGAGGATCGTCCCGGCGATCGGATACTTCTTGTACCGACCCGTTCGAGTGATCGCAAGACCTGAAGCGATGGATGTTCCCATCATTCCCACCATCATGGGGATCATCAGGAGCCCCGAGACCGCAGCTGAGGTACCCGACGACATTTGCAAGAACGTTGGCAAAAACGCCAAGGCCGCGAACATGCCCAGACCCAAGACGAAACCGATGGACGTGGCCGTGACAAACACCCGGTTGCGGAACAGGGAGAGCGGAATAATGGGGTCAGCGGCACGTCGCTCTGTCAGGACAAAACCCACCGCAGCCGCGAGGAGACCAGCAAGGAACAGCAAAGTCAGTGGGTCACTCCACCCGTGGTCACGGTCTGCCCCAAATTCGGTGAAGAAAATCAAGCACGTGGTCGCGATTGACAGCAACACCACACCCAGCACATCAACAGGTGTTGTTGTCTTGTGGGAGGGAAGGCGCAACAACTTGAACGCCACAACAAAAGCTGCAGCGCCAATAGGCAAATTAATCCAAAAGGCCCACTGCCACGTGAGGTGGTCAACAAAGAAACCGCCGAGCAACGGACCAGCAACAGCAGCGATCCCAAACACTGCGCCCATCGGACCCATGTACTTTCCCCGCTCAGAAGCGGGGGTGATGTCCGCGATGATCGCCTGCGACAGAATCATCAACCCACCGCCACCAAGACCTTGGATGGCACGGAACACCACAAACTGCCAGAACGTTTCCGACAATGCGCACCCTAAGGATGCGAGCGTGAAAATCGCGATGGCAGCAAGGAACAGGTTACGCCGACCAAGACGGTCACCAAACTTGCCATAGATCGGCATCACAATGGTTGTGGCCAGCAAATACGCGGTGGTGATCCACGCTTGATTGGCCACTCCACCGAGCTCACCCACAATGGTGGGTTGCGCCGTGGACACGATCGTTTGATCAAGCGAGGACAAAAACATTGCTGACATCAGCGCAGCAAAAATGACCCACACGGTTCGTTGAGTGAGCACCAATTGAGGTTCTGATGCGGACGCATCAGTTGCGGGCAAGGAAGACATGTCCTTCTTTCTGTGACAATGAGCAGCACGTACATCAATCAGGAGCCGTGCAGCTGGGGGAGCTACTGCTGAAAAAGCCGGGATAAATAGGTGAGCTTGGTGCGGAAAGCTTCCTCAAATACGGCCATATGGAGGTCCGGTGACGCCTCATGAAGGGCAACGCCTGTTTCACAGCTGCGATGGGTGAACTCAAAAAAAGTGTGCACCGCAACGTGGGACAGTGTCTCTGCGATGACCTCAGCGAACCCGTCACCGTCGTCGAGGCCCTCGCGTTCCCGAATGAGGGCAGCAAGTTCACGGTGTCGTTGGTTGGTGAGTTCCTTCATGCGGGCAAACAAGGAAGGCTCTGAAACAAACAACTCCATCATGTGTTGAGGGGTGTGTTCGTCGCGCAGCATGGTGCGCATGGTTTGAGTGAGCAGCGCGGTCAGTGCGTCAAGAAGGCGCGGGTGTGTGCTGGTATTACAAAAGTCAGTGGCATAAGTTGCCCAAGATTCCCCAAGCGCGGCACCAATCACAGCATCATCTTTGGACGCGAAATAGTTGAAGAACGTTCGCCGTGACACCCCAACTTGGGTGCACAACTCGTCAATGGTGAACCCGCCAAGACCGCGCTCGGCGGTGAGGCGCCGGGCGTGACGGATCAGTGACAGTCGTGTCTTCTCCCGCTTGGACTCACGATGGCTGACGCTGGTTGGGGGAGGCGCATCGGTAATTGCACTCTGGTTCACATAGTGCAGTATTGCACTGTGACGAACATCGTGCAAATGCAGTTGTGCAATTTTGCACAACTGCATAACGTAGAAGGGTGACCTCACCGCCCGATCCCGCGACACACCACCCTGAAACACACCGCGCCAAACGGCGCCGCGAAGCGTACTTAGCAATTCACCAAGCCGCCTATCACCACGCGATTGTCCGTGGGCACAGTGCAGTGACCGTTGAAGCCATCGCCGCGGATGCAGGAGTGTCACCACGAACGTTCTTCAACTACTTCCCCACCAAAGACGATGCCATCATCGGAATCAGACCGCCGTGCCTGACCGAAGGTGACTGTGCTGTCCTCACAGCACACCCTCACGCCCCGCTGCTGGAGCGCACAGCACATCTCCTCATCCACGTCATTCGCAGCACAATCGTTGACCTCGACACGTTTGTGACACGCAAAGAACACCTTGAGTCCCACCCAGAACTTCGTAGTCGACTCAACCGTCACGTGCACCACTGTGAACTCACCATCACCGACGCTCTCGCCGCAGGCGACACCCTCGTAGGCGCATCGGAAATGGACCAACTCGCTGCCACCGGCCCCAACGCCAGCAGGGCGCTGACTGCACTGGCCGGCGCAGTTGTCCGCCACGCCTTCACCCAAGACCCCTCGATTCTTACGAGTGACCCCACCGACCAGGTCGCTGCGTCCCTGACAACGATCAAGCAGATTGTGAACCTCCCAGCGTGACCACCACAGCACACGACACCACTGGCACTACCCAGATCGACCACCAGCGCACCATCACCCTGCTGTTCGTGGGATTGATTCTCACCCAGCTCATGTCCTCGCTCAACCAAACCATCTTCTCTACTGCGCTTCCCACCATCGTGGGGGAACTGCAAGGAGTGGAACACATGTCCTGGGTGATCACCGCGTTCATCCTTGCAGTGACCATCATGATGCCCATCTATGGGAAAGTTTCTGACCTGTATGGGCGCAAACCGCTCCTGCTCGCGGCGATCACGATTTTTATGATCGGGTCGCTGTGCGGCGCCCTCGCCCCCAGTATGGGTGCGCTCATTGTGGCGCGAGTGATCCAAGGAGTCGGTGGTGGGGGGCTGATGATTTTGTCCCAAGCCGCTATTGCAGATGTGATTCCAGCTCGTGACCGTGGCCGCTACATGGGGATCATGGGGGGTGTGTTCGCGTTCTCCTCAGTGGCAGGTCCGTTGCTCGGCGGGTGGCTCACTGAAGGGCCGGGCTGGCGGTGGGCGTTCTGGCTCAACATCCCGCTGGGAATCTTGGCATTCGCCGCAACCGCAACATTTATGCGTGTCCCGCGACCTCAGCTTAACGCCCCGGTGCGGCTTGACGTGCTGGGAATGGGGGTTCTTGCGGTGACTACCTCCGCTGCTGTTCTCGCCGTCACGTGGGGAGGAAACGAGTATGCGTGGTCAAGCCCTGTTGTTGTTGGGCTACTGGTCACAGCCGTGCTCGGTGCAGTGTTCTTCGCGTGGGTGGAATCCCGGGCGAGCGAACCGATTATGCCGCTGTTCCTGTTCCGAGACCGCAATTTCCTGTTAACCACGATCGCAGCAATCGCTACTGGTGTCGCGATGTTTGGCGCGATCGGGTACATGCCCACCTACTTACAAATGTCGGGGGGCTACACGGCGTCTGTTGCGGGGCTACTCATGTTCCCCATGATGGCTGCGTTACTGGTGACCTCGGTGTCCACTGGCGTGCTCATGTCTCGGACGGGACGTTACAAATGGTTCCCTGTGGTGGGGTCCGTTCTGGTAGCGATCGGCTTGGTGTGGGTGTCAACCGTCACGGTTGAGTCGTCGTTGCTCGTCATCTGTGGAGCCATGGCGGTGATTGGTATGGGGCTTGGAATGTCCATGCAGGTCTTGACGATCATTGTTCAAAACTCGTTCCCCTTGACGGTGGTGGGGACGGCGACCGCTGCGACGAACTACTTCCGTCAGGTGGGGGCAACGCTAGGGTCCGCCATTGTGGGCTCATTGTTTGCGTCTCGGCTGGTCAGCACGCTCACCCAGGCGAAGTCAGGGGTTGGTGATGCACCTGGCAGTGGTGGGATTGATGGCGGCGTTGAAGTGTCGAGTCTGACCCCTGCCGTGGTCAACACGTTGCCTGATGCAGTTGCTGATGTCATTCGGTCTGCGTACAACGAAGCGTTGATGCCGATCTATTTGTCACTGGTTCCACTGGCGGTTCTCGCTGCCGTGACGTTGTGTTTCGTGCGGGAGAAGCCGTTGGCTCGTTCGCTTGATGATGCGCGGGCGATCGTGGTGGGTAAGTCTGATCGAGGCTAGGAGACGCATCGCGAGGAGAGTGTGACGCAAGCGCCCTGAGAGAGCATTGTGAAGGAGCGGCGGCCGGGTGAAAAAACTCGGTCGCCGCTTTTATGTGCTCACGTGACGATGCGCGCTGACCTTTGTCCCTTATTGGTGCGTGCCGTTGTGCCGATGACATGAATGCAGGTGCACGACGGTGTGATGTGAGTCAACGGGGGTTGGCTTTATCAAACCGTTATGTTTACGCTTGATGAGCCGGCATGGGGAGTTCTGCCCGTCCGCCAGGTCATTGGATGTTCACCGCACCGGCACCGCACCACGCTGTTCACTGTCCGTACCCCAAGGTGCCCTCACGCCGCAAGGAACGAAGGTAAAACCCCGCGCATGACCACGACACTCCGCCACCGCCCGCACGGGCGTCACCAAGGGAAGACCAGCTACTTCCCGAACCGTGAACTCCACAACGCCATCATCGCGGTGAAATCAAAACTCGCCACTCAGATCGCCGTGTCCGGGTTTGCCTTCACAGGAATTGTGGCAATCGCCACCGCAACGACCGCAGTTCCCGTCCCTGATGACACCATCCTCACTGCGGCAGGCAACACCACAGTCGTTCCGGGGGCAGAAGATGCCAGCAACGAAACACCAGAACAATCTCCTAGTACCCCAGCTCGCAACGCGAACGACATCGCTGTCATCCAAGCAGCAGAACTCATCTCACAGGTACGCTCCCTCGGAGAAGCAGCAGACCCCGAACTTCTTGAAGCTGCCGCTGAACTCGAACTGTTAGCGGCAGGCCTCCACTCGGGAACAAGCGCTACTCAAGCTGCGCAAGTGGGCCGCCATGCCGCCGCATCCCGTTCCACCGAACGCGACGCATCGGCGATCACAGACACATCAGACAACGACACAAACGCCAGCGACTCAGACAGCGACAGCGTGAACACAGTGTCAGAAGAAGTTACTACCGTTGACCTCGGCGACATCCTCAACGCCGACACAGCCGAGGACACCGCTAACGCGCCAACAGAACAGCCCACTGAAGACACCTCCCGCGACGCCGCTAAGTCAACCGACGCCGCTAAGTCAACCGACGCCGCCGACGAACCCGTCAGCGCAGAACAAGTATCCGCAGCCGCACTCGAAGTCGAAGAACTCCTCACCCTCGCAACCACCGTCGAGGTCACCTCAGTCGCGGAAATCACCGCCGAGAAAGAACGTATCGCCCAAGCCGAGCGCGACAAAGCCTGGGAAGAAGCAGTCGTCCTCGCCAATGACGCCGCAAGCTACGGAAACGGTCGAATCCCACTGAGCGCCCTGCGGTCACTGGACACAGCTCCAGGACACTACCTGCGCGCAGACGCAGCCATGATGTGGGAAGAACTGAACGCCGAGTTCACAAAAGTCTTTGGACACTCCATTGGACTCACCGACTCCTACCGCTCCTACAGCGCGCAAGTCGCCACCAAAGCCGCGAAAGGATTCTGGGCGGCCACCCCCGGCACATCCAACCACGGATGGGGTCTAGCCGTGGACATCAAGGGCGCAGCAGCACAATGGGGAACCGCTGAACGCAACTGGCTTGTGCGCAACGGTGGCCGCTACGGGTGGATCTCACCCGACTGGGCACAACCAGGACAAGGTAAAGAAGAGCCGTGGCACTGGGAATATGTTCGCCCCGACGGCTCCTAGGGTGATTACCGGCGCTAATTGTGCATCTTTTGTCAAGAAAACGCACCCAGTGACGATGAGAAAGATGACGACGTCACACAAAGCAGGTAAAGTAAAGGCAAAGTCCTGGTTCGTCTGCTGACTGTGACTTCATCCCCGCTTCCCGCTCAACACCAAGAGGGTGAGTACCATGCATCGCGGCAATGGTTACCGAGTCAACCACTACGTGGTTCTCGCCATTGTTGCGTTCACCCTGACCGGAATGGGGCTCGCCGCCGTCCTAGGTGTTTTCCAGGCAACCTCGTCCCAAACCTACGCGGCAGACGAAGCCGACACCGTCATGATGGAATCAACCGAACCACGTGACGAACAACCCAGCGAAGAATCAGAGTTAGGGCCCGCACCCCTGGCACGCAGTGACTCTGAAGCACAAGCAGACGCCACTGAAGCCCCCGACGTAGACCCGGCACTCCAAGAAGTACGTGACACCTACCTGTCCATGACGTACTCGTTCGCTGACGTTCTCATCCGCTACGACGCTGACGACACCTGCCAGACCGGCCCTGCCTGTGCCAACCCCGACGAACGTCTCATCCTTATTGACGAACAATGGGCTCACAACGCGGACTCCGACCAACGTGCAATCACGCTCGCACGCGCCCACGCCGACCTTGCGGTCCGCACAATTTGGTCTGACAACCGCACCGCCCAAGAAGCACTCTCAGTGCTGGTCACCGCATGCGACAGTGACGCATTTATCCGAGACGAGAACCGGACCTTCTCCCACGGCGACCCCAGCGTGCCCACCCCCTCGGTCACCGCCATGAAAGAAGCCGTGGTCTCCCTCATGGTCAAACCTAAAGACCCCGACACCGCCCCCGATGCAGGCAGCTTCACCTCAGAACAAATCATTGTTGCCGAAGACATCGCCCAAGGTCGAACTCCAGACATCGTCGTTCCCGTGGAATCACAACACTGCGTGAACCCCTAAAACGCGGTCCGTCCTCACTCTCACATGCAGGTGAGCGCAGGACAAGCATCACGCCCTCGGCCAAACCTGCCACTTCACACCAAAAAAAGTGCAAGACTTAGAAGTATGTTCGAGGTTGACCACGACACCCCACCGCAAACAATCATCCCGCTGTTTATTGCGATCGCCCCACGCGACCCGCGTGAACAAGCCCCCACCCACGACGATGCCGTCGACTTCCTTGAACCAGTGACCGTGGACGAAACGGGTGACGCACTCCTCGAGTTAGCAATCCCCGCGCAACTCCTCGATGGCGCAGACATCGGATCACCAGGGTGGATCCTCGCCCGCACACTGGGCACCGAAGATGGCGCAATCCTGCGCTGGGCACCTACCGAAAACACCCGCCACGGACACCTGCCCACCATGAACGTGGACGACGTCGCCGCACACCTCGCCCACGAACTCAACACTGCCTGCCACATCTCCAACGACCCCCACATCCCAAGTGGCGCCCCCCAAACACACCTCGAAGGGGTCAGTGTCACCCTCCGTTCCGGAGCAATCATTGGAACCCTCGAGTCCACTGAGGGGCCGCTCCTTGCCGCAACCGCACACACCCCAATCTGGTTCTCCCACCAGGGCACAACAGGTGTTGTTGCCGGCGCAGACCCTGCCGCCAACCTTGAAGACATCCTCACAACAGGCAGCCTCACTCCTCTCCTTGCCCTCGAACGGCAAGGACAAGCCCGGCGAGTGACCATAGCCCGCCGTGGACAGATCATGGCGGTCCACGAATTTGGGCCACGATGGATCGACGTAGACCCACGCGGAATCGACGACTACGCGCTGCCCGGTGAAGAATTCGACACCGTTGATCTCGTCTTCGACTACTATGAACCCCCACAAGCAGACGCCGACGACTTCGCCACCCACTACGAACTCACCACCGAACAACACAACCAACTCACCGCCATCCTTGATGCCGAGACACCCGACGACCCCTTCACCGGGATCGTGCGTATTCTTGGGCTACCCGACGAAGCAGCAGAAGTCGCAGAAGGCTGGCGAGACCCACACGACCTCCCCGCCGCTGAACTGTTCCACCCCAAACGCCTTGGCGCAGCCCTGTGGGACTCACTGACCACCCTCCCCACTGAAAACACTGTCAACGCACGCATGCACCGGGCCTGGATCACCCGACCCCCCATGTTCTTCGCGCTCAACACCCTCGAAACAGCGCTCATCGGAATCTGGACCGCACGACAAGCACGACGCGGCCACACCGGACGCACACTCCTTGGCGCTGCACTCATCGCGGTGAACATCGCAGACATGGTGACACCGTCCTCCTGGCGAGACCGCCGCCTGCGCTCCACCCACCTCACCGACCCCCAATAGCCCGCCCCCAACCAAGGAGACCCGTGGACTTCCGTATCTTCACCGAACCCCAACAAGGCGCCACCTACGACGACCTCCTCGCCGTCGCCCAAGCAACCGAACGCCTGGGATTCAGCGCTTTCTTCCGCTCCGACCACTTCCTCACCATGGGAGGAAACGGCCAACCCGGGCCAACCGATGCGTGGCTCACTCTCGCAGCGCTCGCCCGAGAAACCTCCACAATCCGCCTGGGCACCTTGGTGACCTCCGCAACCTTTCGCCACCCCGGCCTGCTCGCCATCCAAGTCGCCCAGGTCGATCAGATGAGCCAAGGTCGAGTGGACTTCGGACTTGGCACAGGATGGTACGAAGCGGAACACACCGCATACGGGGTCCCTTTTCCCGCGCATCGGTTCTCCCTATTAGAAGAACAACTTGCTGTCATCACCGGACTGTGGGAAACACCAGATGGTCAGTCATTCTCCTACGAGGGACACCACTACACGCTGACGAACTCGCCAGCACTTCCCAAACCCACCCAAGAACGTATCCCCGTGATTGTTGGTGGGGGAGGGCCACGCCGCACACCCGCGCTCGCTGCACGGTACGCGACAGAGTTCAACACTCCGTTCATCGCCTTTGAGGAGCTTGAAGGTACCTTCACCCGAGTACGTGAAGCGTGCACGCAAGCGGGGCGAGACCCCAACGAACTGACCTACTCCTCAGCATTTGTTGCCTGTGTGGGGGCCGATGACGCCGAATTTGAGCGCCGCGCCACCGCGATCGGCCGTGACCCAGACGAACTACGTCGCAATGGCATTGCAGGTACTGTTCCGCAAGCAATCGCGGCAGTTGCCAAAGCCAGGGACGCCGGTGCGCAACGCATCTACCTGCAGATCCTTGACTTAAGTGACCTTGACCATTTAGAACTTATTGCCCGCGAGGTCGTCCCTGCCTTTGCGTGAGGACGGACAGTGAACAGATCGTGAGCATCGGGCCCGCCTGATGGTCTCAGGCGGGCCCCAACAGATAGAGTCTCGAACATGAACGCCACCTCCCCATTCCACCTCTCCGGTCACCAACCGTCGAGACGTGCCATGCATCGGGAACTGGCAGTCAATGAGCTTCCCATCCGTAATCTTGCCCCCCTTCCACCAACTCGACTGACACGCGGGCAGATTCCGCCCACGAACAGGTGGTATTCCGGGTTGGTGTTCGGATCCCCTCACCCGGTGTTCCCGATGCCGTTGTCCTACATGCAAACAGGGCAAGGGTTTGTCTTCGGGGTACCGCGGGTGACCACATCGCGGCACACGATCTCCGGTCCTGCGGTCACGGACATTGACGTCAATGTGGGGGCCACCTCATACCGGGTTTCTTCCAGTGACCTGGCATCCATCACCATTGACATGCTCAATGCGTCCGGGCGCGTCCTTGGCAAAGTGGTTCTTGCTGAGGGCGTTCCCTATGTCAGTTACACAGCAGAAATTGCCCACGACGTTGTCATGTCTGAGTCGTTTTCCTGGCGGTTTGAAAACTGTGCCACAGCAACAGTGGAGGGGCGTGCGTACGGGCTGGTGACCACTGGTGCCTTTGCGGCGCGCACAGTTCGTCTCGCGGCGGGCCAGTTTGTGTCCTTCATCGGGTTTCCGCACGAACCAGCACCGGGGCGCACCGTCGAAGAAACCATCACCCGCCTTGCCACGCATGCTGCCTATCCGGTCCAACGCACTGAGGTGACAGCGTCAGTCCACGACACCCACGTCGCCACTGCAGTTCGTTATATCGCCCGCGAAAACGGTCCCGTTGCGGTCGTACGAATGCCCCACCACGGTCCCACCACTGATGATGTCCTGGGCCACTACAGCACTGTGTCAGGGACGACCACGCTCACCTCGGCAAAGAACTTTACTTGGGTCACACCCCGCCCACGAGAGGCGTCGGCACACCCATTGACCTCGGTGCCTGCCGCTGATGTTGACGAACTGATCACTCTCATCACCGCGGACATCAACGAACCACCGCGCGCACCCACTGACACGTATTACGCGGGTAAAGCTCTTTACGCCCAGGCGAACCTTGTCACTCTCGCTGAGCGATTCCAGGTCGTGGGCGCAGCGGAATACCGCACCCAGGTTGAAGCGAACCTTGTGCGCTGGCTCCACCCTGATGGTGCGCAACGCTACGATCACCGTTTCTTTGCGTATGACGACCAGTGGAAGGGGGTTATCGGGGTTGACGCGTCGTTTGGGGCGGACGAGTTCAATGACCACCACGTTCACTACGGATACTTCATTCACGCCGCGGCGACTTTGGCTCACCATCACCGGGACCTCGTCCCAGTGATGGCACCTGTCATCAACGCGCTCATTGCTGATATTGCGCACCACAAAACTTCTGCTGTCGTCCCGCTGCTGCGTGCTGTGGATGTCTATAAGGGGCATTCCTGGGCTTCTGGTACGGCGCCGTTTGATGAAGGGAACAACCAACAATCGGTGTGCGAGGCCCTCAACGCATGGAATGCACTAGCGGCACGGGCCACTGTGACTGATGACCAAGAACTATTCGACCTGGCTACCTGGCTTCTTGCTCTGGAAACCCAATCCGCGGCCACCTACTGGCTCAATATCGACCGCGACGACCCAGTGCGACGCGGATACAAACACCCTATTGTTCCTCTGGTATGGGGAGCGAAGCACGACTATGCCACCTGGTTCAACGGGGAACCCTCAGGGCTGCTGGGAACCATGCTCCTGCCGATGCCTACCCCGGTTGCCCATGTTGCTGCCGACGCTGACCGTATCGCAGAGAACCTTGATGATGTGCTGGGGTACTACCAAGATTTTGACACTGAGCACGGTGATTACTTACTCATGTACCAGGCGTTAGCAGGACAAGAACAGGCAGGGCACGCACTGGAAACAGTGCGCGCCCTGCCTGAAGACCGGATTGACGACGGGAACTCACGGTCGTGGCTGTTCGCCTGGGTTGCGGCTCACACGAACGTGAACTGAAGACATAGGGTCACAGTGTCACCGTGGAGTCACGCCGTCAGGGTGATTTAGTACGTCGAAAGGTCAGCGTCAAAGGCGCCTTGAGACGCAGCAAAGAAGATGAACGCGAACCACAAGATCACGAAGACGGCGGTGACGTAGCCAAGAATTGTGCCAGCCAAAGCCATGCCGCGACCGGACTTGTTGTTGTTTTTCACGTCACGCAGAGCAAGGTGACCAAGGATGATCGCAATGAGTCCGGTACCCAAAAGGCCGGTTACCAGTGCGGCGATGGCAAGACCGGAGGTCTGCTGGGGTGCGCCGTAGGGTTGCTGCGCGTAAGGCTGCGCGTTGTACGCGGGTGCCTGGCCATAGGGCTGCGCTGGGGCTTGCCCGTACGGTTGCTGTTGGTCAGCGGGCTGCTGCGCGTAGGGGTTGGAGTCGTTGTTGTCTTTTGGTGCGTAAGGGTTGTCCTGCGACACGGTAATCTCCCACAAAGGTATGGTCATTCTGTCTGAGCAAGCGTAACTGGTTCTCACCTGTGAGGTGTAGTTGTTTGCCGAGGAACACTCTCTCCTCACGGGGCGAAAGACACAAGAGCACAGAACGGGGAGTGTTATCCATCGAACGTTATGCGCCTAACCCTTTCACATGGTGAGATGCGCGTCCTGTGTCCCATGGGTGGACGCTACCAGCGGGTCTACCCTGGACAAGGTCCTGCACGCCTAGCGCCCCAGGGCCGTGAACGCTCAACGTGAGGACACATAGTGACTATTGGATGGAAACTCGCAGGGGACGGGAAAACCCTTGGCCCCCGCGACATTGTTGCCCCCGACCAACGGCTGACATGGCCGCGAACGATCGGGATTGGGCTCCAACACATCATTGCGATGTTTGGGGCCACTTTTCTTGTCCCTCTCATTACCGGGTTCCCACCCGCAACAACCTTGTTCTTCTCAGCAGTGGGAACAATTGTTTTCCTCCTCATTACCGGTAATAGGCTTCCGAGTTATCTCGGATCAAGCTTTGCATTCATTGCTCCTATCTTGGCTGCGACAGCAAGCGGCGGTCATGGGGTGGCTGTAGGGGGCATCCTGATCACTGGTGTTCTTCTTGCCATCATTGGCGCGATCGTGCACTTTGCTGGTGTGCGCTGGATTGAAACCCTTATGCCACCGGTGGTCACCGGAACGATCGTTGCCCTCATTGGGTTCAACCTCGCACCTGCCGCGTGGGCGAGTACCCAACTGCTCACCGATGCTGATGGCCGGGTCGTTCTTGATGACAACGGTCAGGTCACCGAACTTGTTACTGGTGGTTTTCTTGCTGCGCCGCTGACCGCGCTGGTGACCTTAGCGTCAATTGTGCTGATCACTGTGGTCTTCAAAGGGCTAATTGGCCGCCTGTCCATCTTGTTTGGTGTGGTGATCGGTTACGTGTTCGCGTTTGCCCGTGGTGAGGTCAACACAGCAGCGATTGGTCAAGCTGCGTGGTTTGGGTTGCCTGACTTCACGGCGCCCGAGTTTGATGTGGCGGTCTTTGGGCTCTTCCTGCCCGTGGTGTTCGTTCTCGTTGCGGAAAACATCGGACACGTGAAGTCGGTTGCGGCAATGACGGGGAAGAACCTTGACCATGTGATGGGGCGCGCGCTGTTCGCTGATGGTGTGGCCACCACTCTTGCTGGGAGTGGTGGAGGTTCGGGGACAACTACCTACGCGGAAAACATTGGCGTGATGGCGGCGACCCGCGTGTATTCAACAGCAGCCTACTGGGTCGCGGCCTTTGGGGCGTTGCTGCTGTCGTTGTTTCCAAAATTTGGTGCAGCGATCGCGACGGTGCCACCGGGAGTGATTGGTGGGGCGGCCACCCTCCTGTACGGGATGATCGGCATGTTGGGTGTACGCATCTGGATGCAAAACCGAGTGGACTTCTCCAACCCCATTAACCTCACGTCAGCTGCTATCCCACTGATTGTGGGGATCGCTAACTTCACGTGGAGTCCAGGGGATCTGACCTTTGAGGGGATCGCATTAGGGTCCGCTGCCGCGATCCTTGTGTACCACGTGATGACAGTGCTTGCGCGGGTGTGCGGTACCGGACAAGAACCCGCATCGCCAGCCTCCGCACCAGCTGGTTCAGAGCTTGAGGGTGAGACAACAGCGGGAGAACGCGCTTAACGCCCGCTGAAGAACAACGAAATCAGGGTGGGGTCGTGACTGATCATGACCCCCACCCTGAGGACTATCGATGCGCTCACCGGGTTGCTGTGCATGGTGCGGCGGCCACCGAAGGACTACTCTTCAGCGGCATCTTCTACCTCTGGAGGCTCCACATGCTCACTCAACTCCCACAGATCAGTGCAGTTCTGGCGCCCGATCATGGGGGTCTCGGAGTCGAGCAACACGTTTTCCTCGGAGATGAGAGCCTTGAAGTCCTGGCCAATGAGGACGTCAACAACACGTTCCTCACGGTCATCGTCGAGGATGAGAGCAGCGCTGGGGAAGTGCGCGGCGAGTGTGTACGCCCGGGACAGGTCCTTATACCCGTACACGATCGCGTCGCCCACTCGTTTCTCGGAACTGTTCCCGATTTCTTGGATCTCAAAACCGCGGTCACGCAGGCCCTTAGAGACAGCAGAGGCAAGCCCAGTTCTGTCCTCGGAAGCGTTGTATACGTTGACTTTGACTTTGCTATAGGCCACAGGCTTGGTGCCCTCAGGCAGGCATGCTGTGGGGTACACCGGATCAACGGGTTTTTCTTTATAACTAAAGCCCCCATCAAAGGGAAGGGTTGTGTCGCTGGAATATACCGCGACGGCACCAAGCCCAACGATGCCGAGAGCGGCAACGAGCGAGCCGAAGATTAATGCTTGACGTTCCCGCATGCGTCGGCGACGAATAGCGCGGGCACGGACGATCTGTTCTTGGGACACCTTGACTTCAATCGTGACGAGTTCTCATGGGTAAGTATCAACTCAAAACTCACTGCAGCGCGGGGGTGTCAAGAACACACCTGGGTGCGACGCAGTGAATGTAATACCAGAAGCCTAACGGAAAAACTGAGTGCCTTTGGGGCGAAACCACAGCACTGCACGGTGACCTTACAACTCCACCACACGCGCGTGAAGAACTGTGCGCTGTTGAAGCGCAGCTCGCACAGCCCGGTGGAGTCCATCTTCGAGGTATAAGGTGCCTTCCCACTGCACGACATGAGCAAACAGATCCCCGTAGAAGGTGGAATCCTCGGTGAGCAAGGAATCAAGGTCCAACGTGCGTTTTGTTGTGACCAGTTCATTGAGCCTGATCTGGCGTGGTGCAACCGTTGCCCAGTCCCGAGGGGATGTCAAACCATGGTCCGGGTAGGGGCGGCCTTCACCGACGCGCTTGAAGATCATAGCCCCAGTGTAGACAAAACAGACACCAACACGGGGATACAACGCGCCACGACAGTGGAGAGGTATCCCCGTGTTGGGTGCGTCATACTCCAGGCTAGGCGTCCATATCGAGGACCACACGACCATCAATGTGGCCAGCTTCCATCTCAGCGAAGATCGTATTGATGTCGGTCAACGGACGTGTGGTGAACGTTGGGTCAATAAGGCCACGAGCAAAGAAATCGAGCGCTTCCGCCATGTCCCGCCGTGTACCCATAATGGACCCACGGACCGTCAACCCGAAAAGTACGGTGGTGAAAATGTCGAGCGGGAACTCCTCCGGAGGCAACCCCACCAAAACAACAGTGCCACCACGGCGCAACGCACCGACTGCCTGCGGGAAAGCGTTCCCCACCCGATCACCCACAGAAACACGGGTGACACCCTCACCCTCCTGAATCCACACTATGAGACGACGGGGGATGGTGCAGGACGAGAATCAGCGAAACCAGTCTCCCGCATCGTGATGTTCCACCGACCATGCTCCACACCGCACCCATCAGGTGCGCTCTCGGCGTGAATTTTTTGCACCCCATGAAACGCCAACCGCGACGGTCCGCCAAAAACAAACACGTCACCCGAGGCCAACGCAATATCGCGGTAAGGACGGTTGCGGTTCTCCGTGTTCCCAAACCGAAACGTGCAGGTGTCACCAATAGACAGTGACACAACAGGAGCCAACGATTTTTCATCCTTATCTTGATGCATCCCCATCCGGGCTTGCACATCATAAAAATTGATCAACGCCGTATCAGGTGTGTACGCCAACGCACGGTCTTCATCCCCCGTCGCATCCGCGACGATGCGCCGCCCCAACCGAACCATCCACTTAGGAAACTCCACCACCCGCTGACCGTTGACATCCACCGCATCGCGCGAATAGGCATACGGACGCCAATGCCACCCCACACACACCGTCTTTACCGACATCGGGTGACCGCGCACAGTTGCTGACCGGATCGGAACAGGACCTGCCGCCCACTGGGCACATTGACGCGCCAACCAGGCTTGCTGCGGAATCGTCAACCAGCCTGGCAGCCACACCGCACCAGGAGCGATCTCCTCACGCACACGGGGCACATCGGCATCGGAAAACAGCACGCACTCCTCCTTGCTTACTGACGTGGTTGGCGCACCCGAACCATGAGCTAGTCGCGGACGAAGAAACGCTCTTCCCATGTGTCATTGATAATCTGCACAACCTGCTCCATCTGGGACTCTGCCCGATCTTTGAGGTCTTGCAACAACACAGCGTCGAGCCGGTCATCGTGGTCTGCGACCATGGAAAGGGTTTGCCACATCGCGAGTTTCGCCCGAAGCAGCCCCGTAAGAATATCCAACTCCAACTGGCCAACACTGGCACGTTGCAGCCGGAAAAAGTTGACCGGGTTCACGTGCCCGGCAAGGCGAGCAACCCCAGTCAATGCACGCTTAAACCCTTTTTGCTTATACCCCAGGTCACGCAAGATCCGTTTCAGATCGCGACGGTCCGCGTTGACCTGGTGGACCAGGGAACGCAATGCCTTTTCTTGCGGAGTGCCACGCCAGGTACGGGCAGCCGCTTTGAACGCCCGCAACCCGGCCTCAGACCCCAAAAAGTGTTGGTTCAGGTAGTTCGCGTAGGAACTATGGTCAATGCGCTCCCCGCGTATGCTACGGGAAAACGGTGTGTTGTCGTGCGGCATGAGGGGCCTCCAAGGCGCATGGGTGGCAACGTTTCTTTACTCTATGGGGGATTCAGGGTGCCTGCCCGGCGAACTGCAGGCGTCTGGGACTATGGTCTGCGCCAACACGACTGGGCAGGAGTATGGTCGGGGTAGGTCACGGTCATAGTGACAATCACAACGGAGGACTGATGCCTCGGCCAACCTCGCGTGCGGAACTTTCTACCCTGAGTAAGCAGCGGATGAATGATCTCAACGCGCTTGTTGACTCGCTGACTGAAGAGCAACTCACCGCTGAGTTTGCTGGTGTGGGTCGTGACCGGTGTGTGCGTGATGTGCTGATCCACCTGCACGAGTGGCATCTCATGGTGTTGGCGTGGGCGAGGGGCAACATGGCTGGTCAGACGCAACCCTTTTTGCCTGCGCCATACACGTGGGCCACCTATGGGAAATTGAATGTGGAGTTGTGGGAACGTCACCAACACACCCCGCTGACCGATGCGCGTACCGCGTTGGCCCGCAGCCACCAGGAGGTGATGGACCTGATTTCTCAGTTCACCGATGAGGAGCTCTTTACCAAGAAATACTTCCCCTGGACTGGCAGTACCTCACTAGGGAGTTATTGTGTGTCGTCCACGTCAAGTCACTACGACTGGGCGAGGAAGATTATCCGTGCGCATCAGAGAAGAGCAATATAAGACAGCCCCTGACTGCACCTGCAGTCAGGGGCTGTCTTATATTGCCTGGCGGAGGATAGGGGATTCGAACCACCAGTTGCATCAAGGTATCTTCCTGTTGCATTTTCTTGCCTTCACCTGCATAAACATTGCGCTGGGTGTGCATCAGTTTGCATCAAGGATAGTGGGTTTTGCAGTTCAAAGTGGGGAATAAATGGGGAACAGTCGTGACCGCTATGGTTGGCATTACTGCTATGACTAGCAAGCCCGACACATTGTTCCAGACCCGCTCCGCGGCATGACCCAGCGCTGCGCAACCACCCCAAACCGACTCGATGCGAGTAACGTCACGGCCTAAGCGAAGGTAGAAGAAGCCTGCCTACCAAAAGTTTGCTTACTAAGAAGCGAAGTGTCTCTAGTAGATACTTCCCTTGTATCTAGCGTTTCGGTACGAAACACTAGAGAGGACTTAAAAATCTGAACCACCAAAACTGAGACACGAAAACGTGCGCCGAGTCTCTTTCTGCTTTCTCTGGGAACAGAGGGTCTCCCGTCTCTATTCGTCGAAGACACCACGCGCGAGATCGTTGAAGATCTCATCGAGGGCAAACAATCAGTTGATGCTGAAGTTGCTGGCCGCTGCGGGAGGCTGTGGGGGAAGGACATGTGGGACAGGCTAGATAGATTACCGGTGTACACTGTTCATCCGCGACACCTGGTTGCCATCGCAAACACCCCATGGCTTAACGGTCATGACCAACTGGGCACCAGAAACCCTCTACCGCATCCGCTGAATCCAATACCCCAAATCTTTGTGAAGCATCGGGAATCGAAAAATGGGAGGTGCTGTGCCGGTACGAAAAATAGTGACAGCACTGACCATCAGTGCATTCTTCATGGTGTGGATCGCCCTAGGGTGGCAGCTCCACCACGCTGTATACGGCACAAATGCCACGGCACTTGGTTATTCTGGACCAGTAGTTGAAGTGGTCGCACTGCACGACCCGACGTCCGGATCAGCCGACGATCCTGTTGGCGACATAGCTAGCCTCTTTGACCTGTCTCTTGCGTACGAGAGGCAACTAAATTCAGGCGTGCTCACCATCACCGACCCGACGCAACGGTTTAGCACTGAGAATGGTCCACTTGTTCCTCACGACCTAGCGCACAACAAAGAGGCTAGTTGGGTTGGCGTCAATGAAACAATCCCTATCCCCGCCCATGACGTTGCTGTAAGTATCAGCCCGGACTTTCACGGCACAGTCCTCGATCCGGTACCTTCAGGCCTTTCCCTTATCGGTTCACGGCAAGCCGCCTACGTATCTCAAGATATTCAGCCCTATATTGACGGCAGGTATTACTTCGCTGGTGAGTATGTTGCAGACACTGACGGGATTGATCACGTTGTGGGCCGAATGGAAGCGCAAGGGTTCAGCATTGTTGCTGTGACCCCTTTTGCTGATACGTCAACTCTTTCTCAGGCAATGAAAAGCAGTATGTCAGGCCTTTATCTGGTTGTGCTGGCACTCTTCTTCACAGTAGTGGTGGTGTCCACCTATGTTGTGTTGCAGGGGCATGCAGCTGCGCATCGGGAAAAGCTTGAAGCCCTTGCCGTGTGCGGCGGAGACAGCCAGGACCTGAAGCGCGCTACGTACAGCGCATTGCTCAAACCGGTGTTGGCTGGATTCGCCATCGCCTTAGTGTTTTCCAGTGGCTTACATGCCTATTTACAACCACTCTCCGGTATTGCTCATGCAGAAGCCGTCAGCATTATTGTGCTGCCTTCGAGTGCCGCAATGTTCACTCTCTTTGTTATAGCGAAACTGGTGACCAATTGTGCTGTGCGGAAGGTGGGACATGTACTCCCTCTTTAACCGCCTTACTAGCGACATCGCCAAATCAATAGGGCTATTGCTATCCCTCGGGGTAACAACTTTTGTCATGGTCACACTTGGCACCTACCTGGCGATTTTTGCGAATGAGTATGTCGTCACCACGCGGCTTGACGGTCAGCAACCAGCAGCTGAGCTGGCGTTTCTTCGTGTCATTGATCCGCAAGCATCAATGATGCATGCCCTAAATGTTGACAATGACATTGAGAATGGCGGTGGAGATGATGCCGGTTTGACGGTTGGCGCGGCGGATGCCAATGCCCCTGGTATTCCCTTACTCATTGACCGGATGGTCACCGATGCGCGGCTAACTATCGCAGGACCAGTTGATAGGTTTGGGGAACCACCGACAAACTATTTTCCTGACCCGCAAGGTGTAGTCATCGTGGGCACGGACCCACCCGAGGCGGGTGCCGATACTTACATTCAAGGAACCGGGCACGTTATAGCCACCGGCGGTAAATCCGTGTATCAGGTAACCCCAGAGGTATTTGATTCCGTGTTTGATGCACGCACTCTTGAGCCCGGGGAACTCGTGCCCACCGTGACCTGTCGCTGTGGTGTGACAGAACTACAGAACATCGCCGATCAGATGACCCTGGCTGAGCAGGACGCGGAAACAGGGCGGGTGTATTACGCACTGGGGTACCAAGACATACGCGGCGAAGGGAGTTTCTCTCTGGTGTCATCCTCAGTGTGGATCCTTGTCTTGAGCGTCGGTGTGATTTCCGTTTTTGCCGGGATGCTGGTCATGCTGGGGCAACGCTTGTGGGACCGTCACAACCTTCCATTCAGAATTGACCGGCTTAACGGGGCATCGCATGGGGCTTTGCAACTGCGTTTCCATGTGCAAATTCTGTTCGCGTTTACTCTCCCGGCGATTGGCGGGTTTCTCCTGGTGAACATGGGGGTTGGTTCAACAGGTTTTCCACCATCGTTTTCTGAGATCGCAACCCGTGTGATTATCGCGGGATTGTTAGCCGTACACCTTATTGCGTCGCTGCCCGCAACTGTTGCTATCCGGCGTATGTGCAATTATTCCCACGGAATATTGAGGTAACTATTGTGAGTAGCACCGTCCTACACGCAACTGGCGTGAGTAAAAGCTTCCGTGATGGCAAAGAAACACGTCTCATTGTTCAGGGCGCTGATCTTACGGTGAGCGCAGGCGACATGGTGGGGGTAGTAGGCCCCTCCGGTAGCGGTAAATCGACGCTGTTGTCGCTGGTAGGAGGGTTACTCAGCCCTGATAGCGGGCAAGTCACTGTTGCCGGTGAGCTGTTGGACTACAGCAAACCCTCAACAGTGGCCCGGCTCCGCAGGGAGTACCTTGGGTGGATTTCCCAGGAATACGGCCTTGTACCGAACGAGTCAGTGGCGCAGAGCGTTTCCTTGCCGCTGATATTTGATAAACCCCGCCTCACACGGGCCGCACGAGGCACAGCAGTGAAAGAAGCGCTAAAGATCGCTGGGTTGGACATTCCCACATGGCGCCAAGTGGGGAAATTGTCTGGTGGTGAGCGTCAGCGAGTAGCGATTGCGCGGGCGCTGGTGCGCACCCCGACCCTCCTGATCGCGGATGAACCAACAGCAGCTCTCGATGAAGCAACGGGGCGCACCATTGTTGATAATGTCCGTGCAATTGCGGATTCAGGAACCGCTGTTCTCGTTGCCACCCACGACCCACAGGTTATCGCCGCCTGTGACCGCCTGTACCGGTTCCATGGCAACCAGCTCGTGGAAGCAACTCCGACCACACGCACCAACGCGTAAACGAATCGTCCCCTGACGAGTTATTCAGGGCGTTCGGTGAGGATTTCCACCCCGTCCTCCGTGATCGCGATGGTGTGTTCGCTGTGTGCGGTGCGGCACCCGGTAGCGCTGCGTAGCGTCCACCCGTCGGCGTCCGTGATCAGTTCATCGGTGTCCGCCATGATCCACGGTTCCAGGGCGAGCATCAGCCCTGGGCGTAGCGTGTAGCCGCGCCCGGGGCGGCCAATGTTGGGGACGTGTGGGTCTTGGTGCATCGTTGACCCGATGCCGTGCCCACCAAAGTCAGTGTTAATCAGGTAGCCGGCGTCGTGCAACACGCTGCCTATCGCAAAAGAAATATCGCCGATGCGCACCCCAGGCCCAGCAGCATCGATACCTGCCTGCAAGGCACGTTCGATGGTTGCGATCATCGCAGCGTCATCCGCATGACGGGGCTCACCCACAATGAAACTCAACGCGTAGTCGACGTAACACGACGTTGCCCCGGTGCTGGGTGGAAGGGCGGCAGCGGAGGTCACCACGGTTGAAATCGACGATTTGGTTGCCGAACTGGGGGAGGTGTACACGTCGGTGGCCCGAGACATCCGCAACCTTCTTGCCCAGTCTTTCCGCCTAGGTGTGCAGCAGCGGCTGTTGGCGGTTGACCCGATGGTTGGTGTGCGCACGATACGGCGGCGTACCTCTGGTGATGTGAAAGCCCCCACCGCCAGGGATGGGCTAGACCTCCTGGACCATACGAAACGCGCCCTTGCGCCAGGTCATGATTCATTCCAACCGTTGTACCTTTTGGTTGCGTTGCTCCTGGGGACTGGGGCTCGAGTGTCAGAGGGTTTAGCTGTCACGTGGGATGACTTTATTGACCTGACAGGGGAGACGCCGCGGTTGATGATTCGACGCACTGTTAGTGATTCACCTGATGGTCCGATTCTTCGTGAGACGACGAAGACGGGAAGGGGAGGGGAACGTGTGGTTCACCTGCCAGGGTTCGTGGTGGAAGCGCTGGTGCACGCGCAGGAGTATGCTGCCCAGCAGGCTGCTGCGCAGCTTGGTCACCGTACAACTCAGATGACGGAGCAGCGGTATATTGCTCGGCGTCGTGAGGTGCAGGATTTGACGTCAGCCTTTGATGACCGGCGTGGTGAAAGTGGGGAATAAATGGGGAACAAGACAGCCCCTGACTGCAGGTGCAGTCAGGGGCTGTCTTTTATTGCCTGGCGGAGGATAGGGGATTCGAACCCCTGAGGGCTGTTAACCCAACACGCTTTCCAAGCGTGCGCCATAGGCCACTAGGCGAATCCTCCACATCTACAGATGTAGACACTGGCAAGAGCCTCAGGAGCAGTTGCCAGCCCCAACAGACTACCGGACAATTTTGTGAAATCCGAATCGCTGAGGGGTGGAGCGGTCAAGGTCACATCTTATGGTCGTGAATTGGTGTGATGTGACCTTCGTAGGTGCAGGATTTCACCGGGTGCCGCATGTGGGCTACACTGAAAGTCGACCCCCGCGTGGCGTCATCTCGCTGAATCCCCCAGGGCCGGAAGGCAGCAAGGGCAGGTGAGCTCTGATGGGTGCGCGTGGGGTCTTTTTTGTGCCCGCATGTATGTTGTGCCCTCGCCCATGTCGGGGGTGTGAGTGCCTGGGCAGGAGGCCCGGGTCCTCGATACTGACCACAATGCGAGACACAACGTGGGGTTATTGCCCCAATAGGAATGATTTAAACGCTTTACGTGGCGCGATTGTGTCTCAAAAAGCGAGACGATCGGTGTCGTGGTGGCGCATCGCGTGACCCGCAGTCCATGATTAACCCATGTTCACTGCACAGCACCACCACGCGACCCGCGGCATGACGATGCCCGCGATGGTGTGCTGCCGCATGCACATGATGTGTGTATCCTGCATGCTGTAGGGGTGCTCCTGTTTCTGGTCGCACCCGAATCGGACGAAGCATCCGATACGCATGATCCCCCTTCCTGCTGTGATAGCAGGTTCACGCACCTTCGTCGGTGTGTGTCTCTGGTTCCTCAATGATGCAGTTCCCCTGGTGTGGTTCACCCACATGAGGTGGGCACTGCGCGGTGTGAGCGAAGAACCAACCAGAGGCATTCACCGCATGGCTGGTAAGCCATTCAACGTTCCGCTCGAGTGTCCGCTTCACCAGGTGTTAACCCACCTTGCTGACGCTCACAGCAGGGGAAACCCCTGCTCAACTTTTGGAGAGACACTATGTCACGCTCATCTTTTGCTCGATCCCTTGCCGCTGCGGCTGCTGCCACGGCCCTCACCTTCTCGTTGGCCGCGTGCGGTTCGGATTCTGATGCGGACACCAACGCTGACAAGGGCACTGAAGGGAACCCAGTCACCATCGGTGTTGTGGGAACAGAGGACTACTGGACCACGTTTGAGCAAATCGCTGAAGACGAAGGGATCTTCGTTGAGGTCACTGACCTTGCTGACTACCAGGTCCCTAACCGTGCCCTGGCTGACGGTGAGATTGACCTGAACCAGTTCCAGCACCTTCTCTTCCTGGCGCAGTTCAATGTGGAGGCAGGTGAAGACCTCTCACCTATTGCGGCAACGGCTGTGTACCCGCTGGGCGTGTACTCGCAAAAGCACGACTCCATTGATTCGATCACTGGTGGGGAGATCGCTGTCCCGAACGACCCCACCAACCTTGCTCGTGCGTTGCTGCTCCTTCAAGATGCTGGACTGGTGGAACTGAAGGATGGCGGGTCGGCGTTCTCCACCGAGTTGGACGTGCTGCCGTCATCCAAGGTGACGGTCACCCCTGTTGACGCCACTCAAACAGTGTTGGCGCTGCCCGATGTTGAAGCGTCGGTGGTGAACAACGACTTCCTCAAGGAAGCCGGACTAACCGCAGACGATGCAATCTACGCGGATGACGCCTCCTCAGATGCGGCGCGCCCCTACATCAACGTGTGGGTGTCCCGAGCAGAGGAGAAGGACAACGAGGTGTACAGCAAGCTTGTGGAGATTTACAAGCGTGCTGAGGTTCAAGACGGTGTGCTAGCTGCCTCGGATGGAACTGCAGCAATTGCTGACCAGGATGGCCCAACCTTGCAGGGCTACTTGGACGAGATCCAGGCTGATTTCGAAGCATCCAAGTAACCGCCACACTCCCGTGACGCGTGCCCGGTGGGTGCCAAGATGACCTCTTGGCGCCCACCGGGCAGTTGCGTTCAGTGAACCTGGTGTCACTATGGCAAGAGAGAACTGTGCACCCAGACAGGAATAGCGTGAATATGAGCACTCCTATTGTTGAGTTTGTCAACGCGAAGAAACAGTTTCGTGGGAAGAAAAGTACTGTCACAGCGGTTGACGATGTGACCCTCACCGTGGATAAGGGTGAGGTGTTTGGTGTGATTGGTTATTCGGGCGCGGGGAAGTCCACGCTGGTGCGGATGATTAATGCCTTGGAGCCGGCAACGGGTGGGCAGGTTGTGGTGCTGGGGCGTGATGTGTCTGCTCTCAAGGAATCGGAACTGCGTCAGTTACGCCTTGAGATTGGCATGATTTTCCAGCAGTTCAATTTGTTGCAGTCTCGTTCTGTTGCTGCCAATGTTGCGTACCCGTTGGAAGTGGCGGGGGTGGGGCGTGCTGAACGTGCCCGTCGGGTTGCGGAGTTACTTGAGTTTGTGGGGTTGTCTGACAAGGCGAAGGCGGTGCCTTCCCAGTTGTCTGGTGGTCAGAAACAGCGGGTGGGGATTGCGCGTGCGTTGGCAACTAACCCGACGTTGCTCCTCGCTGATGAGGCGACCTCTGCGCTTGACCCAGAAACGACAGCTGATGTGTTGGGTTTGCTGCGCCGTGTCAATGAAGAGTTGGGTATTACGGTCATTGTCATTACCCATGAGATGGATGTGGTCAAAGCGATCTGTGACCGGGTGGCGGTCATGGAGCAGGGGAAAGTTGTTGAGGTGGGGGAGGTGTATCAGGTCTTTTCCCACCCGGAACACCGCGCGACGCGCCGTTTTGTGTCCTCAGCTATCAAGGATCGTCCGGATGCCGATGTGCTTGCTCGGCTTCGTGAACGCCACCGTGAGCATCTGATTACGGTGTATGTGCATGAGGATGGTGGGCAGGGTGATCGCATCACGGATCTTCTTGTTCGTCATGGGGTGCGTGGGGGGATTATTTACGGTGGAATCTCTGAGGTGAAGCAGCGGCCGTTTGGTTCGCTGACATGGGGGCTTGAAGGGGAACCTGAAGCGATTGCCGGGTTTATCGCTGATGTTCGCCAGTACACGCATGTGGTGGATTTGGGGACGGCCGAGAATCCGTTGGATGGGTTTGGGCATGCGGACTTTGTTGCAGCACCTGAGGAAGGGGACCGCGCATGAGCCAGGTTGTGACGTTCTTTGATGGGCAAACAGACTGGTCTGTGATGGGCCCTGAATTGTGGGAACAAGTGGGCACCACCATGTACATGGTGGGGATTGGGATGCTCATTGGTGGTTTTGTGGGTTTGCTGATGGGCTTGTTGTTGTACCTGACTCGCCCGGGCAATCTTTTGCAAAACGCCGTGGTTTTCACGGTTCTCAATGTCCTTATTAATATTGTGCGGCCCATTCCGTTCATTATTTTTGTCACTGCTATTGGGCCGTTAACTCGTGTTGTTGTGGGGACGACCCTGGGTCCGACAGCTGGGGCGTTTGCTATTACGTTCATGGCTGCGTTTGCGTTTGCCAGGTTGGTGGAGCAGAACCTTGTCGCGCTTGACCCGGGTGTCATTGAGGCGGCTCGTGCGATGGGTGCGTCGAAGTTCCGGGTGATTTGGTCGGTGGTGATTCCAGAAGCGTTGGGTCCACTGATTCTTGCCTACACGTTCTTGTTCATCGGTGTGGTGGACATGTCCGCGATGGTGGGGGCTATTGGCGGGCAAGGGCTCGGCGAGTTCGCGCTGCGTCAGGGGTATGCACGGTTCAACTGGGAAATTACGTTCGTGACGGTGGTTGTCATCATTATCATCGTTCAGTTCGCCCAGTTCTTGGGGAACTTCCTGGCCCGAAAAGCGATGCGGCGTGGCTAACCGATGTGACCGCCACGGTGGGTGGGGGAAGTGTTGTCCGTCGGTGGGTTCCACTAAGGTTGCTGTGTGAGCACCGCACTGTATCGACGTTACCGGCCTGACACGTTCTCTGACATGATCGGGCAGGAGCATGTTACTGGACCACTCATGCAAGCGTTGCGGTCAAACCGTGTGAATCACGCGTACTTGTTCTCTGGCCCTCGAGGCTGTGGGAAAACCACATCCGCGAGGGTTCTTGCTCGTATTTTGAACTGTGCGGAAAACTCACCGGAGAACCCTCGTGACACTCCGTGTGGGCAGTGCCCGTCGTGCCAAGAGTTGGCTCGTGGCGGGGCAGGTTCTCTGGACGTGGTGGAGATTGATGCTGCCTCCCACGGTGGTGTTGACGATGCGCGTGAACTGAGGGAACGTGCCACCTTCAGCCCGTCACGGGACAGGTACAAGATTTTTATCCTCGACGAAGCCCACATGGTGACAGCACAGGGATTTAATGCGCTGCTGAAAATCGTGGAGGAACCCCCACCGTATTTGAAGTTCATTTTCGCAACCACTGAGCCGGACAAGGTGATCGGAACTATCCGGTCCCGCACCCACCATTACCCGTTTAAATTGGTTGCCCCTGACACCATGCTGAGTTACATCTCGCAGCTGTGTGGGCAAGAAGGAATCGCCGCGGGGGAGGGGGTTCTCCCGTTGGTCGTGCGGGCGGGTGGTGGCTCAGTGCGAGACACACTGTCTGTGTTGGATCAGTTGATTGCCGGTGCCCAAGGCAGCGCCATCAGTTACGAACATGCGGTCGCTTTGTTGGGGTACACCCCAGCGACGCTTCTTGACGACGTTGTGGACGCGCTCGCCGCACATGATGGGGCGGCGCTCTTCCGTGTCATTGAGGAAATCATCAACACCGGACATGAACCACGGCGTTTTGTTGAGGACCTTCTTGAACGATTCCGGGACCTCCTGATTGTCGCGCTGTCGCCAGACGGTGCACGGGCGGTGTTGTCGGCATTGCCCGCCGACCAGTACGAGCGAATGAACCACCAAGCCCAGCAACTAGGGGCAGGTCATCTCACCTATGCAGCAGACACGACGAACACTGCACTGACAGAGATGTCAGGTGCGACCTCGCCGCGCCTACACCTTGAACTGTTGTGTGCCCGACTCCTACTCCCCACCGCAAGCGATTCGGCAGCGGCACTGGCCGCGCGCATCGACAAACTAGAACGTGGCCACGGCCCTACCCGCGCTGCTGTGCAACCCACCTCACCTGCAGCCGACGGCCGTGACAATGACGAGGCACCGGTTGCGCGCACGGCGCGACCGGTGGCGAAACGCCCAGACTCGACGCGGACCACCCCCGCGCGCCCCAACCCCGCACCGGCACAACCTGCAGGAACCTCCGCGCCCGCCCTGAACCCGGCACCTGAACCCGACCCGCAGGTCGCGGCACCAGTAAACTCGCCAACGGCGCCCCCCGCGGTCTCCAGCGCGGCCAGCGCCGCAGCCCCGACCGCGACCACCTCTGACGATGTGGCACTCGCGGCAGCAGCATCCTGGGCGGCAGCTGCGTCCCTGGTTCAGGATTCAGCACCGTCCACACCTCAGCGTGCACATGAGAATAACGCGCGCAACGAACCACAACGAGAACAACAACCGGAGCAGCCAGTTGCGTCAGATCCTGCGCCTGGCGCACATCCGGTTCCCACAGCCGGTGTAGAGCACAGCGTCTCGGGCGCGTCGCTGACCAAGGGAGCAGTGGAGTCCGCGTGGGTGTCTGCGTTGGACACAGTCCGTCAGCAGTCCATGCCCGCGTGGGCCATGGCCCAACAACACGCTGCCGTGCATGGTGTCACAGGGTCCACCGTGCATGTCACGTTTCCCTCTCCAGGTCTCGCTGCAGGGTTCGCGGGCCGTGGCGGAGATGCTCTCCTTGCCCAAGCGCTGTCCACCGCAGTTGGCGCCCCAGTTGAGGTTGCTGTGCATGTCGCCGGAAGCGAACCCGCGATCACCTCAGCACCCCCCTTGTTGGCTGCCCCTGATGTGCCCATGCACCGCACCGCCCCACCCCAGGGGCCACCCATGGAGCAAGTGCCACAGCACGTGGCTGACACACCAACACCCCCGGAAACCACCCCAAAAACCTGGGGAAACGACGAACCCCCAACCCCTGAGGAACCTCCCACGCCAGATGAGCCATCAGCTCCTGAGGAACCTCCCACACCCGAGGTCGAACCGCTGCCGACCAACATGTTTGGTGCTGCTGCCGCAGCGCTGCGTGGCAGCAGCGCACGGATGCACAACCCCGTGCCCGTGAGTGAGGCGCTCGCGGGTGCCACCCCCACTCGCACTGAGGTGGCAGCACAGTCCGCCCTCACCCCCGAAGTCCCCGTGACCCCACTGTCAGTGGACACTCCGTCGCCGTCAACCAGCGCGTCGACAACCACTGTCCCCACTCCACCGGATGCGTCGACACCACCGTGGGAGGAATCTCCACGGCAGGCAGCTGAACGGCGGGCACGAGAGGAACAACAACGACTTGCTGCCCAACCTACCCCCACCTATGTTGATGATGAACCCGCACCTGACGACGAAGATTTGGAAGCATCAGCACTCTTTGGGGTGCCGCTGTTGATGAAACGTTTGGGAGCGACCATCATTGACGAACAAACAGACAACGGAGTGTAAAACGCGTGTACGAAGGTGCTGTTCAAGACCTCATCGATGAATTGGGGCGTCTGCCAGGTGTGGGACCAAAAAGTGCGCAACGCATTGCGTTCCATATCCTGTCCGCAGACAGCGACGACATCGCTCGCCTGACGCAAGCAATTGTTGAGGTCAAACGCCGGGTGCGTTTCTGCGACGAATGCGGAAACGTTGCCGAGGAGGAACGGTGCCGAATCTGTCGTGACCCACGTCGTTCCGCTGAGGTCATCTGTGTGGTGGAAGAAGCAAAAGATGTGGTTGCTATTGAACGGACCCGCGAGTTCCGCGGAAAATACCATGTTCTTGGGGGAGCAATTAACCCCATGGACAATGTTGGGCCAGATGACTTACGCATTAGCGAGCTGATGACTCGACTCGCTGACGGTACTGTCACTGAAATTATCCTTGCCATGGACCCCAATGTTGAGGGGGAAGCAACAGCAACTTACCTTGCCCGGTTGCTTGGTGCGATCGGTATTCGTGTGACACGGTTGGCTTCTGGGCTACCCGTTGGGGGAGACTTGGAATACGCCGATGAAGTCACCCTCGGGCGGGCTTTTGAAGGCCGACGTTTGATGGGCAACTAACACAAGGACCACACATGACTGACGACACCACGCCCCACGAACCACACTTGGCTGCTACCGAACCCTCGGAACTGACCAGTGTTGCCGCTCACGTGGTGCCGTCCATTCGCCATTTCCTCACCACCACAGTGGGGGTTGCGTCCGGCGGGGAACCTGACTCCGCCATGTCACTCCTGATTCTGGCGTTGTCGGATGCACTGAACGCGGGTGCACACTTGGGAGCGATGACAGACATCGTTCCGCCGCACCGCTTTGAACCAGATGCTGGCAGGGACTCCGATATTGAACCACTCCGTGAGGCGCTTGCCCGCATTTTTGACGGAATTGATGCGTTCCCTCAGATCGTGGACCCTGTGATTGACGCCGATGTGGAAACCTCTGCGATCTCCTCAGATCTTGCTCTCATTGTCGACAACCTGGCCCACGGGCTCCAACATTACGATGCGGGCCACCAAGTTGAGGCCATGTGGTGGTGGCAATTCTCTTACCTGTCTACGTGGGGGGAGCGTGCCTCTGGTGTGTTGCGGGTTTTGCAACTGATCCTTGCGCATGTGCGCTTGGACGTCCCTGATGACGTCGCACAAGAAGCGCACTTTGACGCCTTGCACGCCGCAACACCCACCACCCCTGCCTGAGCCCTCCGGTTCGCCAACAACAGCGACCGCGACACCGCTGTCCAGGCACACATGAGGGGCAGGCGCCCTGGACTGCGCCTACCCCTCGATGCTGATGTCAGGCAGTTCTCCTGCCTTGTGTGGTCCTCAGCCTGGACTCCGAGGACCACAGGTCTATGCGATGCGCACCCCCTTGGCGAGCGTCGCAACAGGTGTACGGATGCGGCGTTCTGCGCCGAAGAGCGCTAGACCACCAGCGATCACGTAGAACACAAAACCGTACGGCCACACGGCGCCGGCCAAGTCTTCTTGCGTGGTTTCGGTGCGCTTGTTGTACTCGGCCTGGCTCACTACGGAACCATCCTCATTGCACCATTCACTGTCCCAACCCATGTCCACAGGGTTGGCGCGTGCCAGTCGCACACCCACTTGGATGGCTTGAAGAGGTGTTTCAACACTGGCCATGTCCTCACTATGTTGCGGCGTGGAGTCTGCAACCAGCACAAACGGGTTGATTGCGAGTAGCGGCCATAAATAGTCCATACCAAGGTCAGTGCGCGTTGTGGTGACAGGTTCACACGCGGTGGGGTTGCCTGTTGTTGGAGACCACTCGCTGGGTTGCATGACCCGCACCTGAGTGTCGTGTTGAATGACCACAAGACCCAACCCAAACAGCAGCAACGAAATCAGCGACACAAGAGCAACAGAGAAGTAACTCATTAACGTGGAGGTCGCTGTTTTCACCATCTTCGCGGACCAGAACACACTGACTGCACACACCACAGCCAAGATGAACATCATGACCGCTACCACCACAATGACCGACCACACAGACACTCCGCCTGCAGCTAGTGACCAAATGATGTACGGCAGTGAGGCAATGAGGAACGCGAGTGAGGTGGTCCATCCGGCTAACCACTTACCAAGGATGATCTCCCACGATGACAACAAGCTCGCCTGCAAGATCGCGAGAGTTCCACCATTACGGTCACCGTTAATGGCAGTGGACCCCAACGATGGGGTGACGAGCAACCCCATGAACAAAATGAAAAACACGTTCATCCCAAAGATCCACTGACCAATAGGAGTCGCGTTTGACGAATACGATGTCATCGAGGTGGTTGCTGTAGTGATCAGCAAACAGATGACACCCACACCAACAAACCACAGTGCGAGCACAATCTTCCAGCGCGATGATCGCAACCGTTGAATCAGTTCCAGGCGTGCCACAGTGGACACCCCATGCCACGTCAACCGCCGTGGCTGTTCCACAGCAGCGGTGGGTGGTTCGTGTAAGTCCACGGTGCTCATCGACGCTCCTCATTGAGTTGCAGGTACGTTTGTTCCAGCGCGCCACCACGAGGCGCGAACTCGACAATGGCGATGTCACGTGCCAACGCATCACGAAGGAAGCGGGCGGCGTTTTCTTCACCAGAAATATTGACAATGACTGAACCGTCTTGGCCCAGCGCAAACGGAACGTGGATCTCCTCCAACCAACTGACCAAAGGTGTGCGGTCAATAGCGCGCACATGCCACGAGGAACGAGCCGAGCGTGCATCGGTCACCGTTTCCCGTGCCACCGTTCGACCTGCTGACAGGAAGATCGCGTCATCAACCATCTCGTCAAGCTCAGCAAGCACGTGACTGGAAATGAGGATCGTTGTGCCACCTTCAGCCAGTTGACGCACAATGCCACGCAACTCAATACGAGACCGTGGGTCTAGCCCGTTGGCCGGTTCATCAAGGATGAGCATTTGTGGGGAGTGCATGAGAGCACGCGCCAACCCCAGCCGTTGTTTTTGCCCTCGAGAAAGAACGTGGGCGGGCTTGTCACCAAACTCCACCAGGTGGACCAACTCAAGTAACTCACGTGCCCGAGCCAGTGACGCATCGGCAGACATGCGGTAGGTGGCCCCTGTCATCGTCAATGCCTCAAGCGCCGTCAACGAATCCCACATCCCAAACTGGTCCGGCATCCATCCCACCCGGGACCGTACCTGGAAGTTATCGGTGACCGGGTTAAACCCGCACACCTCGACAGTTCCAGAGGAGGGGGTCAGTAGCCCCGCAAGCACAAGCATGAGGGTGGTTTTGCCGGACCCGTTGGGGCCAACGAGGGCGGTCACACCCCCGCGCGGGACCGTGAATGTCGCATCGGCGACGGCGACAAAGGAACCGAAAACACGGCTCACCTGGTTCGCGGAGACGGAGAGATCACTGGCTGACATACCCATTAGCCTAGGGGCCATGACCTGGTTGCGGATCAACCCACAGGATGAACTGATGCAGCGAGCGTCCCACTGGGGTCGCGCCACATGACGAACAGGGGTACCGGTTTTGCCGGGTTCCGGCCTACGATAGAACCCCAAACGCTACCTGGTGGACGTTTAGATCGACGGGACCAGAACAGTTACGGAGCAACTATCGTGGCATTAATTGTCCAAAAATATGGCGGATCGTCCGTTGGAGATGCTGAGAGCATCAAACGGGTTGCGAAACGCGTCGCTGAAGCTAAAAGAGCCGGGAATGACGTTGTTGTTGTGGTCTCTGCTATGGGCGACACCACCGACGAACTCATTGACCTTGCGCAGCAAGTGACCCCCATGCCCCCGCAACGTGAAATGGATATCCTCCTCACCGCTGGTGAGCGCATTTCGATGTCGTTGTTGGCGATGGCGATTAACAATTTGGGGGTGAAAGCGAAATCGTTCACCGGGCAGCAAGCGGGTGTGATTACTGATGCTGTGTATGGGCGGGCCCGAATTGTTGATGTGGTCCCCTCGCGGGTCCGGGAAACCCTCGATAAAGGAACTGTGGCTATTGTTGCCGGGTTCCAGGGGGTGAATCGAGACGAAAACGATGTGACCACATTGGGGCGTGGTGGGTCTGACACTACGGCCGTTGCGCTGGCTGCGGGTCTGGGCGCGGATGTGTGTGAAATCTACACCGACGTCGATGGCGTGTTCACCGCTGACCCTCGCATTGTGCCTAAAGCGCGCAAAGTGGAGCGCATCACCTACGAGGAGATGTTGGAGATGGCTGCATGCGGCGCGAAAGTGCTCATGCTGCGCTGCGTGGAGTTTGGTCGGCGTTGCTCCGTGCCCATCCACGTGCGCTCCTCCTTCACCGGCCAAGTCGGCACACTCGTCACCAACGAACCCCCAGCAAAAGAGGCATCAACTGTGGAAGCTCCCATCATCACCGGCGTTGCGCACGACCGGTCCGAAGCGAAAATCACCATCGTCGGCGTCCCTGACGTCCCGGGCACAGCGGCCCGCATTTTTGAAGTGGTTGCACTGTCTGGCGCGAACATTGACATGATTGTCCAAAACGTGTCAGCCGCAGCAACTGGGCTCACTGACATTTCCTTCACGTTGCCGGAGGGGGACGGTCCAGCTGCACTGGCAGCGTTGCGCGCGTCGCAAGAAGACATTGGGTTTGACTCGTTGCAGTTTGATGACCAAGTGGGCAAATTGTCGCTCATTGGGGCGGGCATGAAGTCCAGCCCGGGTGTGTCTGCGCAACTGTTTGCTGCGTTGCGTGACGCGGGAATCAACATTGAAATGATTTCCACGTCCGAGATTCGCATTTCCGTGGTGACCAGAGAAGATTCCCTCAACGATGCTGTTCGCGCAGTCCATTCAGCGTTCAACCTTGACGTTGAAGCTGATGCCATTATCCACGCCGGTACCGGCCGCTAACCACCACGACAAGGACCTTTTTCATGACTGTGACAGTTGCTGTTGTCGGCGCGACTGGCCAAGTTGGCCAAGTGATGCGTGATCTGCTTGCTCAACGCCAATTCTCAGCGGACCAGGTGCGTTTCATTGCCTCAGCTCGGTCGGCGGGCACAACATTACCGTTCCGTGGCCAGGACATCACCGTGGAAGACATTGAGACCGCGGATCTGTCGGGAATCGATATTGCGCTGTTTTCCGCCGGTGGGGGGACGTCAAAAACTCATGCTCCGCGGTTCGCTGAGGCGGGCGCGATCGTGGTCGACAACTCCTCTGCGTGGCGTCTTGACCCCGATGTCCCCCTCATTGTGGCTGAGGTCAACCCTGAGGCAGTGAAGGATGCGCGCAAGGGAATCATTGCCAACCCCAACTGCACCACTATGGCTGCGATGCCTGTGCTGAAGCCACTGCATGATGCTGCTGGCCTGGAACGTCTCATCGTGTCGACGTACCAGGCAGTGTCAGGGTCGGGTGTTGCCGGGGTGCGGGAGTTAACTGGACAAATTACTGCTGGTGCAAGCCAAGACCTCAGTGCTCTTGCCCGTGATGGGCAAGCAGTGACATTGCCTGAACCAACCACATATGTGCAACCCATTGCGTTCAACGTGGTGGCGCTTGCTGGGTCGCTGGTGGATGACGGTAGTGGCGAAACTGATGAGGAACAAAAACTGCGCAATGAGTCGCGCAAGATTTTGTCTCTTCCTTCGTTGGCAGTGTCAGGGACGTGTGTACGGGTGCCTGTGTACTCGGGTCACTCGTTGACGATCAACGCTGAGTTCTCTCGTCCGCTTTCTCCTGAGCGTGCCCGGGAGTTGCTTGCTGATGCGCCCGGTGTGGAGCTCGTTGATGTGCCAAGCCCGTTGACTGCGGCTGGGAAGGACCCAAGCTTTGTGGGGCGTCTCCGCGTGGATCAGTCTGTTCCTGATGGGCGGGGCCTGGCGTTGTTTGTGTCGAATGATAATTTGCGTAAGGGCGCGGCGTTGAACGCCGTCCAGATCGCTGAGTTGTTAGTGGAGCATCTCGCCCAACAGCAGTAACGCACCTGTATCACAGCACTGGGCGGTCCCGATGGTATCGGGACCGCCCAGTGCTGTCTGCTGAGGTGAAGAGGTCTCAGCGACGGGCCATCAGAATCGGAACATCTCCACCTGGCGGCGCAGTTGTTGTGCTGCATCAGCGAGGCTTTCAATGGTTTGGTTGATGTTCGTGATCGCGTGTGTTGACTGGTCAACGATCTGTGCAACAGCAGTGATGTTATTCGCAATTTCTGCTGAACCAGTTGCGGCTTCAGCAGCTGATCGACTCATTTCGTTGGTCGTTGCTGTTTGCTCTTCCACGGCGGAGGCGATGGTCAGCTGGTAGTTGTTGATTGTTTCGATGATGCCGGATATTTGGCCGATCGCTTCGATGGCGTTGCGGGTGTCTCCTTGGATAGCCTCGACCCGGCGGGCGACGTCGTCGGCGGCGCGTGCTGATTCACCGGCGAGGTCTTTGACCTCTGATGCCACAACAGCAAACCCTTTTCCTGCTTCTCCTGCGCGCGCCGCTTCGATGGTGGCGTTGAGGGCAAGAAGGTTGGTTTGTTCGGCAATGGAGGTGATGGTTTTGATGACATCACCAATTTCTCGCGATGAGTCACCAAGTCGAGAGATCGTCTCGTTGGTGTTGCTTGCGGTGGTGGCCGCAGTTTGGGCAACAGCGGTCGCTTCTTGTGCGTTCTGCGCGATTTCACGGATCGATGCGCTCATTTGTTCGGACCCTGCCGCCACTGTTTGCACGTTGCCGGACACTTGTTCGGCGGCGGTGGCGACCACACCAGCTTGGCTGGAGGTTTCTTGGCTGGAGGTGGCGACTTCGGTGGAGGACGCTGTGAGTGTTTGTGCCATCTCTGCTGAGCGGGTCGCGTTGTCGACCACAGCGGACAGCACCTTTTTCAGTTCTTGTTGGGCTGCGGTCAGTGAGGCTGCCATGTCGCCGATTTCGTCTCGTGTGGTCACGGTGACGTCGTGGGTGAGGTCCCCACTGGCGAGCGCTGCCATGCCTTCTTTGACGATGTCCACGTTGGCGCGCAACCGGCGGGCCATGAGGAGGGTCGCAGCGATCGCGAGCGCAATTCCCACTCCCGCCATGACGAAGAAGTAGATGGTTGAGTTCCGTGCGTTGTTTTCTGCTTTAACTGCTTCTCCGTTGGCAAATTCCATGGCATCTTTTTGCAGCATGTCCAGAGAAACGACCATGGATTGTGCGAGGGGGACGATCTTTGAACTACGGATGGCTTGGACTGCGGTGAGGTCGTTAAGTCGTACTGCTTCGAGGAGTTCGTTGTTCACTGCGTCACGGTATTTGTCGTAGTTGAGTTGGAAGTTCTCCAGTGCGTCGGGGGCTTCCCCGATCTCTGCGTACAGGGTGTGGACCAGCTCGCTTTGACTGTCAATCGCGGAGAACCCGTTTTGCACCTCAGCGATGAAGCGTGCTTGCTGGTTGGTGTCTGTGGTGGAGGTGATGTTCGCGGCGTTGACTCGCGCGTTCCACACGTGTTGTTTGAGGGTGTCAATCTCTCGAATGTGGGTGCCCATAATCCCGTTGAGGGTTTGGGTGGAGTTTGACAGTTGGGTAAAGACCATTCCGCTGAACACGGTGATGAGGATCGCGATCAGGGAGGCGAGGCCTACGACGGCAAGGATTTTTGCTCGGATGCTGACGTATCGGCCTTTGCCTGGGCTTTTGCGGGGTCGTTGGGCCTTTGCCTTGCGGGGGGCAGTTGAGGGTGCCTGAGCGTCGGTCGTGATTGGACCATCTGCAGGGGCAGTGGCCTCGTTGTTCGCCTTGTTGCGGGTGGGGCGTGACTTGCGGCTGAGGCGGCGTTGCTTTTTTGGCGGGGGCGTTGCCTTCTCAGCGAGTGCTGTTGTTCCTTGCGCGCGTGTATGGCGGCGTCCTAGCTTCTTCGCCATGACATACCTGACTTCCCTGTCGAGCGGGAGTGGTCGTGCTACTCCCACGGTGGATCCTTCCTCTCACCAATATCGGCAGGGCGACGGGAAGAATGAGGGACCTGGGCTAGTCAGGAGCGGGCGGTGCGCAGGAGTTAGTAAATGAGTTGTGGTGCCGGGTGCGTGGCTGGCGCGGTGGAGGGGACATCAGTGTCGGGTGTCCATAGTGCGCGGTAGAGGAAGTAGGCGATTCCAGAAAGCGCCATGATTCCTAATCCAAGGAGGGTGGACAATTCTGGTGCAGGGCCACAGGTCGTTGCCTCTGTGGGTGTGCACGTGTGAGTAAGCGCGTTCCCCGAGATCAGCGCGAATACGATGAGCGTGGAGAGTGCTGCTGCGGCCCAGGGCCAGTTGACACGGTGGAGCATGGGGGCGGTGCCTTTCTTCTCGTCCCCTGAACAGTAACAACGCAGTTCCCCGGCGTTAATGGGGAGTTATTCCAGGGGAGTTCTAGCCATTGTGTGCTGTTGGCGAATATCTCGATACGGTGACGGTTGGGTTGCCCGGATGGTGGAATTTTCTTCCTCGGCTCTGGGCACAACGGGCTGCCAGTGTTACGGTGTGTTCATGACCGGACGTTGGTATTGGCGCTTTATGCAGGCTCCCGGTGGGGCCATGCAGGATTCTGCCTGACCATTTCCACCCGGAGCCAGCACAGGGCCGCGACATTCATGGAATGTCCTGGCCCTTTGTCATGAGACGTGGCCGCTCCGGGTTCTTGACTGGCGTGGGGCTGGTCCGGCGCATGACGAAGAGCATCGTTATTGTCTAAGGAGCCCCAGATCATGTCAGTTCACCACCAGGTGGATGCCCCCCATACCTCGAACCTTCGTATTCGGGCGTTAGACCCGTTACCGTCTCCCTCACAGATGTTGTCTGAGTTGCCGTTGCCTGGCCGCAGCGCGGAACTTGTGGCACGTTCACGTGATGAAGTTCGGGCCGTGTTGGCGGGCGTTGATGACCGTCTCATGGTCATTGTGGGGCCGTGTTCAATTCACGACCCGGTTGCTGCCTTGGACTATGCGGAACGGCTTGCGCAAGTGACCAAGGATGTGCGTGAGGACGTTCTTGTTGTCATGCGTGTGTACTTTGAAAAGCCGCGGACCACGCTGGGGTGGAAAGGACTCATTAACGACCCGGGTATGGATGAGAGCTTCGATGTGCAGCGTGGGTTGACGTTAGCGCGTGAGGTGCTGCTTGGGGTCCTTGAGCGTGGGGTTCCTGCTGCGACAGAGTTCCTGGAGCCGACATCACCTCAGTACATTGCGGATGCGGTGACGTGGGGCGCCATTGGGGCGCGGAATCCCGAAAGTCAGGTGCACCGTCAGATGGCGTCCGGCTTGTCGATGCCCATCGGGTTCAAGAATGCCACTGATGGTGATGTGCAGGCGGCTGTGGATGGGTGTATTACGGCGGCGGCGGAACACACATTTTTTGGTGTTGACCCTGATGGTCGTGCAGCTGTGGTGTCTACTGTGGGAAATCCTGATTGTCACGTAATCCTTCGTGGGGGGCGTAGCGGGCCGAACTACGATGATGTGTCGGTGAGGGCTGCGATTGATGTCATCAGCGCTTCGGGTCTTGAGCCGCGTTTGGTCATCGATGCCTCGCATGGCAACTCAGGAAAATCTGAGGTGCGGCAGGCTGAGGTTGTCCGGGAGATCGCGCAGTCGGTTGCCCGTGGGTCACAGGCGGTCAGTGGCGTCATGATGGAGTCGTTCGTGAAAGCGGGAAACCAAAAGCCAGCTCCCACCGGGTTGGAGTACGGGTTGTCCGTGACTGACCGGTGTATTGACTGGGACACAACAGAGCAACTGATTCGTGAGTTGGCTGCAGCGTCACGGGCACGCCGTGAGGTGGTTGCCACGGAGAAGGACTGACCGCGCGACACGACGATAGCGTGACGTATATTACGTCACGCTATCGTTGCGAAATTCCCTGAAGTTCTTGTGACGCACAGTTCACTGAGGTTAGGCTGGCCTTATTGTTCTTTGGTGGTGTGAGTCTCACACCACAATGCGCCGCAACGTCAGGAGCGACCATGACCGCAGTCTTAACCCCCGAGTACGTAGCGCCCGAGCGCACAGCTCGACCCGCGTACCGGCCATTCGCGGCCACAGTCGTCAACACCCAGGCGCTCAGCCCACACTTCACCCGCGTCACCTTCACCGCGCAGGACTTCGACGTCTTTGGAACCGCAGGTCTGGACCAACGCGTTAAACTCCTCTTCCCCAACACGCACGGCGACCTCAACACCTGTGTCGCCACCGGCCGCGAAGAAGATTTCCTCACCTGGTACCACACCTGGCGAGCACTACCAGACACCGAACGCTGCCCGATGCGCACCTACACCATCCGTCGCGTCAACCATGCAGCAAAGACCGTCGACATCGACTTCGTCACCCACGGAGCAACAGGCCCGGGAAGTGCCTGGGCATTGACCGCACGACCAGGCGACCCCCTCATCCTCATCGGCCCAGACGACCGTTCCACCGACTGGCGCACCGGACTGGACTGGCGCCCCGGCGGAGCATGCCGATTCCTCCTCGCCGGAGACGAAACCGCAGTTCCCGCCATCGCATCGATCATCGAATCCTTGCCCTTTGAAACAAAAGCCGACGTCATCATGGAAATCCCCACCCCCGACGACCAACTCGACCTCACCCCATCCGCCGACGTCACCATCACCTGGGTGCCCCGCAACAACCAACCCCACGGCCACGGGCTCACCGAACACGTCGCCGCATGGGCAAACCGCCATAGCGCTCTCCTCCAAGCAAACGCCTCACCCATGCCCCAAGAACTCACAGACATTGACGTCGACAGTGAACTGCTGTGGGAATCCCCCGAAGCACTCGAAGACAACTACTTCTACGCCTGGCTCGCCGGAGAATCCGCCACCGTCAAAACCATGCGCCGCACCCTCGTCAGCGACCACGGCCTCGACCGCCGTAAAGTCGCCTTCATGGGATACTGGCGGCAAGGGCGCGCGGAAAACCAAGGATGATCACCCGCACCACCCAACGGCGTTCCATCCTCATCGCCCTCAGCCTGACACTCCTGATCGCCATCACCCTCAGCCTGGCTATCGGCTCCAGAGTCATCCCCTTTGCTGACGTCATCGCGGCGCTGACCAACCCACGCGACGGCGACAACGCCCACCTGGTTGTCCTCACCCAACGTCTTCCCCGCACCATCATCGCAGTCGTTGCCGGTGCCGCACTCGCCATCGCCGGCACACTGATGCAAGGACTGACCCGCAACCCCCTCGCCGACCCAGGCCTCCTCGGACTCAACGCAGGCGCCTCACTCGCCGTCCTTCTCAGCATTGTCGTCCTCGGCTGGTCCAACCCCGCCATCTACGTGTGGGCGGCAGTCCTCGGCGCCATCCTCGCCGCAGCCATCGTCTACGGAATCGCTGCACGAGGCGGGGGAGGGGCCAACCCCATCACCCTGGCCCTCACCGGAGCAGCCCTCACCGCCGGTCTCACCAGCGTCTCCATGTTCATCGTGACCACCAACCAACAAGCCCTCAATAACTACCGGTTCTGGTCAGTAGGATCACTCACCGGCCGCGGAATCGACACCATCACCGCAGTCCTCCCACTCGCACTCGCCGGTGCCCTGCTCGCCGTGATCGCCTCCACCCGACTCAACGCCCTCGCCCTCGGAGACGACATCGCCCAAGGACTCGGCCACAACCTCACCACCTCACGACTCATCATCATGAGCGCCACCGTCCTCCTCAGCGCCTCCGCCACAGCGCTCGCAGGCCCCCTCGTTTTCATTGGACTGGTCATCCCCCACATCCTTCGCGGTGTCGCCCACGGCGACTACCGGTGGCTGATCGCTCTCGCAGCACCCGCAGGAGCCATCCTCCTCCTCATCGCCGACACTATCGGCAGAGTCATCGCCCAACCCAGCGAAGTTGAAGCAGGGTTTGTGGTCGCCTTCCTTGGCGCACCAGTGATGATGTGGATCATCCAATCAAAAAAGGCGGTCGCTGTATGATCGCCCCGACCACGAAACCCCGCACCTGGCACACCGAAGCAACCAGCACATCGGTTATCCGGCACTCAGCTATGCTGCTGCACCGCCGCCTCACCGTTGTCACCCTCACCACCGTGATCCTCCTCGTGGCCGTAGCCACGATCACCATGATGACGGGACGTTACCCGCTGGCGCCCGCCGACATCCTCGCTGTCCTGACCGGCGGCGGAAACCAGCTAGACAGTTACATTCTGTTTGGTGTTCGCCTTCCACGACTTGCCATCACCATGCTCGCTGGTGTGGCCCTTGGATTATCTGGTGCGCTGCTCCAAAGCCTGCTGGGAAACCCGCTCGCTTCCCCAGATCTTCTCGGCATCTCTGGGGGAGCGGCCGTAGCCGCGATCATCGTCACCTTGGGGGTAGGGGCAACCGGGCTGGCAGTCACCGCAGCAGCCCTCATGGGGGCCACCGTGGTCGCAGTTCTCATTCTTGCGGCGGCACGGCACGGGCAAGGAACCGGACACCGGCTGGTCCTGACCGGGGTGGGGTTCGCGTTCCTCGCATCGGCGATCATCGGGTTTATGATCAAACGCGCACAGATCAACGAAGCCCAATCCGCGCTCTTTTGGACCGTGGGGTCCGTCGCAAACTCCACGTGGACGTCAGTGCTCATTGTTGCGCTCACTGTCGCCATCGCCCTCCCCGGTGTGGTCTACGCCTCCCGGGTACTGCCCATCCTGCAACTTGGGTCCGCCACCGCCAACGGCCTAGGACTCGCCGATGTGCGCGCCCGCCGCGTTGTCGTGGCCACCGCCGTGATCCTGGCGGCAGGAGCCGTGTCCGTTGTTGGTCCGATCTCGTTTGTCGCGTTGTGTGCGCCCGCGATTGCGCGGCGCACTGTTGGCCGCGGCAGCAACGCACTGACCGTATCAGCTCTTGGCGGTGCCCTCATGCTGGTTGTCAGTGATGCAGCCGCACAACACCTTTTTGCAGGAGCCGTACCTACCGGTGTCATCACCGGGGTGATCGGCGCCCCGTACCTGCTGTGGCTTCTTGCCACACCCACGAAAGGAACAGCCCTGTGACTAGCGCCCCCACCTTACGTGGACACGCCCTGACAGTTGGGTATGACGCCATGGTCGTGCTTGACGGCCTTGATGTGACAATCCCCCCAGGTAAAGTCACTGTCATTGTTGGCGCAAACGCGTGCGGGAAGTCCACCCTCCTCAAAGCGCTTGCCCGGTTGATTCCTGTCACCTCGGGTCACGTCACCATTGATGGCACTGACACTCAGACAATCGCGCGCCGCGCCCTAGCACGCACCCTCGGTGTGCTACCGCAGCACCCCACAGCCCCTGACGGGGTCACCGTTGCTGACCTTGTTGCCCGCGGCCGCCACCCTCACCGTGGCCTGTTCTCCCGGTGGACTGACATTGACGATGCGGCCGTCACCTATGCACTGACCGTCACCGCGACCCTCGACCTCGCCCACCGGCCCATCTCAGAACTTTCCGGGGGCCAAAAACAACGGGTGTGGATCGCCATGATCCTCGCCCAAGACCCACAACTCATGTTGTTGGACGAACCCACTACCTTCCTCGACCTCCACCACCAAGTCGAAGTCCTTGACCTCCTCAGCGAACTCAACACCACCCGCGGAACAACCATCGTCATGGTCCTGCACGAACTGAACCTCGCAGCGCGCTACGCCGACCACCTCATCATCATGAAAAACGGGCGCATCATCGCTCAAGGTGCCCCCGCTGACACCCTGAATGCCACGACTGTCCACGACGCATTCACCCTCGACGCAGTCGTCATCAACGACCCGGTAACCGCAACGCCACTGATCGTGCCCGGGCCACCTGCGCATCGGCCAGCAACGACAGCGCCCACCCACCAGCCCGCCGACACACCCACAACCGTGTCCACCCCGTAGCGTGAACCCACACGAGAAAGAACACAGATGACAACACTGAACCGTGCCATTGCAGGGACTGCAGCAGCAGTCCTTGCGCTCACCCTCGCAGCGTGCTCCACCGGCGAAACAACCCCTGATGCCACCAGCACACCGCAAGAAACCAGCAGCGGGGAATTTCCCGTCACCATCAACCACGCTTTCGGTGACACCGTCATCGACGAGGAACCACAAACAGTGGTGGCCTGGGGGTGGGGTGCCGCCGACGCGATCCTCGCACTCGGAGTTGTTCCCGCAGCAATCCCCGCGCAACCCTACGGCGGCGACGAAAACGGCATCCTGCCCTGGATCGCCGACGAACTCACCGAACTTGGAGCCGACACGCCCACCATCCTCACCGCTGGGACTGAAGCACCCATTGAGGAAATCGCCGCCGTCGAACCAGACATTGTGTTGGCACCCTACTCCGGGCTCACCCAAGAAGAGTATGACCTCCTCTCCGCCTTCACTGATGTTGTCGCCTACCCAGACCAGCCCTGGGCCACCCCATGGCGTGACGTCATCTCCATCACCGGGCAAGCCCTTGGACGCCCCGACGAAGCAGCCGACGTGCTGTCCACCATTGACGCAACAATCGCCGACAACGCCGCAGCCAACCCCCAATTTGAGGGTCTGAGTATCGCCCAAGTGTGGCCCTCCGCCGACGCGTTCTACGTGTACCTGCCCGCAGACCCGCGCGTAGAGTTCTCCGAAGACCTCGGTTTCGTGTCCGCACCCTCCGTGACGGAACTCGACACCGGCGAATCCACGTTCTACTACACCCTGTCACCCGAACTGCTCGACCAACTCGACGCCGACCTCCTCCTGGTGTACGCAGACACCCAAGACAACTTCGACGCGTTCCTCACCTCAGACCAGGCGAAACTTCTCCCCCAAGTGGCAACAGGGGCCGTCGCCGACATTATTGGAACCGCACAGGTCGCCTCCGTGTCACCACCGACCGCACTCTCCTTGACCTGGGGAGTCGACGAATACACCGAGAAACTCGCAGCAGCAGTGGAAAAGCTCAACAAGTAGCACCACCCACACCAACCACATGATGGACGGCTCCCCACACCAACCTGGTGTGGGGAGCCGTTGTCCGTGGTCAAGGGGCTGAACGGTCTGGGGACCTCGAACCTACTCACCACCGTCAAACTGACCTATATTCGCCACATGGAATGGTTGCTGGGACTTGGAGTAAGTGCTGTCGTCGTTGTTGCTGTGGTGGTTGGGGTGACTCGCCGGAAGAAACCGGAAGCCGCCGACACCTACACGGTGACGGTCAGCCCTGACCGGTACGAACCCCATGACACACCCACCGTGGATATCCCCGCCAACACCAGTGACACACCAGCCGATGCGCCAGAAACAGAACCTGTTCCCGCCCCGTCCGTACCCTCCGCTTCCTCCGCTTCCTCCGCGGCGGACACGTTGACGGTGGCAGAGGAGTTGTCTGGGGTAGCCACCTCGCCTGCGGCGGACGTGTCACCTGTGGTGACCTCGCCACCTATGCCCCCTGTCCCATCACAGTCCGCAGAGTCATCCGAGGATGCGCAGGGTGTGCCGCAGGACTCGGAGCCGTCACCGCAGGAGGACGCAGAGGTAGAGGTCGTAGAGCCTCCAGCAGAAGCAACTGACGCCGAGGTGGAGGCAACAGTGGTCGACACCGAGGTGGAGTCGACACCTCAGGGGGAGACAGTCCCGGAACCTGAACCGCGCCGATTCGTGGACCTGCGTGATCAGCCTGAACGACAGTTGCGCATTGTTCTTGATGACGATGCTTTTGGTGACCTGGACGACGCTGCACACCAGGCACCGTTTTATGTGTTGCGTCGAGAAGATGACTCCTCAGAGACCTCCCACGCGATTGCCGTGCTGACGGGGGACCACAAAATTGGTGTCCTTGCAGAGTCCGCAGCGAAACACTACGCACCATTGTTTGACCAGCTTGGGGCTGACGTCCTTGCGCACACGCCAGGGAACGGGCCGGAGAAAGACCGAGTGTTCCTCCCGCGCGTGCCAACACTGCGCGCGCTGATCACCTCCGGGGTTCCTATGATCGATGCCCCCGTACTGGAAGAGCCACGCCAGTCGCCGCAAAGTCTCCAGGACACTGAACTGGCTGGTGAGACCACCACACGCGAACTCGTCAGTGCTGGACAATCCGCATAACACCGGTGTGCACTGTCTGAACCTGAAGTGGTCCACATGAGATTCAGGGACCAACAATCACCGCACACAAAAAGGCATCTGAACCGTGACGTCACGGTTCAGATGCCTTTGTAGTGTCGGGGTGACAGGATTTGAACCTGCGGCCCCGTCGTCCCGAACGACGTGCGCTACCAAGCTGCGCTACACCCCGATAGCCAAACGGCTACCCGACGATAATACTCCTACACCGCCCCAACCAAAAATTTGATTACGAACCGTCAGTACGTTCGCTCGAACGGCGTCGGGTCAGCCCATACACCACACCACCAACGAAGAACACCAACGCCCCTGACACCACAGACTGCCACGGAAGCGTCACCACCAACACCACACACCCCACCGCGCCACCCACAAAGACGATGCGCGGGTAACGCCGGTGCACCCCGTGCTGGTGCCACGCGCTAACGTTCGCAATCGTGTAGTACACCAGCACCCCAAACGCAGAAAAACCAATAGCCCCACGCACATCCATCACCACAACAAGAGCGCTAACCACTACGACAAGAACAAGGTCAGCCACCCACGGGGTGCGCGCGCGAGGACTAACCCGCGCCAACACGGCAGGGAGATCCCCCTGCCGAGCCATCGCTAACGCAGTGCGGCCAAGACCAGTCATCAACGCCAAAAGCGCCCCCAAAGACGCAACCGCCGCACCAACAGCCACCACCGGGACAGCCCAGCGCGCATCGGCAGCCACCACCGCATCAGCAAGCGGAGCACTCGAACCAGCCAACCCACCCACGCCCAACCCGCGAACCAACACCACCGCAAGAATCACATACACGGTCAACGCCAGCGACAAGGCGATCGTGATCGCCCGAGGAATCGTGACCGGAGGATTCACCACTTCCTCACCTAAAGTCGCTAGCCGTGCATAGCCAGCAAACGCAAAAAACAACAACCCCGCAGCCTGCAACACACCCCACACCGTCACCGGGTTCGACAACGCCACAGAACCCGCCCCAGCCGCAGGGGCGCCAAGCGACACCACCACCACAACCGCCACAACAACCAGCACACCCACCACAAGGTAACGAGTCACCGTCGCCGTGCGCGTAATACCACGCACATTCACCGCACCAAGAACCATGACCGCCACAACAGCAACAGCCTGCTCCCACCCGGCAGGAGCCACATACGCTGCGAACGTCATCGCCATCGCAGCACACGATGCGGTCTTCCCCACCAGGAAACCCCACCCAGCCATATACCCCCACACCGGGCCAAGCATCTGACGCCCATACACATACGTGCCACCCGACGTTGGAAACTGCACCGCCAACTGTGCAGACGCCAACGCATTAGCCCACGCCACCATCGCCGCGAACCCCAACGCCACAAACAACCACGCACCAGCCGTCGCGCTCGCAGGACCAAACACCACAAAGACCCCGGCACCCAGCATCGACCCCAAGCCGAGGGACACGGCCCCTGACAGGCCAAGACGTCGCGCAAGAGCCGGAGAAGACACACACACCCCATTTCGTTAAAGCCCAATAACGCGCTCATCATACGCGGTCTCGATGGCGGTGAGGTGCGCAGGAAATAGTGTGGGGACTGGCACTCGAGGCAGAACGTATCAGAGACGACAAAGGCCCGGCACTGATGTGCCGGGCCTTTGATGTGGTCGGGGTGACAGGATTTGAACCTGCGACCTTCCGCTCCCAAAGCGGACGCGCTACCAACCTGCGCCACACCCCGGAGACTCACCCTCGGGTGAACCGCCTGTCCAAGCATACCCGATCTGCCACGGTGCTCCCACCAAGAAAGCCTCAGTGTGATGAACAGCGCAGAAGCAGGTGGGTGACGGTTAGGTCCCGTCAGCGGGGACGAGGGTGAGGAGGACAGCTTCTGGGCGGCACGCCACCCGGACCGGTGTGTACGGTGAAGTTCCCAAACCGGCGCAGACATGCAACCAGGAGGAATCCTCGCCTCCTGGTTCGTCAGGGCGGGGCCCCGGCCAGCCGCTGACACCGCGTGCACGCCCGCGGTCAAGGTCACAGTTGGTGACCAGTGCACCGAACCCGGGGATGCAGAGTTGCCCGCCATGGGTGTGCCCCGCAATGATGAGGGAGCACTCGTCGTTGTGCATCGCGTTGAGGGTGCGTTGATACGGTGCGTGGGTCACCCCAATACGTAACGCCCCTGCGGCTCGTGGTTCCCTGACCGGGTACACATCACGGTTGATGTGGGGGTCATCAACCCCCACCCACTCAATGTGGGTGCCGTTGATGGTGTGGGTGGAGCGGGTGTTTGTCAGGTCGTGCCACCCGCGTTCGCTCATTGCTTGCCCTAATTCGGCGGCGGGGAGTTGTTCTGGCTGCGGGATGATTCGTTTTTCTGGGTCTTTGAGCAGGTACCGTGCTGGGTTTTTCATGCGTGGTCCGTAGTAGTCATTTGACCCCATGACAAAAACCCCTGGTACGTCAAGAAGCGGGTCTAGCGCGTCAAGGACAACAGGCAGGGCGTGGGTGTGCGCCATGTTGTCGCCGGTGTTGATGACCACGTCGGGTTCCAGCGCTGCAAGTTCGCGAACCCAACGTGTTTTGCGTCCTTGGCGTGGTGTCATGTGTAGATCGGAGATGTGCAACACCTTCAGTTCCTGCGCCCCGGAGGGAAGGACTGGAAGGGTGTAGCGGCGAACGGTGAAGAGTTCAGCCTCGATGCGGGCGTATGCAAGAGCGGCCGCGCCAAGCGCGATTGCCCCACCCAGGGCCCGGACGCCGTGGCGAACCGGGCCATGTGAACGTGTGGTCATCTCTTAGTCGTCTCCACCGCTGTTGCCGCGGTCGCCACCGTTGTTGGAGCTACCGCCGTTATTGCCGCCGCCGTTGTTTGACCCACCGTTCCTGGTGTTTCCACCTGAGGACCCAGAGTCGGGTTTGTTACTGGAGCCTGAATTACCTGTTGATGGTGGCGGTGTGGGTTTGGGGTAGCTGCCCAGTAGGGACGCGGGGATAGGATCGAAGCCCTCTTTGCTTTCCTTGGCGAGTGCTTGATCCATGTAGGTTTTCCAGATTGGTGCAGGGATCGTGGACCCGTAGACACGTGGGTAGTTCCGCCCAGCGATGTTTACGCCAATCATGCGGATCGTCTGGTTGTCTGGGTGCCCCATCCATACTGCGGTGGACAGCTGTGGTGTGTACCCAATGAACCAGGCGTTGGAGTTGTCGTTGGAGGTTCCGGTCTTTCCTGCTGCTGGGCGCCCACCGGACAGTGCCGATGCTGATGCACCACCACCGGGTTGAATGACCTTGCCTAGTGCGTAGTTCATTGCGTTGGCCACGTCCTTGTTCAAGGTTTGCCGGCAGTTCTTGCCTTTAATGGGCAACTCTTCACCGTTGGTGTCTGTGACCTTGAGCAGAGCGCGAGGTTCGCAGTACACGCCCCCCGAAGCGAAGGTGGCGTATGCGGATGCCATATCGAGCGGGGATGATTCTTGAATGCCCAGTGTCATCGAGGGCACAGTTTTGACTTTGCCGTCGGCGCTGGGGTGAGAGGGGCGGAAACCAATGTCATAGGCGGTGTCAGCAACCTTGCACAGGTCAAGCTTGCTGAGTATAGATGCGAACGCGGTGTTCACCGACCATGCCGTGGCTTTTTCCACGCTGATGTTTCCGGTAGCGAGACCGTCCACGTTGTTCGGGTGCCACGGTTCTGTACCCAGCGCTACACACGAGGCTTTGAACTGGTTGGATACCCACCTCTTTCGGGTCGCATTGACTGATTCTCGTAGTGTGTGGCCTTCTTTGAACCATTCGGCCAGTGTGAACGCCTTAAATGTTGAACCAACCTGGAACCCGTTTGATCCACCCATCGAAGAACCAGCGGAGTAGTTCACTGAGGTTGCGGTTTTCGACTTCGTGGCATTAGGTACATACCTGCGGTTTTGTGCCATGGCGACGATTTCGCCCGTGCCTGGTTCAACGCTGGTAATTGCGCTTGCGAATCCCTTGGCGTTATCGCGGGGGACACCATCACGAACGGCGCGGTATGCATAGCGTTGCTTCTTGGGATCCAAGGTGGTCACAATGGTGAGCCCACCGCGGTAGAGCTTTTCGGTGCGTTCGTCTTCGGTTTCACCAAAGGCTGGATCGTTGATGATCGACTTGGTCACGTAGTCACAGAAGAAACCGTTGTACCCGGCGCCTTCACAGCCATTGTGCAGTTCCTGCAGGTCCAGCGTTTCCTCGAGTGGAGTTGCGACTGCCTCGTCGTGTTCTTCCCGGGTGATGTACCCCTGCTGGTACATGAGGGATAGGACAATGTTCCGTCGGCGTTGCGCGTCGTCGGGGTTCATTGACGGGTCCCAGGAGGACGGGCGTTGGGTGACGCCCGCGATTGTTGCAGACTCAACAATGTTGAGGTCTTTTGCGCTCTTGTTGAAGTAGTAGTTCGCGGCAGTTTCGACACCGTAAACCTTGGAACCAAACTGAGCAAGGTTGAGGTAGTTCTCGAGGATTTCCTCTTTGGGCATCGACTTTTCCAGGTTGATCGCCAGTTTTGCTTCACGAAGTTTGCGCTCAAGGGTGGATTCGCGGGCTTCTTCGACAGCGAGAATATCCCCTTCTTTGCTTGCTTTGTGGATGAGGACGTTCTTCACATACTGCTGGGTCAGCGTTGATCCACCTTGCATGTTGCCTTGAATGTTCTCACTGGCGGCACGCATGATCCCGCGCACGTCAACACCACCATGAGACCAGAACCGTTGGTCTTCTGTCGCCACAACAGCGTTTTGCATGTGCTCAGAAATCTCGTCGAGCGGAACGATGAGCCGGTACTCGGAGTAGTACGTGGCGAGAAGTGTTTTGCCATCACGGGCATAAATTTTTGATGCTTGCGATGGTTCGTCGATCTCCAACTCAGTGGGCAGGTCGTAGAACGTTTCCGTGGCTGTGGACGCTGCTGTGCTGGCTCCTGCCGCAAAGGGGACAACTAGTCCTGCCGCGAGGACGCCCCCGATCACCGACAGTGCAAGGAACACAATGATGAGACCGGCAACCTGAAAGGGGTTCACTGGTGCGCGTCGAGCGGTCGAGCTAGACAAGAGCCCGGGTGAGTCCGACACGGAAGAAGACGGTCCATGGGGAAGGTCATCGCGAGCAGGGTTTGGCATAGTCCTAGCCTACGTGACATAGCGGCGTGGCGACGGGGTGATCTCAGGAGAGTGTGTGCGTATTTGGTAACAGCAAGGATAGGATCAACCCATGGCTCAGAAGTGGGAATACGTCACCGTTCCGTTAATCATTCACGCGACCAAGCAGATCCTCGATAATTGGGGTTCGGAAGGGTGGGAACTCGTTCAAGTTGTCACCGGACCAGATGGAAATGGGCTGGTCGCTTACATGAAACGTCCGCTGGAGGACAGCTAGTGGGGCGCGTTGATGACCGGCTCGTTGAGCTGGGAATCACGCTTCCTGAGGTCGCAGCACCGGTTGCGTCCTATGTCCCTGCAGTGCGGTCGGGAGATCACGTGTGGACGTCAGGTCAACTCCCGTTTGTTGGGGGAGAACTGCCCGGCCGTGGAAAGGTGGGTGCAGAAGTCTCGCCCGACAACGCCCGAGAGTATGCGCGTCGTGCAGCATTGAATGCCCTTGCTGCGGTAAAGGCGGAAATTGGCGACCTTGATGATGTGAAGCGCATTGTTAAGGTGGTGGGATTTGTTGCAAGTGCCCCTGATTTCACCGGACAACCTGCCGTGATCAATGGCGCCAGTGAGGTTCTCGGGGAGATTTTCGGCGAGCGCGGAGTACACGCGCGTTCAGCTGTGGGGGTTGCTGTCCTTCCTCTGGATGCGCCAGTGGAAGTGGAATTAGTTGTTGAGCTAGCGCAGAGTTAACTCACCATGGAAAGGGGCTGGCCACATGATGTGGCCAGCCCCTTCGTGCACGATCACAGTCGTGTCAGCGTGCGCGGCGTTCCAAGCGGTCAATGTCGAGGAGAACAACGGCGCGTCCTTCGCGGCGTACCCATCCGCGGCCAGCGAAGTCGGCAAGGGCTTTGTTCACTGTTTCGCGGGAGGCCCCGACCAGTTGGGCGAGTTCTTCTTGGGTGAGGTCGTGGGCTACGCGCACACCTTCGTCAACGCGCTCACCAAAACGTGTGGAAAGGTCTAGGAGTGCTTTGGCGACGCGGCCTGGCACGTCAGAGAACACGAGGTCGGCGAGTGCTTCGTTGGTGCGGCGCAGGCGGCGTGCCAGCGCGGTCAGCAAGTGGCTAGCCAGGCCTGGGTTTTCGTCGATGGCCGCAACGAGAGCGGAGTGCTCGAGTTCGTACATGATGGAGTCGGACACTGCTGAGGCTGACAGGGAGCGTGGCCCTGGGTCGAAGAGGGACAGCTCACCGAACATTTCTCCTGGGCCAAGGATGGCGAGGAGGTTTTCGCGTCCGTCTCCGGAGGAAGAGCCGAGCTTAATTTTGCCTTCTTCGATGATGTACAGGCGGTCGCCGTTTTCACCCTCGTCGAAGAGGACTTCGCCTCGGTTGAGTTCAACTTTCGCCATCGATGCGAGGATGGCGCGCCGCTCAGAGTCCTCCATTGTGGAGAACAGGGGGGCGGAGAGGACGACGTTTTCGTTTTCCACGGGACACTTCCTTCGAGCGAGAAATTCTTTATTCCTCAAACAGTGTGCATGATGTGTGCAGTTTCACGGTACCGCGTTTTGCTGTTAGCGTCAGATTTTGCTGTGGGCTGACACCAATGTGGCGTTAGTGCGGTGGTTGCGTGTGCCGGGCGACGAGTTCGTTAGTGACGTTCATCAGTGCGCGCCGGATGGCACGTTCGTAGTCGCTGAGGGCGACTTCGCAGTGTTTGAGTTCGGGTAGGTCAGTGACAGAGTACATGGTGTGGGCGGTGAGCACCTTGTCGGACACGGCGGAGATCTGTGCTGTGGTGTGCGCAGACAGGGTCATGAACTCGTGAAGGCGTGCGCCGAGCTGTGCGGGTGGGGTTGCTTGGGCGATGGTGAGGTCAACGCGTGCTCGGACGAGTCTGCGCCAGTGTGCAATGGTGGAGAGTTCGATGCGGAGTCGTTGCCGTGTTTCTTCGAGGTCGGCGTCGCTCAGCGTTGTGAGTTCGTCGTCGAATGACGGTGGGGACATGTCCGCTCCGGGTGTCCTTGGTGGGTGTGGGGGTGGGGGACAGGATGTGGGGGTGACCTCATCCGTTAGTGTGAGAATACCGCACCGACCTGTGCGGCAGGCTGTGGCAAGACGCGGTGACGCGAGGTGAAGGGGCGTGGTGGTGAGTGTGGATCGACCGCCGTTGGGGCTGGTGCGCAGGGCTCGTAAGCTTGGTCGTGCGTTGGAAGGGCTGCACCCTGATGCGCGGTGTGAGTTGAATTTTCGGTCACCGTTTGAGTTGTTGATCGCCACAGTGTTGTCTGCGCAGACCACTGATGTGCGGGTCAATAGCGTGACGGGAGCGTTGTTTGCCCGGTTTCCTGATGCGTTGGCGTTTGCGGAGGCCGATGTGCATGAGGTGGAGGATCTTATTCGTCCGACGGGGTTCTTCCGGGCGAAGGCAGCCTCGTTGGTCGGTATTGGTGCCGCGTTGGTGGAGCGACACCACGGTGAGGTTCCTGGTGACCTTGAGGAGTTGGTGACGCTGCCGGGGGTGGGGCGGAAAACAGCGAACGTTGTGTTGGGTGATGCGTTTGGTGTCCCCGGTGTCACCGTAGACACTCATGTGGGTCGGTTGGTGCGCAGGTGGCAGTGGACGCAGTCGCAGGACCCTGTTGTCGTGGAGCATCAGGTGGGGGCGTTATTTCCCCGTCGTGAGTGGACGATGCTGTCGCATCGGATTATTTTTCATGGGCGGCGGGTGTGTCACGCGCGGACACCGGCGTGTGGGGTGTGCCCGTTAGCGTCGTTGTGTCCGTCAGCGGGGGTGGGGGAGAGTGACCCGGTTCGGGCTATGCGCTTGGTGAAGGGGCCGGATTCATTGCGGGAACGACTTACTCAACCAGTCGATAAGTAAGTCGTTCACAGTGTTGGGTACTTCTTCTGTGAGGAAGAATCCGGCGTCAGAGATGGTTTCGAACCGTAAGTTGGAGCACAGGGCTGAGGAATCAGCAGCAATGAGTTCGCGGCGCAGGAGCCCGTCGTGTGCACCTTGCAGTTGGAGGGCAGGCACGGTGATACCTGTCCGTACCCCTTGAAGGTAGCGGCGTCCCACAGGTCCGGCGATGCCTTTGGTGTACCAGCGTAATGGTTCCAGGGAGTTGTGAGCTGCGAACGGGATGCGCAGGGCATTGGCGTACGTGTCGATGACCTGGCCGGGCACTGGCTGATGGCCAAACCTTGTGAACAGGCGTGACATGGTTTCTGGGCGGGTGAGAGTGCGCTCACCGAGAGAGGGAAGGTGGAGGGCCGGCAGACGCCGCCAGGGCAGTTTATTCAGGGAGGTGCGCAGTGATGCGTGAAGGCGGGCGGGATGTGGTGCACTCAGTGCCGCAACTCCGACGGTGATGGCTGGTTGGAGTGACGGCATCGACCAGGCCGTGACTGCTCCGAGTCCGTGTCCCACAACAATGGCTTTACTGGCACCTAAGGAACGAATCACACCGGCAACGTCACGGGTTCGGGTGATTTGGTCATACCCTGTTGGTGGCTTATCCGAGGCGCCGGTTCCACGCATGTCGAGGGCAGCGACCCGCCAGCCAGCGTCGGCAAGTGCGGGGATCGTGTGCCGCCATTGCCACCACATCAACGGTGTGGTGTGGACAAGTGTGATCAGCGGACCGCTGTTTGCCATCCCAGCGGTGACCACATGGAAGCGTGCCCCATGTGCGGAAACGAACTCATGGTCCCAGGGACCGTCAATAATCACGTCACTATAGTCGCGGTTCACCCCACTGAGTGTAGTGACCACCGCCGGTGTGCGCGTCAGTCCTCAGGTTGATTCCGTTCAGCTTCTCGGCGTTCCGCCTCTTTCGTGCGTCGGTCTTTTGGCGGGTCAAACCGGTAACCGACGTTTCGGACTGTGCCAATGATTTGTTCGTATTCGACCCCAAGTTTGGCGCGCAGGCGACGAACGTGGACGTCAACGGTGCGAGTGCCCCCGTAATAGTCGTAGCCCCACACCTCTTGGAGGAGCTGGGCCCGGGTGAACACTCGACCGGGATGCTGAACCAGGTATTTAAGGAGTTCAAATTCTTTATATGTGAGATCAAGGGGGATTCCACGGAGCCGTGCGGTGTACCCGGATGCGTCAATGTACAGTTCCCCAGAGCTGATCTCTTCAGGGTGGGAAGCAGCTTCCAAGGTGGTGGCGCGTTCACGCACCAGCCTCAGACGCGCCTCGACTTCAGCTGGGCTGGAAGCATCCAGGAGGAAGTCGTCCGCACCCCAGTCGGATGTGACTACCATCAGTCCACCCTCAGTGAGGATGAGGATCACCGGGACATCAATGCCGGTGGCATTGACCATGCGGCAGGTGGCGCGGGCCCCAACGAGGTCTTTGCGGGCATCGATGAGGACAACGTCGGTTTCTGGGGCGTCCACGAGCGCTGACGCGTCAAGCGGGAGGGTGCGCACTTTGTGTGCGAGTAACCCCAACGCGGGCAGGACCTGTGCGGATCCTCCAGTGGCTGCGGTGAGGAGAAGCAGCTCAGCGATGGGACTCACCTCCATGAATGGGGATACAGCGTGAACTCTGTGTGATTCACGTGTCTTTCCTGCGCCTTATTATGACAGGTGGCGGGCTTTGTTGCGGGGAACTGTCCGAAAAACGGTGTGTGGGTTCGGCCCGGTGGAGGAAATCTGAAAGACTGGGCCGTGTGAATCTTTCTACTCGGGCTGTCTTCACCGCCGTCGCTGCTGCCCTGCTCGCTGTGGGTGCGTTCTTTGGTGAGCTCCCGTTCTTGGGCGTGTTGGCGTTGATCATTTTTTTCTTCGCCTTAGGGTGGGGGCCCCTGCTTCGTCTCCCCTCTGGCGGGTCCACTCTCGCGGTGATTTTGTCGTCGCTGGGCGGGTTAGCTGTCGTGTGGGCGACCCCTGAAGCCCCCCGTCTGCAGTTCCTCCCACTGGTTCTTGCCATGGGGGTGCTGCTTGCTTTTGTGGCCGAAATGTTGCGCCCCTACCCGCGGTTACGCCTTGTCGATTCGCTCATGGGAACAGTGACCGGCATTGTGGTCGGTGTGTCCTCCGGGGCCTGGCTTGCCACCTACCGCCTTGACGGCGGTGTAGAACTCGTCGTGGCCTGCGCGGTGGGATTAGTTGTTGCTTCCGCTGTGGCGGCAACCTCGATGCGCGGATCACTCGCGCTCCTTGCATCAGTAGGAGCAGCGACCGTCGCGGCGGTCGTGGTGTCCACCGTGATGCCGGACCTCACTTGGATGTCAGGGGTCAGCATTGGTGTCCTTGCTGGGGTCATCGTGGGATCACTGCAGGTGTTGTTTGACCGCTTCCCAGAATTACGCAGCCGACGGGCAGCCTGGTCTGTGGTGATGCTGCCGCTGTCAGTTGCCGGGATGATGGCCTACGTTGTCGGCCAAATCCTGCTGTAACCGTGATCCACACCGCCGCAAAGCCGGCGGTGTGCGGCCCCGTCAGTAGACCAACACCCGTGTATCCGGGGCAATGATCTCACTGACCAACGATGCGGCCCCCGCGACCCGCACGCCCGGCGCAAGATCCGCCGCATCCACCCCATGAGTGCTGAGACTTTGCACGCACACAGAAACCTGTGCCGCATCGAAAAGTAGTGGTCCGAGCTCCGCCCACGGCGAGTAAGCCGGCGGGAACACAACACCGCCACCATCCACGGTGGCAAAACTCACCGCATCCCCCGACAACCACAGTGACACCTCCACCCCCGACACCACAGCAGCGGCCGCAACCGTGACCGCCTGAGCGGCACGTTCCGGATCACGAGCACCCGCAGTTAATTGGATAGTGAGTGAGGACATATTGGCTCCGTTGTTCGTCTAGACTGGGTCGCATGGACGTCGACATCAAAGTACTAGAAGGTTTCTTCATCGGTTTACTTGTGGTGGTCACCATCACGATCGCATGGTTCGCAGGCTACGTCGTGTACAAACTCTTTAAGGGACAACGCTGACAGTGGCTTTCGCATTTCCTGACGGACTCGCCCCAGAAATATACCCACTCGCCTGGTTAGTGGGAACCTGGCAAGGCGACGGTGTTGTGGACTACCCAGGCATAGACGCCTCAGGGTTTACCCAACGTGTCGTGTTCGACCACGATGGCGGACCGTATCTGAGGTACGAATCAACCATCAGACTCACCCCAGACCACACACCAACCGTCCCAGAACCCGGAACCCTTCCCGCCCCACAATCCACGCCAAACAACCACGACAGTGTGTTTTGGTCAACGGAAACCGGGTACTGGCGGGTTGCGCCACAACCCCACGAAGGCGTGCCCGACGGGCAAACCTCCCTGGAAGTTCTCCTCGCCGACCCCGCCGGACGCGTGTCGGTGTACCTGGGTGCAGCCGGTGACGGAAAAATCCAGCTCGTCTCTGACCTCATCGCCCGCACCGCCACCGCCACCGAAGTGTCCGCCTCCCAACGCATGTACGGCAGCGTTAACGGGCAACTCATGTGGGTGCACTCCCTGGCCGCCTTCGGTCACCCCCTGCAGTCTTACGTTTCTGCAACTCTGAACCGGGTAGACCATGACTGAACCCACCACACCCGCAGAACCCACCCAGTGGCGCAGCCCACTCCTGGCGTGGCCCGGAGCTGTCCCCGCAGCAGGACCCGACACCGGAGTCGCCTGGCATTACGGTGACCCAGTGACCGAACAACGTGCCCTGGAACGCGGACAAGCCGTCGTGGACCAATCCCACCTCCACATCATCGCCGTCACAGGCCCAGACCGGCGCTCCTGGTTGAACTCCATCACATCCCAAGAACTCACCACCCTCGCCCCACGCACCTCCACCGAACTCCTGGTCATGTCCCCCAAAGGACACCTCGAACACAGTGCTGCAGTCGTCGACGACGGCGACACCACCTGGCTCATCACCGAACCCTCCCACGCCCACGACCTCACCACCTGGCTCGACTCCATGCGCTTTGCAATGCGCGTCACCGTCAGCGACGTCACCGACCAGTGGGCACTACTCGGCGAAGCAATCAACGCCGAATCACAAGACGGTGAACCCCTCGCATGGAATGACCCATGGCCCACCGTCCTTGACGGCGGAACCCGATACGGACCAGACGCCCCCGACCACGCCGGCACTGACCGTCCATGGCGACTCGTCCTCATCCCACGAACCGACCTCGCCGACGAAATCCGGCAACGCCAACACAGCGGATGGACCCTCGCAGGAACATGGGCCACCGAAGCGATCCGCATCGCAGCATGGCGCCCACGCCTCGCCACCGAAGTCGACCACCGCACCATCCCCCACGAACTCGACTGGTTGCGCACAGCAGTCCACCTGCACAAAGGATGCTACCGAGGACAAGAAACAATCGCCCGCGTCCACAACCTTGGCCGCCCACCACGCCGACTCGTCATGCTCCACCTGGACGGCTCCGGTCACTTCATCCCCGAACCAGGGGCACCGGTCCACCTCGAAGGCAGAGACATCGGGCACGTCACCTCAGTAGCACGACACCACGACAACGGTCCCATCGCGCTCGCCGTCATCAAACGCGCCACCCCCGACGACGCAGCACTGACCGTTGTCTGCGACGGCGGCGACGTCACCGCCGCGCAAGAAATCATCGTTCCCAGCCACGGGCAAGCAGCAACCCGACCAGCAGAACGCGGCCCCACCTCACGACAAGCACGAGGAACAACGAACCTCTCCGGACTTGCACGCCCCAACTAACCCCACCGGGTCCCCACCGGCCCGCCACATCGCAAGGTGCCCCGCCGTGTCAACAACACCACGTGACCGCCTCCACCAGCGCGCCTACCTCTGGGCGCGCCGCGGTTGGGCGCGCGTCACCCGAGCCGCATGGCCCACCACAACAGCCGCCATCGCTTGTGGTCTTTCCTACTGGGCTGGACAACACGTCGTCGGACACCCCTACCCGTTCTTCGCGCCCGTCGCCGCCTGGGCATCCCTTGGATATACAGCAGACCGGTCAGTGCGGAAGGTCGCCGAAACCGGGATCGGTGTCTCCATCGGCGTGTGGCTCGGCGACCTCTTTGCCCACGCAGTGGGTTCCGGCCCCTGGCAAGTTGCTGTCATCGTGTTCATCGCCGTGCTCATCGCACGATTTGTTGGCTCAGGTTCCCCCCTTGCCACCCATGCCGGAACCCAAGCAGTCGTCCTTGTCGGACTACCCATCGGAGTGCTCAGCCCCGCCCTCGGCGGCGGATTCGGACGCTGGTCCGACGCCCTCGTCGGCGCCGCAGTCGCCACCCTCATCGCCGCGATCATTCCCAACAACCCGGTGAGGCGCGTCCGCTCCGCCGCTCAACTCGCCACCACGGAACTCGCCGAAACCCTCACCCACATCGCCGCTGCCGTCACCAGCGGAACCCAAGAAGACCGGGACTACGCCATCAACCGGGCCCGCTCCACCCAAGTGCCCCTCAACGACTGGGCCGCCATCAGCGCAGTCGCCCTCAACGCCACCCGCATCAATGCAACCGCCCGGCGCTACCGTAGCCACATCGCCGAACTCGACACCCAACGCGTCCTTGTGGACCGCGCCATCCGATCAACCCGAGTCGTCGCCCGCCGCGCCCAAACACTGCACCCCGGACCCGGCGCTGACGACGTCGCCGAACTCCTCACCGCCACCGCAACCGCCACCCGAGAACTCGCACACGCCATCGGCCACGGCAAAGACCTCGCCGTGGCCCGCGAATACCTCACCACCGTGGCCCAACAAGCAGCCCCCGGCGCACTCGGTGAACGAGACTGGCAAGCACAAGCACTCATTTTAGTGTTGCGCTCCGCCATCGTAGACTTGCTTGAAGCCGCAGGGGCCAGCGAACAAGAAGCCCGCGACGCCCTCGCCGCTTTAACCTGACCCGCCCACACCCTGAGGTGACCGAGTGTTCGCACAACTCCAGGCAGCCATCTTGTTTGTCATCACCACCACCTGCTTCGCCCTTGAAGTATGGGCGTTCGTCGATGCGCTACGCCGACCACCACGAGCCTTCACCTCGGAAGGCAAACGCACAAAAAAATTCTGGTCCATCCTTCTCGGTGCCTCCGCCCTCATCGGTTTCCTCGGTCTGCAACCACCACTGGGTGCGGGCTACCTCAACCTCAGCGCACTGTTCATCGCAGTGCCTGCCTTCATCTACCTCGCTGACGTACGCCCCGCGCTGAAACCCTACGGAACAACCGGCGGCAACCAGAACAACCCACGGAGTTGGTAACGTGCGGGCAATCCTGCAACGCGCATCGGCAGCCAAAGTCACCGTCGACTCGGTCACAGTCGCAGAATTTGACCGACAAGGGATCGTGGCACTGATCGGGGTGACCCACACTGATACCACCACCGACGCCGCCACAATAGCCCGCAAAATCGCGGACCTGCGCATCCTCGACCACGAACAATCAGTGACCGATGCGCACGCCCCCGTCATTGTGGTCAGCCAATTCACCCTCTACGCCGATGTTGCAAAAGGCCGCCGCCCCAGTTGGAACAACGCAGCCCCTGCCCCCGTTGCCGAACCACTGGTCAACGCTGTCGTCAATGACCTCACCGCCCGCGGGATCAGCACCTCAACCGGGGTGTTCGGTGCACACATGGATGTTCACCTCACCAACGACGGACCTGTGACTATCATCGTGGACACGTAAGGCCGCCACCTTGCTACCACACCACCGCTCACTCAGCCCCAAGGAGAGCGCATGACCACCAACCCCACCCCACTGACCATCGGTCTTGTCATCGACGACTCACTCGACCGACCCGATGGAGTCCAACAGCACGTCCTCACACTCGGTCGCTGGCTCACCGGAAAAGGCCACACCGTTCACTACCTCACCTCCACCACCCAACGCACCGACATCCCCCGCATCCACTCACTAGCAAAAAACCTTCCCATCACCTTCAACGGCAACAGGCTCGGCATCCCCTTACCCGCTGACCGATCGGCGATCCGGCAGCTTTTTACCGACGTCCACTTTGACGTCCTGCACATCAACATGCCCTACAGTCCCCTGCTCGCCGGTGCCATCATCAACGCCGCACCAGCCACCACACGCATTGTGGGAACGTTCCACATCATGCCGTGGTCAACCCTCACCAAGGTAGGAACCCACGCACTGGGGGCAATCCAACGCCGTCAACTCACACGCTTCCACGAGATCATTGCCGTCTCCCAACCCGCCGCCGACTTCGCCACCACCGCACTGCACGTCACCCCCACCATTATCGGGAACCCCGTGCGGATGCTTGGCTTCAACCAAGCACGAGAAGCAGAACTGAACCAATCTGCGGAACTGTCCGCGAACGAACGCGTTCGGATCTTCTTCCTCGGCCGCCTAGTGGAACGCAAAGGCGCAGGAGAACTCCTCAAAGCCGCCGTTCGGCTACGAGAGATCACCACCACCCCCTTTGAACTGGTGATCGCCGGAAAAGGCCCACTCTTTGACACTTACCTGCGTTACGTTGCTGAAACCGGACTTGACGACATCACCAGCTTCCCCGGGTATATCGCCGAAGACGACAAGCCCGAACTTCTCGCTGCCGCAGACATCGTTGCGCTTCCCTCCACCGGCGGAGAAAGCTTCGGAATATCGGTGGTGGAGGCACTTGCCGCCTGCCGGGGTGCAGTCATCGCCGGCGACAACCCCGGCTACCGAACTGTCATGGACGGGCTCGACGACCGACTCGTTGACGCCACCGACACCGAAGCGTTCGCCCAACTGCTTGCCCACTACGTCGACAACGCTGACGCGCGCGCAACAGCGAGCGCTGAACAGCACGAAGCTGCGCAACGCTTCGATGTGGACTACATCGGTCGGCGCGTCCTTGAGATCTACACCGCGTAACAGCTTTCACGCCGCTGGCGAACACAGGCATATCCATGCCTCAGTGAGCGTTGCGACCCACTAGAGTCGTATACAAGCCAGCCCATGTCTGCACCCACGTGGGCAGCACTCGTAAGGAGCGCAGCATGTTTGAGAGATTTACTGACCGAGCACGACGTGTCGTCGTCCTCGCCCAAGAAGAGGCGAGGATGCTCAACCACAACTACATCGGGACTGAGCACATTTTGCTCGGCCTCATCCACGAGGGCGAAGGCGTCGCCGCAAAGGCGCTGGAATCTTTGGGCATCTCACTGGATGCTGTGCGCTCCCAGGTCACCGAAATCATCGGTGAAGGGCAGCAAGCACCTAGTGGTCACATTCCCTTTACCCCACGTGCCAAGAAGGTCCTTGAGTTGTCTCTGCGGGAAGCATTGCAGCTGGGACACAACTACATTGGCACCGAGCACATCCTGCTTGGGCTGATCCGTGAAGGTGAAGGAGTTGCTGCGCAAGTCCTCACTAAGCTCGGCGCAGACCTCAACCGGGTGCGTCAGCAAGTCATTCAGTTGTTGTCGGGTTACCAAGGTAAGGAACCTGTCGGTTCTGGTGCCCCCAATGAGCCAACTCCTGCTGGGTCCGCTGTGCTCGACCAGTTCGGTCGCAACCTCACCCAAGCGGCACGAGAAGGCAAACTTGACCCGGTTATCGGGCGTGGCAAAGAAATTGAGCGCGTCATGCAGGTGCTGTCGCGTCGTACGAAAAACAACCCCATCCTCATTGGTGAACCTGGTGTCGGTAAAACGGCGGTTGTTGAAGGCCTCGCCCAAGACATCGTGGCAGGGGATGTTCCAGAGACTCTCAAAGACAAGCAGCTGTACACCCTTGACCTTGGGGCGCTGGTTGCTGGGTCACGTTACCGTGGTGACTTTGAAGAGCGGCTGAAGAAGGTTCTCAAGGAGATCCGCACTCGTGGTGACATCATTTTGTTCATCGACGAAATCCACACCCTTGTTGGGGCTGGTGCGGCTGAAGGTGCCATCGATGCGGCATCCATTTTGAAGCCAATGCTTGCGCGCGGTGAACTCCAAACGGTGGGTGCAACCACGTTGGATGAGTACCGTAAGCACATTGAAAAAGACCCTGCGTTGGAACGCCGATTCCAACCTATTCAGGTGGCTGAGCCGAGCCTGCCGCACGCCATTGAGATCCTTAAAGGTCTGCGTGACCGCTATGAAGCGCACCACCGTGTGTCCATTACCGATGATGCGCTGGTTGCGGCAGCCACATTGGCTGACCGGTACATCAATGACCGTTACCTGCCCGATAAGGCCATTGACCTTGTGGATGAGGCAGGGGCCCGGTTACGTATTCGCCGGATGACAGCGCCACCAGAGTTGCGTGAACTTGATGAGCGGATCGCTGATGCGCGCCGCGAGAAGGAATCCGCGATCGACGAGCAGGACTTCGAGAAGGCCGCGGCACTGCGCGACAAAGAGAAGAACCTCATCCAGGAACGCCAGGATAAAGAAAAAGCCTGGAAGAACGGGGACCTTGACACGGTCTCTGAGGTTGATGAGGACTTGATCGCTGAAGTTCTTGCCATGTCCACGGGTATCCCGGTCACACGTCTGAACGCCGAAGAGTCTCAGCGCATCCTCAATATGGAAGCTGAGCTGCACAAGCGTGTGGTTGGTCAAAACCGTGCGATCAAGGCGCTCTCGCAGGCGATCCGTCGTACACGTGCAGGATTGAAAGACCCCAAGCGTCCGGGTGGTTCGTTTATCTTTGCTGGTCCAACCGGTGTGGGTAAAACCGAACTTGCTAAGGCGTTGGCTGAGTATCTCTTTGATGATGAGGATGCTCTCATCCAACTCGACATGTCCGAGTTTGGTGAAAAGCACACCGCGTCACGCCTGTTTGGTTCCCCTCCAGGGTACGTGGGCTACGACGAGGGTGGTCAGCTCACGGAGAAAGTACGCCGCAAGCCATTTTCAGTGGTCTTGTTCGACGAGGTGGAAAAAGCGCATGCTGACATCTTCAACTCGTTGTTGCAGATCCTTGAAGAAGGACGCCTCACCGACTCCCAAGGTCGTGTCGTGGACTTTAAGAACACTGTCATCATCATGACAACCAACCTTGGTTCGAAGGATGTGGCGAAGGGTGTTCAGGTTGGGTTCAACGTGAACAATGATGCGACAACAACCTACGAGCGTATGAAGTCCAAGGTCAACGAAGAACTCAAGCAGCACTTCCGGCCCGAGTTCCTCAACCGTGTTGATGACGTCATTGTGTTCCCACAACTGTCGCGCGAGGAGATCCTCAAGATTGTGGACCTCATGGTTGCCAAGCTCAATGTGCGTCTTGCAGACAAGGCCATGTCGATTGAGTTGACGGACGCTGCCAAGAAGTTGCTCTCAGAGAAGGGGTATGACCCTGTTCTTGGTGCACGGCCGTTGCGTCGAGCTATTCAACGTGACATTGAAGATGTCCTGTCGGAGAAACTGCTCTTTGGTGAGTTTGGTGCTGGCGACATCATTGTTGTTGATGCACAAGGTGAGGGCCTTTTGGGTGAGTTCACGTTCCGTGCCGAGTCGCATAGTGACCGCCAGTCAGTGGCTGTTGCGGTCGCGGCAGACGGTGGTGTTGACCCGAAGGAGTTGCCACCAGTTGAGTGATGCTGCGCAGGTGCGGACCTTGATTGTGCGCACCTGATCAGTACACACCCCAGTAACCTCCCCGGTGAGCGTGTCGCTTGCCGGGGAGGTTTTTGTTAGGGGCGCAGGAGGCATTCGACGCGTGCGGTCGCTTGGGCGATGGTGACAGGAACGCATCCTTTGTCGACCCACGCGGCGATCTGGCCAGGTTCATCGCGGGCGAGACCTAGCCCGCGACGGATGAGGGTCAGTGGAGGTTTGCGCGCTTCGGCGAGGTCACGCATGAGCCGGAAAATAAACGTTTGGGCGCGTGGCCGGGAAATACATAGGGCATCAGCGAGGATGTCGTGGCTGGTGGCGTCTGCGATGAGTTCAGCGGCGAATATTCCCTCTGCGATGACAAAGGGCGCGCCGGTGACGTCGGCGTGCGCCATCCCGGTGCGTCGTGATGTGGAGATGTCGTAGATCGGGATGTCTGCGCGTCCAGTATGGGCCAGGGAGAGAAGCGCGGTCAGTGATTCGTTGTGGTTCCAGGCTGCTGGTGAGTCCCAGTCAACGATGCCAAAACGGCTGGGTAACCCTGGGTGGTCATGGTCGTGGTAGAAGTTGTCGAGGTTCACCGCGGGGAGGCCAAGACGTTGTGATAGCCGGGATTTGCCTGATCCTGACGGTCCTGTGAGCAGGATGATGCGGGTGGTGGGGGCGGCGCTCATGCGTTGGGGTGTGTGTCGAGGTGGGCGATGTGCGCAAGGGCCAGGGTGAGTAGTGCGCGCACGTGGTCGTCAGCGAGGGCGTAGTGGATTTCGCGCCCGTGTCGCTCTCCGGCGACAACGTGGTGTGCTTTCAGGAGCCTGAGTGAGTGGGATGTCGCAGATTGGGTGTGGCCGCAGGCCTGGGCAATGTCGAGGACTCGTTTTGGGCCGTCGAGGAGGGTGCCCAGGACCCGGATTCTGCTGGGGTCGCCGAGGAGTGAGAAGGTGTCCGCGAGGTGGGTTGCGGTGTGGTCGCTGATGGTGGTTGGGGGTGGGCTGTCGTTGTCGTGGTTAGGGTGCGGCACGGTGTTCTCACTGGGCAGGGGTACAGGGCAGGGAGGGAGTCCCGTGGCAGACGCGGCGGTTTTCCTCGATCTGTATCGTAGCGTGATCGATGGCGTAGCGATGTGACAGGAGTTGTAGCGCTTGGGGGAGGAGTGTTGCATGTGGTGTGCCAGGTGCGGTGAGCAGGTGTGCGCTGGCGCTGGTGACTCCGGTGGTGATGGTCCAGACGTGGACGTCGTGGACCTGGCGCACCCCTGGCAGTGTGGCGAGTGCGGCGGTGAGGTCGGGGATGGATGTCGTGCGTGGCGCGGCTTCGAGCAGGATGCGGATGGTGTCGCGCAGGATGTGTGCGGTGCGGGGGATGATGAGGACTGCGAGGCTGATGGCCGCGAGGGAGTCGAGCCACCACCAGCCGGTCCAGGCGAGGAGGAGGGCGGTGAGGATGACGGTGACTGACCCGATGAGGTCTGCGAGTACTTCGAGGCGTGCCGCGTTGACGTTGATTGATTGTTGGGCGCTGGGGTGGAGGATTCGCCAGCTGATGAGGTTGATAAGAAGCCCGATTGTTGCGGTGACCAGGAGGGTGTGTGGGGGGATGGTGGTGGGGGACCCTATTCGTGTGATGGCTTCGGCCACGATGGTGATGCAGAGGCCGGTGAGGAGGAGGGCGTTGATGGTGGCGGTGAGGACTTCGAGTCGTAGTAGGCCAAAGCTGCGATGCGCGGGTGAAGGCCGTGTTGTGGCGTGGGCTGTGAGGGCGGCGAGGAGGAGTGCGGTTGTGTCTGTTGCCATGTGGGCAGCGTCGGCGAGGAGGGCTAGTGAACCGATGTTTATCCCGACGATAAATTCGATGATCATGACGCTTGCAGTGAGTGCTAACGCCCACAGTAGCGCTCGGCGGTGTCGGTAGGCGGCGTCGTGGTCGCGCGGGGGTGGTGGTGTGTGGTTGTGGGGCATCACTCCTCCTTAAAATGAAAACATGAACATGTTTGCATGTATTGGGAAGGGTGGCAAGCCTCTGTGGCCTGACCACAGAGTGCGTGCGGCGCCCATGCCCGCTACCATGAACGCATGCAGACCTATGAGACCGTCCTTTCTCGCATCGAAACAGGACTCGCAGAAGGCCGGTGGCAGCTGGGGGACCACCTCCCTTCCGAACGCGCACTCGCCGAAGAATTCGCTGTCTCGAGAGCCTCAATTCGAGAAGCGCTCCGCGTCCTGGAAGCGATGGGCATTATTCGCAGAGGAACCGGATCAGGGCCAGACGCGGGAGCGATCCTCATTGACCGTCCCGCCGCCGGACTCGGCGCAGCCATCAAACTTCACCTCGCATCGGGTGCCATGCCCGTCCACGACGTGGTCCAAATGCGACTACTCATCGAAACATGGGCAGCACAAAACGTAGCTATGCGCTGTGCGGCGGAAAGCCTCCACAACCAAGCCGACGCCACACAACCTGCGCAGACATGCCTCACCCGAGCGCTCGCGCTCCTTGAGGACATGGAAGCAAGTGCACTGAACCACGAAGAGTTCCAACGCCTTGACGCAGAATTCCATGTCGAACTTGTCGCACTAGCAGGAAACACTCTGTGCGAAGCAACAATGCTTGGACTGCGTCAAGCCATTGCTGACTATGTTGCTGCAGGCAGCGCTCGTCTTGACGATTGGCAAAGTCTGGCACACACACTCATGAACGAGCACCGCCACATCATCTCTTCACTGCAAGAAGGCGATGCGACTGGGGCGGCAACAGCGGTGGAACAGCACATTGAGGGGTTCTATCGGCGCGCACTAGGTCAACGCACCACCTAGCCAACTGCGCCTCCGCCTGAGGCTGCAGACGCTGTCCGCCACCGTGCGTGCTGAATCATGCGCACAGCCACAATGCACACAATGGCCACCGCCGAAAATGCGGCCACCCATCCGACCACGACGTTTGGTGCGGTGTCACCAAGCCGTGCCACGGACACCCACGACAAACCCCAAGCGATCGCAAGCGGGGCGGTAGGCAAGGCAGGCAAACGAAACACATAGATGCCCGCGATGATGACTGCAGAAACACACAACACCACTGCCCACACGCTCGCACCGGGGGCCAGTTCCGTGACCCCAGCGAACACCAAAGCCGATGCGATGTTAGCGATCGATGCGATCGTCACCCACCCGGCGTACAACCCCATGACCACCCGCCACGCAAGATGCGCTGAACCTGGCAGTGACTCATCGCGCTGGAGTCGAACCAACAGGACACACAAGACAGAAAGTAGCGCCGCGATAACGAGCACAGACAGCCACAATAGCTCTGCACGCACAACAAGAATCCAGGCAGCGTTCAACACTAACGATGCTAAGAACCACAACCAGGAACGCCCAACAAAACGTGTCTCACGCATGGACGGAAAGAACAGCCACACGCACAGCACGAACAAGCCCGCATAAATGACCGACCAAATTCCAAATGCTGCCGTTGCTGGAGCAACATAATGAGCGTCAGGGGCAAGCGCCCCATTAGCTGTCTCAGACATCGACATTCCATCGAACACGCCAGAACCAAACATTGCCGCAACGACGGTGACAACAAAAACCACCATCACCGCTGTGGCCCGCACTAATGGTGAAATTTCGCGCATCGCACCCTCCCTGTCGTCGGCGCTAGCCTCAGTACGCAGCAGGAGAAGTCCCCAACCGCCGTCTCAGATGGAACATAAAAGCCCTTGAGTTTGGCATCATTTTCCTTGAGCACACACCACCTCGCAACGGGAAACCAATGAACACCACCACCTGGGACGACATCAGCGACACTACTCAGCCCATGCGCTACACCTTGGCACTGAGTGACGGTCAACGCTACGCCCTGACCACCCCCACGCTTATCGGGCGTAACCCCCAACGTGACAGCGGAGAAGAATCGTTTACCCGTATTGTTATCCGTGACCCTGATCGCACGGTGTCAAAAACACACCTGCTCATCGCGGTTGATTCCGCGGGACCGTATGTTGTTGACCGCCATTCAACAAACGGCACCGTGGTCACGCTCCCGGACCACCAGCAAATCCTGTGTGGCCCCGGCCAGCGTGTGCGGTTTAGTCCTGGAACAACCATACTGTTTGGGCAGTTCACCCTCACTGTGGAACTGCACCGATAGCCATCAGGCACATAAAGGAGTATCGATGGACAACGCCTGGGGAGCGGCAACATCTCATGGGAACCGCCGCACAGTCAACGAAGACTCATTCCTTGCAGGGTTGCCCGTGTTCGTCGTTGCCGACGGAATGGGTGGGCACCAACATGGGGATATTGCGTCGTCCATCGCAGTGGACGAGTTTTCGAAATTATCCCAGTACTCAGTGATTAATCCGGGTCTCGTTGATGCAACATTCCAACGTGCAGCCTCACGCCTTCGGGATTCTCTCACCAAGGGCGTTGGCGGAACAACAGTGTGTGGCGTCGGCGTCACTCTCCAAGACGGTGCCCCGTACTGGCTGGTGTTCAACCTAGGCGATTCCCGGGCCTACCGGCTCCAAGGGGCGCACGGTGATCCAGGGGCGCGCGGTGGTACCCAGCTAGAACAAATTTCCGTGGACCATTCCGTTGTCCAAGAACTCATTGATTCCGGCGCGGTGGACCGGTCCGCGGCGCACACCCACACGCAACGACACGTCATTACGAAGGCGCTGGAAACTCAATCCACACCGCTCCCTGACTATTGGATGCTCCCGGTCGAATCAGGCGACGAAATCATGTTGTGCTCTGATGGTCTGACAGACGAACTGGACGACGAAGAAATCGAAGCGATCTGGGCGACCTCGCTCAATCCACAACACGCTGCTGAGCAGCTTGTTGCCAGTGCAGTGACTGCGGGTGGTCGTGACAACGTCACCGTTGTCATTGTGACGAGCGCAGTTGTCGGATACGCGGCAGCGCAGGTCCAGGAGTCGACAGGTACGTCACACGATGCCACAACAGAACTACCCCCTGCCGTAGCATTGGATGAAACCTTCGAGCACACGACGCCGAGGTATCCCAGGAGTTGACGATGATGCTGTGCCGTGCCGGCAAAGGACACTTGCTCACCGTGGCAAGAGACAACACATTTATCGTGATGCGTGCGCGCCGCGATGATCACCCGATTGACAGAGAAACGGGAGTTCACCTGTGGCATGCCTTGTCCTCTGACCGTGGGGTGCAACGGTGCATGAGTTTGCTGGCGCAGGATGGGCTTGAGGAGATGCCTGATTTTGCGCTGATTCAGTTGCGGGGGACTGCACTTCACGTCATTGTGCGGGGACTGTTCACTGTGCTCTTGTTAAATCACGATGGGCGTTACTCCTCGGTGGACGCTGATGGTGCGGCGACCTGGCGCGAATACGCGGACCTCCCTGCTGCAGAATTTTGTATTCGCGGTATTCCAGGTCTCACGCTCGCTGGCACTGACACTGACTACCTTGCGTCCGGGGTCACAACTGTGTCATTGCTGTGTTCGCTTGGCTGGGATGACCCTGACGACCCCGTGCTCAGTACCGAACACCCTGCCACAGGCGCTCACCAGATCGCTCGTGCGCTCACTGGTTCCGATGATTCTCCCCGCCCCCACAATGCGGCGGCACCTTCATCGCGGAAGAACGGGATGACCGCCGTCCCAGAAGCGTTAAAAGCCCAGGTGAAAGCCTGGGATCGCCGGCAAAAAGCCGTCACCCAGGTGATGCCCGTTGTCGATGACGACCTCATGGAAGCGGCCGCGTCCCGGTCAGGCGGTTCTGACGATCACGGTGCTTCGCGCAGTGCCGCATCGCCTGCCCCATCACCTGAACGGCACAGGTCACCAGCCGATGCGCGAACTGGGTGGGAACAATCATCCTCAGCCATTGCGTCAGGGGCCATCCCACTACCTGACTACCAAGCGCTTCATACACCCAACCAAGCGCAGCGTCACGTAGGGGGAACACCCACGCTTCCGCCTCCGCCGCCACCAACTGCTCCCCGGTTAGGGGAAGCAACCCAACCTGGGCTACCCGCCTACCTCGCCCAACAAACCAAGGCGCCAACCCCGACGCCGTCCGCGACGTCGGGTGCCCAGCCCTCCGCACCCCAACACCCAAACCCCCACCACCAGGTCAACCCAGAACACCAGCCTGACTCAGAACGCCAAGTCACCGAAGAACCCCAGGCAGACCCAGGCAGCGATGACGACCACAGCTCAACCATCTTGACCGGCAACCTCGTCGAATACCGGCAAGCCATGGAAACCAGTTCCTCACTGCGAGTCCCCAGCGAACCTGTTTCCGCAGGTGGAGCTGTTCCAATCCCCACACTGAAACTATCGAACGGTGTCCGCATCCCCCTGGACCGAACCGTCCTGATCGGTCGAGCACCCCAAGCGTCCCGCCTTCCCGTACACGAACTACCGCGACTGGTCAACGTGGCCAGCCCAAACAACGACGTGTCCCGCACCCACGCACAAGTCCGCATCGACGGGGAACTCGTTCTCGTAACCGACCTCAACTCGACCAACGGTGTTCTCCTGACCGAACCAGGACAACAGCCACGACGACTTCACCCCGACGAACCAACCCCCCTATCATCCGGTGCGCTCGTCGACCTCGGTGACGGGGTCACGTTCGAGCTTGAGGACAACAGATGAGCGGACGTCGGCAACCATCACTGCCCCCCAAAATCCCCGGCTTCGAATACGTCGGGCTCCTGGGTATGGGCGGATTTGCTGACGTCTTCGAATATCGCCAAGACTTCCCACGACGCCCCGTAGCCGTCAAAGTACTGCTGTCCACCTCACTGGATGCCGGCGCGCGGGACGCGTTCTTCGCAGAAGCCAACATCATGGCGCGCCTGTCCCAGCACCCATCAATTGTCACGATCCACCAAGCAGCGATCGCATCAGACGGGCGCCCCTACTTCGTCATGGAGTTCTGTGCGAAACCATCGCTCGGCGCACGATTCCGATCCGAACGCATCTCCGTTGCAGAAACCCTACGCACGGGGGTGAGGGTCGCATCGGCAGTAGAAACAGCACACCGATCAGGTGTGCTCCACCGCGACATCAAACCCGCGAACATCCTCGCCACCGACTTCGGGTGGCCCGCCCTCACAGACTTTGGGATCGCCGGTGCAGTGGGGGACAAACTTGCTGCAGCTGGCATGTCCATCCCATGGGCGCCACCAGAAATGCTCCTTGACGAACCCTACGGCGACGCACGCTCAGACGTGTACTCACTGGGCGCAACCCTCTACACGCTCCTAGCCGGTCGGTCACCCTTTGAAATCCCAGGACAAACCAACAGCCCCACCGACCTCATCACCCGAATCGAACGCACCCAACTCCCCGCCATCGGGAGAGTCGATGTCCCAGAGGAACTGGAGTCGGTGCTATCGCGGGCCATGTCACGCGACCCGAACCACCGATTCTCCTCCGCGCTCGCATTCGCGCACGCCCTGCAAGGCATAGAACGCCAACTTCAACTCCCAGTCACCGGTGTTGACGTTCCAGACATTGTTCCCAGCGCCCCAGCAACCTCAGCATCATCACCACCCAAAGCCTCCTCCGAACGGTCTGTGACCGTTGTGCGAGGTCAGGATTCCTCCCAACCACCACAAACGAGTGGCCCACTTCCCACCTCCTTCGCGCCCTCGGCCCCGTCCGCGCCACCTGCACCTGACACCACAAACTCCCCGCACATCGTCGATACCGGCGTAGACCCAACTGGCCAAGAGGATATTGCCACCCGCATGCGTAGCGTCTCCACCATCCACCCGGATGTGGACGAAGCTGAACGGGAAACGCGGTTGCGGCCCATCACAACGGTTCCCGCCCACCCCGATGCCCCACTTACTCCCGGACCCTCACCGGAATTGGGTGGTCTCGGGCAACGCAGTGCACAAGGACCAACCTGGTCCGCGCAACGAGCAACCAGGCAGCACGAACACAGCTTCGAACCACGCACATTCGAGGACACCGACGACCGCGCCCCTGACTTCTACGATGCAGTACGGGGACAACAGCCAGCAGGTCAACGCCGACAACGTCGTGGGCGGGTTGTCGCCACCGTTGTGTCGTTGCTCGCGATCATAGCCATTCTTGTTGTCATCGGGCAGAATATGATCAACAACGATGCGGTGAACGAGAACGACACAGACCCGGTGTACAACGACACGCAAGATCTCAACATGACGGAATCGGTTCCGTCAGTCATTAATCTCCGGGTCGCTCAATCGAGTTCATCGTCTGTCACGTTCGCCTGGGACAACCCACAACCAGCTCAGGGCGATAGTTATGTGTGGCGGATCGTTGATGTGGACGGGAGCGGCACCCCCACGCGCACTCAGGCCCCCCTTGCCCAAATCCCTCTTGTGGGCGGGCAAGAATCCGTGTGTATTGAGGTGTCCCTCGTTCGCGAGAACGGGAAAGCGTCAACAACACCAACAAGGGAGTGCAGTCAGTGAAATGGTGGCCACAACGCACCAGTAGGTCCCAGCGTTCTGAGCCTCTTTCCGCAACCCGGTTGTCTTCAGTGACCGTAGGTGTTGCTGTTCCAGCTGTCCTTGCCACCCTTGCCATTATTAACCCTGGCTACGATATCTCCGATGTTGACCTCAACGACGGTTCTGTGTGGATCACGAACACCACCGAGCTGAAAGCAGGCCGCTACCACGCGAAGGTCAAAGAAATTAACGGTGGTGTCGTCCCCACCGACCAAACGTTTGACGTGTTGCAAGATGGACAGGACGTGCTCATTGCACAAGGTGCATCATTGTCACGTGTTGACCCTGCAAATGTCGCGTTTGATGCGGTTGCGCAGATCCCTGCAGGCGCTGCCACCTCGATGGCGGCCGGTGTCCTGGCAGTCACTGACGATTCAGGGTCCGTGTGGGTCCAACGAGTCAGTGACCTGACAACCATTGACGATACAACTCCGCCGCTTGCTGACTTCGGTGACGGTGCGGTGAGCACAGTGGACCGCTCCGGAATTGTCCACGCGTGGGACCCAGGCACGGGGGCTGTGTCATCGTGGTCGGGGTCAGGTGCAGTCGCATCTGAGCCAGTCACCTTAAAAGATGCTGTCGGTTTGCCCGTCGGCGCGCGTGACCAATCACGGACACCACAACTCACCGCAGTGGGGTCAACCCCCGTTCTCGCGGTGGGAACCACCGTGTACACACCGCGCCAGTCAGTGAACCTCCAAGAATATGGGAGTACGGTTGCGCTTGCTGCCCCAGCAACGCACGGCGAGGCAGTGGTGGTTGCCACTGATCGTGCACTGCTGTCGGTGTCCCTCAACTCTGGTGATGTCACAGTTGTTTCTGAAGGGATGCAGGGGGAGCCTGCTATCCCGGTTGTGGTGGGTGCCTGCACGTATGGTGCGTGGGCGGCCTCAGCGAACAACTATGTCAACACCTGTGATGGGAATACTGTTCAAAGTATTGAGGGCATGAGTCAAGGTTCTCAGGTGGTGTTCCGGGTGAACCGGCGTGTTGTTGTGTTGAACGATGTTGTCCAGGGGCGGGTGTGGCTCCCCGAGGAACTTCCGCAACCTGAGGAGCCAAACTGGAGTGAGGTGCAGTCCCCGGATTCACTGGAGAACGAGAACCCGGACGACGATGACTCGGATCTAGTTCAGGCAAACACCGCAGAATGCCAGACAGATGACCGGGCTCCGAAAGCCAACGATGACGAGTATGGGGTCCGTGCGGGGCGAACCACGGTCCTGAACATTTTGGGTAATGACACGGTGGGGCAGTGCGGGATTATCGCCGTGTCAGAGACGGGTGCTCTGCCTGATGCGTTTGGGACGGTTCGGCAGATCCATTCGGGTCGTTCGTTGCAGGTGACAGTTGCGGAGAATGCGTCGGGAACGCAGGAGTTCACCTACACGATTTCTGATGGACGAGGAACCAACCCACCGTCCACAGCGACTGTGTCGTTGACAGTGCGTGACACCGGGGTCAATAGCGCGCCGGAACAGATCCATGAGTCACGCATGGAAGTTGAGCAAGGCGCGCAGGCCCAATACAACGTTCTCGCTGATTTCCTTGACCCTGATGGTGACCAACTGGTGCTGGAAGCCGCAACCATTGAGGGTGAGCAAGGGGCCGTCCGGTTCAGCCAAGACGGCATCATGACGTACATTGCGGATGTTGATTCCCAAGGTGTGCAGACTGTCAGTGTTGTGGTCTCGGATGGTGTGGAGCGAACAACCGGCATCGTTGCCGTGGAGGTGTCCCCACTGGGCACGTTACCCCCGACCGTGGACCCCATTCACGAGGTTACCTATGTGTCTTCACCCGTCGAGGTGAATGTACTCGCAGCGCTCAATAGCCGTTCTGCAGAGCCCTCTCGTCTTGCTGGGGTGGAAGAAGTGGCGGGGACAACGCTCACCACTGACCTCGACGCAGGGACATTCACGTTTTCTGCCCCAACGCCAGGAACGTATTATGTCCGGGCGAACGTTGTGTCCTCACCGCATAGCATCACCGCATTAGCGCGTATCGATGTGCGTGAATGGCCTGGTGAACCACAACCGCCAGTGGCAGTCTCAGATGTTGCGCTCCTTCCTGCTGGTGGCCAAGTCACTGTCGCGCCACTTGCCAACGATATTGACCCCAACGGTGGTGTACTGGTCATCACCGGTGTCACCACCTCTGATGCGTCGACCTTGTCAGTTGGTGTGACCGAACACCGGTATGTGACGATCAAATCGCGGGTTGCCCTGACAGAACCTGAAGTGGTGACCTACGAGATTGATAACGGGTATGCCCGAGTGACCGGTGAGATCTTGGTGCAGCCCACTGAGCCATCCACGCAGCAGCGTGCACCAGAAGTCACTCCCATCACCGTGACCGTACGCACCGGTGGTGTTGTCACGATCCCTGTTCTTGACAGCGCCAGTGACGCCGACGGTGACACGATCTCCGTGGTGCAAGACCTCCCGGAACCCTTAAGCGAAGCGGAAGGGCTGATGTTCGTGTCTGGGAACGTCATCCGGTACCAGGCCCCCGACGAACCACGGACAACGCGGACCACATTTACTGTGCGCGATGAACACGGCAACCTTGGGTCCGGTGAACTGACCATTCTTGTTCATGAGTCCAACCCGGAGGCCAAAGCACCTCCGAAGCCACGCAACATCACAGCGCGCGCGTATGCGGGCGAAACGATCCGTATCCCTATTCCGCTGACCGGCATTGATGTGGACGGCGACGGCGTCACACTTCTTGGACTAGGAGACCAAGCACCCACTCAAGGGTTTATTAGTGCTCAAGGAGCGACCTGGCTCGAGTACACGGCATCACGCACAGCCCGAGGAACCGATGTGTTCACGTACGCGGTCGAAGACTGGACGGGACAACGGGTTCTTGCCACGGTCCGAGTTGGGTTGGTCGAAAAACCAGAAGGCGCACTCCCGATTGTTGCCACCGATGATGAAGTCACCGTCGAACCTGGCGCCAACGTGGAAGTGCGTGTGCTCCGTAACGACATTGACCCCTCCGGACTGGACCTCACTATCCAACCTTTGCCGGACGTAGAAGGGCTGATCGCGACGGTCAGTGGCCGCCGGATCGCTGTTGAAGTACCCCAAGACGCTGAGACCAAAACGTATGCCATCCCCTACCAGGTCACCAACCCGGTCGGGGGAACCGCAAATGCGGTTCTGCGTGTTCATGTAAGCGAAGATGCAGGAATCGCAGCGCCCCTTGCTGAAGACATCACGGTTGCTCCCACCGAGGTGATCGATAAGTCCACGGTGGAAGTCGATGTCATGGAAGTGGCCGAAAACCCGTCCGGACCACTCAGCGACCTGCGCTTGTCCATCCCACCGAGCCACAGTGACGTGGCCCAGGTCGTGGGTAGTGACCGGGTCCTTGTCACGCTGACTGACACCGCACAAACCATTCCTTACCGCCTGGAGAACCGCCACGACTCCGGTGCCTACACCTACGCGTTCATCACGGTGCCGGCCCTGGGTGACTTCCCGCCCACAGTGCGTCCTCGTGTCCGCGAACTCCGGGTCGCATCAGGCGCAGAACTGACCATCCCCCTTGCTGAGTTTGTTCAGGTGGGAACAGGCAAAACCGCACAAATACTCGACACCTCCACAGTCAGTGCTACCCAAAGTGACGGTTCTGCCCTCACCGTTGACGCCACCACCCTCCGGTTTGTGTCCCGCCCAGGATTCGCAGGCACAGCTTCCATCACGTTTGAGGTGTGGGATTCTGCCACCCAATCTGACAGTGGGCGTTCGGCCGTTCTGACGCTTCCCATCACTGTGTTTGCCGAAGAAGACCTTCCTCCCACGTTCTCACCCACACTGGTGCGTGTCCCGCAAGGCTCAGCCCCCATCACCGTCGACCTGAACCTCTTCACCACTCCCGCCGATGGGGCAACGAACACTGAGTTTGGGTACCGGGTCGCGAGCCCTGCCACGTCAGGATTCCTTGCGAGCATTGACGGATCAACCCTCAGTGTGTCTGCGCCCCCTGAACTATCCCGAGGAACTCAAGGGTCACTTGCCCTGACGATCAATTACGGGCTCGCTGGCTCCATTCAGCAAACCATCCCCTTCGAGGTTGTAGCCTCCACCGAGCCACCACCCTCAGTCAGCGACCGCGATGTCATCGCGAACGCAGGTGAAAGCCAAACAGTGGACCTCCTCGCAGGTGCCTACGACCCGGTGGGTCTTGGCCTACGAATCACCAGTGTCCGTGTTCTCACCTCGGGCACCGGAACCACGGCCACCGTGCAGGGAAATAAAGTTGCCGTCACCCCCGGGGCTGACTTCGCAGGAACTGTCAGGGTTGCCGCAACCGTCGCGGACGGTCTTAACGACCCCAACCGTGTCACGGAAGCGACCATCAATCTCACCGTACGTAAAGTTCCTGACGCACCACGCACACCACGAGTGTCTAACCCCTCCAACAGGGCTGTCACCGTTGCGTGGGACGCACCGAACGCCAACGGCGCACCCATCACCGGGTACCGGGTCACAGCGCAACCAGGGGGAGCAACCCAAACATGCGCATCGACAAGCTGCACCTTTGAAGGTCTGACCAACGGAACCGAATACCGGTTCACCGTGGCGGCCCTCAACGACGTAGGGTACTCCGACGAATCACCGACCTCAGGTGGGATCACCCCGGATGTCCTTCCTGGCGCTCCAGGTACCCCACAACTGACTGACGGTGACGGACAAATCACCGCCACGTGGGAGCGGGCATCCAACGACGGTTCACCCATCCGTTCCTACACTGTGGAACTCTCCCCAGGGGTCGGTGGCGCAGGTGTCACCGTCAAAGAGGTCTCCGGAACAAGCACCACCTTGACTGGGTTGACCAACGGAACTGCCTACAAGGTACGGGTTCGGGCAAATAACTCTGCTCTCACTGACGGAGGGGCAGGGCCTTGGAGCCCATTGTCCGCATCGGCAACTCCTGCAGGTCCACCCCCTACCCCAAGCGTGTCCGCACGTCTTGGCGGTGCCCAAGAAATCAAAGTGTCCTGGCGTCTTGACTCCACAAACGGTGCCGCCCTGCGCAACTACACGCTGACGGTCCTCCAAGGAGGAACTGAAGTCAGGACAGTCACCCTGGACCCAGGGGCCACCGACTGGTCGTTCACCAACGCCCAAGACGGGGTGGACTACCGGTTCGCGGTGCGCGCCACCAACCGTGCCGGAACCTCCAAAGCAGGCACTTCCGATGCGATCTCCACGTTCTCTGCCCCCTCATCCCCAGGTGCAGGACAAACCGCTGTCGATGAGACACGCTCCTACGCACAAGGGGGCCGTATCACGCTCAACTGGTCTGCGCCGTCAGCCACCGGTGGGGTCGGAATTGGTATCACTCATTATGAATTATCGGGGGTACCAGGGCAGATCTCCGGCACCAGTTACCGACTTGACGGCCTCACCCCAGGTCAAGCCACACCGTCATACAAGGTGCGTGCCTGCAATACACGCGGAGCATGCTCCGAGTGGACTACCCTGCCTGGTGCCACCCCAGTGACTGCACCACAACGTCCCACCCTTGAGGCGAACTTCTCCCACAACTACGACGAGTTCAACCTCACCCTCACTGCTGGGGCAACTGGTGGATACAGCAACGTCACTCACGAATACCGCATCAACGGCGGTGAATGGCGCACCATCAGTTCCGGGGACGCCATCACTGGACTGTCGGTACGGCGCAACGAGGTGGACGGCGTCATCACCATCGAAGGGCGTTCGACAAACAAGTCCGGCACCAGCCCTCTGACGGCCACCACCCTCACCCTGCGGCAACCCACCGCACCCACCAGTGTTGAGGTCACAGTGACGGACGCTGGGAATATTCCCGTGAGCTGGCAGCCCGCACAGGAACGCGGCTACCGCATCCAAGAGTATGAAGCATGCTGGTCGGTGCGTGGCGGAACCTGTAGTGACTGGAAATGGATCGGTGGCAGGCAGGACACGTCGGGGACCCACTGGCCAGACCTTGAGCTCCCTGATGCGGGGGGCGAGTTTGACCTCCATCTGCGTGCCCGCACCAGCACTGGGGTCGGCGCAACAGCAGTAACACCGTTTACCTACGAACCATAAGATCAACCCCAGCCCACGCCGATAGCACAACCAGTGACGACGCGTCATGGTCAGCACAGAAAGTGTCGTAGAGTCAGTGCATACTGGATGGGCTGACCACGAACGGAGAGGACAACGGTGGCCGCAGAAAACAAGACCCCCGAATCAGGCGGAGTACCCACACCGACGGGGACCGCGTCACCAACGCCCATGACCACGCAAGACGCCGCCCGATTCGCCACAATGTTCACCGCAATTGTGGACAACATTGCGCGAGCTATCCTGGGCAAAAAACGTGTCATCCGGTTGGTCCTGACCGCACTCATCGCGGAAGGGCATATCCTCCTCGAAGACGCGCCAGGAACCGGGAAAACAGTCCTCGCTAAATCGCTTGCCGCCTCCATTGAAGGCACCCACTCGCGCATCCAGTTCACCCCCGACCTCCTGCCCTCAGACGTCACCGGTGTCACCATCTACGACCAACGGGCTGGACGCTTCGAATTCCACCGGGGGCCAGTCTTCGCATCGATCGTCCTCGCCGACGAAATCAACCGTGCTTCACCCAAAACCCAGTCGGCCCTTCTTGAGGTTATGGAGGAATCGAAAGTCACTGTTGACGGCGTCACCTACGGGACCGGTCGCCCCTTCATGGTCATCGCCACGCAAAACCCCATCGAGCAAACCGGAACATACAAGCTTCCAGAAGCCCAACTCGACCGGTTCCTCATGAAAACCTCCCTCGGCTACCCCGACCACGACTCAGTGATCACCATCCTGACCGGCTCAGCGCAGCGCGACCGCACCGCATCCTTACGCCCTGTGATCAGTGGTGAAGACATCACAGTCCTGTCAGACATCGCCGCCCACGTGTACCTCAACCCAGCCATCGCCGACTACGTTGCCCGTCTTGGCGCAGCCACCCGCAACGACCCAGAAACCCGCATCGGTGTGTCTGTGCGTGGCTGCATAGCCCTGGTGAGAGCCGCAAAAGTGTGGGCAGCTGCCCAGGGACGTAACTATGTTGTCCCCGATGACATCAAAGAACTTGCGCCAGAAGTCTTCACCCACCGCATCATCCTGGACCCGGAGGCAGAGTTCACGGGGGTGACCACACAAGACGTGATGAACAGAATCCTCACCAGTGTGACCCCACCCGCCGAGCACAAGTGAGTGACCCACCCCATGTCATCTCCCACCGCAACATGGTCCACCGATGTGAGGCTCCGTCGACTCAGTGTGAGCCCGCTCGCGGTGTACCTTGCTGTGCTTGCACTCCTTGGTCTCATTGTGGGGTGGGTGGCTTCGTGGCGTGAACTCCTCGCCGGAGCGATCGTCGCGATCATCGGCATCAGCGTGTCCGCTCTGTACACTGCAGGACGCTCACACTATGCGGTCGCTCTCAGCCTCGCTGACACCACTGTACGTGTGGGACAACGCGCAATCGGGCAGGTTGACGTCACGAACATCGGGAAACGCCGCCTCATGCCTGCACGCATCGAAATGCCCGTGGGGCGGCGCTCAGCAGAGTTCTCCCTCCCGTCACTTGGCCCAGGGGAAACCCATGACGAAATCTTTGCCATACCCACTAAACGCCGTGCCGTGATCACGGTTGGACCGGTATCGTCGGTGCGCGCTGACGCACTGGGACTTATCCGCCGCGAAATTGTGTGGACGACACCCCACGACCTCTACGTTCACCCCATGACCATTCCCCTCACCACCCAAATGGCTGGAATCCTGCGCGACCTCGAAGGCCAAACACGCAAAACAATTTCCGACAACGACATGTCGTTCCACGCGCTTCGTGAATATGTCCCAGGAGACGACGTCCGCAACATCCACTGGAAAAGCTCAGCCCGCAACCAAAGCCTCATGGTGCGCCAGTACGAGGACACCCGCCGCACCACCACAGTCCTTGGTGTTGATGAAGACGCAGCGTCCTGGGCAACAGAAGACGACTTCGAACTTGGGGTGTCTGTCGCAGCCTCAATTGCGGTGCACGCTATCCGACACGGACTGGAACTGACCGTTCTCAGTCATACTCACACCCTGCGCACCACAACCCCCAAAGCACTGCTCAACGACTCGTGTCGCCTGGAGACCACCGCCACACCGACCGAGTGGATCACCCGCACCATGGTGCGCGAGGAACCCACCGCAACATTGGCTTTTGTCATCACTGGCGCTCAACAAAGCCCCACAGAGCTGCGTGAACGGCTTGCCCTGTTCGACCCGGGGATGCGTATCGTCGTGGTGGAATGTTCCGTTGACGCACAGCCGTCGGTGACGCACCGTGACCAACTCACGGTGATCCGGCTAGCGACGATGACGGATCTGCCACGAACACTCGCGCTGGCGGTGGCCAGATGACCACACCGACCATGCCACACCACGTGGCCCCAGTCACCCCCACCCAAGAACGGCGGGCGCGCACAACCCCCGCCTCAACGTTTGGCGACTGGGGGGCCCTGGCAGCGTTTGTTGATGTTGCCCTCATTGTGTTGCTTGTGGCTGTTTCCTTGTTACCTATCCTGCCAGCCTACGGAAGTCAAGGGGCGTTGTATGCGGTTATTGGTGGTGTGCTGACTGGCGCACTACCGGTGGTGATTGGGGCATATGCGCGATGGGCGTTACCCATCACACTCGTGGTGACCTTTGGCGTGTACATCCTTGTTGGCGGGATCATTGCTTATGGTCCTACCCTGATCGCAGGTGTCCTCCCATCGCGTGAGTCAATTCAAGGCACCTTGGTGGGGTTAGTCGCCTCATGGAAACAAGCATTAACCTTGGACCCACCACTTGGCGGGGACACAGGACTGCTGTTGTTACCTTTCCTGATGGGGTTTTTGGGGGCTTTCATCGCTGCATCACTGGCAGTGCGCCGCCGGACCTGGACGATGACGCTGCTTGCTGCGTCCATTCCGTTGGTGACCCTTGCAGTGGGTATTCTGTGGGGAACGTCAACCGCTCCCCGTGCAAGCCTTATTGGAATGCTCATTGTTGTGAGCATCATGGTGTGGGGGTCGTGGCGAATGCGCACGTGGCGCCCGCGCCGGGTGGCTGCTCTGGCTGTCGTTCTGGTCGCATCTGTGGTGATTCCCCTTGTTACGGCCCCGATGATGGTGCTGGAAAACCCGCGTTTTGTGTTGCGTACAGTGGTTGAACCTCCATTTGATCCGCAGGACCAGATCAGTCCGCTGAGCCAGTACCGCTATTTCATCAAAGAGTTCGCTGACACCGACCTGGTCACGGTCACTGATTTGCCAGATGGCGCAACTGTTCGCCTCGCGACAATGGACCGTTACGACGGGGTGGTATGGTCCGTTTCTGGTGATGGTGACCGCGCGGGCTCTGGGGCTTTTCGACGCATTGGAGAGCGGGTAGAGAGCACTGTTGAGGGCCCAGTGGCGACAACAACTATTGATATTCACGCGTTGCGTGGTGTGTGGTTACCCACTGTGGGGTATCTCAGCGGCATCACCTATCAGCGTGGTGTCGCGAAGGACGTCCGGTATAACGACGCGACGGGAACGGCTATTGACGTCAAAGGGATTAGTGAAGGTCTGAGCTACTCGGTGACGTCAGTGGTTCCACCTCAACCCACCGATGAGCAACTTGGCGATGCGCGTGCCGGGCGGATCGCCATCGCTGACGCTGACAATATTCCCACCGCGGTCGCTGAGCAGGCGTCCCTCGTGGCTCGTGAGGCTAGTACCGTCCCGCTGGTTGTTCGGTCTTTTGAACAGTTTTTTGTTGAGCGTGGTTTTTTCTCTCACGGTGAGCAAGTGTCAGGGTACGCGTCGCTGTCAGGGCATGGTTCAGCGCGTATCGCTGAACTTCTTGGTGCTGACCTGATGGTGGGGGACGCCGAACAGTATGCGTCAGCGATGGCGCTGTTTGCCCGGCAGCAGGGATTCGCATCGCGTGTTGTGATGGGGTTCGCTCCCACGGAGGATGAGCGCGCTCAAGGGGACTCGTTGACGTTCACTGGTTCGGATATGGACGCCTGGGTGGAGGTTTACTTTGATGGCCACGGGTGGGTGTCATATTTCCCCACCCCGGACGAGTCGAAGACACCTAATTTGGCTGAGGACCAGTCAGAGCCGGAACCACAACCTGATTCTATTCAGCCGCCTCCTGACCCTGCGCCCAGTGTGACACCACCTGAGCCAGACATTGAAGATCCCATTGTTGATACCGAAGAGGACGATCAACGTTCCACGGTGAACTGGGCTGCCATTGTTCGGGTGGTCGCCACCGTGGGTATTCCCGTGCTACTGATTCTTGGGCCACCACTGCTCATTGTGGCGCTGAAACTCCGTCGCCGCCGGTCTCGGTCGCGGACGCGGGGGCGCGACAAGGCGATTGGTGCGTGGAATGAGTTAATTGATGCGGCACGAGACCACAAGATCATGATTCACCGAGATCACACCCGCCGCGAAGCTGCCCGCTACCTGGAGCGGGTCACCCCCGCGCGTGGAGTTGTGCTCCTCGCTGACCACACTGATCGGGCGGTGTTTGCACCCACCGAACCGCGGGATGCCACGGTGGATACGTTGTGGAATGATGCTTTGGAGTATGTGAAAGGTCTTGGGGCAGATCAACGCTGGTACCACAAGGTGCGGGCACGTGTGTCGCTTGCGTCTTTGCGGCACGCGAGTGACGCACATACCCGCACCGGGCAGTGGATTACCGGCCGGTTCCGTCGACCGCGAACTGGTCAATCTGCGCGAGCACCTCAGGTTCTAGTGCAGGAGCAGTCAACGCCTGAAGCGAGTCAGTTAACTGCTCTGGACTCGACGCCCCCACCAGAACAGACGTAATCCGCGCATCGCGAAGGATCCACGAGAGCGCGAGTTGTGCCAGGCTTTGACCGCGATCCGCTGCGATCGCCGCCAGGCCACGGGCGCGTTCGAGGTAGGTGTCATTGACCCGTTCAGCGGTGAGGAAGTGTCCAACAGCGGCTCGGGAATCAGCAGGGATGTGACCGTCAAGGTACCGGTTTGTGAGCAACCCCTGGGCTAAGGGGGAAAACACGATCATGCCCATGGCCAGGTCGTCCACAACCTCCAGCAAGGACTGTCCGGTTCCTCCAGGTTCGGTGGAACCTGCATCACGCTGTTCGATATGCCGGTTGAACATGGAGTACGACGGTTGATGAATGAGCAGAGGCGTCCCTAACTCCTGAGCAACCTGATAGGCGGTGCGTGTCTGGGCAGGGGTGTAGTTCGAAATCCCTGCGTAGAGAGCTTTCCCACTGGTGACAGCGCTGTGAAGCGCACCCATGGTTTCTTCGATAGGGACGGTTGGGTCGGGACGGTGAGAGTAGAAAATGTCCACATAGTCGAGTCCCATGCGGGTGAGGGACTGGTTGAGGGAAGACAAGAGGTATTTGCGGGAGCCGCCATCACCGTAGGGTCCCGGCCACATGTCATACCCGGCTTTGGTGGAGATCACCAGTTCGTCACGGTAGGGGGCGAGGTCGGTGGCGAGGAGGCGCCCAAAGTTGCTTTCCGCACTGCCGTATGGGGGGCCATAGTTGTTGGCGAGGTCAAAGTGGGTGATCCCGTGGTCGAACGCGGTGCGAACAATGGCACGTTGCCGTTCGAAGGGGGTTGTGTCGCCGAAATTGTGCCACAATCCCAGTGAAATCGCGGGAAGGTCGAGCCCGGAACGGCCGGTGCGACGATAGGTCATGGAGTCGTAGCGGTTGTCGCGAGCGGTGTAGTGCGTCATGTGTTGGCCACCAAACTGTTATCTAACTGTCATGCGATCTGTGATCGCTGCCACTTACTCTTCGATAGTATCGAAGTGCGCCAGGCTCAATGGGGAGTCTGAGCGCGCCCCCCCATGGTGGGTCACAAACACTCAGAAGAGTGCTTGCATCTCCCGGTTAAAAACTTGTTTGCGCGAGTTCGTTGAGTGCGTCAATGAACTCGCGAAATGTTGAGCTGTTGGTTGTGAACCATTCCGGGTCAGTAAAGGGGACATCAGCCGTGTCATGTGCCTCAGCCCATGCGGGGACAGCACCGAGGACCACGGCCCAGGGCAGGAACTCATAAAACCCTGCCCCCGTGAGTGATGTTGGCGGTTGCGGGTCGCGAAGGTAGTCCCCAAATCCGGCGAGCGCTTCGGCGTATGCCCGTCCATGCGGCGTGCGTTGTTTCCGGTGTGCTTTGGCGAGTGCTTCGTGGTCGAGGTCTTGTCGAAGTACACCAAGGTCCGCGGTGTCTTGTCCGATGGCTCGCAGGACTTCAAGGAATTGGGGGGCGAGTTGTTCCGCGATGGAGGTGAGGTGCACTGTGTCGGTGTGTGCGAAGAACGCGTCCAGGAGGGCTTGTTCTGCGGTGGTGACAGGGTCGTTGGGTGAAAGTCTCGTCAAGGTCCACCCAGGAGAGGACTTTGACATGTGGATGTGGCCGCGGTGGGCGAGGGTGAGGAGCATGCCGGTGACGTCACGGGCACGCAGTTCTTTGGACATGAGGGCGCCTGCCACAGCGACTGTGATGCCCGGTGGTGGAGTTGCTCGACGGGGTCCTGTGGGCAGGTCATAGGTTGTTGTGATGGGGGCACCGGGGTGGTCAGCGACCCAGGTGACGTCGCCGGCTGGTGCTTGCGCGCATCGTTGGTCAGGTCGGCGCCGGGTGGCGGCGATCAGCGTGACGATCAGCCCGCCAGCAATCGCGGTGACGATGAGGATCATCGGCCAGGGGGAGGACCCGGGGATTTGTTGGTCGATATTTTCGGTCCAGGTGGGGTCGAACTCTGGCGCTTCGGTGTCGTCGTTGGTGGGGGTTGGGTCCACATCGATGTCGTTGACACCTAGTCGCGTGTAGGTTCCTGGGGGCCAGGTGACGGCAACGGCCATGGTGGTGCTTTCCACCGCGTTACTGAGGGTGAGTGTCGGTGTGTTGTGTCCTAACGATGTGCACCTGACGGGGTCAGCTGTGGTGGTGTCGTCGGTGGTGGCGAGTTCTTCCCAGTTGTCGGGGGGAACGAAGTCGCAGTGGGCGGTGGTGGGGGCAAGTGGCCCGTGGACGGTGACGGACACGTGGGGGGTGTAGCGGTCTGTGGTGAGAACGGGCCAGAAGAATTCGTGGTCTCCGGGGTAGTCGCCTGTTCGGGCGAAGGTGAGTGTGCCTTCTACCGTGTAGCTGAGGGTGAGTGTGAGGGTGTGGGGGATGGAAGCATCGACAGGGGTGATGGTGACGTGCAGGGTGTTTCCATCATCGAGGACTGAGTGGGTGAGGTCGACACTGTCGGATTCTGTGTGGAAGTTGGTGTATTCCAGGCGTCGCCATTCGTCGTTGGTGTACGGGGTGAACCGTTCGAGTGCGCGCCCCAGTGTGCGTGGTGGGGTGGATGCGAACTCCCAGGTGTGTTCTTCGCGGACAGTGACTTGGCCTTGTTCGGTGAGGCGCACGTCCATGGCAATGGTGTGGCGGGTTTCGCTGGGGAGGTCGTCCTCAGCGGCGCTGACGGTGGTGGCGTGGCCGGCGGAGGGGGGGATGCTCAGGGTGAGGGCTAGGGTGGTGAGCGCCATGATGAGGAAAGTGAGGGCGGTTATGCGGGTGGGGCGCACGTGGTTATGCATCAGGTGAAATCCAAGGGGAAGGGTGGGTATAAACCGTGCGCACAGCTTCGTAGGCTGCCCCGAGCATGGCTGCTCCTGATCCGAGGGTGCCGGGAAGGATGTCGAAGTCTGCCCATGGTGCAGACAGGACCTGGTGGCGCAACGACTCAGTGACCGTTGTGACTATATGAGGGTACAGGTCAGCGTAGATGCCTCCCAGGACGAACATGTGAATGTCTAGTAAGTTTGCGTATCCCGACAGGGCTCGTCCTAGTGCGGTGGCGGCTCGTTGGACTGCGTCATGTGCGTGGGGGTTTCCTTGTTCGAGGGCAGTGACGAGACCGGTGATGCCAGCTGAGGTATCGAGTTGTGCTGCTGTGAGCATGGCGTCGAGGCCGGCGTATTGTTCGAGGCAGCCGCGCGAGCCGCAGGAACATTGTGGGCCGGTGGGGTCAATGGTGACGTGGCCGAGTTCTCCGGACCAGCCGCGTCGGCCCAGGAAGAGGGTGTGGTCGAGGATGATTGCTGACCCGATGCCCACCTCACCGGAGACGTAGATGAAGGTGTTGAGGTTGGCTTGTTCTTTGGCGGCGAGCGCACCGTAGTTTGCTTCGTTGCCGATGCGCACGTTGGTGTGTTGCCCGGTGGCGGCGGTGACGGCCGCACTGATGGGGGTGGTGTCGACGGGGTCGAGGTCAGCCCAGCCGAGGTTGGGGGCGATGCGGAGTGTGGCGTTGTTGGGGTCAACGAGGCCGGGTAGGGCAAGATGCGCGCCGGTGATGATCGGTGTGGAATGGGTGGGGCGGAGTTCTGATGCGGTGGCGGTGGTGATGAGCTCGGTGGTGACTGCAGCGAGTTTTTCGAGCACGGTTGCTGGGTCGGATCCGTGAAAATCACCCGGGAGGAGGATGCGGTGGTAGGCAGTGCCGGTCAAATCATGGATAACCCCACCAAGGTAGGACACGTTCACTTCGAGGCCGATCCCAAAGTATGTCCCTCGTGCTGGGGTGAGTGGGACCGCTGGGCGGCCGGCTTTCCGGGAGAAGACAGGGTCAAGTTCGGCCACAATGTGTGCGTCGACGAGCAGGTCAACGAGGGAGGACACGGTTGCTCGGGTGAGGCCAGTGCGTACTGCGAGGGCAGCACGTGAGAGGGGATCTTTGGAGCCAAAGATCTCTTGCGCAACGAGCGCAAGGTTCCTTTCACGCAATGTATGTTGGCCGGCGGCGGAATGAACAACTGTCATGGTGTTGACCTTATCGAAGCGTGGGGTTAAGTTTAATCACACAACAAATATCATCACCCTCGTGAGGAGAGAGTGCAATGACGCAGCAGGACATCAAATACTCCTTCGGTCTGTGGACAACCGGATGGCAAGGCCGCGACCAGTTCGGTGACGCCACCCGTGCATTTCGCAGCCCAGCCGACGACGTCCGCAAACTTGCGGAACTCGGTGCGTGGGGTTTCACCTTCCACGACGACGATGTCGTCCCTTTTGGTTCAGATGATGCAACCCGCGCCAAGCTCCTCGGCGAGGTCAAGGACGCAGCGCAGGAAACGGGTCTCACCATCGAGATGGTGACCACCAACCTCTTCTCCCACCCCGTCTTCAAAGACGGTGGCGTCACATCCAATGACCGCTCCGTGCGCCGTTTCGCGCTGCGCAAGGTGCTCCGCAACGTGGACCTGACCGCAGAACTGGGCGCCAAAACCTTCGTCATGTGGGGTGGCCGTGAAGGCTCCGAGTACGACGGTGCCAAGGACCTCCACGCAGCCCTTGAGCGGTACAAGGAAGGTGTCGACCTCATCGCGGGGTACATCAAGGAGAAGGGCTACGACATCAAGATCGCCCTTGAGCCTAAGCCCAACGAACCTCGCGGGGACATCTTCTTGCCCACCGTTGGTCACGCACTCGGCTTCATCGCGGAACTCGAACACGGGGACATCGTTGGTTTGAACCCCGAGACTGGTCACGAGCAAATGGCTGGCCTCAACTACACTCACGGTCTGGCACAGGCTCTGTGGGCTGACAAACTCTTCCACATCGACCTCAACGGTCAGCGTTCCATCAAGTTTGACCAGGACCTTGTTTTTGGTCACGGAGACTTGTTGTCTGCGTTCTTCACCGTGGACTTGGTGGAAAACGGGTTCCCTGCCTCCCCAGACGCTCCCCGCTACACCGGCCCACGTCACTTTGACTACAAGCCAAGCCGCACCGAAGCGGTTGAGGGCGTGTGGGACTCCGCAAAAGCCAACATGGAGACCTACAACCTTCTGGCGGCGAAGGCCAAGGCCTACCGTGAGGACCCTGAGGTTAAGGCAGCAATGGAGCAGGCTGGCCTGTTTGAGCTGGCAACACCCACCCTTGCTGCAGGTGAATCGGTGGCTGACCTTCTTGCTGACACATCCGCGTTCGAAGACTTCGACGCTGATGCAGCAGCGGAGCGTTCCTTCGGGTTCGTGCGCCTCAACCAGCTTGCGATCAAGCACCTGATTGGCTGAACTCATGACGCAACGCCTTGTCGCTGGAGTTGATTCGTCAACTCAATCGTGCAAGGTCGTCATCCGTGACGCGGAGACCGGGGCGCTTGTGCGTTCCGGCTCCGCGAAACACCCTGATGGCACGGAAGTGCACCCGTCACACTGGTGGGCGGCCTTCCAAGAAGCGGCAGCTGCCGCTGGTGGCCTCGACGACGTCGAGGCCATTGCCGTCGGTGGGCAGCAACACGGCATGGTGGCTTTGGATCACAATGGTGAGGTCATTCGTGACGCGCTGTTGTGGAATGACACGCGTTCTGCTGGTGCAGCGCGTGATTTGATCGCTGATTACGGTGCCCTGACGGGACGTGATGGCGCCCTCGCGTACGCGCAGGACATTGGTGTGGTTCCGGTTGCTTCGTTCACTGCCACAAAGGTGCGGTGGATGCGTGATCACGAACCGGAGAACATGGCAAAAGTTGCTGCGATTGCGTTGCCCCATGACTGGCTGACGTGGCAAATCATTGGTGCTGGTGGTGAACCTGGTGCGGCCCGTGACCTTAGTGCGTTGGCAACGGATCGTTCTGATGCGTCAGGAACGGCGTACTTTAACTCCACTAGTGGCGAATATGATCGCACGTTGTTTGAGTTAGCTGCAGGTGAAGGCGCGTTCGATGCCATCACGTTGCCACGGGTTCTTGCGCCGCAGGAGTCGGCTGGTCGTACCCCGTGGGGTGCGTTGGTTGGTCCTGGTGCCGGTGACAATGCAGGGGCCGCGCTCGGGTTGGGGGCCGCTGCCGGGGACATCGTGTTGTCTGTGGGTACCTCGGGTGTGGTCACTGCGGTGTCGTCCACTCAGGTGTGTGACGCGACCGGAAACGTGGCAGGGTTTGCGTCTGCAACCGGTGATTTCCTCCCGTTGGTGTGCACGATTAACGCATCGCGCATCATTGATGTAGCACGCCGCATCCTGGGTGTGGATTACGACGAGTTGGCACAGTTGGCGCTGGCAGCGCCTCCGGGGGCTGGTGGGCTAGTTCTGGTGCCGTTCTTTGAAGGTGAGCGCACCCCGAACCGTCCGGATGCAACGGGAACACTGCATGGTATGACGCTAGAGAACACGACCCCGCAGAACATTGCGCGGGCCGCGGTGGAAGCGTTGCTGTGTTCGCTGGCTGACGGTGTTGATGCTCTGCGGGAGTTGGGTGTTGATGTGCGCCGGTTGGTGCTGATCGGTGGTGGGGCTCAGTCTCCGGCGACCCGAGCGATCGCTCCGCAGGTCTTTGGTCTGCCGGTGACGGTTCCAGCGTCGGGTGAGTATGTTGCTGATGGCGCTGCCCGCCAGGCAGCGTGGACGCTGCTTGGTGGGGACACTCCGCCACAGTGGCCGCTTGCTGGTGCGGAGGTGTTTGAGGGTGAAGAACAGCCGATCATTCGCGAGCAGTATGCACGGGTGCGTGACCTGGTTTAGGTAGGTGACTGTGTGCGGGGTGGTGCATTGCCGGTTGGCGATGCGCCACCCCGTGTGTGTGTCCAAGGGTGCGTGTGGTGGGGGCGCGACCACCACACCACGACCAACCAGGTGGTCGCCTATACGAATCAGTTGTGATGAAAACGCAATCTCCCCGTGCGTTGGTCCTCTACCCACACCGTGAACAATGTCTTAACCTAAAGAAGCCACCACGTGGCACAGGCCAACCACACCCGTGGCCAGGAATGAGGACGACCTGTGAACACCCCCACCGTCAAAGCAGTTACTGTCGGAGTCGTCGACGACAACCCGCGCGACCGCCAACGCATCATCGACATGCTTCACCACTACCAAACCGAGCACCCCACCCAATTCACGATCCGGGAATTCGAAGACGGTGCCGCACTCCTTGACAACTACCAACCCGACTACGACGTCCTCTTCCTTGACATTCAAATGGATGGCATCGATGGCATGCGCGCTGCTGCCTCCATCCGAAAAGTCGACTCCTCCGTCATCCTCATCTTCGTCACCAAAACTGCCCAATACGCCACCAGCGGCTACGCAGTCCAAGCCCAGGGTTACCTGCTCAAACCCGTCTCCGACTTCGCGTTCGACACTGAACTCACCCGCAGCTTGAAACAGCTCAAACGCCTTGAGCGCGACTCCATCCTCGTCGGTTCAGCCACCGCCCCGCGCCGGGTTGACGTCGCCGACATCCTCTACATCGAGTCACGCCGCCACCGTCTCACCGTCCACACTGTCGACGACGCGATTTCCTTTAATGGAACCCTCAAAGACTACGAAGAACTCCTGACCGACCACAGCTTCTACCGGTCAAACTCCGGGTACCTCGTCAGCCTGCGACACGTCATCGCCGTCGACAAAGAAGACTGCATCATGTCCAACGGAGCCCCCCTAAAAATCTCCCGCTCCCGCAAAAAAGGACTCTTTGAAGGGCTCACCCACTACCTCGGTGGGAAAGTCGGGTGATCCTCCAAGACCTCCCCGACATCCCCCGCTGGTACACCGGACTTGCCGAATGGTCCGCCATCGTCGTCTACATCAGCCTCGTTCGTCCCCGATGGCACGGCCTCACACGGCATCTGATCACCTTCGGGTCCCTGCCCATCCTCATCGGCGTCCAACTTCTCGCTGGGGCACTGCCCTTGATGTTCTGGACACTGGGAATGGCGCTCGCTGTCACAACAATTTTCACCGTCATGTACACAGCGACAGACTCCACCGCCACGACCGCCGGGTATCTGACCGCCCGCGCCTTCGTTCTCGCGGAACTTGTTGCCTCACTGCAATGGCAAATCTGGGTCCACTTCCTTCCCCAACACCCATCCCCAGCGTTGGGGACCACTGCTTTTACCGCATCGGTGGTGTGGCTCCTGGCCGCCTACGCGGTCGGGTTCGGCGCAGCCCGCTACGCCGAACGGCGCACCTTCGCCCGCGACCGGGCGCTGCGCATCGACACGCCCTCCCTCATCACCGCGTCCGCGATCGCCATTGGAACGTTCCTCGTGTCAAACTTGTCGTTCCTCACCACGTCCACCCCATTCTCAGGGCGCACCTCAACCGACATTTTCTACATCCGCACCCTCGTTGACCTTGCAGGATACGTTGCTCTCTACACGCAGCAGGCCTACCGCAACCAAGTGAGCAACTCCGTGGCCCTCGCCCAAACCGAAGCGCTCCTCAAAGCCCAACAAGAGCAGTACTACCAATCCCAACGCAACATCGAAGAACTCAACCGCATCCACCACGACCTCAAACACTACGTCGCCGCGATCCGGGAAGAAGACTCCGCTGCACTGCGCTCCACCTACCTGGCCGAACTGGAAGACTCCATCCGCGGGTACGAATCACAAATTGACACCGGCAACCCCACACTCGACGTCATCCTCAACTCAAAAATGGAACGTTGCCTGCGCGAGAACATCTCCATGACCAACGTGGTCGACGGGCAAGCTGTTGCCTTCATGGACCTCGTGCGCCTCTCAGCCCTCTTTGGAAACGCACTGGACAACGCCATCGAAGCGAGCCTGCGCATCGACAACCCGGACGAACGCCACATCAAAGTGTCCGTGTATCGCAGACTCGACTTTGTCATGATCAAAGTGGAAAACCACACCCGCACTGCCGTGACCCTGGAACGAGGGCTCCCACGGACCACCAAACGCGACCGAACCCGCCACGGGTACGGGCTTGCCAACATGCGCAGCATTGTTGAGTCTTACGAAGGCACCATGACCATTGATGTTGAAGACGGCTGGTTCACTGTGCGCATGCTTGTGCCACGACCACCGGTCGTGTAGCGGTCACCTGACGTGCGCACAACAACGGGGCTTCCAGCCCATGGCTGAAAGCCCCGCAGAGTGTGCAAACGCGACAGTTATTACTCGCCGGCTTCGGAGAGGTTCCCGTCCTGGTCCATCTGCCACTGCTTGCCAGTGTCAGCAGACGTCGCGGTGACAACAAACGACCCGTCCTCAATCTGCACTGTGGAAATGTACTTTTCCACAGCGTCAGAAGGGTAGTAAGGCATCACCCACATGCCGTACTTCTGAGTGGGGTTATCCACATCGGAGGCAAGCATAATCTGGGGCATGTCACCCACCTCAGCGATCTGGTCATTGATGATCTTCACGCCCGCTTCAAGATCCGCAATGAACGCTTCGCTTTCTGCGGCGTCCCCTGCGTCTTGACCACCATCAGTGCTCTGTGTCGTGGTGGTGTCGTCGGAGCTCCCCGAGTCACTGCATGCGGCAACCCCAAACATTCCTGCGGTGGCGAGCGCGGCTGTGATGGTCAGTGTGGTGAGCCGGTTCTTCATGGTGTTCTCCTTGGTGTGATTGTCGATGCGTGGGGACACATCGTGGTGGGCCCACGAGGTGCCCTTCCCGTCGTGTGACGGGGAGGGCACCAAGCGGGGTGGTCCCGCCATCAGTGGTGGATGCTACTCGATGGGTTGACCGCCACAGGTCAAACCAAAACCGAATGAGTAGCTGTTTCCGGCGGAGTCGACGTAGGGGTCGGTGTCGCCGGCGATGTCTTCGAAGCTTGCTTCCACGGTGTCCATGTCCTTAGGCAAGGTGATGGGCAGGCGTCCGCCTGGTTCTGCCAGGCCAAGTGCCACATCAATCATCGATGCGTCAGAGACCCCGAAGCCGAGGAGGATTGCGTCCGAGTCCGCTTCGAACTCTGTGGGGATGACCGCTCCGGTGCTGAGGGACAGCATGGTCACAATGGGGATGTCCTTGCCGGAGTCTTCCACTGCTTTGACGGCACGTTCGAATGCGTCAAGGTCAGCTTCGTTGGAGATCCGTGAGGTGTTTCCGAAGTAGGAGCGGTTTTCTTTCTTCCCGTTGTCCAGGGTGTCTTGCCCAAGGGACTGGCGGCGGACGTTGTCACCGTCAGCGGTGTAAGGGCGGTATTGGAGGGACAGTGGGTAGAACTCGCGGGTTTCGATGTCCATCCCAGCTGAGGTGAAGGTGCCACCGTTGTCTGGGTTGTTCATTCCCACCAAAACGAGGTCAACGTCGCTGAGGTCGGGTGCGGTGTAGCTGGTGACTTTTTCGTCGTCGTTGGTTTCTGCTTCGTCCGTGATGACGGTTCCAAAGTACTGTTCAGCGGTTTCCACATCAATGGTGGGGCCTTCGCTGTATTCACCGGGTCCAAAGAGTCCAGTGTGACCGGTGTCGTAGGACCGTGGGATGTAGACGGTCATGTCCTTGTAGTTCGCGGCGTCTGCGTTGCAGGTCATGGTGCCGTCAGCGTTCTTCAGTGAGATGATCGATGCGTGCTGTGCGTCTTGCCCGGCAGTAATGAACTCGTCGTTTCCAATGACCTCAAGGGACACGTCAAGGTCTTGGTAGGGGTTTTCGTACAGTCCTACGTTGAAGATGTTGGTAAGGACACGACGGCCGGTTTCTGCCCAACGGGTGTCTGCATCAACCTCAAGGTCGCCCGCCTCGTGTGCCTTTGTCCACATGTCGTAGGCTGCGCGCACGGGTTCGATGTTGTTGTTTCCACCGAACTGGTCGACACCTGCTTTGAGGATTTCGAAGTGGCGTTCTTCGACTGTGAGTTCTTCGGCGCCCCATGAGGTTCCGATGAAGGCATCTGGGTCGGTTTTCCCACCCGAGGTGACACCCCAGTCAGTGACGATGACGCCGTCGTAGTTGTTGTCTTCGCGCAGGATGTCCACGCGTGCTTTGTCGTAGGCGGAGCCCATGGCGTTCCCGTAGGCGGGGTTTCCGTCCTTGTCGAGGATGATCGAGTAGGAGGTCATGAGCCCACCGGAGGCAAGTGCTTCGGTGAAGGGCTTGAGCTGACCGGCAGAGTTACCTCCGGGCAGGACCGCGTATTTCCCGGAGTCAGTGTGTGCTTCACGTCCGCCTTCACCGGTTCCGTCACCGGGGAAGTGCTTGATGACGGTGCTGACGGATTCTTCACCCCAACCGGTGTTGTTGCCTTCGTCGTCGAAGGTTCCTTGGAACCCTTCAACGTAGGCTTTGGCCATTTCTGCGGCCATGTCTGCGTCTTCACCAAGGGTGCCAGTGATGCGTGACCAGCGTGGGTCGGTGGCGAGGTCGATTTGAGGGCTGAGCCCGTTGGCAAGACCCATGGCACGGTATTCGGTGGAGACGATGTCACCAAATTCGCGGACTGTGTCTGCGTCGAATGTCGCTGCCAGGCCAAGGAGCGCAGGCCACTGGGAAACTCCACCGGATGCACCAGCGTAGGAGTCTTTGGCGTCACTTCGTGGGTCGGTGGAGAAGTTCACCGGAATGTACGGGGTGTCGTCGTTGGCAAGCGTTTCGACATAGGCCTGCATGGAGTTTGTCCATAGAACAACTGGTTCGATCTCGTTACCGCCGGCGTACAGGACGTTGCGGAGGTAGGAGTCGGCGAGGTATTCCTTTTGGGCGTCGGTGAGTCCGTCACCTGGGGCTCGTTCGTGCCCGGAGAACAACATGAGTCCGGAGACTTGGTCGATCGACAGTTGCGGGGCGAGGTCGGCGGCGCGCTCTTCGGCGGGCAGACGCCAGTCTTCCCACGTGTCGAGGGTGTCGTTGCCGTTCATGTCTTTAAAGGCGTAGGTGACGTCGCCGTCGGTTTCTTCGATCAGTCCAAAGGCTGAGTCTTTTGCCATGGACAGTGTCTTCCCGCCGTTGGGGTTGTCGACGACGGTGAATGTTGTTGTACCGTCGGTGACTTCGCGGGTGGAGTAGGTGCTTGGCCCCTGTGCCGTCGCGTCATTCTCCGCTGGTGTTGATGAGCAGCTTGCGAGCAGGATCGCCAACGATCCTGCGAGTGCTAGTCCGCCCTTGACGGGTGAGTTCCTCATGAAATTCCCCATATCAGCTTGTGGTTGGGTACAGACTTTCGTTGTCTGTCTTGTTTTCTGCGCGTGTTTGCCGATGGATTGATAACCCCGCGAGAACGTCATTGTTGATGCTGGTTCTGCGTCGTGCGCACGTGTCGGCGAACTGTCGCTCACTGGTCACGCTAGACAGGCTGGTGGGGTGGGGCTGGCGGTCGTGCATGTTCTGGCGCTTTTTGTGCACGATCCGTTGGCAGAGTGTGGAGGCGTAATCAAACCGTGATTTTTGGCGGCTGGTGGGGTGGTTGCTCGCCGGTGCTTTGCGGTGTGCAGGGTGTGCAGTGAAACCGACAGTTTGTGGTGCAGGTGGTTGAGCAGTGGGGGAGGGAACTTAGTGTGGGGGTATCTGTTGGGGCGGTGCATCCACGATGGTGTGGCGTTCCTTAGTACGTCTTGTCCGGTAGCCCGTGTGGTTGCCAAGCTCAAAGGAGTGCTCGGTTGTCTTCTCGAACGCGAAAGGGCGATGGCGCCCGTGTTGCCATGTCGAATAAGAAGTTTTTGGCGCTGTGGGTCCCGGTTCTTGCGATCCTGGCGATCCTGGTCATTGTGGCCAATGTTGCCCTCAACATTGGTTCGAAGTGGGTGGAGTCGCAGTTAGGTGGCGGCACATATACGGTGAACAGCCCTGAGGAAGCGCAGGGGTGGGACACCGAGTATTACACCTCTGAGTTTGAGTCCGTTGATGCAGTCAATGCTGCGGCGAAGGATCTTGTTGCTGAGATCGCGGGTGAGGGCATTGTTCTTGCCAAGCATGAGAACCAGGCTCTTCCTCTTGCTGCGGGTTCCAAGGTGACGATGTTGGGCCGTGCGGCTGCTGACCCTGTGTTTGGCGGGTCCGGGTCGGGTTCTGTGGACACCTCGGATGCGGTTGATGCGCGTCAGGGGTTGCTCAACGCCGGTTTTGAGGTCAATGACTCGGTGTATGAGTCGATTGCTGCGTTTGCGGCGGAGAACCCTCGTGGCCACATTGAAATGGATTTGCCAGACCAGTCGTCGTACAACATTGGCGAGTTGCCGGTGTCGGAGTATGAGGCACTGTCTGGTTCTTTTGCTGACTATGATGATGCCGCTGTGGTGTTCATTGGTCGCCCTGGTGGTGAGGGTGGTGACTTGGCCCGTGACATGCAGGGCTGGGACGACAACTACACTGATGGGCAGCACCAGTTGGAGTTGAACAAGGATGAGAAGGATCTCCTTGCGTTGGCCACTGCCGAGTTTGACACCGTTGTTGTTGTGGTGAACGTGTCAACGTCGATGGAGTTGGGCCCCGTTCAGGACAATTCGGGTGTTGACTCGGTGTTGCTTGTTGGGTCACCTGGGGCTACCGGTTTTGACGCGTTGGGTGGTGTGCTTGCTGGTGAGATCAACCCTTCTGGTCGCACGGTGGATGTGTGGGCGAGCGACTTCACCGCAGACCCAACGTTTGTGAACTTTGGAAACTTCTTGTACTCCAACCTTGAGGTGTCCTACCCCGCGTCCGCACTGGAGGCTGTAGCCTCGAATGCGACTGTGACGTCAGATGCTCCGTTTGTGAACTACCAGGAGGGCATCTACTTTGGGTACCGCTACTACGAGACGGCAGCTGCCGAAGGGTTCATTAACTATGACGACGCCGTGGTGTACCCCTTTGGGTATGGCCTGTCGTTCACGGATTTTGCTTGGGAACTTGGTCAGGTAGACACCGGTGACGTTGATGGTGATGTCAGTGTCGATGTGACGGTGACAAACACGGGTGACGTTGCTGGTCGTGACGTTGTTGAGCTCTACTACACCGCACCGTACACGCCTGGTGGCATTGAAAAGGCTGAGGTTGTGCTTGGTGGGTTCGCAAAGACGGACCTTATTGAGCCTGGACAGTCACAGACTGTCACGATCACCCTCGCTGTTGAAGACATGGCCTCGTACGACTACGAGACGAACAAAGCCTGGGTCCTTGACGCTGGTGATTACGTGCTCAGTGTCCGCACTGATTCGCACACTGTTGCTCAGGGCATTGATCCCATCACCTACACCGTTGATGAGACGGTTGTGTACTCCGGTGACACGGCACGCTCGCACGATGAGGCTGCTGTGACAAACCAGTTTGACGATGTGTCCGCTCAGTTCACTGACGGCGATGAGCCGGGCAAGATTCGTAACATGTCGCGTGCGGACTTCGCGGGAACGTTCCCCAGTGCGCCTGATGGTGAGTTGCTTGTTGCGTCTGACGAGGTGGCAGCAGGGTTTGCGCCCTATGATGCGGAGGCCGCAGCTCAAGGCGCTGACGTGGATGCACCCACCACCGGGGCTGACAGTGACCTGACCCTTGTGGATATGCGCGGACTAGACTACGGCGACCCGGCATGGGATGAACTGCTGGACTCCCTCACCATTGATGAGATGACAGAAATGCTACTCAATGGTGCATACCAAACGGGTGCGATCGTGTCGATTGCGAAGCCACTGACCACCGAACTTGATGGGCCAGCTGGTTTCTCCTCCTTCATTAACGCATCCATTAATGGTGTGGCATACCCCTCTGAGTACCTGGTGGCACAAACCTGGAACCCTGAACTCGCGCAAGCGATGGGAGAGATGCTCGGTCACGAGGCACTGTTCAAGGACGTGTCTGGGTGGTACGCACCAGCCATGAACTTGCACCGTTCACCGTTCGCGGGCCGAAACTTCGAGTACTACTCCGAAGACCCGTTCTTGTCAGGTGTCATGGCCACTGCCGCATCAAATGGTGCAGCAACCAAGGGGCTCTACACCACGTTGAAGCACTTTGCCCTCAACGACCAGGAAGACAACCGTGTCAACAACGGGATCGCCACCTGGGCGAATGAGCAAACGATCCGCGAGATCTACCTCAAACCGTTTGAGATGGCTGTCAAAAACATCAGCATGCCCGTTCCCTACATTGCCGACGACAACGGAACCATCGAAGAAACCACGGTGGGTGCCACCGCAGTGATGAGTTCCTTCAACCGTATTGGGTCCACCTGGGCTGGTGGTTCACACGCCTTGATGACCACAGTGCTCCGTGAGGAATGGGGATTCAACGGGTTCGCGATCTCGGACTTCAACCTCTACCGGTACATGAACCCGAACCAGGGAATCGCTGCCGGAACCGACCTCACGTTGACGTTCGCGCCATCAAAGTCCTTTGATGACACAAGTTCAGCATTCGCGCAGCAGAACATCCGCACCGCGACCCACAACATTTTGTACACCGTGGCGAACTCCAACGCCATGAACGGATTCGCACCGGGAGCAACCGTGTCGTACACGCCTCCCACCTGGCGTTACATCCAGATCGGGGCGTCTGTTGCACTGGGCGCACTCATTGTGGCTGGAGCGTTCTTTGTGATCCGTCGAGTGCGTCGCCACTCAGCAACGGCCAAGACGACAAGCTAGTCCCCCCTCTGGTGTGGGCGGCGGTCACTGACCTGCTGCACGCATCAGTTGGTCGGTAGGCAATGACAAAACCGGTGGGAGTGTGGTGAACAACCACACTCCCACCGGTTGTTTCGCCCTGAGTGTTACACCCCTTCGCGAAACCCGTTTTGCCGCCAGGCCTCATACACGGCGATCGACGCCGAATTCGTCAAGTTCAAGGATCGCAACCCAGGAAGCATAGGGATACGCACCTCACCGGTGATCCGGGGATGGTTGAGAACCGCATCGTCAAGCCCGGTTGGTTCGGGACCAAACACCAACAGGTCCGTAGGCGAGTACGTGACCTCCGTAAATGGAACCGTTGCACGAGTTGTAAACGCAAAAACCCGTGAATCGGGGTACAAATCCACGAGAGCATCAAATGATGGGTGAATGTCCATCACCGCCAGATCGTGGTAATCCAACCCGGCACGCTTCACCTTCGCCTCGGACAAATCAAAACCCAACGGTTCCACCACATGCAGTCGGGCACCAGTCACAGCCGCCAACCGGATGGCACTCCCCGTATTCCCCGGGATCCGGGGCTCGTGATACACCAGATGCGGTACACCAGAAGCAGCCGGCGCAACAGAAACAGGGGTGCGTTGGTAAGGATGTTCACTCACCCCACCATTATCCCGCCCAACCGTGCTGTCAGGTGCCACTACGCGGAGATTCCGCGCACAGCATCGCCAATGGGGGTGTCCCCATTAATTGCCTCCCACTGGGTGCCAATCGTTGAATCTGTGGCAAGAGCAGCAGCAACAAGAGCAGCGACGTCCGCGCGAGTGATCTCCCCACGATCAACTGTGTCCCCCACCGTCACTGCGCCCGTTGCGGCCTCATCCGTGAGCGCACCGGGGCGAATGATCGTCCACTGCAATCCACTGTCACGCAACGCTGTGTCGGCGTCACGCTTCGCCTCAACGTAGGCAGCCCACACATCGCCGGTGTCCTCAGGAAGTGGTTCATCAACACCCATCGCCGAGATTTGTACAAAACGCCGCACACCTGCCCGTTGAGCGGCGTCAATGGAAGCGAGCGACCCGCCAAGGTCGACGGTCTTCTTACGGTCCTTGTTCCCATCAGGACCACCACCAGCAGCAAACACCACCGCATCGCACCCAGCGAAAGCTGCCACATAGTCCTCAACCTGACTGTTCTCAATATCTAACAGACGCAACTGGGCGCCCACCCGATCCAGGTCGGATCGGTACTCTTCACTGCGCGCCAACGCAACTGGTTGGTGCCCGGCAGCAACAAGAATCGGATGAAGAAGCATGGCGATTTTTCCGTGGCCGCCCACCACCGCAATAGTGCTCATTGCTCGACCGTAACAGCGCTCCCACAACCCTGCGCGCTCGTCAGCTCACCGCGAAAAGTCCGCCAACGGCACCTCTGTCTCGGTGATCCGTCTAGCGACTAGACGGTGGGGAGGTTGTGAAGATGCATGTCAAAGGGTGGCAAGCTTGGGTATTGTCATCATCAGTAGCAACAATAGAGCAACATGAGATGACAGGTGGAGTTGGATCATATGAAAAAATACCGGGCGTTTGTGTCATGGGGGCCACTTGCGGCAGCGGTGCTACTCATTGCAGTCAGTGCGTGTTCCCCATCGCAACCTTCCTCGCCAGGCGGGCGCGCACAACCTGAGAGCAGTGCGCCTGCTCCGGAACTCGATGACAGCTACACAGCTGAGGTTGATCCGTCAACCGGCATCGTTCGGCTTCCCATCACCGTGGCCTTAGGGTTGCCGGGGGAGGGGATTGAGGTTGACGGTCAAGGATCTGACGCCTACGTCGCCCAGTGCCTCACCGAGGCAGGTTACCCCCACATCGTTGAACCTGGTCGCGAGCAGCGAACAGCCGAATGGTATTACTTTGGCCCGTGGGTTGAAGAGAACGTCGTCGAATGGGGATACGTCGGACCGCCCGGTCCAGGTGGTGACGGGAGTAGAACCTATGATCCCGTCCAACCAGTGAACGCCCAATCAGAAGCTGACGGGTGGCTCGACGCGCGGGCCGACTGTTCTGCTCAGTACCTCGAACAGGTGGGCCGAGAATCCGATGTTCTTGCCACGCTACCCGCGGAACTACGCACCGCGTGGGCAGAATCAGTGACATACGCCGAGTCAACACACACCTTCACGCAGGTCCACCACGAGTGGGCAGCCTGTGTGGAAAACCAGGGGCTCGCCGTGGTGGACGAGTACACCGGAGGCGGGTGGATCGAGGGTGTCGATGTCAACACGCTCAGTGAGGAGAACATCCGTGTTGCTGTGATTGATGTGCGCTGCCGCACCCAAGTGAACTACATGCAACGCATCCTGGACCAAGCCGCCGCCTATGAAGGTCCCTACGTTACGCGGTACGAAGCAGAACTCGCCGCAGCTGCCAAAGACATTGCAGCCATCGCCGAAAAGAAGAAAACACTCTCAGTTCCATAGCCCGTGGGGGTGGTTTGTGCACTGAGTTACCTCCAAGGTGTTGTCTTGCGAGAGGAAAACTTTCCATCTGGAAAGATTTCGTCGCAGGTCACAGGCTTGCGCTGTGTGGTCACCCTGGTGTAGATTCATGAGGCACGCTTACCTCGGATAACACGCTAAACGTATAGATCTAAACGTATAGATCAATGAACCGAAAGGTTCGGCGATTAAACCGTGAAAGAGACAATATACGTAAAGCATTTATATTACTTGGTGCTGCTTTGCTTGCGATATGTGGCGTGCCCGCACCAGCGAGCGCCGCCTACACAGAATGCCCGAAGGGGTATTACTGCCTGTGGTCAAAAGTGAACTACACCGGTGACAAGATGTTTTCGGCAAAGGATCTTGAACCCTACTCAAACTACGGAGGGGTGATCGGTGGAATGGAGAATCGCGCAAGCTCGGTCTTTAACAACGGAAGAATTTCCAATATTCATGCTTGTGTCAACGCCACCTGCAAAGGCTGGTATTTTGACCTAACCAATCCTGTGAACGCCAAGAAGACCGGGACGGTGACTTACGGGCAGCAAGTCCGTGACCCAAATCTGGCGAATGGTGCTGGTTACCAGGGCTACCCCGGTCACAAATCCTTGAACTTCGACAATAAGCTGAGTCGTCACAACTGGTTCAACTAAGGAAATGCTGGGTGGTAGCGAACCTTGCTACCGCCCAATGAGAGGTTCACATGAAAAAGATAGTGGCTGTCACGGCGATCCTCATGGTCGTTGTCGCTTGTTCACCGCAGTCTCCGGCTGTGGAACCGAAAGACACTGCGAGCGTTGAGGAGCTCAATCCCGCTGACTATACGCGAGACCAGGGCGCATCAGCGGAACTTGACAGGGAAACCGGGGAGATCACCCTCCCCCTTGAACAGTACTTCATGGACAAAAACGAACTTTCTGCAGCGAACAGTGCCGCAGTACTGTCCATGGCGCGATGTATGCAGAAGGCAGGCTACCCAGCGTTTTGGGTACCAACAAACAGCGAAGACCGTGACCGGAGTGAAACACAACGCTACGGTCGCTGGGTGATGCGATACGCGGAACAATACGGGTACGCAGATGTTCCCGATCCTCTTGGCCAACAAGTACGAGAGTATGAGGTGGCGTGGGCAACGCAATACTCTGAGGACATCAACAACGAGGAATACGACACAGCAGAAGACCGCTGCGGATCCAACGGTGAAGACCTCGAAATCATCGCCTACACGCCCGAAAGTCAAGCACCCCCTGAAGTGTTAGAGATGCGTGACCTGTCCTACCTCCTCATGAAAAACACCCCGGAAGCGCAAGAAGCCGAAAACCAATGGCGGCAATGCGTCGAAGCCGAAGGGTTTGTTGTAGAAGAGATCGACAACGAGTTCGCCATCGCCAACGTGTCTTACATCGATGCTGACGAAGAGTCCATTCGCGCCGCCATCGCAGACGTTCACTGCAAAGACGAAACCAACCTCATCAAGCGTCTGTCCGACATTGAAGCCTCATTCCAAGCTCCCGTCGCAGCGAAATACGAGGCAGAACTCGTCGCGATGCGTGCCTCAGTCGAGGAAAGTCTCGCCGCGATCGATGACTACATGAAAGCCCACGCCGCCGACATTGCCACGCTCACGCAGCACTCACAGAAACCTGCCCTCACAGGACCATGACACAACCCGAGTGGGACACCCAGATCCTGCACACACCCAACAGCTTGTCCTCAACGCAGGGCACTGACCCCGCCGATGCGTCAGCATCCCCACCCCAGTCAAGGGTGGCGTTGCCACACCGGTGGATGGTTGTGTGGGTTCTGGGGACCCTCCTCGCACTGGGTGTCGGATACCTCGCCGGGTTCCTTGTGCGAACCCCACTAGACCAAGCACAAGAAAACTCCCACGTTGTTATCCAAGCAACCGCAACCGCCACCATGCACGACTTTGTGCCCGACATTGCGAGTGGCACCGGGACCATCCGTAAAGGCAGAACCATCACCCTGCCAGAGTTTGCGTTACCCAACGGGGACACCCCCATCGTCACCGAACGCATCGCCAAAGCCGGGACAACCATCGCAAGCGGCCGCCCCGTCCTCTCCATCGCCGGACACCCCGTGTTCGTCTTATCCATCCCATTCCCGCTCTACCGCGATCTTGCCCCAGGCGACTCAGGGCACGACGTCAAAGCACTCCAACAAGAACTCGCCCGCCTCGGGCACTACCACGGTGCAATCGACGGAGACTACGGGCCAGGTATGGCCGCAGCGGTGCGTGAACTCTACCGCAGCTCAGGGGCAACACCCCCCAGCGCATCGGCAGACCTCCTCGACGCAGTCACCGCAGCTCAACAAGAACTCAACGCTGCCACCAGTGAGAGGCCCACCCCACCCAGCGGCGACTCAACCACCACCGAAGACGGCACAAACACCGTACACACCGAACGCCCTCAAGCGGCCCTGACCACAGCCCTGGCCGCCGCGAAACGAGCCGCGGACACCCCACTTCCACGCTTCGCAATCATCGCGATCCCCGCGAAAAGCGTCGACGTCATCAAAACACCACCGGTTGGAACACAACTCAGCGAATCACCTGACTCACTCCACCTACGATCCCAAGGAACCACCGTCACCGGCAGACTCTCAGTCCTCGAAGCAGAAGGCTTCACCGAAGGCGACACCGTCACGGTGACCGTGCAAACCAACACCCACGTCCACGCCGAAGGAACACTGACCAACCTGTCCGAATTCAAAGAAGGCGAACCAGACAACAACATCCCACCCGGCTACGACTACGTAGTGACCGTCCCCGCTGACAACGCCACCGAATTCTCCGACAACGACGGAGTCACCATCACCGCGTCACACACCACCACAACAGCAACCACAGCGCTCGCCGTCCCACTCCTGGCCATCAGGCAAGACAGCAACGGAACCTATGTACTCACCGTCACCCACCCCCGTGACGCAGCAAACCCAGATGACCACACCCGCATCAACGTCACCCCAGGCCAACAACAAGACGGGTGGGTCGACATCACCGGAGCCGACCTCAACGACGGAGACATTGTCGTCCTAGGTGGCGGCCAGTGACTGCCGTCATCAACGCCACCCACCTGTCACGCACCTTCCCCGGCAACCCACCCATCCACGCCCTCCGCGATGCAACCCTCCGCGTCGAACCCGGAGAAAAACTCGCGATCTACGGCCCATCCGGAGCCGGCAAATCCACCCTCCTCAACCTGCTCGGCCTCCTCGACGCACCCACCAGCGGAAGTTACACCGTCCTTGGCGAAGAAACCGCGAGCATGCCAGCACGCACCAAAGACCACCTACGGTCCCAAGCAATCGGATTCGTCTTCCAACAATTCCACATCCTCGGACACCGAACGACCAGGGAAAACATCGACCTGAAACTGTCCATCGCCCGCACCCCCACAACCACCCGAACCCGTCTCATCGACGAAGCCCTCGACAAAGTCGGACTCACCCACCGAACACACTCCCACGCAAGGAACCTCTCCGGCGGCGAAAAACAACGGCTCGCCATCGCCCGCGCCATCGTCAACAAACCACAAATCGTCCTAGCAGACGAACCCACCGGGAACCTTGACGCCCGCAACACCGACCTCATCCTCACGCTCCTCGACGACTTCTCCGCAGCCGGCATCGCCATCGTCGTCATCACCCACTCCGATCGCACAGCAGCCTGGTCACACCGCAACGTCTACATCGACGACGGGGTCCTCACCAACACCCCACCCAGGAGCTAACCAGTGCGCGCGTTCATTGATACCTTCCACGACTGCGCCCTCGACATGAGCGCCCGCCTCCAGCGCACACTCCTACTCGTCATCGCAGTAGCGCTCGGTGCCGGAACATTCGTCATGTCCCTGGGGTCCAATGTGACCGCCTCCCACCAGATCACCAACGACATGGCGGCAGGAACCCTCGACCACATCAGTGTGAGCGTCTCCGGCGGAACAGAAACCCGAACCTTCCCCGACAATGCCGACACCCGCGCGCTAACCCTCCCCATGGTGGAATCCTCAGCCCGCAGACTCGACATCAGCATCGACCGGGTACAACCCAACCGGTTCACCACCGCAAACCTCGACGACTACATCACAGACGTGACCGTCACAGGAGTGACCTCCGGTTACTTCGACGTCATGGACATCACCGGCGGAACACAAGGACACTGGGTGCTTGACGCAACCGAACACACCAACGTGGCCTACCTCGGTACCACAGCCGCCCAACAACTTGGAATCCCCACCGACACCCCCTACCCAACCGGCTACCAAATCTCACTGGCAGGACGCCGCGTTGACGTCATCGGGATCGTGCACTCCTCACCACGAGCACGCATCGACCACCTCATCATCGTGCCCTACGCCTACGCGCTCGCAGTAGAACCCACTGACAGTCAAGCAGTGTTGACGGTGCGCACAGCAATCGGTGCAGGGGGGCCAGTGTCCACCGCGTTGCGTCAGGTGGTGCGTCCCGATGCGCCAGAACGGCTGTCTGTTACACAGGTGGCCACGTTAGATTCGTTGAGGTCCGGGGTGGACTCCCAACTGTCCCGGTTGGGTATGTCCGTAGGGGTGACGTTGTTGGTGTTAACCACTCTTCTCATTGCGAACTCCATGATTGTGTCCGTCATGTCGCGCACTTCGGAAATCGGGTTGCGGCGTGCGCTTGGATCGTCGCACGCAGACATCGCTCGACTGTTTCTCACCGAAGGCGCCATCACCGGTGTGTTAGGTGGGCTTGCCGGGGCGGCTGTGGGGGTGGTGGGCACGGTTGTGACCGCATTAGTCAATGGGTGGAGTGTGAGCATGCCGTGGTGGCTGCCTCTCATCGGGTTAGCTATTGGCGCAGTTGTGGGGGTTCTCGCATCGGTGTATCCGGCGTTGTCTGCTGCCAAGGTCAACCCGGCAACAGCGATCCGCGCCGATTAAACCGGCGATGCCCGCCCCCCTTGCCGGGGACGGGCATCGTCGTTGTGCATCGTGGTTAGTCAACCCTGCGGGTCGAGCGTGGGGCGCGGCCCACAGTGGTCGCCGCTTATGCGGGGGACACTTGCCCGGTCGGAAGCGGCCGCCACCGTTCTTCCCGTGCTGCAGCCCACCATGCGGCTGCTCCAGCGATGAGCAACCACATGACCAAGCCAAGAAGTGCGATCCCAGCATGAGCGGAGGTTGCTCCTGCAATTGATGCATTGAGTGCATCGGCAGCAAGCGGCAGTGGCACAAGGGCGTTGAGCACCTGAAATGTGTGAGGTGCGGTGTCAATGGGGAGTAACCCGCCAACGCTGGCGGCTTGGACTGCGAAGAACAACAGTGAGACCAACCAGCCGGTGGATTTGCCCCACAGCAACACGAACACTTCGGTGATGACCATGAACGTCAACGTCCCGACGAGCAGGACCATGATGGTCAGTGGCCAGTTCGCGATCTTCACTCCGAAGCTCACCAGGACAGCGAGGAGCGCTGCGGTTTGGATGAGGGCCGCAACCCCTGGGATGACCAACCCGGATGCGAGCCGTTGCCCAACGGGGACGGTTGTTCCCAAGTATGTGCGGGGGGAAATCCGGTGAATCAGGGAAAGCGCGAACGCCCCAACCCACATGAACACGGCGGCGATGGGTCCGGCGAGCCCAGAGATCGCTGAGCCAAGCGGGTTCGTTTCCACGTGGTCGGAGATGATGGGTTTGGCTAGAACGCTCCCGATGGTGTCGGGAATGTCGTTGAGCGCACCAACTTGCTGTGATGCGTCCCCCAGTCCGTCAGCGAGTTCGTCTGCTCCGCCGGCGAGTTGGGTGGACCCGTCATCGAGTTGTTCCAACCCGTCAGCGAGTTCACGGGCGCCATCTCCGGCGCCGGTGATGCCGGTGGCGAGTTCGCTGGTTCCGGTGGCGAGTTGGGAGGAGCCTTGCTGGAGTTGCGATGCGCCTGCTGCAGCGGAGGACAGGCCACCGGTGAGTTCCCCAAGACCTTGTGACAGGGCCCCGGCACCGCCGTTGAGTTGTGCGGCACCGTCAGCGAGTTGGGAGGTTCCGGAGGCGAGTTCTTGGGTTCCGCCGGCTAGTTCAGTGGCACCGTTGCTGAGTTGGGTGATGCCTTGGGTGAGTTGGGGTGCTTGGGCGGCGAGTTCGCTGGTTCCTTCTGCCAGGTCGTTGGCTCCTGCGGCGAGTGCGCTGAGACCGTCGGGAAGGTCGCTGAGGCCGGTCACGAGTTGGTCTGCGCCTTGGGAAAATCCGGTGGCTCCTTGGGAAAACCCGGAGACGACGGTGGTGAGTGTTCCCAGTGCTGCAGCGCATTCGTCAGCGGTGCTGGGGTCCGAGCAGGCCAGTTGGACCGATTGTGTCAGACCGGTGATTGCTTGTGCGCCTTGTGCGAGTTCTTCGGAACCGCCTGCCAACCCAGCGACTGCTGGACGTAGTGCTTGTGCGCCTTGTGAGGCTTGTGTGAGTCCATCTGCGAGTTGTTCAGCGCCCGAGTTGAGTTGGCGCACACCTTGTGGGAGGGCGGATGCTTCTTTTGAGAGGGTGCTTAATCCGCCTGCCAGTTCTTCCGCTCCGGCGGCGAGTTCGGATGCGCCACCTGCTAGTTCTCGGGTGCCGGTTGCCAGTTCAGAGACACCGCCAGCGAGTTGGGATGCCCCTGTGGTGAGTTGCCCGGCTCCAGACTGCGCAGAGCTCACGCCTTGGGCGAACTGACCGATCCCGGTATTGAGTTGGCGGGCGCCGTCAGCAAGCTGGGATGCACCAGTTCCTGCTTCAGTGACACCGTCTGCGAGGACGCCGGCGCCTCCAGAGATCTGGCCGAGTCCGTCGCTGAGTTCGTTAGTTCCTTGCGCGAGTTGGTTAGCTCCGTCAGCGGCGTCAGTGAGTCCACCTGCGAGGGGTTGCACCTGGGTGAGAGTGGAGTTGATGAACATTTCCGTGATCTCATACCCGGTGGTTGCTGCCGCTGTTTGGGCAATGTACTGGGACAGGAACGACACCAGCTGTGAGTTCGCCTCGTTCGTTTCAACCGTGATGGGAGCTTGGGTGGGGGAGTTGTTGAGCACCCCAACAACCGATGCGGAAAACTCTTTGGGAATGGTGATGATCGCGGCATAATCGCCGGATTCTAACCCGTCGCGCGCTGTGGACTGGGAAACAATATCCCACGTGAGAACGTCTTCGTTGGTGGTGAGTCCTGCGGTGAGGAGACGACCACCGGGGAATGGTTGAGCGTCCTCGCCTTCCCCGATGGTGGCCATTTCATCAAGGTTGACTACCGCGGCTTTGACGTTCGTGGCCGCATCGGCACGGTCGTGGTAGGACCACAGCATCAGGGCGATCGAGGCAACCGGTAAGAGGGTCGCAAGGATGAGAGCAATGACTTTCCGGCGGGACATTCCAGTCACAGTGACTCCTCAATAGGGGTGGCGTGAGCCGGGACAGAAGACGAAGGAAGAATACGAGAGGTCAACGCGGTGACGACCACAGCAGGGTCCGCGTCTGCTGCTGTTCCCACAAACGTGACAATCCCTTCAGCGTGCAACGGTGCAAGCACCTCACACAGCGCATCGAGAGTTGCCGCATCCACCCGACCCCCGGACCCTGGCGCTATCAACAGGTCGGCGGTGTCAACAGCCACCACATGAGCGCCATGACGGTCGGTGAGGACCGATTCCACCCAGGCGGACAGTGTGGACAGGGTGACAGTGTTCACCGTGAACGCTGAGCGGCGTCGCAACCGGTTCCGTTCCTCGGGTTGGACACAGTCAGCAATAGTGACCACACCGGATTCGATGCGGTGCCGCCCGGTGACCGCAGCCAGGGTTGCTTGGCGGGCCAACGTGTCGGTGGACCGAACAAGAAGAACATCACCGGTTGTTGCGGTGAGCGACAACCCTGACACGAGCGCGTGGTCGCGGGTGTCATGCAGCACCATGTTCTCCACGCGGACAGCGACACCCGGGTTGTGGGCGGCCCATTCTTGCTGAGCGAGCCGCTTCTCCAGTCCTGTTCCTTCCACATCCAAGTGCGGCATGGTGCGTTCCAACCAGCGGGGCAGCGCCCACGCCCGATCTCCAAGGATCGCCAACACTGCTGGAACCAGGGTCATGCGCACAAGAAACGCGTCAATGAAAACCCCAACTGCCAACGAAAACGCAATCGGTTTGATGATCGCATCCCCCATGGGAACAAACGACCCAAACACAGCGATCATGATGATTGCCGCCGCTGATACCACGCGCGCCGACTCGGTGTATCCGGTGAGGATCGCGCCACGCGCATCGCCTGTGTGCACGTATTCCTCGCGAATACGCGACACCAAGAACACCTCATAGTCCATGGCCAAACCGAACAACACACCCATCACAATGATCGGCATGAACGAAATGATCGGGCCGGTGGTATCCACGTTGAGAGCGGCAGCCGCCCAGCCCCACCCAAACACAGCCCACGTCAACCCAAACGAGGCAAGAATCGACAACAAGTAGCCCAGTGTTGCCTTGATTGGTACCGCAATCGAGCGGAAGACCACCAAGAGCAGTACCAGTGACAGGCCCACCACAACCGCCCCAAACGGCAACAGTGCGTTGGACAACTTCTCCGAAATATCAATACCTGCTGCGACCTGCCCAGTCACCGTGACATTGTCAATGCCCAGGTCCTCTTCCCACCGGTCAGCCTGCTCACGAATATCGTGGACCAACTCAGCGGTTCGTGGGTCTGTTTGCCCCCACTGGGGCACCAACTGAACCATGCCCAAGTCGGCTGTCATATTCGGGGTGGCAATTCCAATCGACGCCACCCCGTCAATAGCCTCGATGTCATCAGACAATGCCTGAACAACCCCCAGCGGATCATCGGAGGCAATAATGTCAGCGGTCACAAGAATCGGAGCGTTAAAACCTTCCCCGTACGCATCGGCAACGAGGTCGTAGGTGTCCCGCACATCGGTGCCCACCGGCTGCGAACCGTTATCCGTCAACGCCAAGGTCAGGTCTTTTGCCGGAATAGCGGCAACGCCAAGCAACACCACACACGCTACAAGCGTCCACCACGGGTGACTGGTCGTGATCTTTACCCACCGGGCAGTGGGTTTCGCCTCGCCGGGGGTGTGGCGGCGCCGTGGTCGAAGCTTCTCACCAAGTAAAGCTAAGACTGCGGGAAGGAGCGTGATCGCGATCAACACAGCGATCGCCACAGCCGCAGCCGCAGCAAGACCCATGACCGTGAGGAACGGAATCCCGGCAACCCCCAACCCACACAAAGCAATAATGACCGTCATCCCGGCGAAGATCACCGCTGACCCTGCAGTCGCACCAGCCCGCGCGATGGACTCTGTGACATCCAGCCCGTCGGCCAACTGGGATCGGTGCCGGGAAATAATGAACAACGCATAGTCGATGCCCACAGCCAACCCAAGCATGATCGCCAACGTGGGAGTCGTGGAAGAAATATCCGTGAAAGCTCCAGCGGTGATAACAAGCAACATCGACACCGCCACACCAATGATCGCGGTGACGATCGGAATACCCGCAGCAATCAACGACCCAAAAGTGATCGCCAAGACAATGAGTGCGACCCCAACCCCCAACACCTCAGCAATCGAGAAATGCACCGAGGTCATCTGGAACATGCCGCCACCCACATGAGCCGTGAGGTCAGTGGACGCAGTGACGTCGTCGGCAAGGTCACGGAACCCGTCAAGGGTCGCATCGGAAATACTGCCCAACTGCACATCAAGCTGGATTTGCAGCAAGACGTTCTCTCCGTCAGGGGAGAACGACGATGCGCCACCCTCCTCAAACGGGTTGGACACAATGGCGACGTCCTCGATGGCGTTACCGTCCGCGACGATCTGCTCAATGTCGGTGCGGTAGTCCCGAATGTCGGCGCCATCAGGGGCTTGCAGGAGTAGCTGGCCACTTGCCCCGGAGACTTGCGGGAACCGTTCGGCAAGGACCTCTAACCCCTCCTGTGCTTCAGTGCCGGGAATGGAGAGGTTGTCGTTGAACTTTCCACCAGACAACACCGCCGCAGCCACACTGAGCACAATGATCATGAGCCAGGTGAGGACAGTGGCGATTTTGTGCCGGGAAAGGTAACGGCCGAGGTTATACAGCGCGGTCGACATGCGGGCTCCTGCGGGGGAGGGAGACGGGCCGGTGTGAGGAGACACCTCACACTTCTCAATACGATTTTGTATTCAATACACTAATGGATCGGGCCTAGAATGGGATACGTGTGCTGCGGCACACAACTCAAGGAGGACAAGACATGGCCAGCACGCCAACGCCCGGAAGTGACACCACCACTTCCGACACTACTGGCACACCTGACGATGCGCGACGCACCCACCAGCCCACCCGAAGCCGCGAAAACACGCGACTACGGCTCCTTGAAGCCGCCGAAAAAGTGTTTGTCGCCAAAGGGTTTGGCGCCACCCGCGTTGACGATCTGGTCAATGAAGCAGGATTCACCCGCGGCGCGTTCTACTCCAACTTCGACTCCATCGAACAAGTCTTCTTCGACATGTTTGAACGCATGTGCCAAGAACGCATTGACGTCTCGCTTGCCGTCCTGGACGAATTCCCCGACAACGTAGACCCGCGCATTGCCATCACCGAAGCATTCGACCGGCTCGAAGTGCTCTCTGACAACTGGTATGTCATCCTCCAAGAACTCCACCTCATGTCCGTGCGTGTCCCAGGAGCTCGTGACCGGTTGAACTACCACCGCGATGTCTTTGGCCCCCAAGCCCAAGTCATCATTGCGGGGTTCCTCAAAAAATTCGGCCGCACCGCCAACGTCCCCCTCGGTCAACTCACCGAAGCAGTCGTGGCGCTCTACCTCAACACCATCGTGCTCCGGCTCATGAACGGTGTTGACTACAACGGCATTGAAGACTCACGGCGCATGATCGGCGAGATCGCCATGCGATTCTCCGACCCCCTGTGACACCACCTTTGGGTCAGTGTACGAATCATTGACCAATACCTTCACCGGGAACTCCACCACGGAGCCAGGAAAAAGGGTCTCCCCGGCTTGTCGGGCAGACACACGCACGACCTCAGCAACCGTCTCCGCCCACTCCACGGGAGTGTGAATCAACACCTCATCATGCAAAAAGAAAACCAAAGACGGTGCTGATAGCGTCGGATCCCCCAACGACAACTGGTGCAACCGCAACCGAATCTCCACCATCCACGCCATCGCCCACTCAGCGGCGCTCCCCTGCACAATAAAATTTCGGGTAAACCGCCCATAACTACGACTTCGTAACCGACGCTCACGCGCAACATCCGCATCGTCGCTCTCATCAGGGTGCGACACAACGCCAGGCGGCGAAGTGCGCCCCAACCATGTCGTGACCTGCCCGCCACGCTCACCTACCCGCGCAGCAGACTCCACCATGGCCATCGCTGTTGGAAAAGCCTGACGGAACTGCGGCAAGACCTGCGCGGACACTCCCGTGGTCCCGCCATACATGGCCCCCAACATGCCGTACTTCGCATGTTCTCTGCTGGGCACCACACCGGCATCAGCAATCCGCTGATACATGTCGCCTCCACGTCCAGCCTCCGCCATCGCTGCGTCACCTGACATGGCAGCAAGCACACGCGGTTCAAGCTGAGAGGCATCCGCGATCACAAACGTGAACCCGTCACCAGCACGGGCTGCCCCACGAATCGCCCTCGGTAACTGCAACGCCCCGCCACCGTCGGCGCCCCACCGCCCCGTGACCACACCCCCAGGGGTGTACACGGGGCGGTAACGGCCATCGCTGACCCACTCATCCAGCCACGCCCACCCATGCGCGGTCCACAACCGGGCAAGGTGTTTATACCGTTCCAACGGTGCCAACGCCGGGTGCCGATGCTCACGCAACGCCCACTTACTCGTGGTTGTCACAGGGATACCCGCAGAGTTCAAAGCCCGCAACAAGTCCTTGGGCGAATCAGGATTCAGCTCTGGTGCATCAAGTAGCCTTCGTAACTCCTGCGCGACCGCCTCAAGGGCGGCCGGGCGAACCCCAACTGCGGGACGCTCACCCAACTGTTCTCGCAACAACGCCTCATGATGATCCCGATCCCAAGGCACCCCCACGGCGTACATCTCACGAGCAATCAACGCCCCTGCTGACTCCAACGCCATCAAAAAACTCAACCGCTGGCGCCACCCATTACCCGCAGTACGCAACACCCGCATCTGCCGTTCCAACTCCGCCACACAATCGGGGGTCACCTCGCTGTGGGACTCATCAAACAACACGTCCTGGCGTGCCGCGACCGGAGTGGGCCCATCCCACCACGCAAGTTCCTGTGCCCCTTGCTCAGCCTGGGACGAGGGCGCCCGAAACACCGAAGAATCTACCCACGCCGCACGTGACAAAATCGCCCGTGACAGGCGAAGATCATGACACTTTGCCACCCACACGCCCCGTGCAAGAAGAAAGTCATATACCACAGAGGTATCCGCCCACACCCACCGGGGGCGGTCGATCTCCCGGTCAGTCACCCACGCAACGCAGTCCGCGGCACTGAGGACAACGGGTGCATCAGCATGAACCTGACCCGACACCGGATCAACCTGACACGGAACCGCCCGCACACACGGTGCTGATGGGTCAGCGTCCCCAGCACTCATGAGCTCCACAACGATGTACACCACACCATTGTCGCTGCCCCCACTGACACCAGCGGCCCGCACTGTCCCACCACCACGCGTCCACGCCCACGCGGTGGACAACCACCGCAACGCCCAGGGCCGTGGCGCTCAACGCGCCACGGCCCTGGGTCATCACTGGTCGTGCTCAACGACCTACTTCACGTCGTCATCAACCCAGTCGAACGTCTTTGTTACAGCTTTCTTCCACAACCGGTACTGACGCTCACGTTCGGACTGCTTCTCAGCAGGGGCCCAGCGTTTGCCTTCCTTCCAGTTGTTGCGGACGTCGTCTTCCCCATTCCAGAAACCCACCGCAATACCAGCCGCGTAGGCGGCACCAAGTGCGGTAGTTTCCGCGACCTCAGGTCGAATAACCTCCACATCAAGCTGGTCGCTAATGAACTGCATGAGCAGTTCATTAGCGACCATGCCGCCGTCCACTTTGAGCTCAGTCAACGCCACACCAGAATCAGCGTTCATGGCATCAACGACCTCACGGGTCTGGAATGCCACCGACTCAAGAGCTGCACGGGCAATGTGGTTCTTATTCACGTAGCGGGTTAGACCCACAATCGCGCCACGCGCATCGGAACGCCAGTAGGGCGCAAACAAACCAGAGAACGCAGGAACCACATAGGCGCCGCCATTGTCATCAACCTTGCGTGCCAAGTACTCCACATCTTGGGCATCTTCAAACAGACCCAAGTTGTCCCGCAACCACTGAATCAATGACCCAGTGACCGCAATGGAGCCTTCCAAGGCGTACACGGCGGGCTGGTCACCAATCTTGTAGCACACCGTGGTGAGCAGACCATTCTTCGAGTGGATCGGTTCGGTACCTGTGTTCATGAGCATGAAGTTGCCAGTACCGTACGTGTTCTTCGCGGTGCCTACCTCAAAACACGCCTGCCCAAACGTGGCAGCCTGCTGGTCACCCAGAATCCCCGAGATGGGCACACCAGGAACCAGCCCCTGCTTACGACCGTGCCCATACACCTCGGAGGATGACTTAATTTCCGGGAGCATGGACATCGGGATCCCCATGACCTCGGCCATGGATTCATCCCACTGCAGGGTTTCAATGTTCATCAACAGTGTACGCGACGCGTTGGTGACATCGGTGACGTGGACACCACCGTTGGGGCCACCCGTCATGTTCCACAGCACCCACGAGTCAGTGGTCCCAAACAACAGGTCACCCTTGTCCGCTGCTTCCCGGGCACCATCAACATTGTCGAGGATCCACTTGACCTTTGGCCCAGAGAAGTAGGTAGCCAAAGGCAAACCGGTGAGTTTCTTGTACCGGTCTGCGCCTTCGTCCCCACCGAGTTCGTCAACAATTTTTTGGGTGCGAGTGTCTTGCCACACAATGGCGTTGTACACCGGTTTCCCGGTGTTTTTGTCCCACACCACAGCTGTTTCACGTTGGTTGGTGATCCCTACAGCAGCGACATCATCGTAGGTGGCGTTCCCGCGAGTGAGAGCAAGGCCCACCACTTCGCGCACGTTGTTCCAAATTTGGTCGGCGTTGTGCTCTACCCACCCTGCTTGCGGGAAGATCTGGTCGTGCTCCAACTGGCCAACCGAGTGGATCGTGCCCTGATGGGTGAACAAAATTGCGCGGGAGCTTGTTGTTCCTTGGTCGATGGCAAGAACAAATTTCTTGGTCATGTGTCGTTTCCCTCTTCGTGTCTGACGTGGTTAAGCTCAGTAAATTGCTGCGTACAAAAGACCTGCGATGACGGCACCAATGCTGGGGCCAACAATAGGAACCCACGAGTAGCCCCAGTCTGATGTCCCCTTGCCCTTGATGGGCAAAATGGCGTGGGCAATACGGGGACCGAGGTCACGTGCGGGGTTGATCGCGTACCCGGTTGGGCCACCAAGGCCCATACCAATAACCACCACGATGAGTGCCACACCCAGTGGGCCAATCATCGTTTCGGTGTACCCGGACACCAACACCCAGTACACGAGAACGAAGGTGCCAATGATTTCGGTGACGGTGTTCCAGATCGGGTTGCGGATCTCCGGTCCAGTGGCGAACACCGCAAGTTTCAAGCCTTGATCCTCGGTTGCATCAAAGTGGTTCTTGTACGCCAACCAGGCAAGGACAGCACCAATAAAGGCACCGACCAGTTCAGCGGCAAGGTACACCGCGATGGAGGTAGCGTCGACAGCGATCTGACCGTCCACAAACCACTCGGCACCCGATGCGGCAATACCGAGAGTGACAGCTGGGTTGAGGTGGGCGCCGGAGGCGAAAGCCACATACACACCGGCGAACACGGCGAACCCCCACCCAAAGGTGATGAGAACCCAGCCGGTGGAGTTGCCCTTTGTTTTGGCGAGGACTTGGTTAGCGACTACCCCAGCACCCAAGAGGATGAGGGTGGCGGTTCCGAGGACTTCGGAAAGGAATACGTCCCCGAGGGTCATGGTATCCATGTGTTCCTGCTCTTTCTTGACGTCGTTGTCAATGTTCTCCCGCCGGCACGCGTTGTACACGGTGAATGGGAGGGCGTTGCGGGGGCACGGGCCCCCGCAACGCACGCTTTAGGCGAGTCGCTCCATCGGGGCGATCTCAGTGGCGCGCAACCGCACCTTTTCTGCCGCAGCATCGTCGAGTTCTTGTTCAGCGGCTTCTTCAGCGTCGATGCGTTCCAGGTAGGACCGCTTTTCTTGGGCGCGACGGTCCTCGTCCCACCCAAGGGCCTCGCCGACGATCTCGGTGATCTCGTCGATTGCGGCCCGCCCCTTATCCGCGTACTCATAGATGATGCGGGTTCGGTGCAGCATGACATCCTCAAGGTGAATGACACCCTCGTTGTGCGCCGCATACCAAATTTCGGCTCGCAAGTAGGCATCTGCGTGCGTGAGGGGTTCTGCCAGCGAAGGGTCTTGGCCACAGGCCGCAGCGATTTCGTTGATCATCGAGCCGTAGCGGTGAAGCAGGTGGGCGATCATCTGCTTCGACCAGCCAAAACGCTTGGACAGTGCCTTGGCTTGATTGGTCATGGCTGCCAACCCCACTGCACCAAGCAGGGGGATGTTGTTGGTGACTGATGGGCGTGCGGATGCTTCTGGGCCAAGGGCAAAGTCCACCGCGTCTTCTGCCATGACCCGGTAGGTGGTGAGTTTCCCACCCGCGATCACGGTGAATCCTGGGTTTGGGGAAGCAACTGTGTGCTCACGCGAAACCTTTGCCGATGAGGTGCCCTCTTTGGTCCCTGGTTGCAGCAGAGGCCGTAACCCAGCCCAGGTCCCGATGATGTCGTCCCGGGTCAATGGGTCTTGCAGGACCGCGTTGGCATGATCCAGGACGTAGTCGATGTCTTCTGCGGTGGCGACCGGGTGTTGAAGGTCGTGCTCCCACGGGGTGTCGGTGGTTCCGATCACCCAGTACCGTGACCAGGGGATCACAAAGAGAACTGACTTTTCGGTTTGCAAAATCAGGCCCGCGTTGCCCTTGATTCGGTCACGGGGCACCACAATGTGGATGCCCTTGGACGCAAGGACCTTCAGGCCGCCGGTGCCACCGGCCAGTGCTTCTGTTTCCTCGGTCCACACACCGGTGGAGTTGATGACATGCCGTGCATGCACGGTGAAAGTGTCGCCGGTTTCAAGGTCTTTAAGAACTGCGCCGTTGACTCGGCCAGCCGGTGATTTGGTCAGTTCAACAACTTGAGTCCGGGAGCAGGCGTGAGCACCGTAGGACACGGCAGTGCGGGTGAGGGTGAGGACAAGACGTGCGTCGTCGACGGACCCGTCGTAGTACTCGATCGCTCCAACAGCAGCGTCGTGACGCAGCGAGGGAAAGCGGCGTTCCATGGATTTGCGGCCGTGGTGCCGGTGGAACGGCATCGCCCGTTTCCCTGGGGCAAGCGAGGCAAGAATGTCATAGAGCATGATGCCCGCGCCAATGTAGGGGCGCTCGTACTGTTTGATGAGGGGGAACAAGAAGGGCACCGGTTTGACCAGGTGTGGGGCCAACTTGTTGATGAGCAGGTCTCGTTCAGTGAGTGCTTCATGAACAAGAGAGAAGTCCAGCATTTGCAGGTACCGCAAACCACCGTGGACAAGTTTAGAAGAGCGGCTTGACGTCCCCGATGCCCAGTCTTGTGCCTCGATGATCGCAGTGTCGAGCCCACGGGTGACTGCGTCAAGTGCTGTCCCTGCACCGGTGACCCCGCCACCAATGATGAGGACGTCTAACGGCTCCTCAGGTGTGGTGGCCTTTAATGCTTCCAGGGATCGAATTCTGGTTTCGGGCGTCATTGCCGTGCTGGCTGTCAGGGCTGACATGTGTCACCTTCCGGGTGGGATGTGTTCGGTACAAATATTCAGGGTGGCGAACGGCTGCGCAACCGCTGTGCACATATGTGCAACACTGGGGTGTGGTGTATCGCGATCAAGATGTCCTTAAGGCTGCGTCAATGTACTACCTCCAAGACGTCAAAATGGAGACCATTGCACGCCACTTAGGGACCTCACGCTCAACCGTCTCCCGCATGATTAAAGCTGCCCGTGAGACAGGCCTTGTTGAAATCAATCTTCGCCCAACTCACTCCCGCGCGCCTGGGATACGGCAATACCTCCGCGAACGATGGGGCGTGGAAGCCTTCGTCGTCCCCGTACTCGACTCCACCTCCCACGAGGCACGACTAGACCAAGTTGCACTGACGTGCGCCCGACTCCTTGCTTCATGGCTGCAATCCGAAATGGTGCTGTCCATCGCCTGGGGAACCACCACATCGGCTATCGCCCGCCACTTGCCCGCAAAACCCATCCACGGGGCGATCGTTGTCCAACTCAACGGGGCAGCCAACACCCGCACATCAGGAGTCGCCTACGCAGGAGACCTCCTGGCCGCCTTCGCCGACGCGTTTGACGCCCACTCCGTGTACTTCCCCGTCCCCGCATTCTTCGACTACGAAGAAACAAAAGACGCGATGTGGCGGGAACGCTCCGTACGCCGTGTCCTTGACGTCCAAGCCCAAACCGATATCGCCTTGTTCTCCGTAGGAGCCACCACAGGGGCGCTCCCCTCCCACGTCTACTCCGCCGGCTACCTCGAACCCGAAGACATCGCAGTCCTCGACACCGAAGGCGTCGTCGGCGATGTCTGCACCGTCTTCCTCCGAGCAGACGGAACCTACGCCGATATCCCCATCAACCGCCGAGCAACCGGCCCCACACCCGACCAACTCACAACCTTCCCACGCCGAGTATGCGCAGTAGCAGGTGACAACAAAGTTCCCGCACTTCTCGCCGCACTCCAAGCAGGCGTCATCACCGACCTCGTCATCGACGAAGTCACCGCAACCCGCCTGCTCACAATAACCACGACATAACAAACACACCCGCGTAATCTGTGAAGGTGACATCACCAGTGTTCCAGCTGCGCCCAGCAGCCCCCCGCGACGTCAGAGCAATCCGCGAACTTGTTGAACCCTACGCACACGAGCGCATCCTTATCGCGAAAGAAGCAGTCGCCTACTACGAAGCCATCCAAGAATTTGTTGTCGCCCACCCTATGGGAGAGCCACACACCATCATCGGATGCGGTGCACTCCACGTCATGTGGGAAGACCTCGCCGAAATCCGCACCCTCGCCGTCTCACAACACCACCGCGGCCACGGAATTGGTGACGCACTCGTCACCGAACTCCTCCACCGCGCCCACACCATGCAACTCAGCCGAGTCTTCTGCCTCACCTTCGAAGTCGACTTCTTCACCCGCCACGGATTCCACCCCATCGACGGCACCCCCGTCTCCACCGAGGTCTACGCCGAACTCCTACGCTCCCACGACGACGGAATCGCCGAGTTCCTCGACCTTGCCCGCGTCAAACCCAACACCCTCGGCAACACCCGCATGCTCATCGAACTCAACGAGCACCCACCCCACCCGTAGCCACCACCACATCAGGAAGATGGAAGACACCTGCCGTTTCTTCCACCAAACCATCCGCCACCAACGACTCCACACACGCGGACAACTGCTCGGGGTCCGCAACCCACAAACCAGCAACCTCATCACGACTCGCACACCGATGCGCTCGCAGGTGAGCCATGATGATGCCACGCACCTGCCGGTTCGTGCCGGCAAAGCGTTGCGGACGACGAATGGGCGCGTGCTCGTCATCGGGATAGCCTGCCTCCCGCCACCCGCACAGGTGCGCGATCGGGCATTGGTCACACCGAGGTGTCCGAGCTGTGCACACCAACGAACCAAACTCCATGGACGCAACCGCCCACCGTGCGGCGTCCTGGTCTGCTAGCGGGGCGAGCGCATCGGCTAGCTCCCACTCATGGCGCCGGGGCGACGGCGGCGGAAGAGCAACCCCTGCAAACACTCGCGCAATCACCCGACGCACGTTGGTGTCAAGAACCACTGCACGCCGGTGAAAGGCAAACGCCACAATAGCGGCCGCCGTGTAGGAACCAATCCCTGGCAGTGCACGCAGCTCTTCCTCCGTAGCGGGAACTTCACCGTGGTGACGTTCGGTGATGACACGAGCACATTCGTGCAAGCGCAGTGCACGACGCGGGTAACCCAACGTTCCCCACTCGGTGAGGACCACATCACGAGATGCAGCAGCCATGTGGGCGGGCGTGGGCCACATCGTCATCCATCGCTCCCACCTGGGAGCAACACGTGCCACGGGGGTTTGTTGGGACATCACCTCACTGACCAAAACCCCCCACGGTGTTGTGCCTGGGCGCCGCCACGGCAGATCGCGTTCAGCGCCGTCGAACCACGCAGACAACTGGGCGTGAACTTCGTCAACATGCGGTGGTGTGGTGTGTGGTGCTGGGGGCATGGCGCCTATTGTCACATGTCAGCAATGGGGAGAGCTGGGGGCGCGTCGGCGACAATGCGCGCGTTGCGGAACGGCAGCACGTCACTTCCCAGGTGCCGTGTGTGAGGAGAAATTGTGACGAAGCGGCGTGGCGCACATCACGATTGGGTGGGTGTCGTTACCGTACAACCATGGACGAGCCACCACGGCGACCACCTCGCCCGCCGCGTTCACCACGACCCCAACCCGTCCCGCAACGGGTGTACTGGATTCGGCGGGCAGTTGCGCTTGCCATCCTGGTCGCGTTGGTGGCCCTGGTGAGTTGGGGAGTGCGCAGTGCGTGGGCTGCGTTGTTTGGCGAGGACACTTCGTCATCGGCCACTAGTACCGGTGGCACGGGTGACACTAGTACCGATGCGCAACCTGCTGACACTGATACGGGTGGTCCCGCAGCGTGCGACCCCGCGCACATCACCCTGACCCTCACAAGTGACAAAACCACAACAACGCCAGGGGAGACGCTGCCCTTCACCGTGACAATGCGGTACACAGGTGAGGCAGACTGCACAGTGGACGCAGGGCTCAGTGAGCGGGTCGTGACGGTTCATTCAGGGAACGACAATATTTGGTCCTCGGCGCACTGCGATACAGCAGGGTCACGAACACTGCTGTTCGCCACAGGAGACCAAGACGAGATGATTGTTCCCTGGCAGTCAACGCGTTCCACGAAAGATTGCGAGAATGACCTGCCGGAACTCAAACCAGGTACGTACTATGCGGTCGTGTCCTATGACGGGAAAACCTCGGAGCGATTCGTGTTTTCCGTGGCATGAGTAAGGCCCGGGTCCTTGTCACTGGGCGCACAGCCGGATGAAGGTCTTAGACGTAGCGTTCGAGGATGCTTGATTCTGCGAGTCGGGACAGGCCTTCACGCACAGCCCGGGCGCGCTGTTCACCGACACCATCAACGGCCATGAGGTCATCAATTGTGGCGGCGAGAAGCTTTTGCAAGCCGCCAAAGTGCTGCACCAACCGGTCCATGATGAGTGCGGGAAGTCGCGGGATCCGCGCCATGAGTCGGTAGCCGTGGGGTGCAACTGCGGCGTCCAGCGCGTCACCACCACCAGGGAGTCCTAGGACTCGACCAATAAGACCAAGGTCTAGAAGCTCCGTGGAGTCAAGGGCAGCCAGTTGGGCGAGAACATCAGCGACGGAGTGGTTCTTTTTGGTGGTATCCACATAGTCGCGCAACACAAGTTCACGGTCGGCGCTGATCGCACCGATGAGCTCGTCGTGCTGCAACGCCAAGAGGCGACCTTCAACCCCAAGTTCCACCACATGGTTGGCAACTTCATCGGAAATGCGCCCCACCATTTCGAGGCGCTGCACGACAATACACACATCACGCACGGTGACGAGGTCTTCAATTTCGAGGGCTGATAATGTTCCGCTCACTTCATCGAGGCGAGCCTTGTACCGTTCGAGGGTAGCGATCGCTTGGTTGGCCCGGCCGATGATGGTGTCTGGGTCTTCCAACACGTGGCGGCGGCCACCCACATACAGCGCAATAATGTGCATGGATTGCGACACGGAAATGACGGGGAGACCAGTGTGTTTCGCCACCCGCTCAGCGGTGCGGTGCCGGGTACCCGATTCAGAGGTTTCAATGGAGGAATCGGGCAGTAGTTGGACTGCTGCCCGCCGGATCCGCCGTGTAGCCGGGTCCATGACCACGGCGCCATCCATTTTGCACAGTTCCCGAAGCCGTGTTGCGGAGAATTCGACATCGAGTTCGAACCCGCCTGTGGCAATGGATTCGACCACGTCGTCGTACCCAAGAACAATGAGTGCCCCGGTGCGGCCACGCAAGATCCGTTCGAGGCCATCACGAAGTTCTGTGCCTGGTGCAACCGTGGCGAGAGTGTCACGGAGCAGTTGGTCAGTTTGCGGTGCAGGAGAGAAGGCCACGACAGAATACTACGGGAATTGGGCGCTCGCGCGGTGAAAAACGCAAAGAATCAACCTCAGGTATGACATGGATGATTCCCTGGTCAGGGTTATCGTGAGCGGTTCACTCGTATGCGTGTGCGAGCGCATCGCGCACTGTGGTTGCTTCCAACGTGGTGATCCCGGCAACTGCGGGTGTATTCGTGCTGGCAGGGATGATGGCCCGGGTGAAACCAAGGCGTGCCGCTTCCTGGAGGCGACGGGCCAGACCAGTGACGGACCGGATCTCTCCGGCCAGACCAACTTCACCCAGAGCAATAGTTCCCACTGGTAAGGGACGGTCCTCAACGGCGCTCATTGTTGCTAGGAGCATGGCGAGGTCTACTGCTGGTTCAGTCATTTTTGCGCCCCCAACCGTGGACACGTAAATGTCGGCGTCCATGAGGCGTGCCCCCAGGTGGCGGTGGGCAACCGCCAGGATCATCGCCAGACGTGAGGAATCAACTCCACTGGTGGTGCGGCGGGGGTTGGTCAGTGGGCTGGGGACCACAAGGGACTGGACTTCTAGCGCCAGTGGGCGGCGCCCCTCAAGGGTCACAGTGATGCAGGTTCCTGCGACGAGCATGTTGACCTGCGAAAGGAATAACCCCGAGGGATCAGCCAACCCGACTATTCCGGTTTCGCTGAGGTCAAAGCACCCGACCTCATCGGTGGGACCGTACCGGTTTTTCACAGCGCGGACCATGCGTAACCGTGAATGACGGTCTCCTTCGAACTGGCAGACCACATCGACAAGGTGTTCCAGGGTTCGTGGTCCTGCCACGGACCCGTCTTTGGTGACGTGTCCTACGACAATGGTGGGGATTGCGCGTTCTTTGGCTACGGAGATCACGGCGGAGGCGACTTCTTTGACTTGGGCGACACCTCCTGCTGCGCCGTCCACTTGGGTGGAGGCGATCGTTTGCACGGAGTCCACGATGAGCAGGTCTGGTGTGACCGCGTTGACGTGGGCGAGTACTTGTCCCAGGTCGACTTCGGAGGCGAGGTAGAGGTTGTCGTCAAGTGCGCCGATCCGTTCGGCGCGTAAACGGACTTGACCTGCGGATTCCTCGGCGGTGACGTAGAGGACTGTGCGGCCGCTGCGTGCGGTGGTTGCAGCCACGTCGAGAAGTAAGGTGGATTTTCCTACCCCGGGTTCCCCGGCGAGGAGGATGACTGCGCCGGGGACCAGCCCTCCGCCGAGGACTCGGTCGAATTCATCAATCCCGGTTGGTCGGGCTTGGGTGATGTGTGCGTCAATGTGGGAGATGGGGGTGGCTGGTGTGGTCAGTGTCGTTGCGGTGGTCCGGGGGCCGGAGACCGCGGATGTTTCGGTGAGGGTGCCCCATTCGCCGCACTGGGTGCACCGGCCAACCCATTTGCCGGTGCTCCACCCGCAGGCGGAACAGGTGTGGCTGGTGCGTTGTTTTTTTGCTGCTGGTGGCATGTGGTCACTGTACAAGTTCGTTCTGACATTTCTCAGCGGATGACTGGTCACGCCGATACAGTGGGGGAAAGCACATTTCACCAAGGAGTTCACAGTGACACAGCCACCACAACCCGATGACCGTGATCAGCAGAACGGGACGTCACCTGATGATGCGGATGCCAGTGAGAAGAAGTCGAATGATTTACCGGTGACGACGGGCCGCAAGATCGTCTGGGTGGTCGCCATTGCGGTGGCGTTGTATTTCATTATTCAGGGTGTGGTGGGCATTGTGTCGGGCTCTGATTCTGATGCGCAGTCATCTCCTGCTCCCACGGTGACGGTGACGCAGGAAGGGCCGGCCCCGACGCCGGCGGTTCCTGCTGCCGCGAAGGGGGAGGGGTTGTCTGCGTTTGCGCAGGCGCTGCCGGATTCGGTGCGTCAGTATGCGTTGAGCGATTTTGTTGCGCTGGAGCCGGTGTTGTTTGACGATGCGCTGGAAAGTTACCAGTTGACGTTCGCGGCTGCGGAAGGTGAGGCGGGGTGCACGGTGTTCGCGAGCCAATTTGCTACTGCGCAGCAGGCGCAGAAAGCAGCAGCTCAGCGTGCGGGAGAAGCGTCGGGTGTTCCTGTTGTGGTGGGTCAGGATGAGGCTGGTGTGCTCGTTGTGCATGAGTTGCTTGCCGATGTGCCTGATCCGTTGCGTGGTGATGTGAGCGTTGCGCAGGGTGTTGGGCATGCAGTGTGGTCGAATCACACGGCGGTGTTTGAGGTGTATGGGCCGGTCGAGGATGTCTCGAATGTTGCTGTGGGATATGCGCTGTGACACGCACACGCCCTCCGGGGATGAACGATGTGGCACGGCTTGCGGGAGTGTCACATCAAACGGTGTCGCGGGTGTTGAATGATCATCCGTCGGTGCGACCTGAGACGCGGGATCGTGTGTTGCAGGCGGTGGCGGATTTGGGGTATCGCCGTAATCTTGCTGCACGAGCGTTGGTGACTCGGCGGACAGCAACGATTGGTTTGATTACGACGGGGTCGTCATTGTTTGGGCCGCAGCGGGCTTTTGTGGCGATTGAAGAGGCTGCCCGTGAGGCGGGCTACATTGTGGCGGTTGCAACGGTGCGCCAGCCCACGCCGACCTCGATGAATACGTTGTTGGACCATTTGTTATCGCAGAATGTGGAGGGCATTGTCATTGTCGCTCCACATAGTCAGGTGTTGGACGCGATTCGGAGTTTTGAGCCGTCGATTCCTGTGGTTGTTCTTGCTGACGCCGCCCATGTGCCTGGTCACATTCACACAGTGTCGTTGGATCAGGTGGAGACGGGGCGTCTTGCGGTGCGGCATTTGGCGTCACTGGGGCACGAGCAGATTGCTCACATTTCAGGACCGTTGGATTGGACGGATGCGCGGGGCCGGCTTGAGGGGTGGCAGTTGGAGTGTCGTGAGGTGGGTGTGAATCCGGTGCCGTTGATTCAGTCGGACTGGAGCAGTGAGCGTGGTTATGACATCGGGCGGGATTTTGTGCGGGCTGGGTTACCGACCGCGATTTTTGCTGCCAACGACATGATCGCGTTGGGGGTCATGAGAGCTCTGTATGAGGCAGGGGTTCGGGTTCCAGAAGATGTGTCCATTGTGGGGGTTGATGATGTGCCTGGTGCGGCTCATTTTATTGCGCCCTTGACTACGATTCATCATCCGTTTGCGCGGATGGGCAAGGTCATTATGGAGACGTTGTTGGCTGCCATTGATGGGCAGGATGTCACGCCTCAGGTTCTTCCTCCACAGTTGGTGGTGCGGCACAGCACTGCATCACCGCGGTGAGGGTTGCCGCGGTCAGACAGCGGTGTCTGACTGTGGTTGCAGTGGGGACGTAGGTCTTGCCCACACCCCTTTGTGAACGTTAACATTGAAGTAACAGGCTCCCACACCACTTCATATTCAACCGAGTCCTCCACACAGTGACGTGACGAAAAGAGGCATCATGACAACGACCCCAACCCCCCACTCTGACATCGCAGCAGCGATCCTTGCTGGACATACCTCGCTAGGAATAGAACTCGGCTCCACCCGCATCAAAGCGTGTCTGATCTCCGATGACGGAACACCACTGGCCGAAGGCAGTCACTCCTGGGAAAACACCTACGATAACGGCCTGTGGACCTACCCGCTCCCCGAGGTGGACGCAGGAATGCAAGCCGCCTACGCCTCGCTACTGGCTGACACCACCGCCCAGTACGGAGTTGCCCCCACTCGGTTTGGGGCCATTGGTGTGTCTGCCATGATGCACGGATATCTTGCCTTCGACGCGGACGACAACCTCCTTGTCCCCTTCCGCACCTGGCGTAACACCAACACCGGACCAGCAGCAGGTGAATTGAGCGAACTCCTGGGATACAACATCCCACTGCGCTGGTCGATCGCTCACTGGTACCAAGCAATCCTCGACAACGAAGAGCACGTCGACAAGGTCGCACGCCTCACCACGCTTGCAGGGTACGTGCACTGGAAACTCACCGGCCGCCACGTCCTCGGTGTCGGGGATGCCTCGGGTATGTTCCCCATCGACCCAGCAACCCGCGACTACGACCAACGCCTCCTCGATCTCACTGACACCCGCATCGCCACCCACCGATCTGTACCAGCGGTGCGTAACCTCCTGCCCGACGTGCTCGTCGCAGGCAGCGACGCCGGTCGGCTCACCGCCCAGGGGGCACGGTGGCTCGATACCAGCGCAACCCTCGCATCGGGAATCCCCTTGTGCCCACCAGAAGGTGACGCTGGAACCGGGATGGTCGCAACCAACGCCGTTTCCCCACGCACTGGCAACGTGTCAGCAGGAACCTCCATTTTCGCGATGGTCGTCCTCGAACAGCCCCTCACTCAGGTTCACCACGAACTCGACCTCGTGACTACACCCACCGGTGACCTTGTTGCCATGGTTCACTGCAACAACGGGGCTTCCGAACTGAACGCATGGGCAACCCTCCTCGGTGAATTTGCTCAAGGACTCGGCGTGACCACTACGCCCGACGCCATCTTCGAAACGTTCTTCACGGCAGCCCTCAACGGGCAACCTGACGGTGGTGGGCTCCTCGCCTACAACTACCTCTCTGGCGAACCCATCACCGGCCTCGAGCAGGGGCGTCCCCTCTTTGTCCGCACCCCCGACTCACGCCTCACCCTTGCGAACTTTGCCCGCACCCACATCTATGGGGCATTTGGCACTCTCGCTCTAGGGATGCGGGTCTTGTCCAACGAAGGTGTTGTCATCGACAACATGTTCGCTCACGGTGGCATGTTCCGTACCGCAGGAGTGGCCCAACGCTTCCTCGCAGCCGCCATCAACGCACCGGTGTCCGTGGGGACCACCGCCGGAGAAGGCGGAGCCTGGGGAATCGCGGTGCTCGCGCACTACACTGCGCAACGGCTCAGCGGTGCCACTGCAGATGACTTGGGCACCTACCTCACCACCCACATTTTCGCTGATTCCAACGTCACCACGGTCGAACCACAACCCAGCGACGTTGACGGGTTTGCCACCTACCTCACCACCTACGAAACGGGCCTCGCCATCGAGCGGGCAGCCACCACCAGCCTCTAACCCACCCATCCCAACCCAAGGAAAACCATGTTCAATCACGAGCAGGAATCCCCACGCAATGTCCCCTCGGCACGCGGACTTGAGGGATACTCACAAGAAGTCCTCGACGAAATCGCTGAGGTTCGTCGCATCGTCTCCACGCTGCACGCCGAACTGCCCAAATGGGAACTTGTTGTGTGGACCGCAGGGAACGTGTCCCAACGCCTCAAGAGTGCTGACCTTCTCGTTATCAAACCATCCGGTGTCACCTACGACGAGCTCACGCCCGAAAAAATGGTTGTCTGTGACCTTGATGGCAACCTCGTGGACGGGGACAAAGCACCGTCCTCAGACACTGCAGCGCACGCCTACGTGTACCGCAACATGCCAGGAGTGTACGGGGTTGTGCACACGCACTCGACTTACGCCACCGCATGGGCTGCCCGTGCCGAACCCATCCCGTGTGTACTCACCATGATGGCTGACGAGTTCGGTGGTGACATCCCCGTTGGTCCCTTTGCGCTCATTGGAGATGACTCCATTGGACAAGGCATCGTCGACACCCTGCGTGAGTCACGCTCACGGGCAGTCCTCATGCGCAACCACGGACCTTTCACCATCGGGAAAGACGCCAAAGATGCAGTCAAGGCAGCCGTCATGGTGGAGGAAGTTGCCCGCACCGTCCACATCTCTCGGCAACTGGGCGAACCTGGCCGGATTGGCCAAGACGACATTGACCGACTCTTTGACCGCTACCAAAACGTGTACGGCCAGTAATCACCTCCCCACCACAAAGAAGGACACATCATGAACAACCCATTTGAGGGTAAGGAAATCTGGTTCCTCACCGGGTCCCAAGACCTCTACGGTGAGGAGACCCTCGCCCAAGTTGCTGAGCAATCCCAAGCCCTTGTTTCCCTCATTGACGGCGCTGATTCCATCCCGGTCAAGGTGGTGTGGAAACCAGTTCTTAAAGACTCCGATTCCATCCGCCGGGCCATGCTCGACGCCAATTCCGATGACTCCTGCATTGGGCTCATTGCCTGGATGCACACGTTTTCACCAGCGAAAATGTGGATCCGTGGGTTGGATGCCCTGACAGTTCCGTTGCTGCACCTGCACACCCAGGCCAACGTGGAACTGCCATGGTCAACCATTGACATGGACTTCATGAACCTCAACCAGGCCGCACATGGTGACCGCGAGTTCGCCTACATCCAGTCACGGATGAACGTGCAACGCAAAATTGTGTCCGGACACCCCAGCGACGACACTGTGCTCAGTGAGATCGCAGCGTGGAGCCGTGCGGCAGCTGGCTGGAATGAGGCCCAGTCGATGCGCGTCGCCCGGTTTGGTGACAACATGCGCAACGTTGCCGTCACGGAAGGCGACAAAACAGAAGCAGAGATTTCGCTCGGCGTGTCAGTGAACACCTGGCCCGTGAACGAACTCGTTGACGCGGTCGATGCGGTGTCGCAGTCGGACATTGACGCGCTCGTTGCCGAATATGAAGAGTTGTACGACGTCCAGGAAGAGTTGCGTCGTGGCGGTGACCGCCACGACTCACTTCGGTACGGTGCAGCTATCGAAATTGCCCTGCGTGGTTTCCTGGAAGCAGGGAAATTTGGTGCGTTCACCACGAACTTTGAAGACCTCGGCGGGCTGCGCCAGCTGCCCGGGTTAGCAGTCCAACGGCTCATGGCGGACGGGTACGGTTTTGGTGCAGAGGGTGACTGGAAAACGGCGGTGCTGGTGCGCATCGCTAAGGTGATGGGCTATGGGCTGCCGGGTGGGGCCTCCCTCATGGAGGACTACACCTATGACCTGACACCAGGAAGTGAACTGATTTTGGGTGCGCACATGCTTGAGGTGTGCCCTTCACTGACCACGGACAAGCCGCGCTTGGAAATCCACCCGCTCGGTATCGGCGGCAAGGAAGACCCGGTGCGCCTTGTGTTTACTGCTGATGCTGGCCCTGCTGTTGTGGTAGCCATGTCGGATATGCGGGAACGGTTCCGTCTGGTCGTCAACGTTGTCACCAATGTTGATGCTCCACAAGAGCTCCCCAATTTGCCGGTAGCACGAGCAGTGTGGCAACCTGAACCATCCTTCAAGGTGTCGACTCAGGCATGGTTGCTGACTGGTGCAGCCCACCATACCTGCATGGATACCGCAGCGAGCCTGGACACGTGGCTGGATTTTGCGCAGATCGCTCAGACTGAGCTTGTGGTGATCGATGAGAAGACTGAGATCCGGCAGTTCGCGCAGGAGCTTCGCTGGAACCAGGCCTACTACCGGTTGGCCCAGGGGTTCTAGTAGCCGTGTGATCAATGGTGTGCGAACCATGAGACTGCCGGTCTCGTGATGATGGGGACGTGAACAACAGTTCACGTCCCCATTGTTGTGTGCGCTGTGATGTGGGAGTGCTGCCGCGCGGTTGGTTGTGTTGACTCGTCCGCGAGTTGGGAGTGGATGAAAGTTCTTGAGTGGCGGTCACGTTTTGGTCACAGTGGTTGACAAGTATTTGTACAACGGGAAAACTAAACATGGGACGCGGGCTCACGGACACCCGTCATACCCAGACGGATGAGCGTGCCACTGCACATCACTCCACAGTGAACAATGACATCTCAAGGAGGAGATATGTCGATGAAGAAGTGGGCAGGCGTGGCAGCTGCTGCAGTATTTACCCTCGCTCTTGGCGCGTGCTCGGGAGAGGGCGCAGGTGGGGATGACGCCACAACGCCGGCAGGTGACGACTCTGCAACCAAGGTTGTTGGTGTGGCAATGCCCGAGCAAACTCTCGAGCGGTGGCAGGCTGACGCGGCCGCCGTACAGGATGGACTGACCGAGGCGGGCTACGAGGTCGAACTCCAGTTCGCGGGGAACGACATTCCCACCCAGCAAGAGCAGATCGATCAAATGATCACTAAAGGTGTCGACGTGTTGATCGTTGCGTCAATTGATGGCGCGTCCTTGTCCACCCAGCTTGATGCGGCAGCAAGTGCCAACATCCCGGTCATTGCGTACGACCGGCTCATCACCGGGACGGAAAATGTTGACTTCTACGTGACATTCGACAACTTCAACGTGGGAGTTCAGCAGGGGACCTCCCTCTTGCAGGGATTAGGAATCCTTGATGACAGCGGTGCAGACACCGGTGAGAAAGGCCCGTTCAACATCGAGATTTTCGCAGGCTCTCCTGATGACAACAACGCAACGTTCTTCTACAACGGTGCCATGAGTGTTGTTCAGCCTTACATTGACAACGGCACTCTTGTGGTGAAGTCAGGGCAAACTGACTTCGGTCAGGTTGCCACCCAAGGGTGGGACCAGGCTCGGGCGCAGTCACGGATGGATGACCTTGTGACCTCTTCGTACCAGAGTGACAAGGTTCATGGAATCCTCGCGTCCAACGACGCACTGGGCCGTGGTGCCATTACTTCGCTGCAGAGCGCTGGGTACACACTGGATGATATCCCTGTGGTGACAGGACAGGACGCCGAGCTTGCATCGACCAAGTGGATCAATGAGGGATGGCAGTACTCCACCATCTTCAAAGACACACGGAAATTGGCGGTTCAAGCAGTTGACTCTGCCAAGGCGTTGCTTGAAGGCGGACAGCCAGAGGTAAATGACACTGAAACCTATGACAACGGTGTGAAGGTTGTTCCTTCGTTCTTGTTGGAGTCCGATGTTGTCACCTCAGACAACCTCACCGAACTGCTTGTTGACTCTGGTTACTACACCCAGTCAGAGATTGATTCAGGCACGTCCGAGTAAGGCAGACGCGTTGCGTGTCTCGCCATAGACCTACAGTGCGGTGCGTGAGTGCCGGGCTGCTGCCAGTGGGTTCCTCCGCTGGCTAGGGTGGGGAAGCGTGGGCTCGTGCGAGGACATCGCGGTTGCGGTGAACTCGTAGGGGCCCATGCTCTTGTTATTGTTCTACATCGATGTAAAAATGGAGGCAGGAGACCGACGGCAGTTTCACAGAGACTGCCAATTTTTTTCCACCCCGTTCTACATCGATGTAGAACGGGCTGAAACGAAGGGCAGCCCATGGCACTGACACACCTGCCACCCGACCACACCGCGGTGCGCACCACCACAATGTCCACCACTCGACCCAGTAACCCGCTCGTGGAATGCCGAGCAGATCCCTGGGTCATTGCACATGAAGGAATGTGGTACTTCACCGGCTCCTACCCCGACTTCGACCGCATCGTTCTGCGTGGTGCATCGAATATTGCGTCACTGACAACTGCACCAGAAACCGTGATCTGGACGCGACCAGAACACGGGGACATGGGCGGCAATATTTGGGCCCCAGAACTCCACCGCATCAACAACCGGTGGTACTTCTACTTCACCGCCGGACACGCTGATAAACCTTTCCGTATCCGTATGTACGTTATGGAAGGAGTCGGAGACGACCCACTCACAGCGGTGTGGGGTGAACCGCAGCGGATCTCCTCCACATGGGACGAGTTCGCGCTCGACGCCACGACGTTCACTCATCACGGCACGCTCTACTATGTCTGGGCGCAAAGACCAATCCAACCCAAAGACACCCCCGAGTCTGAGATCATCAACTCAGACCTTTACATTGCTGCGATGAGCGACCCCTTCACGCTTGCCACCGACCCCGTCCTTCTGACTCGCCCAGAATTGGATTGGGAAACCATTGGGTACAAGGTCAACGAGGGGGCGGCTGTCCTCGTGCGCAACGGGCGGGTCTTTATTACCTACTCAGCGAGCGCAACTGACCACAATTACGCCATGGGATTGCTGTGGGCTGAGGATTCGGCAAACCTTCTTGACGCTGCGTCATGGCATAAGAGCGAAACCCCGGTATTCACGACGTGTGAAGCAACCAGTTCATACGGGCCAGGACACAACTCGTTCACCGTGGATGAGGCAGGCCGTGATGTTCTGGTGTATCACGCCCGGTCCTACCGAGAAATCGTGGGCAATCCGCTGTTTGACGCAAACCGACACGGCCGAGTGCAGTATGTGTACTGGGATGCTGACGGATTTCCCCAGTTTGGTGTTCCCGTTGGGGATGGGGTTGTGCCTGTGCGGGTCGTGTCCGAGTCCGGTGATGTCCTTGTCTACGTTCCGCGTGAAACAGGCGATGCGCCACTGGCGTGTGTGGATCGAGTGCCAGCTGGGGTGGCCACAGGGAATGCGTCAGTGATTTCTGCCTCACAGTTCCGGGTTGCGGCACAGTCGGATAGTGACGTGACTCTTATTCCCTTGTGTGCTCCTGAGGTTGCGTTGACGTTGGGCTGGGATGAGATTGACAGTGTCGTGGGGCAAGGAGCGTCGTTTCAGCCATAAAATTCTGGGCGGGCAGTACCCAACCTCGTGACTGAGCGTCATGAAACGGGGTGATGTGGATGATCGCAGCGATCCACATCACCCCGTTTTTTTGTGGGATAAAAACTGAAATGAGGTTTTCATGTCGATATTCTGCGGTGGAGGAGCCGGGTGAAGGAGTAGCGTATCCCCGGGGTTGAGTTCATTACTTGTACTCAAGGAAATTACCCATGAAGATCTGAAGATTGCCCAAAAAAATAGGTGTGACGTGCGAGAACAGATGTAGGAAAACTGCAGGGTGATTTTCTTTGTGAGGGAATCGTGATGACAGGTGCGCAGGATCAAAACGCCCATAAAGGGGTAAGCAGGTCGCAAGAGCGTCGTTATCGAAATGAAACATGTTCTTGACTTCAAGAAGTTGACTCAAGGGGTTGTGTGGGTCACTCTATAAGTGTCTGATGACGAACGCGAAGGACAGCGTGACTCCCCCGTGGGGGTAACGATCGGCAATGATGCCAGCACAACTGACGTCACTGTCGACGATCCTGTCGCAACCCCACCCATGAAACGTAGTTTCTCAAGGAGGAGAAATGATCAGCAGGAAGTTTGCTGCGATCGCAGCAGGACTCACACTGACCCTCGGTCTCGCGGCCTGTGGCGGCGAAGGCGCTGGCAGCGGAGATGACAACAACGGCGGCGCAGCAAACGGTGAACCAAGTGACCTCACCGTTGGTGTTGCCATGCCAACCCAAACCTCAGAACGCTGGATCGCTGACGGCGCAGCCGTCGAAGACAGCCTGAAGGAACTGGGCTACAACGTGGACCTCCAGTTCGCAAACGACCAGATCCCCACCCAGCAGCAACAAATCGACCAGATGGTCACCCAGGGTGTCGACGCACTTATCATCGCATCGATCGACGGAACCGCACTGTCCACCCAGCTCGACGCTGCTGGCGCTGCAGGTATCCCCGTCATCGCCTATGACCGTCTGATCAACGGAAACGAAAACGTTGACTTCTACGTGACCTTCGACAACGAGAACGTCGGTGTCCAGCAGGCCACCTCACTCCTCGTGGGTCTCGGCATTCTCAACGCTGACGGTTCCGAAGGTGACGCTGAAGGACCCTTCAACGTCGAGCTGTTCGCAGGTTCCCCAGATGACAACAACGCAACGTTCTTCTTCAACGGTGCAATGAAGACCCTTGAGCCGTACATCGAAGACGGCACACTGGTCGTCAAGTCTGGGCAGACCGACTTTGGTACCGTCGCAACCCAGCGTTGGAGCCAAGAAGAAGCCCAGAAGCGTATGGAAAACCTCCTCACCTCCACCTACCAGGGAAGTGACAAGGTTGATGGTGTTCTCTCACCATTCGACGGAATCTCCCGCGGGATCATCTCCGCACTTGAAGGTGCCGGATACTCCGGTGACGACATGCCCATCATCACCGGCCAGGACGCAGAAATCGCCTCAGTGAAACTCATCAACGATGGCGTCCAGTTTTCCACCATCTTTAAGGACACCCGTAAGCTCGCTGACCAGGCAGTGTCAGCAGCTCAGACCTACCTCGAAGGTGGAACCCCAGAGCCTAACGACACCGATAGCTACAACAACGGTGTGAAGAACGTTCCGTCGTTCCTCCTGGAATCAGACATCGTCTACAAGGACAACATCACCTCCCTCCTTGTTGACTCGGGCTACTACACCCAAGAACAAGTCGACTCAGGCCAGGCCTAAGTCACTGTGGTGGGGCCACGGACACCGTGGCCCCACCCACCCCCTGTGTACCCCCACACGTATCACCCCTCACCAACGAATGACCCACCAATGAAGGAGGGACGGGTAGCATGAGCGACCACATCCTCGAGATGCGCTCGATCACCAAGACGTTCCCCGGTGTCAAAGCCCTAGACAACGTGACTCTCAGCGTCCAACGCGGTGAGATCCACGCAATCTGCGGCGAAAACGGCGCGGGAAAGTCCACCCTGATGAAGGTGCTGTCCGGTGTCTACCCGCACGGCACCTACGACGGAGAAATCCATTTTGACGGCAAACTCTGCGAGTTCGGATCGATTAACGACTCCGAAGAGCGAGGGATTGTCATCATCCACCAAGAACTTGCTCTCGTCCCCTACCTGTCGGTTGCGGAGAACATCTTCCTCGGAAACGAGCAAAAAACTGGCGGCCTTATTGACTGGCACAAAACCAACGCGGAGGCAGCCAAACTTCTTGCCCGCGTAGGACTGTCAGAAAACCCGACGACACCGGTAGGACAGCTCGGTGTCGGAAAGCAACAGCTCATCGAGATCGCAAAGGCGTTGTCGAAGCGCGTGAAGCTCCTCATCCTGGACGAGCCCACAGCAGCACTCAACGACTCCGACTCGGCCCACCTGCTTGACCTGCTCCGCCACCTTAAAGGTCAAGGCATCACCTGCATCATGATTTCCCACAAACTCAATGAAATCATTGATATTGCAGACTCAACCACCATTATTCGTGACGGTCAGACGATCGAAACAGTGACAATGGGGCCAGAGGTTACCCAAGACCACATTATTCGTGGCATGGTTGGCCGCTCCATTGAAAACCGCTACCCCGAGCACGTCAGCACCGTCGGTGAAGAAATCTTCGCTGTTGAGAACTGGACCGTGCACCACCCCACCCAACAAGACCGCATCATCGTTGACAACGCACAGCTCAACGTGAAACGCGGCGAAATCGTGGGTATCGCGGGGCTCATGGGCGCAGGGCGCACCGAACTCGCCATGAGCGTCTTCGGCCGGTCCTACGGCTCAAAGATCACCGGAACCGTGCGCATGCACGGCAAAGACATTCACTTAAAAACCGTGTCTGATGCCATCGGCGCTGGGATCGCCTACGTCTCCGAGGACCGGAAACGCTACGGGTTGAACCTCATCCAAGACATCAAAACCAACACGACCGCTGCAGCACTGGGCAAAATCACCAAAGGCGGCTGGGTCAACGAGAACGAAGAACTCAAAGTTGCCGAGGAATACCGGCAATCACTTCGAACCAAGACCCCCAACGTGCACGCACTCGCCGGCAAACTCTCTGGTGGTAACCAACAAAAAGTGGTCCTCGCGAAATGGATGTTCACTGACCCTGAACTCCTCATCCTTGATGAGCCCACCCGCGGTATCGACGTTGGTGCAAAGTACGAGATCTACACGATCATTAACCGGCTCGCTGACGAGGGCAAAGCAGTCCTGGTCATCTCGTCGGAGTTGCCCGAACTCCTGGGAATTTGCGACCGCATCTACACGCTGTCAGCAGGGCGGATCACCGGATGCGTGCCCAGGTCTGAGGCAACACAAGAAAACCTGATGGAACTTATGACCAAGGAAAAGGACTGAGACAGATGACTGAGACAAAAGGGCTGGTCGCCCTCGTCACGCGTAATCTGCGCCAGAGCGGTATCTATATCGCGTTCGCAGCGATCATCGTTCTGTTCACCATTATGACCGACGGTGTCCTGCTGAACCCCAACAACCTGACAAACCTGGTTCTTCAGTACTCCTACATCCTCATCCTCGCGATCGGGATGGTCATGGTGATTATCGCCGGTCACATTGACCTGTCAGTAGGATCGGTGGTGGCGCTCGCTGGAGCTGTCGCTGCGGTGTTGATCCAACAGCAGGGCTGGTCGTGGTGGTCCGCCATCATCGCCGCATTGGTCGTCGGTATCATCGTGGGTGTCTGGCAAGGGTTTTGGGTCGCTTTCGTGGGGATCCCCGCGTTCATCGTGACACTTGCAGGGATGTTGCTCTTCCGTGGTCTGACACTGCTGATCCTCGACAACATCTCCATTTCGATCTACGACGAGGGCTACAAGCAGGTCGCAGGTGGATTCCTGAACGGTCTCATTGGTGGGCAAGGTTTCGACGCTTTCACTCTCCTCGTCTTCGCGATCGGTGTGGTTGGGTTCGCTGCCATGCAATGGCGTGCACGCGCCGCACGTGTCGCTTACCAGCAAGACGTTGAAGGTATGCCAGCGTTCATTGGCAAGATCGTTGCCGTTGCTGTCCTTGTGATGGCGTTCGCTTGGCAACTGGCCACTGCGCGTGGTTTGCCGATCGTCTTGATTTTGTTGGCACTGCTCATCATGATCTACACGCTGATCACCAAGCGCACCGTTTTTGGTCGTCACATCTACGCGATCGGTGGAAACCTTGCCGCCGCGCAACTGTCTGGTGTGAAGGTCAAGTGGGTCAACTTCATGATCTTCGTCAACATGGGCTTCTTGTCCGCGCTTGCCGGGGTCGTGTTCTCCTCCCGGTCAAGCTCCGCACAGCCAGCTGCTGGAACGATGTTCGAGCTTGACGCGATTGCCGCCTGCTTTATCGGTGGTGCTGCAGTGACCGGTGGTATTGGTACTGTGATCGGCGCCATGGTCGGTGGTCTCATCATGGCCGTGATGTCGAACGGTATGTCAATCCTTGGTGTGGACCAGTCCGTGCAGCAAGTGGTCAAGGGGCTCATCCTGCTTCTCGCAGTGGCCTTCGACGTGTACAACAAGCGTCGCGCGGGAACCCGCTGACGCAGAACAAGTTTCCAGCCGGTTGGCACACCGTGAGCCGCTGACCGGCTGGGATATCACCAACGACAGGCCCCTCACCATCGTGAGGGGCCTGTCGTGTTGTTCTTGGCTAGTGGGTGTTACGGGCGTGCAGCGAAGCGCTCGAGGAGCTCTGAGTGCCCGGACACAACAATCAGGTCATTGGCAGCAATGCGGGTGTCACCGGTCGCGTACACAAATTCTTGTCCGGGAGATTTCACACCAATGACAGTGACACCATACTTTTCCAGAATACGGGACTGATCGATGGTGAACCCTTGTGCTTCTTTGGGCGGACGCATCTTCACAATGGTGAAGCCGTCTTCTACCTCGATGTAGTCCAAGAGCTTCCCAGAGACCAGGTGTGCCACTCGGTTACCGGCGTCAGCTTCGGGGAACACAACGTGGTGTGCCCCGATGCGTTGAAGGATACGTCCGTGCTCGGCAGAGATCGCTTTCGCCCAAATTTGTGGGGTCCCGATGTCCACGAGGTTGCCGGTGATGAGGACCGAGGCTTCCAGTGCGGTGCCCACTCCCACGACAACAACGGAGAAGTCGCGGATTCCGATCTGGTCGAGTGCTTCGGGGTTGGTGCAGTCTGCTTCGACAACGGAGAGCCGGTCAGCGTAGTTGGCAACGAGTTGGGAGTCGCGTTCAACAGTGAGGACGTCTTGGCCCATACGGTCCAGCGTGAGGGCCAGTGAGGACCCGAATCGCCCTAGACCGATGACGAGGACACCTGCGTCCTTTTTGACGTCGGTGGTGCGCCGTCGACGGGCGACGGCTTGCGCGATGGAGGTGCCTGCTCCTCGACTTGCACTACTGGCGCGTTCGAGTGCGAGGAGGTCTTCTGGTGTGTCAGCCAACGATCGGCCTTTCCTCTGGGAGCCGGATGACGCGGCGCCGTGACCGTAAGGCGAGCGCGGCTCCAAACGTCATCGTACCGACTCGGCCCACGTACATGAGAACAACAAGAACATATTTTGCTGAGTCGGGGAGTACAGGGGTGATCCCTGTGGATAGCCCGACTGTGGCAAAGGCGGAGATGGCCTCGAACAAGATGACGTCGAGTGTCATTCCAGTGAGTTCGAGGAGCACAAGGCTGGAGATCAAAATGATGGTCGCGCCAAGGAAAGTCACGGCCACGGCAAGGCGCAGGATGTCTGGTGGGATGCGTCGGTGGAAGACATCGGTGTCACGGTCACCGCGCGCTTCAGCGACAATGGCGAGCATGAGGACTGCGAGTGTGGTTACTTTGATGCCACCGGCGGTCGAGGCGCTGCCCCCGCCAACGAACATGAAGGCGTCAGTGATCAGCCAACTGGATTCGTGCATTGCGCTCATGTCGATGGTGGAGAATCCACCTGAGCGCGGCATGATGGCGAGGAAGAGAGAGTTGAGGATTTTGTGTCCAAAATCCATGTGGCCAATGGTGTCAACGTTGCGCCATTCGGCGATGAGGAACCACACAGTGCCCACGGCAACGAGGGTCGTGGAGGTCACCACCGTTAGTTTGGTGTGCAGGGTCCACAGGCGTTTGTTTCCGCGGGCTCGGGCGAGGTTGAGGATGACGGGGAATCCGAGTGACCCGATGAACACGCCGAGCATGATGGGGCCGATGAGGAGGGGAGAGTCCCAGTGGGGGAGGAGTCCTTCGCTGGTGGGTAGGAACCCGGCGTTGTTGAACGCTGAGACAGCATAGAACACGGCGTGCCAGACTGCTTCTCTCGTGGACCCTTCAGCAGCAATGAAGTGGGGGAGCAGGAGCAGCGCAATGACGCTTTCCAGCGTGAGCGAGGTAATGACAACAACGCGGATCAGGGACCCCACTTCACCGAGTTTGGTGGTTTTGGTTTCGCTGGCGGTGAGGATTTTCGCGGTGAGACCTAGCTTCCTGGAGACGGCCAGGCCGAGGATTGAGGCGAGTGTCATGACCCCGAACCCGCCGATTTGGATCCCCAGGAGGATGGTGGCTTGCCCAAACAATGACCAGTAGGTTGCTGTGTCTACGGGGGTGAGTCCGGTGACGGACACGGCGGAGGTGGCGACGAAGAGGGCGTCGGCGAAGTCGGCGCGCTGTCCGGTTGTTGTGGCTGCTGGTAAGGACAGCAGCGCGGCGAAGGTGAGGATGACAAACCCGAAGACCATGAGTGCCAGTGGTGCAGGGTAGCGCCGTGCGATGCGGTCGGCTGATTCGCGTCCAGCCCACAAGGCGGCTGTGAACCGTGGAAACACGTGGGTCCTTTCGCGGGCTGACTTGGCGTGGGGTGGTCTTCTGTAAAAACTCTGCCATAGTTTCACGGGTTTGAGGGTGTGGGAACTTCATGGCGCGATGGTGCCCGGTGTACCGTGAAGCATGTCCATTGTCTCCCAGGTGTCCTGGTCTGCTGAGTTGCTCGCTTATGATTTTGGACCCACTCACCCCATGTCACCGTTACGGCTTGATATGACGATGCGGTTGTTGCGCGAGTTAGGGGTAGTTACTGGCCCAATGGTGCGGTTGGTGGGAAGCGGTGTTGCGGGTCGTGACCTGTTGGAGATTGTCCATGAACCTGCCTACGTTGATGCGGTGATTGATGCGTCACGTGGCGGTGTGGTGGATGAGGTACGCGGGTTGGGTACGGACGACACCCCGGGGTTTGCGTTGATGCATGAGGCGGCTGCCCGGATGACGCAGGCAACGGTTGATGCGGCGGATGCGGTGTGGCGGGGTGATGCGTTGCATGCGGTGAATTTGTCGGGTGGTATGCATCATGCGATGCCAGGTGCTGCGTCGGGGTTTTGTGTGTACAACGATGCTGCTGTGGCGATTCGTCGCCTGTTGGATCAGGGTGCTTCCCGGGTTATGTATGTGGATGTGGATGCGCACCATGGGGATGGTGTGGAGGCTGTGTTTTGGGATGATCCACGGGTGTTGACGGTCTCGATTCACCAAAGTGGGGCGACGTTGTTTCCGGGGACGGGGTTTGCCACTGATGTGGGGGGACCGCGGGCACTGGGGACAGCGGTGAATGTGGCGCTACCGCCGCGCACGGGGTCGGCGCAGTGGTTGCGGGCGTTGGATGCGGTGCTACCTGAGGTGGCTCGGGCTTTCGGTCCTGATGTGATTTTTTCTCAGCATGGGTGTGATGCGCATGCTCTTGATGTGCTCTCTGATTTGAGGGTAAGTGTTGCTGCGCAGCGGCGCGCCGCGATGATGATTCATGATCTGGCGCATGAGTTATGTCAGGGGCGCTGGGTTGCGCTGGGTGGGGGCGGGTATTCGGTTATTGATGTGGTTCCGTTGGTGTGGGCGCATGTGGTGGCTATCGCTAGCCATGTGCCGTTGGAGTGCGACCAGCCCACTCCACCTCAGTGGCGTGCCTTTATTGAGGTGATGCTGGACCATGAGCCCCCGTTGACGTTGGGCGATGGCGGGGAAAGTGACCAGTTCACTGCGTGGAGCGCGGGGTGGGATCCGGCTGATGAGGTTGATCGGGCGATCCGGGCGACTCGGTTGGCTGTTTTTCCTCACGTGGGTGTGGACACGTCGTTGGATCTATGACTGTCCTGGAGCGTGGTGGATGGGGTGGGTGTGGCGCGGGACACGGCCAACCTCACAGTGCGTCCATGTGGACAAGCACGGCGAACAAAAACTACAGTTGTGAGTTATCTGTGGTCAACCCTCGCTACATCTCGCGGTAAGATAGTAGACGGACTTTTCCACGTAGAGACATGAATCCAACGACTGTGAGGAACCACTATGGGCTCCGTCATTAAGAAGCGCCGCAAGCGCATGGCGAAGAAGAAGCACCGTAAACTGCTTCGTAAGACGCGTCACCAGCGTCGTAACAAGAAGTGATGCGCTTGGTTTCCTAAGCGTCCTCCAGGGTCTCTAGCATGTGCTAGGGGCCCTGTTGCGTTACTGCGGCGGCCCGATCGCGTAGAGTGTGATAAAGCGCGAGGTTGAGTGCTTTCCATCGTTGAAGAAGTAAGGGGTGCGTGACGGTCATGGCAGTCACCATGCAGGATGTTGCCCGGGCCGCGGGTGTGTCAGTGAAAACGGTGTCAAACGTGGTCAACGGTTACCCTTACATCCGCGACACCACAAAAGAAAAAGTGCTCAGCGCCATCGCGGATCTCGGCTACCAGATGAACGCCACCGCACGGTCACTGCGCTCAGGAAAAACCGGCATGATCGGCCTTGCCGTCCCTGAACTGTCACTTCCCTACTTCGCCCAACTCGCCGACGCCGTCATCCAACACGCCGAAGCACGCGGCCTGACCGTCCTCATCGAACAGACAGGCGCCGACCCCGCCCGCGAACGTGAAGCACTCCACGGCCACCGTCGACAACTCACCGACGGTCTCATCATGTCCCCCCTCGCGCTTGGCCCAGACGACGTCGACACCTTCACCGTCCGTTACCCTCTCGTCCTCCTGGGAGAACGTGTCTTCAACGCGAACGCAGACCACGTCACCATGCACAACGTCGAAGGCGCACGAGCCGCCACCAGCCACCTCATCACGCAAGGATGCCAGCGCATCGCCGTGATCGGGGCCCACGAAGGTGAAGTGATGGGGTCTGCGAAGCTCCGGACCGAGGGATATCTTCAGGCGCTCGCAGACCACGGGATCGACGCCGATCCGACGTTGATCCGGGAGGCAGGGCTGTGGCACCGATCAACCGGGGCCCAAGCCCTGTTCCAGTTACTTGACGACGGTGTGGAGTTTGACGGGATCTTCGCTCTCAACGACGCAATGGCATTGGGGGCGCTGTACGCGCTCCACACGCGCCGTGTTGCAGTGCCTGATCAGGTCAAAGTCATCGGGTTCGATGACATTGACGATGCGCGCTACTCGTTTCCTCCGCTGTCATCGGTTGATCCGGGGCGTGACCACATTGCCAGGACCGCCGTGGATCTCCTGCACGAACGCATTGAGCAACCAACGGATGACCACACCCCACAGAAAATCATTGCTGACTACACGATCATTGCCCGCGCCTCATCAGGGGGCGACGGAACCACCCTGGTCACTGCGTGAGGTGATCCGTGCTGAACGTTCCGCATCAGCGTTGGTGAGGAGCGCATCGTCAGGTGGGAAACCCGGTGCCAGCCGACGATCCAGTGAGGACCCCGCCATCACCGCAGGCAACGCGACCGGAACAACCCATCCTGCGAGGACCACGGCCAACGGAAACTGCCAGGTCAGCATCATGAAAGCGGTGAGGACAAGCAGGATAGCGGCCGATGTGCCCACGAATGTCAATGGAGCGAGCAGAACAAAACGCCACGTCGCGGCAAACGTGTCCCGATACCGTAACTCCGTAGCCAAAAAGAAACTGAACGCCACCGCAGAAAGCGCTGTGACCACAAGAAACGGGATGAGGAAAAATGTGGCGGTCTGAAGATCGTTGAGCTGCGCCACCCGGAACGCCCACAAGTCCGCAACACTAAGCACAACAACCACACCAAAAGGCCAGCCGCGGCGGTGAGCACTCGCCCACGAATGCTGCCACCACAGCCAAAAGTCGCGCCACAGAGCATCTGAAGGTGACCCCAAAAAGAGCGCTGTCACAAGACGCGCAGCGCTCACCGATGCCGGAAGAACACCTAGGACCACGCCTCCAGCAAGGGTCCCAAGGAGCCACAACACGTTGATGAGAACAAGCTGAGTGGCCACGTTGAGGAATACCATGACACGCTGTGCCCAGCCCATGGGGGCCTCCTATTCTTTGTGGACACCCGCCGGTGGGGCATTGACCGTCAGGTCACGCCCCACCGGCACGTGCACCAGCTACGCGTCCGTGCGAGGTTGTCGGAACCCGCTGACATGAACGGGTACTCCGTCCACCTCACGGTACCCGGCAAACCCCACAGACACATCGCCTGATGGCGTGGTGACCGGGAACGTGACATACTCTGTCAGCGCCAGGACAGGGCCAAGCCCGAGACTGGACACATCCACGGTGACTGAGTCGACCACCGGTGCCTGACGCAAGTGGTCCGGGAACCCATGAGGTATGGTCACAGGCACGGTGCGAGCAGGGTGGGACAAATCCAGCACTTCCCATGTGCCTGACTCCTCAGGTCCTGTGCCACCACGAGCAACGGTTCGAGGTTCACCGTGATACGGCAACGGCGAGACCACTGGCCACCCGGACGGTACGAAGAGCAAGCGGCGGATCTGCGCTTCATGCTCACCGGGGAACTCGGCGAACCGGGTGTGGTGGACTAAGAACTCTGAGCCATCATCATCACGAAAGACACTGCAATGCCCAGGAGCAATCACTGTGGGAAGCCCGGGGAAGTGATGGCCAACCACGAGGCGGGTTCCCACCTGAGTGGGGTCCAATGTTGCGGTGTCGTCCATCAGACGCCGGTCCAAAAGCCTGTTTCCGGCACGATCACGAAACGGTCCGAGCGCGCGGTCGGCTTGCGCGACCCGCACATCGTAGGCGTTGAACAGCGAATCGAACGAGACAAACAGGGTCACCTGGCCGCGTGAGGCGGGGTCACCAGCTCGCAGGAATGGTCCTTCAACCGCACCCTCAACCACACGAGGGCGAGCAACGATGCGCTCCCCGACTGCCCCCGGGTAGCGTGGGTGGCCTGTGACCGGGTCAAGTTCGAGCACATACAGACCCGAGAAAAAGGAACCATAGGCGAGCCAGGGAACACTGTTGCTATCCCACATCACGCACGCATCAATAGCGTTGTGGGAAGAATACTCGTGGTCGGTAGCGACGACGACACCGTCATCGTGCCATGGACCGTGGGGGGTAGGTGCAGAGGCCATCCCGATTGCGGAGGTGCGCGATCCAAACGATGACGCCGACCAATACATCCGCCACGCAGAATCGGTTCCTTCAGCGCCGCGCCACCGGACAAGGTCAGGAGCCCAAAGCCCTTGAGCTTGCGTGTGGTGGCGGGCACTGGCAGGGATTCCGTTGAACGCTGTTCCCGCCCACTTCCAGGTCACTAAATCATCGGAAACCCGCACATGAACTCCTGCGGGTGCTGCACCTTGTGAACACGCGTCTGTGGACACCATGACGTAGCGACCTTCGTCGTCACGAACAACTGTGGGGTCGTGCGCATGGCGCAGACCCCACAGTGTTGGATCCACTGACACGGACACACCCTCTCGGAGCGCCGGTTCAGTCATGAGTTTCCTTATCCCTTCGATCCGGTCAACGCGATGGATTCGATGATCTGGCGTTGGAAGATCAAGAAGATCAGCAAGACAGGGATGAGAGCAACAAAGGACGCAGCCATAATCAGCGGATAGTCCGTTTGGATGGCGTACTGTGCGTTAAACGAGGCAATCACCAACTGCAAGGTCTGTTTCTCTGGGGTGTTCAAGTAGATGATTGGAGCGAGATAGTCATTCCAAATCGCCATGAACCACAAGATGAACTGTGCAGCGATCGCCGGGCGGATGAGCGGAACCACCATGCGGCCAAATGTTTGCAAGTACCCGGCACCGTCAATTTTTGCTGCTTCAAGCATGGAGTCAGGAACTGATGTCAAGTATTGCCGCAGGAAGAAGATCATCATGATGTTCCCGAATATCCCTGGCACGATCAGGGGGAGAAGGGTGTCTACCCACCCCCACTGCGAGAACATGACGAACTGCGGGATCATTAACGTGGGGTAGGGGATCATGAGCCCCGACAACAGGATGAGGAAGAACCCGTCACGGAAGGGAACACGCATTTTCGCGAAAGCGTAGGCGGCCAGTGCGGAGAAGATGGTTCCCACAATGGTCACAGACCCTGCGACAATGAGTGAGTTTTTGATACCTGACAACAATGGACCGGCAGTCCAAATGCGGACGTAGTTTTCCCAGACGAATGGGTCTGGAATCCACTGAGGGGGTAACGCAAACACGCCTTCACGTGTTTTCAGCGATGTGGACAATGTCCATAGCAGTGGTGCAATCATGATGATTCCACCAATGGACAACACGATTCCAACAATGATGTTACCCAGTCGTTGTTTGCCCGCCGATGATGACGGACCAAAACCTTGACCGCGGGTAATCAGTGAACCCTTACCCAGTTGTGGAAGTTTCGAAGAAGGAGCCTTGATCGGGTCGAGGCCCTGAGATGGTGTCTCAACAGTAGTCATTGGGGGCCTCACTCGATGGAGAAGGAGTTACGGGCGTTCATGCGGAACTGAATCGCCGTGACGACAAAGATAATCAGGCCAAGGATGATGGACATCGCAGCGGCGTAACCCATTTGCAGGTTGTCGAACGCTTTTTGCCAGATGTACCACACCATTGTTGCTGAGCTGAACTCTGGACCACCCGTGGGTGTCATAATGTTCACCTCGATAAACACCTGTGAACCGCCAATAATGGAGGTGACCACCAAGAAGAAGGTGACTGGGCGAACCATAGGGAGCGTAATGGCAAAGAACTTACGAACCGCCCCCGCGCCATCCAGCGACGCTGCCTCATACAGTGAGGCTGGAACGGACTGAATGGCAGCAAGATACAACAGCATGGAATAGCCAAGGCCCTTCCACACAGTCATCATGATGATCGCTGGTTTCACTGTTGCTGTGTTCTGCAACCAGTTCGGCCCGTCAATACCGATGAGATCCAGGGTTTGGTTGATCAACCCAAAGTCCCCGTTAAATGCCCACTGCCACATGATGGCAATAGCGGCAAGCGACGAAATAACCGGAATGTAGTACACGGTGCGGAAGAACGTTGTTCCCCGCATCTTTCGGTTCATCGCCAAGGCAAGGAGAAGCGACAACACCAACCCGATCGGAATGCCAATCATGAGGAAAAAGGTGTTGAACATGGCCTTGTGGAAATACTCGTCGGCGAAGATTCGCTGATAGTTTTCCAGCCCAACAAAGTGCATGGGGCCAAGACCATTCCAGTTCGTCATCGACGCATAGATCGAGAAGAACAATGGGTACACCGTAAACAGTGAAAACCCGATGAGTGGGACTGCAATGAAGGCCAAACCAATTTTGCGTTCCCGGGCGTGAAGCCGTGAGGTGCCCGCTGACGTCCGCGATTTTTTCGGTGTCGGTTCGGTCACCGCAGGATTCGTGGCCACGTCGTTGAGTGCCATCGCTATCTCCCTGAAAGGTGGAGGGGAGGGGGCGTGGTACACCCCCTCCCAGGTGATCAGTTACCGCCGCCGGCGAGTGCTGCGTCAGCGTTCGCCTGGTCCAAGAGCGCCTGCATCTTGGGCTGGGCTTCCTTCACATACTCAGCAGCTGTTTTCTTGCCGTCAATGACAGGCTGAATGTTGGTGAAGAGCTCGTCATACCATTCACCGTTGTAGGTGCGGTTGGCGGGCAGTGCGCGGCCGTATTCAAGCACGATGTCCAGGAATTCTTGACGGTTGGCTGGTTCAGCGTTCTCTTCAGCTGCCCATTCTGCTGCCATGTCAATGAGGTTGGGGATCTGGATGTTCGCATCGACAAGCGCTTTTTGGCCGGTTGGGTCAGCGGTCAAGTACAGCAGTAGGTCGACCGCTTCTTCAGGGTGCTTTGTTGTGGCGGATGCGGCAATACCAAGGGTTCCAATCCAGGTAGCAGGTTCACCGGTCTTGCCAACGGGATAAGGAATGAGGTCGTAGTCGAAGTCGAGTTCGTTGTAGGTGGACACGTCCCATGGGCCAACGGGGAAGAATCCGATCTCGCCCTTCATCCAGCGCTGGTAGGTGTCAAGTGTTTGAGCTTGTGCGGTCGACGGGGTGACTTTGTGTTTTTGTTCAACATCAGCCATGAATTGGAGTGCTTCAGCGAACTCTGGGGTGTCGACAGTGACTGTTTTGCCGTCTTCTGAGAGCCAGTCTCCACCGTTGGACCAGACGAACGCTTGCAAGCTCCAGTTGATGTTCAGACCGGTACCCCACTGGTCAAGTTCACCGTCGCCATCGGTGTCTTTGGTCAGTTTCTTGGCAACGTCCAACCATTCCTCAAAGGTGTAGGGCTCGTCTGGGTCAGGAATAGGGATTCCTGCCTCTTCGAACATGGTCTTGTTGTAGCCCATGGCGAAGGGGCCAACGTCTTTAGGCATGGCGTAGATCGCGCCTTGGCCCTGAACAGAGCCGTCGTACCGGTAGGAGTCAACTCCGTACTGCCAGATGTTGTTGAAGTCAACGATCTCGGACTTTTCAACGTGCTCGGTGATGTCCATGACGACGCCGGAGTTGGCGAACCCTTGAACCTCGCCTGGAGCAATGTAGAAGACATCAGGGACTTGGCGTCCTGTGATCGCTGCTTTGAGCTTGGTGGAGTATTCGTCAGCGGTGGTGACGATGATGTCGACCTCGACGCCGGTTGCCTCTTCGTAGGTGGCAACAACTTCTTCGTAGGCTTTCTTTTCGTCCTCGCCGCCACGGAACATGAAGGTGAGTTTCTTGGTTCCGTCGTCGTCGCCGGAACCGCCGCTGCATGCGGTTAATGCTAGTGATGCGGTGAGCAGGACGGCGCCTGCCTGGATAAAGCGTGACTTCTTCATCACGGTTCCTCTCTGGAAGTGGTGCATATCCGGACAGTGCGCGGACCGGGGTGGGGTGACTTTCAGAATATGTGGTGTCACATGTTCTTCCCGCGACTGTCGTGAATCGTCGTCGATTCACTTGTTCTACATCGATGTAAATAACCTTGCACCACAAGCTCGATGGCGTCAAGAGTGTGACGGAAACAATTTTACATCGATGGAGAATTGTGACCGTTCCTTGATCTCGATCGGTGTTGACGTGCCCCCGGGGTGGCTGGGTAGACTCCTTTACAACGATGTAGAAATGGGTTGAGGACAAGAACACGCGCCGCAATCCCACTGATAATCAGCAAAGGGGCTGCACATGCGTCCATCGCACCCACCCATGGGATGGAACTCCTGGGACTGCTTCGGGACAACCGTCACCGAACATGAGCTCCTCGCCAACGCAGAGGTCATGGCTGCCCGGTTGTTGCCATCAGGATGGAACACGATCGTGTGCGACATCCAATGGTACGAGCCTGCAGCCAAAGCCGGCGGATACAATGACAACGCCGACCTCCACCTCGATAGCTACGGTCGTCCACTGCCTGTTCCCCAACGATTCCCCTCCGCCACAACCATCAATGGCACTCCCACAGGATTCACCCACATCGCCCACAGCATTCACGCCAAAGGGCTTGCCTTTGGTGTCCACCTCATGCGTGGAATCCCACGGCAGGCGGTGACCAACAACCTGCCCATCGCCCACTCGTCGCACTATGCTGGCGACGTCGCTGACACCACCTCCACGTGCCCATGGAACACAGACAACTACGGGGTCAACCCCGAACATCCGGGCGCACAAGATTGGTATGACGCACTCATCGACCAACTCGCGAGCTGGGGAATCGACTTCCTCAAAATCGACGACATGCTCGCCCCCTACCACGCCAGCGAGATCGAACTCGTCCACCGAGCCATCGCCCGTGCTGAACACCGCCACAACCGAACAATCACGCTGTCCCTGTCGCCCGGAACACGGGTCTCACTGACCCGACGAGATCACCTTGCCGCCCACGCAACAATGTGGCGCATCAGCGATGACCTGTGGGACCGGTGGGAGGACATCACCGCCCAAATCGACCGCCTCGCCCTGTGGGCGCCCCACCAAACACCAGGAGCGTGGGCGGACGCGGACATGTTGCCACTGGGACGCATCGGCGTGAGAGCAGAACGAGGCCAACCCCGCAACAGCGCCTTGACCATCACCGAGCAACGGACCCTCATGTCCGCATGGACACTGGCTCAGTCGCCTCTCATGATGGGCGGTGATCTTGCCACGAGTAGTGATGTCACCTTCGAGCTCCTCACCAACAGTGCGGTTCTTGAGCACTACCGCCAAGGCATTGCAGCGCACTGCATCCTTGCTGAAGGAAAAACCCGGGTGTGGCTCACCCCTGCCCACGCGCCCACGCGCCACGTCGCAGTGATGAACCTCGATGACACTGCACGCACCCATATCATCGACCTTGATGACATTGCCGCCCCCCACACAACAAGCGCGACAGATGTGTGGACCGGACGCCACTATGCCGTCACCACGGACACTGCGACGCACCCCTACCGGCACATCGCAGTGACTGTACCCGCCCACGGTGTCGCCCACTTGGCGCTCACCAGTTCGCACTAACCACTCACCGACGCAAGGGAGCACATGATGAGTACCGCACGCCTTCACCTCGACCCAGCATTTACTGTCGGCCCAGTTCGCCGCCGCACCTTCGGTGCGTTTGTGGAGCACCTTGGCCGTTGCGTGTACGAAGGAATCTACGAACCAGAACACCCCAGCGCCGACGCTGACGGGTTTCGCACTGACGTTCTCGAACTCACCAAAGAGCTTGGTGTCTCTTCCGTGCGGTATCCCGGTGGGAACTTCGTGTCCGGATACCGGTGGGAAGATGGCATTGGACCACGCGAAGAACGCCCCGTCCGCCTCGACCTCGCTTGGCACTCCTCAGACCCCAACCACGTCGGTGTTGACGAATACATGGCTTGGTGTGAGAAAGCCGGGGTTGAACCCATGATGGCGGTCAACCTTGGGACACGGGGCGTCCAAGAAGCACTTGATCTCTTGGAATACTGCAATGTGCCCGGTGGTACCTACTGGTCAGACCTCCGGCGGAAAAACGGGCGAGAAGAACCCTACCGCATCACGATGTGGTGCCTGGGTAACGAAATGGACGGCCCTTGGCAAATCGGTCACAAAACGGCTGAGGAGTATGCGCGCCTCGCTACTGAAACAGCCCGTGCTATGCGGATGATCGACCCCACCATTGAGCTCATTGTGTGTGGGTCCTCCGCCTCAGACATGGAGACCTTCGGTGCGTGGGAAGCGACCGTGCTCAACGAAGCATATGAACAAGTGGACATGATTTCGGCCCACGCCTACTACTGGGAGAAGGACGGAGATCTTGCCTCCTTTATGGCCTCAGCAGTCAATATGGATCATTTCATTGACTCGGTGACGGCAGCCGCTGATTGGGTGCGGGCGGTGAAGAAAACCGACAAGCGCATCATGATTTCCTTTGATGAATGGAACGTGTGGTACATGGACCGCGCAGAATCCGTACCGCCCAAGGGGGACGATTGGCCGGTGGCACCAGTTCTTCTGGAGGACCACTACAACGTTGCTGATGCAGTTGTTGTGGGGAACTTGCTCATCTCGTTGCTCCGCCACACTGATCGTGTGGCCTCGGCGTCTCTTGCGCAATTGGTTAACGTGATCGCGCCGATCATGACCGAAAAGTCGGGGCGTGCGTATAAGCAAACAACGTTCCACCCGTTCGCGTTGACCTCGCAGTTTGCCCGCGGTGATGTCCTTCAGGTGGGAATTGATTCACCAACCATGACAACAGCTCGCTTTGGTGAGGTGCCGACCATTGATGCGGTTGCGACCCGTGATCCTGACACGGGGGAGACGTCTGTGTTCGTGGTGAACCGCGCCCTTGAGGGGGAGACGACCATCAGCATTGACACTCGTGCGCTGACCGAATGGGCAGACACTGAACTGACTGGTGTGTCAGCCTCGACGTATGCCCACAGTGACCACACGTGGCAGGCCACTGCGGATGACGATGCGACCGTTGCAGTTCAGACCAATGAGAGCGCCACGCGTGAGGGGCACACAGTGACCGTGACTGTTCCGGCAATCTCTTGGACGCATCTGCATCTGACCCGCTGATCTGGTTGCTGACCCGCTGTGAAGGAGTAGTTGTGCGTAGTTCTCAGGTAGCTGCGGTTGCGGTTGTGATCGCTGTCGCCGTCACGAGCGGGTGTGCTCCCACTGCACCGTACGCGGTGCAGTGGGAGCCTTCGGGGTCCGTGGACACCCATGATCCTGCTCTCATTATTGACGATGGCGGGACAACGGACACCATCGATGATGTGTGGTACGTGTATTCCACGGGAAATGGTGCTGTGGGCTTAGGGTCACCGCAAGTGCGTCAGTCTACCGATCAGGGCAAGACGTGGGATGAGGTGGGTCCCGCGTGGCGTGCTGAGGATGAACCGTACTGGGCGCGGGAACTGATTTCGGGTGTGGATAATTTTTGGGCACCAGAGGTAGTCGCGCATGACGGTGTGTATTACATGTACTACTCGGCGTCGACTTTCGGGTCGAATACCTCACTTATTGGGTTGTACACGAACACAACCTTGGACCCTGATGATCCTGAGTATCGGTGGGAGGATCAGGGTGAGGTAGTGCGGTCAACGGGTTCGTCACCGTTTAATGCGATTGACCCCGGGGTGATTACCGATGCGCACGGTGAGCCGTGGATGGTGTTTGGGTCCTTCTGGGAAGGGCTCTTTATGGTCCCCTTGGAGTGGCCGTCGGGCAAGCTTCCTGGACAAGCAGGTGTCACTGACGATCCGCTGGGCAGTTCTGGGGTAGAACCGGTCCAGGTTGCTGATCGCGGGTATGCCCCCAATGCGATTGAGGCCGGGTTCCTTTATGAGCGGGAGGGGTGGTATTACCTGTTCTTCTCCCGTGATTCATGTTGCCAGGGGACTGATTCGACCTACAACATGGCGGTGGGGCGCTCGCGTGACATCACAGGCCCTTATGTTGACGATGCAGGGGTTGCGTTGACTGAGGACGGAGGCCGCCCGTTGCTGGGTACCGTGGGGACCATGATTGGGCCTGGGGGCCAGTCTGTTGCTCGGGTAGGAAACAAGGATGTCCTGGCGTTTCACTATTATGACAAGGACTTGGGGGGAATGTTCCAGTTAGGTTTGCGTGAGCTTGCGTGGACCGACGATGGGTGGCCGATTGTGACCACACCGCAGGACGAGGAGTTATTGCCCGAAGGGTGATCTACAGGTCGGTGGGCTTGTGCAGGGGCTTGTTAGCCAACCGGGTCACTAGCATGGGGGTATGGCTGCCTCTGACGCTCTTGTGGTCCTGTATTCTCGGTCGACCTGCCCACTGTGTGATGATGCGCGGGCCACGGTGGAACGGGTGTGTCGTGACGTGGGAGCAACCTGGACGGAGATCCTTATTGATGACTCACCCAGTTTGATCGCAGCCTTTGGCGAGTACGTTCCTGTGGTGGAGGTTGGCGGTGTGCAACAGGGGTTTTGGCACATCGATAGTCAGCGATTGCGCCGAGCAGTTGAGCGGTCACAGCCGGGTGGCTAGCCTGAATTATTCGTGTCATAACAGATGGGTGGGGTCCAACGTGGTTGCGTTGGACCCCACCCATCTGTGTGTGGACTGTGTCAGCCTTTGATGGCGGAGATGTCGAGTGCGATCTTGACTTTGTCGCCAACCAGGACGCCACCGGTTTCGAGGGCGGCGTTCCAGGTGAGACCGAAGTCTTTGCGCGAGATTTCGAGGTTTCCTTCGAATGCGGTGCGGGCGTTACCAAATGGGTCGGTTGCTGCGCCGGTGTACTCGACGTCGATGTCAACGGAGCGGGTGACGCCGTTGATGGTGAGGTCTCCGGTGACGGTGAGGTCGTCAGGTGTTCCGGTTACGGAGGTCGAGGTGAAGGTCCAGGTGGGGTTGGCGTCGACGTTGAAGAAGTCAGCGGACTTGAGGTGACCGTCGCGGTCGGCTGAGCCGGTGTCGATGCCGGTGGCGTCGAGTTCAGCAACGACGCTGGAAGCTTCAATGGCGTCGGCGATGGTGATGGTGGCGGATGTGATGGGTACGTTGCCGCGGACTTTGGAGATGCCGGCGTGGCGCACAGTGAATGATGCGCTGGAGTGGCTTGCGTCGACGGTGTAGGTGCCTGGGGTGACTTCTGTGGGGATCGCGGTCATGGTGTCTCCTTGGGTTTCTGGGATGTGGTTGAAGGCTCAATAGTTGAGGCTTCAAGTAATTCGTTCCTTCACTCTAATCAAAATGCACACGCGACGCAAGCGCTACTTGAACAATCAAATATTTACTGGCCTGACGTCACAGGTTCACCTGTCCACGCGACCAACCAGGATGTGAGGTCCCAGGACGCACAAGAATCACATCAGGTATTTTGGGTACCGATTTGTCCATGACGCACGCAGTGTGCCAAGCAGGGGGATGCATGAGCGCGGAGACCACAGAGTTCACCAACTGGCTCACACCAGAACAGCAGCAGCACTGGCGGCGTTACCTCGAGGGTAATGCTCGGCTCTGGGATGCACTCGCGCGAGACCTCGAATCAGCGACCCAACTATCGCTCAGCGAGTACGAAATTCTCGTGCGCCTATCCGAGCGAGACCTGCGCACCATGCGGATGTCCGAACTCGCCCAGGAACTGGCTCAGTCGCGCTCGCGGATCACCCACACTGTCCGCAGGCTGGAGGGGAGAGGGCTGGTCTATCGGGCGCACACTCCACGCGATGGGCGAGGGGTGAACTGCGTCATGACCAGACTTGGGCATGACGTGTTGCGCAGAGCTGCCCCCATTCACGTGGCCTCAGTTCGTGCCCGCCTCATCGATGTGATCAGTGACGAAGAGTTGGCTGTCCTGGGGGCAGTTTTCGAACGGTTGGTCCAGGTTGTGTCAGATGAAAGTCACGAGGACTGACCTGCCATTGCGTGGCGCAGTCTGTAAGACTTGAGGCATGTCTACAACGATCGTGCATTTGCTGCGCCACGGCGAGGTCCACAACCCTGACAAAATCTTGTACGGGAGATTGCCCCACTACCGGTTGTCTGAGCTGGGTCAAGAAATGGCCGCGCGAGTGGCAACCCACCTTCACGACGGAGGGCATGACATCACTGCTGTCGTGGCTTCGCCGTTGCAGCGTGCACAGGAAACAGCTGCTCCCACTGCCGCAACGTATGGTCTTGACATCATCACAGATGAGCGGCTCATTGAGGCGGAAAACTACTTTGAGGGGAAAACTTTCGGTGTGGGCGACGGCTCCTTACGTCACCCAGAGCACTGGCCGCGCCTCATCAACCCCTTTCGTCCTTCCTGGGGGGAAGCGTACAAAGAGCAGGTCGCTCGGATGCACGCTGCCGTGGACGCAGCACGTGAGCGTGCGCGTGGACATGAGGCGTTGCTCGTCTCGCATCAGCTTCCCATCTGGATTGCTCGGCAAGCGTATGAGAAGAAGAAGTTGTGGCACGATCCGCGTAAACGCGAATGCAATTTGGCGTCACTGACCTCGTTGACATTCACCAATGACGTTCTTGTTGCGGTCAATTACAGTGAACCGGTTGCAGACCTGTATCCGGGCGCATCGCGAGTTGCCGGCGCGTAACTTTCCCAGAATCTTCACAGGCAAATGCGAAAGAGTGCCATCGTGGCTTCCCCAGCTTTGTTCACCCCCATGAAACGTCCCGTTATTGCAGTTCTTCTCGCCCTCGCTACTGCCAGTGGCGTGGTCGGCTGCGCCCAGGAATCCGGTAATTCCACTGATGTGGTCCAGCAGGGCTACCAATCGGGCGATGGGTCGATCACGACCTGGGATCCCGCTGACCGCCCTGGCCCAGTTGTGCTGGAAGGTGTGTCGATGACTGGTGATCAGGTGACTACTGAACAGTGGCAAGGGCAGATCGTTGTCCTCAACACCTGGTACGCCGCGTGCCCGCCATGCCGGGCGGAGGCGGATGACCTTGTTGCTGTGGCGAGCGCCCGCGCTGATGATGGTGTGCAATTTTTGGGGATTAATCGCCACGATGACACCGGGACGGCCGCAGCGTTTGAACGTGAACATGGTGTGACCTGGCCGAGCCTTCATGATGTTGATGGTGCTGCCACAGCTGCGTTGTCGGGGGTGGTCCCTGTCAAGGCAGTGCCCACCACGGTGATTGTTGACGAGCAGGGGCGAGTTGCTGCTCGCGTCTTGGGTGAGGTCAGCGAAGCGACACTCAATGGGTTGATTGATGATGTGCGTGCCGCCTCGGGTGTGGATGCCCCGTGATGTCCTCGATTGGTGACGCCTTTGCGACGACAGCTTTTTCTGGGTCAATGGTGCTGGCGTTACCTGTTGCTCTTCTGGCCGGGCTAGTGTCTTTTGCCTCGCCGTGTGTTGTTCCCCTCGTTCCTGGCTACATCGGGTTTGTCTCCGGGTTGGCAGCTCAGAATGTGACCCCTGGCCCCGGTGTTGGGTCACGCGTGGCGTCGTGGCGTGTGGTGTGGGGTGTCCTCCTTTTCGTGGTCGGTTTCACGGCAGTCTTTGTCACTGCGGGAGTTCTCACGGGAGCGGTGGGTGCGGCACTGAACCAGTGGACTGACATCATTTCTCAGGTGTTGGGGGTGCTCGTCATTGTCATGGGACTGGCGTTTATGGGGGTTTTTTCGCGGCTTCAGTGGGAGGCGCGTCTGCATGTGACACCTCGGGCGGGGCTGTGGGGAGCCCCTGTGTTAGGTGTGGTGTTCGGGTTGGGGTGGACTCCGTGTTTGGGCCCCACGTTGGTGGCGATCAACGCGTTGGCGTTGTCGGAAGGCACGTGGCAGCGCGGCGCGCTGTTGGCGGTTGCGTATTCTTTGGGGTTGGGATTGCCGTTTATCGCATTGGGTGTGGCCCTGAACCGTTCCCGACCGGTATTAGCGTGGCTGAAACGTCACCGTCGTGGTGTGCAGGTGGCAGGCGGGTTGATGCTGACCATCCTCGGGGTAGCGCTGGTGACTGGTGTGTGGACGTGGTTGTCCTCCCAGATGTCGTTGTGGATTGGCGGGACAGGGACGGTGGTGTAGATGGCGAACAGTCAGTCTCGTGGTCAGGCGCCGATTGCTCCTGAGTTGTCAGTGGGTGGTTGGTTGCGGTTTTTATGGCGGCAGTTAACGTCGATGCGGGTTGCGTTGTTGCTGTTGATGTTGCTTGCTGTGGCCGCGATCCCGGGCTCTGTCTTTCCGCAGTGGGATCAAGATGCGGTCGCCACTGCTCAGTATGTTGCCGACCATCCTGATTCGGCGGTGTGGTTGGATCGGTTGGGTTTCTTTTCGGTGTATTCGTCACCGTGGTTTTCTGCGATCTATCTCCTGCTGTTCACATCCCTGATTGGGTGCATTATTCCGCGGGTGGGTGTGTATGCCACGGCATTGCGCATGCCGCCTCCGCGTGTTCCGCGAGTGTTGACGAGGTTTCCTGGTCACAGTGTGCGCGCCTGGGAAGATGTCGATGCTGCTGGTGCGGCGACTCGGATTGCTGAGGCGCTGCGCGGGGGGCGTCTGTGGCGTCGGTTTCGGGTGGATTCTTCCCAGGGGGACGATGGCCAGTGGTTGGTTGCCGCTGAGCGTGGGTATGCACGGGAGGCGGGGAACCTGCTTTTTCACATCTCGCTCGTGGGGATTTTGGTGAGCTTTGGGGTGGGTCAGGCGGTGGAGTATCGCGGTCAGGCCATTGTGCAGGTGGGGCGGGGGTTTGTGAACGCCCAGGTCGCCTACGACACGTTTGAGTCTGGGTCGTTGTTCCGTGATGAGATTATGCCGAACTTCCGGGTCACACTTGATGACTTCACGTCCTCGTTTCGGGTCACTGATTCGAAGGCGGAAGATTTCACCGCGTTTGTCACGGTGACTGACAGTGGCGGCCAGCGCGCTGAGCGGACCATTAAGGTCAATGCACCGTTGAATGTTGATGGGGCGAACATTTACCTCATGGGCAATGGGCATGCCCCGGTGGTGACGGTGCGTGATGCGGCGGGTGAGGTGGCGTTTTCTGGTGCTGTGACGTTCCTCCCAGAAGATGCGCAGTACACCTCGCGGGGGGTGATTAAGGTTCCAGATGTGTCCACGGGAGACCAGTTGGGCTTCAACGGGTACTTGTTGCCGACTGCGCAGTTCACTGGTGACACAGTGCGTTCGCTGTACCCCGAGGCGCTTGATCCCTATCTTGTTCTTGATTTGTACGTCGGGGATCTGGGTCTCGATGAGGGGATTCCGCAGAATGTCTACCAACTTTCAACGAACCGGATGACCCCCGTGGCGGGGACTGCGGCAGGAACTCCTCCGGTCATTCTTGCGCAGGGCGAAACCGTTGATCTTCCGCAAGGTCTGGGCACAATCACGTTTGAGGACACTGTTCGTTACGCTGCTTTTGATGTGCGTGCGGACCCGATGCTGCCGTGGTTGTTGGTTTTCTCGGTGCTCGCGTTAGTTGGGGTGGCACTGTCCTTGTTTGTGCCGCGGCGCCGGGTGTGGGCTCGGGTGACATCTGACGATGCGAATGGGGTCATCGTGGAGATGGCCGCGTTGGCGCGTGGTGAGGACCAAGGACTGACTTTTGAGATTGACCGAGCATGGGCCATAGCAACTGGCGCTACCGCTCGACGACAACGAACCCGTGAACTGTAGGGTCACAGTGCGGGATAAGGAAAGGCATCACCATGAATCTCAGTGAACTGAGTGATTACTTTGTGTGGGGAACGGTCAGCGCGTACACGCTCGCGATGGTGGCGTTCGCCATAGATTTGGCGAAAGTCGCCGAGAATGTGCGCTCTGATGAACGCCCTACCTATGTGGGTCGGTCGACTCGGGCGCTGGGTATTGCCATGGCCTTAACCACTGTGGGGGTGCTCTTTCACCTGGTTGCCGCGATTGTGCGAGGGTTCGCGGCAGGCCGGGTGCCGTGGGCTAACATGTATGAATTTACGTTGACTGGAACACTAGCCGCTGTGGGTGTCTTCCTCGTGGTCAACCTATGGAAAGAGATCCGGTTTCTTGGTGTCTTTGTGACTGTTCTTGCGATCACTTTCCTTATGGTGGGGTTGCAAGCGTTCCACATCGACGCTGATGGTGTGGAACCAGCGTTGCAGTCGTACTGGATTGTTATCCACGTGGGTATCGCAGTGTTAGCGACCGGGTTGTTCACTGTGGCGTTCATTATTTCGGTGCTGCAGTTGATGCGTGCTGCGTGGAATCGGGCAACTGAAGCAGGCAATACCCCACGGTGGGCGTGGCGTGCTGTCCTTCCAGCCCCTGATCGGCTTGAGGCGTTGTCTTTCCGCCTCAACGCGGTGGCTTTTGTCATGTGGACCTTCACGATCATTGGTGGCGCTGTGTGGGCTAATGACGCGTGGGGTCGAGCGTGGAACTGGGACCCCAAAGAAGTATGGTCCTTCATTGTGTGGGTCATCTACGCCGCCTACCTGCATGCACGTGCCACTCGCGGCTGGGATGGTCAACGCGCTGCCTGGTTTGTTGTGGTGGGGTATGCCGCTGTGCTCTTTAACTTCACCGGCGTCAACATTTTGTTTGACGGGCTCCACTCCTACGCCCAACTCCCACAGTAAGAACTCTGGGCCTTATCAACGGGCAATGCCCCTCGCCGTTACTGGCGGGGGGCATCGCTGTGTGGGTCATCTGTGTGAGGTGGCTCGTCTCCATGGTCGTCCTCATCGGGGGTGGAAGAATCCGACTGTGGTGGGCCTTGCTGCGGCGGGTTCGGTGATGATGGTGATGACGTGGTTGGTGAACCCGCTGACGGGCCTGTCCCGTTCTTTCGTTGTTCGCGGGCGAGCCGCCACAGAAAGTCAGGGTCGTCGTCAGGCGCCCTGGGACCTGCCGGACGAACCGGCCCGCGCCCAGATCCACGCATCGGGTGGACCGGGGTTGTTCCAGAACGACCGGAGGTGAAAACAATCCAGATCAAAGGACCAAGAAGCGGCAGCAAAATAATGACAACCGCCCACAAGAATTTTGGCGCACCACCACGTTTGTGTTCATCAGAGTTGATGAGATCAATGAGGCAGTACAGGGCGGACAAAAATATGGCGAAGAACAACACAGCACGAAGCATGAAACTAGCCTAGACGGTTTAGGCTGGGACTGTGCCACTCGTTGTGTATTCTCTGATCCGTATCGGTCTTATTCTCTTGTGCGCCTGGGGCCTTTTTGAGGCAGGCGCACGCGGTCTTGTCTTGTGGCTGTTGGCCATTGTGTTAGGGATGATGCTGTCTTACCTGTTGTTTCGTGGTCCACGCGATGCGGCAGCACGCTACCTCCAGGAGCGTAGCGAACATCACTCTGCGCGAGCATCGTCAAAGCGTTGTGGAAAGGGCGCCCAGGAAGACAACGCTCATGAGGACGGGCTCGCACAGTAGCGTTGCTGGCAGTGTCGCTCCAGCGGGGCTATGAACCGGCAAGGGCGAGTGCACCACCAAAGAGTATCCCGTAGCCCAGTTCGTAGAGTCCGGTTCCCGCAAGGACGGGGATAAGGAGTTTCCCTCGTGCCCCAACACGCACGGCAAGCGCCAGCATGGTGGCGGGGACGAGGAGCAGCAGGGTGAGGAAGGTCCAAGGGACCCAGAATCCTTGGATGACAGCGATGATGAGCGGTAGCCAGATCATGGCGACATAGGTGGATCGTGCGCGGTGTTCCCCAAGTTTTACGGCGAGGGTGTGTTTGCCGGCTAGGTGGTCGGTGGGGATGTCACGAATGTTGTTGACCATGAGAAGAGCGCAGGCGATGAGTCCGACTCCGACTGCGCCGAGAGCCCCGGGCCAGGTGACGGTGTCTGCCTGAATGTATTGTGTTCCCAGCGTGGCGACGAGCCCGAAGAACACAAAGACACCCACTTCACCGTAGCCGGCGTAACCGTAGGGCCGGCGACCACCGGTGTAGAACCAGGCTGCTGCGATGGCAGCGAGACCGACTATGCCAAGCCACCAATGCCCGGTGAGGGCCAGGATGACAAGCCCAAGAGCTGCACCGACCCCTAGGGCAAGGAAGGCGGCTATTTTCACGGTGTGGGCTGGGGCAGCACCTGATGCGGTTAATCGCAAGGGGCCAACGCGGTCGAGATCTGTTCCCCGGACACCGTCGGAGTAATCGTTGGCGTAGTTCACCCCGATTTGGAGGGCGAAGGCGACGGCAAGTGCAAGGAGGGTGAGTGTTGGGGAGTAGGCGTTGATGTGTGCGGCTGCGCCTGCCCCGATGAGGACGGGGGCTGCTGCTGCGGGGAGTGTGCGTGGCCGTGCGCCACTGATCCATTCGCTCATGGTCGCCATGGAGGTGCCCTTTCAGAGTCCTTGCTCACGTACAGTGTTGGTGGCCCACGCGGCCACTGCTCGTCGGTTGATTTTTCCGCTGGGACCGAGCGGAAAATCGGTGGTGATGAGTAGTCGTTGCGGGAGTTGTGCCGCGTTAAGACTACGGGACAATTCGGTGCGGATTGCGTTGAGGGTGGGAATCTCGCTGTCAGCGCAGACGGTGATGACAGCGGTGACTGCTTGACCCCAGTGCGGGTGGGGGGTCGCTACCGTGCACGCGCCGGTGACGCCGGGCACAGTCAGGAGCGCATCGTCAATGGGGGCAGGGGCGACTTTGACGCCCCCAGTGTTGATGATGTCGTCGATGCGCCCGGTGATCGTGAGACGTCCGCCTGTCAGGGTGCCAAGGTCGTTTGTGAGGTGCCAGCGGGTGTTGTTGATTGTGGGGAATGCTGCTGCGGTTGCGGCGGGGTTGTCAAGGTAACCGCTCGCAAGGGTGGGTCCGGTGAGCATGATGCGCTGATCCGGGGTGAGCTTGATTGTGACCCCGGGCAGTGCGGTGCCGTCGTACACGCATCCGCCTGCTGTTTCTGACATGCCGTAGGTGCGGGTCACGGGTAATTTCAGTTCCGTGATAGTGGCAGACAGGTGAGATGTAGGGGCTGCTCCACCCAAAAGAATGGCGTTGAAGGAACGGAGGGCCGCGATGCTTTCACTGCGCCGCACGTGGTCCGGGTCCAAGAGGAGGGTGTCCAGTTGGGTGGGTACGAGCGATGTTGCGGTGAATGTGTGGTTCAAGCGTGACACGCCTTGGAGGAAAGCGGTGGGGGTGAAACCAGCTGTGCGGTCCACGGACACTGGGCGTGTTCCAGCGACGAGGGAGCGGGCGATAACTTGGATCCCAGCGATGTGTGTGGTGGGTAATGCCAGGAGCCATTGGGCGTGGCCACCAAGGTGGTGTGCGGTGCCCTGCGCACCGTTGATGAGTGCTGTTGCCGGAATGATCACCGTTTTTGCACTCCCGGTACTGCCGGAGGTAGGAACAAATACCTGTGCGTGGCTGGGGTCGTGCAGGAGCGTGGCGAGAGCGTCATAGCTGTAGCCATCTGGTGGCGGGGCAGACAAGTTCACTGAACTAGGTTACGCACAGTCATAGACTGACGATAAGTACGCGTGGTTGTTGTCCCTGCTTGTGAGGAGCATGTGTGGTGAATGTGGTGAGTCCAGTGTCCCGTGTGGTGGGCGACGGTCGGCGTTGGCGTGAGCGTCGCGTTCGTGTCCAGGTTGTTTCTGCTCTGGTCGCGGCGGCCAGCATGGTGGCAGTTGCTGGGTGCGGCACAACAGAACCTGCACCAACAGTCACTGCGACGGCGACCACAACTCCTGATGCGCAGATGTCGAAGTCTGCGCCACCAGAACCAGAGGTCACGCCCGTGTGGCCGTTGACGGGGCGGGAAACATCAAAGGATACCGACCGCCCAGTGGTGTCGGTGAAAGTGGAGAACTCAGCATCCGCCCGGCCGCAATCCGGACTTGAAGACGCTGATGTGGTGTGGGAGACCATTGTTGAGTTTGATGTGTCTCGGTTGATTGCTGTGTTTCATTCGCGCTATGGGCGTGATGTGGGGCCAATTAGAAGTGTGCGTCCTATGGACCCGACAGTCGTTGCGCCGCTGGGCGGGGCGTTGGTGTACTCGGGTGGTCAATCCGGAATCCTCAAGCTCGCCCGTGGAATGTCAACGGTGACCACAATTGATGAAAACAACGCAAGTGGGTCGATGTGGCGGGCCCGCGGCCGCTATGCACCCCACAATCTGTATGGTGACACCACAAAGATGGCGGGTTTGGTGGGAAAAAAGTATGCCTCCGAACCCAAGGAGCAGTTTGCGTTTGCTCCTGATGCGGCTTCAGCCACAGCGGTTACTCAGGGGCGCCGGTCCAATGGGGCGTCGTTAGTCATGTCGTCGCTGTCTGCACCGTCCTGGACGTGGAATAGTGATGACAAGACGTTCATGCGGTTCGAAGGCGGCAGTGCGCACGTCTCGGCAACTGCCGGTCAATTGTCTGCAGTGAATGTGGTGGTCATTGAAGCCAAACACATTGATTCAGGGTTTAATGCCCAGAACAATGCCCCTGTACCTGACTATGTGTTAACCGGAACCGGGAAAGCAACAGTGTGGTCACACGGACATGTGGTGCGCGGGACGTGGCACAAAAAGAAGAAGTCATCAGCGTTGGTGCTGCGGACCACTGACGGTGACGAACTGCTGTTGGCGCCGGGAAACACGTGGGTAGAACTCCTCCCACAAGGCAAAGGGACCGTCACGGTCAAGTAACGTTTCCTTGATCTAGGGTGAATGGGCAGGCAAGGAAACGTGCGCGCTGACATCATGTCACTATGACCACTGACGAGGAAGACCCCTCACCCCCACCCTACGCACCCAACTACGGGCTACGGCGAGTGACCTCCCACCCCATCAAGGGGTACAAGCCGCTGCCAGACCCTGACGGCCACGATGACGAGGATGGCACCACCCCCACGGATGCCACCCCACTCCACGGCTCGTCAGTGATCTCAGTGGCCACCGCGTTCGTCATTGCCGGAGCACTGATTGTTGCGGGGGCGCAACTTGCAGCCCACCTCATCACCTGGTTCGGAGGTGTCCTGTCCGGGCTGTAGCCTCGCCAACACCTCAGAAATAGTAAGGGAACTGATCCCACTGCGGGTCACGACGCTCAAGGAACGCATCACGCCCCTCCACAGCTTCGTCAGTCATATACGCCAACCGTGTCGCCTCACCTGCGAACACTTGCTGCCCCATGAGTCCGTCATCAGGCAAATTGAACGCGTACTTCAGCATACGAATAGCCTGAGGCGACTTGGTGGCAATAATCCGGGCATACTCCAACCCCGCTGCTTCCAAATCCTCATGGTCAACAACATCATTGACTGCACCCCAGTCCAAGGCATCCTGAGCGCTGTACTCGCGGGCCAAGAAAAAAATCTCCCGAGCACGCTTCTGCCCCACCTGACGCGCCAAATACGCTGACCCGTACCCACCATCAAAGGAACCCACGTTCGCATCGGTCTGCATAAACCGGGCATGTTGGCGGCTGGCGATAGACAAATCAGCAACAACATGCAACGAATGGCCACCCCCCGCAGCCCACCCACTCACCAAGGCAACAACCACCTTCGGCATCATCCGAATCAAACGCTGCACCTCAAGAATGTGCAACCGCCCCGCCCGGGCAGGATCAATCGAATCAGCCGTCTGAGCGCTGTTGTCCGCCACATAACGGTAGCCATCACGACCACGAATCCGTTGATCCCCACCAGAACAAAAAGCCCACCCACCATCACGCGGGCTGGGTCCATTACCGGTCAGCAACACCGTGCCCACACTGGACGTCATCCGGGCATGATCCAAAATTCGGGACAACTCATCCACCGTGTGCGGCCGAAACGCATTGCGCACCTCAGGGCGATCAAACGCCACCCGCACAACAGGCAAATCCACCTCCCCATCCCCAGATCGGTCAACACCACGGTGATAGGTCATGTCAGTCAGGTCCTCAAACCCGTCAACAGTGCGCCACACAGTGGGATCAAAAGTGTCAGACACAGTGGTAGGAAGTTCGCTCACGACCCCACTCTAAAACACAACACCCCCACATAGGACCCCAACCGCGAACACCGGTTAACATCCCGTCAACAAAACCACCCAGCTCGTTACATAGTTGATACCTCACCAGGGTGATGTGAAACACAACGTCAATGAGCGGCACATACAGTGACGACATGACCACCCAACCGCGACGACAAACGCGTGGAACAGCCCGTCGAGACACAATCATCGACGCTGCCCGCAGCCTCATCACCCAGCACGGGCCCTCCTACCTCACCCACAGACGAGTCGCAGACACCGCTGGGGTGCCACTCGCGGCAACCACCTACTACTTCACCTCCCTCGTCGACCTCCTCGCCGCCGCCGGTGAACGCATGTGGTCATCGTGGACCACCCACACAGTCACCTGCGTCACCCAAGCACTTATGAACCCGCCACACACACCAGACGAATACAGCGCAGTGATCGTCGATGCGATCCTCCCCCCAGGCGACGACACCGCCCTGCGAGGCCACTACGAACACCTCATCAGCCAAGGACGCAACCACGCCTCCACCCCCACCCTGGATGCCTACCGGGCCACACATCGACAAGCAGTCGACACCCTCATCACCGCGCTAGGCCTCCCACTCACCGCCGACACCGTGATCGCCTGTGTCGAAGGCGCAGCCCTCCGCTCCCTGGGAAACCACGACACCCCCCGCGAGACCGCACGCCACCAACTCACCCTCCTGCTTGACGCAGCCACCCCCGCCCACGCCATTCCCGCATAAAGTAGAGGAGTGCACGTCTACTCCCTGCCCCTGACCACCCGCTTCCGCGGCATCACCACCCGCCACGGCGTCCTCACCCACGGTCCCCACGGGTGGGCAGAATTCTCCCCCTTCGAGGAATACGACGATACCGAAGCCACCGCCTGGTACCGGTGCGCCTGGGAAGCAGCACACCTCACCCCACCACCAACCCACCGCACTCGCATCCCCGTCAACGTCACCATCCCCGCCACCACGCCCGAACACGCCCACGCCCGCGTCCTCGCGTCACACGGCTGCACCACCGCAAAAGTGAAAGTCGCAGAACCTGGTCAAACCCTCGCCCACGACCAAGAACGCCTCGAAGCAGTCCGTGACGCACTCGGTCCCACCGGACACATCCGCATCGACGCCAACGGCGCCTGGGACCCCGACACCGCCCTCCACAACCTACGCCACCTCGACAAAGCCGCCGGTGGACTCCAATACGCCGAACAACCCTGCCCCACAGTCGAGGACCTCGCCACCCTACGCCGCCGCACCACCATCCCCATCGCCGCCGACGAATCCATCCGCCGCACAGGAGACCCTCACCGCGTCGTTGCCGCACACGCAGCCGACATCCTGATCCTCAAAGTCCAACCCCTCGGCGGCATCCGCGCCTGCCTCGAACTCGCCGAAGAACTTGCACTGCCCGTCGTCGTGTCCTCCGCCCTGGAATCATCGGTCGGTATCGCCTACGGACTCCAACTTGCCGCCAGCCTCCCCACCCTCGACTACGCCTGTGGACTGGCCACCACCTCACTGTTCACCACCGACACCGTCCCCACACCCCTCACCCCCACCAACGGCATGATGAACCTACCCATAGCCCAACCCACACCGCACACTCTCACCACCACCGCAGCACCCCCCACCGTCCGCACCTGGTGGGAACAGCGTGTCCACCGAGTCGCCGCGCTCGCAGGCCTGCCGCCACTCGCGTGAACAGGGCGTTAGGCTATGGCTATGTCTGCGCCTGACCTGTCCGCTGAGTTGCCCACGTCGTTGAGCACGGCGTGGGAGCTGATCACCCAGTTTGTGGCGCTTGGTGGACGCCACGTGGTTCTTTCGCCAGGATCTCGGTCCGCGCCTTTGGCGTATGTCGCAGCGGTTGCCCATGAGGCTGGGTTGCTGACACTGCATGTGCGCATCGACGAACGAAGCGCCGCGTTTGTCGCGTTAGGGATGGCCAAAGCGGATCCGAGTCGACCAGTTATTGTGGCCATGACATCAGGAACCGCGGTCGCGAACGCACATCCGGCAGTGCTTGAAGCTGACCACAGCGGATTGCCCCTCATCGTGGTGTCTGCAGACCGACCTTTTGAGTTGCGTGGCACCGGTGCCAACCAGACAACGACCCAACCAGGGATGTTTGGGTGTGCCGTGCGCTGGTCCACTGACATACCAGCGTTCGCGGGAGTGGACGGCATGACACCAGCCGATGCGCAGGCAACCCGAAACGCAGTGAACCGGGCGGTGGCCTACTCGGTGGGGTCGGTTGGGGGCCCTCGTGGCCCCGTGCACATCAATGTGGCATTCCGAGACCCGCTTGCCCCATCATCTGAGCAACGTGAGGAACTTGTCCGCCGCGCACAACGTGTGCGCGCCAACGGGTTAGACGGTGGGACTGTGTTTGTGTCCAGTTACCCACCGAACGATGCCTCCATCACCGCTGGCCAAACAAGAAACACTGACGTCACACATGATGTGATTGACGGTCTTCGCACCACCACACGCACGGTCATCCTCGCGGGTGACACCGCCCCCACCCAGATCATTGACATCGCTGAGCGGTATGGGTGGCCGATCCTCGCTGAACCCTCGTCAGGGGTCAACGGGGCAGCGCCAACCATTGCTGGTGGGGCGCTGATCCTGGCCCGTGCAGGACACCCCATCAGCAGCGTCTACCGTACGTTGGTCGAGCAAGTTGAGCACGTTATTGTTGTGGGGCACCCCACATTGAGTCGTGATGCGATTGCGCTGATGCGTCGCGCCCCACAGCTGACAATCGCACCAGATCACCGGGTCCAATGGACAGACCCCACGGGGACAGCAACGGCAGTCATCCCGTTCTCTGTTCTTTCCCCTCACCTTCGCTCCGCAACCGCTGTGTCCACCGACGCCACCTGGCTGTCTCGGTGGCAGCAGGCCGGCAGCGACCTGCTCACTCAACTTTCCGAGCAACTGGACGCACAGGAACAGTTTTCCGCTCCCGGGCACTTAGCGCCATACCAGTATGTGCGCGCGCTCGTGGCCAGTGTGACCCCCCAGCACATCCTCATGGTGGGGGCGTCCTCGGTGATCCGCGATATTGATCGCGTCGCCCCTGTTCCTGCGTGCGTGCAGGTGTACGCGAACCGTGGGTTGGCGGGAATTGATGGCACTGTCTCGACAGCGCAGGGCATCGCCTTGACCTCGCCCGACCGTCACACTGTCTTGGTCCTTGGTGACCTCACTTTCCTCCACGACATCAATGGTCTTGTCATTGGCCCAGAAGAGCCCCCCGTGTCGTTGACCATTGTTGTCCTCAACGACAACGGTGGGGCGATCTTTGGTGGGCTTGAACATGCCCGCAGCGGCGACCCAGCCCTGCTGGAACGAGTGTTTGCCACCCCGCATGGCGCGCGCATCGACGATCTTGCCCGCGGGTACGGGGCCACCTATCAGCGGGTTAACACACCAGAAGACCTCGGTGGCATGCTCACAGTCAAGCCTGCTGGGATTCACGTCGTCGAGGTCGTCACCTCACGGGAAGAACGAGGAAACCTTGATGCACTTCTCTCACAGTGAACACCGCTGTGACCAGCAATTATAAGGCTTTTCACAGTTTTTGAAGTGAACTCCCAGGCAGTTTTGGGCGCCATGTCAGTCCACCGGTGTTTTCTTGTAGTGACACAAGGAGGACATGATGACTACACCAGAAAACACCACACCACACTCAGACCACCACAACGGTGCCCCAACTCCCACCAGCGCACAACAATCGTTGCCTGTTGATGCCCAACCCACCACGTCGCTACCTGCGACACCGCCACCACCACCAAGCATCCCGACCCCGCCTCCCGCCGCCCCCGAGGCACCCAGGGCACACACTCCACGGCAACGCCTCTGGCTGCCCATCACCACCACAGCTGTTCTCACTGCGATCCTTGCATCGCTGGGGACTGCCACCGCGATCAACGCATGGCCACAACAAGACGAACCGGCTCAACCTGCCCCCACCGCAGCAACCCAAGACACAACAACGACCGCGCCTGTCGCCCACTCCACGTCCACCAACCCTGACTGGCAGGCAGTCACATCGGCAGTCTCAGCCTCAGTCGTAGCCATCGAGGTCGACGCTCAAAGCGGGTCAGGTCAAGGGTCCGGAGTAATCATTGACTCGGACGGGCGGATCCTCACCAACAACCACGTTGTGGAATCAGGTGAACAAGGCACGATCACGGTCACTCTGGACGACGGTCGGATCTTTGACGCAACGATCACAGGTCTTGACGCAGCCACCGACCTTGCTGTCATCACACTGACAGACCCGCCCGCAGACCTCGTCCCCGCCATCTTCGCTGACTCTAACGATGTCACTGTCGGAGACTCAGTCATCGCCATTGGAAACCCCCTTGGCCTGTCGCAAACCGCAACCACCGGGATCGTTTCTGCGCTCAACAGGCCCGTAACGACAGCCCAAACAGAAGACGGAACCCTCGTCGTCACCAACGCCATCCAAATTGACGCCGCCATTAACCCCGGTAACTCCGGTGGGCCACTGTTCAACGCCCAAGGCGAGGTCATCGGAATCACCTCGTCTATTGCAACAATGTCGCAAGGAATGTCCGGAAGTTCCGGGTCCATCGGACTCGGATTCGCGATCCCCGCGAACTTGGCGCAAAACATTGGTGACCAACTCATCGCCAACGGCGAAGCAGAACATGCCTTCCTTGGTGTGTCCATGACGGACGGCACCGCAGAAGTCGACGGTGCCACCCGCCAAGGCGCGCTCGTGGCAGAAGTCAGTGACGGGAGCCCAGCAGACAATGCCGGGATTACCGCTCAAGACCTCATCATCTCTTTGAACGGCAAACCTGTGACCGGAGCTGAATCGCTGACTGGTCTCGTGCGCGAACTTCAATCAGGCCAACAAGTCCCGGTAGAAGTGGTCCGTGACGGCACAACCCGCACCGTGACCGTGACCCTGGCTAGTCGCACCGAAAACGCGACCACCGCACCACAAAACGACGACACGACACCAGACTCCACCCAACCCAACAACATCCCGGACCTCAACGACCTCTTTGGTCAGCGTCCAGGACGTCAAGGGTAACCCGGAGAAGAACAAGGGCAAAGGTCAGGGACCTACGCCACCCCACCTTGCAACGCCGACACCATCGGAGCGAGCTTCGCGTCAGTCTCAACTAACTCATCAGCTGGGACTGACGCGGCAACAATGCCGCACCCAGCGAACACGCGCATCACCCTGGCATCGGTTGGGTCAAGGTGGCCAGAGCGCAACGCAATACCCCACTCACCATCACCATCACCACCCATCCACCCCACCGGGCCCGCATACCGGCCACGGTCCATCAACTCAATGTCCGCGATCATGTGAGCAGCCCGCACAGTCGGTGTGCCACACACCGCTGCAGTCGGGTGAAGCGCCGCCGCCAACGACAACGACGTTTCATGACGGTGCGGATCAATCACCCCAGTCACATCACTGGCCAAATGCAACACGTTCGGCAAATGCAGCACAAAAGGCGACTCAGGAACATTTAACGACGTGCAGTGAGGAGCCAACGCCTCCGCTACCGAAATCACCGCATACTCATGCTCCTCGAGATCCTTTGATGACTTCGCCAACAACCCGGCACGAGCAGTATCGGTTTCATCATCGCCCGTCCGCTGGATAGTGCCCGCCAACACCCGTGACGTTGCCAACCCGCGCTCCGCACGCACCAGCAACTCCGGGGTCGCCCCCACCAAACCCCCCACACTAAACGTCCAACACCCCTGATACGCAGACACCAAATGCGTCAACAAAAATCGGGTATCAATAGGACGTTCGGCAGTAGCCACCACATCGCGAGCCAGCACAATCTTGTCCAGCTCACCGCCACGAATCCTCCCGACAGCCTGTGCCACAATGTCCATCCACTGCGCACGCGACACCGACCCATCCGAAAACGACACCGACCCCGCCGACACCACCGGGTCATGGTGACGCACCTCATCCAAATGCGCAGCCAACAAATCCACATGCGCACTGGTCTGACCCGAGGCATCCTCCGCACAAATCGTTGTCAACCACCACGACGACCCGCGACGCCCCACCACAACCTTCGGCACAATAAGAACCGACTCATCAGCAGACGCATACGAAAAAGCAAACGACCCAAACGCAACCAAGCCCGTGCCTGCACGACGCACATCGTCACGCACCACCGCCAACTCGCGCACCTGCGCCCACCACGCCTGCGCCGCCTCAAACCGCTGCGGACCAGAAGTCACCACCCGAGCAGCCTCACCCCAACCCACCAACCCCTCACCACGACGCACCCACGCCAACGCACCAGAACCAGGCAACACCGCCAACAGGGCATCCACACCCTCACCCAACGGCTCCACCGAAACAGTATGCGCCACCAACCTCGGCACCTGCCCCGACACACTCCCAGACGACAACGACGACGACGCGACACGATCAACAGGATTCACAAGCCCCACTGTAACGCTCAGCGCCACCAACCGGTCTGCAATAATGAGCACATGCCACGAGCCGACCTCGACAAAAAGCCCACCGACGTCGCCGCGATGTTCGACGGAATCGCCCGCCGCTACGACCTCACCAACGACATCATCTCCCTCGGCCAAGACCGCCGCTGGCGTCGCGCCACCGTCGACGCCGTCAACGCCCAACCCGGGGAACGCATCCTCGACCTCGCTGCCGGAACCGGCACCTCCTCACTCCCGTTCGACGCTGCAGGAGCACGCGTCATCCCCTGCGACTTCTCCACCGGGATGCTCGCAGTAGGCCGCAGCAGGCGTCCCGACCTGCCCTTCATCGCCGGCGACGCCATGAAACTTCCCTTCGCCGACGAATCATTCGACGCCGCAACCATCTCCTTTGGCCTGCGCAACGTCGCCGACACCCACGCAGCGCTCGCCGAGATTCTCCGGGTGTTGCGTCCTGGCGGGCGGCTTGTTGTGTGTGAATTTTCCACACCCACGTGGGGTCCGATGCGCACCGTGTACTCCGAATATCTGATGAAGGCGCTGCCGCGGGTGGCAGGGGCGATCACCTCAGATTCGGGGTCCTATTCGTACCTGGCTGAGTCCATTGCCCACTGGCCTGATCAAGAAACGTTGGGGGCCTTGATGCTGCGTGTGGGCTACCGTCCTGTGCGTTACCGAAACCTCAGCGGAGGCATTGTAGCTTTGCACCATGCTGCGAAACCTCACAGTGAGCGTCAATGAGGTGACTGCGGGGCAAAACAAAGGCGGGTCGTGAGCACCGGTGCTCACGACCCGCCTTTGTTTCTGGATGTGGGTGAGGCATCCTGACGATTCGTTACCCTCACTGAGTTGATGCGGCTATTACCACTTGGCGTTACGTGCGAGTTCTAGTGCGCCTGCCTGCCACCATTGACCTGCTGCGGGGCCACCGTTGCAGGAACCGTCAGATTCGCCGGGCAGTTTGATCCACAAGTTTCCGCGGTGGGCACCCGAAGCATTCAGTGATGGTTGTTCACCGAGTGCACGTCCGGAGGGGTTGCACCATTCGCCGTTGGATCCGTTGCCGTTGCGTGAGGTGTCAACAACGAACTTTTTCCCTCCGATGAGATCGGAGATGCGCTGTCCGTAGGCAACGGAGTCTGCGGTGGTGTGGTAGTTCGAGACGTTGAGGGAGAACCCTGCAGCGTGTTCGATTCCTGCTTGCTGGAGGCGTTCTGCCATGACTTCTGCTGTTTTCCAGCCGCTGTTTCCGGCGTCGATGTAAACCTCTGCACCTGCGTTTGTCAGTGTTTGTGCTGCGTAGGCGAGGTATCCAGCGCGGTCGCCTTGGCCATCGCAGTCACCGAGTTGGGGGAGCGCGTCGGGCTCGAGCACAATGAGGGGGTTCCCCACGATCCCTTGGGCAACAGCGTTGATCCAGTTGGCGTATTCGCTGGTGGCTACCCCTCCTGAGGAGTGGTTGCCACAGTCACGTCCGGGGATTGCGTACGCCACGAAGGCTGCCTTTTTCCCGGCTTCGTGTGCGTCAGTGGTGAGTTGGCGAACTTTTTCAGTGACTTCTGAGTTGGAGTCCCAGTCGCCAATCCATCGTGCTGCGGGGGTGAGGGCAATTTTTGCCAGAAGGTCTTTGTCAGATCCGCTTGCGGCTTGCCATGCCTCGTAGGCCTGGGTGTCAGTGTCGAGGAATAGTGCACTGGGGTTTGGGGCTGGCTCGTCGGTGGGGTCTGGGTCTGGGTCGACTGGGTCGGTTGGGTCGGTTGGCTCGGGGTCTGGTGGTGTGACTGGGGAGCCGTCCACGGAACACGCGACGCCGTTGAGCGTGAAGGCGGTGGGGGCTGTGGGGGAGGAACCTTGACCGATGAATCCGAAGCTTGTGCTTCCGTTGGTACCAAGCGCGCCGTTCCAGGAGACGTTACCTGCTGTCACGGTGTTTCCGGTTTGGGAGACCGTGGCGTTCCACGCCTGGGCGATGCTTTGGCCGGCTGGTTCGTTCCAGGTAATTTCCCAGGAGTTGATGGGGTCGCCCGTGTTTGTCACGGTGACTGCCCCCTGGAAGCCACCGGGCCATTGACTAGCGATGCTGTAGTCGACCGTGCATCCTGCTGCGGCATGTGCTGGTGCGGCAGTGAGGAGTGCTGCTGGGATGAGTCCTGCTCCCACAAGTGCTGCTGTGGTGAGGAGCGATGTCGTGCGCTGTCTCATGAAACCTCCAGTTGGTGTTGAGCGCGTACCTCATGACTATGACTGTGATGGGGGTGTTCGTCCAGGTGGAGAAGTCGCCATCTCGGTGGCGTCATAGTGGTACGGGCAAGAGTACGGGGGTGCACCGGTGGTGGGGGAAGTGTGTGAATCGTTTCAGTTCGTTGACTGTTCGGTGAGCGTGCTGCCTGTCGTGTGGGAGGTGACTTCTGTCCCTGTTCACAGACGACGGTAATGTGATCTGCCCCACACTTTATGATGCGTGATGCGGGTGAAGAGCAAAGCCGGCCCGCCCGCTATGTGAGATTCTTGTGAAGGGTTCCCCGGAATCTTCGCGGTTCGGCGTGTTGGTTCACCGGAGCCCTTCCTTGGAATAGTGCGAGTTTTAGCACCTCGGGCAGGACAGGTGAGGTAAGCCTAAGCGGACATGCTGTGTGATCGTGGCTACAGTATGAAACGGTGCCTGTGGCTCCTCTCACAGGCCTCCGCAGTGGTCGAAGACGACCTTCTTGCGCGCCCGCCCACCAGTGCGGACGCACTGGGACTTCGGTCCCACTGACAGTGTGAACAGGTGGCAAAGGATTGGGAGAGGTTATGACAGTCAACGGCGAACTGGTCCGTGGCGCTGTCCAGAGCAGAGGCTGGACACGCAACCACCCAGGCATCAGCCTGTTGAGTCACGCCCACCCGCACGCCCCCACTCTTCCCGCGACAAGGTGGTAGGAACGCCATGACAAACCCCTACGTCCCGCTTCTCATCCTCATGGGCATTGCCCTGATCTTGGCTATCGGTGGGGTGGTAGCGAGCGCTCTCATCGGCCCAAAGAAATACAACAAAGCCAAACTAGAAGCCTATGAATGCGGGATCCAGCCCACACCGCACGCCGCAGAAGGTGGGAAATTCCCTGTCAAGTACTACCTCGTGGCAATGACCTTCATCGTTTTCGACATCGAAATCATCTTCCTCTACCCGTGGGCCGTCGACTTCGCGCACCTGGCAACCTTTGGTGTCGTCGCGATGCTCTCCTTCCTCGCCCTGATCACCGTGCCATTCTTGTACGAGTGGCGCCGTGGCGGATTCGACTGGGCTTAACCAGAAAGGCAGGCATAGACCATGGCACACGATGACTCCACACCAGGGTTCTTCACCGCATCACTGGAAGACGTTGCTGGCCTCTTCCGTAAAGGATCGATGTGGCCGGTGACGTTCGGGCTAGCGTGCTGCGCAATCGAAATGATGGCGACAGCGTCCTCCCGCTTTGACGTTGCCCGGTTCGGGATGGAAGTGTTCCGCGCTTCCCCTCGTCAGGCTGACCTCATGATCGTGGCCGGCCGAGTGTCACAAAAAATGGCTCCAGTTGTCCGTCAGGTCTATGACCAAATGGCGGAACCCAAATGGGTCCTGTCCATGGGCGTGTGCGCATCGTCAGGCGGAATGTTCAACAACTACGCCATTGTGCAAGGTGTTGATCACATCGTCCCGGTCGACATTTACCTGCCAGGGTGTCCACCGAGACCAGAAATGCTCATCAACGCCATGCTGGAACTCCACAAACAAGTACAAGAACAACCTCTCTTTGGTAACCGTCGGGCCATCATCGAGAAAGTGGAGCGCGCTGCTCTCGATGCAACCCCCGTCTCCCAGATGAAAGGCCTGCTGGCATGAGCGAGGTCACCGGCCCTCACCACCAACAACAACACAGCCCATCGTTGTTCAGCGACAACACCCACGAAGTTGTTGATGTCCGCCACGGGATGTTCGGCGTCCACGACGCCGGGGACACCTCCGGGTTTGGTGGCCTCACACGGTACGTGGGAATCCCCAAATCCTCACCGCGGCCGCTGGGCGGATGGTTTGATGACGTCGTGGACATCCTCGATGAAATTATGGCCGAACACAACATTTCTGGTGCAATCGAATCAGCAGTCGTCGACCGTGGCGAACTGACACTCTTCATCGCTCGCGAGCACCTCGTCGCAGTCAGCCAAGCTCTCCGTGACGATCAAGACCTGCGCTTTGAACTGTCCCTCGGTGTGTCAGGTGTGCACTACCCTCACGATCAGGGACGCGAACTCCACGCGGTGTACCACCTCACCTCCGTCACACATGGGCGTTCTCTTCGTCTCGAGGTTGCAGCACCAGAAACCGACCCCACCATCCCTTCCACTGTGTCGGTGTACCCGGGAAACGACTGGCACGAACGTGAAACCTTTGACTTCTTCGGGATCAACTTCACCGGACGCGACGATCTCACCCGCATCGAAATGCCCGATGACTGGCCAGGCCACCCGCAGCGCAAAGACTACCCACTTGGTGGCATTCCCGTGGAATACAAAGGCGCCACCATTCCTCCCGCAGACCAACGGAGGTCCTACTCATGAGTGCACCCACCCAAGGCCCCCACGCCACCCGCAATGTCTTTGACACCGACGACGTCTCCTTCGAAGCAATGGGAGGCGACTGGGATGATGTCGCTGCACGCATCCGCGAACTCGGTGAAGAACGCATCGTCGTTAATATGGGACCTCAACACCCCTCCACCCACGGTGTGCTGCGGCTCATGTTGGAAATGGACGGCGAATACGTCACTGAAGCGCGCGCAGGAGTCGGCTACCTGCACACGGGTATCGAAAAGAACATGGAGTACCGAACCTTCACTCAAGGTGTGACGTTCTGTACCCGCATGGACTACCTTGCCTCCTTCTTCCAAGAAGTTGCCTACTGCCTCGCGGTCGAAAGGCTCCTCGGAATAGAAGCACCCGAACGCGCGCAAATCATCCGCGTGATCCTCATGGAACTGAACCGTATTTCCTCGCACTTCGTTTGCTTAGGAACAGGCGGAAACGAACTCGGGGCCACCACCGTGATGACAGCAGCCTTCACTGGTCGTGAAGAGATCCTTCGAATCTTCGAGTCCGCATCCGGGCTCCGCATGAACAATGCATTCATTCGGCCCGGGGGAGTAGCCCAAGACGTCCCCGCAGGGTTCGTGGACGAGGTGCGCTCACGGCTGCCAAAAATCGAAAAATACCTCACCGACCTCGCCGACCTGTGCCTAGGAAACCCCATCTTCAAACTCCGGACCGTCGGTGTCGGACACCTCAACCTCGCCGGAGCCATGGCGCTCGGCATCACCGGCCCCATTTTGCGGTCAGCCGGACTCCCATACGATGCCCGCAAAGCCAAACCCTACTGTGGGTACGAAACCTACGACTTCGACATCCCAGTCTCCAACGACGCAGACTCCTACGCCCGGGTGGTCCTGCGAGCCGAAGAATGCTGGCAGTCACTGCGCATCATCCGTCAAGCACTCGACCGCCTTGACAACACCGCAGGAGCCCCCGTCATGGTCGAGGACAAAAAAATCGCCTGGCCCGCACAACTGGCAATCTCCTCCGACGGACAAGGCAACTCCTTCGAACACATCCGAAAAATTATGGGCAGCTCCATGGAAGCCCTCATCCACCACTTCAAACTCGTCACCGAAGGGTTCCGAGTCCCGGCAGGCCAAGTCTGGCAAACCGTCGAACACCCCCGTGGAGAGCTTGGAGTTCACCTCGTCTCCGATGGCGGAACACGCCCCTACCGGGCGCACTTCCGTGACCCGTCCTTCAATAACCTCCAAGCAACGTCCATCATGTGCGAAGGCGGCCAGGTCGCTGACGTCGTTGTTGCCGTGGCTTCAATTGACCCCGTGATGGGAGGCGTCGACCGATGACAACAGATGCACAGACACCCAAACCCCGTGCAGTAGGATACGAACCCGAGACCCTGGAACAACTCTGCACGGACGCAGCAACAATCATGGGACGCTACCCCAACGCACGCTCAGCGCTCCTGCCCATGCTGCATCTTGTCCAATCCGTCGACGGGTACGTCACCCGCCGAGGTATCCAATTCTGCGCAGACCAACTCGACCTCACCGCCGCCGAGGTGTCCGCAGTCGCCACCTTCTACACCCAATACAAACGCCGCCCCAACGGTGATTACACCGTCGGCGTGTGCACCAACACACTGTGCGCTGTCATGGGCGGAGACGCCATCTACGAAGAACTCTCCACCTACCTCGGCATCGGTCACGACGAAACCACCGACGACGGGAAAATCACCCTCGAACGGGTCGAATGCAACGCAGGCTGCGACTACGCGCCTGTCGTCATGGTTAACTGGGAATTCTTCGACAACCAAACCCCAGACAGCATGAAAAAGATCGTCGACGAACTCCGGCTCGGAAACGACGTCACTCCAAGTCGTGGCCCCACGAAAGTGTGCGACTTCAAACACGTCTCACGAGTCCTTGCAGGGTTCAACGACGGCCTTGCCGACCAAGGACCCGGCGCAGGTGACGCCTCAATCCAAGGGACGCGCATCGCGAAACACAGCAGTGACCACACCACAAAGCAGCCCTCCGCAACCACCACCCCAGACGCAAGCGAACCACACACCGGTGACAAAGGGTCCTCCGCAGAACGACCCACCCCCCAAGGAACACCCACGAGCGACGACGGGAAGGACCTGACATGAGCACCGTCGGGCTATCACCTGTTCTCACCGAATTCTGGGACCACCCACAGTCCTGGACCATGGACACCTACCTTGACCATGGTGGATACGAAGGCTTGAAAAAAGCCCTCACCATGGACCCTGCAGCCATCGTCCAAGAAGTGAAAGACTCCGGTCTGCGTGGTCGTGGGGGAGCAGGATTCCCCACCGGGATGAAGTGGGGCTTCCTCCCACCAGACGACGGCGGACCACGATACCTGGTCGTCAACGCAGACGAATCAGAACCAGGAACCTGCAAAGACATCCCCCTCATGATGGCCACCCCACAGTTCCTCATCGAAGGGGTCATCATCACCTCCTTCGCGATCGGTTGCCGCCACGCCTTCATTTACGTCCGTGGAGAAGTCGTCCACGTCTACCGCCGACTCCTCAAAGCAGTCGAAGAGGCCTACGACCGAGGATTCCTCGGGGACAACATCCTTGGAAGCGGGTACTCCCTGGACGTCACCGTCCACGCAGGTGCTGGAGCCTACATTTGTGGTGAAGAAACGGCACTCCTTGACTCCCTCGAAGGTCGCCGCGGGCAACCTCGCCTCAAGCCGCCCTTCCCCGCTGTCGCCGGGCTCTACGCACGGCCCACCGTGGTCAACAACGTGGAATCAGTGGCCTCAGTTCCGCAAATCATTGCCCGCGGCGCCTCCTGGTTTACCTCTCTGGGAACCGAAAAGTCCGCCGGACATGGACTGTTCTCCTTGTCAGGACACGTTGAACGCCCAGGACAATACGAAGCGCCACTGGGAATCACTCTGCGTGAACTCCTCGACATGGCTGGTGGAATCCGAGGTGGACGTCAACTGAAGTTCTGGACCCCCGGTGGCTCCTCCACCCCCATCTTCACCGCCGACCACCTCGACACCCCCCTCGACTACGAATCTGTGGGTGCCGCAGGCTCAATGCTCGGTACCAGAGCCCTGCAAATCTTTGACGACACCACCTCCGTGGTCCGCGCAGTGACCCGCTGGACAGAGTTCTACGCCCACGAATCCTGTGGAAAATGCACCCCATGTCGAGAAGGAACCTACTGGCTCAAACAAGTGCTACGCCGAATCGAAGCAGGACAGGGCACCCAAGGAGACATTGAGAAACTCCTCGACCTGTGCGACAACATCCTTGGACGGGCGTTTTGTGCACTCGGCGACGGTGCCACCTCATGTATTACATCCGCCATCCAGTACTTCCGTGACGAATTCGAAGCAGGGATGCACACCCCCGCATGGGAACTGTTCCCACCAGAACGCTCTGCTCTCTTTGACTACCAACCGCGGAACCGTGACGCCCTTGCCGCAGCAGGAGACCACTCATGAGTGATGACATCACCATCAACATTGACGGCATCGACACCTCGGTGCCCCGCGGAACCCTCGTCATCCGGGCAGCAGAAAAACTCGGAATCGACATCCCACGTTTTTGCGACCACCCGCTCCTGGAGCCAGCAGGCGCCTGCCGCCAATGCCTCGTCGACGTCGAAATGCCCGACCGTGAAGGCAACCTGCGGCCCATGCCCAAACCCCAAGCATCCTGCACCCTGGCAGCAAGCGACGGAATGGTCATCCGCACCCAGCTGACCTCGCCCACCGCAGACAAGGCACAAAAAGGCGTGCTCGAACTGCTCCTCATTAACCACCCACTCGACTGCCCCATCTGCGACAAGGGAGGGGAGTGCCCACTACAAAACCAAGCACTCTCTCACGGCCACCCAGACTCACGGTTCACCGACGTCAAACGAACCTTCCCTAAACCCATCAACGTCTCCACCCAAATCTTGCTCGACCGAGAACGGTGTGTCCTGTGTCAACGATGCACCCGCTTCTCCAAACAAATCGCCGGTGACGCATTCATTGATCTCCAAAAACGCGGCGCCATGCAACAAATTGGCCGATTTGACGCCACAGTCCTGGGCTTCGACGATGACTACCAACTCGATGGCCTCAGCGACGACGCCACTGCACTCGCTGGCCCCGACCTCCCCGTTGGTCCAGCAGAACTCGACGAAGCAGGCGACACATTCTCCTCCTACTTCTCCGGCAACACCATCCAAATCTGCCCTGTCGGTGCCCTGACATCGGCGGCCTACCGATTCCGGGCGCGCCCCTTCGACCTGGTGTCCACACCTGCAATTGCAGAACACGACTCCAGCGGATCCGCGATCCGCGTCGATCACCGGCGTGGCAGCGTCCTACGACGCCTCGCCGGCAACGACCCAGCCGTCAACGAAGAATGGATCACTGACAAAGACCGATTCGCCTTCACCTGGCACACCGCACCGGGCCGCATCACCACCCCCATGGTTCGCGAACGCGGCACCGACGGATTCCGTGGCGAACTACGAGAAGCATCATGGAATGAAGCGTTACAACTCGCAGCCCGCGGTCTCACACAAGCAGCCAACCCAGACACCACAACTCATGCTGGAGTGCTTACCGGTGGGCGACTGACCATCGAAGACTCTTACGCCTACGCAACATTTGCACGCGTTGCGCTCGGCACCAACGACATCGATGCGCGCGCCCGAGTGGCCAGCACCGAAGAAGAACACTTCCTCGGGGCACACATCGCCGGGCGCGGGGTCACCGTGACCTTTGCTGACCTGGAACAAGCAGCCCACGTCGTTCTCGTCGGGTACGAACCCGAAGAGGAAGGAGGGGTTGTCTTCCTGCGGCTACGCAAAGCCGCCCGAACCGGCACCTTACGCACCTGGGCAATTGCGCCCTTCGCCAGTCGAGGACTGCAGCGCATCGACAATTCCACGCTGCTTGCCACCCGCCCTGGTGACGAAGCAACAGTCCTTCACCAACTCGCACACACCGATGAAGCCCCCGCCGAGATCGTTGACCTTCGCACCGCACTCCATGACGCAGGAAAAGACGCGATCATCGTTGTTGGCGAACGCCTCGCCGGGGTCCCCGGTGCATACAGTGCACTGACGACACTCACTCAGGCCACCGGTGCCCGAGTGGCTTGGATCCCACGGCGCATCGGTGAACGAGCAGCCCTCGAGATGGGTGCCCTGCCCACCCTCCTCCCCGGAGGACGCCCCGTGACCGACCCGTCAGCTCGGGTGGACCTGGCAGCCCACTGGGGTGTAGACACTCTCCCCAGCCAGCCGGGTCGCTCCACCAGCGAGATCCTTGCGGCACTGTCCAGTGGAGAACTCAATTCGGTGCTCATTGGTGGTCTTGAACTAGCAGACCTTCCCGACCCTGACGCCGCACGGAACGCACTAGACGTTGCCGACTTTGTCGTCTCTCTCGAAGTGCGCCACTCCGACGTCACACCCTATGCCGACGTCATCCTGCCCGTCGCACCCCCGTCAGAAAAAGCAGGAGCCTACTGGAACTGGGAAGGACGAGTACGCACCTTCGGGCAAGCACTCACCACCAACGCGCTACCCGATCACCGGGTTCTCGCAATGCTCGCTGACACCATCGGGCGCCCCACCGGCACCCACACACTCACCGAGGTGAGAGCCCACATCGATGCGCTTGGCCCGTGGGACGGAACTCGTCTTGAGACGCCGCACACCCCGGCACCCTCGCACATAGCCCTTCACCAAGGAGAAGCGATCCTTGCCACCTGGCACCTCCTCCTCGACGATGGAGCCCTCCAGGTCGGCGAACGTTTCCTCGCAGGAACAGCAAAAACACCAGTCGCACGCATCAGTGCAGATACAGCCGCGGCCATCGGAGTGACTGACGGACACCCTGTCACTGTCTCCACCCCCCGCGGTTCCATCACGCTACCCGCAGCGATCACCACAATGCCCCGCGACGTGGTCTGGTTGCCGCAACGATCCCCCGGATCACACGTGTACACCACGCTCGGTGCAACTGCCGGGGACCGTGTCACTCTCACGCCAGGCACACCGGAGACAGAAGGGAAGGACCAGTGATGGCTGACTTCTCGACCGACACACTCATCACATCCATCATCAAAGCTGTCCTCATCGTTGTTTTCCTCTTGCTCTCCGTTCTCATCGCAATCTGGTTTGAACGCAAAGTCATTGGACGCATGCAGGAACGCCCAGGACCCAACGTGCACGGCCCATTCGGATTACTCCAGTCCCTCTTCGACGCCATGAAACTCCTCATTAAAGAGGACATCACCGTCAAAGCGGCCGACAAGGTCGTGTACATCCTGGCCCCCATGATCTCGGTGTTTTGTGCGCTACTCGTCTTCGCGGTCATCCCGCTCGGACCAGAAGTACGCATCCCCTTCACCGACATCATCACCCCACTGCAACTCACTGACTTCCCTGTTGCCACGCTGTATATCCTTGCGTGTGCATCCGTGGGGGTCTACGGCATTGTCCTTGGTGGCTGGTCCTCCGGCTCCACCTACCCGCTGCTTGGATCCGTGCGATCCACCGCACAAGTGATCAGCTACGAGCTTGCCATGGGCCTGTCCCTGGTCTCGGTCTTCATCATGGCTGGGTCAATGTCCACCTCCCAGATCGTGGACAGCCAAGACACCATGTGGTGGCTGTTCCCGCTTTTTCCAGCATTCATCATTTACGTCATTTCCATGATGGGCGAGGTCAACCGCCTCCCCTTCGACCTTCCCGAGGCCGGAGGGGAACTGGTCTCCGGGTACATGACCGAATACTCCTCGATGAAGTTTGCGTGGTTCTTCCTCGCCGAATACATCAACATGCTCAACGTATCCGCAGTCGCAACAACACTCTTCCTTGGCGGATACCATGCTCCCTGGCCCATCTCGCAGATCAACGACGGCATGTTTGACCAAGGATGGTGGGGGTTGCTGTGGTTCCTCATCAAACTGTGGGGTTTCATGTTCTTCTTCGTGTGGGTTCGAGGGACAGTGGTTCGCTTCCGCTACGACCAGTTCATGATTTTCGGATGGAAAGTCCTCATCCCATTCGCTCTTGGGTGGATTTTCATCCTCGCTGCTTTCCGCGGTGTCCAAGAGTTCGGGAATATTGACGCCCGTCCAATCCTCTTTGCCATCGCAGCGATCGCTGCGGTGTTGCTCGTGGTCACACTCATCATTGACCAACGGACGAGTGCGCGCAGCCAACCGGAGCGTGCATCGGCAAACACGAACGAGAACGAACCCCCATTCGATGCGTTCGCCAACGGGTACCCGGTGCCACCACTACCCGGACAAACCCTGCCACCGTCACCACGTGCAGCGCGCCGCGCTGCGCAGCCAGCGACCCGCACAGCACAAGTGGAATCCACCGGCCAGGAGGACAACGATGACAACTGACGGTCTCACCCCCAATGAACTCCCCGGCGTTGCCGACTATGAATCTGCGATGCCGCCAGCCGGCCCTATGAAAAAACTCCTTGCGCCTGTCGCAGGGTTTGGCGTCACCCTCAACTCCTTCTTCAGCCCCACAGTTACTGAACAGTACCCATTCGAAAAAGTCCCCACGAAGCCGCGGTATCACGGTCGCCACCAACTCAACCGGTACCCTGATGGTCTGGAAAAATGCATTGGCTGCGAACTGTGTGCGTGGGCTTGCCCAGCTGACGCAATCTATGTTGAGGGCGGCTCCAACGCCGAGCTCCCCGACGGAGCGCACATGTCACCGGGAGAGCGGTACGGCAAGGTCTACCAAATCAACTACTTACGGTGCATTTTTTGTGGGCTGTGCATCGAAGCGTGTCCCACCCGTGCGCTCACCATGACGAACGACTATGAGCTTGCTGGTCCCACCCGTGAAGGGATGATCTACGAGAAACAGGACCTTCTCGCTCCACTGGTTGACGGCATGCTCGCTGCGCCGCACCCCATGGCTCCGGGCACCAAAGACACGAACTATTACCGCGGTGAGGTGAACGGGCCCACCACGGAACAAGTGGATTGGGTCGCCGAGCATCGTCCCGATGACGCCACACTTGATGGCGCCAGGTCTGCTGTCACCACACCTGGTGGGGCCAACGGGTCGGTGTCAAACCCTGCTGCCATGGATGAAAAGACGGTGACCCGATGACCTCCACAGCTGAAGCCGTCCTATTTTGGTCGCTTGCACCATTGATGGTGCTCGCAGCGATGGGCCTGCTCTTTGCGCGCAAAGCCGTTCATGCAACCATCAGCGTGGTGTTTGTCATGATCAGCCTTGCGGTCTTGTACGTAGCAAATGAGGCGCCGTTCTTGGGGATCGCCCAGGTCGTTGTTTACACCGGTGCGATCATGATGTTGTTCTTGTTTGTCATCATGCTTGTGGGTGTGGGAGCGTCTGATTCCCTTGTGGAAACGGTCCGAGGCCAACGGTTCATTGGTGTGTTGTTTGCTGGCGGGTTGGCCATTATATTGCTGGCTTTCCTTGGGCGGCTCACAGTTGGTCCGGGTGTGGGGCATGAGGCGACTGTGGCCGACAACCCCACCGCGATCGCTCGGGTTCTCCTGGGTAACTTTGTGTTTCCCCTGGAACTGGTGGGTGTGTTGCTTGTGACGGCCGCACTAGCTGCGTTGTCGTTGACGCACCAGCGTAGGTTGCGTGACCGGGTGTCTCAAAAAGACCTTGCCGATGCGCGGGTTGCGCAGGGCCGCCGTCTCACTCCGCTGCCAAGCCCGGGTGTGTTTGCTGGACGTAACGCTATGGATGTGCCTGCTCTTGATCCGCACGGGCGGCCGGTGGAGTCATCGGTCTCACGGGTGCTGCGGGCGCGTGGTCAGGAACGTGACGCTTTTGTTGACCCAGAGATTATTGAGGTGACTGAGGCGTCACGGCCGGCTGTGGGTACGTGGGATCGACCTGAGCGCGGAAGTGATTCGGCTGAGTCGGCTGCGAGCGAGGGTGATAGCAACACCCGGGAAGAGTCGGGGGAGAAATAATGGAGTACTCGAACTACTTATATCTCGCCGTCATCTTGTTTTCGATCGGCGGTGCAACGGTGTTGTTGCGGCGAAACGCGATCATCGTGTTTATGGGCATCGAACTCATGCTTAATGCCGCAAACCTTGCATTTGTGACGTTTTCGCGTATGCACGGGGATGTGTCTGGTCAGGTGGTCGCGTTCTTCGTGATGACTGTGGCCGCAGCCGAGGTTGTTGTGGGACTTGCCATTATCGTGTCCATTTATCGATCACGCAGGACGGTGTCGGTTGACGACATCAGCCTGCTGAAGAACTAGCCACAGGGAGTCACCCATGATTGATGCTGCCTGGCTCCTTATCGCCATTCCGCTGCTGAGTGCCGCATTTCTTCTTCTGTCCGGTCGCCGAAGCGACCGTTGGGGACATTGGATTGGTGTGTGTGCCTCTGGAGCGGCGTTCGTGGTAGGCGCTGTGATCCTTGTTGATCTGCTTGGTCGTGATGCAGGGGACCGGGTGCATGATGTGCACCTGTTCGACTGGATTTCGGCCGGTGACTTGGTTGTTCATGCTGGATTACGGATCGATCCGCTGTCCATGACGTTCGTCATGCTGGTCACCTGTGTTGGTTCGCTCATTCACGTGTACTCAGTGGCGTACATGGAGCATGACGCTGACCGGCGCCGATTCTTCGCTTACTTGAACCTCTTTGTTGCCGCGATGCTCATCCTCGTGCTTGCGGACTCCTACCTGCTGTTGTTTGTTGGGTGGGAAGGCGTGGGGTTAGCGTCCTACCTGTTGATCGGTTTCTGGAACCACGTGCCGCAGTACGCCACTGCTGCGAAGAAAGCATTCATCATGAACCGTGTCGCTGACGTGGGCATGATTGTTGCTCTTGGCGCACTGTTCAGCACATTTGGTGCACTTGATTTTGCGACTGTGGAACAAGCCGCTGGCACCGCCAGCGAACCCATCATGACGCTCATCGGGTTGATGCTTCTTGTGGCTGCGTGCGGTAAGTCGGCGCAATTCCCCCTGCAAGCCTGGCTTGGCGATGCGATGGCTGGTCCGACCCCCGTGTCTGCGTTGATTCACGCGGCCACGATGGTGACAGCTGGTGTGTACCTCATTGTGCGGTCCGGGCCCGTATACGAGCAGGCGCCAACAGCGCTGTTGGTTGTTGCCCTGATTGGGGCGATCACGTTGTTGTTCGGGGCGATTGTGGGGTGCGCAAAAGACGACATCAAGAAGGCGCTTGCTGCGTCAACCATGTCCCAGATCGGGTACATGATGCTGGCTGCTGGGCTTGGGCCCATTGGTTACGCCTTCGCGATCTTCCACTTGCTTACTCACGGGTTCTTTAAGGCAGGAATGTTCTTGGGGGCGGGGTCAGTCATGCATGGCATGAATGACGATGTCAACATGCGCCACTACGGGAATCTGTCGCGCTTCATGAAGGTCACCTGGATTACCTTCGGGCTCGGGTGGCTCGCGATTCTTGGGGTGCCACCATTTTCTGGTTTCTGGTCGAAAGACAAGATCATTGAAGCGGCGTTCTCAGCAGATCACGGTCATGGTTGGCAGCCGTGGGTCTTTGGTTTGGTTGCCCTCTTTGGTGCAGGGCTGACCGCGTTCTACATGTCACGGTTGTTCTTCATGACCTTCCATGGCAAGGCACGGTGGGCCACTGAGGAGTCCAGCCCGCTTCCCCAACGTCACCCTCATGAATCGCCACGGCTGATGACGGTCCCCATGATCATCCTTGCCCTCGGCTCAGCTGGTCTCGGCTTGTTCTTGGCGTTGGGTGATGGTTTTGTCACGTGGTTGGAACCCACCACGGGTGTACTTGAGCACCATGAACCAGTGCTACCGATCCCCGTCATCATGATCTCCACTCTTGTTGTGGTGTTTGTGGGAGCGGCTCTCGCTTGGCGGCAGTATGGTGCATCTGATGTGCCTACGACGCCGCCTATCGGGTCACCACTGACACGGGCAGCCCGCCGTGACCTGTACCAAGACGATGTCAACGAGGCGCTGATCATGCGTCCAGGTCAGTACGCAACACGGACCCTTGTGTACGCGGATAAGAAGGTTCTCGACAACGCTGTGACGGGAACAGCTGGACTTGTTGGCTCCTTCGGGTTGCTCTTGCGCAAGCTTCAGAACGGACACGTGCGCACATACGCTGCGTACATCATCATCGGCCTCGTCGCGATGCTTCTTGCCCTCGCGCCGTGGTGGAACTGAAGGGAATAACCCATGTCGATCGATTCCCTCCCGCTCATCACGATCACTGCGGCCATCCCGCTGGTTGCTGCCGTGGTGTTGTGGCTCCTGCCTGCAACCGTGGCTCGAGTTGCGCGCCCCATTGCTTTGACAGCGTCTCTTGTGACGCTTGGAGCCGGTGTCGTGATGGTGGCATCGTTTGATACTAGTCAGTCTGCAACCCATCAATTTGTAGAAACGTATCGCTGGATTGAGCCTATTGGCGCCTCGTACGCTGTTGGTGTTGATGGGGTGGGCCTTGCACTGGTGATACTGTCAGTTCTTCTTGTGCCGCTTGTCATCTTGGCGGCGTGGAAGGAACACGGTGGTGTGACGGTTGGTTCGGGCTCGAGGTTGCGTCACTACCTCGCCCTCATTTTGGTACTCGAAACGATGATGGTGCTGATCTTCGCGGCCAGAGACGTGTTCTTGTTCTATGTCGTCTTCGAAGCGATGCTCATTCCGGTCTACTTCATGATCGGGCTGTTTGGGCACGGGGCTCGCAGGCGTTACGCTGCGATCAAGTTCCTCTTGTTCTCCTTGGTTGGTGGGCTCATCATGCTCATCGCGATGATCGCTTTGTTCATCACCGGGCCAGGCGGAGCGGAAGGTTTCCTCATCTCATCATTGACTGGTGCGGTGGAAAACCCAACCTTAGAGAAGTGGATCTTCCTCGGGTTCTTCATTCCCTTTGCCATTAAGGCGCCAATGTTCCCCGTCCACACCTGGCTACCTGACACGGCACAGCACGCCCCGGCAGGAACATCTGTCCTACTGGTTGGCGTTCTTGACAAGGTCGGGACTTTCGGGATGCTGACGTTGTGTTTGCCACTGTTCCCCAACGCGAGCCAGTGGGCGGCCCCCACCATCATTATCCTCGCACTGATATCGATCATTTACGGTGCACTGTTAGCGCTGGGCCAACGCGACCTCATGCGGTTGATTGCTTACACGTCGGTGTCCCACTTTGGGTTCATCGTCTTAGGGATTTTCACGTTCTCGTCAGCGGGAATCTCAGGATCTGCGTTCTACATGGTCAACCATGGCCTGTCGACAGGTTTAATGTTCCTGGTCGCTGGCTTCCTCTTCCTGCGCTCACGGAGCGTGACACCGCAGCACATTGCCGAATATGGGGGAATGCAACGGGTCACTCCTGTTCTCGCCGGGGTGTTCCTGGTTGCAGGTCTGTCCGCACTATCAATGCCCGGTCTTTCCACATTTATTTCAGAGATCACCGTGCTCATCGCAGCGTTTGACACTTCTCCTTGGGTTGCTGCTATTGCTGCACTTGGTGTCATCCTTGCCGCGCTCTATATTCTCTTAACCTACCAACGCATCTTCACAGGGCCGCCGCCTGCCAACACAGAACCAACCGCGGATCTCACTGTCCGCGAGAAGGTGGTGGCTGCACCCCTGATTGCTGTGATGCTCCTCTTGGGTTTCCTGCCCGGATTAGCTCTTTCCTACCTCAGCGAACCGGCTGATGTCGCTGTCACCACTGTGCAAGGAGGCAACTGATGTTCGCCGCTGACCTGCCCATTTTCCAAGCGCCAGTCCTGAACTGGTTTGCGCTCACCCCGTACCTGATCGTTTTTGGTGCGGCCGTGATTGGTGTGCTGGTGGAAGCTTTCGCGCCAGCACGGTCACGCCGACCCGTGCAGATTGCCTTGTTGCTGGCTGCGCAAATTGCTGCACTGATCATGGTTGTCTGGCACGCAGCACGGCTGCAATCATTAACGTCACAGCAAATCGAGCGTGCAGACGTCTTCCCAGCAGGCACCGCGCTGGCTATTGACCCGCTCAGCTCGGTCATCCAGGTCATCTTGCTGGTCGCATCGATCTTTGCATCCTTAGTCATGATCGACCGAACCACCGCACACCAGGATCCGTTTGCTCCCAGTGCAGCGGCAATCCCCGGGTCCCGGTATGAAGAAGACGCCCGGTCACAGGGCATTGAACAAACAGAGGTGTTCCCACTGCTGTTGTTCACGATCGGTGGGATGCTCGTTTTCCCAGCCGCAGGGGACTGGGTCACCATGTTCGTGGCCCTCGAAGTGTTCTCACTTCCTCTCTATGCACTCACAGCGATGGCTCGCAGACGCCGGTTACTCTCCCAAGAAGCGTCCTTCAAATACTTCACATTGGGGGCGTTTTCTTCAGCCTTATTCCTCTTCGGTATAGCACTGATGTACGGGTTCACTCAGTCCATCGACCTGCTTGCGCCCAGTGCAGTGGTTCAACAGGGCGTCGCCAGCGGAACATTCAGTGACAACAGCGTCCTGTACTTCGCTGGAATTGCACTGATCCTCGTGGGAATCTTCTTCAAAATTGGTGCCGCACCGTTCCACGCGTGGACCCCAGATGTTTACCAAGGAGCGCCCACCCCCATCACGGGGTTCATGGCCGCATGTACCAAAATTGCTGCGTTTGGCGTTCTCACGCGCATCCTTATCTTCTGTGTCAATGCGACGACCGAGCAGGTCTTTAACGTCATCGCCCCTGTCGTTGCAGGGGTAGCGATCGCGACCATGCTTGTCGGAGCAATCATGGCCATCACCCAAACCAACATGGTGCGGATGCTTGCCTACTCCTCGATCGGGCACGCAGGTTTCCTCCTCATTCCGCTCACATCCCTTGGCCCGCATAGTCTTCGAGCATTAGCGTTCTACCTGTTGACCTACTCATTCGCCACAATCGGTGCTTTTGCTGTGGTCATGCTCGTGCGGGAACGCACAGCAAGCGGCGAAGTCACCGGCGAAGCGTCACACATCGGCCAGTGGGCTGGACTTGCACGGCGCTCTCCGTTGCTCGCCGGATCAATGACCATCTTCTTGTTGTCCTTTGCAGGAGTTCCACTCACGGCCGGGTTTATTGCCAAGTTCCAAGCATTCGCGCCAGCAGTGTACGAACAAGCCTGGCCCGTTGTGATTGTCGCGATCCTCGCATCGGCTATTTCGCTGTTTGTCTACATTCGGCTCATCGTACTCATGTTCTTTGTTGCCCCAGCTGAAGAACGTGACCAACACAGTGATGCAACCGTACCGTCACCGAACAATGCCGACCCGGCTGAAGTTCCCGACGCACAACTCGCAAGCAATGACACGCACACCAGTCCGGGTGCCAGGGACGCCCAACGTCTCTCACCAGCTAAGACTGCGGTCATCGATGCTGATGAATCGGTTGGGGTCACCGCTGTTCAATCCACAGGACCTGCGTTCGCAGTCATTCTTGTTAGCGCAGCACTCACAGTGATTTTGGGAATTATCCCAGGGCCTGTGCTTGATCTCATCGCGTCCTTGGTGTGATCTGGGGCGTTGTCCACGGTCTGGGCCGTCGGCTGCGGTAGATTAGGGAAAGAAACGTCAGAATGTGCGACGGACACCTTGCTGCGCGCGAGGGTCCGTCTCGCGAGTCCGCATCACAAAGGCTAAGTTCAACCTGTGACTAACGTATCCCTGGCTCTTCCGCTCGCGGATGAAAAGCTTGCCACCGCACTCACTGAGGAGCTCCAGCACGTCGAGGAGCACCTGAGGTCGGCCACATCTCACGCGGACACTGTCGTGAATGAAGCCAGCCAACACCTTGCCAACGCTGGTGGCAAACGCCTGCGGCCGTTACTCACCCTCCTTGCTGCGCACGTGGGGCAAGGCGTGAACGATGACGTCCGGCAAGCTGCGTTGGTCGTGGAACTCACCCACCTTGCTTCTCTCTATCATGATGACGTCATGGATTCCGCGCCGTTACGACGCGGTGCTCCTTCTGCTCATGAGGTGTGGGGAAACTCTGTTGCGATCCTCACCGGTGATCTCCTTTTCGCGCGGGCATCGCGTCTCGTGGCTAACCTTGGCCCTGAAGCAGTCCACATTCAAGCTGTGACCTTTGAGCGTCTCTGCCTGGGGCAACTCCACGAAACAATGGGTGTGCGCGACGGCGATGACCCTGTTGAACACTACATTGGGGTCCTCGCCGATAAGACAGCGTCTTTGCTGGCCACTTCTGCTTTGCTGGGGGCGAAGTTCGCTGGCGCCGATCACGGTATTCAGCAGGCACTAGCCCGCTACGGTGAAAATGTTGGGGTTGCGTTCCAACTTGCGGATGACATCATCGATCTCACCTCTGATGGTGACGTGACCGGAAAAACGCAAGGAACTGACTTGCGTGAGCAGGTGCCCACAATGCCCGTTCTTTTGCTCCGTGCACAGGTTCTGTCCGGGCACGCGAGCCAGGACGACCGTGATCTGTTGGCATTGATTGACTCTGACCTTTCTGACGATGCAGCTCTCGCGGCGGCAGTTGAGCAGCTCAGGGCACACCGCGTCATTGAACTGACACGCCAGCGGGCAAGTGCCTATGCAGACCAAGCTGTCCGTGAATTAGACAGTCTGCCCGAAGGTCCTGTTCGGCAAGCTCTGCAGGATTTCGCCCATATTTTGGTGGAACGAACAGCGTAATCGCACCTTTTTCACCCTGTCAGGAGTGTGCTTCACTGTGGTGCTTCGTGTCAGACGGATAGGATCAGTCAAAGACGCACGTTCAGCGTGTGACGTAACTGTCGACCAGTAGTGGAAGACAGAAGACAGGTCCTCCGTATCGCGGTGGACGTAGTATGACGTAAGGGCTCAGTGACGTGTTCTCGTACTCCCCGGGTGATCAGATTGCACTCGTTGTCGACCATTTTGCGGTTCTCCTACCGGGCGATACAAAAACCTCGATCATCCACACCATTTGGGAGCGCTGCTACTCCACGACACATCGCGGGTTGCTGGGTATTTTGCAAGCAGTGACCTCAGCTGTTGATCCCACGCTGGAAAATCTCCCGGATTTTGTCTTGGTGGAACGACGTGAACATGGCAGGCTCAGCGATGTTCGCATCGCTGTGAGCGGAGACGCAATTGCCCGCGTCAAGCAAACCAATGACGACGCGATTCATGAGGTATCGGGACGACACATTGCCATGTGGCTTGAACAAGGGTATTCCTCCGTGGAGTTCCTCGAAATAGGCGAACACCGCGGATCGCAGTCGTATCCCATCGTTTCGGGAGTTGTCCGTTGCTCGGGCCTGATTTGGGAGGCAGAAGTCCCCACGGGAACGTCCCCTCAATCCAGCCCACTCGCCGTGATTTCTCCACCCAGTGCGCCACTTCACACCATCGATGAGGACCTTGGTCGCACTCTCATCGAAATTCCCGATGAGTGGTTGAGTGACCACGACGTCGACGAATCACGAGCTGATTACGCCATGGACCAATCTCTCTCGCTCGATGACGTCAACGAGCAGCGAGATGACGCAGAATATCCACCAGCGCATCAACAAGCCGTTGAGCCCGTAGGGGCGGCAACGAGCGCAGGAACAGGGGGTGGTGGATACGCCAGCGCACCAGCCCCGTTCGCAGCAAGCGCGGCACCACCTCCCATGGTTGGAGCCGGAGTCGTACGGTTTTCCCACGGTGAGGTTGTGGAGTTGGGCAGTCCCATTGTGATCGGACGCCGCCCGTCACACGACGGTGCAGGGGCACCCGTCACCGCCCGACTAATCTCAGTTCCGAGCCCATCGAAAGACATCTCCCGCAACCACGTCATGATCCGTATCGAAGCAGGTCACGTCCTTGCTGAGGACCTTGATTCTGTCAATGGGACAGTCCTGCGCCGACGCGGTGAACCCGAGCGAACCTTGCCCGCACGCGAACCGGTACTAATCCTCAACGATGATGTTGTCGATCTAGGAGATGGCGTCTCGCTCGAGTTCATTGGGGTGAGATGATACTTGCCCGGTGCGCTTTATAAGGCGCATACTCATAACCGACAACTCTGGGAGATGGGGAGATCTCCGCAGAGACCGACGATATCGCGAACACGAGGGTGTTCTTCACCCGCCGGGACAGGTACAGTCATGGCCTGTACTGTCGCGCGCAACAACAACATGGGAGTCTCCACAATGTCAGCACCGCAGCTGTCGCTTGAGTATTGCGGCGAGTGGTTCCAACCGAACCCCGCCCAGAACTTCGACATCGGTCGCGAAGGGGACCTCACCATCGACGACAATCCATACCTCCACCGACGCTTTTTGAAGGTGTCGTACCAGGAAGGGATTTGGTGGTTGTCGAACGTGGGGTCACTGCTTTCAGCGACTGTGTGTGACACCTCAGGCGGCGTTCAATCCTGGCTGTCGCCAGGGAACCGGATTCCCATTGTTTTCCCTTCCACCACTATTGTCTTTACCGCTGGCCCCACAACGTATGAGCTTTTGGCGCATCTTGAGGGGCAGCAGTACCAAGCCGAGCAGGTTCCTGCTCCGGAATCTGGCGACCAAACCATTGGAATGATCAACTTCACGCTTAGCCAAAAGCAACTCATCGTCGCTTTGTGCGAACCGATGTTGCGCCGTGAAGGCACAGGTTTCACCGAGATCCCATCGACTGCAGATGCGGCAAAACGCCTAGGATGGGCCGTGACGCGGTTTAACCGCAAGCTGGATAACGTTTGCGACAAACTTGACCGGATGGGTGTGAAGGGGCTGCGAGGCGGACCAAAGCAGCTTGCCACGAACCGGCGTGCACGCCTTGTTGAGTATGCGGTCACAACCCGTCTTGTGACGGCTGATGACCTTCCGTTACTTGATATCAAGGATGAGGAAGCCTGACTGTTACGGTGAGCGTTGATGACGGACAATAGGGGTATGCAGCAAGCACAGTTTCCGTCACAAGCGTTCCCTGCCTATCCTCGTTTGAGTGTAAATAAACCTGATGGGTGGGTAGAACTCGCGGCGGTCGGGTTGCCCCTTGCACTTGCGGCAGAGGTGCCCGCTGGTGCTTTTCGACCGAACGTGCTTGTGACCCTGACGCGACACGGAGCAGATTTTCAGGTGGAGCACGCCGTCAAGGACCTGAATAAGCGGCTCAAGGCATTGACGCGCTTTCGGGAGGAAGAGCGGGTCACTGATCACGCACATGGCGGTGACCGCATTCGGGTACGTGGGCGTTTCGCTGGGGCTCGTGGTGAAGTGGTCCGGCAAGATGTGAGCGTTGTGGTGATAAACCGTGGACATGTGTATGACGTGGTCGAGATCACGGGTACATGTTCCCTGGCATCAGGTGACAATAGAGAGACAGAGATCCGTTCCGTCATTGACTCGCTCGTGGTCACGTGTGACGAGTAGGAGCGGGCTTGGCAGGGCTTCACAAGAGGTTACAACCTCCCAAGTCCTGAACCGGACATTCCCAAACTGACAGATCCTTGTCAGGGTAGTCCTCAGCAATGAAGACATTCGCGGCGCGCATCTTTGTGCCGCCCACAACGGAAGGCGCACATCTCCGTGAGCATCGATCGTCCATTACGGGTAGCTGTGGTTGGGGCTGGTCCCGCCGGTATCTACGCGTCAGACATCCTGTCAAAGACCGACCTCAACGTGTCCATTGACCTCTTTGACCGCTTACCCGCGCCGTTTGGTTTAGTTCGTTATGGTGTTGCTCCAGATCACCCACGTATCAAGCAAATCATTACGGCATTGCATAAGGTCCTTGACCGGGGTGATATCCGACTGTTGTCGAATGTCGACTTTGGTGTGGACCTGAAACTTGAAAACCTGCGGGAATTCTATGATGCAGTGATTTTCTCTACGGGGGCGATTAAGGATGCTGCTCTCACTATTCCTGGCATTGAGCTAGATGGCTCTTATGGTGCTGCGGACTTTGTCTCGTGGTACGACGGCCACCCTGATGTTCCTGACACGTGGCCGTTGAATGCTCAATCCATCGCAGTGTTGGGCGCCGGGAACGTTGCTCTCGATGTTGCCCGGATTCTGTCAAAGCATCCGAAAGATCTGTTAAGTACTGAGATCCCGGACAATGTCTACCAGGGACTTGTGCAAAGCCCAGTTACCGACGTGCATGTCTTTGCGCGGCGCGGCCCGGCGCAAGCGAAATTCTCACCTCTTGAGTTGCGTGAACTAGGGCACATCCCCGACGTGGATGTTGTTGTTTACCCCGAGGACTTTGAGTTTGATGAGGGGTCGATCGCAGCCATCAACTCATCCAACCAGACGAAACAGGTCGTCAAGACTCTCACCGATTGGACGTTGCGGGACCCATCGACGCTGACTGCCTCGCGCCGTCTTCACCTCCATTTCCTCCATGCTCCTCACGAGTTGGTTGACACCGATGGTGACGGGCGCGTTGATGTGCTTCGTACTGAGCGCACCGCGTTGAACGGGGACGGGACCGTCTCGGGGACAGGCAAGATCCAGGAATGGCCGGTTCAGGCTGTCTACCGTGCTATTGGTTACTTTGGTTCTGCGCTCCCTGAGGTGCCTTATGACGACGTGCGCGGCGTGATTACCAACGCCGAGGGTCGCGTTGTGGACATCAATGGTGATCACGTTGCAGGGTTGTATTGCACGGGGTGGATTAAGCGTGGTCCGGTGGGGCTGATCGGGCACACGAAGTCAGATGCGTCTGAGACAATCCGTCACCTTGTTGAGGATGCTGCAGACCTCGATTCATTTGCCACAGCAACGCGCCCTGACCCGTCAGACATCACTGATTTCCTTGCTGAGCGTGGTGTGGATGTCATTGAATGGTCGGGGTGGAAGCTCTTGGATGCGTGGGAACAAGCCTTGGGGGAAAAAGCGGGGCGTGAACGTATCAAGGTTGTTCCGCGCGCGGAACAGATTGGTATCTCGTTAGCTCGGATCACAGCTGATAGCTAGACGCTGTGGGAACACGGGGGCTTGGTTGCGCGACCAAGCCCCCGTTGCGCTTTTCGGGGGTAGCCGGGAACGTTTAATCGCGGTGGGGCGTTGGACCAGTTGACACGGAAACACGCGATGACTGGGTTGGAGGAGAGGTTTCGATGGGTCATCGGCATCTCAACGGGGTAAAGACCGCTGCATTATTTGGCGTGATGTGGGCGCTGTTGTTGGGTTTGTGGTATCTCGTTGCTGGCGATTCTCCTGGCCTTTTGCTGCTTTTCAGTGCTTTTGGTTTGGCGATGACGTTTTACACATTTTGGAACTCTGACAAGTTAGCGATTCGATCCATGCACGCCCGCCCGGTCTCAGAACTTGAGGCTCTAGCGATGTATCGGATTGTGCGTGAGTTGTCGACGGCTGCTCGCCAGCCGATGCCTCGCTTGTATGTGTCGCCCACAATGAGCCCTAATGCTTTTGCGACCGGGCGCAGTCCGCGCCATGCCGCGGTGTGTTGCACGGAGGGGCTCTTGGCGATGTTGGATGAGCGAGAACTTCGGGGGGTGCTGGGCCATGAACTCATGCACGTGTACAACCGTGACATTTTGACGTCATCGGTGGCGGCTGCGATTGCCGGGGTTATTTCTTCGGTGGCGAATCTTTTGTTCTTTTTTGGTGGGTCAGACCGTGACCGCAACCCGTTGCTTGCTCTGGCCACAATGATTGTGGCGCCCGTTGCTGCCACTGTCATTCAGTTAGCTATCTCGCGTACTCGCGAGTATGACGCAGACCAGGACGGGGCGCGTTTGACGGGGGATCCGTTGGCGTTGGCTTCGGCGCTGCGGAAACTTGAGGCCGGCACGGCGCGGGCTCCGTTGCCGGCGACCCAAGATCTTGCTGATGTGTCGCACCTGATGATTGCCAATCCTTTTCGGGCTGGTGGGATAGCGTCTTTGTTCGCTACGCACCCTCCCATGAATCAACGGATCGCCCGTCTAGAAGCTATGGCGGGACGTTTCTGACCTGTGTGAGGTGTTGATGCTGGTGACGCCGTAAACTGTCGGCGTGCGTCTCTTTGAGGTTCGGTGGCTTCCACTTGCGTTGAGTTACCTGTGTTGTGGTGTCGTGATTGCGCGTGGGCTGGGTGAACCGTGGGATGCGATGTGGCATCTGCACGCATCGCAGTGGGGCTGGCCTGGTGTGCTGCGTGATGTGGTGACGTCATTCGTTGTGGTGTCGACCGTTGTTGCGCTGGTTGTGGCGGCGCTGGATACACGGGTGGCGGCAGGGGTGTTAGTTGTCCCTGTGTTGGCCTCTGTGTTCTCTCTTGTGGTGTCTGCGGCGTCAGCACGGTGGCTGGCCGCATTCGATGGCGCGGTGGTTGCGTCGTGGTGTGCGCTGGTTTTCCTGGTGCGTTGGCAGCAGCGGCGGCTTCGTGTGCGGTTGCGTCATGTGGTGCCAGGGGTGGCATATCCTTCGCCTGAGCTGCTTGGTGAGGTATTTGCGGCACGCCCAACGGAGCGGTGGGCTCCCTGGGTTGTGTGGGCTGCCTGGGGTGTTCCTCTCGTTGCTGCGCTGGTGAGTGTGGTCGGGCTCGTTTCCTCGGTTGAGTCCCGGCACGAGGCCGTGTGGGAGATGGCCACAGTGACTGCTGTGTCCGGTGATGTGGTCACTGTGACGCAAGCTGGTGGACGTTCGTGTGAGCTTGAAGTGTGGGATGAGCACATTGTCGGTGCTCAGGTACCCACGTTGATGGGGGAGGACGGTTGGTGTGAGATCACCACGTTGGGGGAGTATCAGGATGTGACCTGGCCGCTCGCGTTGGTGTGGCTCTTGGTTCATGTGGAGGTGGTTGTCTGGCTGCTGTGGGGGCGGTCCTGGTCTGTGGTCGATGCGGTTGTGCGCCGCGGGGTGGTGGCGCGTTATGTGGGTGGTGTGAGCCCGCTGCGGTGGGAAGGTCCGTGGGCGTTGCGGTCGGTGCCGGTGGGAACGGTGACGGTGCCGTGGTTGGTTGAAGAACTGACTGTTCCGGTGGTCCATGGTGGTGCGTTGGATGGTGGTTCTTCGCGCAGTGTTGATGTGGTTCTTCGTGTTCATCGAGTGGGATGGTCGCGTGATCTTCGCATGTTCCTTGCGGATCAGGCTGGTGCGAGTGAGGTGATGCGACAGGTTCCGCAGCAGTGGGGAAGTATCGTCGTGGTCGATCGGGCACACCCTACCCGTGTGGTTGTGGCGTACCGGACGGGTGAAGTGTTTGTGGGGCGGATGGTTGACGCTCGGGGCTTGGTGGGGGTTGCTTCTCGTCGGTGAGGGCCGTTACACGTGGAGGTTGTAGAGTTCGGCAAGATACCGGGCGACTCCATCGTCGTGGTGTGCCAGGGCGTGTCCGTCAGCGTGGTGGAGCACATCGGGGTGTGCGTTGGCCACGGCGATTCCAGTTCCTGCCCAGGTGAGCATGGGGAGGTCGTTGGGCATGTCACCGAAGGCGATGACTTGAGATGCGGGGACGTTGTGGTCGGCGGCCCACTGTGCGAGTGCGGCGGCTTTGGTGACTCCTGGGGCGGTCATTTCGGCGAGGCCTCCCGCGCCGGAGAAGGCGAGGAGGGCGCGGTCGTCGAGGACATTGTGCACCTGTGTGAAGAAGGTTGTGTCATCGAGATGTGGTGCTTGGGCGAGGAGTTTTCCTACTGGGACATCGACCATTGTTTCGATGAATGCCCAGCGTGTGTGGGGTCCGTGTGGGTGTTGGGATACGAAGTGGGGGTCGAAGACGACTCCAGTGTGTCGTTCTGCGCCAAGCGCGATTCCGGGGATCGCTTCGCGGAGATCTGTGACGATGCGCTGCACCTCGCCGTGGGTGAAACCGCGTATCCGGGTGGCGGTGTGGGTGGTGAAGTTCCACATGAGCGCCCCGTTGAGACAGATCGCCCGGCCGTGGGCCGGGGCGATCTGTTCTAGTGGTGCCATCCATCGTGGGGGTCGTGCGGTGACAAAAATGATCTGGACACCGTGGTCCTCCAGTTGTTGGAGGACGCGGCGGGTGAACCGCGAGACGCTGAGGTCGGGTCGTAAGAGCGTTCCGTCCAGGTCTGTGGCGACGATGGCGGGTAGCATCTGTCAGCGGTAGTTCGTGAATTGCACGGCGAAGTCGAGGTCTGATTCACGCAGGAGTGTTTGTACTGCCTGGAGGTCATCGCGTGATTTCGAGGTGGCGCGGACTTCATCGCCGGTGATCTGGGTTTTCACGCCCTTTGGACCTTCTTCACGGATAATCTTGGTGACTTTTTTGGCTCGGTCGCCTGCGAGTCCTTCTTTGAGGATCCCTTCGAGGCGGTACTCTTTGCCGGACGCTTGGGGTTCTTTGTCGTCCGTGTCGAAAGCTTTGAGGGAAACGCCGCGTTTGATGAGTTTTGTTTGGAACACGTCGAGGATGGCGAGTACTCGTTCGGCTGAGTTTGCCGTGAGAACGATTTTTTCGGTGCCTGACCATGAGATCGTGGCGCCGGTGTTCTTGAAGTCGTAGCGTTGGGAGATCTCTTTTGCTGCTTGGTTCAGGGCATTGTCGACTTCCTGACGATCGACGCGCGAAACGATGTCCATGGAGGAATCAGCCATTGTGTACCTTCCTAGTTCAGGGTGAGGGGAGCCTCACGAACGTGTGAGTCGTTGTGCCACCACTGTATCGGGCTGCGCTGAGCAGTGCATTGAGGTGCTCGTTTCGGTGAGGGTGCGAGTGTGATCATGCACTCATCGGGAATGGGGGTCGTGGATTTCTCATTTTCTCGATCTTTGAGTATCGTTGATTCTGCTCAAGACGGAGCGTGATGCGTTCACGTTCATCTAGGGTGGAAGGCAGCTTGCCCGAGCGGCCAAAGGGAGCTGACTGTAAATCAGCCGCGTCATGCTTCGTGGGTTCGAATCCCTCAGCTGCCACAGATGGGCGGGGAGAGTCATTGTGATTCTCCCCGCTTTTTGTTGCCTCTTTTGTTGCTTCTGATGTGTGGCGCGTGCGAGGTGATGTGTGGGTGATGACTGCTTGGGGGATTGTGAATCCCGGGAAGATCAGGAAAGTCGGTCCTATCGTGGCTGATCAGGTGGGGTGACCACCGTCACCTGTGTAGTGATTTGGTGTTGGGTAGTGAGTGTGTGTAGTCTTTTTGTCGTTGCCCCCGTAGCTCAGTGGTAGAGCGCAATCTTGGTAAGATTGAGGTCACGGGTCCGATTCCCGTCGGGGGCTCTGTTGATGTCAAAATGCGTGACGTGGCATAATGAAACGTCGTCGTGGCTTTGGCGTCACAACTGAAGGCTTCGGTCTTCACTCGAGAACTCACTCGAGGCGGGATAGCTCAGCTGGTCAGAGCGCACGGCTCATAATCGTGAGGTCGCGGGTTCGAGCCCCGCTCCCGCTACAAATACCCTGTACGCACGCTACGGCGTGCTTTTTGTTCGATCTGGCAGCGCCCATAGCGGCGCGAGAGGTGGCACTACCGTGGCAAGCAAGAGCTCTGACGTTCGCCCGAAGATCACGCTCGCATGCGTGGACTGCAAGGAACGTAACTACATCACCAAGAAGAACCGTCGCAACAACCCAGACCGTCTCGAAATGGCGAAGTTCTGCCCACGTTGCGGCAAGCACACTGCACACCGCGAGACTCGCTGATCTTTGATACGAGGGGATACCGTGGCGATCAATCACGAATTTGTTGGCCGTCAGTATCCGCGCACCGCGCCTTATCAGGTGTCACGGGCAAAGATCAGTGAGTTCGCTCGCGCTGTAGGTTCAACCAACCCCGCCTGCTTCCAGTTGGAAGCAGCGCGGGGTTGTGGCTTTTCCGATCTTGTTGCGCCATCGACGTTCGCTGTGATCGTGGCGCAACAGGCTGAGGCGCAGTACATTGAGGACCCTGACGCGCGCGTCGATTTCTCGCGGGTCGTTCACGCGGATGAACGGATGACGTACAGCCGTCCCATTGTTGCTGGGGATGATCTGGTTACGGAACTCTATGTGGACAAGATCGTCGAACGTGGAGCGTTGGCAATGGTCACGACTCGTTGCGAGGTTTTTTCTGTTCCTCATCAAGGCACTCCCGATGTGACTGACGGTGCAGGCGAGCATGTGGTCACCGTTGTTTCGACTCTCGCTATTCGTGGGGAGGACGCATGAATAACTGGGCTGTCCCAGCGTTTGATGACGTTTCTGTTGGTGACGTGGTTGCTCAACTCTCCTACGAAGTCACCCGTCAAGATTTGGTGCGTTACGCGGGCGCTAGCGGCGATCTCAACCCAATCCACTTCAACGATGCGTTTGCGCACTCTGTGGGGCTCGATGGTGTCATTGCCCATGGGATGCACACGATGGGTCGTGCTATGGCGGTGGCGGAGCAGTGGCTTGGTGATCAGCGAGCTGTTGTGGATATCCAGACTCGGTTTGCGCGGCCGATTCCAGTCCCGGCGTTGGCTAGCGCAGTCGTTGAGGTGACTGTCACGGTCGGGGCCCGCGATGAAGAACTGCGTAGGGTGCGGTTGGATATCACTGTGATCAGTGGCGGGGTGAAAGTGCTCGCCAAGGCGCAGATGGTCGCTCAGTTGGCTTAAGTATTCCACGGTCACTGCGGAATGTGGTCTCGCTGCAGGACAGCGTCGACACGGTCACAATGTGGCCGTGTCGTTTTTTGTGGAATTGTTGTGGTCGCGTTTATTGTGCTCCGTCAGTGTGGTGGGGACGGGGCCGCTTGTATCGCCAAGCACTGGTGGTACGGGTAAGTGTTGGCTGGTGACAGTGTTGTTGTCAAGGACGTCGAGGACAGCTTGTGCGATAGCTTCCCCTTTGCCCGGTAGTGGTTGTCGTGCAGTGGTGAGTTGTTCCCCTGCGAGCCAGGGAAGGTGCACCCCATCAAATCCGGTAATGGAAAGGTCTTCGGGGACCCGAAAGCCCATGTCACGTGCTTGTTGGAGCACTCCTGCCGCAAGAAGGTCTGAGTGTGCCATGATCGCGGTGGGGCGTTGACCGTCAGGGTAGTTGGTGGGGTCCAGCAAAGCGGCGCCGGCTCGGTGTCCTTCTTCGACAAGGGAAGCTTGTGCCTCCCAGATCAGGGTTGGTGTGACCCCTGCGTCAAGCATTCCGTGCAGACGGCCCCACGAGGGGAGAGCATAAGGGGGACGGCCCGCAAGGTGAGGGGTGCGAGCATGCGCTGGTGTGGTATTTGAGTTGTTGTTATTGGCGTGAGTAAGTGCCTGATTGTAGCGTTCGGTCAGTTCGTGGATGTGGGTGAGCCCATGGTGTCCATCTCCGAGCGATAGTGATACGCAGGCAATGCGTGTGTGTCCAAGATCAACAAGGTGCTGGGTCAGCGCTGTGATTGCGGCGCGGTCTCCCAGTTCGATGTAGGAAGATCCGTCGACGTGCTGACCTTCAGAAATGATGATCGGGATGTGCCGTTCGGCCAGGGCGTGGTAGGTCGGGTCGTGAGCATGTCCTCCCCATAGGAGAATCGCTGCGTCCATGGCAGTAGAACGGATCAGGGGGTGGACGTGATCATGGGGTTGCTGTGCCGTGGTGTTTGTGGGGTGGTCAGCGGGAATGAGGAGAACGCCAAGGCCGTGTTCGCCTAGTCGTCTGACGAGCCCGTCCAGAGCGGAGACGAGAACCGGGTCACGGAAGCCTCGCCGTATTGCATCGCCAATGACAACCCCCACGATGCCGGTTTTTCCGGATCGTAGTTGTCGTCCGAGCGCAGAGGGACCGGTGTAGCCGAGTTCGCGGGCTGCGTGGAGTACTTTTGTGCGGGTGGCCTCGGCGATGGGTCCGGAGTTGGAGAAGGCGAGAGATGCGGTTGAGATGGACACTCCTGCGTGGCGTGCCACGGTGGAGAGTGTGGGTTTCGTGGTGGACATCGCATCGCTTTCTTTGGGGAATTCGATTGACGGAACCGATCGGTTCGGCGACTATTGAAGTCTAGGAGTCGAATCGATTCGAATTCAGATTCTTCCACTCTCTGGCACGAAAGGCCACCACCATTTCTGCTCCACCCGCCCTGATGACGTCATCGAATAGTGCAGCGCAGATCGCCCGCGCGCGGTGGTCACTGATTGTGCTGTTTGCGCTTCTTGGGTTGTCGTACTCCAGTTGGCTGGGGCGCCTCCCCACGGTCAAAGAAGCTCTCAATCTGACCGAATCCCAGTTGGGTGTTGTGTTCCTGGCCGGTGCGATCGGTTCGTTGTGTTGCGTGACCATCGCTGGACATCTCGTTGTTCGGGTCGGCGGACGCACACTCTTGACAATCAGCGCAGTGGGCATTTCTGTTGCTTTTATTCTCGAAGGGCTTGGTCCCACGCTTGGGTCTGTCCCGCTCCTCGCCTTGGGAATTTTTCTCAATGGATGCTTTGTTGCGTTAACGAACGTTCCGCAAAACGTTGAGACTGCGGCCGTGGAACGGCGAGTGGGGCGCGCGATCCTCCCGCACTTCCACGCTGCGTATTCGATTGGTGCGGTCGTGGGGGCACTGATTGGTGCTGCCTGCGCTGCCGCGGATGTTCCCCTTGTCACGCAACTGAGTGTGACCGCGGTGGTGACACTCGTTGTTCGTCTAGTCCTCATCCCCAACATTGTGTTGGACACGCACTTGAGTGACGAAGAACGCTGGGACCGTGCCCGAACCGCACGCCAACGTAGGGTGGAGCGCGCCGAGGTTCGAGCTGGAATCGTTACACCAACACAACCTCGCACTCTGGCAGTGCTTCTTCGATCACGGCGAGCTTCGTTGGGGCAGGCGCTCGGCGCCTGGCGTGAGCCCCGCACTGTGCTGATTGGTGTCATCATCTTCGCTGCCGCGATGTCTGAGGGGTCAGCAAACAACTGGCTTGCGATTGCTGTTGTGACGGGATTTGACCGACCAGAAGCAACGGGAGCACTGATGTTGTCAGTGTTCCTGGTATCCATGACAGTTGTGCGGCTCGCTGGCACACGTGTGATTGACCGCTATGGTCGCGTCGCGGTGTTGTCTGTCTCCGGGGTGACGTCGATGGTAGGTCTGATTGTGTTTGGAGTCGCCCCGCACTTCAGTGTTGCTGTTCTCGGCATTGTGCTGTGGGGGGCTGGGGCGGCACTCGCTGTACCCTTAGGAATTTCTGCGGCGTCAGATGACCCGCTCAAGGCGGCAGCGCGGGTGTCCGTGGTGTCCGCATTCGCATCCAGTGCCTCGCTTGCAGCGCCACCCGTGTTGGGTTTTGTTGCCGAAGTGACTGGTACACGACTCGCCCTGACACTCATTGTGGTGTTCCTTGCGGTAGGGGTAGCGGTGTCACGCAATGTGGCACCGATTCAACGGCATAGCAGCGAAGACACTGTCGTGCCTGATGAGAAAGTGTGAAGAGAGTGACTCTAGGTCAAAGTGCTACCCGCGAGATCACCGTCTCACGGGCGACAATTGCGGTATACACCACCTTCTTTGTGGTGGGATTTGTCTTTGCGTCGTGGGCGTCTCGTCTTGTCGCCGTACGTGATGCGCTGGCGTTCACCCCCGCAGAAATGGGCCGTCTGCTGCTCGTCGGTGCGATCGGATCGATTGTGGCGCTCCCCGTCTCCGGGTGGGTCGTTCAGCGAATTGGCGGGCGGCGAACCATTGTGGGGTTCTCCATTCTCATGTGCCTTGGGTATGGCGGAACAGCGGCCACCGTGGGCAGCGTGCCACTGGTCGTGACAGCAATTCTGTTGCTTGTTGGTGGTGTCGGAATGGGCGTCATGGACTCCGCGATGAACCTTGAAGGGGCGCGTGTGGAAACAGTGATCGGCCGGTCGATCATGCCGCGCTTCCACGGGTTCTTTTCCTTAGGAACAATGGGCGGGGCGCTCGTTGGTGCAGGCCTCGCTCGGCTTGGTGTGTCGCTGCCATGGCACGTAGGAACTGCCATTCTTGCCGGGTTTGTTGTGGTGCAGTTCGCGGCACGGTCAGTGCTCCCTGCCGGGTATGGAATCACAGACATCCCCGTTGCGGGTGACGTTCCGCAACACAGTGACCAACCTGCCACCCAAGACCCCGCACCAAGCGTGTGGCAGGCGTGGGGTGAGCGACACACGTGGTTGATTGGCGTCGTCATCTTGGCTGCTGCACTGACCGAAGGAGCAGGCAACGATTGGATTGCGCTGGGAGTCAGCGACGGGTTTGACGTCAGCGAATCCTGGGGTGCGTTTGCACTGTTTGTGTTCCTGACTTTCATGACGATCATCCGTTTTCTCGGTACCTCAGTGGTGGACACCTTTGGTCGTGTCGCTGTTCTGCGGGCCTGCGGGATCAGCGCTATCGTCGGGCTCATGGTGTACGCCCTTGCACCAACACTGTGGCTTGCAGTCATCGGCGCAGCGATGTGGGGGGCAGGTGCCTCGTTGGGATTCCCCCTGGGTATGTCAGCGGCAAGCGATGACCCAGTCCGTGCTCCAGCTCGAGTTGCTGTGGTGGCAACCATTGGCTACACGGCGTTCTTTATCGGCCCACCCCTCCTGGGCGAACTTGCCGACCACTTCGGGTATCGCCTGGCGATGCTCGTGATCGTTGTCCCAGCTGTCCTGTCTGTGCTTGTGGCCGGTGTTGCACGCCGCCGTGAGGCAGGCACCAGCACGGTCGGGCACGCTGCATCCACCCGGTAGGCTGGTGGCGTGACTGATCTGACCGTAACCCGCCCTGCCGTCCTGGACCGCGCATCGACAACGCGAACCTTCGCTGACCTCACCACACTGCGCGTGGGGGGACCAATCGACACTTACGTGGATACCACAACAGAGCAAGAGTTCATTGACGTGATCTCCTACGCAGACGCGGTAGGGCTCCCACTCCTTGTCATCGGAGGTGGGTCCAACATCGTTGCGCAGGATGCACCATTTCCCGGCATTGTCGTTCGAGACATCCGCACCGGTGTCGCAATTGAGTCCCAGGACTCGTGTGGTGGAGCGACCGTGACAGTGCCCGCCGGACACGTGTGGGATGACCTCGTCGATGATGCGCTTGCCGCGGGCTGGGTGGGTATCGAATGCCTCGCCGGGATCCCCGGCACGGTCGGTGCAGCCCCCGTCCAAAACATCGGAGCCTACGGTCAAGAGGTCGCCCACGTCATTTCATCAGTACGGGTGTGGGATCGCAAGGAACGCCGGGCACGACTTTTTGCAGTCGGTGAACTAGCATTCGCCTACCGCGACTCACTGCTCAAACGCACCATGACTGACCGGACAACCGGGCCGCTATGGGGGCCCAGCCCCCGCTACATCGTCCTTGCTGTGTCCTTCCAATTTCGGTTGGGCACCCGGTCCGCCCCCATCGCGTACCAAGAACTTGCCACCCACCTGGGTGTTGACCTGGGAGACAGAGCCAACACAACAACCGTCGCGGATGCGGTCCGCGCGTTGCGTGCCCGCAAAGACATGCTTGAAGATCCCACCGGGCGCCCACCACATACCCAGCGCAGCGCATCGACAAACAGCACCGACACCACCGCCCACCACGACCCCTCCTACAACAGGTGGAGTGCTGGTTCCTTCTTCACCAATCCCATCATTGCTGCCAGCGACGCAGCCAACCTGCCACACGGGGCCCCCACCTACCCAGTGCGGACCACACAATCTGAAACCACCGCTGGACCATCACTAGGTGCCATCGACCCCGACCATGTGAAAACTTCCGCGGCCTGGCTCATCGACCATGCGGGACTTCACCGCGGATACGGGCTCACAGGACATCACTCCCCAGCAACGCTCTCCACCGTCCACACCCTTGCACTGACCAATCGGGGAACCGCCACCGCAACCGACATCCGCGCTCTAGCAGACCACGTGATTGCCAAGGTCCACGCCACATTCGGGATCACTTTGCAGCCCGAACCCGTCCACATCACCACAATCCCAGTGGTAGACATCACACAAGACTGACGCCATCTTCCTGTTACCTCTCAGACTCCCACGGTCCACGCAGATAGGTAACAATGACGCCATGACGACCGCCGCAACACGCCCGGCGCCCCCCGGGCGTCCCCTCGACCGCCCCCGAACTATCGCCGCATGGGCCCTGTGGGATTGGGGGTCAGCAGCCTGGAACGCGGTCATTACCACGTTCGTGTTCACCACCTGGCTCACCTCCCGATCATTTGTGCCAGACGAACTCGTCACCCAAGAAACACAAGGAAACGCACAAGCCACAGCCGAGGTCGCAGCGGTCATGGCCGAACACACCACCTGGCTATCCTGGGGAACCGCCGTCGCCGGAGTCGCGATCGCGCTCGCCGCACCGGTGTTAGGTGCCCGGGCTGACGCCAGTGGCCGCCGTCGGCTATGGCTTGGAATCAACACCACGGTTGTTGTCGTCCTCTCGGCGTTGCTTGTCCTCATCAACCCCGACGCCACCAACCAGGCTCACCAGGTCATGATTGGGGTGGGACTCCTGTCATTGGGGAACATCTTCTTTGAGCTGGCGTCGGTGAACTACAACGCGATGCTCAACCAGATCTCCACCCCCCACAATCGGGGACGCATTTCGGGCCTCGGGTGGGGAGCAGGGTATCTGGGTGGAATTGTCCTGCTACTCATCGTGTTCACAGCGTTCATCAACCCTGATGTTGGGCTCTTCGGGGTGACCTCCGACGGCGGATGGGATGTCCGGCTGTCTGTGCTGCTGGCCGCCGTCTGGTTTGCCCTCTGGGCGATCCCGGTGTTCTTTGCTGTGCCACACCACCAAGCACCGGTCAGTGTTCCTCCCACAATCCGTGCCTCGTACGTGAAAGTAGCTCGTGATGTCGCCAGTTTGTGGCGCAAGGAACGCACAACGATGCGGTTCCTCATCGCTGCTGCCATCTACCGAGACGGGTTAGCTGGAGTGTTTCTCTATGGCGGGCTGATCGCATCGACAGTTTTTGGGTTTTCCCCATCGCAGGTCATCATGTTTGCGATCGCTGCCAATGTGGTCTCTGGCGTCGCCACCATGATTTTTGGGTTTATTGAGGATACAGTGGGCCCGCGGGTCGTTATCCTCGTGTCACTTGTCGGCATGATCGTATCCGGGTTTGCGGTCTTTGTGGGCAGCGACAGCGGGCAGGGCGTTTTCTGGGTGGGTGGATTATTCCTGTGTGTCTTTGTTGGTCCGGCTCAATCGGCGTCCCGGTCCACAGTGTCACGACTGGCTCGACCCACCATGGAGGGGGAACTGTTTGGGTTGTATGCCATGACAGGACGGGTGGTGTCTTTTCTTGCCCCCCTTGCGTTTGGGGTGATGGTTGCACTCTTTGGTGACAATCGTTTTGGTGTGCTTGGGCTTGTGCTCATTTTGTTGCTAGGTGTGATCCTTGTGTGGCCGCTACGGCTCACGGAACACACCACCCCACACCCCTCCGGGGACCGTGCGTGACTCGGCATACCGGCCATGGCCCCCGGGAGCCCGTGGAGTGGGAACCGGACCTTCTCGGCGATCCTTGGCGCCGCACATCGGTTGCTCTTCCACCCATCAGAGGAGAACGTGTCATTGCGACTCTCGTCGCATCAACCACGACGTTGGCTTCCACACCCGCATCTTGCGATGCGCACCCCAGCACCCAATCCACCGCAGTGTTGTACCTCCATGGGTTTAATGACTATTTCTTCCATACGCATCTCGCCACCGAGGTTGAGCAGATGGGGCTCGGATTTTTCGCGCTCGACCTGCACGGATATGGGCGCTCCACGACGTCAGAAGAGACCCGCAATGATTGTCATTCACTGCGCGAGTACGGCAATGACCTCGCGTGGGCAACGCAGGTGATTGCCGAGCGCGGGTGGGAGCGACTCCTCATCATGGGGCACTCCACTGGCGGGCTCATTGCCACGCTGTGGGCGTACTCAGCGACTGGGCGGGCGCGGGTGGACGGTTTGATCCTCAATAGCCCGTGGTTCGAGCTGAACAGGCCCTGGTTTGATCGAGTGATCGCCACCCGCATCCTTCATGCGGTGGGGGAGTACGCGACGGACTATGTCCTGACTCACGACCCGTCCCCCTACACTGAATTCCTGCACCACTCCACTGGAGGGCAGTGGGACTTTGACCTCCGCTTTAAGCGGGCTGAACCGACACCTGTCCGTGCCGGGTGGATGCGTGCCATCCGGGCTGGGCACGCCCGCCTCGCGCGCGGACTACACCTGTCGGTCCCGGTGTTATTAGCAACAAGCGATGCGAGCGCATCGTGGGCTGACCCACCAGACGTTGTGGCGCACGCAGACACTGTCCTCAACGTTGCGGACATTCAGGCACGCGCAGACAAAGTTGGGTACAAAGTCACTACAGTCCGTGTCCCAGGCGGAGTTCATGACCTTGCATTAAGCAACCGGGCTGCACGACACGCGTATCTTGATGCGATCGCGCAGTGGCTACGAGACAATGGATTTATCGAGCCACAAGCGATCGACCAAGGAGCGCACCGTCATGATCCATCTTGACCTGACGTCTGGCACACCCCCCTTCACCCAAATCAAACGCCAGATCATTGACCAGATTTCCCGCGGGCAGCTGCCAGTGGGAGAAAAACTCCCCCCTATCCGTACGCTGGCGCAGGAACTGGGGTTGGCAGTTAACACGGTTGCCCGTAGTTATCGAGCACTCGAAGATGAAGGCTACGTTGTCACCCAAGGGCGTGCTGGTACGCGTGTGTCTGCGCGTGCTGTGAGTAAAGAGGTTGCACTTGCCCACCACGCCAAAGCGTATGTGGCGATCGCACGTGAGGCCGGTGCCAGCGACGACGAAGCACTCGACGCGATTCGCGCCTTCCTCAAGGATATGCCTTAGGACACCACACCATCGTGGTGGTGAACGTACAGTTCTTCTGAGCCGCGGGTGCAGTGAACGGAACAACGTAGAGTGGGGACGTGATTATTGCGACCCACAACGGAAAATTCCATGCTGACGACGTCTTCGGCGTTGCCCTCCTCACAGACCTGTACCCGGATGCCACAATCGTGCGTACCCGGGATCCACAGATGCTCGACACCGCAGACATCGTTCTTGATGTTGGTGGGGTTTACGACCCCACCACGCACCGCTACGACCACCACCAGCAATCCTCTGGGGCCAGGCCCAGTGGCATTCTCTACTCAGCATTTGGGTTGCTGTGGCAGGATTACGGGCGCACCTGGTGCAACAATGACGACATTTGGCAGAAAATTGACACCCGACTCGTCACTGCTATCGACGCTGTGGACAACGGCCAAGATCTTTACACCCTCACCGACTACAAAATTCGACCTTTTGACCTGTCGGAATACCTTGGTCTGTTCAACCCCATCACCGAGGATGAAGACTTCGACACTCAGTTCACTGGTGCCGTTGAGCTCGCCCGAACTGTCCTCCACCGTCTCCGGGCCAAATACGGCGCCGTCATCGCTGCCGAGGAGTACTTCACCACACAGTATGCGGCAAGCCCTGACCGCCGCTACGTCATCCTTGAGCGATACGTCCCTCACGGTGCAATAGCCACTAAACAGCCGGAACTTCTCTACACCGTCTACCCAGGAGCAACCGGGAACTGGACCATACAGGCAGTCCGACCCGACCTCGCTCAATTCGCTAACCGCAAAGACCTCCCCGCCGCATGGCGTGGACTCAACGGCTCCGACCTCGCCGCCGTCACCGGAGTGACCGACGCCGTTTTCTGCCACAAAGCCGGCTTCATCTGCGCGGCCGAAAGCCGCGAAGGAGCCGAACAACTCCTCGCCCAAGCCCTCGCCGCGTAACGCCCTCCACCCCACACCTGCCGATGCGCCCCACCATCACCGGCCACGGGGCGCATCGTTGTACTCACGCTCCACGGGCAAGCCACGCGTCAATTTCAGCAACAGCACGCTCGCGGACAGCAGGCGGCGCAAACGATGCATCAAAAGACGAGCGAGCAAGATGAGCAAGCTGCTCATCACTCAAGCCATGGACCATCCGAGCTGACTCATACTGCGCAACCAGGCGGGACTTAAACAACAACGGGTCATCCGCACCTAACGCGATCGTTGCCCCCGCATCAATCAACGACGCCAACGGTACATCCTCATCGCTGTTATACACACCCAAACTGACATTCGATGCAGGATTCACCTCCAACGCAATGCCACTTCGAACTAACTCATCTAAGACCCGCCGGTCCTCAACCGCCCGCACCCCATGACCCAACCGGTTCGGAGCCAACTGCGACACCACCACCTCCACATGGTCAGCCCCCAACAACTCACCACCATGAGGAACAGACGCCAAACCAGCGCGACGGGCCAGGCGGAACGCATGCTCAAACTCACTCGTTCGACCACGACGCTCGTCATTCGATAACCCAAACCCCATCACCTCGCCATCCCCATCACCGGCATACCGGGCCGCAAGACGAGCCAACGTCCGAGCCTCCAACGGATGTCGCATCCGCGATGACGCCACCACAACTCCCACCGACACCCCCCACTGACGTGCAGCAATCTTGGCCTCATCAAGGACGATCTCCAGCGCCGGAGTGATCCCACCCACAAACGGTGCATACGAGGTCGGATCCACCTGAAACTCAAGCCGCCACGACCCTTCCGCGGCATCATCCTCCACCATCTCCCGCACTACCCGACGCATATCCGCCTCACCGCGCACACACGCACGAGCCGCATCGTAAAGCCGCTGAAACCGAAACCACCCACGTGACGTGGCCGGCAACCGCCACTGCTGCGAACTTGTCACCCCCTCCGGTAGACGAATGCCATACACAGCAGCCAACTCAGCCACCGTGCTTGGACGCATCGACCCAGTGAAATGAAGATGAAGATGAGCTTTTGGAAGCAAACGCAGATCACGCATGACCGCAGTCTCCCACGTGAGCGAGCCCACCAGCACCCGCAACACCTCGGGACCTCCGGCCCACGAAGAACGGCCACCTGTCAGAAACACTTAAAGACAAACACCGCACACACCACGGAGGGGGATCATGCGAGTACTCGTCACCGCAGCATCACGACACGGATCAACACGTGAGATCGCTGCCGAAATTGCCGCCACAATTCGCGCCACAGGTATCGACGCGATCGAACGTGAACCACGAGATGTCATCAACCTTGACGGATACGACGCCGTCATCCTTGGGTCCGCAATCTACGTCGGACAATGGCTCGGCGACGCCAAAGACTTCGCCGACCGACACGCCGAAGCGTTACGAGAACGCCGCACCTGGCTCTTCTCCTCTGGGTTAGCCAACCAACCCAGCAAAGACGCGAACAACGCCCCCGCGCTCCTTGCTCGAATGCAGCAACTCCAAGTAGAAGGACATCGACACTTCCCCGGGAAACTCGACGTCCTCCAACTCTCACTCGCAGAGCGCGCAGCAATCATGGCGGCACGAGGGAAGTACGGAGATTCCCGAGACATGAACGCAGTGCGCGCCTGGGCCCGCGACATCACCAGCGCACTCACCGCTGTTCCCAGCCGCTCATAAACCTCAGCGTTCCCGCTAACAGCTGAGACAACCGCGATTAACACTTTGTCCGCACCATCGCGTAAGATGTTCGAGGCGAGCAAGACATCGTATTGATCGCAGTAGGGTAGTGGCGCAATTGGTAGCGCAGCGGTCTCCAAAACCGCAGGTTGCAGGTTCGAGTCCTGTCTACCCTGCCAACGAACCACCCATGAAGATCATGGGTGGTTCTCTTTTTCCCCACAACCCACCTATGATTAGGGACCAGCGCCACATCCTTGTAGACTGTGCGCTGATGTGTGACACCCCGTCACGCACCACCGTGACCACACGGTCACAGGGTAGTGGCGCAATTGGTAGCGCAGCGGTCTCCAAAACCGCAGGTTGCAGGTTCGAGTCCTGTCTACCCTGCGCTTCAGTCACGGTGCCACCCGCCTCGTGGAACCGAGACTCAGAAACAACGTTGGGAAGAAACAAGTGAGCGATTCAGCGTCAGACGCAGTCAACGGCGACGCCACGCGCACCCCACAGGGGTCGTCGGGGTCCGCAAAGGCGAGCAACCGCACCAAGAAAAAGCCAAACATTTTCACACGGACGGGCCGTTTCGTCCGTCAGGTCATCGCCGAACTGAAAAAGGTTGTGACCCCTACCCGTAAACAGTACGGACGCTATGTTGTGACCGTCATTGTGTTTGTGATCGTCGTCATGGCAATGGTTCTGGTTCTCGACTGGATCTTCAAAATGGGTGCCGACGTCATCTTCGGCTGACACTCACACATCACAGCTTGCCTTTGGCTCTCATCACATTTGCTGCCAAAGGTTGGCCTAAAGCACGCAACTAATGGAACAATAGTGAGTTGCAGGTTTTCTGCAGCCTCCGCATGCCCGCGGAACACTCATCAGTAGACTTGAGAAAGCAGGTTCGCACGTGTCTCAGGAGTCGTACGAAACGACAGAGGAGAACACTGACGCTCCCATCGTCGCAGATGGCAGCGACCTCACCGTATCCGAGGACTCCCTTGTAGACGACGCGGCCACCTCGGTCAACGACAGTGACCCCACTGACAATGAACCCACCGATATCGCTAAACCTGATGCGGAAACCGGTGACGGTGACAGTGATGATGCGGATGACAGCGAGACCCCGACCGAAGAAGACCCCCTCGAGGTCTTTCGTCGTGAGCTCGACGCACTTCCCGGGCAGTGGTACGTGATCCACTCCTACGCTGGATACGAAAACCGGGTGAAGTCTAACCTCGGTACTCGTATCCAAAGCCTCAACATGGAGGACTACATCTTCCAAATTGAGGTTCCCATGGAGGAAGTTGCGGAAATCAAAAACGCACAAAAGAAAATTGTTCGCCGCGTGCGCATCCCCGGTTACGTTCTCGTCCGCATGGACCTCACCGATGAATCGTGGGGAACGGTGCGTCACACACCTGGTGTCACCGGATTCGTCGGAAACACCCACCAGCCCGTTCCCCTCACTCGCGACGAAGTGTTCTCCATGCTTGCACCCACGCTGCAACAAGGGGAGTCGCCAAAGAAGAAGAGCAAGGCAAAACCAGCCGCTGTCACCGTCGACTTCACTGTTGGTGAATCTGTCACCGTGACCGATGGGCCTTTCGAAACCTTGCCTGCAACGATTTCCGAAATCAACATTGAAGCCCAAAAGCTCAAGGTGTTGGTTTCGATTTTCGGCCGGGAGACACCGGTCGAACTGGGCTTCAACCAGGTCGCCAAGATCTGAGTAACCCGACGAACCACGCAGGCCCGCCTACCCCCACTGGGAGGCGGGCATCGTGCGGTTGACTCGGACAAGCCCAGACCTGGGTGCCGGAGACACCGGCACCAAAGCACTGTCAATCAGAAGGACCCGAAATGCCTCCCAAGAAGAAAGTCGCTGGACTCATCAAGCTCCAGATCAACGCCGGTGCAGCAACGCCTGCACCACCGATCGGCCCCGCGCTCGGTCAGCACGGCGTCAACATCATGGAGTTCTGCAAGGCGTACAACGCTGCCACCGAATCACAACGCGGCAACGTCATCCCTGTAGAAATCACCGTCTACGAAGACCGTTCGTTCACCTTCATCACCAAAACCCCACCAGCTGCTCAGCTCATTAAGAAGGCTGCAGGCGTGGACAAGGGTTCAGGCGTTCCCCACACCACCAAGGTTGGGTCGCTGACCATGGACCAGGTGCGCGAGATCGCCCAAACGAAACTCGAAGACCTCAACGCGAACGACGTCGACGCCGCAGCGAAAATCATCGCTGGAACAGCACGTTCCATGGGTATCACCGTTCAAGACTGACCACATCATTCCGGGCTTGACGCCCAGTGGTAGGATCCGCGCGGATCCGCACCACAACTGCTCGAAGGAGATAGCAGATGGCAACGCGCAGCAAGGCTTACACCAAGGCAGCGGAAAAGATTGACCGCTCCGCACTGTACAGCCCACTTGAAGCAGTACGTCTCGCAAAAGAGACAGCAAACACCAAGTTCGACGCCACCGTTGAGGTTGTATTCCGCTTGGGTGTGGACCCACGAAAAGCAGACCAAATGGTCCGCGGAACCGTGATCCTTCCCCACGGAACTGGGAAGACCGCTCGGGTCCTGGTCTTCGCCACCGGTGACCGTGCTGAACAAGCACGCGAAGCCGGCGCCGACATCGTCGGTGGTGACGAACTCATCCAGCAGGTCGCTGACGGATTCACCGACTTCGACGCTGCAGTTGCAACCCCTGACCTCATGGGGAAAGTGGGTCGCTTGGGCCGAGTCCTGGGTCCACGCGGGCTCATGCCAAACCCAAAGACCGGCACAGTCACCATGGATGTCGCAAAAGCAGTCAATGACATCAAGGGCGGAAAGATCGAGTTCCGTGTTGACAAGCACTCCAACCTCCACTTCATCATCGGGAAGGCTTCATTCTCCGAAGAGCAACTTGTGGAGAACTACGCAGCTGCAATCGACGAGGTTCTCCGATTGAAGCCATCGTCGTCAAAGGGTCGCTACATCACGAAAGCAACCCTCACCACGACAATGGGCCCCGGTATTCCTGTGGACCAGTCAAAGACCACAAAGCTGCTTGAAGAGAACTGATTCTCACCTCATAGCGTCATGGGTGCTCCACGTGTCACGCGGGGCACCCACGCAGGTCACCGTGAAGGCCGGGAATGGCGAAAGCCCGCTTCCCGGCCTTCGCTGTGTCCGGGATAGCTGATGTGACGTAGTCGTCAACAATGATCATTGCCTAAAAGCAGGACTCTCACCTACAGTAGGTGTGTACCAAAGACCGCTGGTTGCTCGATCTATGCATCGAGCCGAAGTCCGCACAGGGGCCCGCGCAGGTGACGACATCACGATGAATTCATCGTATGACCTCATGCCTGCGCATGGGGTTTTTTCTTTGCCTGTGATGATGGGAGCTGGAACCTCCAGCACGGCACAGCGGCACCGAATCGGAAGGATTGCCATGGCGAGGCCGGACAAGGCAGCCGCAGTCGAGGAAGTCGCGGAACTCTTCCGCACCTCCAACGCAGCGGTATTGACCGAGTACCGCGGACTCACCGTTACGCAGCTCCAAGAGCTTCGTCGGTCGCTCCGCGGCAACGCATCCTACGCCGTGGTGAAGAACACGCTCGCTGGCATCGCGGCCAAAGAGGCAGGTGTCGAGGGACTCGACGCGGACCTCAACGGCCCCACCGCTATTGCATTTGTCACTGGAGACCCAGTGGAGGCCGCCAAAGGCCTGCGTGACTTCGCCAAGGCTAACTCCCAGCTCGTTATCAAGGCAGGTGTCCTCGACGGGCGCCCGCTGACCGCTGAGGAGATCACCAAGCTCGCAGACCTCGAGTCTCGCGAGGTACTGCTCGCCAAGACCGCTGGCGCCGTCAAGGCCGCCATCGCAAAGGCAGCTTACGTGTTCCAAGCAGCCCCCTCCAAGGCTGTTCGCACCATCGAGGCCCTGCGCGAGAAGCAGGCATCGGCAGACGCAGCCTGATCGACAGATCGCTCCGCACTGCATCATTACAGACTCTGCTTCACGCAGGATTGATCGAAAGGATTGCCTATCATGGCGAAGCTCACCACCGAAGAGCTCATCGAAGCGTTCAAGGAACTCACCCTCATCGAACTCTCTGAGTTCGTCAAGGTCTTCGAAGAAACCTTCGACGTCACCGCTGCCGCTCCTGCTGCTGTAGCCGTTGCCGCTCCAGCTGGCGGCGAAGCTGCTGCTGCAGAAGAGAAGGACGAGTTCGAGGTTATCCTCGAAGCTGCTGGTGACAAGAAGATCCAGGTCATCAAGGAAATCCGTGCCCTGACCAGCCTCGGCCTCAAGGAAGCTAAGGACCTCGTCGACGGTGCTCCTAAGGCTGTCTTCGACGCCCCTGTTGACAAGGAAGCTGCTGAGAAGGCAAAGGCAGCTCTCGAGGGCGCAGGCGCAACTGTTACCCTCAAGTGATCTCACGCCCCATGTGGGGTGGTGTATGAATCTCATGCACCGATCAAGCTGACTGGGCGACCCGCATCCAGCACTGGATGCGGGTCGCTTCGTCGTCAGATCAATAACAATCCGTTCCACGCCGCAGTACCGCGGGTGAGTCGCTCAACGGGTTAAGACGTGACATGCCCGACAATGCTTGCGCCTATTTGGCGTCTTCGGGTATGCTAACGGTTTGCGCTAACGTATGCCCGTGCGGGGGCTCTCTGTCACTGCACGGCTTCACATCGAGTACCTTTCTATCAGCATGATCCTGCCGAATAGTGTCGGAGAAAGCGATGGAAAGAACTCACCAAGGGCCTCCTCGGGGGGTCTTGGTATGTGGACCTCATAGGCTGACAGCACACGCTTATGGGGTGACCTACGTTGGCACAGTAGCGTGCACACGAACCGCAGGGAAGGACCCCTCTTGGCTGCCTCGCGCACCCCTTCTGCTCCGACCGCCGACGCCATCGCCACGCGCACCGCGTCACGACGTGTCTCATTCGCAAAGATTTACGAACCACTCGAGGTACCAGACCTCCTCGGTCTGCAAGTTGATAGTTTCGACTGGCTCATCGGGCATGACCGGTGGCGCGCCCGCGTCGACGCTGCCAAAGCAGCGGGACGCAAAGACGTGCCCGAAACGTCAGGGTTGGAAGAGGTCTTCCAAGAGATCTCTCCCATCGAAGACTTCGGTCAAACGATGTCCTTGTCGTTCTCGAACTACCGCTTCGAGCCACCAAAACACACCGCTGACGAGTGTAAAGACAAAGACTTCACCTACGCAGCTCCGCTGTTTGTGACAGCAGAGTTCTTCAACTACAACACGGGTGAAATCAAGAGCCAAACCGTCTTCATGGGTGACTTCCCACTCATGACCGAACGAGGCACCTTCATCATCAACGGGACCGAGCGTGTCGTTGTGTCCCAGTTGGTGCGTTCGCCAGGTGTCTACTTTGAACGGACACCGGATAAAACCAGCGACAAAGACATTCTCTCCGCGAAGATCATCCCCTCGCGCGGTGCATGGCTTGAGTTTGAAATCGACAAGCGTGACGCTGTCGGTGTGCGCGTTGACCGCAAACGTAAGCAATCAGTGACTGTTCTCCTGAAGGCGCTTGGCATGTCCGAGTCGGAAATCCGGGAAACCTTCGCTGAATTCCCTGTTGTCCTTGACGTTCTCGAAAAGGACTCAGTGCACACCGAAGAAGAGGCTCTCGTCGACCTCTACCGTAAAATCCGTCCAGGTGAGCCACCCACAGTTGAGGCTGGACGTAACCTGCTGGAGAACTTTTACTTCAAGCCAAAGCGTTACGACCTCGCCAAGGTTGGCCGCTACAAGCTCAACAAGAAGATCGGTGTTGACGCAGCCATCGACCAGGCTGTTTTGAGCTTGGACGACATCATTGCAACGATCAAGTACCTTGCTGCACTGCACGCAGACAAGAACTCAATGAGTGTCGACATTGACGGTCAAGCAACCGATATTCGCGTTGAAACTGACGACATTGACCACTTCGGTAACCGTCGCATTCGCGCTGTTGGCGAGTTGATCCAAAACCAAATCCGTACGGGTCTTTCCCGCATGGAACGTGTCGTGCGGGAACGGATGACAACGCAAGACGTTGAAGCGATCGCACCACAAACACTCATCAACATCAGACCAGTCGTAGCAGCGATCAAGGAGTTCTTCGGAACCTCTCAGTTGTCGCAGTTCATGGACCAGAACAACCCGCTCGCCGGTTTGACCCACAAGCGCCGCCTGTCAGCGCTTGGTCCAGGTGGTTTGTCTCGTGACCGGGCAGGCATGGAAGTGCGAGATGTTCACCCATCCCACTATGGCCGCATGTGCCCCATCGAGACACCAGAAGGCCCCAACATTGGTCTGATTGGTTCGCTTGCCTCCTTTGGTCGCATCAACCCGTTCGGGTTCATTGAGACGCCTTACCGCAAGGTGGAGAACGGTCGTGTCACTGAGGAACTCGTCTACCTCACCGCTGACGACGAAGACCGCTACGTCATTGCCCAGGCAAACACTCCTCTCAATGAGGACGGCTCATTCGCTCAGGACCGAGTTCTCGTCCGTACCAAGGGTGGCGAAACCGACGACGTCCTTGCAGCGGCCGTGGACTACATGGACGTCTCCCCACGCCAGATGGTGTCTGTCGCTACTGCGCTGATTCCGTTCCTTGAGCACGACGATGCGAACCGTGCGCTCATGGGCGCGAACATGCAACGCCAGGCTGTGCCGCTCGTGCGTAGTGAAGCTCCCTACGTGGGAACTGGTATGGAATGGCGTGCAGCAGTGGACGCCGGAGACGTCATCGTGGCAACAAAGCCCGGTGTCGTCACTGAAGTGTCTGCTGATCTCATCGTTGTTGCCAACGATGACGGAACCACAACGTCATACCGCGTCTCCAAGTTCCGGCGCTCCAACCAAGGAACGTCCTACAACCAACGAGTAGTTGCCGTCCAAGACGAACGCGTTGAAGTGGGAACAGTCCTTGCTGATGGTCCAGCAACCGATGGTGGTGAACTGGCACTCGGGCGAAACCTCCTCGTGGCGTTCATGTCATGGGAAGGGCACAACTTCGAAGACGCGATCATCCTGTCTCAGCGTCTTGTCCAGGACGATGTCCTGTCATCCATTCACATCGAAGAACACGAAATCGATGCGCGTGACACCAAGCTTGGTCCAGAGGAAATCACACGAGACATCCCGAACGTCTCCGAAGACGTCCTCGCCGACCTTGACGAACGCGGGATCATCCGCATCGGTGCTGAGGTTACCTCCGGTGACATCCTCGTCGGTAAAGTGACACCGAAGGGTGAAACTGAACTCACCCCAGAAGAGCGTCTGCTCCGTGCAATCTTCGGTGAAAAAGCTCGTGAAGTTCGCGACACCTCGTTGAAGGTTCCACACGGTGAATCCGGCACAGTGATCGCCATCCGCACCTTCAACCGTGAAGACGGTGACGAGCTGCCAGCTGGAGTGAACGAGCTCGTTCGTGTGTACATCGCACAGCGCCGTAAAATCACTGCCGGTGACAAGCTTGCCGGTCGTCACGGAAACAAGGGTGTCATCTCGACCATCCTTCCAGTAGAGGACATGCCATTCCTTGAGGACGGAACCGCTGTTGACGTCATCTTGAACCCCATGGGTGTTCCAGGACGTATGAACGTTGGCCAGGTTCTCGAAGTGCACCTGGGATGGATCGCAAGCCGCGGATGGGACACCTCCTTGGTGACCGAGGGCAATCTGGATTGGAAGGACACCCTTCCAGAGTTCGCTCACAAAGTGGCTCCAGGAACCCCCGTGGCGACCCCAGTCTTTGACGGGTTAGAAGAAGAAGCGCTTGTTGGTTTGCTCAAGTCGACGCTTCCCTCACGCGATGGTGACCAGTTGGTTCAAGCTGACGGTAAGGCTCGCCTCTTTGATGGTCGTTCGGGAGAGCCGTTCCCCGAGCCCATCTCAGTGGGTTACATGTACATCTTGAAGCTGCACCACCTCGTCGATGACAAGATCCACGCTCGTTCCACTGGGCCTTACTCGATGATTACGCAGCAGCCACTCGGTGGTAAAGCCCAGTTCGGTGGTCAGCGATTCGGAGAAATGGAAGTGTGGGCGCTCGAAGCATACGGTGCCGCATACACACTCCAGGAACTGCTCACGATCAAGTCAGACGACGTTCCAGGACGTGTCAAGGTCTACGAAGCAATCGTCAAGGGCGAGAACATCCCTGACTCCGGTATCCCAGAATCATTCAAGGTCCTCCTCAAAGAGATGCAGTCACTGTGCCTCAACGTGGAAGTCCTTTCCTCCGATGGCGTCTCCATTGAAATGAAGGAGAACGACGACGAGGTATACCGTGCAGCGGAAGAACTCGGCATCGACCTGTCACGGCGTCCGAACGCCGCATCAAGCATCGACGAGATCTGATCTCACTTCCGTGGTCGGGCATCGTGGGGCGATGCCCGACCACACAGGACCCATTTATGCAACACCTCCACCGTGCCAGCCGGACCAACCCATCCGACAGGCAAACGAAGGAAGTAGGACACCTTGCTCGACGTCACTGAATTCGACGAGCTGCGTATCGGACTCGCCACAGCTGAGGACATTCGTCACTGGTCTTACGGCGAAGTAAAGAAACCCGAAACGATCAACTACCGTACCCTCAAGCCGGAGAAGGATGGTCTCTTCTGCGAGAAGATCTTCGGCCCCACACGTGACTGGGAATGCTACTGCGGCAAATACAAGCGTGTGCGATTCAAAGGCATCATCTGTGAACGCTGCGGTGTGGAAGTCACGCGTTCCAAAGTCCGTCGTGAACGGATGGGCCACATCGAGTTGGCTGCGCCTGTTACCCACATTTGGTTCTTCAAGGGTGTCCCATCGCGGCTCGGCTATCTCCTCGATTTAGCTCCAAAAGACCTTGAAAAGGTCATCTACTTCGCGGCGTACATGGTCACATCCGTTGACGAAGATGCTCGTCATGAGGATCTGCCCAACCTGCAAAACGAAATCGATCTGGAACGTAAAGAGATCGAAGACCGCCGTGACAACGACATTAACAAGCGGGCAGAGAAGCTTGAAGCTGACCTCGCCGAACTTGAAGCTGAAGGCGCCCGGGCTGATCAGCGCCGTAAAGTACGTGATGCAGCTGAACGAGAAATGGCTCAGCTTCGTAAACGTGCGGATCAAGAACTCGAACGCCTCGACCTTGTGTGGGACAAGTTCAAGAACTTGAAGGTGTCCGACCTTGAGGGTGACGAACTGATCTTCCGCGAACTTCAAGATCGTTACGGAACCTACTTCGAGGCATCGATGGGTGCTGCGGCAATCCAGAAACGTCTCGAGAACTTTGACCTGGAAGCAGAAGCCGAATCGCTTCGTGAGATCATCCGCTCAGGCAAGGGCCAAAAGAAAACGCGCGCCCTCAAGCGTTTGAAGGTCATCAACGCGTTCTTGACCACCACGAACAAACCATCTGCCATGGTCTTGGACGTAGTTCCGGTCATCCCACCAGACTTGCGTCCCATGGTGCAACTCGACGGTGGCCGTTTTGCGACCTCTGACCTGAACGACTTGTACCGCCGTGTGATCAACCGGAACAACCGTCTCAAGCGTTTGCTCGACCTTGGTGCCCCAGAGATCATCGTGAACAACGAGAAGCGGATGCTGCAAGAAGCAGTAGATTCGCTCTTCGACAACGGACGCCGTGGCCGACCAGTGACCGGACCCGGAAACCGACCCCTGAAGTCTATTTCGGACATGCTGAAGGGTAAGCAGGGGCGTTTCCGTCAAAACCTGCTCGGAAAGCGCGTGGACTACTCCGGTCGTTCCGTGATTGTGGTTGGCCCCACCTTGAAACTGCACCAGTGCGGTTTGCCGAAACAAATGGCACTTGAGCTGTTCAAGCCATTTGTCATGAAGCGTCTGGTTGACCTCAACCACGCGCAGAACATTAAGTCCGCCAAACGTATGGTGGAACGCGGGCGTTCTGTCGTGTGGGATGTCCTCGAAGAGGTCATTACCGAACACCCAGTACTGCTGAACCGTGCACCGACGCTTCACCGTTTGGGTATTCAAGCGTTCGAGCCACAACTCGTTGAAGGAAAGGCAATCCACCTGCACCCACTTGTGTGTGCTGCGTTCAACGCCGACTTCGACGGTGACCAGATGGCTGTGCACCTCCCGCTATCAGCTGAAGCGCAGGCCGAAGCGCGCATTCTCATGTTGTCGTCCAACAACATCTTGAAGCCGTCTGACGGTCGCCCCGTGACCATGCCATCACAGGACATGATCATTGGTCTGTTCCACTTGACCGCGGAACGCGAAGACCCCAAGGGAGCGGGACGCGCTTTCTCCCATGTCTCTGAAGCGATCATGGCATTTGACTCAGGTGAACTTGACCTCAACGCTCCGATTAAGGTGCGTATGGACGGGTTCGTTCCACCACGCAAGGGGTGGACTGCTCCAGATGGATGGGCGCAAGGCGATCCAACTGTTGTCGAAACGACGCTGGGACGGGCGCTGTTCAACGAACTGCTTCCTGTGGACTACCCCTATGTCAATACAGTTGTCGACAAAAAGAAGCTGTCACAGATCGTCAACGAACTCGCTGAGAACTACCCGAAGGTAGAAGTTGCTGAGTCTCTTGACGCACTCAAGGAAGCCGGCTTCCGCTGGGCAACCCGCTCTGGTGTGTCGATCGCGATCTCCGACGTCGCAACGCCCACAGCGAAAGCTGAGATCCTCACGGATCACGAGGCGAAAGCGCTGAAGATCCAGCAGCAGTACGACAAGGGTCTGATCACTGACGACGAGCGTCGACAGGAACTGATCGAGATTTGGACCCAAGCAACGGACAAGGTTGCTAAGGCCATGCAGGACAACTTCCAAGCCCGGAACACAGTGTTCCGGATGGTGGGGTCCGGTGCTCGTGGTAACTGGATGCAGGTACGTCAGATCGCTGGTATGCGTGGTCTTGTGGCAAACCCGAAGGGTGACATCATCCCGCGTCCGATCAAGGCAAACTACCGTGAAGGGCTCTCCGTTCTTGAGTACTTCATCGCGACTCACGGTGCACGTAAGGGTCTCGCAGACACCGCGTTGCGTACCGCTGACTCCGGTTACTTGACCCGTCGTCTCGTTGACGTCTCCCAGGATGTCATCGTGCGTGAGCTTGACTGTGGTACCGAACGAGGACTGTCTTTGCCAGTTGGCGAGGACATCGGCGACGGAACACTGGTCCGCCACGAAAAGGTTGAGCAGTCAATCTACACCCGTACCCTCGCGCAAGACGTTGAGGTCGACGGAGTCGTGATTGGTCGCGCCGGAGATGACGTTGGTGACCGCCTGATCGATCAGCTGGTTGCCGGTGGTGTGCACAACCTCAAGGTACGTTCGGTGTTGACCTGTGAGTCACGCGTGGGAACCTGCGCGAAGTGCTATGGCCGCTCCTTGGCTACCGGAAAGCTGGTAGACATTGGTGAAGCTGTCGGTATTATCGCTGCTCAGTCCATCGGTGAACCAGGTACACAGCTCACAATGCGTACCTTCCACACTGGTGGTGTTGCATCCGCAGATGACATTACGCAAGGTCTGCCTCGCGTGACTGAACTCTTTGAAGCCCGAACCCCGAAGGGTGAGGCGCCGATCGCTGAGTACTCCGGTTCGATTCGCATCGAAGATGGTGACCGTAGCCGCCAAATCATCCTCACCCCTGAGGATGATTCGGAAGAGATCAGCTACCAAGTCTCCAAGCGTGCACGCCTTTTAGTGGCAGATGGTGACCGGGTTGCTGTGGGAACGCAGCTTGTACAGGGTGCAGTCGACCCGAAGAAGGTCCTTCGTATCCTTGGTCCCCGGGCAGCGCAGAAACACCTCGTGGACGAAGTTCAGGAAGTGTACCGTTCTCAGGGTGTGGATATTCACGACAAGCACATCGAGGTCATCGTGCGTCAGATGCTGCGTCGTGTCACCATCCTTGATTCAGGGACGACGGATCTTCTGCCAGGGGAACTCGCAGAGCGTGCCCGTTTTGAAGATGCGAACCGTGAGGCTCTCTCCACAACAGGGACCCCGGCATCGGGACGTCCAGAGTTGATGGGGATCACCAAGGCATCGTTGGCGACCGATTCGTGGTTGTCCGCGGCGTCGTTCCAGGAGACCACTCGAGTGCTCACGGAGGCTGCAATGTCCGGCCGCCGCGACCCACTTCTTGGGCTCAAGGAAAACGTCATCCTCGGTAAGCTCATTCCAGCAGGGACGGGGCTACCTCGTTACCGCAACGTGGATGTCGAACCCACAGAGGAAGCGAAGTCCGAGTTGTACCCGAACTTCGGTTACGACGAGATCGACTTCTCTGGCTCTGGCTTCGGTGGAGACACAATCTCCCTCGACGACATCGAATTCCCTGACTTCCGTTAGGAATAGAGGGGTGTGAACGCCGTGGGGTGCAGCTACTGAAGCTGCGCCCCACGGCGTTGTCGTTCCCGGGCCACGATGTGCCTGCCGATGCGCTGGTTGGCTGGTGCGCATCGGCAAGTGATGATGTGGTTGGCGGGAGAGGAGGGCCGGTACTCACCGTTGATGTGTGGTAGAGCACTTTGACGCATTCCTGGGCCACAGGTAGTCTTGTGGAATGTGCCTACTCGCGTAGGAGTTTAGCTGTGCCTCGGGAAACGAGGAACGCGCACAAAGCCCGCACCATTGTCAGTTTATGGTTCGTGAGTGCTGTGACGCAGATAAGCCAAACTAACGTGAGTGAGCATCCCAATCAGAATCACTGACAGATCCTGGTGGGCCATCGAGCCGGTGGAACGTGGCGTATCGCAGCGAAAGCTGGGGTAAGCGCGTGCGCCGACCCCGGTGGAACAAGCCGATACAGACCATGTAGCTCACGCCGCGATTGCCGTGGCGAGCTCGAAAAGACACGGAGTAACTGTGCCCACAATCCAGCAGCTCGTCCGTAAGGGGCGGACGTCGAAGGTTGGGAAGTCCAAGACTCCTGCCCTCAAGGGTTCCCCTCAACGGCGCGGCGTGTGCACCCGCGTCTACACCACCACACCAAAGAAGCCAAACTCGGCGCTGCGTAAAGTTGCCCGTGTGAAGCTGTCCAGCGGCATTGAGGTCACCGCCTACATTCCAGGCGTCGGTCACAACCTGCAAGAGCACTCCATTGTGCTCGTGCGTGGTGGACGTGTGAAGGACCTCCCCGGTGTTCGTTACAAGATCATCCGTGGTGCGCTCGACACGCAAGGTGTGAAGAACCGCAAGCAGGCTCGTAGCCGCTACGGCGCGAAGAAGGAGAAGAGCTGAAATGCCTCGTAAAGGCCCAGCCCCGAAGCGTCCGCTGATCGCGGACCCTGTCTACGGTTCCCCGGTTGTAACGCAACTCATTAACAAGGTTCTCTTCGACGGTAAAAAGACCGTTGCTGAGTCCATCGTTTATGGTGCACTCGAAGGCGTTCGCGACAAAACAGATTCCGACCCAGTCGTTATCCTCAAGCGCGCACTCGAGAACATCCGCCCAGCCCTCGAAGTTCGTTCCCGGCGTGTGGGTGGTGCCACCTACCAGGTGCCAGTCGAAGTTCGCCCAGCACGTGCGACCACACTCGCATTGCGTTGGTTGGTTGACTACTCTCGCGCACGCCGCGAGAAGAGCATGACCGAGCGTCTCATGAACGAGATTCTCGATGCATCCAACGGCCTCGGGGCAGCTGTGAAGCGCCGCGAGGACATGCACAAGATGGCCGAATCGAACAAGGCCTTCGCGCACTACCGCTGGTAATCTTGTGTGGTGGCACCGTTTGTGCGGTGCCACCACTCACCAGTTGGTCGCAATCTTTGGCCTGTTCCCCACCAGTAAGAGGTAACCCCCGTGGCACTTGACGTGCTGACTGACCTAAACAAGGTCCGCAACATCGGCATCATGGCGCACATCGATGCCGGAAAAACCACTACGACCGAGCGCATCCTGTTCTACACAGGTGTGAACTACAAGCTCGGTGAAACCCACGATGGCGCATCGACGATGGACTGGATGGAGCAGGAACAGGAGCGTGGTATTACCATTACCTCAGCTGCGACCACCTGCTACTGGAAAAACAACCAGATCAACATCATCGACACCCCTGGGCACGTTGACTTCACCGTCGAGGTAGAGCGCTCACTGCGTGTTCTCGATGGGGCTGTCGCCGTGTTCGATGGTAAAGAGGGTGTTGAACCTCAGTCTGAGACTGTATGGCGTCAAGCAGACAAGTACAACGTTCCACGTATTTGCTTCGTCAACAAGATGGACAAGCTCGGCGCTGACTTCTACTTCACTGTTCGCACTATCGTGGAACGCCTGAAGGCAAAGCCGCTTGTCATCCAGCTTCCTATCGGTTCAGAGAACGACTTCATCGGCATGGTTGACGTCATCGAGCAGAAGGCGTACGTCTGGCACGGTGAAACCAAGCTCGGTGAGTCGTACGACATCGAAGATGTGCCAGCAGACCTTCAGGACAAGCTTGAAGAGTACCGTAACCAGCTCATCGAAGATGTTGCTGAGTCTGACGAAGAGCTCATGGAGAAGTACCTCGGTGGCGAGGAACTGACCGTTGCTGAACTGAAGGCGGGTATCCGCAAGCTCACTGTCTCCGGTGAGGCGTTCCCTGTGTTGTGTGGTTCTGCATTCAAGAACAAGGGTGTACAGCCCATGCTTGATGCGGTGATTGACTACCTCCCAACCCCTCTCGACGTTGCGTCAGTGACTGGTACCACGTTGAACGAAGAGGAAGAGCTGGTCCGTCACCCGGATGCAAACGAGCCTTTCTCAGCTCTCGCATTCAAGGTCGCGACTCACCCCTTCTTTGGGAAGCTCACTTATGTGCGCGTGTACTCGGGTAAAGCCTCGTCCGGCGCGCAGGTCATCAACTCAACAAAGGGCAAGAAAGAGCGCATTGGGAAACTCTTCCAAATGCACTCCAACAAAGAAAACCCTGTTGACGAAGCAACTGCCGGTCACATCTACGCGTTTATCGGTTTGAAGGACGTCACGACTGGTGACACCTTGTGTGACCCACAGAACCAGATCATCCTTGAGTCGATGACGTTCCCTGAGCCAGTGATCGACGTGGCAATTGAGCCAAAGACTAAGGCTGACCAGGAAAAGCTCTCGACAGCCATCCAGAAGCTTGCCGAGGAAGACCCAACCTTCCGTGTGAAGCTTGACGAAGAAACCGGTCAGACCGTCATCGGTGGTATGGGTGAACTTCACCTGGATATTCTCGTTGACCGTATGCGCCGTGAGTTCCGAGTCGAAGCGAACGTGGGTAAGCCTCAGGTTGCCTACCGCGAGACCATTCGTCGTGCTGCTGAAAAGGTGGAATACACCCACAAGAAGCAGACAGGTGGATCTGGTCAGTTCGCGAAGGTGCTGGTCACCTTTGAGCCGCTAGACACCGCTGAAGGTGAACTGTACGAGTTCGCCAATGAAGTCACCGGTGGCCGTATTCCACGTGAGTACATCCCCAGTGTTGACGCAGGTATCCAAGCTGGTCTTCAGCAGGGTGTCCTCGCAGGCTTCCCCCTTGTCGGAGTGAAGGCCCGCCTTATTGACGGTGCATATCACGACGTCGACTCGTCAGAAATGGCGTTCAAGATTGCCGGTACCATGGTGCTCCGCGAGGGCATCAAGCGTGCCGATCCGGTACTACTCGAGCCAGTGATGGCTGTCGAGGTGCGCACACCCGAGGAATACATGGGTGATGTTATCGGTGACCTCAACTCACGCCGTGGAATGATTCAGTCCATGGAAGACGCTACCGGCGTCAAGGTTGTCCGCGCACAAGTACCGTTGTCAGAGATGTTCGGGTACATTGGTGACCTGCGGTCGAAGACTCAGGGTCGTGCTGTGTACTCGATGCAATTCGACAGCTACGCCGAGGTTCCTCGTGCAGTTGCCGAAGAGATCATCAAGAAGACCCGGGGCGAGTGAGTTCCCCACAGGTCGAACTGAGAAACCATCACATCAACCTGTAGCGACCGCCGCCCCGCAGATATTCGGACTCAATGTGAGTTAGTATTTGCACGTTCGGCAAAACTACCCAAGTCCCAGGAGGACCCCAGTGGCGAAGGCCATTTTCGAGCGGACCAAGCCGCACGTAAACATCGGCACCATCGGTCACGTCGACCACGGTAAGACGACGCTGACCGCTGCGATCTCAAAGGTTCTTCACGACCGTTTCCCGGACGTGAACCCTGAGTTTAAGTATGACGAGATCGACAAGGCGCCTGAAGAAAAGCAGCGCGGTATTACGATCAACATCTCGCACATCGAGTACGAGACCGACAAGCGCCACTACGCGCACGTCGATGCCCCTGGTCACGCTGACTACATCAAGAACATGATCACCGGTGCTGCACAGATGGACGGGGCTATCCTCGTTGTCGCAGCAACCGATGGTCCGATGGCTCAGACTCGTGAGCACGTGCTTCTTGCACGTCAGGTTGGTGTTCCTTACCTCCTCGTTGCACTGAACAAGTGCGACATGGTCGACGACGAGGAAATCCTCGAACTCGTCGAGATGGAGGTTCGTGAACTCCTCTCCAGCCAGGGCTTCGACGGCGACAACGCTCCCGTTGTTCGCGTGTCCGGGTTCCAGGCACTCGAGGGTGACGAGAAGTGGGTTCAGTCGGTTGCTGACCTCATGGAAGCTGTGGACGCGAACGTTCCAGACCCAGTTCGTGACCTTGACAAGCCATTCTTGATGCCTATCGAAGACGTCTTCACGATCACCGGTCGTGGAACCGTTGTCACCGGTAAGGTCGACCGTGGTGTTCTTGACGTGAACTCCGAAGTTGAAATCGTTGGTATTCGCCCCGCGCAGAAGACCACCGTGACCGGCATTGAGACCTTCCACAAGTCCATGTCACAGGCTCAGGCTGGTGACAACACTGGTCTTCTTCTTCGCGGTATCAAGCGTGAAGACGTTGAGCGTGGACAGGTTGTTGTGAAGCCTGGTTCAATCACCCCTCACACCAAGTTCGAAGCTCAGGTCTACATCCTGAACAAGGACGAGGGTGGGCGTCACAACCCGTTCTACTCGAACTACCGTCCCCAGTTCTACTTCCGTACCACGGACGTAACTGGTGTCATCACCCTTCCTGAAGGCACCGAAATGGTGATGCCTGGTGACAACACCGAAATGTCGGTCGAGCTCATCCAGCCAATCGCTATGGAAGAGGGCCTCGGTTTTGCTATCCGTGAGGGTGGCCGCACCGTTGGTTCAGGTCGTGTAACCAAGGTCATTGAGTGATCATTTGATCACACGCACTGATCTCTGACAGGCGGGACAAACGTTTATTCGTTTGTCCCGCCTGTTTTTTCATGAGGACAGTGAGCGTGTCTCCGCATTCGGTGAGGATGAATTGTCAGTGCAGCAACTGATGGTGTTGGTGTGATCTGATGCAACGGGGTTGGTTTTTAGAAACACGTATGGCAGTATTGAGGAGTTGCCTGTTACGGGCGCGATCATTCAAATATCGAACAGTGTGTTGAGCCACGGACTAAGTCCATCGTTGTGTTGAGCTCTCTGTGCGATATTTCAGGTTGACGCTCCGCAAACCTTCTGGTTCATCACAGGCAAGTAGACGTTGTGAAGGCGACGACTGAACTTGCGTTCGGTCTCCCTTCTCACATGAGCGGCCCACACAATCGTGAGCGCACGCGTAGTCGAGAATATTGCGACACGCGCGAGTGCGGGGGTCGGACAGTAAGCGGTTCGAGAGAAGAGAGTCAGACGACGCCATGGCGGGACAGAAGATCCGCATCCGGCTCAAGTCCTACGACCACGAGGTGATCGACAGTTCGGCGCGCAAGATCGTCGATACAGTCACACGCGCTGGTGCGACGGTCGTGGGCCCGGTGCCGTTGCCAACGGAAAAGAACGTTTTCTGCGTTATCCGTTCGCCTCACAAGTACAAGGACAGCCGCGAGCACTTTGAGATGCGTACACACAAGCGGCTCATCGACATCATTGATCCCACACCAAAGGCAGTTGATTCGCTCATGCGTCTTGACCTTCCTGCGGATGTGAACATCGAGATCAAGCTCTGAGACTGGGGGAGAAGCTTTCATGACTACCCAGCAGAACGAGCGGCCAGTAAAGGCCGTCCTCGGAAAAAAACTTGGGATGACCCAGGTCTGGGATGAGGCAGGACGCCTAGTTCCTGTCACTGTTGTTGCCGTTGAACCCAACGTCGTGACACAGATTCGTACCGTCGACAACGACGGTTACGCTGCGGTTCAGGTCGCAACCGGACAGATTGACCCTCGGAAGGTCACCAAGCCACTCAAAGGACACTTTGAGAAGGCCGGCGTCACTCCCCGTCGTCACGTCACGGAAATCCGTACCAGCGACTCCGGTGAGTACTCACTGGGTCAAGAAGTCACCGTGGGTGTCTTCGAAGCTGGAACCAAGGTTGATGTCATTGGCACAACCAAGGGTAAGGGGTTCGCCGGAGTGATGAAGCGCCACGGGTTCGCTGGTGCCAGCGCATCTCACGGTGCTCACCGCAACCACCGTAAGCCTGGTTCTATCGGTGCGGCCGCAACGCCGTCACGCGTGTTCAAGGGCCTGCGTATGGCTGGTCGCATGGGTCACGACCGTATGACCGTGCAAAACCTGACCGTCCACGCGGTCGACGCTGACAAGGGCTACGTACTCCTCAAGGGTGCAGTTCCAGGCCCTAAGGGTGGCGTCGTTCTCGTGCGCAACGCAGTGAAGGGAGCGTGAAACCATGGCTGAGAACCTGACCGTCGACATCCTCGACGCAACTGGTAACAAGACAGGTGACGCTGTGCTTCCCGCCGAGATCTTCGATGTTGCCCTCAACGTACCGCTGATTCACCAGGTCGTTGTTGCGCAGCAAGCTGCTGCTCGCCAGGGAACCCATGCAACCAAGACCCGGGCACAGGTGTCCGGGGGTGGGCGTAAGCCATACAAACAAAAGGGAACAGGGCGTGCCCGTCAGGGTTCAACCCGCGCCCCTCAGTTTGCGGGTGGTGGAGTAGTCCACGGACCACAGCCACGTGACTACTCGCAGCGCACGCCAAAGAAGATGAAGGCAGCAGCTCTTCGTAGCGCACTGTCTGACCGTGCTCGCGCTGGTCGCATTCACGTCATCGATTCTTTTGGTGTAACGGAAGCTCCGTCCACGAAGGGTGCACTTTCGGCACTGTCCTCGCTGAAACTCAGCAAGGAAAACTTCGGCGACGTCAAGCACGTTCTTGTGGTTCACGAGCGGAATGACGAGATCACGATCAAGTCATTGCGGAACATCGAATCAGTACACCTGATCACCGCAGACCAGCTCAACACCTACGACGTGCTCCTGTCCGATGATGTTGTGTTCACCAAGGCTGCACTCGACGGCTTCTTGGCTGGACGTCAGTCCGCTGACAACAACGAGGAGAACGCCAAGTGACTAAGCCGCAGAAGGACCCCCGCGACGTCATTGTCGCCCCCGTCCTCACTGAAAAAAGCTACGTCGGCTTCGAAGAAGGAAAATACACCTTCATTGTGCAGCCGAACGCGAACAAGACTGAGATCAAGATCGCCGTTGAGAAAATCTTCGGCGTGAAGGTCGACTCCGTCAACACCATCAACCGTCAGGGCAAGACCCGTCGGACCCGTTTCGGCCTCGGCAAGCGCAAGAACACCAAACGCGCGATTGTGACCCTCCGTGAGGGACAAATCGACGTGTTCGGTGGGGCAGCTAGCTGATCGCCGTTCGAGAGCAGATGAGGATAGATCCCCATGGGAATCCGTAAGTACAAGCCGACGACGCCAGGCCGCCGTGACGCCAGCGTTGCCGACTTCGTCGAGATCACGCGCTCACAGCCGGAGAAGTCACTGGTCCGTCCACTGACCAAGACTGGTGGCCGTAACAACTCCGGCCGTATCACAACCCGTCACAAGGGTGGTGGTCACAAGCGTGCGTACCGTGTTATCGACTTCCGTCGGCACGACAAGGACGGCGTGCCCGCAAAGGTCGCTCACATTGAGTACGACCCGAACCGTACCGCTCGTATCGCACTGTTGCACTATGCAGATGGCGAAAAGCGTTACATCATTGCGCCACACAAGTTGCAGCAAGGTGACGTTGTTGAGGCTGGTCCCAACGCCGACATCAAGCCAGGCAACAACCTTCCACTTCGCAACATCCCGACCGGTACCGTGATCCACGCAATTGAGCTTCGCCCAGGTGGTGGAGCAAAGATTGCACGCTCAGCTGGTGCTTCGGTGCAGCTTGTTGCGAAAGACGGACCATACGCGCAATTGCGTATGCCATCTGGCGAGATCCGCAACGTTGACGCGCGCTGCCGCGCTACCGTCGGCGAAGTGGGTAACGCTGAACAGTCGAACATCAACTGGGGTAAAGCAGGACGTATGCGGTGGAAGGGCGTTCGCCCAACTGTCCGTGGTGTTGCTATGAACCCGATCGATCACCCGCACGGTGGTGGTGAAGGTAAGACCTCAGGTGGACGTCACCCGGTCTCACCTTGGGGACAACCAGAAGGGCGTACTCGCCGGCCAAACAAGCCGAGTGACAAGCTCATCGTTCGTCGTCGCCGCACCGGCAAGAAGCGCTGATAGGGAGCCTGAACAATGCCACGCAGCTTGAAAAAGGGTCCTTTCGTTGACGGCCACCTTCAAAAGAAGGTCGACGCACAGAACGAAGCTGGTACCCACAATGTCATCAAGACCTGGTCCCGTCGGTCGGTTATCACGCCCGACTTCCTAGGTCACACTTTCGCCGTGCACGACGGTCGCAAACACGTACCCGTGTTTGTGACTGAAGCGATGGTCGGTCACAAACTCGGTGAGTTTGCTCCAACCCGCACGTTCCGCGGCCACGTTAAGGACGACAAGAAGGGCCGTCGCCGCTGACCTCGGTCACAGGCAATGGTCATGACGAACCAAGAAGGCAGGACAGCAATGGAAGCCATGGCGAAGGCGCGGTTCATCCGTGTCACGCCCCGAAAGGCCCGTCGCGTCGTGGATCTTATCCGTGGCAAGCAGGCCACAGAGGCCGTAACCGTGCTCAAGTTTGCGCCACAGGCTGCGAGCGAGCCGGTTCTCAAGGTCGTGCAGAGCGCTATCGCTAACGCACGGGTAATCGCAGACCGTGACAACGTGGCCTTTGACGAGACAAAACTCGTCATCAAGACCGCGGTGGTGGATGAGGGACCAACCCTCAAGCGTTTCCGCCCACGTGCTCAGGGTCGTGCTAGCCAGATCCTCAAGCGGACCAGCCACATCACTGTGGTTGTTGCTCCGATTGACGACAAGGAAGGGGCCCGATAGTGGGACAGAAGGTTCACCCGCACGGGTACCGTCTCGGAATCACCACCGATCACCGTTCGCGTTGGTTCGCTGACAGCACGAAACCAGGTCAGCGTTACCGCGACTACGTCCGTGAAGATGTCGCAATCCGCAAACTCATGAGCGAAGGCCTTGAGCGTGCGGGGATTGCAAAGGTTGAGATCGAACGTACACGTGACCGTGTTCGTGTTGACATCCACACCGCGCGTCCCGGCATCGTTATTGGTCGCCGTGGTGCAGAGGCAGACCGTATTCGTGGCGAGTTGGAAAAGCTCACAGGAAAGCAAGTTCAGCTCAACATTCTCGAGGTCAAGAACGCTGAGATCGAAGCTCAGCTTGTTGCCCAAGGGATTGCTGAACAACTGGCGTCCCGTGTGTCTTTCCGTCGCGCAATGCGTAAGGGAATGCAGTCCGCACTTCGTGCCGGCGCGAAGGGGATCCGTGTGCAATACTCGGGTCGTCTTGGTGGTGCTGAAATGAGTCGTTCGGAGTTCTACCGTGAAGGTCGTGTGCCACTGCACACACTCCGCGCGAACATCGACTACGGCTTCTTTGAAGCACGCACCACCTTCGGGCGCATCGGTGTCAAGGTGTGGATCTACAAGGGCGACATGACCGAGAAAGAGTTCAACGCGCAGCAGGCACAGCAGGCTCCGCGCGCTGGACGCGGACGCGGCGAACGCCCTGCACGTGGACGTCGTAACAGTGAGCGTAACAGCGGTGGCGCAACGCCAGCTGCTGATGCTCCCGCAGCTGAAGCGAAGGCTCCGGCTGCTGAGACCGGAACGGAGGCCTGAGCGAATGCTTATCCCGCGCAGGCTCAAGCACCGCAAGCAGCACCACCCCTCCCGTAGTGGAGCTTCCAAGGGTGGAAACGTTGTGACCTTCGGTGACTATGGTATTCAGGCTTTGACCCCTGCCTACGTCACGAACCGTCAAATCGAAGCTGCACGTATTGCGATGACCCGCCACATCAAGCGTGGCGGTAAGGTCTGGATCAACATCTACCCAGACCGTCCCCTCACGAAGAAGCCCGCCGAAACTCGTATGGGTTCCGGTAAAGGTTCACCCGAGTGGTGGGTCGCTAACGTCAAGCCAGGCAAGATTGTTTTCGAACTTGCTGGTGTCCCAGAGCCACTTGCTCGCGAGGCCATGCGCCGCGCGATGCACAAGCTCCCAATGAAGTGCCGTTTTGTGGTGCGTGAAGGAGGTGCTAACTGATGGCCGTTGGAACTAAAGGCCTCGAGCCAAAGCAACTGGACCTCCTCGACGACGCAGCACTTGTTGCAGAACTTGAGAAAGCGAAGAAAGAACTCTTTAACCTTCGTTTCCAGGCTGCTTCAGGGCAACTCGAAACACATGGCCGACTCAAGGCCGTTCGCCGAGACATCGCGCGCATTTACACGATTCTTCGTGAGCGTGAACTCGGTATCCGTACTGCACCAAGCGTGAGCGAGTGAGGCTGATATGAGCGAGAACATCGTCGCAGAACGCCCTCAACGCAAGACGCGTCGTGGGTACGTTGTGAGTGACAAGATGGAGAAAACCATCGTTGTCGAGGTAGAGGATCGCGTAAAGCACCCGCTTTACGGTAAGGTTATGCGCAGGACTAGCAAGGTGAAAGCTCACGACGAGCAAAACACCGCTGGAATCGGCGACCTGGTCCTCATCATGGAAACCCGTCCGTTGTCAGCCACTAAGCGCTGGCGTCTGGTGGAGATCCTCGAGAAGGCCAAGTAAGCAGTCTTCCTCCATGGGGCGGACCGTGAGTTTACGGTTCGCCCCATAGAGTTGTCTGTGAGACCTTCTTCAGAAATTTATCCGTTCGGCAAGGCTCGCTTAGGCGAGAACCAGCTCGACGACAGGAGTTCATTACATGATCCAGCAGGAGTCGCGACTTCGCGTCGCTGATAACACGGGAGCCAAGGAAATCCTTTGCATCCGCGTTCTCGGTGGCTCGGGCCGTCGCTACGCCGGTATTGGTGACACAATTGTCGCCACCGTCAAGGATGCAATCCCTGGCGGAAACGTCAAGAAGGGTGACATCGTCAAGGCTGTCATCGTTCGTACGTCCAAGGAACGCCGTCGCCCAGACGGTTCCTACATCAAGTTCGACGAGAACGCAGCGGTGATTCTCAAGAACGACGGGGAACCACGCGGTACGCGTATCTTTGGTCCCGTCGGTCGTGAACTGCGCGACAAGCGCTTCATGAAGATCATCTCGCTGGCGCCGGAGGTGCTCTGACCATGGCTAACATCAAAAAGGGCGACACCGTAATCGTCATCGCGGGCAAGGACAAGGGCAAGACAGGCCGTGTTCTCCAGGTTCTTCGTGACCAGGACCGCGTCATTGTTGAGGGTGTCCGTCGAGTCACCAAGCACGTCAAGCCAGGACAAACTGCTCGCGGTACACGCACGGGTGGCATCGAGGTTGTCGAAGCCCCGATCCACATCTCTAACGTTCAGTTCTATGACGCAGAGACCAAGCGTGGGAAGCGCCTCGGATCCCGCCTCGAAGAGGTAGAGCGTAACGGGCGTCAGCGTATTGCACGCGTGCGTGTTGTTCGTGGCCACGGCGACAAGGAGAAGGACGTCTGATGAGCACCGAGACCAAGACTCAGCCTCGCCTCAAGTCGCGTTACCGCGACGAGATCCGTCCTGCGCTGCACGAAGAGTTCAAGCACGAAAACATCAACCAGGTTGCTGGCCTTGTCAAGGTCGTCGTCAACATGGGTGTGGGAGACGCTGCAAAAGACTCCAAACTCATCGAGGGTGCAATCCGTGATCTGACACTGATCACCGGTCAGAAGCCTCAGGTGAACCGTGCTCGCAAGTCCATCGCGCAGTTCAAACTTCGTGAAGGAATGCCAATCGGCGCACACGTGACGCTTCGTGGTGACCGTATGTGGGAGTTCACTGACCGTCTTCTCTCCATCGCGTTGCCTCGTATCCGTGACTTCCGCGGTCTTTCGCCTAAGCAGTTCGACGGAAACGGTAACTACACGTTCGGTCTGACCGAGCAGTCGATGTTCCACGAAATCGACCCCGACTCAATCGACCGGGTGCGTGGTATGGACATCACATTTGTCACCTCAGCCAAGACCGACGAAGAGGGCCGTTCGCTCCTCAAGCGACTCGGCTTCCCGTTCAAGGAGAACTGACATGGCTAAGAAGGCCCTGATTAACAAGGCAGCCGCAAAGCCCAAGTTCGCGGTTCGCGCTTACACCCGGTGCCAGCGTTGCGGTCGTCCGCACGCCGTGTACCGCAAGTTCGGACTCTGCCGTATCTGCCTTCGCGAAATGGCACACCGCGGCGAGCTTCCCGGCGTCACGAAGAGCAGCTGGTAACAACTACGTCGCAGGTCCAGCGGGCGCGGCTTGCGCAGCGCCTGGATACCCCGGCGAGGAAGGGCTGAAGCCCAATGACTATGACCGATCCGATCGCAGACATGCTGACACGTCTGCGGAACGCGAACTCGGCTTACCACGAGACGGTGACTATGCCATCGTCGAAGTTGAAGTCGAACATCGCGGCAATTCTCAAGGCCGAAGGTTACATCAAAGACTGGAAGATCGAGGATGCCCGTGTGGGTAAGAGCCTCGTCATCGAGTTGAAGTACAACACGGCCCGCGAACGTGCACTGGCTGGTGTGCGTCGTATCTCGAAGCCTGGTTTGCGTGTCTACGCAAAGTCCACGAACCTTCCACAGGTGCGTGGCGGACTGGGTGTCGCTATCTTGTCGACATCATCAGGTCTTCTCACAGACAAACAAGCCGCACAGAAGGGCGTGGGTGGGGAAGTCCTCGCCTACGTCTGGTAATCGGAAAGGAGAAGGATACACATGTCACGTATCGGTAAGCTTCCTATTCCGGTTCCCGCTGGTGTGGATGTCACGATCAACGGAAACCTTGTCACGATCAAGGGATCAAAAGGCACGCTTGAGCACGTCATCCCTGCACCCATCGAGGTTGCGCGGGCTGAAGACGGAACGATCATCGTGTCACGCCCCAACGACGAGCGTCAGTCACGTGCCCTGCACGGTCTGACTCGCAGCCTGTTGGCCAACATCATCACTGGTGTGACCCAGGGATACGAGAAGAAGCTCGAGATTGTTGGCACGGGTTACCGTGTGACCGCAAAGGGTAAGGACCTTGAGTTCGCCCTTGGTTTCTCGCACCCGGTTGTCGTTACTGCTCCTGAAGGTATTACCTTCGCAGTCGAAGCTCCCACGAAGTTCTCCGTGTCGGGTATCGACAAGCAGCAGGTCAGCGAGGTCGCAGCGAACATCCGCAAGATTCGTAAGCCTGAGCCTTATAAGGGCAAGGGTGTGCGCTACGCCGGCGAGAACATCCGCCGCAAGGCTGGAAAGGCTGGTAAGTAACCATGGCTCTGAAGATTCTTGGAAAGGGCAAGGCAGTTGCTCGGCAGCGTCGTCACGCTCGTCTTCGCAAGAAGATCCGTGGTACTGCCGTACGTCCACGTCTCGTAGTTACTCGTTCGACCCGGCACATGGTTGCGCAAGTCGTCGATGACACTGCAGGCAAGACACTTGTTTCGGCGTCCACCCTTGAGGTGGACTTGCGATCATTCGACGGTGACAAGACCGCAAAGTCCCGCAAGGTTGGCGAACTGATCGCTGAGCGTGCGAAGGCTGCCGGTATTGACTCGGTCGTTTTTGACCGCGGTGGAAACAAGTACCACGGCCGTGTGGCGGCAGTCGCAGAGGGCGCCCGCGAAGGTGGTCTGTCACTGTGATCTCCACAATCGTTTCGAAGCAAAGGACACTCTGATGGCTGCAGGGCAGCGCAATTCCGGCGCACCCACGGGTGGCGCCAATGAGCAGAATGACCGTCGTAACAGCCGCGGACGCGGTGAAGGCGGAGGTCGTCGTGGTGACGCAGCTGAAAAGAGCGCTTTCGTTGAGCGCGTCGTCACCATCAACCGCGTAGCTAAGGTCGTTAAGGGCGGTCGTCGTTTCTCCTTCACAGCACTTGTTGTGGTGGGAGACGGTGACGGAACCGTCGGCGTCGGCTACGGTAAGGCCAAGGAAGTACCCGCGGCTATTGCCAAGGGTGTTGAGGAAGCGAAGAAGAACTTCTTCCGCGTTCCACGCATCAAGGGGACCATCACTCACCCAGTTCAGGGTGAGAAGGCAGCGGGAGTTGTCTTCTTGCGTCCTGCAGCACCTGGTACCGGTGTTATCGCCGGTGGTCCAGTGCGTGCAGTACTCGAGTGTGCAGGTGTTCACGACATCTTGTCGAAGTCACTTGGTTCCACCAACGCGATCAACATCGTGCACGCCACCGTTGACGCACTGAAGCAGCTCGAAGAGCCAGCTGAAGTTGCTGCTCGCCGTGGTCTTCCACTCGACCATGTAGCCCCGGCTGCCCTGCTCCGTGCACAGGCAGAAGGTAAGGCTGCGCAGAGCGCTGAGGTAGGTGCGTGATGGCCAATCTCAAGGTAACCCAGGTCAAGTCCGCAATTGGCGGCAAGCAAAACCAGCGCGACACGCTGCGTACTCTGGGCCTCAAAAAGATCGGACAGTCTACTGTCCGTGAGGATCGCCCAGAGGTCCGCGGCCTCATCGCTACCGTGGCACACCTAGTCACGGTTGAGGAGGTTGACTGATCATGGCCGAGAAGAAGGCTGAAGAAACCACCACAGTTGAGCCGCTGAAGCTTCACGACCTTCGCCCAGCTAGGGGCGCAAAGAAGGCCAAGACCCGTGTGGGTCGTGGTGAAGCATCCAAGGGTAAGACTGCTGGTCGTGGTACCAAGGGTACGAAAGCGCGTTACCAGGTTCCGGCACGCTTTGAGGGTGGTCAAATGCCACTTCACATGCGTTTGCCGAAGCTCCGTGGCTTCAAAAACCCATTCCGCGTCGAGTACCAAGTTGTGAACTTGGACAAACTCTCAGAACTATATCCTGAGGGTGGCGCAGTAACCGTTGACGACCTTGTCGCAAAGGGCGCTGTTCGCAAGAACAAGCCCGTCAAGGTTCTCGGCACCGGCGAGATCTCGGTCAAGCTGGAAGTCACCGTTGACGCAGTGTCCTCCTCAGCCCAGGAGAAGATCCAGGCTGCCGGCGGCACCATCTCAGTTCGCTGAGAATCCCTACATGACTATGGGCTGGTACACCGCGTGTGCCAGCCCATAGTCATGCCATATCAACAAACACCACGAGTGACACAGACGTCTTACTCACAACACGCCCCATCATGTCCATGGGCAGAACTTGGACATCATGTGGATTTCTGTTCAAGGCAGTGTGCGTATAAGGTATCTTCGGTATCGCTATACCGATACGCTGTCATCATTTGCATGCACCTGTTGGTGATAACCACAGTGGGTTGCCACCATACACAGGACGCCGCGTACGCGGTGACCGCGCCGCGACAAGGGCTCAGGAGGACCATGTGCTAGGCGGATTCGTTCGTGCGTTTAGGACGCCAGATCTACGGTACAAGTTGCTGTTCACTATCGGAATCATTGTGCTGTATCGGATCGGATCGTTTGTTCCAGCACCTGGTGTCTCCTATCCCAATATTCAACAATGTCTTGCCACTCAGGAAACGGGAGCCCTTCTTGGTCTCGTTAACCTCTTTTCCGGTGGGGCATTGCTTCAACTGTCAATCTTTGCGCTGGGGATCATGCCGTACATTACGGCAAGTATTATCGTCCAGTTACTCCGTGTGGTGATCCCTCGATTTGAGGCACTGCATAAGGAAGGGCAGACGGGAACAGCAAAGCTTACTCAGTACACTCGTTACCTCACTATTGGTCTCGCCCTGCTGCAAGCAACCACTTACGTCACCTTGGCTCGCACCGGCAACTTGATTCCCGGTTGTGTTGTGATCCCAAACAACAGTGTCATGACATCGCTCTTTGTGGTGTTAACGATGACGGCAGGGGCAACGCTTCTGATGTGGTTTGGTGAGCAAATCACTGACCGCGGCATTGGTAACGGCATGTCGATGCTGATCTTCATCTCTATTGCTGCATCGTTCCCACCTGCTATTTGGTCGATCACGCAAGGTTCTGGTGGTTTTGCCAAGTTTGCTATCGTTCTCGCGGTCGCACTCATTGTTATCGCTCTTGTCGTGTTCGTCGAACAGTCACAACGTCGTATCCCTGTTCAATATGCGAAGCGTATGGTCGGTCGCAAGGTGTATGGCGGTTCTTCGACTTACATTCCGATCAAGATCAACATGGCAGGTGTGATCCCTGTCATCTTCGCGTCGTCGATCCTCGCTGTGCCCACTTTGGTCGCGCAGTTCGCGGACGTGAATAATGATTGGGTAGCCTGGATTCAGCGGAACATTGCCTCACCATCGGCGCCGCTCCACCTTGCTCTTTTTGTTGTCATGATTCTTTTCTTCTGTTTCTTCTACACTGCGATTACCTTCAACCCGGATGAAGTCGCGGACAACATGAAGAAATATGGAGGCTTCATTCCCGGGATCCGTGCTGGCCGCCCAACTGCGGAATACCTGGATTACGTCATTACCCGTGTGACATCAGCGGGGGCGATCTACTTGGCCTTGGTGGCACTCGTGCCGACAGTGACATTCATTGCGATGGGTGTTGGCGATTCGATTCCGTTTGGTGGAACATCGATTCTCATCATCGTTGGTGTCGGGCTGGAAACTGTGAAGCAGATTGATTCACAACTGCAACAACGTCATTACGAAGGGTTGCTCAAATGAGCGCACGCATTGTTCTGTTAGGTCCTCCCGGCGCAGGAAAGGGCACCCAAGCTGCTCGACTTGCCCAGGAACTCGGTGTCGAAGCCATCTCCACCGGAGACATCTTTCGCGCCAACATTAAGGGTGGGACAGAACTTGGCCGCCTTGCCCAGGAATACACCGCAAAAGGTGAACTTGTTCCTGACTCAGTGACCAACGCGATGGTTAAAGATAAGCTCACGTCGATGGTGGGGGAGGACCCCGCCCGGCTCGGCTTCATCTTGGACGGTTACCCCAGGAACGTTGCTCAAGTTGCAGAGCTTGACAACATTCTTGAGGAAATCGGTGTCACAGTTGATGGTGCAGTGGAACTTACTGCCGACAACGACATTGTCGTCGAACGTCTCTTGAAGCGGGCCGAGATCGAAGGCCGCCAAGATGATACAGAGCCTGTGATCCGCCACCGACTGGATGTGTATGCGCAGCAAACGGCGCCCATCGCACAGGTGTATCTGGAACGTGGACGGCTGGTCCAAGTCGATGGAATCGGCGACATTGATGAGGTCACTGCTCGGTTGATCAAGTCTCTTGAACAACTGGGCTAAGTGACGAGAATTCGTTACTCATTGACGAGGACAGCGGGGCTAGGACGAAGTGACGTCCTAGCCCCGCTGCTCGTGCGTAACTGTGTAGAGGTTGCGTAAAACATTCCTGCACAGTATTCCCGTGCAGTGCGTGAAGGAGTCCCAGATGCAAGGTAACCGGGATCACTGTTCCTAGAGCTGTGCAGGCAGGGTAAGATGGTGCGTTGGTATGTGTCTACGCATACCAACGACAGCAATGACAGGAGTTAGCGGAGTATATGGCGAAGAAAGACGGCGTCATCGAGATCGAAGGGACCGTGGTCGAGGCTCTCCCCAATGCGATGTTCCGTGTTGAGTTGGCCAACGGTCACAAAGTGCTTGCCCACATCTCCGGAAAGATGCGTCAACACTACATCCGCATCCTCCCCGAGGATCGTGTGGTTGTTGAGTTGAGTCCCTACGACTTGACCCGAGGAAGAATCGTCTACCGCTACAAATAGCCACTCGATCACTGCTGTTCCACCGAACAGTGGAGACAGCGGAGGAACCACGATGAAGGTCAACCCCAGCGTCAAGAAGATCTGTGACAACTGCAAGGTGATTCGTCGCCACGGCCGTGTCATGGTCATCTGCGAGAACGTCCGCCACAAGCAACGCCAAGGCTGAGAATACTCTCAACTTGGTGTGCGGCGACGGGACTCAGTAGGTCACGAGATCTCAATTCGGGGTCGCGCCCGAAGACATGAAAGCGCATTACCGTCACGATCCGACAACTTGACGACGTGACACACCCTCGGCTCGGAGGCCGAGGCTCACGTGATGTGAGAGGTAATGCACCAGACCTCCGAATGAAGTACAGGAGCCACAAAAGATGGCACGTCTTATTGGCGTCGACCTCCCTCGCGACAAGCGAGTTGAGGTAGCGCTTACGTACATTTACGGTGTGGGTCGTACCCGCGCTCAGCAGACTCTGGAAGCCACTGGCATCTCCCCAGATGTCCGCGTCAAGGACCTCGGTGACACCGAGCTCGTCGCACTGCGTGACTACCTTGAAGGCAATTTCAAGCTCGAAGGTGACCTTCGCCGTGAGGTTGCTGCAGACATCCGCCGCAAGGTTGAGATCGGCTGCTACGAGGGTCTTCGCCACCGCCGCGGCCTTCCGGTCCGTGGTCAGCGCACAAAGACCAACGCTCGTACCCGTAAGGGTCCGAAGAAGACCGTAGCCGGCAAGAAGAAGGCCCGCTGATCTAGCGGCCCTGATGGTGCAACTTGTTGTATGCACCATTTCCTTAGACCTCAACCCAGGAGAAAGAGCATATGCCTCCCAAGACTCGCGTCGCCCAAAGCGCACGCAAGCCTCGCCGCAAAGACAAGAAGAATATTTCCGTCGGCCAGGCACACATCAAGTCCACCTTCAACAACACCATTGTGTCGATCACTGACCCATCAGGTGCTGTCATCTCGTGGGCCTCATCGGGACAGGTGGGCTTCAAGGGCTCACGTAAGTCCACTCCCTACGCTGCTCAGCTTGCTGCAGAGTCAGCTGCTCGTCGTGCTCAAGAGCACGGTATGAAGAAGGTTGACGTCTTCGTCAAGGGTCCAGGTTCGGGCCGTGAGACTGCGATCCGTTCCCTCCAGGCTGCTGGTCTTGAGGTTGGATCGATCCAGGACGTTACTCCTCAGGCGCACAACGGCTGCCGTCAACCTAAGCGTCGTCGCGTCTGATCCTTATGGATCGTCGTGTGTCACCGTCAATAGCAACGTGCGGTACACACAGCTAGGCACAAGCCTGTCAGGTCATGCTTAGTGATACTAAGCGCTCAATATGCGTCATATAGCGGACGCATGTCGAAAGGAAAGCCACGTGCTCATTGCACAACGTCCCACCCTCTCAGAAGAGGTTATTTCAGACGCTCGTTCCCGGTTCACCATTGAGCCGCTGGAACCAGGGTTTGGGTACACGCTCGGTAACTCGCTGCGTCGTACATTGCTGTCTTCCATTCCTGGTGCGGCAGTGACCTCAATCCGTATTGACGGGGTTCTCCACGAGTTCTCAACGATCACCGGTGTGAAAGAAGACGTCACTGAGATCATTTTGAACGTGAAGAACCTGGTCCTGTCATCGGAAAACGATGAGCCAGTGGTGATGTACTTGCGTAAGCAAGGTGCTGGTGTTGTGACAGCAGCGGACATCGTACCGCCAGCAGGGGTCGAGGTACATAACCCTGACCTGCACATCGCAACACTGAACGACAAAGGTAAGCTCGAAATTGAGCTGACCGTTGAGCGTGGGCGTGGATATGTATCAGCGCAGCAGAACAAGTCGATGGACGCCGAAATTGGTCGGATCCCCGTTGACTCAATCTACTCACCCGTGTTGAAAGTCACTTACAAAGTGGAAGCAACACGTGTGGAGCAGCGGACCGACTTTGACCGACTCATTGTCGATGTGGAAACCAAGTCGTCGATCGTACCTCGCGACGCGCTGGCTTCTGCTGGGAAGACACTGGTTGAGTTGTTCGGTTTGGCTCGTGAGCTCAACGTAGAAGCTGAAGGAATCGAGATTGGTCCTTCACCTACTGATGCTGCACTCGCTGCTGACCTTGCTTTGCCTATCGAGGATCTGAACCTGACGATCCGTTCGTACAACTGCCTGAAGCGTGAGGGCATCCACCAGGTGGGTGAACTTGTCGCACGCAGTGAGGCAGATCTGCTCGACATCCGTAACTTTGGTGCGAAGTCAATCAACGAGGTGAAAGAAAAGCTCCACGAGCTTGGCTTGTCGCTGAAAGACTCACCGCTGGACTTCCAGCCATCATCTGAGTCGGACTACTTTGACGACGGTGACGTCGACGAGCAGTACAACTGACTTCTGGACTGACCGCACGAGCGGTCTCACAATCTGCAAGGAGCAAGAACAATGCCTACCCCGTCTAAGGGCCCACGGCTCGGCGGCAGCCCGGCTCACGAGCGTTTGATGCTCGCGAACCTCGCTTCTAGCCTTTTCGAGCACGGCCGTATTACGACCACCGTGACAAAGGCCAAGCGTCTTCAGCCGGTGGCCGACCGCCTCATCACGAAGGCCAAGCGTGGTGACCTCCACGCACGCCGTCAGGTTGCTCAGGTGATTCGCAACAAGACCGTTCACGTCCCAGACGCTGAAGGTGACGCGAAGACTGTTGTGCACCGTCTCTTCACGGAGATTGCACCGGCAATGGCAGAGCGCCAGGGTGGTTACACTCGAATCACCAAGATCGGTACTCGTCGTGGCGACAACGCGCCGATGGCTGTCATCGAGCTCATCACTGAGCCGGTTTCCCCGAAGCAGGCTGTTGTGAAAGAGGCAACGAAGGCCGCTGAGCGTGCCGCTGCTAAGGAAGAAGCAGCAGCTCAGGTGGAGGAGTCTGTTGACACTCCTGCTACTGAAGCTGATGCTCCTGCCGCTGAGGTTGAAGAAGCAAAGTGATGTGTTGTCACGCTGAGGCGTGATGTGCTTGTGTGGGGCACCGACCGTGAGGTTGGTGCCCCACACCTGTTTGTGAGGGATTGTGTGGTTGGCGTGATTCGGATTCGTTGTGATGTGGCTTATCGTGGCACGGACTTTGTGGGGTGGGCACGTCAGCCGGGTTTGCGCAGTGTTCAGGGCACCCTTGAGGACGCGTTGGAGCGTTTGATGGGGGAGCGCATTGCGGTGACTGTTGCTGGGCGTACGGATGCTGGTGTCCATGCGCGTGGGCAGGTTGTTCATTGTGATGTTCCTGGTGACCGGTGGGAGCGGTTACCGGGCCGGTCGGATCGTACGCCGGGTGAGGCTCTGCGAGCTAAGTTGGGTGGGATTTTGCCTTCCGATGTGGTGGTTCGTCGGGTTGCCCCGGCACCGCCTGGTTTTGATGCGCGTTTTTCGGCGTTGTCGCGGACCTACTATTACCGTATTGCTGACGATGTGATGATGCGTGATCCGTTGACGGCGCCTTTTGTGTTGTGGGTACGCTCACCTCTTGATGTTGAGGCGATGAATCGTGGTGCAGCGCCGTTGGTGGGGTTGCGGGATTTTGCGGCGTTTTGTAAGCCGCGTCCAGGCGCATCGACTATCCGTGAACTGCAGGATTTCCGCTGGGAGCGGGTGGAGCAGGGGCCAGATGAAGGGCTTGTGCGTGCCACTGTGCGCGCGGATGCGTTTTGTCACAATATGGTGCGCGCGTTGGTGGGTGCGTCTCTTGATGTGGGGCGGGGGGTGCGTGGTGAAGAGTGGTTGGTCCAGGCGTTAACGTCGAAGTCGAGGGTGAATTCATCGGCGGTGGTGCAGCCACATGGGTTGACTCTCGAGCAGGTAGCGTATCCGCCGGTCGACCAACTAGCTGACCGGGCGCAGGCGATCCGTGCCCGCCGGATGGATGAGGAACTGTTGGACGGCGGTGTGTGACGCATCTGTTGTCTCGGTAGAGCCGTGATCGCCATATCCTAGTGTTATGGCGATCAACAAAATTATTCTTTTTTATGCGTTTGCTCCGGTGGCTGATCCCACGGCAGTGCGTTTGTGGCAGTTGGCGTTGGCAGAAAAGTATGGATTGACGGGACGTGTCATTGTGGCACCGTCGGGGATTAATGCGACGTTGGGCGGTCGTCTTGAGGACTTAAAACAGTATGTGAAGACGACGCGACAGTACCCCGGTTTTGGGTCAATGGATGTGAAGTGGTCACAGGGGTCAGGTGCGGATTTCCCTCGTTTGTCTGTGAAGGTCAAGCCAGAGCTCGTGGCGTTTGGGGCGCCTGAGGAGGTCGTGGTTGATCGCCATGGGGTAGTCAATGGGGGGCAGCACCTTGAGCCTGAGGAAGTGAATTCGCTCGTTGATGAGTTAGGCGATGATGTGGTGTTCTTTGACGGGCGCAACGCATTTGAGGCGCATATTGGCCGTTTTGAAGGTGCTGTTGTTCCTGACACTCAGACCACGCATGATTTCGTGAGGGAACTTGAATCTGGTAAGTATGACCATTTGAAGGACAAACACATTGTGTCGTACTGCACAGGTGGGGTGCGTTGCGAGATTTTGTCTGTTCTCATGAAGAACCGCGGGTTTGAGAATGTCTATCAAATCAAAGGTGGGATTGTACGGTACGGCGAAAAGTTCGGTACAACTGGGTTGTGGAAGGGCCCGTTGTATGTGTTTGATAAGCGGATGGTGCACCACTTTGATGGCGAGACCTTAACGTTGGGGCGGTGTTGTGTGTGTGAGGCGCCCACGGAACGATTCCTTAATTGCGCGGACCCGGGGTGTAAGCGACTTCGTTTGTACTGCGATGAGCATGTGGCGGTTGCTCAGTCGACTGTGTGTACTGATTGCAGCGAGCGAACCCAAGACGTGACCTACCTCAAATCCCATTGATCTTCATCGTGGGGTACACTGAAACCTGATTGCTGTATATCCATGTGTGCTGTGTGACTGGATGGTTGTTGGATCAGGAGTATGACACTCCGAGGTCCCGCCTGCTTCAACCGTCACCGCAACAGGCTGTCACTGAAGAAGGATCCGCTGGATTTTCTGCAGTGCTTGTACACGTAATCATTGTGCTTCTCCCGAGACCGGTGCGCCCACTCGCTAGGCTCCACGAAGCGCTCGCCGACCTTTCTGCGCGCTGACAAGCGACAGAGAAGACACGAACACGAAACGAAGGCTACGAACGTGCGTACGTACACCCCGAAGCCAGGCGACATTCAACGTGACTGGTACGTCATTGACGCCACCGACGTTGTACTCGGTCGCCTCGCCAGCCACGTCGCTCAATTGCTCCGTGGCAAGCACAAGGCTACTTTTGCCCCCCATGTCGACGGCGGTGACTTTGTCATTGTCATCAACGCTGACAAGGTGGCTCTGAGCGGCAACAAGCTTGACCAGAAGAAGGCTTACCGGCACTCCGGTTACCCAGGTGGTCTCACCGCGGTTCCTTACTCCGAACTCATGGAGAAGAACCCTGAACGTGCTGTGGAGAAGGCCGTTCGCGGCATGATCCCTAAGACCAGCCTCGGCCGTGAGCAGATGACGAAGCTTCGCGTTTACGCAGGCTCCGAACACCCTCATGCTGCACAACAGCCGAAGACCTTCGAGATTACCCAGATCGCGCAGTAGGCTTCGGCTTACGCGAATATAAGGACGCGAGGACACTCCAGTGGCCGAAACCACCGTCGATATTGACACACTGGGCGACGAAGAGATCCCCAGCACATACACATCCGAGTCAGCAGCACCGACCGGGCGCGGCCAGAGCATTACCGCACCAGGTCAGGGTGTTGGGCGCCGTAAGGAAGCTATTGCCCGTGTACGCCTAGTTCCTGGTTCCGGCCAGTGGACAATCAACGGGCGTCCATTGGACGGTTACTTCCCGAACAAGGTGCACCAGCAACTGGTGAACTCCCCGATCAAAGCAGTGGACGTTGAGGGTCGCTTCGACGTCGTCGCTCGTATCAATGGTGGCGGGGTGACCGGTCAAGCCGGTGCCTTGCGCCTTGGTATTGCGCGTGCGCTGAACGCCATTGACCGCGACGCTAACCGTGCAACCTTGAAGAAGGCCGGGTTCTTGACCCGTGACGCGCGTGCAGTTGAGCGTAAGAAGGCTGGTCTGAAGAAGGCCCGTAAAGCATCGCAGTTCTCCAAGCGCTGATCTGCAGCTTCACAAACGAAGGGCTCCCGCACGTTGGTGTGGGGGCCCTTTGCTTTTCCTCCACATGCTCTCCTCTTGCCACCCATCAGTGGCGATGTGGTCATACAGTAGATTGGGACCGGCGTGGGTGTGGTTGACGCACGGTGTGGTGGACTTTGACTTTGGCCTGCGTGCTTATTGGTGTGAGCGCGCGTGATGATGATCGTCTGTAGACGATGTGACGAACAGGAACAACATGGCACGACTCTTTGGGACTGACGGTGTTCGCGGGTTAGCGAACCGTGATGTCACTGCGGAACTGGCACTGGATCTTGCAGTGGGGGCGGCGCATGTGTTGGCGCTGCGTGGCGAGTTTCGTAAACCGCGTCCACGGGCGATTGTGGGCCGTGACCCGCGTGCATCGGGTGAGTTTCTTTCTGCTGCAGTTGCTGCAGGTTTGGCGAGTGCTGGGGTTGATGTTGTTGATGTGGGCGTCGTACCGACACCAGCGGTTGCCTTTTTGACGGGGCGACTTGGTGGCGATTTAGGTGTCATGATCTCTGCTTCCCATAACCCTATGCAGGACAATGGGATTAAGTTTTTCGACCGCAATGGGTACAAGCTCGACGATGATGTTGAGGACCAGATTGCTGCGCTTATGGGGGAGAACTGGGAACGTCCTGTGGGTGCGAAAGTGGGGCGTATCAGGTACGACTACTCTGCTGTTGATGCCTATGTTGACGCGCTGGTGGATACGGTGACGTATTCGCTTGAGGGGCTTCGTGTTGTCGTGGATTGTGCGCATGGGGCCGCGAGTGTGGTGGGGCCGTTGGCGCTGGAGCGGGCGGGGGCTGAGGTCATCGTCATCGGGAATGAGCCTGATGGTGAGAACATCAACCACGAGTATGGGGCCACGGCTCCCCGCCGGATGGCGGCTGCAACAGTGGGGCATTCTGCTGATGTGGGTGTGTCCTTTGATGGGGATGCGGATCGGTGTATCGCTTCTGATGAAGAGGGGATCATCGTTGATGGCGACAAGATCATGGGGATGTTAGCGATCGGTGCTGCTGAGGCTGGTCGTTTGAAGGACAACGTCTTAGTGACGACTGTGATGTCGAATTTGGGTCTTCGGTTGGCCATGGAGGAGCGTGGTATCTCCACGGTGCAAACGAGTGTGGGCGACCGTTACGTGTTGGAGGAAATGCTTCGTCATGGCTACACCATTGGTGGTGAGCAGTCGGGGCATGTGTTGTTGACGGAGTTTTCGACGACTGGTGATGGTATTTTGACGGCGTTGCACCTCCTGTCACGGTTGGCGGAACGCCGGGTGAAGATGAGTGAACTTGCTGGGGCAATTACGCAACTTCCTCAGGTGATGATCAATGTGAAAGATGTGGATAAGGCGGCTGCGCGTACCCATGAGGGTGTCTTGGCGGCGGTTGCTGCTGAGGAGGCCGCGTTGGGTGACACGGGGCGGGTGTTGCTTCGTGCATCGGGTACTGAGCCGCTTGTGCGGGTCATGGTGGAAGCCCCAACGCAAGAGTTGGCGCAGGGTTGTGCACAGCGTCTAGCTGATGTAGTGCGTGAGCATTTGGCTTTGTCGTCATAGTGGTGCGGGGAGCACGGTGGTGCCGTGCTTTCCCCGTGGTGAGTTCGTGAATGTGCCCGGCGTGGAAACGCCGGGCACTGTGCGTTCGTGGCACGATGGTGGTGTGACTGCTGTGAGTGTTCGTGATCAAGTGTGTGAGTTGTTGGCGTCGTGCCCTGATGGGGTGTTGCCTCTTGTTCATGCCGGGCATCCTGTGTTGCGCAGGGAGGCGGGGCGTTACGAAGGGCAACTGGGTGCTGACTTCATGGCGTTCATTGATGCAATGAACACCACGATGGTGGTGGCACCGGGGGTTGGTTTAGCTGCACCCCAAGTGGGGGTGAGTCTGGCTGTGGCGGTGATGCGTGATCCGGGTGCGGCGGATGATGCTGATCCGCGTGAGCGGGTGGCATTTCCGATGCGGGTGTTGGTGAATCCGGTGTATGAACCGGTGGGGGATGAGAAGGTGTCGTTTTTTGAGGGCTGTTTATCTGTTCCTGGGTACCAGGCGGTTGTCGCCAGGTGGCGTCGGGTGCGTGTGATGGGCTGGGATGAGACTGGTGCGCCTGTTGATGAGGTATTGACTGGGTGGCCGGCTCGGATTGCTCAGCATGAGATTGACCATTTGCGTGGTGTGTTGTACGTGGATCGTGCGCATTTGCGGTCGTTGTCGACGATGGAGAATCTTGCGCAGTGGTGGTCGGTGTCTGCTCATCCGCATGCTGCGGGGGAGGCGTTAGGTTTTCCGGTTGAGCAGCAGGGTTCATGGACGCAGTAATTGGGGCGCTGGGGAGCGTCAATGATGTGTTGATGTCGGTGGCGACAAGCTATGAGGGTTCGTGGCTGCTGTTTTTGTTTTTGTGGCTTTTCATCACTCTTGACGGCGTGTTGCCTATTTTCCCGTCTGAGTCGCTGGTCATTGCTGTTGTTGCATTGGCTGTGTCGGCTGGTTCTCCACCGTTATGGGCAGTTGTGGTGGTGGCGATTGCGGGTGCGATGTGTGGTGATGTGACGACTTATCACATTGGACGTCGAGCAGTTCGGCGGTCGTGGCGTTGGCTCCAGTGGGTGAGGGTTGCGCGGGTGCTTGATTGGGCGGAACGGTTGGTGGCTCGCAAGCCGGCGACCATCATTGTGGCTGCGCGCTATATCCCTGGTGGTCGAGTGGCTGTGAATTTTACGGCTGGGAGGATGTTTTTCCCACGTCGTGGGTTTGTGTTTTTTGATGCCATTGCTGCGGTGACATGGTCTGTGTATTCCACGGTTATTGGAATGGGTGCGGGGGCGTGGTTTGAGGGGCACCCTATTTATGCGGTGATTGTGGGTGTTGGCGGTGGCGTGTTGATTGGGGTGGCTGTCGATGCGGTGTTGCGTCGGGTGCTTGCTCACCGCGGGGCGGCTTTGAAGTCTATGGATGGGTATGTTCCCCCGCACGTCCCGGATGTTGAGACTCCTTTCACCCGCACGGATTCGGAGTCGTGAGGGGAGCGGGCAGGAGGGTAGTTAGAGTTTTCGGAGACGGACGCGTTGGACAGAGTGGTCGGCGTCTTTGGTGAGGACGAGTGTGGCGCGCGACCGGGTGGGCAAAATGTTGTCGGTGAGGTTGGGTTCGTTGATGGATTCCCAAATGGATTCTGCAGTGGCGATGGCTTCGTTGTCGCTGAGGTTAGCGTAGCGGCGAAAGTAGGAGCCTTCTTGCGCGAACGCGGAGTCGCGCAAGGAAAGGAAGCGGTCGACGTACCAGGACCTGATGTGAGAAGTTTTGGCGTCAACGTAGATGGAGAAATCGAAGAAGTCGGAGACTGCGAGGCTGGTGGTGGCACTACCTGGCTGGGGGCGTGCGGGTTGGAGGACGTTGAGTCCTTCGACGATGAGGACGTCGGGGCGGGTGACGGTTTGTCGTTGCCCGGGGACGATGTCGTAGGTGAGGTGGTCGTAGACGGGGGCGTCAACGTGTGTTCGTCCCGCTTTGACCCGGGACAGAAAGCGGATCAGTGCCCGACGGTCGTAGGATTCGGGAAATCCTTTGCGCCCCATGATGTTGCGTCGTTGGAGTTCCGCGTTGGGCAAGAGGAATCCGTCGGTGGTGATGAGTTCCACGCGTGGTGTGTCGGGCCATCGGGCGAGCATTTCGCGCAGGATGCGGGCGGTGGTTGATTTCCCGACGGCGACGGAACCGGCGACGCCGATGACATAGGGGGTGCCACCGGATTCTTCTCTAAGGAAGGTGGAGGTGGCCCGGTTGAGTTGCCTGGTCGCCCCGATGTAGAGGTTCAGGAGCCTGGACAGTGGGCGGTAGATCGCATCGACTTCTGCGAGGTCAATGGGGTCGCCGAGTCCTGCAAGCCTGGTGACATCGTGGTCGGTGAGGGGGAGCGGGGTTGATTCTGAGAGTCGTTGCCAGGCGGCGCGGTCGAGGTCCACATAGGGCGTCGTCGGCGTGATGTGGTGTTCCGTCACCTGACGATTCTGCCGCATGGATCGCGATGTTGGGAAATGGAGGTGATGTGTGGGGAGTGTGGCGTCGCTGACCTTGGGGGCGCGATGTGTGGTGGGGCATCTACAATGGGCTGGTCTGCTGTGCGTGTGCGTTGGTTCATGTGTGGTGGTTGTCAGAGCCTGTGATGTGGGGACCCCGCGCGGGCGCGTTGTGCATTGTTTGGGGGCGTGTGCCCGAAGGAGGACATCGGATCGATGTGTGGAATTGTTGGCTACGTTGGGTCAGCTACCCCGTCTACGCGCCCGCTGGATGTGGCTTTGGAAGGCTTAGGGCGGTTGGAGTACCGCGGGTATGACTCTGCGGGTGTTGCCTTGGTTGCCCCTGGTCGTGATGAGGTTGCGGTGGCGAAGAAGGCAGGGAAACTTGTCAATTTGCGCACAGCGCTTGTTGAGTCGCCTCTTCCGCAGGCAACAGCGGCGATTGGTCACACGCGGTGGGCCACCCATGGTGCCCCCAGTGATCTCAACGCTCATCCTCATGTGGCGCTTGATGGTCGTCTTGCGGTGATTCACAACGGCATTATTGAGAACTTTTTTTCGCTGCGCTCTGAGTTGTTGGAGGCAGGTGTTCAGTTCGTCTCTGAAACTGATACGGAGGTGGCTGCGCATCTGCTTGCGGCACAGTATGAGCGGTGCGGGGACCTGACCGAGGCGATGCGTGTTGTTGCGCAACGTCTTGAGGGGACGTTCACGTTGTTGGCTGTTCACGCCGACCACCCAGATACGGTGGTGGGTGCCCGCCACGATTCCCCGCTGGTTGTGGGTCTTGGCGACGGCGAGAACTTCCTCGGTTCTGATGTGGCGGCGTTTATCGCTCACACCAGAGAAGCGTTGGAGTTGGGGCAGGACCAGATCGCCACGATCACTCCAAATGCGGTGACGGTGACAGATTTTGAGGGGCAGGTAGTAACCCCGAAGCATTACACCGTGGACTGGGATGCGTCTGCGGCAGAAAAGGGCGGTTTCTGGTCCTTCATGGCGAAGGAGATCGCTGACCAGCCAAAAGCTGTGGCGGACACCTTGTTGGGTCGAACCAACGAGTCAGGGGACTTGATCCTTGATGATGCTCGTATTGATGAAGCGACTCTGCGCACGATTGACAAGATCATTGTGGTGGCGTGTGGGACTGCAGCCTATGCGGGGCACGTTGCGAAGTACGCGATCGAGCATTGGTGTCGGATCCCGGTGGAGATCGAACTTGCCCACGAGTTCCGGTACCGTGACCCCATTGTTACCCCCCGCACGTTGGTGGTGGCAATTTCCCAGTCAGGGGAAACCATGGACACCCTCATGGCTGTGCGGCACGCGCAGGAACAGGGGGCAAAGGTGATCGCGATCGTGAATACCCACGGCTCGACTATCCCGCGTGAGTCGGACGCAGTGTTGTACACCCATGCTGGTCCTGAGGTGGCCGTCGCATCAACGAAGGCGTTTGTCTCCCAGATCACGGCTGCCTACATTCTCGGGCTCTACTTCGCTCAACTGCGGGGCAACATGTTCCGCGATGAGATTCATACTGTGTTGGATGAGTTGCGGGCCATGCCGGACAAGATCCAGGAGGTTCTTGACCGTGGTGAACGGGTTCGTGAGATCGCCCGGTGGATGGCGGACACATCGTCTGTGTTGTTCTTGGGTCGCCATGTTGGGTTCCCTATCGCGCTAGAAGGTGCCCTGAAACTCAAGGAACTGGCGTACATCCACGCTGAAGGGTTCGCTGCTGGCGAGTTGAAGCACGGTCCGATCGCTCTCATTGAACCGGGTCAACCTGTGTTTGTTATTGTGCCGTCACCGCGTGGCCGTGACTCGCTGCATTCCAAGGTTATTTCCAACATTCAGGAGATCCGCGCTCGCGGTGCACGGACGCTGGTCATCGCTGAAGACGGTGATGAGGCAGTGACCCCATTTGCTGATGAGGTGTTTTGGGTTCCGCAATGCCCGACCTTGCTGTCGCCGTTGGTCACTGTTGTTCCGTTGCAGATTTTCGCGGCGGAGTTGTCGCGGGCGAAGGGGTTGGATGTTGACCAACCGCGTAACCTCGCGAAGTCGGTGACGGTCGAGTAGCCCCCGTGATCATTGGGATTGGTGTGGATGTGGTTGATGTGTCGCGGTTCGCTGCGACCATTGACCGTGTCCCTCGCTTGGTGGAACGGCTTTTTGCCCCGCAGGAACGTGACATGCCAGTCCAGTCGTTGGCGGCTCGGTTTGCTGCGAAGGAGGCAATCGCGAAGGCGCTGGGTTCGCCAGGAGGGCTGCGTTGGCATGATGCGGTGATTCTCCGGGCGCCGGGGCGGCGCCCGGAGGTCCACGTGTCAGGCACTGTTGCCCATGTTGCATCGGAACAGGGGATTAAGGTGTTCCATGTGTCCTTGTCGCATGATGGGCCTATCGCAACGGCAATGATTGTTGCGGAAGGGTAGGAATACTTGGGGCTCGCCGTTGGTGTGGGAAGATATGTTGCCTTATTTGCCCATGGTCTGCGACAAGTGGGGAATGACGGTCCGTTCGAACAGTTCCATTCCTGAGGTGTCGTAGGCAAGCTCGGGGAAGTAGGTGATGGCGTAGGTCATCCCCCGTTGCTCAAGGTCGTGCAGGGTGTCAATAATGCGCTCTGGGGTGCCCACCAGTGGCCCGTTCGCTAGTGAGTGTGTTTCGCGTTCCGCGGCCTGAGGCGACACGGTGCGTTCCAGGTGCTGGCGGTACCAGTTGATCCGGTCGTTCACTTCGCGTTCGGTTTCGGCGATGACAACGTTGTAGTTGGCGCTGCGAGTGATGGTTGCGAAGTCGCGGCCTAAGTCATCGCAGTGGCTTCGGAGGACTTCACTTTTGTGGCTGAACACTTCTGGGGTGCCATCGAAGTTGGTGTATTGGGCGTACTGCGCTGCGATCCGTAGAGTTTTCTTTTCTCCTCCGCCGGCAATCCATAGCGGCACGGTTCCGGTGGGGGTGGGGTAATTCAGCGCATCGGTGATCTGGTAGTGCGTGCCGTCTAAAGTGGCGTGCCCGGTGGTGAACATCTGGTGCATGATGTCGACGCCTTCTGCGAGCGCGGCAAGCCGTTGACCTGCGGTGGGGAACCCGTACCCGTATGCTCGCCATTCGTGTTCGTACCAGCCAGCTCCGATGCCCATTTGGATGCGCCCACCGGAGATGATGTCTGCGGTGGTGGCGGCTTTGGCGAGGTAGGCGGGGTTACGGTACCCCATGCAGGTGCACATTTGTCCGAGGTGAACGCGGGTGGTGGTTGCGGCGAACGCAGCCATGAGGGTCCATGCTTCGTGGGTTGCTTCGTGGACGGGTTCTGGCACGGTGTGGAAGTGGTCGTAGACCCACAGGGAGTCGTAGGCGTCGCCTTGGTCGGCTTGTTGGGCGAGTTCTTTCATGAGGGGCCAGTGGCGTTCGGTGGGGATTCCGGTGAGGTCTTGACGCCAGCCTTGGGGAATGAAGAGTCCAAATTTCATGGTTCCACCCTACTGCTGGTGGGTGGTCTTGCGTGGGTATCAATGGTGGTGCGCGTTGCTGTGGTGGCGGTCGCGGTGCCTGGGGTGGGGCGTCACAATAGGGACATGATTGTTGGTGTGAGTGCACGACAGATGCAGGTGGCTGAGAAGCCGTTGTTGGATCGTGGGGTTGCGTTGATGGCGCGTGCATCGAGAGGTCTTGCGCAGTGTGTGGTGCAGGTTGTGCGGCAGCGGTGTGGGCAGGTTGCTGGTGCGCGGGTTGTGGTGTTGGTGGGGCAGGGCAATAACGGTGGTGATGCGTTGTTTGCTGCTGCGTTGCTGGCGCGCTTGCCGATGTCGGTGACGGTGGCGCTGGTGGGGGAGAGGTGCCACGGTGACGGGTTGGCTGCGGTCCGTGCATCGCAGGCGGTGGTGGTGACCCCCAGTGACGGTGCAGAGGTTGTTGCCCTGTGTGCGGGGGTGGATGTGGTGGTGGATGGGATTGTGGGCATTGGCGCTCGCGGTGCGGTGCGGGGGTTGGCTGGTGATGCGTTGGCGTCGTGGTCGGCTCGTACCAGGCGGGATGGTGATCCTGTGTGGGTAGCTGTGGATGTTCCTTCTGGTGTGGATGCATCGTCTGGTGAGGTTGCCGATGCGAGGCGCACGGTGCACGCGGATGTGACGGTGACCTTTGGGGTGGCAAAGACGGGGCTGTTGGTTGCGCCGGGGGCGTTGTCCGCGGGGCGGGTGCAGGTGGTGGATATTGGCGTAGATGTGGGTGAGTGGGATGTGGTGAGTGTGGTTGGTGGTGATCTTGGACCTGGTGGCTTGTGGGGGTGGTTGTGGGAGTTGCCGGCAGCAACTGACCACAAGTACACCCGGGGGGTGGTGGGGGTGGATGCGGGGTCTGCTGTTTACCCGGGGGCTGGGGTGCTGGCGGCGCGTGCTGCTGCTGCGTGCGGTGTGGGAATGGTTCGTTATGAGGGGGACCGGGAGGTCGCCGGGGTTGTGGCTTCGGTTGCGCCGCATGTTGTGTCGGCCCGCGGGAGGGCGCAGGCGCGTGTGGTGGGGTCAGGGCAGGAACCTGACGATGCGGTGGCTGAGCGGGTCCGGCACGCGATGTCGGCGGGGGCGCCTACTGTGCTTGATGCGGGTGCGTTGGGTGTTCTTGACCGGTCGTTTGCGTTGAGTGAGCAAATGGTGTTGACGCCGCATGCCGGTGAGTTGGCGGGGCTGTTGATGGCCTTTGGTGTGGAGGTGACTCGTGCGCAGGTGGAAGCGAGACCGTTGTGGGCGGCGCGTTGTGCTGCGGAGGTGACGGGAGCGACCGTGGTGCTGAAGGGGGTGACTCCGGTGATTGCTGGCCCGGGGGTTACGTACGTGCAGCCCATTGAGGATGCGCGGGTGTCACGGTTGGCGACCGCTGGTTCAGGTGATGTGTTGGCCGGTGTCTTAGGGGCAGCGTTGGCGCGGTTGGTGGCGGTGAAAGCAGATGCTGTGGGTGCGACGGATATTGCAGGTGCAGTTGCGTGCGGGGTGTTGACTCACCAGCTCGCTGCCCTTCAGGGAGGTGATGGGCCGTTGACAGCGAGTGACCTGGTTGCCCACATTCCGGCGGCGATTGCGATGGTGTGTGCTTCGTGACTGAGTATGTGGCCTGCTCTGAATCTGACCTTGTCGATCAGGCACTGACACACGTGTTGGCCCTTCATCGTGCGACTCAAGCTCGAGGGGGGCACGGGTTGTGTTGGGAATCGCCGGGTTTCACCTGTCCGATGGGTGATGTCTGCCGACGAAGCGAACGCGCGTCGTGTTGACGCCAGCGCTGTGCGCGCAGACCTTATCTTGCACATCACCTCGGTACGCGAACACGATCTCCACAGGTCCCCGTCGCCACCAGTGTAAGAATGGGGGAGTGAGCGATAACCACCAACCACCACCAGGAACTTATCCCGGGCGTGCCATCATCGACCTCGCCGCGATCTCGCAGAACGTGTCCACCCTGGCAACACGCCTGGGGGACAACGGCTCGCATGCGGCAATCATGGCGGTCGTCAAAGCGAACGCCTACGGGCACGGGCTCGTCCCCGCAGCCCGCGCAGCGCTCCATGGTGGTGCAACCTGGTTGGGTGTCGCCCACGCCCATGAAGCGCTCGCGCTGCGTCAGGCTGGGATTACCGACCGCATCCTCACCTGGCTTCATGCGCCCGGCGTCCCCTACCGTGACCTCATCGCAGCAGACATCGACGTGTCTGTCGCCGCACCCTGGGCAGCCCAAGAAGTCATCAGCGCTGCACAAGCTGCCGGACGCCCGGCCCGCGTGCACCTCAAAGTAGACACTGGACTGGGACGCAACGGGGTCACTCCCGCTGACCTTCCTTTTCTGCTTGCCACCCTCATCGATGCGCAACACGCAGGGCACCTCACCCTGGTCGGGGTGTGGTCCCACCTGGCATTCGCCGATGAACCCCACCACCCCAGTGTGCGGGAGCAAGCACGCGTTTTTGACGACGCAATCACGATTGTGCAAGCGGCCGGGGCTCACCTGGAGGTGCGGCACATCGCCAATTCAGCTGCGACACTGACAGCCCCAGAACTTGCCTACGATCTTGTTCGCCCCGGCCTTGCCATCTACGGGCTTTCCCCTATTCCGCAGGTCGCCTCCGCTGCCGAACTTGGGTTACGACCAGCAATGACCGTGCAAGCCGACATTGCCACCGCGAAACGCTTGCCTGCCGGCCACGGGGTGTCCTACGCACACCACTATGTGACTGCCCGTGACACACACATTGCTGTGATCCCTTTGGGGTACGCCGACGGCATCCCACGGCACGCATCAGGACACAACGGAGAACTGGGAGCCCCGGTATCGATCAACGGCGTCACTTACGCGATCGCGGGGCGAGTGTGCATGGACCAGATTGTCATTGACGTGCACGACGACAGTGTTCGTGCCGGTCACACCGCCACGCTCTTTGGTGACCCCACCCTTGGTGTCCCCAGCGCGCAACAATGGGCTGACGCCACCGGAACAATCTCGTATGAAATCACCACACGCATCGCTGACCGCCTCCCACGGATGTATCTTCCGACCAGCGACCTGCACCACGCCCCCACCGTTTCTCAGCACTCTCACACAGGTGGATAATAGGAACCGTGACGTCACAACAGACCTTCACCCTCACCCTTCCCGACGCCGACGCGACCCAGTCCTTGGGCGAACGCCTCGCCGGATACCTGACAGCAGGGGACCTTCTCATTCTCACAGGTGACCTCGGGGCCGGAAAAACCACGCTCACCCAAGGGATCGGCCGTGGGCTTGGTGTGCGAGGCGCAGTCGCTTCTCCCACCTTCATCATCGCGCGAGAACACCCATCATTGACTGACGGCCCAGGGCTCGTGCACGTGGACGCGTACCGGCTCAGCTCACTTGACGAGGTTGATGCCCTCGACCTGGACACCTCACTGGACGAATGTGTGACCGTTGTGGAATGGGGCGAAGGGCTCGTTGACACACTCAGCGACGACCGACTAGACATTGTTCTTCGACGACCTCACGGCGGAATTACCTCTGCAGATGTCGACCTGGACAGCGCAGAGGTTGGGGAACGTGTCGCGACAATCACAGCACATGGGGAACGGTGGGCAGCCACTGATTTTCGTGCGTTGTGTTCACCGTCCCCCACACCCACGGAGAAGTAACCATGGCGATTCTCAGTATTGACACCTCCGCAGCTGTCAGCGCATCCCTCGTCTCGCCCCAGGGAGAAGAACTTGCCAGCGACACCGTGGCGCAAGAACGACGGCACGCGGAAGAACTGATGCCCCTCATCGTCCGGCTCCTCGACACAGCGCGCCTCACACCTGAGGACCTAACCGCCGTTGTCGCTGGTCGCGGTCCTGCACCTTTCACCGGATTGCGTGTTGGTTTGGTCACCGCCCACACGTTCGCGTTTGCACGCGACGTCCCGCTCTACGGGGTATGCTCACTGGATGCAATCGCCGCAGACACAGCCCAGACCCTGGGACTGACCGCCGGTCAACGCATTGCAGCGCTCAGCGATGCACGCCGCAAAGAAGTGTATTGGGCGACCTACACCGTGACACCCCAAGGCACAATCACCCCCCTGGACGCACCGAGTGTCGCCTACCCCGCTGACCTTGCAGCCTCCGGCCAGCTCAACGAGTCTGTTGTGGTCGGTGCAGGTGCCCACCTTTACCGCGAGCAGCTGGGGATTGACACAATCGCCGATGCGCCCACCCGTCCCAGCACCACGACCCTGGCACGATTGGCGCTTGCTCGCCTCAACGAGGACCAACCTGCCACGCCCCTCTACTTGCGCCGCCCTGATGCACAAGTGCCAGCGGAACGTAAGCGTGCGACCGCCTCATGACACACACCCACATCAACGACATTGTCACCGAACGTGGCGTGGTGCGGTTACGCCCCATGGCCAGCCGGGACCTCGATCGGATCATCGAACTTGAGGTGACACTCTTTGACGCCAGCGCGTGGAGTTACGGGGCATTTGCGCAAGAACTGGCCACCCACGGTCGCTGGTACATCGTCGCCGAACACGACGTCAAAGACGTTGCCGGTGGTGACACCGTCGTAGGGTATGCAGGTCTTTGGTTCGACGGTGACGTCGCCCAAATCATGACGATCGGAGTCGACCCCGCCGCCCAAGGACTCCACATCGGCGCAGCCCTCCTTGACGCACTCATCGACCGAGCCCGTCACCTTGGCGCACACGCTGTGCTCCTGGAGGTAGCCGTCACCAACGACCGTGCCATTGAGCTCTACACACGCCGAGGATTCCACACCATCACCACCCGGAAACGCTACTACCAACCCGGCAACATTGACGCCTACGTCATGCAACGTCCCCTCACCGACCACACCTCACACCCCGGGCCCGTGGGACGTGAAGCGATCACCATGGAGGATCCACAGTGACCACACCCCACCACCACACGCAACGCGCGCACGTGTGGACAACCGTCAGCGACCTCCACACCCGCCTCAACTCACCACACCCACCGCGCATCCTCGACGTGCGGTGGCAACTCGGCCGCAACGACGGGCGCGAACGCTACGAAGCCGGGCACATCCCCGGAGCGCTCTACGCTGACCTCGACACCCAACTCGCGGCCCCCGCAAGCCCCGAAGCTGGACGCCACCCACTTCCCTCCCTACAAGCACTGACCGAATCAATCCGTGCGTGGGGCATCACCCCCGACATCCCCGTCGTGGTCTATGACACTGTCGGAGGAATGTCAGCAGCCCGCGCCTGGTGGCTCCTACGATGGGCAGGTCTCACTGACGTCACAATCCTGGACGGCGGACTCGACGCATGGACTAAGCAAGGCCACAGCCTCACCCAAGGATTTGACACCGTTGACCCCACAACCATCACCCTGACCGGTGGACACATGCCCACCATCACCACCGACGACGCCGAACACTTCCCAGAACACGGCATTCTCCTGGACGCGCGTGCCCCTCACCGCTACAGCGGAGAAGAAGAACCCATCGACCCCCGCGCCGGACACATCCCCGGAGCGCTCAACACACCCACCGCCCACTTCATCGACGAGGCCGGGCACCTCAAACCCGCAGCCGACCTCACCGACATCCTCACTGATGCCGGAGTCATCGACCCCAGCCACGCCGACCTCGACACCGACGGGCTTATCGCAAGCGCCGACCAACCACTGGCTGTGTACTGCGGGTCGGGAGTGACAGCCGCCCACGCAATCGCCGTGCTCGCCTCCCTCGGAATCGAAGCCGCACTCTACCCCGGGTCATGGTCGCAATGGTCACACGACCCGCACCGGCCCGTGGCGACCGGCAATCACACCGAACCCTAGCAACCAACCCCACCACCACCGAGGTGCCCCTATGACCAACCCACTCATCTTGGGTATTGAAACATCCTGTGACGAAACAGGCGTGGCACTCGTGCGCGGACACGAGCTCCTCTTCGACGCGGTCGCCAGCTCAATGGATGAACACGCCCGGTTCGGCGGAATCATCCCCGAAGTGGCATCCCGCGCACACCTGGAAGCCATGATCCCCACCATCCGACAGGCACTAGACGAAGCGCACGTTGATCTCACCGACGTCGACGCCGTCGCGGTCACCGCAGGACCCGGCCTCGTGGGACCACTCACCATCGGCGCATCGGCAGCCAAAGCGCTCGCAGTAGCGATCAACCGCCCCCTTTACGGCGTGAACCACGTTGTTGGTCACGCAGCGGTGGATCAACTTGTCCACGGCGCCTTCCCCGACCGGTTCCTCTCCCTGGTTGTTTCCGGTGGACACTCATCCTTATTGCTGGTCAATGACATCGCACGCGATGTGGAGGAACTGGGATCCACCCTGGACGACGCCGCCGGTGAAGCCTTCGACAAAGTGGGCCGCCTGCTCGGGCTGCCCTACCCAGGCGGACCGCACATCGACAAACTTGCCCGAGAAGGTGACCCTCAGGCCATTCGCTTCCCTCGCGCATTAACCAAGGGTCGGGACAAGGAAAAACACCAAGACGATTTTTCTTTTTCCGGGCTGAAAACCTCTGTTGCGCGGTGGGTAGAAGCACGCCATGACCAAGGACTGGAGATCCCCCTTAACGATGTGGCTGCCTCGTTTGCAGACGCTGTCGCTGACGTTCTCACCGCGAAGACACTGGCGGCCTGCCAACGGCACGATGTGGATACCCTCGTCATTGGTGGTGGTTTCTCTGCGAACTCGCAACTGCGCGATATGGCGGCCGAGCGGTGCGCTGAAGCGGGAATAACTTTGCGGATCCCACCGATCCGGTATTGCACCGACAACGGCGCGATGATTGCGGCACTCGGAGCGAACATGGTGGCCGCGAACGTGGCGCCATCAGCACTCGACATTCCCGTGGACTCCTCCATGCCACTGACAGTCACACACGTCTAACGGGTGTATGAGTGGGGCAGGCTACAACGGTTTGCCGGCCCGCATCTCGCGGACAAGATGATCCACCACCGCCCCCAGGTCACCACCATGGCGGCGAGCAACGGCGCGCTGACGTTGGTAGGACGCACCTTTACGCATCATCGTGTCGATGTGTTGAAGTTGGTCAAGGCAGCCGAGGCGTTCTGCTGTTGGTTCAAGCATCGTCATGAGGCGAGGAAGATCGTTGGTGACGAGTTCTTCGTCGCCCTGCGCATTGAGAATAAGGATGGCATCCATTCCGTACCGTGCTGAGCGCCATTTGTTTTCTTGAATGAACCACGGTTGCATGGTGGGCAACGGTTTGCCTTCATCGAGCAGGGAGGAAAAGTGTTCTACCAAGCATTGGGTGAGGGCTGCTAGGGCAAGGACTTCAGTGAGGTTGGAGCACCCGTCGGCAATCCGGGTTTCAATGGTTCCGTACCGGGGGGAAGGGCGTAAATCCCAGCGAACCTCATCAAACTGGTCGATCACTCCAACCTTCAGCATGTCATCAACATAGGCTTCCAGTTGACCCCAGTCGTCAAACTGAAACGGAAGCCCTGCGGTCGGCAATTGTTGAAACATCAGCGCACGGTTGGACGCATAGGATGTGTCTTTCCCGCCCCAGAACGGGGAACTGGCAGACAGAGATTGCATGTGCCCGAAGTAGGTCATCATCGCCCGCATGATCGGCAGAACCTTGCGGTGGTCTTCAATGCCGACATGGACATGAATCCCGTAAATGAGCATTTGTCGGCCCCACCATTGGGTGCGGTCGATGAGGGTGGCATACCGTTGTTTGTCGGTGACTTTCTGGTTTGACCACCGGGCAAAGGGGTGGGTTCCAGCGCACATCAATTCCACTCGCAAAGGGTCGGTAATGCCTCGTAACTGCTCGATCGACAATGCGAGATCATCTCCGGCTTCCTTGACCGTGCGGCACACTCCGGTGACAATTTCCACGGTGTTGAGAAGGAGTTCTTGACGAATGTGGGGGTGTTGCCCGCCGCCTTCCGGGGTGACTGCGTCCAGAATTGTTTGTGCGACTTGTCGCAGGTCGCCGGAGTCCTTATCCACTAAGGCGAGCTCCCACTCAATGCCGATGGTGGAGCGCTCGGAACGCTGAAACTCAATAGTGGACATGGTTTCTCCCTACAGTGGGTGCCCAATCATGGCGATGCGACTGTCCTTCACCCGAGTGAGAATGACGGTGGCCCGGTTGGGGCCAGCCAAACCCAGTTGGGGGCGGAGTTTTTCGGGTGTGATGTCGACGCCACGTTTTTTGATCTCTACCGACCCCACTTTACGTTCCCGCAAGTAGCCGCGCAGGTTTTTCACTGTGTAAGGAAGCACATCGGTGATCTGGTAGGCCCGCCCGAGGCGGACGCCGTCGGCCAGCGGGATATGGTCGCTGTCGGTGGTGAGATAGGCGATGTGTGGGTCAAGTAATTGCGCGCCGATGCGTTGGGCAAGGTCAGCGACGAGACCTGCGCGGATGAGGGCGCCGTCTGGTTCGATGAGGGTGGTGCCGTAGTGGCCAGGGGCGGCAATTTCTGGTTCGGTGTTGCTGGGGTGTGCGGTGAAGGTGTGATGGTGTCCTTCTGCATTGATGAGGAGGGCCGTGTGGCCACGATGCTGGGCTAGTGGCCCGAACCAGATGCCCGCTTCGACGACCTCGCCGCTGACTGAAACCCATTGCGCTTCGGTGTCGGCGGGGATGTCCTCGTGGTTGATGCCAGGCCCCACTTTGACGCCTAACGCTCCGTTGACGCGGGCAGCGAGGTCCCATACTGCAGGAAGTGGGGGGTGGTGTGCTGCGGGATCAAAGAGGCGTTTGCCCTGCTGGCGGCGTGCAGGGTCGGCGTAGATCCCGGCGACGGGTGCACCGGAGGTGACATAGTCAAGACCATCACCGTGTGTCACATGGACCTCGGGGAAAGGACGCACGTTGTGTGCGGCGATGAGCGCGGTCGTGTGGTCCTTTTCCACTGCGTGGACATGGAGCCCGCTGGCTCCAAAGGCGAGAGAGTCCGCTCCGATTCCGGCGGTGATGTCTGCCATGATGGTGATGCCGGCGTTGGTGAAGCGCCGGGCGTGGTGTACGGCGACTGAGAGCCGGGTGGCTTGTTCTAGGCCGTCACGGGTGAAGAGCATCCGTTCGGCGAACGGTCCAAACTTTGTGGTGGCTTGTGCGCGCAGTTGTGCTTGGGTGAAGGCCAGTGCGATGAGGTCAGGATGGTAACCCTGATTGCGCAGTGACTGAGTGAGGGGCAGGATCCGGTCGGGGGAATAGGGGGTGACGTGGGCGAGTAGTTCTTCGCCTTCAGGGGTCATGAGTTCTTCGATGAGCGGCACCTGTCCATCCTCACATGTTTTCTTTATCCCCTGCATTGGCACTCGCCTTGACCGAGTGCTAATCGGGCCCTACATTAGACAGTGGAGCAGTTCTCTAGAGGCACCGGCCCCCGCGACGGCGGTGTGCTAGTGACTGCGCTGACAAACTAACCAGTCAACTCAACGCGAAAGGGTGGTCCGCGTGTCGGTCTCCATCAAGCCGCTCGAGGACCGGATTGTGGTCAAGGCTCTTGAAGCTGAAACCACGTTGCCTTCCGGTCTTGTTATCCCAGACACTGCAAAGGAAAAGCCTCAGGAAGGTGAAGTTCTTGCAGTAGGTCCTGGTCGCATCGATGACAAAGGCAACCGCATTCCGGTTGATGTCAACGTTGGCGACAAGGTCATTTACTCCAAGTACGGCGGAACTGAGATCAAGTACGCTGGCGAGGAATACCTGATTCTTTCTGCTCGCGACGTGCTCGCGATCGTCGGCTGATTCTTCTTCGCTGACAAAAAACTCGGTGATCGACGCCCTGGACTGCGTCGATCACCGAGTTTTTCTTGTCTCTGTGGTGTTTGCCGCACCACAGGTGTGAAACGTGCGGGGGTGGGACGCCCTGGACTGCGTCCCGACCTCTGCCGCACGACGGCGTTAGGCGATGCGGGTGACTTCTGCGGCCTGCCGGTCCCGTTCCGCGAGAATTGCGTGGCGCTCATCCTCTGAGAGGCCACCCCACACACCGTAGGGTTCACGCACTTTCAGGGACTGCTCGCGGCACTCCATCATGACGGGGCATGTTGCGCAAATTGCTTTGGCCTTTTCTGCCCGACGACGGCGCGAGGATCCACGTTCGCCTTCGGGGTGGAAGAAGAGGGTGTCTTCGACGTCGCGGCATGCGCCTTGGTACTGCCATTCCCAGAGTTCCATGACTGGCCCTGGCAGACGTGAGACATCCGTCATCGTGTGCTCCCTTCGATGGTCCCACCGTTGTGGTGAGGATCACGTGTTATTTCGCGCTTGATGCATCCACCGTATATCGATTCGACAGTTGTTCAAAAGTGATTCGTGCGGGTGAAAAGTTGTTCGCGTCACGATGGGGGACGTTTTACCTATGAATTTTGGCGAAAATGAGCGCATCTCAGGCAGTTTTGGGGACTGCTATCCATGAAAGGGGGTTGTCAGACGCGATTCGACACGTTCTTTCCCTCGACTCTGAGCATGTGTGCGCCGATAGAGATCGCGAGGGTGATCAATAGGGCCGTAGAAAACGACTCTGTTCACCGAGCATCCTCAAAGAGACAACAATCTGAACAATATGTGAACTGGTTAGTGGGGCCGTCTGGGTGCCATCGTCGTCAGATGAATCGGTTTTGACGCGTTTCTCGACATGCGAAGAGAGGTGAGCTTCGGCATGATGGAGTTCTAGAACAGACCAAGAGACAGCCACGTAACGTCCGAGACACAACGTGCACAGAGCTGCACTTAACGCAGCCACGGTGCCGAACAACCCTCATCGCACGGCCCACACCGCATCGATGAAGGGGCGAGGGGGACATCATGGGAGCGAGGAATCCACGGGTGACGCGACAGCACAATCCGGCACTCAGTGTTGCGGCAGTGGCCCAACGACTCGGAGTGGCGCCATCAACTTTACGGACCTGGGACCGCCGCTACGGCCTCGGCCCATCTGCCCACTCCTTGGGATCGCACCGACGCTACAGCGCACAAGATGTAGCGCGGCTCATGGTGATGCGAACCTGGGTCCTCAAGGGAGCATCGGGAAGCGAGGCGGCACAAGCCGCCCAGGAACTTAACGCAGACGAACTTGACTACGTGACAGTCGAACGCGACCTCGATGACGCGCTTAGCCAATCAGGACTCAAACCCACACGGCTGACTGACACCCCAAGTGGCCCCAGTGCTTCCTCCCTACCATCAGCGTCCTCGAGTGACCCAGCGCCTTCCCAATCCGCCACACCACAAGATGCGCCGGAAGCCAGGAACACCGGTGCATCGATCTCCCGTCTGCGCGTTGCGCGCTCTGCACCAGAAACACCCCACCAACTTAGCTACCCAGAACGGTGCACGGAACTGGTCAAAGAGGCCCTGCAAGACAACGAGCTCGCCTGCACCACCCTGCTCCAAGTCGACCCCGATGACAACGTGATCGCATGGTGGAAACAACTAGTCCGGCCTGCTCTTGACCGCCTTGCCAGCCACACTGTCCTTGCTCGACCCGGACAAAATCCTCACCTCCTCGTGGGGAACCTCGCCCTGTCACAACTGCGACGGTTCACCAGAGCCCTGGACGCGCGTAACCCCCAAGGGTCGCGACCACACCCGTCGCGCCTGCGCAATATTGTGCTCGTCTTCGCACCCCCCAACGACACTCTTGCATTGCCCGCACACGTCCTCACCGCAGCGCTCCTTGCGAACAACCACAACGCTCACATCATCATTGGGCCAGAAAACGAACACCGGGTGACCGAACTTGTCACCATGGTGCGCCCTGCCGCCGTGGTCTTCGTCTCCACTCACCGGGCCCCTGACCTGTCTGTCATTCGCACACTCGTCGACGTCCACCCCGACCTGCCCACCTTCCTCGGGCTAGGGCCGGACATCGACCTCGGCGAACTCATCTCCCGGCCCCACGTATCCCGGATCCGGTCATTCACCGCGCTCTTCCACGAAGTTGCCGCCGCAGCCGGTAATCGAGCAAGCGCCCCCGACTACTGGAACGACAACAGCACACAGTGAATAACACAGAAGGTGCCACCGTGAAGAACACCACCGTGGCACTAGTCTCACTGTGAGCGCTAGGCTGCCAGAAACCCCAGTCGGCCACGTAGTATTCAGATATGACGACGTCCCACGCATCGCACGACCCCTTCGGATTCCTTGGCCTCACCTACGATGACGTTCTTCTCCTCCCCAATGAAACAGACGTCATCCCCTCCGAGGTCGACACGACAACGCGACTGACCAAAGACATCACCCTGTCTGTCCCCCTCGTGTCTGCAGCCATGGACACCGTCACCGAAGCGCGTATGGCCATTGCTATGGCACGCCAAGGTGGCATCGGGATCATTCACCGCAACCTGTCCATTGACGAGCAAGCCCGCAACGTCGACATGGTCAAACGTTCTGAATCCGGAATGATCACCGACCCAGTCACGGTGGGGCCCAACGCCACCATCGAAGAACTCGACAACCTGTGCGGACAATACCGAGTCTCCGGGCTTCCTGTCGTGGACGACAACAACACGTTGCTCGGGATCATCACCAACCGTGACCTGCGATTCGTCAAACCTGAGGCGTACCTGACGACCACAGTGCGTGACGTGATGACCCCCATGCCGCTCATCACAGGTAAGGTCGGCATCGCCCGCGACGACGCGGCGAACCTCCTCGCGAAACACCGCATCGAAAAGCTTCCTCTCGTTGACGAGCAAGGACGCCTCCAAGGGCTCATCACCGTCAAAGACTTTGTCAAAACTCAGCAGTACCCCAATGCCACCAAAGACGCCGAAGGGCGACTCCGGGTCGGCGCCGCCATTGGTTTCTACGGTGACGCCTGGGAACGCGCAACTGCGCTTGCTGAAGCAGGTGCTGACGTCCTTGTCGCCGACACCGCAAACGGTCACGCACGGCTCCTGCTCGAGATGGTCACCAAGATCAAAAAAGACCCCTTCTTTCGCAATGTCCAAGTCATCGGTGGAAACGTCGCCACCTATGACGGGGCGCGGGCACTGGCAGAAGCCGGGGCCGACGCCGTGAAAGTAGGTGTCGGGCCAGGGTCAATCTGTACCACTCGCGTCGTCGCAGGGGTTGGGGTTCCCCAAGTAACAGCCGTCTATGAAGCTGCGCGCGCATGCCGCGAACTGGGCGTACCAGTCATCGCTGATGGCGGACTGCAATACTCCGGAGACATCGCCAAAGCCCTTGTCGCGGGGGCAGAAACCGTGATGCTTGGCTCCCTCCTCGCCGGCTGCGACGAATCCCCAGGAGAACTCGTTTTTGTCAACGGCAAACAGTTCAAGCACTACCGCGGAATGGGATCACTCGGAGCCATGGCTTCGCGCGGAAAACGCTCATACTCCAAAGACCGTTACTTCCAAGCAGACGTCTCCTCCGACGACAAAATCGTTCCCGAAGGCATCGAAGGACAAGTGCCCTACCGTGGCCCACTCGGCGCAGTGGCCTACCAACTCACCGGAGGGCTGCATCAATCCATGTTCTACGTGGGTGCACGCACCATCCCGCAACTGCAAGAACGGGGAAAGTTCGTCCGCATCACCTCTGCAGGGCTCAAAGAATCTCACCCCCACGACATCAAAATGACCGTGGAGGCACCCAACTACAACGGCCGGTGACCACGTGGCACGACGCTCAGCACGGAAGCGGCGGTCTTCGCCGCTTCCCGTGCGCGACGGAATCAACCCTGTCCGCCTCCAGATGCCTCACCCGGGTGAACCACTCCCACGCTCCCGCCGACCGCACGTCACTGGCCCCCGGGACGCTATGGGCCTCACCCGTGACGCACTAGGACGCGACAAGGAGGCGACGGGCGCCCCATCCGCCATGACCACGGCAGACGATGCGCCACCCCACGCTCCCGCCGACTTGCGCACCATCGCTGATTTTCTCGTCTGGCGGTTCCCCCACGACACCGATACCCTCCTGGCAAAACTGCGTGCAGGTGAAGTCGTCGACGAGATCGGACGCCCCCTCACCCTGGAGTCCCCCTACCGCCCTGGTGGGCTCATTCACCTCTACCGAGACCCAGACCCGGAACCCGAAGTCCCCTTTGCCTGCGATGTCCTGTTCGAAGACGACGACCTCTACGTGATCGACAAACCACACTTTCTCGCATCAACACCCAAAGGGCGCTACGTCACTGAGACCGCGCTCGTGCGACTACGCAAAGACACCGGAAACCCTGAACTCAGCCCCGCTCACCGACTTGACCGGCTCACCGCCGGAGTGCTCGTCTTCACCAAACGTCGAGAACTCAGAGGCGCCTACCAGGAGCTGTTTGCACAACGACAAGTCACCAAGGTGTACCAGGCTGTCGCCCCCACCAACCCAGCAGTTGACCTGCCTGCCACAGTCCGATCGCGCATCGTCAAAGAACACGGAATCATGCGGGCCCACACCATGCCCGGTGAACCAAACACCGAAACCCTTGTCACACTCACGGACACTGCAACGCTGCCAGCAGGTCACGACGTTGCAGTCCAAGACGTCGGTTTGTACACCCTGTACCCGCACACCGGAAAAACGCACCAACTACGCATCCACATGGCGTCACTGGGGCTAGGGATCGTTTACGACAACTATTACCCGGACTTCTACCACGTCGAGTCCGACGACTACCGTCACCCGCTGCAACTCCTGTCTTCACAGCTCGCGTTCACCGATCCCCTCAGCGGGGTACAACGTGACTTCCGGTCCCGCAAGACACTGTCAGTGTGGGCGGACGCTCTCACCCACACCCAACCACGCAGGTGACACATCGGCGACACGCCCCTGCTTTGCCAACCACGTGTTGAAGTTCGTCGCCCACTGTGTGTGAGCCTGCGCCTGAAACGCATGCAACTCGTCAAGTGTCATCGCAGCGAGCCGAGGGTGGCGCCCAACCATCCGCTCCAACACATCCAACGTGGCCACAACATCAGCATCAGCAGTGTGGAGTGTTCCGGTGTCCTCCACCCCATACTCGGAACACAAGTTCGCCAACTTGCGCTGTCCACGGCGATACCGGTCAACAGCACGATCTAACACGAGAGGGTCAATGACAGGAGCCACCGGACCGCCTAGCCGCTGCGCAAGGGTAGGAAGGCCATGTCGGGCCAGTTCGGCTTCCACGATGCAGACATCAAACGTCGCGTTGAACGCCACCAATGCCCACCCTTGCGACATGTGATCAACGATCCGGTCAGCAATCACACTCAACGCGTCCACTGGGTTCGCTCCGTGCTCAACGGCGTATTCAGTGGTGATTCCATGAATACGGGCGGCCTCATCAGGAATGGGAACGCCAGGGTCAATCAACCACGTGTCCACAGTTGTGACCTCACCGGTGCGCAACACCAATGCAGCTGTTACTACCCGGTCGTGGGCCGTGTCCACACCCGTTGTTTCCGTATCGAACCCGAGCAATGGCCCATCGGTCCACGCCATGATCTTTCCTTCCCCAAAAGTCCGCTGCCATGCTGACTATGCCCACATGACACGGAACTTGACGACGGCTGTCGTTGCACAGTCAAGCATGCCACCTCCCCCTGACACGAGGTGACGTCCCACGCCTAGACCGCGAAAAACACGATACTCTGGGGGACGTGAGCAATGAGATTGAGATTGGCCGAGGCAAGCGGGGACGGCGCGCCTATACCTTTGACGACATCGCGGTGGTCCCCTCCCGACGAACCCGAGACCCCCAAGACGTGTCGACCAGCTGGCAAATCGACGCCTACCACTTTGATCTACCCATCATGGCTGCGCCCATGGACTCTGTCATGTCACCTGACACAGCCATTGCACTGGGCAAACTTGGTGGGCTTGGTGTCCTTGACCTGGAAGGGCTATGGACCCGGTACGAGGACCCCACCTCACTCCTCGCGGAGATTGCCTCCCTACCTGCAGGTCAATCCACTGCCCGAATGCAAGAAATCTACGCTGAACCCATCAAACCAGAACTCATTACCTCGCGGCTGCGAGACATCCGCAACGCCGGGGTGACTGTTGCGGGGGCGCTGTCGCCAGCCCGCACCCAAGAGTTCTCCCAACAAGTCATTGACGCCGGTGTCGACCTCTTTGTCATCAGAGGAACCACCGTGTCCGCGGAACACGTGTCCAGTCACGCTGAACCCCTCAACCTCAAACGGTTCATTTACGAGCTTGATGTCCCTGTCATTGTTGGTGGTGCCGCGTCCTACACTGCCGCACTTCACCTCATGCGCACCGGTGCAGCGGGAGTCCTGGTGGGATTTGGTGGGGGAGCAGCCCACACCACCCGCACATCGCTAGGCATTCATGTCCCCATGGCCACTGCGGTCGCTGATGTTGCTGCCGCCCGCCGTGACTACCTCGACGAATCTGGTGGCCGGTACGTCCACGTGATCGCCGACGGCGGAGTTGGCCGTTCCGGTGACCTCGTCAAGGCGTTCGCTGTCGGCGCTGACGCGGTCATGATCGGGGCTGGGCTTGCCCGCGCCAGCGAAGCACCAGGCCAAGGTTGGCACTGGGGGCCAGAAGCGCATCACCCACAACTGCCCCGTGGCGAGCGGGTACACGTGGGCACCGCAGGTTCACTGGAGGAAATCCTCTTTGGCCCCGGAACCCGGGCAGATGGAACCCTTAACATGGTCGGGGCATTGCGCCGCGCCATGGCCACAACTGGATACAGCGAACTCAAGGAGTTCCAACGCATCGAAGTGGTGGTGTCCCCCTACGCTGGGTCTTCGCGACCAGCAACTGACGGGTAACACCCGATCGTGGCGCCGCGCCCCGCGTAAGCCCACTGATGCATATGTACTGATGCCCACCCTGTTCACACAGGGTGGGCATCAGTACATTGCCACGCCGACAACACCGTGCAGTTACGCCTCCACCAAAGCAAGAGTCTGGCGGGCAATGGCGAGTTCCTCATTGGTGGGGATCACAGCCACCGCGACGGTGGAGTCAGGTGTGGACACGATCCGTGCTTCCTTAGACCGCACAGCGTTGGCTTCCTTGTCGATGCGCACCCCAAAACCGGCAAGCGCGTCGGCAACTCGTTCGCGGATGAGGGCGTTATTCTCTCCTACCCCGGCGGTGAAGGTGATGACCTCAGGAAGACCTCCCAGGACAGCCATGTAGGAACCGATGTACTTCACAAGGCGGTGGACGTACACGTCGAAGGCGAGAGCTGCGTCCTGGTTCCCTGCCTCGATCATGGCGAGGACTTCGCGGAAGTCGTTGTTACCACAGAGTCCTTTGAGCCCTGACTCTTTGTTGAGCAGGGTGTTGACTTCGTCGATGCTCAGCCCAGCGGCACGTTGCAGGTGCAGAACGATGGCGGGGTCCATGTCTCCCGTGCGCGTTCCCATGACAAGCCCTTCCAAGGGAGTAAGTCCCATGGACGTGTCGACTGCGGTTCCGCCGGCAATTGCTGAGATGGACGCACCGGACCCGAGGTGTGCCACGATCTGGTTGAACGAGGTGAGGTCGCGTCCAAGGAGGAGCGCTGCTTGTTCACTGACGTACTGGTGGCTGGTGCCGTGGAATCCGTATCGCCGGATGGAGTGTTCGGCGGCAAGGTCCTTGGGCAGCGCATAGGTGTACGCAGAGGCAGGCATCGTTTGGAAGAAAGACGTGTCGAAGACAACGACGTGGGGTATGTCGGAGAACAGTTCGCGTGCCACCTCGATGCCGCGCACGCTTCCTGGGTTGTGGAGCGGGGCAAGGGGAATGAGGTCACGAATTTTTTCGACAACGTCATCATCGACAACGGTGGGGTGAGGGAAGACGGATCCGCCTTGAACGACTCGGTGACCTACCGCAACAATGTGGGCGTCGGCGAGGCGTGGGCCGTGGGTGTCAAAGAGGCGAAGGACTTCGCGAAGACCATGACCGTGGTCAGTGATGGGCAGTTCTTCGCTGTGTTCTTCTCCGTGGTAACGGTGCTCGACGAGGCCGTTGCTTTCCCCGATGCGTTCGACAAGCCCACCGGCGATTGCTTCACCGGAGGTGGGGTCAACGAGCTGGTATTTGATCGTGGACGATCCGGCGTTGATGACAAGAACTGTTGCGTGTGACATACCTGGTGTGTTCTCCGTGTTCGTTGGTGGCCAGATCACGAGGCGGGCTGGTTTTGTGCTTGGATTGCGGTGATCGCGACGGTGTTGACGATGTCTTGGACTAGTGCGCCGCGCGACAAGTCGTTGACAGGTTTACGTAGCCCCTGAAGAACTGGGCCGACAGCCACAGCACCGGCTGAGCGTTGGACTGCTTTGTACGTGTTGTTCCCAGTGTTGAGGTCGGGGAAGATGAACACGGTTGCACGCCCAGCGACCGCAGAGTCAGGCAGTTTGGAGGCAGCAACTGAGGCGTCAACTGCGGCGTCGTACTGAATGGGGCCTTCAACTTCGAGGTCAGGGCGGCGTTCGCGAACAATTTCGGTGGCTGCGCGGACCTTGTCGACGTCCACACCAGTGCCGGAGTCTCCTGTTGAGTAGGAGAGCATGGCAATGCGGGGGGAGACCCCAAACTGTGCTGCTGTTTGCGCGGAGGAGATCGCGATGTCGGCGAGTTGTTCCGCTGTGGGGTCAGGGTTGACTGCGCAGTCACCGTAGACGAGGACACGGTCTTCGAGGCACATGAAGAACACGGAGGAGACCACGGATACGTCAGGAACTGTTTTGATGATTTCGAAGGCGGGGCGGATGGTGTGTGCTGTGGTGTGTGCGGCACCGGACACCATTCCGTCTGCGAGCCCGAGTTGCACCATCATGGTTCCGAAGTAGGACACAGAGGAGACGATTTCCCGGGCGCGGTCAACGGTGACGCCTTTGTGGGCGCGGAGTTGGGCGTATTCTTGCGCGAACCGTTCATGCATCTCACCGGATTTGGGGTTGATGATTTGGGCATCTGAGATATCGAGGCCCAGTTCGGTGGCGCGTGCTCGGATCAGTGGTTCGTCACCAAGGATGGTCAGGTCAGCGACTTGACGTTGCAACAGTGTGGATGCGGCGCGCAGGATACGGTCGTCAGTTCCTTCGGGGAGAACAATGTGTTTTTTGTCTTCCCGCGCCCGGGCAAGAAGATCGTATTCGAACATGAGGGGGGTGACGGCTTCTGGTCGTTGCACTTCGAGTGCAGCCAGGATCGCCTGGGAGTCAATGTTTTGTTCGAACAGGGCAAGGGCTGTGTCGACTTTGCGTTGCGCTTCTTTGGACAGGCGTCCGCGGACAGATGCGGCGGCTGAAGCGGTGCGGAAGGTTCCCAGTGAGGTGTGAATGATGGGTACGGAGGGGTTGATGTCGTCGAGGAGGCGTGAGACGTTTTCCGGGGGGTAGAACCCGCCGTTGAGGATGATACCTGCAAGTGATGGAAACGACTTTGCGGTTTGCGCTACAAGCAGTCCGAGAAGCACATCGACTCGGTCACCGGGGGTGATGACCACGGCGCCGTCGACGAGCTTTTCGAGGAGGTGGTCGAAGGTCATCGCTCCAACGAGGACGTCGAGGACTTCACGTCCCAGGAGTTCGTCGTCACCGTTAACAAGTTCACCACCTACCGCGCGCATGAGTTGTTGGACGGTGGGTGCGGTGAGGAAAGGCTCTTCCGGGACTGTCCAGGTGGGGACGGTCACATCGGCGAAGACTTGTTGCACGGCGGGGATGGAGCCGGTGAGGCAGCGGTTGACGATTGTCCCCATGACGGAGGCGTAGTTGGCGCTCAACTCTGAGACGGAGACGTCGAAGAGTTGGCGGATTCCTTCTGGGGACCGACCGTTTCCGGACAGGACGAGGAGGACGGGGGCGCCCAGGTTCGCTGCGATCCGGGCGTTGAAGGCAAGCTCAGTGGGGCCGGCAACGTCAGTGTAGTCGGATCCAACAATGACCACAGCGTCGCAGTTGCGTTCCATCTCGCGGTATCGGGCCACGATGTTGGCGAGAGCTGCTTCGGGGTCGTGGTGGACTTCGGCGTAGGTTGCGCCGGTGCATTGATCGTAGGAGAGGTCGACGCCATCGTGGGCGAGGAGGAGCTCGAGAACGTAGTCGCGTTCGCCGACTTCGTCGCGTGAGTTTGCTCCGTTGCGGGTGATGGGGCGGAACACCCCGACGCGTTGTACTTGCCGGCTGAGGAGATCAACGACGCCGAGGGCGATTGTTGATTTACCGGTTTCTCCTTCGGGTGAGGAGATGTAGACGCTGCGGGCTTTGCTGCTCACTTTTCCGCCTCCGTGGCTTGTGCACGATCCGGGTTGTCGTGCCGTGGTGTGGTGTCAACGGGTGTTCTGTGACGGCGCGTGGGTGATGTGGTGAGGCTTTCATCCTCATCATGTCATGTCGCTTGTGACACCAAAAGCTGAGGCAACGTCGTGCGACGATGCCGCTGCTTATGGACCACGGCGTCGCACTCATCTTTTCGTACATTACGCCGTAAAAGACTGGGCCTTAAGGACCACGGCTCGGATAAAACTGGGTGAGCGGGATTATTCGGGCGGTGATATCGGTCACCTGGGGTCCATCTGGCCTGGTTTGTGGCACATCTGTTTTGGTATAGCCTTGGTTGGCGCTATTCCTGGGTGGGGTGAACGTTAGGCTGGTGGGGTGGCAACTTCTTCACGTGATAGCGAACCGGTGACCCTGCGTGCATTTGTCCGGCAAGCCTGTGCGCCCAGGTATCTTGCGCTCTTGGTCGTGTTCCTTGCTGTGGCGGCGCTCTGCGCCCGCTTGGGCGTGTGGCAGTTGGATCGTGCGTTTGAGCGCGCTGAGTTAAGCAGGGTTCAGGAACAAGCTGAGGCGGAGGCTGAGCAGCCACCGTTTCTCGGCGAAGTCCTCACCCCGCAAACAACGTTTCCTGGCAACTTGGTGGGCCAGCGTGCGGTGGTGACCGGTGAGTTTGTGCCTGAGACTACGCGTGTGGTGTCAGGGCGCACCATTGGCCAGGGCGAGGGTGTGTTACTCGTCGATGCGCTGCGTGTGACTGATGATGGTTCCGCTGGAGCGTCGTGGGCCCACTTGTCACAGCCACCTTTCCTGGCTGTTGTTCGAGGGTGGTTGCCCAAGGATGCTGTCGGGGATGACGGGTGGCTCACTGACCAGTGGGCTGATGTGGTGGTTCCACCAGCAGGGGAGGTCACCGTCGAAGGGTGGTTGCAAGCAAGTGAGTCAACTTTGCCTTCAGATTCGGCTGGTGTTGTGGTCTCGTCGCTGTCGACTGCCGCTCTCGCTAACGCGTGGGATGCCCCGGGTTACGGCGGGTATCTGGTCGTGATTGACAGTGATCCGGAGCAGTCTGATGCTCTGACATTGTTGCCCCGACCCACGATTGAGGGGGGTGACGGTGTGAACGTGCAGAACTTCTTCTATGCGTTGCAGTGGTGGGTGTTTGGACTGTTTGCCGTTGCGTTGTGGTCACGCCTGGTTGTTGATGCGGTGAAGGACCAGGCGGTGTCGGTGTCCCAGAACCCGTTTGCCCAGTTGAACGCGCAAGCCCACGACACAGGGGTCGGCATTGACAACAATGCACCACCACGCACATGACGAGGGTGTCATGTGCGTGGCGACGTGGGTGGTGAGGTGACGGAGTCCTGTTGCCAAGAATGCCACAGGTTCGCGTAGGACCCCTGGCGTGCAACAAGTTCGTCATGTGAACCTAGTTCGGTGATTTTGCCACCGTCAACAACAGCGACACGGTCAGCGTCGTGTGCGGTATGGAGCCGGTGGGCGATAGCGATGACCGTGCGCCCGGTCAGGACTGAGGCCATGGATCGTTCGAGGTCGCGCGCTGCACGCGGGTCGAGCAAACTGGTCGCTTCGTCCAGGATGAGGGTGTGGGGGTCCAAGATGATGAGTCGCGCTAACGCGATTTGCTGAGCCTGAGCAGGACTGAGTGGGTGTCCCCCTGAACCTACTTCGGTGTCGAGTCCTTCTGGGAGTTCGTCAACCCACGACAATGCTCCTACTGCGTCGAGAGCCTGGCGAGCATCATGGTGGGTGGCGTGGGGATCCGCCAGTGTGATGTTGTGTGCGAGGGTTCCGACGAACACGTGGTGTTCTTGGGTGACCAATGCAACATGAGTGCGTAGGTCGTTGACAGTGAGATCGACCAACGGGACATCTCCTACTGTGACGGTGCCTGCCGTGGGTGGGTGAATACCAGCGAGCATGCGCCCCAGGGTGGATTTCCCGGCCCCGGACGGGCCGACAACTGCCAGGCGTTCCCCGGGTGTCAGGGCAAGGGACACCGAGTGGAGGACGTTGTGTCCTTCACGGTAGGCGTAAGTGACGTTGTGGGCGTTGATGACCTCGTGACTGGGGTGCGCACCGGTTGCGGTGCGGTCTTGGGCAATGTGGTGCACACCGATAATGCGGGCCATGGAGGTGGCAGCTACCTGCGTTTCGTCAAGCCAGAACACAAGATCCCAGATGGGGCCAATCATTTGGATGGCATAAAGGAGTACGGTCGTGACCGCACCAACTGTAGCGTGACCGCCAGAGACCATGACCGCCCCCCAGATCAACACGGTGATAGGGGCGAGCGCGAAAGCAAAATCCATCCCAGGGATCAACACGGTGCGCAGGTTCACGGTCCGGCGTTCGGCAGCGATCGAGTTCGTGATGTCCTGCTCGAGGAGGGCAACCCGCTGGCTGGCGAGATTTAGTGTTTCGACGGTGTGAGCACCGTCGACTGTTTCGGTGATGTCTGCGTAGGTGCGAGCGTAACTTGCTGATTCGGCGAGGTAACGGGGAGCGGCACGACGCAGGTACCAGCGTGCCACGCCGATGAGCAGGGGGCTTCCGGCGAAGACAGCAAGTGCCACGGGGGGCGACACCGCGATCGTGGCGATGAGTGTCATGAGGACAGTGGCCGTTGACACCAGGATTTGGGGGACACCGAACCGCACGGTGTGTTGGACGCGGTTGATGTCGTGGGTGGTCCGCGACACGAGGTCACCGGTCCCGGACCGCTCCACGATAGACAGGGGAAGGGAGGTCACGGTGGAAAGGAAATCTTCACGTAGTTCAGCGAAGGCTTTTTCCCCGAGAACCATGGCGTGAAGTCGTGCGAATCGGACAAGGACTGCTTGGGTGAGAAGCGCACCGGCCAGCAGCGCAACCATTGTGGTGATGTACGTGGCGGTTGTGCCGGCAGTGAGTGCGTCCACGAGCTGTCCCACAACAGCAGGGCCAGCGAGACCTGCGATTGCGCCCAGGGTTTGGAGGACAATGACGAGTGTGAGCGTCCGGGAGTTGCGGCGCACCATACCAGTGGCGTATTCGCGGACTTGGGGTCCGGTGGCGACTGGGAGGAAAGGCGAGGTTTCAGTGTGTGACATGGGTGGTGTCCTCGTCGGTCAGGGTGCGCGTTGTCGTGGCGCGGTAGGTGCGGGCTTGGGGTGTGTCGCCGGTGAGTAAGTCGTGGTGTGTTCCAGACCCCAGAAGCGTGCCGTGTGCGTCGAGCACATGGATGATGTCCATGTGTTCCAACATGAGGGGGCTGGTCGTGGCGATGAGTGTGGCTTTCCCGGCACGTTCGGCGGCGATGTGCGCTGAGATTCGTGCTTCAGTGTGTGCGTCCACTGCTGAGGTCGGGTCGATGAGCAGGAGACGGGGAGACTGGGTGAGTAAGGCCCGGGCTAGGGCAACACGTTGTCGTTGACCGCCGGATAAGCTCCGGCCTTTTTCTGGCAAGGGGGAGTCGAGGCCGTCGGGAACGGATTCGAGTACATCGTGGCAGGCAGTGAGGTCGATGGCGTGCATGATCTCGTCGTCCGGTCGGGTCATTCGACCAGTGAGGGCTTCACGCAGGGTCCCGGAGAAGATGTGGGGGGTGGATTCGGACACGGTGATGGCCGTGCGTAATGCGTCTTTGGTGTACTCGGTGAGGGGCACGTGATCCAGGGAGACCGGGGTGTGAACTTCCAGCGTGTCATGGAGTCGTGCCATGCGGCGGAGTACGGTGGCACTCACGTCAGGGTCTTCGCACACCAGTGCAGCGCAGGTGGCAGCAGGGAGCTGGATCCCGGTGGTGTGATCGATGAGGATTGCATCATCAGGCACTTGGGTTCGGGTACCGGTGTCAGTCACCGTGTTGGTGACACGCAGGACGCGGAGCACTTTTGATGCAGCCACATGGGTCCGAATAGCCACTTGAACGGTCATGATGAGGTTTTGCATCGGCCATGTCAGGAACGCGGCGTATCCGTAGAAGGTGACAAGTTGGCCGGGCGTAATGCGTCCAGCGAGTGCTTCGAGAGCGCCGACCCACAAGATGATGATGACGAACCCGCCGGGAAGGAGAACTTGCAGCCCGTCCATGAGGGATTGCAGATGCGCAACCTTGTTGCCGGCAGTTCGGACCCGTTGGGACTGCTCGTGATATTGGCGAGTAAAGACGCGTTCACCACCAATTCCGCGCAAGATTCGCAGACCTGAGACGGTGTCGGATCCAAGGGAGGTGAGACGTCCCGTGGCTTCTCGTTGATTGTCTTGTCGGCGCTGCAACGGACGGACAAGGAAGGTGAGGATCAGAGCTACTGCGGGCAGGCCAATTGCAATGATGATTCCCAGCGTGGGGGAGGTGGCAAGCATGATGATGGTGACAACAACATAGGTGGCTAACGACCCAAAGAACCGGGCAAGTTGGAAGTACAGATCGCCAATACGGTGGGCATCTGTGGCAACAGATGCGACAACTTCACCGGTGGGGAGTTCATCTCGGATGGCATCGCCCGTGGTGGCAACGGTATGCCCAAGAAGGCGTGAGGTGGTCAGCGCAGCACGGATCCACGAGTAGGTGTCATGGCGGTGACCGATCGCACCAAAGATCACTTGAATGAGTGCCGCGGCGAGCATGACCCCAGCCCACATCATCAAGGTTGAGGTGAGCCCGTTGTCCAGTCCTGCATCGATCGCACGACCGCCAGCAAATGGGGTGACCGCTTGGGTGAGAAAGCTGATCATGCCGCACACCATGGAGATCGCGATAATGCGCCGTTGTTGCCCGGCAAGCCACACCAGGTACCGGGTCGGTGAGGTGAGGGTTGAGGCTGGGGGAGTCTTGTCAGTCAGGGTCCACACAGTTGTGTACATTAGAGTGTGCCCCTGACATGTGGGTAGTTGTTTTTACACCTGAGGATGGTAACGAACGCCATGACGGATGCGCAGACACAGGGTGAACGCCAAAACCGCATCATTGATCGTGCGGCGTCAGCTCTTCGCCGCTACCAGGTGATGGCCTACGTGACCGGCGTGATGTTGCTCTTGCTCACCGTGGAAATGCTCATCATTTATGCGTTCCAGGCCACTCATCTGAAGCCGTACATTGCATGGATCCCGTTCGCGCACGGGTGGATTTATGTGGTCTATCTCATCACAGTGGTCGACATGTGGGTCAAAATGCGTTGGGACTTCACGCGACTCATCACCATGATCCTAGGCGGCGTGGTTCCAGTCATGTCGTTTGTGGTTGAGCGCCGGGTCACTGTTGACGCTCACGCTCGGCTGGCAGCAGCGCGTGACCTGGCACGAGGAGTAGCCTGACCCAGGTGCGTGTCACGTCGGCAGGACGCAGCGGTCGGTCGGTTACTGTTTTGTGCGCCAGTGTAGTGTTCCTTGTTTTCGCTCTCGTGCCATCGGCGACGGCTGGATTAGCAGTGGCCCATGACGTCGATGCTCCAGCCTCCACAGCGTTGCCAGCTACGCCGTGTGCCACAGCACCCCCGGCCCCCATGCGGCCAGGGATCGAGGCACATCTGCAGTTTGGTCTCACTGCGTCCAGCGGTCCCCGGTGCCGTGCGTTGCGTGTTGCGCAGGCGCTCGCGGTTGGGGCGGCAATCCGTGATCAGGTCACACAAGAAGGGGCGACCTGCACGCGTGTCGATGTGTCACATCGGCCTGGGTCGTTGTTGGACCCCAGTGGTGACCACTTTCCGGTTGCTGCGCTGTGGGTGTGTTCTCCGTATCACGGGGTCTACGCGGAGCGCGGCGGGACGACGTGGGGGGACACGTTTGTCACCGCGCAATCTCAGGATGCGGTGCTGGCGGATCCGGCGCTGGTTACCCATGAAGCTCGTCACGTTGCTCAGTGGTTTCGTTATGGCACAACGATGGTGTTTGCCTATGTTGCTGCGGGCACGGATCCGTGTCGCAACGTGTTTGAACAAGACGCAGGGTGGGCAGATGGTGGATACCGTTGCTGAGTTGGTGTGGGCTCCCAGTACCATAGGGGAGTGACCCAGACTCCAGGCTCCACTGAACATCCTGTCCTTGTTGTTGATTTCGGTGCCCAGTACGCGCAACTGATCGCTCGGCGTGTGCGCGAAGCGAAGGTGTACTCCGAGATCGTTCCCCACACCATGCCCGTTGAGGCAATGATGGCGAAGAAGCCTGCTGCCATTATTTTGTCCGGTGGCCCATCAAGTGTGTATGCACCCGGTGCGCCAAGCGTTGATCCGGCGTTGTTTGATCAGGGTGTTCCGGTGATGGGGATTTGCTATGGTTTCCAAGCCATGGCTGCTGCTCTTGGTGGGCGGGTAGCCCACACCGGGGTCCGTGAGTACGGCGGGACTGCGGTCGATGTGTGCGAGGCGGGCGTTTTACTTGCAGGTTCCGCCCAGTCGCAGATGACGTGGATGTCTCACGGTGACGCAGTCCATGACGCGCCGGACGGTTTCGTCGTGTTAGCAACCTCGCCTGGTTCGCCGGTGGCGGCGTTTGAAGACGCTGACCGCAAACTTTTTGGTATGCAGTGGCACCCTGAAGTGAAGCATTCCCAGGGAGGGCAAGCCGCGCTGGAGAACTTTTTGTACCACGGTGCTGGACTTGCGCCGACCTGGACGGCAGACAACGTTGTCGCCGCTCAAATGGAGTTGATCCGGGAACAAGTAGGTTCAGATCAGGTGATTTGTGGGCTGTCTGGTGGGGTGGATTCCTCTGTTGCTGCCGCCCTTGTGCAACGTGCTATTGGGGATCAGTTGACCTGTGTGTTTGTTGATCATGGGTTGCTACGTGAGGGAGAAGCTGAGCAGGTTGAAGTCGACTTTGTTCAGTCCACGGGTGTGCACTTGAAAGTCATTGACGCACGTGAACAGTTCCTCAACGCGTTGGCTGGGGTCACAGACCCGGAAACGAAGCGCAAGATTATTGGTCGTGAGTTTATCCGCGCTTTTGAGGGTGCAGCACGCGAGATTGTTGCTGACGCTGGCGACAAGGACGGTGACGTCAAGTGGCTCGTGCAAGGAACGTTGTACCCGGATGTGGTGGAGTCCGGTGGCGGTGAGGGCGCCGCAAACATTAAGTCGCACCACAATGTGGGTGGCTTGCCTGATGACTTGCAATTCCAGTTGATTGAACCGTTGCGGACGTTGTTTAAAGATGAGGTTCGTGCGGTGGGTGTGGAACTGGGGGTCCCGGATGAGATTGTGTGGCGTCAGCCGTTCCCGGGCCCCGGGTTGGGGATTCGCATCATTGGTGAGGTGACGGCTGAGCGGTTGGCGATCTTGCGTCAAGCTGATGCGATCGCTCGGGAGGAACTAACCCGTGCCGGTTTGGATCGTGAGATTTGGCAGTGTCCTGTTGTTCTTCTTGCCGATGTGCGTTCGGTGGGAGTTCAGGGTGACGGTCGCACGTATGGACACCCAATTGTGTTGCGGCCGGTGTCCTCTGAAGATGCCATGACGGCGGATTGGTCCCGGCTTCCCTATGACGTGTTGTCGGTGATTTCCACGAGGATCACCAATGAAGTCAGGGACGTGAACAGAGTGGTGCTCGATGTCACTTCGAAGCCGCCAGGGACGATTGAGTGGGAGTAATCCTAGAAAAATGGGGCTGTACATCCGCATATACCGGATGCACAGCCCCATGTTTCGTGCTTGCATAGAAAATGTTTGGCGAATATTCGTCAGCAACTTAGGTACTAGTGCCCAGATTAACCACGGACCTGACCGATATAAATGAGGTGTTGGTTCTTAGACACCGCACAACAACTCTTGAAAGTGAGGGCATCCCATGTCCACCACCGTGACCGTCAACCAGTTCAAGTCCGTGAAAATTCTCGGCATCATCACTCTCGTACTCGGGCTCGTCATGCTCGTCGCCGGTGGGGTGGCTTACGGCCTTGTTGGTTCCTACCTCAAAGAAGAAAACATCACCGTCGCAGGCGACGCTGACAACTTCGCCGGCAAGCAAGTTGCCGGCCCGTTCACCGCATTTGCTCAGGCTGAGATCATCGACAAGCACGCACTTGCTGGTTCCAACGGTTTGACCTACGCCGAACTGGGTGACCTGCAACGTGAAGCATCCGCCAAGGTGGAAGAACTTGCTGGCCAGGGCCTCGGTGAAGGTGACGCTGAGTACGACGCTGCCGCAGCAGAACTCGCCGAGATCAGCCAGCAACGCACCACAGTAATGAACGGTTCCTTCCTCCGGGCTTCCCTCTTCACCTCCGTTGTCTCCTTCGGTGTCTCAGTGCTCGTGATGGGAACTGGTGTTCTCTTCGCGATCGTTGGATTCGCGCTGGTCAAGCTGTCCAGTGGCCCCAACGTTGTCACTGAAACTGCACCCAAGCCAACCGCAAGCGCGTAACACTTTTCGCCCCGCGTGGCGAGGCGAAAGCGCGTGACAGGAGATGGCCCCACCCAAACGGGTGGGGCCATCTTTGTGTGTGATGTGGGTGTGGGACGCTACGCCGTAGGTGCGTTGTGGTGGCGACGGGGGGTGCCGGACGGTAGATTCGCAGGCAGAAGTCCCCACAATGAAGGAGAAATCATGGGTTCACGGATCACAGTGCGACCAACAACATCTGTTGGGGTCATTGGGTTGATAGCGATCATCAGTGGCGTCGTGATGGCTGTTGTTGGTGTGGGGGCGTGGGTGGTGGTGTCACAGCAGCTGGGAAGCGAACGCATCACCGTTGCGGATGACGCCCCCTTTTTATCTGGGGCGCGCGTCGCTGACCCATTCACCGCGTTTGCTCAAGCTGAGGTTATCCGCGACCATGCACTCGACGCGAGTGATGGGCGCACATACGCTGAACTGGAGCAGGGCGATCCCACGCGCGCGGTGGTCATGAATGCATCGTTTCTTCGCGCATCACTGTTCACATCAGTTGTTGCGTTTGGGTTGTCAGCGTTCGTGACAGCATCAGGGGTGCTCTTCATCCTGGTGGGGTGGGCGTTACGCCGGTCAGCTGGCGGCCCCCCTGTGGTCATTGACACTGATTCTGCAGGCCCCATCCATGTCCAGGACCATCGGGGTCGAGAAGCTCGCGGTGAGTTTGGAGCACCACCAGCAACCGACAGCACCGTGGTGGGGGGCGAAGAGCAAGACACCCAGGATGCGCCGGTGGCTGAGGGCACCAGCGGTCACAATCACGAAACACTTGGTATGGCTGGGGCACCAGGTGGCGCTCCTCGTGCCACCTCACCGGGGGTGAACGACTCGACCGATGACGATGAGTGGATTCCTGCACCGCCACAGACAGTGGACGCTCCCCCCGCGTCACAGGCCACTGACGCACCCGAGCCCATTTCTCCACCGGCAACCACGCAGACACCTGCCCCGTTGCGCATGAGCCGCTCCGATCGTGCGCTGTCACAGCAACGGTCCTACCCAGCTGATGGGACACCATCCATTTCAAGCGCCATCCCGGTTGTGGGCGAACCACCAGCGCAGGGTATCCCTGCTGACACATCACCATCTGGGGAACGCACACACAGCGAACCTGCACAGGGTCCTGTGGCCGCAGACGCCCCCAAACTCGAGCCAATGAACGAGGACGGTCAGAACACTCCCACCAGTCATGACCCAGACCGCGCCGATGCAACGAGCGCATCGCCCGAACAGAGCACTGAACCGCGCCCGATCACAGGTGCGGTTCAGTGGGGGTCCCCGAAGGATCGGCTCCAGGTGAAGAACGAGGACTAGTGGGGGTGGATTGACGGGGGTGGGTCGTGCTGTGGACGTGACCGTAAGGTACGCACTAGGGAGACGCCCACAAGCAACACCCCGGTCAATCCGAGCAGTGCAATAAGCCCCAGTTGTGCATCAATGTGGGCGCCGAGTGCCACTGCGATCGCGCCACCTCCGACAGCGATCAGAAGGATGCCCCACACGATGGTGGTCAAGCGTACGCGACGAGTTGTGGGCTGTGAGTTTTGTGCTGAGGTGCCTGGATCGTTGCTGGTCATGAGATCTCCTCTGTGATGGTGATGCTGCCGATTCCCATGGTGATGTCGAGGTCAAAAACTGGGTCCTCGCCCGCTTCAGCACGTGAGTTTTCATAAGTAACAATGCCTACTCCAATTCCCCCGGTGCTCGATGAGGTATTGGCCCCCTCTTTCCTTGTTTCTCCAATTCCCACCCCTTGGTTTGCGGTCACAGCAACATCGGAGGGGACAACTATCGTGATGTCCCCGATCCCGCCACTGACGGCGATGGTGACTGGTTGGTCATCACGTGGAGGCTCTTCAAGTTCAGTGAGATCCAGCGTGGTGTCTCCAACACCGAACGCGAAGCCATCAGTCACCTGCGAGAGCGATGTCGGTGTGTAGGTGCTGTCTCCCAGCACTCGCCAGTTATCACGGGTGATGCTGATTCCGCTTGCAGTGGCGCTGGTTGCGCTGAGCGTCACAATGAGTGCAACAATCGCAAAGAACCCGGAAGACCCTGAGCTGTAGCCGCGGATTCCGTTGACCACAACAGCGAGACCACCAAGAACTAAGGCAATCGCGGAGACCAGAGCAACGAGACTGAGATCGTCAACGAGCATGCCACTGGTATCAGCAACCAAGAACCCTGCAGCGACGAGAAAGACGAGTCCAAGCAGGAGCGCAAATTGGCTTCCTCCAGTGGGATTGCTGGAGTTGTGCACTGGTGGCGGCGTCCACCCACTGGTTGTACCGGTCTGGGATGCAGGCGCTGACCACGGTGTGGCTGAGCCGGGGGCAGCGTCAGAAACAGGTGTGCCACTGTGATCATGAACCGCATCGGTTGGCTCCGGTGATTGCGCCGGGATCACTTGCGTGGTGCTCTGGTCAGCCGGGGTGGGGTGAGCCTGCGTGAAGGAGGTGGTTGAGTACCCCTGAGCAGGAGCTGTGCCCGGTGCGGGGTGTGAAGCTGTCGGCGAGGACGGCCCCGACTGTTGCACAAGGTAGTAGATGCCGATGGCAACAGCGATCGAAGCAACAATCCAGAAGACAGCAGCAACTGGGCTGGTGTTGTTTCCAAAGACAAAGAAATTGTCAATACTTCCCAACCCAAGAACAACCATCACCCCGATACCGACCAGTGCCCCATCAAACACCCCCCGGAACGCTTGTTCGAGATGGATGCGCCCATCGCGCTGCTCAGGAAGAAGAAGCCACGCCACCGCATACACCAAGAGAGTGATACCGGTGACAACGATCCCAGCAATAAGAAAAGCGCCTCGAATGATGAGCGGATCAACACGGAGCCGTGACGCTAACCCACTTGCGACACCACCAATCCAGCGCGATGGGGCACGCGAGAATCCGGAGCCTCGGATAGAGTCAAAAAACTGTTGCCCACCAACAGGGGGCGTAGGTTGTGGACTGGTCATGGTTCTATCCTCGCGCTGTTGACGTGGTGGGGCCATCAGGAGTTCCCCTGATCTCTACCCTGACTTTCCGCCAGGGTCGTGGCGAACCAACGAACCGATGTGTGACGATGCTCGTGTGAGTATGCCATCCGCTGCGGTGCCCGCGGCCCCTGACCGACTCCCACTGTTGCGCCCGCGACGTGGCAGGCGTATCGCTGGTGTGTGTGCCGCACTGTCAGCCCACCTGGGTGTGGACGTGCGGGTCATCAGGCTTGTCATGATCGTGACGAGCCTCATGGGAGGGCTCGGGGCAGTCCTGTACTTATTCCTATGGATGACCGTCCCGCCAGGTGACCCATGGGCCACAGCACGGGAACACTCTCCCACCTCACGGGCAGTTCCCCCGCTGACCACAATGGAAGCACCAAGCCCACCGTGGTGGGCTGCGATCCCCATCAAAGATGTCGCCATCGGTGCAGTACTTGTCACCACCGCCGCTCTTCTCATTGCAGATCGAGCCGGTGTTCATCTCCCCTGGGGAGTGGTTCTTGCCGTTGTCGTCACAGTGATTGGGTTATTTCTTGCCTGGGGACAACTCAACGAAACCCAACGAGGGCAACTCGCCAAACACGTCGGTGGACGAACCCCCACATCGATTATGCGCATCACCGGTGGGATAGCTCTTGTGGTTGTGGGGGTCGTGCTGCTCCTTGGCCAAGAACGTGGTGGGACCATGCTCATGCCCGCTCTCGTGTCCGCCGTGGCTGTTCTTGTTGGGGCTGGACTGGTATTAGCCCCATGGTGGCTGCGCCTCATGCGTGACTTGGCCGATGAACGCGCCAGTTCAGCACGAGCACGTGAACGTGCCGACATCGCCGCCCACCTGCACGACTCAGTCCTCCAAACCCTTGCCCTGATCCAACGCAGCGCCCACCAACCAGGCGAAGTCACCCGGCTGGCACGGAACCAAGAACGCGAACTACGCCAATGGTTGTACGAAGACACTCCCCAAGAAGGAACCTCAGTACAGGAAGACGCCCGTGCCCTGATCGCCACCATCGAAAATGATATGACAGCGGCACTAGGCGGACACGAACCTGTCACCATTGATGTTGTCATCGTGGGGGACACCCCACCAGATGACACCTCCCACGCCATGCTGCAAGCACTCGGAGAAGGGGTCAAAAACGCTGTCCGCCACGGGCGTCCCCCCGTCAGCGTGTACCTGGAGATCTCTGACCACACCATGGACGGGTCTGTCACCGACCGCGGCGATGGCTTCGACATCGACGCAATCCCTCACGATCGTTTTGGGGTGCGAGAATCAATCATTGGCCGGGTCGAACGCAGGGGTGGAACCGCACAATACAAACGTCGCGCAGCGGGCGGAACAGAACTACGCATCACCGTCCCCCGAACTCCCACCCGTCCCTCACCACAATCCGCTCAATCCCCGGAGGCATCATGAGCATCCCTATCCGCATCGCCATCATCGACGATCACGCCATGTTCCGAGCCGGAGTGCGCGCCTCCCTGCCACCACGCTTTGACGTGGTCGCGGAAGCAGGTGACGTCGACAATGCAATCACTGTCCTTCATGACACCACCCCCGACGTTGTCCTCCTCGATGTTCACCTCCCCGGTGGCGCAGGCGGTGGCGGGGCTGAAATCCTCACCCGCTGCCACGCCCTCAACGGGGACACAAAATTTCTTGCACTCTCTGTCTCTGACGCAGCAGAAGATGTGGTCGCAGTCATTCGGGCCGGCGCTCGCGGGTACGTGACAAAAAATATCGCCCCTGACGAACTTGCTGATGCGATGGTGCGGGTTCGGGATGGTGACGCAGTTTTTTCGCCGCGACTAGCAGGCTTCGTGTTGGATGCGTTTGGAACCCAACACGCTGACATTGCGACCACAGATGATGAGCTTGATCGTCTCAGCGCCCGGGAACAAGAAGTGATGCGTTTGATTGCACGGGGGTATGCCTACCGTGAGGTGGCGTCGGAGTTGTTCATTTCGGTGAAGACTGTGGAGTCTCACGTCTCAGCGGTGTTGCGCAAGCTCCAGTTGTCGTCTCGCCATGAGTTGACCAGGTGGGCGGCTGCACGCCGGCTTTTGTGAGTGCGTCTGTGACAACGGTGTTAACTTTGACCCGCATGGCGGGTGTTCATGCCGAGCAATGGCTGGAAGAGGGCACGATAGGACCATGATGTTACGTCCCGTGCTGCTTGCGTGCTCCCATGGAACTGATAATCCGACCGGCCAGCGTGTGGTGTCGAGCGTCCTTGACCAGGTCAGAGTTCTCCTCCCTGACGTTGAGGTGATCGAGACCTATGTCGATGTGCAGTTCCCCCAAATTGATACCGTCATCCTTGAGGTGCCTCATCATCGGGATGTCATTGTGGTTCCGGTGCTGTTGTCGGCGGGGTACCACGTGCATCATGACATTGCGCAGGCGGTTGCCGCGCGCAATGAGGCAACAGGTCCACGGTCACAGGCGGTAGCGACACCGGCACTTGGGCCGCACCCGTTATTGGCTGACCTGGTGGTGGATCGGCTACGACAGGGGGGTGTTGACCGTGGTGATGTGGTGTTTGCTGCAGCTGGGTCTTCTGACGCGCGGGCCAGCGCTGATGTCGAAGCGATGGTTGATTTGGTGTCACAGCGTTGGCAGGGGGCAGTGACCCCCGGGTATTGTTCAGCAGCATCGCCGCGCGTTGGTGAGGTGATCACGCCAACTACAGATGCGGTGGCGAATTACTTGCTGGCACCGGGCTTCTTTGATGATCGGCTCCATAAGGTGGCAGATCCACTGGGGGTTACTGTGTCAGCCCCGCTTGGGCATGACCCTCGTGTCGCGCAGGTGATTGTTGACCGATACTGCCAGGCAGAGCAGCACTGAACGGTGAGTGAGCGAACGCAGCGACGTCACCAACAACGGTGATCGCGGGGGATTGCACCCCTACTTGCCGGGCTGTTTGTGCGATGGACGCCAAGGTTCCCGTGGTCGTGCGCTGCCGTGGCCCGTATCCGTCTTCAATGATGGCGCAGGGTGTGTTGGCTGAGTTGCCTTGGGCGATGAGTTGCGCGGTGAGTTCTTCCAACCGGGACACCCCCATGAGCAAAACCACGGTGTGGTCCTGTGCCAGGGGTGCTTTGTCAAGGTCGCAGTGTCCAGTGAGCACAGTGAAACCTCGTGACACTCCACGATGGGTGACAGGAATTCCGGCTGCGGCGGGTACGGAGACAGCCGATGTCACACCGGGGAGCACGGTGACAGGAATGTTGTGCCTGGTGCACGCCTCGTATTCTTCTCCGCCCCGCCCAAAGACGTAGGGGTCGCCTCCTTTGAGTCGAACAACGTGCAGCCCTGCAGTTGCCCGATCGATGAGGATGTCGTGGATTTCTGCTTGGGACACCGGGTGGCGACCACCGGTTTTCCCGACATCAATGATCTCTGCGTGCGCCGGTGCATAGCGGCGTGCTTCTTGAGGTGCGAGACGATCCATGACAAGAACATCAGCATGTTCGATGGCTTGTTTGCCAGCAATAGTCAGAAGGCCGAGGGCCCCTGGCCCACCACCTACGAGTGTGACGTGACCAACAGGGGGCGTGTGGGTGGGTTGCTGTTGTGGTGTGCCGATGCGCCCCCTAGCGAGTCGCGGTTCCTCTGGGTGTGTGGTGAGAAACGCGGCGATCTTGTCGCGTAAGCGGATTGACCGTCGTGGGTTGGGGGAGTGTCCTTGGGAGAGCACCGCGATTGTGGAGTCACCGTGGGTGGTGAGCGCAGGAGCCCAGGCGGTAGCGGAGTGGGGGTCACCACCTTTGAGGCAGAACACACGGTTGTCTTCTGCTGCCTGTGCTACCGCATCATCAACCTCACGGTGGCTGGTTGCCGTGGCAACCAGCCACATGCCGTGGACATCACCGTCGCGGTAGGTGCGGTGATGAACCACAACGCGGTATCCGTGCGCTTGATCGGCCGCGTACTGGGACGTTGCGATGAGTTCTTCCATGTCTGGGCACAACTGTGGGGAGATCACTGTGACACGGGCACCACTACGATGCAGCATCCGGGCCCGGCGTGCAGCGACCGCGCCGCCGCCCACAACAAGGACGGGGCGCCCGGTGAGTCGCACACCAAGAGGAAGAACGTCAGACACGATGACCTCGCAAGGAGCAATCTAGATAGAGTATTGAGACGGACGGGAGGCGGGATCAATTTTTGCTTCGAGTGCGTCACCTACCATTCCTGCGGCAAGGGTGTATCCGCTTGCTGGATCAATAACGAGGAAAGAGCCAATGTGGCGCGAGTCCAAATAATCTTCCACAGCAAGATCAGCAGCCACCCGGAGTGTGACATGGCCAATGTCATTGAGGGTGAGTGAGTCTGCAGGTTCATGGTGGGCGGTGTCAAGGTTGAGGCGTGAGTGGATGTCACGCAGCACTCCTTGAACCACATGGGTGGTGTGCTTGATCAACACTCGGGCCCCCGGCACAGCGGGACGTTCAGCAAGCCAGGCGAGGGTGCCATGAATTGTGCGCGTCGGGTTGGGGGCATCATGGGAGGAGGAAAGAAGATCGCCGCGGGTGACATCGAGGTCATGAGAAAGACGCAAGGTCACTGATTGTGGCGCGAACGCTTCCTCCAGTGGGCCATCAAAGGTGTCAATCCCGATAATTGTTGAGGTGGCACCAGAGGGGAGGACCGTCACCGCATCACCAACCCGGACAACACCTTGAGCCACTTGTCCTGCATACCCACGGTAGTCAACGAACTGTGGTGCAGCCGCACCTTGGGGGCGGATCACTGTTTGCACCGGGAAACGGAAGGAGCCTTCCTCAGGTGTTGGGTCGCCTGGTAGTTCCTCGAGCAGTTCCAGCAAGGACGGACCCTCGTACCACGGTGTATGCACCGAACGGTCCACAATGTTGTCACCGACCAGCGCTGAGACGGGGATTGTGGAAATCCCTTCCACTCCCAGTTCTGCGGCCACCGCCCGAACCTCTGCATCAAGTTCGTCATACCGGTCTTGGGAGTACCCCACCAAGTCAATTTTGTTCACTGCCACCACCACATGGGGGACCCGCAACAATGACGCCACTGCAAGGTGGCGGCGGGTTTGTTCGACTAACCCCTTCCGCGCATCGAGAAGCAACACCACAACGTGCGCGGTGGACGCACCAGTCACGGTATTACGCGTGTACTGGACGTGGCCAGGGCAGTCGGCGAGGATGAACGTGCGTTTCGCGGTAGCGAAGTAACGGTAAGCAACATCAATGGTGATGCCCTGCTCCCGTTCAGCACGAAGCCCATCGGTGAGCAGTGCGAGGTCGGCATGCTCTAACCCGCGGTCACGTGAAACCCGCTCGACCGACTCCAACTGGTCAACTAACACGGATTTGGAGTCATACAACAAGCGACCCACCAACGTGGATTTGCCATCATCAACCGACCCGGCGGTCGCTAAACGCAGCAGTGTACTCATTAGAAGTACCCCTCTTTCTTCCGGTCTTCCATTGCTGCCTCAGACAGCCGGTCATCAGCTCTGGTTGCCCCTCGCTCAGTGATACGAGTGAGTGCCACTTCCTCAATGACGGCGCGGACATCGGCTGCATCAGATGCCACAGCCCCCGTGCACGACATATCCCCAACTGTGCGGTACCGCACCCGGCGGCGGGTAACCTCCTCACCTCCGCGGGGAGCAGACCACGGACCCACCGCAAGGAGCATCCCATCACGGAGAAAAACGTCACGGTCATGGGCGTAGTACAACGACGGCAGCTCAATATTCTCTGCCTCGATGTACCGCCACACATCAAGTTCAGTCCAGTTCGACAAGGGGAACGCACGCACATGCTCACCAACCGTGTGCCGCCCGTTGTACAGGCGCCACAACTCGGGCCGCTGATTACGCGGATCCCATTGCCCAAATTCGTCACGCAACGACAACACGCGCTCTTTGGCGCGGGCCTTTTCTTCATCACGACGCCCACCACCAAACACAACATCACACTTGTTCGCCGCGATGACATCAAGAAGCGGTTGGGTTTGTAACGGATTACGGGTGCCGTCGGCGCGTTCCGCTAGCCGACCATCGTCAATGTAGTCCTGAACCCGTTGCACAATGAGGCGTGCGTTGAGTTTTTTGACAATACGATCGCGGTACTCAAGTACCTCAGGAAAATTGTGTCCGGTGTCCACATGGATTAATGGGAAGGGGACTGGGGCTGGCCAAAAGGCTTTACGGGCCAGGTGCAGCATGACCACGGAGTCTTTCCCACCAGAAAACAGCAGGCCAGGACGGTCAAACTCGGCAACTACTTCCCGAATAATGTGGATCGCTTCGGATTCCAGCGCCTGAAGTTGAGTTAGCTGTCGATGCGAGGTGAGGTTGAGAGTCATACGTGCAGCCCACATTCTGTTTTGGCAAGCCCAGCCCACCGGCCAGCTCGCGGGTCTTCTCCTGGTTGAACGCGACGGGTGCACGGTGCGCACCCAATCGAGGGGTATCCGTCAGCGAGCAACGGGTTGGTGATCACATTGTGCTCCTGGGCGTAGTTCATGAGGTCGTCAAAAGACCACGCAGCCAGAGGATTCACCTTGACTAATCCGTTGGTGTCATCAAAGGTCACCAAAGGCGTTTGTGCACGTGTTGGTGCTTCGTCTCGGCGAACCCCGGTAATCCACACTTCGTACTGGCCTAACGCCCGGTGGATCGGTTCCACTTTCCGCATTGCACAGCATGATGCGGGGTCTCGCTGCCACAGGTTCGCACCATGCTCTGCATCTTGCTGCGCAACAGTGAGTTCTGGGGTCACATCAATCACGGAGACGTTCATCGTGGTGGCAACGGCATCGCGAGTTCCCAGTGTTTCGGGGAAGTGATACCCAGTCTCCAGGAACAGCACATCAACAAAGGGAATGTGGGTGGCTACAAGATGCGGTAACACAGCATCTGCCATCGAGCATGCGACTGCGGTGCGGTAACCAAAAACACGCGTCACCCATTGAAGGACTTCGTTGTAGGTCGCTTCGTCTGCTGCCCCAATCCCAGAGCCACCCAACTGCGTGGCTCCGACCTCAGCTAAACGGCGAAGTTCCTCTGGCGTGCGGATGGTGCGGGTCTCATCAACCTCACGGTTTGCTTGAGCTTGTCCGCGCAGGGTTTCGCGTTCTTCTGCAGCCTTGCGTGCGCGGTCACGCGCCTCCTGGAGTGCACTCATCGTAAATCATCCTCATCAACACGGTGGGCCCACTGGGCGAACGTTTCCGCCTCGTCGCGGTTGGCGTCAAAGCGGCGCACCACACGTTCGACGTAGCCAGGAAGTTCCTCTGCAGTCACCTTCAACCCACGTACGGTGCGCCCAGTTCCTGCTTCATCCCTGGTCTCACTAGCTAAACCACCACCGACATGGACTTGGAATCCGGGAACCTGCTGCCCAGATTCGTCCATGACCAACTGGCCCTTCAAACCAATGTCTGCGGTCTGAATGCGGGCACACGAGTTGGGGCACCCATTGACATGAAGGCGGATTGGAGGCAGATGCGACAGATCACTCAGTTTCTGCTCCAACTCTTTGATCGCGACAGTCGCTGTTGCCTTCGTTTCAACGATCGCGAGTTTGCAGTACTCAATCCCCGTGCACGCCATGGTGTTGCGGTGGAAAGGGGAGGGGCGGGCACTGAGCCCAAGTTCTGCAAGGCGCTGCACTACGTGCTCCACCTGCTCGCCAGGAACATCGAGAATGAGTAGCTTCTGGTGTGCCGTGAACCGGATGCGACCAGAGCCCACGGACTCAGCAAGATCCGCGAGCGCGATGAGTGTGGATCCGGAGACGCGCCCCACATAGGGCGCTGCTCCCACATAAAAGCGCCCATCTTTTTGTTCATGGACACCCACGTGGTCCCCGGGGCGTGTGGGTGGGGGTGGTGCTGGGCCGTCATCGAGGTGGTATCCCAAGTATTCGGTTTCTAGCACGTCCCGGAATTTTTCTGGTCCCCAATCTTTCATGAGGAACTTCAACCGGGCCCGGTTCCGCAGTCGGCGGTACCCGTAGTCGCGGAAGATGCTGGCCACCCCATGCCATACGTCGACAACCTGATCAGGGCGGACAAATGCGCCGAGGCGCTGTGCCATGTGGGCTACTGTGGAGAGACCACCACCAACCCAGACATCAAACCCAACCCCAAAGTCAGGGTGGTTGACGGCCACAAAGGAGACGTCGTTGATTTCGTGGACAACGTCCTGGCTGGGGTGCCCTGTCATTGCGGTTTTGAACTTTCGGGGCAGGTTCGCAAGCTCAGGGTCACCAATAAAGCGTGCTTTGATCTCGTCAATAAACGGGGTGACGTCGATGAGTTCATCGTGGGCGATTCCGGCGACGGGGGAACCAAGGATGACGCGGGGGACGTCACCGCAGGCCTCTATTGTGTTGAGTCCGTTGGTTTCGAGTTTCTCCCAGATAGCAGGGACGTCTTCGACTTGGATCCAGTGGTATTGGATGTTTTGCCGATCGGTGATGTCTGCTGTGTCACGGGCATAGGTAGAGGAGATATCGCCAACCACCCGTAGTTGGTGGGTTGTCAGTGCGCCGCCGTCGATGCGGACGCGCATCATGAAGTATTTGTCTTCGAGTTCGTGGGGTTCCAAGGTTGCGGTGCGGCCCCCGTCGATTCCGGGTTTGCGCTGTGTGTACAGGCCCCACCAGCGAAATCGACCGTGTAGGTCGGTGGAGGGGATAGAGTCGAACCCTTCGCGGGCGTACGTGGAAATTATCCGGTCACGAACGTTGAGTCCGTTGTCTTCCTGTTTAAGTTCTTCGTTGGCGTTCAGTGGGGTTTTGCCATCAATTTTCCACTGACCTTGTGGTTTTGCAGCGCGGGTGGTGCGCGGTGGGTGGGTGGAGGTTTCGGACGCAGTCATCTATTTTCCCTGGGGTCGTGGGTGGTGTTGATGTTGCGCGACACGACCAGGCCGTTGCTCTGGGCTGCAGGGGTGCTGGTGTCGCGCGGATGGGGAAGCGATCAACAACAGCAGCACTGAAAAGGCATGATCCCGCCGGTGGACGCAGTACGCATGGGCGCACCGGCGTCGGTGTGCAAGCGTGAGTGCGTGATGCTGAGGGCGTGGACCATGATGATGACGCTACGCGAGCACACAAGGGGCGTCTAGATCGTCCGAATCATGGAATTAACCCCGGTAACGTAATGTTTCGTTGTGTTAATTGACGCGTTGCCCTGGGGCAGGGGTGGGGTGTGAGGAGTTTCATGACACAGTGTCGGAAACAATGTAGCGCACCTTGGCGAACCTGCCTACGATGACGATATGGACTTCGTATACCAAGCACTTCTCTTCCTCCACCTCCTTTCCTGGGCCATCATCCTTGGTGGCTGGATCGCCACCATGAAAAAGCCTGGGCTCTACCGCGGCATCCCGCATGCAGCACTGACCGCGTTGCTGACCGGACTCCTCATGGTGGGGGTCGCCGAAATGGGCAGTGACGCCGACGTGAACCACATGAAAATTGGCATCAAGACGCTGGTCACCGTTGTTGTGGTGGTCCTTGCATTTCGTGCCAAGAAACAAGGCGACAACGCTCCACGTGGGTTGATTAACACCATTGGTGGGCTCACCGTGCTCAACATCGCACTGGCCATCTTCTTTGCAGGACGGCACACTCTGGGATAATCGCCAGGTGACTATGCCCCAAGATCTCCTGATCGCCCTCGTCCTTATCATCGGACTGATCGGATCAATGATCCAGATCTACCCAGGTCCTGTGATTATTGCGGGGGCGATTGGTGTCTGGGCCGGGCTGGAAGGTGGACACGCCTGGACCATCTTCGCTATCGCTGCCCTCGCGCTTATTCTGACCGGAGTCCTGAAATATGTGTGGGCAGGTCGCTACCTGGCCCGCGGGTCAGTTCCAGGATTCACCATTGTGTGTGGACTTCTCGTTGGGGCGATCGGATTCTTCGTTCTTCCTGTCATCGGATTACCGCTTGGCTTTGTCCTTGCTGTCTATGTCGTTGAGCGGCTGAGGGGAAATGATCATGCCCACGCATGGTCGGCAACGGTCATTGCCTTGAAAGCCACAGGAGTGACCATCATTGTGGAGCTCAGTGGATCCCTCTTGGCCTGCGGGATCTGGGTGATCGGGTTGATCGTCACCTAACACAGAAGTCACGCCTGTGGTGGCGCCACACACTCCTACTCTTGCTCAGGTAACCCAATGGGATCGAGCGACTGTGGGGGATCAGCCAGTGGTGATGCAATCGTGTCAGTGGTACTGTCACGGCCCGTCAACCGAGTGATTGCCTCAGTGAACTGGGTGGCAAGTGCGTCCACTGCTGCAGCGACCTGACCAGACTCAAGGTGTGTCATCAGTGCGTCATATGTGGGGGATACCGAACGGCGTACCACATAACCTTGCGGCATCGAGTAACTGGCAATACGCGTTTCCACAACAAGCCGTTCCATTGCTTTCATCAGGCGTGGGCTGTCACTGAGCGACACAAGAAGTCGGTGAAACTCTAGATCAGCATCACCAATTGCGCGGGCATCATCGCCTTCGGAGACCTCTTTGAGGAAAGTCAACGCTGTGTGGAGCGGCGACAGCGGCCGTGCATGATGCACAATATCCCTCATCGCTTGTGTCTCTACCGCAAGTCGCTCGGTATAAAGATCCGCCACCGCCTCTGGTCCAATGGTGCTCACACGAAGCCCGCGACCAGGAGTCGCCGTCAGTAGCCCTTCTTGCACTAGTCGTTGAGCAGCCTCGCGTAGAGGGCTGCGACTAACTCCCAGCTGTGCGGAAATCTCCACCTCACCGAGTTGCGAGCCCACCGGCAGTGCACCCTCAAAAATCGCCTTGCGTAACTCAATGGCGATCAGGTCAACGGTTGATGCGCGTGGTACCCGTAAAACGGAAACTCCCGATCGAGGTGTGGTGTGTGCCATGTGCGTCCTTTCGATGCGGTGGCTGGGCGGGCGCGCAGTGCCGGTGTCAGAGCGTGATGTGTGCAGTGGTGCTGTGCACACCATTGTGCCGCGTTGAGGGGTGGGGTGTGAATACTGCGGCCAACAAACATGTCCGCACATTGTATACACAAGGACAGTCAGACGTTAAGACTGTGCAAATGTCGTCGACCTGTGTAGTCTGGAACGCGGCCATCACCAATTTCGGGTCGGGTTGCCGGCTCAACGAGCCCGTGGTTCGCCCCGCACAACCGAAAGAGGACACGATGACACGCACAAGAACACAGGTCGCAGCAGTGCTCGCAGCCGCCTCACTCCTCGCAGTGAGCGCATGCTCCTCCGACGACGACGCGAACGCTGACCAAGCAACCTTGGATCGTCTGAAAGACGAAGGAACCATCACTGTCGCCATCGCCGACGAACGCCCATACTCTTGGGTCGAAGGCGACGAAGCGCGCGGCGCCACCATCGCAATGCACGAAGAAATCTTCGCAGGGATGGGAATCGACAATGTCGAGGTTGTCGAAGTGGACTGGAACTCACTGATCCCAGGATTGAACGCAGGCCGCTATGACGCCATCAGCGCAGGGATGTCTATTCTTCCCGACCGTTGCGAACAAGCAGCTTTCTCTGACCCTGAGATCATGTACACCACTGGTCTGATGGTGCCCGAAGGTAACCCCCAGGGCTTGACTACTCTTGACTCTGTTGTCGAGGCCGGCGGAGATGTCCGTCTCGCCGTCCTTAACGGTGGAATCGAAGCTGGCTACGCCGACGCCCTCGGAATTGAGGACGTCACCTACGTCGACAACGCACAAGACGGCATGGACGTTGTGGCCAACGGGCGCGCTGACGCTTTCGCCATGACCGCGATCTCACTGAACTGGATGGCACAGAACAACCCCGACGTCGGAGTCGAAACAACCGACGCGTTCGTCCAAGTCATTGATGGCGTTGAGCAGGTTGGTGCTGGTTCTACCGTGTTCCGCAAAGAAGACACCGCACTTCTGGAGGCATACAACGAGGAACTCGCCACGATCACCGGTGACTCTGCAGCCTACCTCGACCTCGTTGGTGAATACGGATTCACCGAAGAGAACCTTCCACCAGCTGACCTCACCACCGAGCAGCTGTGTGCCGGAGAGCTGGGCTGACCCACTTGTCTGACAACTTCACAGCGCTTCGCGATGCGCTCCCCCAGATTCTCGACGGCATGGGGATCACCCTGCTCTTGACCCTGGGGGGCGCATCGCTCGCTCTCGTCGTTGCGGTTGCTCTCGGGTTGCTCGCGCGGTTCGACAACGTCCTTGTGCGAGGAACCGCACGGGTGTTTATCGAATTCTTCCGCGGAACATCACTCGTTGTGCAACTATTCTGGCTGTTTTTTGTTCTCCCGCGTTTTGGGGTGGAGCTCCCTGCTCTCGCGGTAGGAATTGCGGCCTTGGGATTGAACTACGGTGCCTACGGAGCGGAAGTGGTCCGTGGTTCGATCAACTCCGTTCCTCAAGGACAGTGGGAAGCAACAACGGCACTGAGTTTGAGTCGAACACAGCGGATGTGGCGAATCATCTTCCCGCAAGCCTGGGCGCTGATGATTCCCTCGCTAACCAATCTCCTCATTCAACTACTTAAAGGGACTGCGATCGTGAGCATCATCGCGATGGCTGACCTGACCTTCATGCTGGGGAAGCTGCGTCAAGACACCGACACGTTCTTTGCGTATTCGGTTGGGCTGATTCTGTACTTCGTTCTCGCATACATCCTCACCCTAGGCATGAACGCAATGGAGGTACGGGCTAAACACAAACTTGGTCGCGGACAGTCGCTGCGGGATGTCTTGAGTTTCCGTTCCCTGAAAGCAAGCGCCGGTAAGGGGGAGAACCAATGAATGACTCGATCTGGAGTTGGGATGCAGCCATTGAGGTACTTCCACTCCTCCTTGAAGCCTTTGTCAAAGTGACGCTCTATGTCACACTCGTGTCCTCACTGATCGCCGCTGTTCTTGGGCTTGTCCTTGCCATTGGTCGCCGCAGTGCCCCGCGGCCTATCGCGGTGGTGTTGACGTTCATCTCTGACTTCATCAGAATGACACCCATTGTGGTGCAACTGCTTTTTGCTTACTATCTTTTCCTCGATATGGAACCGATCACCATCGGGATCATCATTTTTGGTATTCACTACGCCACATACATGGCTGAGGTGTACCGTGCAGGGATTGATTCGGTTCCTCAAGGGCAATGGGAAGCAACAACAGCTTTATCCATGTCGAGGGCGAGAACCTGGATAGCTGTCATCATTCCTCAAGCGGTTCGAGCAACGGTCCCCGCACTAGGGAACTATGTCATTTCCATGTTCAAGGACACTCCGTTCCTCATTGCAATCACCGTGACAGAAATTGTGCGTGCCGCACAAACTTATGGTGGAAACCACTTCACCTACATTGAAGCGATTACCTTGACGGGCGTCATTTTCCTTGCGTCTAGTTACCCCACCTCGCTGCTCATCAGCCGATTGGAGAAGCGCCTTGCCTACACCAACTGAACCGCAGACTGCGACATCACCAGCGCGAGCGGAGGATGTCCCGGCGATCAGGTTTGAGGATGTGAAGAAAGCCTTTGGCGACCATGTGGTCCTCAACGATCTCAACTTCACCGTCAATAAAGGCGACAGGGTGACGCTGATTGGTCCATCCGGCTCCGGAAAGACCACCATTCTTCGGTTGGTCATGACCCTTGAAGAACTGACCGACGGGTACATTTACATTGACGGTGAACCGCTCACTCACACGGTACGGGACGGTAAGCGAGTCGAATTACGAGAAAAGCACCGTAATCATATCCGTCAACGCATTGGCATGGTGTTTCAACAGTTCAACTTGTTCCCCAATATGACGGTGATGGAGAACATTATTGAAGCACCAGTTCATGTGTTGAAAATGCCGAAAAAGCAAGCCGTGGAGCGTGGCCGGGAGTTGTTGGCGAAGGTCGGTCTTGCTGACAAGGAGAACGCGCACCCGATGGAGCTGTCTGGTGGGCAACAGCAACGCGTGGCGATTGCTCGGGCTTTAGCGATGGACCCGGAGATCCTGCTTCTTGACGAAGTGACCTCTGCGCTCGACCCAGAAATCGTGGGGGAAGTGTTGGAAGTGCTCCGCGCGGTGGCGCGGACAACCGACATCACAATGTTGATTGTCACCCACGAGATGCAGTTCGCTCGTGACGTGTCCAACAGGGTGCTCATGTTTGATTCAGGCTCCATTGTTGAGGAAGCCTCACCTGAGGTGATGTTCACTGACCCGCAAGAACAGCGGACGAAAGATTTCTTGGCTGCCGTTCTTGACCAGTGACATGTGATTGTCGGTGGAGCACTGCTTCGGCGGTGCTCCACCATTTTTCTGCCGCGGACAGCGCCTGGTCACAGCGGGCTTGTGTGACCTTGTCAGCGGCTCGCGTTAGGCTGGGGTCGCTATGGATTCTTTGTTTGGGCACTTGCCTTCAGTGACCGGTCCGACCTCACAAGCAGCGCTCCCTCGGTTAGCGCCAGGTGGTGCGTGGACACAACCCACCCCTGACGAGCCTCGATCAGCATTCGTCGACGACGCACAAGCGTTACTTACAGGGCTGAACCCGCAACAGCAAGCGGCTGTGGAGCATGCAGGGTCCCCCCTTTTGATTGTGGCTGGGGCAGGATCGGGCAAAACACGAGTGTTGACCCACCGGATTGCGTGGCTCTTGGCGACCGGGCGTGCGTGGCCCAGTGAAATACTGGCTATTACATTCACGAACAAAGCCGCTGCGGAAATGCGTGAGCGCGTGATCCAGATTGTTGGTCCATCAGCTCAACGAATGTGGGTGTCGACTTTCCACTCCACATGTGTACGGATTTTGCGTGCCCATGCAAGCGCACTGGGCCTCAAATCGACTTTTTCGATTTATGACTCCGCTGATTCGCAGCGCTTGTTGGGTTTAGTTGTCCGAGAGTTAGAACTTGACCCCAAACGCTTCACCCCGAAAGGGGTAGCTCAACGGATTTCAGGGCTCAAAGATGAGCTCATGACGCCAGCGGACCACCTGGTTCGTGCTGGTTCCAATGATTACGAGGTCATGATTGGTCGGATTTTTGAGCGCTATCAGCAGCGACTCGCGACCGCCCATGCCTTGGACTTTGATGACATCATTGTGCGCACCGTTGATCTGTTGCGGCAGTTCCCCGAAGTGCGTGACCACTATCAACGCAGGTTCCGGCACATCCTTGTTGATGAGTACCAGGACACAAACCATGCGCAATATGCGCTGATTCGGGAGTTGGTGGGCACCGATCATGATGGTCTCACCGCGAGTGAGCTGACTGTTGTTGGTGACTCTGACCAGTCGATTTACGCATTCCGTGGCGCGTCAATCCGTAACATTTTGGAGTTTGAGCAGGATTACCCTCAAGCGCGCACCATTTTGTTGGAGCAAAACTACCGTTCCACCCAGACTATATTGTCGGCAGCCAACGCAGTCATTTCGCGGAACAATGACCGTCGCCCAAAGAAGCTGTGGACTGCTGCCGGTGACGGCCCAGCAATCGTTGGCTACGTGGGAGATACGGAACACGACGAAGCACGATGGATCGCACGAGAAATTGATTCCCTCATGGACAAACACGGTGTGCGCCCTGGAGACGTCGCCGTGTTTTACCGGACAAATAACCAATCTCGAGCGCTCGAGGAAGTGCTCATCCGAGTAGGTTTACCGTACAAAGTTGTGGGTGGCACCCGCTTCTATGAGCGCAAAGAAATCAAGGACGTTCTTGCCTACCTTCATGCGGTGAATAACAGTGACGACGACGTCAACGTGCGACGCATCATCAATGTGCCCAAACGAGGGTTGGGCGACCGCAGTGAGGCAGTGATCGCCCAGTTTGCTGCCGCCCACGACATATCATTTGCTGATGCGCTTCGCCGTATTGACACGATCCCTGGGCTGACAGCACGGTCAACAAAACCCGCGCGAGCGTTTGCTCAGTTGCTCGACACGTGGCAGCAAAACGTGGATCAAGGGGTCGGCCCGGCAGGGCTTATTTCGGCGATTCTTGATGACACGGGGTACTTGGAGTTACTCCGTGATAGTGAGGACCCACAGGATCAGTCCCGAGTAGAAAACCTTGCAGAACTTCATGCAGTGGCCATGGAATACGAAAAAGAGGACCCCGAGGGAGGCCTTGGAGGATTCCTTGAACGGGTGTCATTGGTCGCAGACGCAGATTCTGTACCGTCAAGTGACGACGCAGGTCATGAAGACACTCCGGTTGTTGACCCTGGAGTGATCACACTGATGACCTTGCATACAGCCAAAGGACTGGAGTTTCCGGTGGCATTTCTCACCGGTTTAGAAGACGGGACCTTCCCCCATATGCGTGCACTCCTTGATGACAGCGAACTGTCAGAGGAGCGGCGTCTTGCCTACGTTGGCGTGACTCGTGCGCGCGAACGTCTCTACCTTACTCGTGCAACAACGCGGTCAGCATGGGGGAGTGCCCAACAGTTCCCGCCAAGCCGTTTCTTGGATGATATTCCTGCTGAGCTCATTGAGTGGCGGCGCCAGTATTCCACAACCGAGGTCCTCATGAATTCTGGATCACGGTCGGGATCCTCCGGTTATAGCGGTGACCGTTCCCGCGCATTGCGTGACGACGATGACTTTGGTGCACCGATTGGTTCCGGGCGCAGTCAGGGCTTGCCGGCGTGGAAGAAGTCAGCTGCGGCGCCGCCCCCAGCACGGGTTGGTGCACCCCAAGCGAAAGATGAGGCAGATATCCCGGTCTTGCGTCAAGGCGACCGTGTGCAGCATGAGACCTTTGGGGTTGGGCGAGTTGTGATGGTTGCTGGGCAGGGGCGCAATGCCACCGCGACGGTCCACTTCGAAACTGAGGGTGAGAAACGGCTCCTGCTTCGCTACGCTCCCGTGACACGCATCGACCAATAGGTCACGACACAGCGCCGCAACACGCCCAGTAAGTGTGTCCCAGTCCACAGATGGCGACATGACGAAAGCCCTAGGGCGCGGTTAGTCTTGAAAGGATATCTCGATGTCGAGATATCTCATCCCGTCGACGGAAGGACGCAGCAGGGTGGACCTGTTCGAATACCAAGCACGCGACATATTCGAGAAGCACGGCGTTCCCGTGCTCGGCGGCGTCGTTGCCACTACACCACAAGAAGCACGCAACGGAGCCGAACAACTGGGCGGCGGAACAGTCGTCGTCAAAGCCCAAGTGAAAACCGGCGGCCGCGGAAAAGCGGGCGGCGTCAAGCTGGCACACTCACCGCAAGAAGCACACGACCGCGCCCAAGAGATCCTTGGCATGGATATCAAAGGGCACACCGTCCACCGGGTCATGATCGCGCAAGGCGCTTCAATCGACCAAGAGTTCTACGTGTCCATTCTGTTGGATCGAGCAAACCGCTCCTACCTGGCAATGGCCAGTGTGGAAGGCGGCATGGAGATCGAACAACTCGCTGTCGAACGCCCCGAAGCACTCGCGCGCGTGGCCGTTGACCCCACAGTGGGCATCGATGACGCCAAAGCAATAGAAATCGCACACGCTGCGAACTTCGCCCCCGAACTCACCGCCAAAGTCGTAGAGGTCCTCAAAAAGTTGTGGGTCGTTTACCGTGACGAAGACGCCACACTCGTGGAAGTGAACCCTCTGGTTCTGACATCCGACGGTGACATTGTGGCACTCGACGGGAAAGTCTCACTCGACGACAACGCCTCCTTCCGACACCCAGACCACGGGGACCTTGCGGACTCAGAAGCAACAGACCCACTAGAAGCAAAAGCGCAAGAAAACGACCTCAACTACGTCAAACTTGATGGCGAAGTAGGAGTCATCGGTAACGGTGCTGGGCTTGTCATGTCAACCCTCGATGTTGTTGCTTACGCAGGAGAACGCCATGGTGGTGTCCGCCCCGCAAACTTCCTTGACATCGGCGGAGGTGCATCTGCGTCCGTCATGGCCGCCGGCCTCGACGTCATCCTCGGTGACCCCCAGGTCAAGTCAGTGTTCGTCAATGTGTTCGGGGGGATCACCGCGTGTGACGAAGTCGCCAATGGGATCGTCACAGCCCTTGACATCCTTGGCGACACTGCAACCAAACCGCTCGTTGTGCGACTCGATGGCAACAACGTCGACGAAGGTCGAGCAATTTTGCGTGCAGCAGCCCACCCCCTAGTCACCCTTGCCGACACGATGGACGGCGGAGCAGACCGCGCTGCCGAACTCGCCAACGCCTGAGTCCGTAGGAGAACGACACACCATGGCAATCTTCATCAACAACGACTCACGCGTCATCGTTCAGGGAATGACCGGCGCCGAAGGTCATAAACACACCACACGCATGCTTGCCAGCGGAACCACAATCGTTGGTGGGGTCAACCCCCGTAAAGCAGGGACCTCCGTTGAGTTCCCCAGCCCACACGGATCCGTGGAAATCCCAGTATTTGGAACCGTGCGCGAAGCAATGGATGCAACGGGAGCAGACGTCTCCGTCATCTTCGTTCCCCCCGCCTTCACAAAAGCAGCCGTGAACGAAGCGATCGACGCCGGTATGCCCCTCACCGTCATCATCACTGAAGGTGTGCCTGTCGCCGACACCGCTGAATTCCACACGCGGGCACAACACGCCGGTGTGCGTCTCGTCGGCCCCAACTGCCCGGGCATCATCAGCCCAGGACAATCCAACGTGGGAATTATTCCCGCGAACATCACCGGTCGTGGCCCCATCGGTCTCGTTTCCAAGTCTGGAACGCTGACCTATCAGATGATGTACGAACTGCGGGACTTCGGTTTCTCCACGGCAATTGGAATCGGCGGCGACCCCATTATTGGGACCACGCACATTGACGCGCTCGCCGCGTTTGAAGCAGACCCCGACACCGAAGCTATCGTCATGATCGGTGAGATTGGTGGTGACGCCGAGGAACGTGCCGCAGCCTACATCTCAGAACACGTGACAAAGCCCGTTGTTGGCTACGTTGCTGGTTTCACCGCTCCTGAAGGAAAAACGATGGGACACGCCGGGGCGATCGTTTCAGGGTCATCAGGAACCGCATCGGCAAAGAAAGAAGCGCTCGAAGCTGCCGGGGTGCGGGTGGGTAAAACCCCATCAGAGACAGCCGCGTTGATGCGTGACATTCTCACCAAGAAATAGCCTTCTCCTCGCCGTGCTCGCGACACTGAGGCCCACAGGCTACCTGCCTGTGGGCCTCAATATGTTCCCGGACATCTCAACGAGTGAGACCTTTGTCCTTGCGTGACGCGAAAAAACAACTTTACTCGTGGCAATACTGTCAAGGACGCCACCCACCGGTCGAAAGAGTAAGTAACCCCGGCGGCCGGGGGAAGGGGGATACACGCACCGGGAGAAAACTATGTCGCGCATAGGCTCGCTAACCATCGCCAAAAAACTGACCGTCCTCCTTGTCTTGACAGCTCTTACACTGATCGCACTCACACTGATTTCCGTGACCGTCACTCGCGAACGCATCTACACTGAGCGCGAGGACGCTACCAGAGCGGTCGTTGAAACGGCGTGGGGCATCGTTAATTCATACGGAGAACAGGCAAAAGCTGGCACACTGAGCCAGGAAGAAGCGCAACAACAAGCGCTTGCTGTCCTGGAAGGATTGCGCTACTCAGGGGAAGAATACTTCTGGGTCAACGACATGAACCCCACCATGATCATGCACCCCTTCAAACCTGAACTCAACGGTTCCGATCTCTCCGGTAACGCGGACCCAGACGGGAAGCTCCTCTTCGTTGACATGGTCGATGTCGTCTCGGCGAACGGCGAAGGGTTCGTGAACTATCAATGGCCAAAACCAGGAGTCGACGCACCACAACCCAAAGTGTCGTACGTTAAAGGGTATGAACCCTGGGGGTGGATTGTCGGTTCTGGAGTCTACGTTGACGATGTCAACGCCGCTGTCATGAGAGACGGAGGGCTCCTCATGGCCGCGGCCGCTGTGCTTGTCGCACTCGTCGGCGCCGTCACTCTGGGGGTGAAGCGTTCTATTGTGCGTCCCATCAACACCGTGACCGCAGCGCTGCGTAGTTCAGATGTCACCACCCGACTCGACGTCGGAGCAAGCCGTACGGAACTAGATCACCTCGCACACGCTCTCAACGGAATGCTCGATCGAACTACAGACATCACCACCGGTGTTGCACAAGCCGCCCACGGAATTGACGCGGCCGCAGCGCAACTTGCGCAATCAAGCGAAGAAATCGCGCGAACCGCACACGACTCGGCAACCCGCACCACACAAGTCACCCAAATGTCCCACCGTGTGTCTGAAGGAATCTCCACTGTCGCTGCGGGAGCTCAACAAATGGGAGCGTCCATTGCAGAAATCTCCCGTGGCGCCAACGAAGTGTCTGCGATGGCATCCAACGCTGTTGCTTCCTCACAGTCAGTGACCACGACCGTCACCGAACTCGGTGAATCCTCCGCCGCGATTAACGATGTGGTGCGAGCCATCACATCGATTGCGGAACAAACCAACCTGCTCGCCCTCAACGCCACTATCGAAGCGGCCCGAGCCGGAGACGCCGGGAAAGGGTTCGCCGTGGTCGCATCAGAAGTCAAAGATCTCGCCCAAGAAACAGCGCGCGCAACGGGCGATATCACCTCACGCGTGGAATCGATCCAAGCTGCGGTCGAGAAAGCTGCACAGAACATCGCAGACATCACGCAACTGGTGATCTCGATCAATGATCACCAAACTACGATCGCGGGTGCGGTCGAGGAACAAACAGCAACCACTCATGAGATTGTTACCTCGGTGACAGCAATCTCAGAAGCAAGCCACAATATGACGAGCGCCCTGGAAGCTGTCAGCGAAGCAACTGACCTGTCCACGTCTGAGGCAGAGCGTGTCCGTAGCGCGGCTAGCCAACTGCTCACAACAGCCGGGGACCTCCAGGCCAGTTTGTCCGTATTCACGACAGCGACGCACTCGAGTAACCAGTAACGACACCTGCGATGCCCGGCGCCCCATCAGGTTCTACTTGGTGGGGCGCTGCCATACTCGCGTTTGGTAGTCGCGAATCGACCGGTCAGAGGAAAAGAACCCAGTACGCGCCACGTTGAGAATAGCGCTGCGTGTCCACTGATCTGGGTTGGCGTAGTGACGGTCGACGGCTTCTTGGCACCGTGCGTAGTCCTCGTAATCCGCGAGAGCCATGAACCGGTCGTTCCACAGCCAGTCGGATACAAGCGACTCGTAACGCCCAGGTTCAGAGGGGCTAAAAGCTCCTGACGAGATGGTGTCGATGGCCAAAGCAAGATCAGCAGATTGCTCATAGACAGTGTGGGGGTGGTAGCCGTCGCGTTGTCGTTGGACAACGTCAGGTTCTGTCATTCCAAACAAGAAGAAATTGTCTGGGCCAACGAGTTCACGGATTTCCACGTTAGCGCCGTCCAGCGTGCCAATAGTCAACGCACCGTTCAGCGCAAATTTCATGTTGCCTGTTCCCGACGCTTCCTTGCCGGCTAACGAGATTTGCTCAGACAGATCTGCGGCAGGGATCGCGGTTTCTGCGAGTGTGACGTTGTAGTTAGCTGGAAAGGCAATGCTTAAGTAGGGGCGAATCTCGTCGTCCGCATTGAGCGTTGTGGCGACAGCGTTGATGAGCGAAATCGTTTCCTTGGCAAGCCGATACCCGGGGGCCGCCTTTGCACCGAAGAACACAGTGCGTGGGGTAACCGTTGCAAGGTCAATCAGTCCATTCTTCATTTTCGCGTATTGGGTAATGACATGCAGAATTCGCAGTGACTGCCGTTTGTACTCGTGGAGACGTTTCACCATGACGTCGAGCATGGCGTTGGTGTTGAGTTCGATCCCATCACGATTAGCAAGCGTGCGAGCAAGTCGTTCTTTGTTGTTGTGCTTGACTTCCCGGAAGGCTGCGATGAAGGCGGGGTCATCGACGTGGTCCTCGAGTCCACGCAGGAGATCAAGGTCCTTGAGCCACCTGTCACCAACATTGAGGGTGTCAGAGATGAGGCTGGCTAGTTCAGGATTTGCCAGTGCGAGGAAGCGCCGCGGTGTGACCCCATTGGTGACGTTGGTAAAACGATCCGGCCAATACGATGCGAATTGTGCCAATACCGAGGTGCGCAGAAGCTCTGAATGAAGTTCTGCTACCCCATTGACTGTGCGGGATCCGACTGTTGCTAGGTGTGCCATACGCACCGCGCGAACCGGGTGTTCTTGGATGAGGGACATTGATCGAACGCGGAGTTCGTCCGCCCCGGATCGGCGGAGGTCATCGAGGAAGTGGTGGTTGATGGCGAAGATGATCTCAAGGTGCCGTGGCAGAAGCGGCCCCAGGATGTCAAGTGGCCATACTTCCAGGGCTTCAGGAAGGAGTGTGTGGCAGGTGTAGTTGAAGGTCTGTTGGGTGATGTGCCATGCGTCATCCCAGCTCAGGCCGTGCTCATCGAGGAGAAGTCGCATGAGCTCAGGAATGGCGATGACGGGGTGTGTGTCGTTGAGCTGGATGGTGACGGCATCAGGGAGAGTGTGGAGCGAGCGTCCGGCCTTGAGGTGTCTGGTGAGCAGGTCATGGAGGGACGCTGCCGCGAAGAAGTACTGCTGGGTCAGACGAAGTGTGCGTCCTTGGGGAGTGGAATCTTCGGGATAGAGGACGTGTGAGATTGTTTCTGCGTAGGTGCGTGCAGCGACTGCTTTTTCGTAGTCTCCTGAGTTGAATATGGTGAGGTCGAAGGCATCTGTTGCTCGTGCACTCCATAACCTCAGGAGATTGACAGTGTGGGACTTGTATCCGGGAACGAGGTAGTCACAAGGAATGGCAAGGACGTGCCGTTCGGGTACCCAGCGTCGTGTTGTGTTGTCACCGTCAACGTGTCCACCAAGATGGACTGTGACTGCGCGTTCTGGATGGCTGATCTCCCATGGGCTTCCGTGAGCCAGCCAGGTGTCTGGTTGTTCGTGTTGATTTCCGTCCTGAAATGTTTGTCGGAAGATGCCATAGTCGTACCGTATTCCGTACCCTGTGGCGGGGATCTCCAGGGTGGCGAGGGAATCCATGAAGCAGGCAGCAAGTCTTCCTAGTCCGCCGTTACCGAGGCCTGGTTCGACTTCTCGGCTGGTGATGTCGTCGAGTGATAGACCTAGGGAGGCGAGGGCCTCTCGAGCTGTGTCGGTGAGTTCAGTGGCGAGGAGTGCGTTGCGGGTTTGGGTACCCAGGAGATATTCGGCGGACAGGTAGGCGACGTGTCGTTGCGGTGTGGTTGACGGATTGCCGTGGGTGGTCTGCCACGTGTCGATGAGTTCGGCTCGTACTGTGTGGGCGAGTGCGGTACGCAGGTCGACGTCGCTAGCGCTGTGGAGGTCGACTCCGCGGAGATGACGCAGTGTGGTGGTGAAGCGGTCGGCGAAGTGTGTGGCGTCCATGTCAGTCCGTTTCGCTGTGGGGCGGGCAAAGGGGGAGCGCGATACTGCCGCTGGTTGCGATGCTACCGGTTGGAGGCTCACGGCACCTGGGTTCTTTGACTGTCGATGCGTGGGCGGTTTAGTAGGCGGGGTCCGTTCGCCTGTGGTTGGCGTCACGTGGCGCGGGTTTGATTTCGGTGCTGGGAGTGGGTAGTGTTTTCATTCGTTGGCCTGCACGGCAGATAGCGAATAGTTATCTGGTTCGGGTTCTTCTCCCTGATGATTGTCCTGCTGTTGTGGTGGGGTGGTTGTTGTGGGTTTGTGGTTTGTTATCTCAATAGTGTGTTTTGTAGTTGTTTTGTTTGTTGTCTGGCTGCCTTGTTTGGTGGTTGGATTTTTTTAGTCAATTTTGCGATGGCTGCCTGTTTGGGTGGTTGTTGTGGGGTTGGGATTTTCTTTGTATGGATGAGGGCTGGCTGCCTTGTTTGGTGGTTGGTTTTTGTTTGGTTTTTATGGAGAGTTTGATCCTGGCTCAGGACGAACGCTGGCGGCGTGCTTAACACATGCAAGTCGAACGATGATGACCGGAGCTTGCTTTGGTTGGATTAGTGGCGAACGGGTGAGTAACACGTGAGTAACCTGCCCCCTTCTTCGGGATAACCATTGGAAACGGTGGCTAATACCGGGTATGACATCAGATCGCATGGTTTGGTGTGGAAAGGTTTTTTCTGGTGGGGGATGGGCTCGCGGCCTATCAGCTTGTTGGTGGGGTGATGGCCTACCAAGGCTTTGACGGGTAGCCGGCCTGAGAGGGCGACCGGCCACACTGGGACTGAGACACGGCCCAGACTCCTACGGGAGGCAGCAGTGGGGAATATTGCACAATGGGGGAAACCCTGATGCAGCGACGCCGCGTGGGGGATGAAGGCCTTCGGGTTGTAAACCCCTTTCAGTAAGGAACAAGGCCATGATTGTTGTTGTGGTTGAGGGTACTTGCAGAAGAAGCGCCGGCTAACTACGTGCCAGCAGCCGCGGTAATACGTAGGGCGCAAGCGTTGTCCGGAATTATTGGGCGTAAAGAGCTCGTAGGCGGTTTGTCGCGTCTGTCGTGAAATCCCGATGCTTAACGTCGGGCTTGCGGTGGGTACGGGCAGGCTGGAGTGCGGTAGGGGTGACTGGAATTCCTGGTGTAGCGGTGGAATGCGCAGATATCAGGAGGAACACCGATGGCGAAGGCAGGTCACTGGGCCGTTACTGACGCTGAGGAGCGAAAGCATGGGGAGCGAACAGGATTAGATACCCTGGTAGTCCATGCCGTAAACGTTGGGCACTAGGTGTGGGGATTGTTCCACGATTCCTGTACCGTAGCTAACGCATTAAGTGCCCCGCCTGGGGAGTACGGCCGCAAGGCTAAAACTCAAAGGAATTGACGGGGGCCCGCACAAGCGGCGGAGCATGCGGATTAATTCGATGCAACGCGAAGAACCTTACCAAGGCTTGACATACGCTAGATCGCTCCAGAGATGGGGTTTTCCTTTGGACTGGTGTACAGGTGGTGCATGGTTGTCGTCAGCTCGTGTCGTGAGATGTTGGGTTAAGTCCCGCAACGAGCGCAACCCTTGTTCTATGTTGCCAGCACGTAATGGTGGGGACTCATGGGAGACTGCCGGGGTCAACTCGGAGGAAGGTGGGGACGACGTCAAATCATCATGCCCCTTATGTCTTGGGCTTCACGCATGCTACAATGGCCGGTACAATGGGTTGCGATACTGTGAGGTGGAGCGAATCCCTAAAAGCCGGTCTCAGTTCGGATTGGGGTCTGCAACTCGACCCCATGAAGTCGGAGTCGCTAGTAATCGCAGATCAGCAACGCTGCGGTGAATACGTTCCCGGGCCTTGTACACACCGCCCGTCAAGTCACGAAAGTTGGTAACACCCGAAGCCGGCGGCCTAACCCCTTTTTTGGGGAGGGAGTTGTCGAAGGTGGGACTGGCGATTGGGACTAAGTCGTAACAAGGTAGCCGTACCGGAAGGTGCGGCTGGATCACCTCCTTTCTAAGGAGTAACACGTTCCCCTTTTTTTGTGTGATGGGTTCCCTTTGTTGTGAAGGGGGCTGGGCACGGGGGTTTGTGGTTGTGGAAAGCAAACATTTTTGTGATGGCTATGAGACACACTGTTGGGTTATCGGGTCGCAAACCTGGTTGTTCCCTGCTTTGCCTGGCTTCATGTCATGTCTTGTTGTTTGATGTGATTGTGGTTGGGTGTGGGTGGGGGTTGGTTTGTGGTTGGTTGTCTGCCTTGTGTGGTTGCGCTTTGTGGTGTGGCTGTGTGGGGTGGGTTTGTTGGTTGTGAACTGGATAGTGGACGTGATGATGCATCTTTGTGTGTCTGTAATGTTTTTTTGTTGTTGTTAGTGTTTTAGAGCACATGGTGGATGCCTTGGCATCAGGAGCCGATGAAGGACGTGGTAGCCTGCGTTAAGCCTCGGGGAGTTGGCAAACAAGCTGTGATCCGAGGGTGTCCGAATGGGGAAACCTACCTGGAGTTATGTTCAGGTGCCGTCGTTTGAATGTATAGGACGATGGGTGGGAACGTCGGGAAGTGAAACATCTTAGTACCGACAGGAAGAGATATTCCGTGAGTATTGGCGAGAGAAAGCGGATGAGGCTAAACCGTGCGTGTGTGATACCCGGCAGGGGTTGCGCGTATCGGGGTTGTGGGACCTTTCGTTTCTAGTCTGCCGGCTAGTTGCAAAGTGAGAAAGTCATTGTGTAGGTGAAGCTGGTGGGAAACAGCGGCGTAGAGGGTGAGACCCCCGTAACTGAAACATGGTGGCCTTTGTGTGGAGTGTTCCCAAGTAGCACGGGGCTCGAGGAATCTCGTGTGAATCTGGCAAGACCACTTGCTAAGCCTAAATACTCCCTGATGACCGATAGCGGATAGTACCGTGAGGGAATGGTGAAAAGTAGCCCGGGAGGGCAGTGAAATAGTACCTGAAACCATGTGCTTACAATCCGTCGGAGCCTCCTTAGTTGGGGTGACGGCGTGCCTTTTGAAGAATGAGCCTGCGAGTTAGTGCTCAGTGGCGAGGTTAACCTGTTGGAGGGTAGCCGTAGCGAAAGCGAGTCTGAATAGGGCGTTTTTAGTCGCTGGGTCTAGACCCGAAGCGAAGTGATCTACCCATGGGCAGGTTGAAGCGCGGGTAAGACCGTGTGGAGGACCGAACCCACCTAGGTTGAAAACTGGGGGGATGACCTGTGGGTAGGGGTGAAAGGCCAATCAAACTTCGTGATAGCTGGTTCTCCCCGAAATGCATTTAGGTGCAGCCTTACGTGTTGCTTGCCGGAGGTAGAGCTACTGGATAGCCGATGGGCCCCACCGGGTTACTGACGTTAGCCAAACTCCGAATGCCGGTAAGTGTAAACGTAGGAGTGAGACTGCGGGGGATAAGCTTCGTAGTCGAGAGGGAAACAGCCCAGACCACCAGCTAAGGCCCCTAAGCGTGTGCTAAGTGGGAAAGGATGTGTGATTGCCCAGACAACCAGGAGGTTGGCTTAGAAGCAGCCACCCTTGAAAGAGTGCGTAATAGCTCACTGGTCAAGTGATCGCGCGCCGACAATGTAGCGGGGCTCAAGTACACCGCCGAAGCTGTGGCATGACATCCCTTTGTGGGTGTTGTGGGTAGGGGAGCGTCGTGTAGATGGTGAAGCTGCCGGGTGACCGAGTGGTGGAGACTACACGAGTGAGAATGCAGGCATGAGTAGCGAAAGGCGGGTGAGAAACCCGTCCGCCGAATGATCAAGGGTTCCAGGGTCAAGCTTATCTGCCCTGGGTTAGTCGGGACCTAAGGCGAGGCCGACAGGCGTAGTCGATGGATAACGGGTTGATATTCCCGTACCGGCGAAGCACCGCCCAACACAAAACCATAATGATCGTTGCACCACGGGCATTGATGCTGTGGGATTCCCCTTGTGGGGGTTCTATGGTGTTGGTGCGTTGTGCTGGGACGTGAGTGTGGTGGCGTGAGCGTATTAACAGGGGTGACGCAGGAAGGTAGCCAAACCGTCGCGATGGTTGACGACGGCCAAGACTGTAGCACGGGTATTAGGTAAATCCGGTACCCATGAAGGTGTGAGAGTTGATGGGGTTAAGTTGGTGATCCTCTGCTGCCTAGAAAAACCTCGACGCGAGGTGTTAGCCGCCCGTACCCGAAACCGACACAGGTGATCAGGTAGAGAATACTAAGGCGACGAGAGAATCATGGTTAAGGAACTCGGCAAAATGCCCCCGTAACTTCGGGAGAAGGGGGGCCTGCCCCGTTGCCAGCCCGTGCGGTTGGTGTAAGCGGGTGTAGGCCGCAGAGACCAGAGAGAAGCGACTGTTTACTAAAAACACAGGTCCGTGCGAAGACGTAAGTCGATGTATACGGACTGACGCCTGCCCGGTGCTGGAAGGTTAAGAGGATCGGTTAACCACCTTTGGTGGTGACGCTGAGAATTTAAGCCCCAGTAAACGGCGGTGGTAACTATAACCATCCTAAGGTAGCGAAATTCCTTGTCGGGTAAGTTCCGACCTGCACGAATGGCGTAACGACTTCTCTGCTGTCTCAACCATGAACTCGGCGAAATTGCATTACGAGTAAAGATGCTCGTTACGCGCAGCAGGACGGAAAGACCCCGGGACCTTTACTATAGCTTGGTATTGGTGTTCGCTTCAGTTTGTGTAGGATAGGTGGGAGACTAGGAAACCCGCGCGCCAGCGTGGGTGGAGTCAACGTTGAAATACCACTCTGATTGAATCGGATACCTTAACCTCGGACCCTGATCGGGTCCAGGGACAGTGCCTGGTGGGTAGTTTAACTGGGGCGGTTGCCTCCTAAAGAGTAACGGAGGCGCTCAAAGGTTCCCTCAACCTGGTTGGCAATCAGGTGGCGAGTGTAAGTGCACAAGGGAGCTTGACTGCGAGACTGACAGGTCAAGCAGGGACGAAAGTCGGAACTAGTGATCCGGCCATGGCTTGTGGAAGCGTGGTCGCTCAACGGATAAAAGGTACCCCGGGGATAACAGGCTGATCTTGCCCAAGAGTCCATATCGACGGCATGGTTTGGCACCTCGATGTCGGCTCGTCGCATCCTGGGGCTGGAGTAGGTCCCAAGGGTTGGGCTGTTCGCCCATTAAAGCGGTACGCGAGCTGGGTTTAGAACGTCGTGAGACAGTTCGGTCCCTATCCGCTGCGCGCGCAGGAAACGTGAGAAGACCTGTCCCTAGTACGAGAGGACCGGGACGGACGAACCTCTGGTGTGCCAGTTGTACCGCCAGGTGCACGGCTGGTTAGCTACGTTCGGAAGGGATAACCGCTGAAAGCATCTAAGCGGGAAGCCTGCTTCAAGATAACGTTTCCAACAACCACTTGGTTGTGAAGGCACCCACCAGACCAGTGGGTTGATAGGCCGGACGTGGACACGCAGTAATGCGCGGAGCTGACCGGTACTAATACGCCAACCACTAACACACCACACAAACACACCTGCACACCACGTCCACTACCCGGTTCACCACCCACAAACCACCAACCACCACACCACACGGTTCAGTGGCCCACACAACTCGCGGTCGTCATAGCGGCAGGGAAACGCCCGGTCCCATCCCGAACCCGGAAGCTAAGCCTACCAGCGCCGATGGTACTGCACCCGACAGGGTGTGGGAGAGTAGGACACGACCGCAACACCACCACAAAAAGGGTGGGGTACTCGCAAGGAAACCTTGCCAGTACCCCACCCTTTTCCCATACCCACAACAACACCACACCACCCAGCGTGTAACAAGAACACCACCCCAACACCCCTCATACAATAAACACCATGACAACCCCGCGGCGCTACACCAGTCGGCCCCACAAAACAGGAGACGTCACAGGCGACAACTCTGTCCCAACCAGCGACACTCGCCGCCCAGCGCCCACACAGCAGAAACGCTCTCTCAACTCGCGCAAGACCACGACAAGTACGCACCACGCTGACACGCGTCACGCCGACCAACAGCAAACAGACCTCTGGCGTAGCCTCTTGGCGGGGGTCCAAAGCTATCTGTTCACTGTGCTACTCGTTGTCATACCTGTGGTCGCGACCGTCACAATCTCAACAACACTCCTTGATCAAGATGCCCAGATCGGTTCCGCTATCCACTCAGGATTTATGGTGTGGTTACTCGCCCATGGTCATCACGCCACAATCGCAGACGCCACACTGTCGTTGATCCCCTGGGGACTGACAATCGTGATGATGCTTGCCGCACGCGCCTCAGCGCGACGCACCGCAACACCACAATGGCGTAGCGGTGTTGTGTACACCGCAACCTACTCGATGCTCATGGTGATCACCGCGATCATTGTTGGAGTTCCAGGGACAGGATGGCTGCGCTCGCTCGTCCTCACGTTGGTTTTCGCCCTGGGAACATGGCTGTGGGGTGTGCATAAACCTGGGCAGCCAGTGATCCTCCCCACGCAGTTCGTCCAGACAGTCCGTGCGATCCCGTGGTGGGTCCGGCACGCGGTCCGGACCGGGACGATTGTGACGACCGGGCTCATGATCTTGGGTGCCGTGGTGACATGTGTGTGGCTGTATACGTCACGTGATGCGATGGCCCAAATACTTGGGCAATGGACCCTGGATGCGCCGAGCGGAATCGCTTTAGGGGTCACGCAAGCACTGTACGTACCCACGGTGATTGTGTGGGCAACCGCGTGGAGTGTAGGAGGCGCATTCACGCTTGGCAGCCACACCCACTTTTCGTTTCACCACGTTGCGGGAGGGCCAGTGCCAGCGCTTCCCATGCTCGGTGCGACACCAACAGAGCCTGCGTCGACCCTCACCGTCTGGCTTTTGGCGTTCATTGTTCTTGTATGGTCAGCGGTCGTCGGGTGGAACGCGGTCTCGCGGCTGAAGTCCGCACGGTGGAGTACTGTCGTGGCGATGCCAATTCTCGCCAGCGGGACCGCGATGGTGTTGTTGGCTGCACTGTCGCTGATGACAGCGGGAAGTATAGGACCTGGTGTTCTTGCGCGCGTAGGTGTTGACCTTGTGCCGACTGCCCTGGCCGCTGCTGTCTTGCTTGTCCCCGCGCACTTCCTTGGTGGGTTACTCGGCTCCCGGCTGGTACGCCGTCACATCACAGCATGGGGTCGATCGATGCGTGGGCGCCGTCAACAAGATGCTCCGTCCCCGGAAGACCATGTGGCCTCCTAGTTGGTTGAGGAGGGGCGCGACAGGAACGACTGTCCGTACCGTTCAGTGAGCGCATCTTCATACTCGTGGTCACAAGCCCGGGTTGCCTGGTTGGTGACTGCCTCGTTGTGACACGTTTGGTATGCCATTTCAATGTCCCACCGTGTCAACGATAAGGCGACAGATAAAGTGAGGAAAATGCTGAGTCCAGCCCCGACCCACACGGGAATCTGTTGACCTTTTGGGGTCTGAAGTGTAGAGCCGAGTTGGATTGTTCGAACGGCGGCGACAGTTCCCCACAGCCCAAAGATGATCGCTGTTGCACGCAGTGGTAGGGGCATCATCGATGTGAGGAGTGTGGCAAGCATCAACGTTGCTGTCAGCGTTGTGCGGGAAGACAGTCGTTTGAGTTCGTCAGGGCGTGGTGGTTCAGGGGCGGGGTCTGTGTGCTGTGGTGGTGGACTGTGGTCGCGACGGCGTTCTACCTCGTCCTTGCTGGGGACATGAAAGGGATTGCTCATTGTTCCATTGTCCCTCACACCCAGGATCGTCGCGGTGCCCTTGTGATAATGTCACGTCCGGGGAATCGCCCCAGAGGTTTCATGAACTGTGGGAAAGTGAGCTGACATGTCCACTGGTGAGACATCACCACCATTACAGGCGGCCAATGTCTTCTCAGACGAACGAACACGGGTTGTTCTGCTTGCGTCAGGAAGTGGAACGAATGTGAGGGCTCTACTTGACGCGCAACGCCGTGACGATTTCGGTGCGCGCATCGTTGCTCTTGTCACTGATCTTCCTGGGACAGGCGCAGAAAGGCACGCGCATAATCATGGAGTGCCAGTCACTGTAGTGAACTTTCGTGACTACACCGAACGTGTGGCTTGGGATCGGGCGCTGCGTGAAGCAGTGTCTCAGTACAACCCCGATTTCGTGGTCTCTGCTGGTTTTATGCGGATTCTTGCCCCCACTTTTGTGCAAGCGTTCCCTCACCGTATTCTCAACACCCACCCGGCGCTATTACCTGCTTTCCCGGGGGCACATGGTGTTCGAGATGCGCTTGCGTACGGAGTGAAGGTCACTGGATGCACCCTTCATGTGGTGGATGAAGGGACGGATACTGGGCCGATCATTGCGCAGGTCGCTGTTCCCGTCAATAGTGATGACACAGTTGAGACGTTGCACGAGCGGATCAAGGTGCAGGAGCGGGAGATGCTCACCCGGTGGGTGTCAGACATTGGGCACCGTGGGCTTGTGGTGACTGGGCGTCACGCCGGTCTTGGGGCGAACGGCTCCGGCGTATAGACTGTGTGGTGGTGACAACTGGCGAGGGTGGAATTAACCACCGGGGAGTGACCGCGAACCTCATTGCGCGCCGCCCGCCTGGGTGCGAGGTCGTCTAAATCTGTGCCCCTATGGGCGCAATCGTGATCGACCTGTCTGCCCGAGGAGTAGTTGTGTCTGCTGTGTCATCTCCCGTTTCGTCGTTGCCTCTTGATTCTCGCCGCCCAGTGTCTCGTGCCCTTATTTCGGTGTACGACAAGACTGGGTTGGTTGACCTGGCTACTAGTCTGCATGAGCGTGGCGTCGCTATTGTCTCTACTGGTTCCACTGCAGCCACGATTGCTGGCGCAGGCATTCCGGTGACCGCTGTTGAGCAGGTGACGGGTTTCCCTGAATGCTTGGAAGGCCGTGTGAAAACGCTGCATCCGCGGGTGCATGCTGGAATTCTTGCTGATATGCGTAAACCTGATCATGCGGCTCAGCTGGATGAGTTGGGTGTTGAACCGTTTGATCTTGTTGTGGTGAACCTCTACCCGTTTACACAGACTGTTCAGTCGGGTGCCAGCCCAGATGAATGTGTGGAGCAGATTGACATTGGTGGTCCGTCAATGGTTCGCGCAGCGGCGAAGAACCACCCGACGGTTGCTGTTGTGGTGGACCCGGCTCGCTACACCACAGTGATTGATGCTGTGGACAATGGTGGTTTTACCTTTGCGGAACGCCGGATGCTCGCAGCAGACGCGTTTGCTCATACTGCTGCGTATGATGTGGCGGTTGCGTCGTGGTTCGCGGACCAGTACACGCCAGACGATGCGGCTGTTGCCTCTGGTCGTGGCGTGGTCACTGGGGGTGTGTGGCAGCGTTCAGCAGTGCTGCGGTATGGGGAGAACCCGCATCAGCGCGCGGCACTGTATCAGGATGGAACTGCCAGTGGGGTTGCTGGTGCGACGCAATTGCACGGCAAGGAGATGAGCTACAACAACTATGTCGACGCTGATGCGGCGTGGCGTGCGGCGTTTGATCATGATGAACCTGCGGTGGCAATCATCAAACACGCGAATCCGTGTGGGATCGCAGTGGGAGCGGATATTGCACAAGCACATGAGCGTGCGCATGCGTGTGATCCGGTGTCGGCTTTTGGTGGTGTGATTGCCGCGAACCGTCCGGTCAGTGTTGCTGCGGCTACACAGATTTCACAGATTTTCACCGAAGTTGTCATTGCTCCCGGGTATGAGCAGGGGGCACTGGAGGTGTTGTCTGCGAAGAAGAACATTCGGGTGTTGACTGCCCTGGAGCCGCAAGTCGGCGGAGTGGAGGTGCGTCCGGTTTCTGGTGGTGTGTTGGTCCAGGACCGCGATGCGATTGATGCGCCTGGTGATGCGGTGGAGAACTGGACGTTGGTGTGTGGCGAGCCAGCTGATGAGGGAACCCTCAATGATTTGCGGTTTGCGTGGCGTGCGGTGCGGGCCGTGAAATCGAATGCAATTTTGTTGGCCGCTGAGGGGGCATCTGTGGGCGTGGGTATGGGACAGGTGAACCGTGTTGATTCGTGCCGACTTGCTGTGGAACGGGCTGGTGAGGACCGGGCGCGGGGTGCGGTGGCTGCGTCGGATGCATTCTTCCCGTTTGCTGATGGTGTGCAAGTCCTCATTGATGCCGGGGTGCGGGCTGTGGTTCAGCCGGGTGGTTCTGTGCGTGATGAGGAAGTGATTGAGGCTGCACGTGCGGCTGGAGTGACCATGTATGTCACGGGAACTCGCCACTTCGCCCACTAAACGTGGGGTGGGGTCGTGGTTTTCCCATGATGGAGCAACGATGGGGCAGTGTCTGTGGATGCTGCCCCATCGTGCTGTCTGGGTTTGGGTTATGGGTGGGTGCGCAGTGTTTTGAGGGGCACTGTTGTGTCGGTGAGGGATGCGCTGTTGACGTGGGTGGGGCCGTGCGCGAGGAGTTTGCGGGCACCTGCTGTGTCACGGGGAGAGTTGACAATGAGGACTGCGGTGAGGAGCGCATCGTCAGTGTGGTAGAACGTGACCCATGAGGTGGCGCTGTAGACGCGGGTGGTTGTGGTGTGGTCCTGGTGGGGCACCCCAAACACGTCGATGTGGTGTGGGCCGATTCGTGAGAACGTGTGTGGCGCGGGACGTGGGATGGGTGGGGGCTGCTCATTGTTGTCGCTGGCGATGATTGCGGCGGCGAGAAGGGTGGGGGCGGTGAGTGCTGTCATCCAATGCCCTGGGGTGATGGCGCCCCAGTGGGGGTCAGCCCAGGTGGCGCAGTCACCGACGGCGTGAAGGCCTGGCAGTACCTGCCCGTTGATGGTGACCTGACCGTTGTTGTTTGCGGGGATGGGGGAGCCGGGCGGTAGGGGGGCCGCCTCAGGGAGGGTGGTGAGTAGTTCCGTGTGTGGTGTGGCGCCGAGTGCGGCGACCACGACGTCGTAGGAGGCCTGCCATGATGGGCCGTGCGGGGGTTGTGCGGTCACGCGTGTGCGGTCGTGGTCGTGGGTGACGTTTGTGATGACGGTTGATGTGTGGATCGTGATGTTGGGAAGGAGCGTGCTGATTCGTGCGCCGTGTTCTGCTCCGAGCTGAGCGGCGAGGAGAGTTGGTGCTGCTTCGTAGATGGTGATGGTGTGGCCGTGAGCGTGGAGGTGGGCTGCGAGTTCTATCCCGATCCAGCCGCCTCCAATGATGGCAACGTGTGCGGGGGTGGTGAGTGCGGCGCGTAGGCGGGCGGCGTCGTCGAGGGTGCGCAGCGTGGCGACTGACTCCCATGCGGGTGGGGTGATTGCCGATGCGCCGGTCGCGAGAACAACGTGGTGCGCGTCCCAGCATTCCCCGCCTGTGGTGGTCACCTGCCAGCGTGGCTCTGGATGTGGCGGCGGGTGGTGGGCTGTTGCCTGCGGGTGCACAGGTATGGCGGTGAGAGTGAGGGCGCGAGTGTTGTGGGCGATGGTCGTCGCTGCGGCTGGGGTGTTCAGTGCGAGGTCCTCATCGAGGAGTACTGCTTCGGGGTGGGTGAGGAGGTCTTTTGACAGTGGTGGGCGGTCGTAAGGTGGAGTGTTTTCTCCGTTGAGGAGAGTGATGGACCCGGTGTGGCCAGCGTCGCGCAGGCAGTGAACGGTCCGGATACCGGCAAGACCTGCCCCGACAACCAGCACATCAGTGAACGTCATACAGTGACTATAGGCAGGGCTGAGGCGGGGATGGTTGCGCTCGTGACGAAAACCACGACAACGACCTGATGGGGCGTGCCATAATGAGGCATACGCAATTCCGGGGTCGGTGAAAGTCCGAGCCGGCGGTGATAGCCCGCGACCCGAACGAAGGCGATGCCTTTGTTCGGTTGAACCAGTGAAATTCTGGTGCCGACAGTAAAAGTCTGGATGGGAGGAAAGGCGTGGCTTCACGTGGTGATGCCGGACAGTATCTGCTGTGTGGTGTGCCGTGCCGTGCTGCACCCTGATGGGGTGCACGGTGTTGTGAGCTGATCCCTCCCATCTCTGGCTGATGGTGGGAAGGTGAGAGGTGGATCAGGCAACACGGTGGATGAACGTGGCCCTTGAGCAGGCCGCACGCGGTGTGCGGGGGGCGAACCCTCTGGTTGGGGCTGTCATTGTTGATGAACACTCAGGTGACGTCGCTGTAGGGCACCACCGCGGCCGCGGGACAGCTCACGCTGAAGTTGATGCTCTTCGTTGTGCTCGTGATCGTGGTCTCCGTCTTGATGCTGCGACCATGTATGTCACGCTGGAACCGTGTAATCACTATGGTGTGACTCCTCCATGTACGGATGCCATTCTTGACGCGGGAATCCCCAGGGTTGTCATTGCTGGTGAAGACCCCCACGATGTGGCTGCTGGTGGTGCACACACCCTTCGCGCTGCCGGGGTTGTGGTGGATATTGTCCCACTGGACGCAGCGGTGTCATTGAATGAGCGGTGGCTGACCGCGCAGCGTGAGCGCCGCCCCTTTATTCGGGCGAAGATCGCGCAAAGTTTAGATGGTTTCAGTGCCGCGCTGGATGGCACATCACAGTGGATCACTGGGCCGCAAGCACGAGAGTACGCACATAAGCAGCGGCACCTTGTTGATGCCATTGTGGTGGGGACAGGAACTGTTCTGGCCGACCAACCGACGTTGACTGCGCGCTATGACCCCGGTGGTGCCCAACCTTTACGAGTGCACATGGGGCATACCACCACGCCACCTGATGCGCCGATACGAGGCGCTGATGGCCGGTTTGTCCACCTGCCGACACATGACCCGAACCTGGCAGCGCATCAGTTATATGAGCGTGGTGCACGTGACATTCTCATCGAAGGAGGCCCCCGGCTGATCGGAGCGTTCCTCGAAGCAGGACTCGTTGACCTTCTCGAGGTTTATACCGCGCCCATGTTGCTGGGGGGAGGAACAACGAGTACGGCATTGTCTTCGGTGGCGTCGCTGGGTGACGCCCTGCGTTTTCTCCCTGACCCCATTGCGCAGCCGATGCGCCTCGGCGTGGATCTTCTCACTCACTACATTCCCCGCCACGATTCCGATGGACAGACCAACTCGGTTGACGCGGTGAACACACAGGCTGTGCCAGGAAAGGACAATACACATGTTTAGCGGCATCATTTCGGAAATGGGCGTCGTGTCCTCGGTGACGACTCGAGGAGATGGGGCAATCGTTGAGGTGCGCGCCCACGACATCCTCGAAGGTCTTCCACCCGGTGGTTCGCTGGCGGTCGATGGTGTCTGCTTAACTGCGCTCCCTGATGAGGCAGGTCGCGGTGTTTTCACCGCGGATCTGATGGGGGAAACACTGGCTCGAACAACCCTTGGGTCGCGGGGGGTGGGTTCCCGCGTCAACCTGGAACGGTGCGTAACGCCCACCACGCACCTTGACGGTCACGTTGTGCAAGGTCATGTTGACTCGGTTGGCACAGTGACCGCGCGCACTGACCATGGCGCATGGACAACCCTACGCTGCACGTTTGACCCAGTGTTTGCGCCACTTGTCGCCGAGAAGGGGTCTATCGCACTTAACGGGGTGTCCCTGACGATCACTGGGGTCAGCGAGCCCCATGAGACAAGCGCGTGGTGCGAGGTTGGTCTCATCCCCACCACAATGGCACACACCAACTTAGGCGATGTGCACATCGGTGATCACCTCAACCTAGAGTTTGATGTGCTTGCCAAGTACACCCAACGCATGCTTGCGTTTTCTGCTGCAACTGGAGTTGACCAGTGAACCTCGACCTCCACCCCATTGACCACGCGCTGACTCACCTCACCACTGGTGGAATGGTCATCGTGGTGGATGACGCTGACCGTGAAAACGAAGCGGACCTCATCATGGCGGCGCAAGACGCAACACCTGAGATGATGGCGTTCTTCATCCGCCACACCTCAGGGATGCTGTGCGCTCCCATGACAGCACACCGTGCTGACCACTTGGGGTTGCCACCCATGGTGGCAACAAACGAGGACCCGAAACATACTGCCTACACGATCACCTGTGACGCGGTCCACGGCACCACAACGGGGATCAGCGCTGCAGACCGTGCAACCACACTGCGGGTACTCGCAGACCGCGATTCCGAACCCAGCGACCTCACCCGACCAGGACACGTTCTTCCACTGATCGCCGTGGCAGATGGGGTTCTTGCCCGCAGGGGACACACAGAAGCGGCAGTTGACTTGTGTGAACTTGCAGGTAAAGAACCGGTTGGTGTGATCGCGGAACTCGTGGCCGACAACGGCGACATGCTCCGCGGCGATGCGCTCATGGATTTTGCTCACACATACTCGCTCCCCATCATCTCCATCGCTGACCTAGTGGCGTGGCGCACCAACGTCCAAGTCTTGCATGATATGCAGCCTGTACCCGAACAAACTCCCATGATCACCATGCCCACCCCGCATGGTTCAACCACCGTGCAAGCGTGGCGATTCACCACCCCGCGGGGTGACGTTGTTGAACACTTGACTCTCTCAACGTGGGCACCTGACATGGGCGTCATCCCTGACGTGCGTGTCCACTCCGAATGCCTCACCGGGGACGTGTTTGCCTCCCAACGCTGTGACTGTGGGGAACAGCTTGACCGCGCCCTGATGCATATTGCTACCCACCCTGGGATCGTTGTGTACCTTCGAGGTCACGAAGGCCGCGGAATTGGGCTGTTCGACAAAATCCGTGCCTACCACCTCCAAGACGAAGGGTATGACACCGTTGACGCGAACACCGCGCTCGGGTTTGCCCCAGATCAACGCACCTGGGAACACGCGGCGGCGATCCTCACCGCACTGGGGGCCAGCACCGTGAATCTCCTGACCAACAATCCTGCAAAGCAGCATGGGCTTGAAGCGCACGGAGTGACCGTGCAGGGCACGACGCGCATCGAATTACCCACCACGATCTACAACGCCGACTACATGCGGACAAAAAAGACCCGTATGGACCACCAACTCAACAACGTTTAGGAGCCTCACATGGCCGGACACGGTGCCCCCGATACCCGTATCACCCCCATCGAACAACCCACAAAAATTGCGATCATCGCTGCTCAATGGCATGACCAACTGATGACGCAGTTGGTGGAGAGTGCCAAGCGCTGCGCTGCGGATGCGACCGTGGACGCTGACGTTGTTCGCGTCCCGGGTAGTTTTGAGCTACCGGTTGTCGCAGCAGCGCTTGCGGACACCTATGATGCACTTGTCGTCCTTGGTGTGGTGATCCGTGGGGGAACACCACACTTTGACTATGTATGTCAGGGTGTGACACAGGGAATCACCCAGGTGTCGGTGACTACAGCAACGCCGATCGGTTTTGGTGTTCTCACCTGTGACACTGAAGAACAAGCATTCGATCGTGCCGGTGGCCCAGGAGCAAAAGAAGACAAAGGGTATGAAGCTACTGCCGCTGCTCTTCAGACGCTTCAGGCGTTGCGTACAGTTAAGGCATGAGTTCCTCACCACCTGTTGACACTGCCAAAGAACTGTCTGATCTGCGCACAACAACGATGTGGGTTGTGCTGGGAGCTGTTGCGGTGTGCACGCTGATCATTGCGTTTGTTAGTGCGCGTCTTGGTGTGTATGCGCTGGCGGGGTTGATGGCAATTGTTGGTACGGTGCGCCTCAGCGTTCCGGGGGCCCCCTTTGGCATTTCAGCGCGTTCTCGACTACTCGATGTCGTGTGGTGTTGGGGGATTGCTGTGTGTTTGGCTTTCCTTGCGACGTCGTCGTCAGCGATGCAAACACTGTAAGTGTTCATGAGCTGGAGGACGCTGCATTCGGTGCGCCTCGAAGATATCTTGATGTCAAGAAATCGGCTAAGGTGGACTATGGCAATACCCCCGGACCTCAAGGAGAGTTGCTCGCATGGGCAAGATCAAGGTTGTAAACCCGGTCGTCGAGCTTGACGGCGATGAGATGACCCGCATCATCTGGCAGTTCATCAAGGACCGCCTCATCCACCCTTACCTCGATATCGACCTCAAGTACTACGACCTGTCGATCCAAAACCGTGACGCCACCGACGATCAAGTCACCGTAGACGCTGCGAACGCCATCAAGCAGTACAACGTCGGTGTCAAATGCGCCACGATCACCCCGGACGAAGCCCGCGTGGAAGAATTTGGACTGAAGAAGATGTGGGTATCGCCCAACGGGACGATCCGCAACATTCTCGGTGGCGTGGTGTTCCGTGAACCCATCATCATTTCGAACATTCCCCGGTTGGTGCCTGGGTGGAACAAGCCCATCATCATCGGTCGTCACGCACACGGTGATCAGTACAAGTCCACCAACTTCAAGGTGCCTGGAGCTGGAAAAATCACCATGACCTTCGAACCGGCAGACGGCAGCGAGCCGCAGCAGTTTGACGTCGTCACCATGCCAGAAGAGGGCGGGGTGGCCATGGGGATGTACAACTTCAACGAGTCCATCAAGGATTTCGCGCGTGCATCGTTTGCTTACGGCTTGCAGCGCAACTACCCCGTGTACCTCTCGACGAAGAACACGATCCTCAAGGCCTATGACGGCCAGTTCAAGGACCTGTTCCAAGAAGTGTTCGATGCCGAGTACAAAGAACAGTTCGATGCTGCTGGTCTCACCTATGAACACCGTCTTATTGACGACATGGTCGCGTCGGCCATGAAGTGGGAAGGTGGCTACGTCTGGGCCTGCAAGAACTACGATGGTGACGTGCAGTCGGACACTGTTGCTCAAGGGTTCGGCTCACTTGGCCTGATGACGTCAGTGTTGATGACCCCAGACGGGAAGACCGTGGAGGCAGAAGCAGCCCACGGAACAGTGACCCGTCACTACCGTCAACACCAGCAAGGCAAACCCACCTCCACAAACCCCATTGCATCCATTTTTGCGTGGACCCGTGGGCTGATGCACCGTGGAAAGTTGGACAACACACCTGAGGTCGTGGAATTTGCGCAGACTCTTGAAGATGTTGTCGTGACGACCGTTGAGTCCGGCAAAATGACCAAGGATCTGGCGTTGTTGATCTCCAAGGATCAGGAGTTCCTGACTACTGAGGAGTTCCTTGCGGCGATTGATGAGAACCTGTCAGCACGTCTCGCTGGCTAGGGTTCGCCCCCATTGATGTGTGCCTGAGGGCCACCTGCTGTTGAGCAGGTGGCCCTCAGGCATGTGCGGTGGGGCGTGTGAGGGAACGCAACATGGTGGGCAGGAGCCGTTCGAGAAGTGTTGTGGCATCAGTGATGTGCCGATGAGGTGTGCTGTGGGGGAGCAGTTCGTTGCGCGTTGAGCGGGACAGGATCCCAATAATTCCCTCGACGAGGTCAACAGCAGGGACAACAGGTTCGAGGTCGAAGGACTCAAGGATGCTGTTGAGTAGGTCAACAAGTGCCGCTGAGAACGCTTGAGAATGAGCGGACAGTTCGGCGCTGGAATCTGGAAACCGTATTTCCACAGTGGAGAATTCGTTCCACAGCAAGTATCGGTCCCGATCGCGAGGGAGTACTTGGAGCATGACGTCGACAGCGCCGTCGATGGCATTGTCTTTCGTGATCTCGAGGGTGGACAGGATCGATTCGATGGTGTCGAGAGTGTGTTGCCATTCGAGGCGAGCGACCTCAGCGACGAAGTGGTCCATGTCGGTGAAGTTGGAGTAGAACGCACCTCGAGTAAATCCAGCCTCTTTAGCGAGATCCCCCACGGACACGCCGGCGACCCCCTTGTTGGCGATGAGGGTGCGCCCGGTTGCTAAGAGTGCTTGTTGGGTTAATGCGCGTCGTTCGGTGATATCGCTCGTGATGAGTTTCTCCACCGCCGCACGCCGACCGGAGATGTGTGTGGAGACAGCATGGCCCAGGGAGCGTGCAGGTGGGGTTCGCGGTGTCTTCTCCATCACATAAGGATACATGTCCGTATTGAACGGTTGTCGACCCACGATACAGGTGTGTATCGTCGGGGTTGGAAACGATACACACCTGTATCGAGCGCGGGAAGCCCCGCAGCCCCACAGGTGCCCCGCACACGAAAGACCAGACATGGCACAGCACACCAACCGCCACGAACACAACAGATACCTCCCCCACATGACCCACTCGCGCATCGCCAACATCATCGTTGTCTGCGCTGTCGCTCTCATCCCCCTGCTCTACGCCGGACTCCTCTCCTCCGCCTACCAAGACCCCGTCGAACGCATCGGCGCCATGACTGCAGCCGTCGTCAACCTCGACCAACCCCACACCACGACAGCAGACGGCACCGACACCACACTTGCACTGGGAGACGAACTCGAAGAACGCCTCACCCACCCCACATCCACAGACGACGTCGGATTCACCTGGGTGACCATGAGCCAGGACGACGCAGGCAAAGCCCTCACCACCGAAGACATCCGCGCCTACCTCGTTATTCCTGAAAACTTCTCCGCAACCGCAGCAACCCTAGCGGACACCAACAGCCCTGCCCCCGACCCCACACAGCTCACCATCATCACCGATGACGCCGTGAACTACCTGGCCGGCACAATGGCACGAACTGTCGCCGCATCGCTTCAAGGATCCCTCTCACAGCAAAGCGCCCAACAATACATCGACACGGTGCTTGTCTCTCTAGGGACCATTCACAACAAAACCGAAGACGCCGCAGAGGGCAGCGAACAACTCCACGCAGGGGCTGACGAACTGCACACCGGAGTGGTCACCCTCGCCGAGGCCGCCGCCTCAGCACACACCGGGGCCAGCCAACTCGCCACCGGGGCCACTGACCTCTCCACCGGCACCACCACACTCGCCCACGGTGCACACGATCTCGCCCACGGAGCCGCAAGCGCATCTACAGGTGCGCAGCAGCTCGCAGACGGAGCCCACAACCTAGCCAACGGCACAGCTGACCTCTCCACCGGAGCGTCCGCACTCGCCACCGGAACCAACGCCCTCAACACAACCATTCCCTCGCTCACGCACGGCGCACAGGCACTCGCCACCGGAGCAACAACGGCTGCCACTGGAGCACAGGAAGCAGCCAACGGAGCCACACACCTCCACCAAGGAATCACCAACTACACCGCTGGAGTCGACCAACTCTCCGAATCCATCACTACGCTGACAATCCGCAGTGACACGCTCAACACCGGAGCATCACACCTGGTGAAAGGAAGCTCCACCCTGACACAGGGCGCCACCACAGTTGCGGACGGTGCCACACAAGCAGCCACATCAGCCGCTGAACTCGCCGCCAGCCAGCGCACCCTCGATGCCCGCTCACAAGAACTCAGTGCCGCACTCACGGACCTTGCTGACCAGTGCAACGACCTCCCGCAAGCAGGCGCAGAACACCTGTGTGCCCAGTTGCACAACGCAACGACACAACATCAACAGATCGCAGCTGGCATCACCCAAGGAGCCAACGCAACGCAGGTGCTCGCAGAAGGCGTCACAAAGGTTGCTGACGGCGCGCACAATCTCCAGGATGGGGCAACAGCATTGTCCACGGGTGCGAACGAGATCGCATCAGCGATCGGTCTGGGCAAACAACCAGCAGCGACCACCGTGCGCGGCGCGCTCCACCACCTCGATACTGGCGCGAGCACACTCACCGCCTCGTCAGCGACTATTCGCAACGGCGCAAGTGACCTGGCTGACGCAGTGGAAGCACTCGCCGAAGGCACGCAAGGCCTTGCTGACGGTGCATCCCAGCTGTCTGGGCAGGCACCACAGCTCGCATCGGGTGTCACACAATTACACAAGGGTGCTACCGCAGTGGCAGGCGGTGCAGCGACCGTTGATCACGGAGCTCAGACGCTAGCCCAAGGAACCGGCACACTCACCAATGGGGTCACCCATCTTGCGCAGGGCGCGGGGGTCCTGGCTGATGGTGTCACCTCAGCGCAGGCAGGTGCGTCACAGTTGGCGCAAGGGATCCTCCGCCTCAACAGTGGGATGGGAAGCTTGGACACTGGTGCGAACACACTAGCCCAGGGGGCTGAGCGTCTCACTTCTGGTGCCGGTGATCTGTCTGACGCGCTTGATCAGGGTGCACACGATATTCCGGCATTCACCGAAGAGCAGGCTCAGGACACCGCTGACGCCGCTGCGAACCTGGCTGACGTGACAGCGGAACGTGAAAACGCAGTCCATAACGCCGCTGGGGGATTTGGTCCCATGTTCTTTGCGCTGGCGTTGTGGATTGGTGGTATTGCGATCTACCTGGTCATGCCTGCACTGGATCGCCGCCATTCCACTGCAGAAAAGTGGTGGTGGTCGGCTGCACGGCCCATGCTGGTGGGTGGTGTTCTTGGCCTTCTTCAAGCAGCGTTAGCGGTGCTGGTGGGGAACTGGTTGGTGGATATCCACGCCATGCACGTGGGCAGGTTTGTGGGGATCGCAATGATCGCGTCGGTGACGTTTGTTGCAGTGAACCAGGCGCTGGTTGCGTTGCTGAGTTACCGGGGACGGTTTGTGTCACTGCTTCTTCTTGTTCTGCAAATCACCTCCATGGGCGGAACGTTCCCTGTGGAAACAGCCCCACGGTTCTTCGGGTGGGTGCATGAGGCGTTACCCATGACCTGGGTGCACTATGCGTTCCGCGCCAGTATCGCTGGACAGGGAATTGACGATGTGTGGGGACGTGCGGTGACCCATCTTGTTGTGTGGTGGGCGGTTGCGGTTGTTGTGACGTTCGTGATGGCGTGGGTGCGTTCGGGTCGCCGCCCGTTGCCGCATGATCATGCCAACACCGCGGACATGATCGATGAGGTGCATGCCCCGTATGGGACCGGTGAGTTGGAGCCGGAAGATGTGAATCCGATGGATGAGCTGATTGATGATGCGGTCGGTGCGCAGGGTGACGAACGTGAGCGTGAGTCCTCGTCAGCGCGCTGATACGATGCGAGGCGGCCACCGTATGGTGGCCGCCTCCGCCGTGTCTTGGAGCAAAAAGTGGTGCGGGCCACATAGGATGAGGGGACGGCGGGTTAACCCAACACTTCAGGAGTAGCAGCGTGGCAACACCGAAGACTGTAACTATTACCGGCGGCGCAGGGCAGATCGGGTACGCGTTAGCGTTTCGGATTGCCAATGGGGAGGTGTACGGATCAGATACCCCGGTGTCTTTGCGGTTACTAGAAATCCCGCAAGCGTTGGGGGCGGCTGAGGGCGTCGCCATGGAGTTGATGGATTGTGCGTTTCCTCTTCTTCACTCGGTTGAGGTTGTTGATGACACGGTGGATGCTTTTGACGGGGTGAGTGCGGCATTCCTTGTTGGAGCGAAACCACGCCAACAAGGAATGGAACGTTCTGATCTACTGACGGCAAATGCGGGCATTTTTGTTCCTCAGGGGCGAGCAATCAACGAGGGTGCTGCGCCTGATGTGCGGGTTCTTGTCGTGGGCAATCCGGCCAACACTAATGCGTGGATTACTGCGATGAATGCGCCCGATGTTCCGCGCGAACGGTTCACAGCAATGACTCGCCTGGACCATACTCGTGCGGTGGCGCAGGTTGCTCGTCACTTGGGTGTCGAGTCGTCGCGGCTCAGTCGTCTCACGATTTGGGGTAATCACTCTGCCTTGCAGTACCCGGATATTTCGCACGCCCAGATTGATGGCAAACCGTTGGGGGACGCGGTGGATTCCGAGTGGGCAACCGGTGAGTTTATGACGACTGTTGCGCAGCGCGGTGCGGCCATCATTAAGGCACGGGGGGCATCGTCTGCTGCATCTGCTGCTAATGCCGCGGTGTGGCACATGCGTGATTGGGTGCAGGGAACTCCGGCAGGTGACTGGACCTCTGTGGCGTTGCCTTCTCCAGGGCTTTATGGGGTTCCGGACGGGCTTGTATCCTCATTCCCTGCAGTCAGTGTGAATGGGCAGTGGGAAATCGTCGAGGGGTTGAGTATGTCACAGTTTTCGCAGCAACGTCTGGAGATGTCGGTGGCAGAATTGGTGGCAGAGCAAGAATCGGTGAAGCGTCTGGGAATTGGCTGACCCAACCACATGGTCAGCTAGGGGATTGTGCACGCGTAAAATAATCGTTTGTGCCCACACCCCCTCCCATAACGCTCCGCGGTCACCGTGACTTCCAACGACTGTGGGCGGCTGACGCCCTCAGTCAGGTCGGTGCGCAACTCACTGCCCTTGCCCTTCCGATCTATGCGGTGCGCTATCTTGGTGCCGACGAAATGGCGATGGGGTACTTGTCTTCGTCGCAGACCATTGCCTTTCTTGTTTTGGGTCTGCCTGCTGGTGTGTGGGTGGATCGGATGCGTAAGCGCTCGGTTCTGATCTGGGCAGACCTGCTGCGGGCTGTTGTGTTGGGTGCTGTTGTTGTCGTGGCGATGCTGGGGTACGGGTCGATGCCGTTACTCTACGTGGCGGGAGTGGCGATCTCGGTGGCGACGGTGTTCTTTGATATCGCACACTTGTCTTATCTTCCTGGCCTGGTGGGTCTTGCCCATATTTCGGAGGGAAACACGAAGCTCCAAGCAACGTATTCGATCGCGGCGGTCAGTGTTCCGGCTGTGGGTGGCGCGTTGTTGCGTGTGGTGTCGTCACCGATTCTTATTGCTGTGAACGTGGTGACTTACGTGGTCTCTGTCGTGATTTTGGGGCGCATTCGGCACAGTGAAGACCGCCCGCCGCGTGAGCAGTATATTCCGTTGGTTCCTGCGATGCGGGAAGGGTTGGCGTTTATTGTGCGGACGCCGCTACTGAACCGTTTGGTGTTTGCTACCGCCGCGAACGCGTTTTTCTCCACAATGGGGTTCGCGATGTTCACGTACTACATCTTGGAAACCCTGAAGAGGGACAGTGCGACACTGGGTGTCATTATGACTGCTTCTGCCGTGGGTGGAATCCTTGGAGCTGTTATTGCACGTCGCGCCACACTGTGGGTAGGGGAGGGGCGCATTATTGCACTGTCGGCATTGGCGAGCCCATTGTTGTTTGCAGGTCTCCCGTTGGCTTGGCACCTTCGCGATGCTGTGTCACCCGTGGTTGTGGTGATTTGCGCGGGATTCGCGATGCAGGTGTCGGTGACGTTGTTTAACGTTTCGCAGGTGAGTTTCCGGCAACGATTATGTCCGCCTGAACTTTTGGGGCGGATGAACGCATCGTTTCGGTTCCTTGTGTGGGGGACGATGCCTTTCTCGGGCATCGTTGGCGGTGTGATCGCTGACCGGTGGGGCGTGGTAACCATGCTGTGGGTGGTCGTTGTCGGTGAGGTCGTTGCCGCGCTTTTTCTTGTGCTTTCCCCTTTTGTCACGCTGCGAGATTTGCCGTCGAGGGTGATGGAAACGGTGCATGACGACGGTTCAGCGGAAGAATCGCGCCAGGACCGACCGTCCACAAATGAGTAGGACCCGATTATTAGCGGAAGACCACTGTTTTGTGGCCGTTCATGAGCACCCGATGTTGGGCGTGCCATGCAACGGCTCGCGACAGGACTCGCCGTTCGACGTCTTGACCAAGAGCGATGAATTCCTCCACGCTCATCTCGTGGTCAACCCGGTCAATGTCCTGCTCGATGATGGGGCCTTCATCAAGGTCAGCAGTGACGTAGTGCGAGGTGGCGCCAATGAGTTTGACTCCCCGGTCATGGGCACGGTGGTAAGGGCGTGCTCCTTTGAAGGAGGGGAGGAAGGAGTGGTGAATGTTTATGACTCGACCTTCAAGAGCTCGACACAGAGTGTCTGACAGCACCTGCATGTACCGGGCGAGGACGACAAGTTCAGCACCAGTGGACTGGACAAGGGCAAGTAGTTCGGCTTCTGCTTGCGGTTTGGTGTCCGCGGTGACGGGGATGTGGTGGAACGGAACCCCGTAGAAAGTGGCGAGGTCCGCGAGGTCATTGTGGTTACCGACAACGGCAACAACCTCTATGGGAAGGCGTGCAGCTCGTTGTTGGAAGAGGAGGTCGTTGAGCGCGTGGGCGGCTTTGGACACCATGATGATGGTGGGGATCCGCCGCCCGACAGTGTCGAGGTTCCACGTCCACTCAAACTGTTCGGCTAACGGTGTCAGTGTGGCCAATAGAGTGTCACGGGCAATGGTTGTTTCGCCTTGGACCCGCATGAAGAACAACCCCGTGTCAGGGTCTCCGAACTGTTTGGATTCGGTGATGTTTCCCCCGTGGTCAGCAATGGCGCCAGCAACGGCGCGCACAATGCCAGGACGGTCAGGGCAGGACAGGGTCAGGACCCAGTGATCGGATGCAGGCGTAGTGGTCACACGAACAAGGGTAGCGTCCTCAGCGTGGACAGTGCCGCATCTGACACCAAAGTCTGCGACGATAGGGGCATGAGTGAGAACGACATCACAATCGCCTTGGTCTCCACTGAGCATGCAGGGGAACTGCTCACCCTGCGTCGGGCTGCTTTTGTGACTGAAGCCCAAACATACGGTGACCCTAATATTCCACCGTTGACTCAAACTTTGGAAGAGTTGGTGGATGACCTGGAACGGGACGATGTGGTCACCCTGGGCGCGTGGGCTGGGCACCGGCTTGTGGGGTCAGTGCGGGTCGAACTCGAGGACGGTAAAGCGACACTAGGCCGGCTTGCTGTTGCTCCTGACATGCAGGGGCAAGGTATTGGAACCCAGATGATGTTCGCGGTTCTTCCTCACTTACCTGAGGAAACCACAGAGATTTGGGTGTTCACCGGGAAAGATTCAAAGCACAATTTGGCCATGTACCAAGCACAAGGTTATGAACATCAGCACGATCAGGTGGCTGGTGACTTGACCTACGCTTACCTGCGCAAAATTTTGGGCGAACAGTAACGACTGTTACTCGCGTGGTTCCGCGCGATGAGGGTTCGCGGTGGGCAGGTCAAGGCGATCCGTGGCACCGGTAATGAGCGACACAATCTGTTCATAGGACACATCACGGGTGTGAAAGGTGCCAATATTTCGCCCCAAACGCAACACCATGATCCGGTCTGCTACTGCTTGCACCTCCGCGAGGTTGTGCGACACGATGACCACGCCTAGCCCACGTTCCCTCAACGATTCAATGAGGGTGAGCACCTCTGCGGACTGGGTGACAGACAACGCGGAGGTCGGCTCGTCCAAGAGAATCATTTGGGGGTTACCAAGCAGAGTGCGGGCGATCGCCACCGATTGTTTTTGCCCCCCAGACAAATGAGCAACAGGTGTACGAATACTGGGCATCCGTGCTTTCAAACGACGAAGTAGGGTTGTTGCTTGCTGCTCCATCTCGTGTTCGTTGAGCAAACCACCACGAGTGACTTCCCGCCCCAGGAACAAGTTGTTGACAATCGTGAGGTTGTCAGTGAGGGCAAGATCTTGAAAAACTGTGGCGATACCCGCATGTTGTGCCGCACTGGGTGAGGGCAAAGTGATCGTTGTGCCCTGGTGGCTGATTGTGCCTCCGTCAGGTTGGTACACGCCAGCAAGGATTTTCACCAACGTGGATTTGCCTGACCCGTTATCACCCACGAGTGCAACCACTTCACCCGCGTGGATATCGAGGTCGACATGGGACAGTGCTTGCACCGCGTTGAAGTGCTTTGAGATGTCGCGCAACGAAAAGATCGGGTTCCCCCGGTCACGTGAGGCGGGACCGGATACAGCGTTGTTCACTGGTCCTCCGTGGAGTGGGTTGTCGGTGAGGCAGGATAGCGATGGAACGCTTCACTGCGGTCTAACGCGTAGGTAATGGTGCCGATCATTTCGGCGTCTGCTCCCAAACTACCTGGCACAATCGTGATGCATTCAGCGGTACTGGGAAGCGAAAAACGTTCAATCGTTTCCCGCAGCGGATCAAGCAAAATGGAGCCGGTGTGGGCGAGGTCGCCGCCCACCACCACGCGCTCTGGGTTAAACACATTGCACAGGTTCGCAGCAGCTAACCCAATTGCACGACCTGCGTCTGCGATGGCGCGAATACACCCGAGGTCACCGTCACGCGCGTACCGCATCATATCTTTGAGCGTCATCACACCGTGAGACACGCGCAGCGCTTCAAGTAGAACGTTTCCACCCGCAACAGTTTCTAGGCAACCACGGTTACCGCATCGACAGATTTGGCCGTCGGGGTCAGTCGTTGTGTGACCGAACTCGCCAGCTGAACCGTTCGCCCCCCAAAAGAGCTCGCCGTTGATGATGAGCGCAGCGCCAATACGTTGGCCCACCTGGATATACAACGTGTGCTGGGCTCCTGCAGCAGCGCCCTGACGCAGTTCTCCTAAAGCGCCCATGTTCGAGGAGTTCGCCACATACACGGGTTTGCCGATGCGCTCACTCATGACGTGGGCGACAGCAACGTTGTCCCACCCACGCATGATTCCCGGCGAGGTGATGAGACCTGAAGAATGCTCAACAGGTGCGGGTAAAGCGACCGCAACCCCCTGCAGTTCCGCAGATTCTGCATCGAAGGTTTCCATCATGTCCGCGATGAGTAAGGCGGCACGATCGAGCCCGGCATCAGCGCGGTGGTCTGCACCCAAAGGTAGTTGATGATCCGACAACAGCGACCCGGACGAGTCAGCTAGCGCGACCCGCATGTGGCGTAAACCAAACTGGACTGCACCCACTAAACCAGGTGTTCGAGCCAATGTGACGTGCTGTGCTCGCCGACCACTGCGGGTGCTGGGGGAGGTTTGCACAACCCCCAGAGTGGTGAGCTCCTTGACAATGTTCGACACGGTGGCAGCCGACAACCCGGTCGCACCGGCGAGCTCCACTTGGGTGAGCCCGCCGAATTGCTTGATCGCGTCGATGATCCGCGTCCGATTGGATTCGCGAAGCGACGACTGCGACCCTGGCGTCGGCGGCTTTGCATTCACAAAGTGAACTCTAGCGAACAGGTGCTCTCACCCGGTAGTGACCCGCCCTGAAAGGGGGTGCCTTGTGTGTGAGATCTCCGCTAGAGTAGGTGAGGTGTCACAACTGGCGTATCCCTGACTGTGGGTCAGGTGTGGTGGGGAACCACCGGGGAGTGACACAGCAGCTTCGACCAAGGGTCGTCCGCCTGGGCCCGGTCACGACACGGCATTGTCAGGACCGGAGCTGCCCGTTGCTCTCCTTTCGGTGCCGTGCACAGAAACCGAAGCATCGCGGAACTTCCGCGAGGAGATTGGAGAAGCATGTCCGCCACCGGTGAGTCCATCATGGATCAAGGCCTAGCTCAGGTCGACCCCGAAATCGCAGCCGTTCTCGACGGTGAACTGACACGTCAGCGCGGTACGTTGGAGATGATTGCGTCGGAGAACTTTGTTCCTCGAGCTGTCTTGCAAGCACAAGGGTCAGTGCTGACAAATAAGTACGCTGAAGGATACCCTGGTCGCCGTTACTACGGTGGCTGCGAACAAGTTGATGTGGCAGAAAACCTCGCCATTGAGCGGGTGAAGGCCTTGTTTGGCGCGGAACACGCTAACGTTCAACCCCATGCTGGAGCTCAGGCAAACGCTGCGGTGTTGCATGCGCTGATTAATGCGGGCGACAAAATCATGGGTCTGAACCTTGCCCACGGTGGTCACCTCACCCACGGAATGAAGATTAACTTTTCCGGGAAGCTGTATGAGGTTGCTGCTTACGGGGTGGAGGAAAGCACCTCTCTCATCGACATGGATAAGGTGCGAGACAAGGCCCTTGCAGAGCGACCAGATGTCATTATTGCTGGGTGGTCGGCTTACCCACGGCACCTCGACTTTGCTGCTTTCCGCTCGATAGCTGATGAAGTTGGTGCGAAATTGTGGACTGACATGGCGCACTTTGCCGGGTTAGTTGCGGCGGACTTGCACCCTAGCCCTGTTCCGCACTCCGATGTTGTGTCCTCCACTGTGCACAAAACCATTGGTGGTCCGCGTTCTGGGTTTATTTTGTCCCGAGAGCAGTGGGCGAAGAAGATTGATTCTGCTGTCTTCCCCGGCCAGCAGGGTGGCCCGCTCATGCACGTCATTGCTGCGAAGGCTGTTGCCTTCAAAATTGCTGGTAGCGCTGACTTTGTGGAGCGCCAAGAACGTGTGCTCCGTGGGGCGAAAATCATCGCTGAGCGGTTGACCGGTGCTGATGTTGCTGACGCTGGTGTGTCTGTTCTCACCGGCGGGACTGACGTTCACCTTGTTCTGGTTGACTTGCGTCACTCGGACCTCGATGGCCAGCAGGCTGAAGATCTCCTCCACTCTGTGGGAATCACCGTGAACCGGAACGCGGTGCCTTTTGATCCGCGCCCACCTCGCGTGACATCAGGTTTACGTATTGGTACACCTGCTCTTGCTGCGCGCGGGTTTGGTGATGCTGAGTTTAGTGAGGTTGCGGACATTATTGCTCTCGCTTTGGCAGGTGGAGGCAAGGCGGACGTTGATGCGCTTCGTGCGCGTGTTGACCGACTTGCTGACAACTTCCCGTTGTACCCCGGTCTTGAACAGTACTGAGAGGCGGAGCAGATGACTGCCCAGATACTTGATGGGAAAGCGGCTGCTGCTCGGATGAAGACGCAGCTTGCGGAGCGGGTGGCCGTGCTTCGAACGAAGGGTGTCACGCCTGGGTTGGGCACTCTTCTTGTGGGAGATGACCCTGGTTCTACGTGGTACGTCGCTGGTAAGCATCGTGATTGTGCGGAAGTGGGGATCGCGTCCATTCGCGAGGATCTTCCCGCTGACGCGACACAGGATGACATCGTTGCGGCGATCACACGGCTGAATGAGGACCCAGCGTGCACCGGGTACATTGTTCAGTTGCCGTTGCCGCATGGGGTGGACACGAACGCTGTGTTGGAGCTGATCGATCCTGCGAAGGATGCTGATGGCCTGCACCCTATGAATCTGGGACGCCTGGTTCTGCGGGTGAATGAACCGGTGACCTCACCGCTGCCTTGCACACCTGCGGGCATTATTGCGTTGATTGAAAGCAATGGTGTGTCGCTTGAGGGGAAACATGTGGTGGTGGTTGGGCGCGGAACAACGGTGGGGCGCTCTATTGGTTTGTTGTTGACGCGTCGGGCGGTCAATGCAACTGTCACGTTGACTCACACCGGGACGAGGAACCTTGCTGAGTTGCTGGCTCAGGCGGATGTCATTGTCGCGGCAGCCGGTGTGCCAGATATTGTCACGAAGGAACATGTGAAACCTGGGGCGATCCTCATCGATGTGGGGGTGTCACGCCGGGTGGATGAGGCTACAGGGAAGTCGATCGTGGTGGGTGATATTGCTGCCGATGCGCGTGATGTGGCTGCGTGGGTATCCCCGAACCCCGGTGGGGTGGGTCCGATGACTCGCGCGTTCTTGCTGGAAAATGTGGTGTCAACAGCGGAAAGACACGTGGCTTCCCAAGGCGTGTAGGCAGGTATGTTCTGTGGTTGCCTCAGGCGACCACGTGAATTGTGGGGTGGGGTGCACAAGCACCCCACCCCACAACTGTATGGTGACTTCTCCCCGTCACCCGAGGGAGACGGGGAGGGGGAGAGCCCGTACATTGTGTGGTGAAGCGCTTGACGTTGGGGTGCATGGATGCACAAAACCCCGAGCGCAGTGAAAATTATCACGAACTTCGCAAGAGGTTCATTTTCCGGTGAACGCAACGACGCGTGACCACCGTAAGTTCCACATCGACACCCCACACCCACCGGGGAACTGACAGCACACCGTGCAGGCAAAGGAACGCCATGACATACACACCGCGCACGCGCCACACAGCAGCTCTCCTGCTGACCGGAGCGCTCATCGCGACTCCACTCAGTACGCTGTCCGCAACAGCAAACACCACCCCTACAATCACCCCCATCGCGCAGATCCAAGGAACAGGCGACGCGACACCACTCGCTGGACAACAAGTGACCACCCGTGGGGTCGTCACCGCGAGCTACCCCACCGGTGGGTTCCGCGGATTTATCATCCAAACACCAGGGACCGGCGACAACACAGACAACGCCTCACAAGCACTTTTCATCTACGCCGCCTCCACAAACCTCCCCGCCGTCGGTGACTACGTCGAAGTGACCGGAACCGCCGGCGAATACAACGGACTCACCCAACTATCACAACCCTCAGTGACACCACTGGACGAGTCAGTTGACGCACCACTGCCCTACACCGGGCAGTGGCCGCGCACCGATGAAGAACGCGAACGTCTCGAATCCATGCTCTACCAGCCGTCCGCGCCCTTCACCGTCACCAACACCTACTCCACCAACCAATACGGAGAACTCGGTCTCGCTTTCGGTGACACCCCCCTGCAACAGCCCACCGATGTGGCTCGCCCAGGGACAGATGACGCTGCAGGGGTCGAATCCGACAATGCTGCCCGCACAGTTGTCCTCGACGACGGCGCCACCACGAACTTCTTCTCCACAAAAACAGCCACACCCCCCTACATCTCCGTGACTGACCCAGTGCGAGTTGGGGCACCAGTCACCTTCGACGAACCCGTCGTCGTGGACTACCGCAACGGCACCTGGAAACTTAACCCCACCAGTGCCATCACCCCTGGTGATGAACCCGTTACAGTCAAAAACACCCGCACCAACGCACCCACCAAAGAAACACTCGGTGACGCAGACATCACCCTGGCATCGTTCAACGTCCTTAACTACTTCACCACCACTGGTGAAGACTGGATCAACGCCGGACACACCTGCTCGTCCTACACAGACAAAGACGGTCAAGCAATCACTACCCGCTCCTGCAGCGACAACGGCCCACGCGGAGCCTGGGACACCGAAAGCTTCACCCGGCAACAAAACAAAATAGTCGCCGCGATTAACGCACTGGACGCCAGCGTCGTCGGACTGCTAGAAATCGAAAACTCCGCAGCCCTTGGCGAAGACACCGACGAAGCGACCACCACCCTCGTTGCTGCCCTCAACGCAGCCGCAGGCGAAAAACGATGGGCAGCAGTCGCATCGTCACAGCAACTTCCCCCAGCCAGCGAACAAGACGCCATCACCAACGCGATCATCTACCAAGTTGACCACGTTGAACTACTGGGACAACCACAGGCACTAGGGGACAAATCAGGGGCCGGACAAGCCTTCTCCAACGCCCGTGAACCCATCGGGCAAGCCTTCATCCCGGCCACAGACGGTGAACCCTTCTTCTACGTTGTGAACCACTTCAAATCAAAAGGATCAGCAGGTCCATTACCCGGTGACGACGACCAAGGTGATGGGCAAGGGTCCTCTAACGCATCACGAGTCGCCCAAGCAACCGCTCTCACCCAATGGGTACCCACCGCGCTCGACACCATCGCGAAGGAAACGGGTACCACCATCACCGATGTAGCGCTCGCTGGTGACTTCAACGCCTACACACGTGAAGACCCCATGACGGTCCTGTCCGATGCCGGGTACACCAATGCGGCAGCAACCCACGCTCCCGACAAAGCCAGCTACTCCTATCAAGGGCTGTCCGGGTCGCTGGACCACATCCTTTACAACGACTCCTTCGCAGACCGGATCACGGGCGCAGACATCTGGAACATCAACGCCCCAGAGTCCATTGCTCTGGAATACTCCCGGTACAACTACCACGGCACCGTCTTCTACGAGAACAACGCCTACCGTTCCTCGGACCACGACCCCGTCATCGTTGGGGTCACCGCAGGGTCAGGAACCACAACACCAGCAACAATTGACCTCAACATCTTGGACATCAACGATTTCCACGGACGTATCGACGCCAACACGGTCGCCTTCGCAGGAACCATTGAAGAAGCCCGCAGTGAGCACCCTGACACCACAGTGTTCCTCTCCGCAGGAGACAACATTGGGGCCTCCCTGTTTGCCTCCTCAGTCGCAGACGACAAACCCACCCTCGATGTGCTCAACACCCTCGACCTTGCCGCATCAGCTGTCGGGAACCACGAATTTGACGTCTCCTTCGACCACCTCACCACCCAAATCAAGGAATGGTCACAGTTCCCCTACCTTGGGGCCAACGTCTACACCAAGGGCACAACCACCCCAGCACTGGATGAGTACACAGTCATCGACGTTGACGGAGTTGCCGTTGGGGTGATTGGCGCGGTCACCGAGGAAACTCCTTCCCTCGTGACCCCCGGTGGTATCGCAGACATCGAGTTCGGTGACCCAGTCGATGCAGTGAACCGAGTGGCCGAACAGCTCACTGACGGTGATGACACCAACGGTGAAGCTGACGTCATCGTCGCGCTCTACCACGAAGGAGCAAGTGCCGGAACACCTGACGGATCAACACTCGAGGAAGAAATCGACGCTGGGGGAGTGTTCGCTGACATTGCGACCCTCACCTCCGCAGAAGTTGATGCTATTTTCACAGGTCACACTCACAAACAGTACGCCTGGCTCGCAGACAACAACGGCACCGAACGCCCCATCATCCAAACAGGGTCCTACGGTGACCACATTGGCCAGGCAGTGTTGACGCTCGATACCACAACAAAAGAGGTTGTTGCGGCACGTGCCACCAATATCGCACGCACCACAACCCCCGCATCGGAACTCATCGCCACCTACCCACGTGTGGCACAGGTGTCACAGATCGTTGACGATGCCCTCGCTCATGCACAAGAAGTCGGTGCGCGTCAGGTCGGGTCCATCACTGCTGACATCACCACGGCCTACCGCGACGGGGAATACGTGGACGGAATCTACACAGGTGGCTCTCGTGACGACCGTTCCTCTGCGTCCACACTCGGCACACTGGTGGCGAACTCGTTGCGAGACACACTCCAGACCCCAGAACGCGGCGGAGCAGATTTTGGTGTCGTCAACCCAGGTGGATTACGGGCAGACCTACTCTACGGTGATGACGGTGTTATCACCTACGCGCAAGCAAACGCCGTCCTCCCATTTGTCAACAACCTATGGACAACATCGCTCACAGGTGCACAAGTCAAAACGCTCCTCGAACAACAATGGCAGCGCACAGCCTCAGGTGAAGTACCCAGTAGGCCCTACCTCCAGCTAGGACTCTCCGACAATGTCACCTACACCTTCGATGCATCCCGTGACGAAGGAGACCGCATCACCTCAGTGAGTATCGACGGACAACCACTCGATACACAGCGCACCTATGTTGTCGGAACATTCTCATTCCTCGCACAAGGAGGCGACAACTTCCACGTCCTCAAAGACGGAACGAACACAAAAGACTCCGGTCTGATCGACCGAGAAGCGTGGATTGCTTACCTCACCGCGAACAAGGACCTCGCCCCTGACTTCGCTCGACAAGGTGTCTCAGTGTCCCCACTACCCACCACGGTGACAACCGGTGACACACTGACCACCACAGTCAGCGACCTCAACCTCACCAGCTTGGGTTCTCCTGCCAACACACGACTGACCGTCGAATTCCTTGGTGGAGACCTCAACGACACAGTGACAGCAGGCGAGGTGACGGTCGCACAAGAACAACGAGGAACCGCACAGGTGGCACTCGAGGTACCTGACAGTGCAGCAGGTGCAGGACAGGTGCGTTTCACGGCGCAACCATCTGGCACAACAGTGACCATTCCCATTGACGTGACCGCAGACTCCACACCCCCAGCAGCCGACTACACGACAACAACATCGCTCGACACCGGCAAGAAACACTATGCGGGAGCACCCATCCGCATGTCCGTGACGGTGAAAGCCACACCTGCAACGAACGCCACCACCAACGGTGCGCAAGGCCGTGGCAAAGGATCACACCACGGAAAGAAAACCCCGAAAGTTACCGGCACAGTGGACATTGTCGCTGATGGTGAAACCATCGCCACCGGCCCGGTCAAGAATGGCCGTGCCCACCTCACCGTGACACTCCCAGCAGGTTCACACAGCCTCACAGCAGTGTTCACAGCCACAGATGACACCACATTCAGTGGTTCGACTTCGCCCGAAACCAAGGTCACCATCGCGAAAAACACCAGCGATGTCCGCACCAAGGTCAAGCCCGGGAAAGTGACCACAGACAAACCAGCCCAGGTCGTCATCACAGTCACCGCGAAAAAGCAGGGTGCCGCCCCCACAGGTGACATCACCATCAAAGATGGCACCACAACGATCGCATCCGGCAAACTCACCCCAGGTAAAAAGTCCAGTTCAACCGTCACCGTTGAACTCACCGATTTGCCACGAGGAACATACAAGAAACTCGTTGCCCTCTACGACGGCGACACCAACACGAAGGGATCACAAGAGACCATTCGCACCATCATCGTGCGCTAACACACCACACACAACAGGTGCCAGGTCGCAGCCTTCATCGGCAGCACCTGGCACCTGCCATGTGCTGGCCGTTTGCCCAGCCGCACTGGGCTACGACATGATGGGGGCCATGCTCACCATCGCAACCGTCAACGTGAACGGCCTGCGCGCCGCCTGGCGCAAAGGAATGCCCGCCTGGATCGACGCCGCACAACCAGACATCATCCTCATGCAAGAAGTCCGTGCACCCGACGACATCGTCCACGGGTTCTTCTCCAACGGGTGGTCCCTCGTCCAACAAGCCTGCGACATCAAAGGACGAGCCGGAGTCGCCATCGCCACCCGACACGACATCATCGCCGCACGCATCGGTCTGGGACCACAACAACCAGAAATCCCCGTCGACACCGGCCGCTGGGTTGAAGCCGACATCGCCCTCGAACACGGGCGCACACTGACCGTGGTGTCCGCCTACATTCACTCAGGGACCGCAGGCACCCCAAAAATGGACGAGAAATACTCCTACCTCAACAGGGTCACCACCCGCCTCGCCGAACTCAACACCCCCGACTCCCTTGCCCTGGTCGCCGGAGACATCAACATTGCCCACACGAACAACGACATCAAAAACTGGCGCGGAAACAAGAAAAGCGCAGGGTTTCTCCCAGAGGAACGTGCTTACCTTGACCAATGGTTCGACGCCGGCTGGCACGACACCCACCGCGACCTCGTGGGCGAACAAGAAGGACCCTACACCTGGTGGTCAAACCGAGGCCAGGCATTCGACAACGACTCAGGGTGGCGCATTGACTACCACCTCACCACACCAGAACTTTTCACCCACGCCTCATACCCACGCGTGGACCGCGCACCCTCCTACGACACACGCTGGTCCGACCACGCCCCACTTGTTATTGACTACTCCCTGACACCGGCGTCACGGTAAGGCGCATCCCCGCCAACCCGCGCTCGCGGTGACCTAACTGGGAGGCGATCTCGCGTAAGGTCACCGCAGCCGGGGATGTGGGGTGTGCGAGAACAACCGGGGTTCCCTCGTCTCCGTCTTCACGCAACGTCATATCAAGGGGGATCTGCCCGAGGAGGGGGACATCACGCCCGCTCACCGTGGTGAGCGATGCTGCGACCTGTTGCCCACCTCCCTGCCCAAACAGTGGCACCCGGGTGCCGTCTGGTTGTTCATACCACGACATGTTTTCAATAACCCCAGCAAGTGGTTGCCGAGTTTGCAAAGCGATGGAACCGGCCCTTTCCGCAACCTCAGAGGCCGCCAGTTGAGGCGTGGTGATGGTGAGGATCTCTGAGTGGGGGAGCAGCTGCGCCACCGATATAGCAATATCTCCGGTGCCGGGGGGAAGATCAAGGAGAAGAACGTCAAGGTCTCCCCAGTACACGTCAGTGAGGAACTGTTCGAGTGCCCGGTGGAGCATCGGGCCGCGCCACACCACAGGTTGTCCGGCTGGGACAAACATGCCGATCGACACCACTTTGACCTCGTGTGCGATCGGGGGCAAAAGCATGGAACCCACCTTGGTGGGCACTGAACGAGCACCTAATAGGCGAGGGATGGAAAACCCGTAAATGTCTGCGTCAATCACTCCCACAGACAGCCCTTGAGCTGCCATTGCAGCCGCTAGGTTGGCGGTGACCGTTGACTTTCCCACGCCGCCCTTCCCTGAAGCGATGGCGTAGATGCGGGTGAGGTTCCCTGGTTGGGTGAATGGAATGACTGGTGTTGCGGAGCCGCGGAGCTTGACTTTGAGGGCCTCGCGTTGGTCCGGGGTCATGGCCCCTAACTCCACGGTGACGCGTGCGACGCCGTCAATGCCTTGTGCGGCGACACTGACCCGTTCCTCGATGGCTGACTTCATGGGACAACCCTCGGTAGTGAGATTGATCGCGATAACAACGTGTGCCCCGTTGTCATCGTCGGATGCAATCGACACAGATTTCACCATGTCAAGCTCAGTAATGGGCCGGCGGATCTCAGGATCGATCACCGTCGACATGGCCTCGTGAATGCGCGCTACTAGATCAGCGTGAGGAACGGTAGACATGTCCCCAGTGTAGTGCGCAGCTACACGCTGTCGGTGGGTGTATCGTCCTCGGGTTGCTCATCGTCACGATCAGCAACAGCGTCGTGGGCGGAGCGCTGCAATTCCTCGACGATGACTCGCAGTTCGGAGCGTACAAAGTCACGCGTGGCAACTTCCCCCATAGCGATGCGCAGGGATGCCATTTCACGAGCCAAGTACTCAGTGTCAGACAGGTTCCTTTCTGCGCGTTGCCGGTCTTGTTCTGCTGCGACGCGATCACGGTCTGCTTGTCGATTTTGGGCAAGCAAAATGAGTGGGGCTGAGTAAGATGCCTGGATTGACAGCATAAGCGTCAGCGCAGTGAAACCGTTTGCTGCTTTGTCGAAGCGGAAGTCAATGGGACCCCACGAGTTCCAGATCAGCCATGCAGCACAGAACACGGTCATGTAAAACAAGAACTTGGGAGTGCCCATGAAACGGGCGATCGCTTCGGCGATGTGTCCGAAGGAGTCCTCATTGCCGCGTGTTTTTGGGCGTGTCCACCAGGGGCGGCGGGCCTCACGTGGCGTGTCGAGACGTTCAGCCATGGGGGGTCCCCTCCTTCTCGTCGCGCATGTCAGCAAGCGATGTGTGTGGTTGTTCGCGCCAGTCATCGGGCAGCATGTGGTCGAGGATATCGTCGACGGACACGACTCCCAGGAGCCTGCGCTCAGAGTCGAGGACGGGTAGCGCCAGGGCGTTGTAGGCGGCGAAAAGTCGGGCGACGTGTCCGAGTCGGGCATCGGTGGTGACGTGTTCGATGTCCGTATCGAGGATGGCCCCAATAGGGGAGTGGGGGGGTTCTCGCAGGAGTCGCTGGAAGTGGGCAACTCCAAGGAACCGCCCGGTGGGCGTTTCTAGGGGTGGGCGGACAACAAATACTGTCGATGCGAGGGCCGGGGGGAGGTCCTGTCTGCGGATGTGAGCGAGGGCCTGGGCGATGGGTGTTTCGGGGGCGAGGATGACGGGGTCGGTTGTCATCATCCCGCCGGCGGTGTTTTCGTCGTAGGCGAGGAGTCGGCGCACATCGCGTGCTTCCTCTGGTTCCATGGCTTCAAGGAGTTGGGCAGCTTGGTCGTCGGGGAGCTCATGGAGGAGGTCGGCGGCGTCGTCAGGTTGCATGAGTTCAAGGACGTTGGCGGCACGTTCTGTGGGGAGAGCCGACAAGATCGCGACTTGGTCGTCTTCGGGGAGTTCCTCGAGCACGTCGGCGAGTCGGGGGTCGTCCAGTGCGGTTGCGACTTCGACGCGTCGTACGTCGCCAAGTTCGTGGAGTAGGTCCGCGAGGTCGGCGGGTTTTTTATCAGCGTGAGCGGCGAGGAGTGAGGCTGCGCCTTGTTCGGCGGTGGTGTATTCGAGACCTTGGACAGCGTCAATGTCGACGATGAGGGTTTCGCCCCGCCGACGGAGAAGACCAGTGGTTCGGCCATCAGTGCGACGGACGAAGACTCGAGTGATGTTCCAATCACCGGTCCGGGTGCGTTCGATGGCGACATCCTCGATGAGGGCGTTTCCCGAGCCGTCTTTGAGGGTGACGTTGCGGTCAAGGAGTTCACCGAGGATAAGGGTTTCGGTGGCTCGTTGTTCGAAGCGTCGCATGTTGAGGAGACCGGTGGAGATGACCTGACCGGAGTCAATGGTGGTGACTCGGGTCATGGGGAGGAATACTCGCCGTTTGCCGGGGACCTCAACAACGAGCCCGACCACGCGTGGGGCGCGGGTGAGGCGGAGGAGGACAACCACATCGCGCACCCGCCCTACTTGGTCACCCAGAGGGTCAAAGACGGGTGTGCCAGCGAGTTTTGCCACATAGATTTGGGTTCCAGTGCTGTTCACGTCATTAGACTACGTGGCTTTTGAGTTCTTGACCGGGTGAGCACGCGGTGAGTGGACGGTGTCACATGGTCTCTGAGGAGGTTGTCGGGCAGATCCCAGGTTCCTGGGGGACAATAGAGCTTATGAGTATGATGTCACCTGCCACTCCGCCGAAGGTCCCCACGATGCCTAGTGGTGAACCCATTGCAACGTATTCAACATACCTTGCCGCGCAAAAAGCTGTCGATTCCCTTTCTGATGAGGGTTTTGATGTGCGTAAGGTGACCATTGTTGGGCATGATCTGCACATGGTGGAGCGGGTGACAGGTCGGCTCACTTATCCACGTGTCGCTGCGGCAGGGTTTGCTTCTGGTGCATGGTTTGGTTTGTTTGTTGGGTTGCTGCTGTCGTTATTTAGCCCGGACGGTACCGGCCTCGCGATCTTTGCGGCCATCATGATTGGTGGAGCTTTTGGTCTGTTATTTTCGGTTCTGTCCTACGCGTTGACCGGCGGGAAGCGGGACTTTACCTCGCAGAGCCAGATCGTCGCAGCGCGGTATGTTCTCCTGTGCTCAGGGGAGATCTCGGGGCAAGCATTGCAACTGTTGCGGAGTAAAGGAAACGCCGGTGACCTGGGCGCTCTTTCGCCGACACCGCGTGCAAGCACCACACCAGCGGGGGACACATCTGGGCCACCGGTGACCCCCACGAACTCCCCCCAGGCGCCGGCTGTCCCCGTAGACACCCCAGAAGCAGCATCAGAACCTGCCAGCCCCCCACGCACCTACGGTGAGGCAATTGACGCTGCGAGACGCCAGCAAGCGGCCACTCAGCGCGCCCGTAGCGCATCGACAGCGCCCAGTGCTGACACGGTGAGTGACGATGTGACACCTGCAGAACACTCTGAGGCTGGCGAGCGCGGAACAGGCGATCCGGAAGTACAAGCACCGAACAACCCATTCCGCGCTCCGTGATCGTTAGGCGTTACCTAGCAGGTCAGCCATCCACGCCTCGACATCGGCCACTGTCCGGGGGAGTGCTGCACTGAGATTGCGGTTCCCCTCAGCGGTGATGAGGACGTCATCTTCGATGCGCACCCCAATGCCACGGAATTCTGCAGGGACGGTCAGGTCGTCGGATTTAAAGTACAGGCCGGGTTCAATGGTGAACACCATGCCTGGTTCCAGGACACCATCGAGGTACATGTCACGGCGCGCTTGGGCGCAGTCGTGCACATCCAGACCGAGGTGGTGACTTGTCCCGTGCACCATCCACCGGCGGTGTTGTTGACCTTCCGGTGTGAGCGACTCTGATGCCGGGACCGGCAATATTCCCCATTCTTCCAAGCGTGTCGCAATCACCTGCATGGCTGCTGCGTGGACATCAGAGAATTTCGCGCCTGGTACTGCAGCCTCAAATGCTGCGTCAGCCGCATCGAGCACGGCCTGGTAAATACGACGCTGTACCTGTGTGAATGTTCCGGAGACAGGCAACGTGCGAGTGATATCAGCGGTGTACAGTGAGTCCACCTCAACGCCTGCGTCAACAAGGACGAGGTCGCCCTCGCGCACCTGCCCGTCATTGGTGATCCAGTGCAATGTGGTGGCGTGATCGCCGCTCGCGGCGATCGTCTCATAACCAAGGCCGTTGCCTTCAAGGCGAGCATGGGCGCCAAAGACGGTTTCAATGACGCGCTCACCACGCCGGTGCTCAACGGCTCGAGGCAGCGCCTTGACCACATCGGCAAATCCAGCGATTGTTTCATCAACGGCCAGCTGCATTTGCTCGATTTCGTACTCATCTTTCACTAACCGCACTTCAGACAGCGCCTCGAGAAGTGCGTCATCGAGTTCTGTGGACTGCGCATGGTCCTGGTCAAGACCAGCTTGTTCCCGCAGCAACGTCACGAGCGCTTCCACCGCGGCATCCACGTCGCGCACCACACGTAACCGCACGTGGCTGACGCCCAGGTCTTTGGCTAACACGTCTGAAAGCGTGTCGATGTGTACTGCCCGTATCCCGCTTGCAGTGGTGACATCGTCCAACGTGGGGCGCGCTCCCACCCAAAATTCGCCGTACCGAGAATCGGCGTAGAACTCTTGTGAGTCTCGGCTTGCCAGTGGCCGGACAAACAGGAGTGCCTCGTGCCCGCTGGGGGTCCCCTGGTCGTCGAATGTGGGGTCGAGCACCAAGACAGCATCGGGTTCCTCATCGGTACCGAACCCCGTGAGGTGGGCAAACCCACTGTGCGGACGGAACCGATAGTCCGTGTCATTGGACCGAACCTTAAGCGAACCGGCGGGAATGACCAGACGCTCTCCGGGGAAGCGGTGGGAGACAGCTTCTCGCCGCGCAGCAGTGAAGGCGCTGACCGCCCGTGGTGTGATCCCTAAGTCGGCCCGCGGTGCCCAGCCTGATGTCATGAACTCAGCGAAGCGTTGCGACTGTGGTCGGTGGGACCTGTTATTCACGCGGTCAGAAATGTCTGTTGGTGTGTCGGCGGATCGCGCCGATGTGTGTTCCGTAGCCATACCCACCAGTCTCTCACTGCCCGCCGTATAGTGGGGAGGTGCGCATTGACCTTCACACCCACTCCCATGTTTCTGATGGCACGGACTCTCCGGAACAGGTCATGCGCGATGCGCACAGTGCCGGCTTGGATGTTGTGGCCCTCACCGACCATGACTCCACGTTGGGGTGGGAAGCGGCTGCCCGACAGGCTCGTGATCTTGGCCTCATTTTCGTGCCTGGGTGTGAGATCTCTGCCAAGTACCATGGCATTTCGGTGCACATTCTTGCTTACCTTCATGACCCCACACACGAGCGTATTCGTGCTCATGAGACGCGGGTTGTCACTGCGCGCCGAGACCGGGCGCGGCTCATGGTGGAGCGGCTTGCTGAGGACTTTCCCATTACGTGGGATGTGGTGCTAGACCAAACGCAACCAGGGACAACAGTGGGTCGACCTCACATTGCTGATGCGCTTGTTGCCGTGGGGGTGGTTCCTCACCGCAGTGCTGCGTTTGACACCCTTTTGACTACGTCTAGCCCTTATTACGTTCATCACTACGCCCCTGATGTCATTGAGGCTGTTGAGATGATCGCGCAGGCAGGTGGGGTGTCTGTGTTTGCTCACCCCGGTGCCAGCGCGCGTGGTGAAGTTGTTGGTGACCATACGATCAACGGTATGATCGACGCCGGGCTTGACGGACTTGAAATCCACCACCGTGACAATCCGCCCCATCAACGCGAGCGACTCACCGAGATCGCACGTCGTCGCGGAGTCCTCATCACAGGGTCGAGCGACTATCACGGAGACGGTAAACCGAACCGTCTTGGCGAAAACACCACCACTCAGACGGTGTTTGCACAGATAGAGGAGCGTGGCATGGGCGCAGTGGTCCGACCGTGAACGACATTATTGACATTCGCCTTCTCATTGAGGTGTATGTAACTCTCTTTGTCATCATGGACCCTCCGGGGACGGTACCGATCTTCCTGGGGTTGACCGGGTCAATGACGGCGAAGCAGCGCGCAGGGGCAGCACGAACCGCAATTGCTGTTGCAGCCGGGGTGATCCTTGCTTTTGCGGCTTTTGGTCAGCAGTTATTGACCTACATGCACATTTCTCTTCCAGCGCTTCAGGCTTCTGGTGGATTGCTGTTGCTTCTCATTGCGATGCAGTTGCTGACCGGGAAGATGGAAGAAGAAGCGGACAGTCCGTCGAACAAGAACGTCAACGTTGCCCTCGTGCCGTTGGGCACGCCGCTGTTGGCTGGGCCTGGCGCCATTGTCGCGTCGATGCTTTTTGTGCAGCGAGCTGATGCTTCGGCTGATTGGTTTGCGCTTGCCGTGGGATTTGCTGCGATCTGTCTGACGCTGTGGGTTTCGATGCGTTTCGCAGGTGTCATTCACCGCCTGCTTGGTGAGTCGGGCACTATTCTTGTGACCCGCATCGCTGGGTTGTTGCTTGCTGCGATCGCTGTTCAGCTGATTGCCGATGCGGTCATCGCTTTTGTCCGTGACGCGATGGGGACTTGATACCACCGCAGGTGGAAGGGGATGTTCTCTTCCCAAAACCGCTGGTCGTATGCGTCATGACCAGCGGTTTTATTCTGTCCTGCCAGTAGTGTGGGGATCGGCGTCGGCAAGGAAGTCCATCAACCCCCTGTGTTGGGGAGTGCTCCCGGTGTCATCTTTCATCCAGTTGACACATAGTCCTAGTGACAGAGCATTCCACAAGAAAGCGGTCACCATGGCACTTCGTCCCCGCACACCTGCGCAGTTGGTTGCGCTCACTGCGCTCCTGGGGGCTGTGGTTGGTGTCACCGCATGGATGTTGATGACGCACACCGCCACGAAAGAAATCACGGTGAGTGCGGAATATCCCTCCTACGCGTCATTGGCTGACGCGCAGGAAGCCTCTGATGCGATTGTCGTTGCTCGTGTCCTGGATTCGCGTGTCGAACTCCTTGAGCCGCGGCAAGTGAAAAGTTCACGCGGCGGGGTGCGCGGGGTGGCGACATCGATTGATTCCGGTGCCCGTATCGTCGCCACTATGTACACAGTGGAAGTATCAACAGTGATCAATGGTGACACTGTGCGTGGTGGGGACACCATGACAGTGTCCCAAATCGGTGGGACGTACAAGGGAGTGACCTACATTGACCCGCAGGGGGTTGCGCTCTCGGAACTGGGCGAGTCGCTGGTTCTCCTCCTTGAGGACACTGGTGAGGGAATGTACACGCCCATCCACCCGGATATTGGTGTCTTTGAACAGCGCGCAGGGCTGCTGATTCCCGTGACCGATCGAGTTGCGCCTGAGTTTCGTGGCCTCACAGTCGACTACCTATCGTGGGCTGCGACTGAGTGACATTCCCTTCGAAGGTGTCGCAGTGGTGTGGTGGTCACAAAACCAATATCAGCGTGATGACTCTGTGCCTTCACCCTGATCTGACCGGCGGCGACGACGTTGCCGTGGACGACGCTCGCGGGTTGGCTGCGCAGACGCCGCCTGATCCTGAGGCGGCGCGGTGCTCGATGTGCCAGCGTTAGTCGTCGGTGTTGACTGCGGTGCTTCGCCTGCTTGCTGCTGGGTGCGTGGTGCGACCCGGCGGCGGGTGCGTTGGCGGGCTGGTCGGTCCCGTTCGCCTCGTGACGCTGTGTCTGTACGGCGCTGTGACGATGCGGGGGTGGACGTCTTCTTTGGGGTACGACGGCCTGTTTCACCCACGTCTTCGAGTTCTTCTGCCTGAAGCCCTGCGCGGGTTTGGCGGTCCTTGGGCAGTCGGCCTTTTGTTCCTTCAGGAATGTTGAGGTCCGTGAACAGGTGTGGGGAGGACGAGTACGTTTCAACAGGTTCTGGGATGTTTAACCCGAGCGCTTTGTTGATGAGTGTCCACGTGTGCAGATCCTCCCAGTCAACGAAGGTGACGGCGGTGCCTTTGTTTCCTGCCCGGCCTGTGCGCCCAGTACGGTGAAGGTAGACCTTGTCGTCTTCAGGGACCTGATAGTTAATGACGTGGGTGACATTCTCGACGTCAATTCCTCGTGCTGCCACGTCTGTGGCCACGAGGACGTCAACTTTTCCGTTCCGAAACGCCCGGAGTGCCTGTTCGCGGGCTCCTTGCCCAAGGTCACCGTGCAACGCACCGGCAGCGAATCCTCGTTCAGTGAGTTCGTCGGCTACCTTTGCGGCGTTGCGTTTTGTTCGGGTGAAGATGACGGACAACCCGCGCCCTCGGGCTTGCAAAATACGGGCAATCATCTCGACCTTGTCGAGTGGGTGTGCGCGATATACCACTTGGGTGATGTTCTTCACCGTGGAGCCCAAATCTTCGGGGTCCTGGGCTCTGATGTGTGTGGGTTGGTTCATGTACCGCCGCGCCATGGCGACTACAGCGCCTGGCATCGTTGCGGAGAACAGCATCATTTGGCGTACAGCAGGTGTTTGCGCGAGGATTTTCTCGACATCGGGGAGGAACCCTAGGTCAAGCATTTCGTCTGCTTCATCAAGGACGATCACCCCGGCACGAAGGAGGGTGAGGTGCTTTTGTTTCAGCATGTCAATCATGCGGCCTGGTGTTCCAACAACGACCTCAACACCCCGGTTAAGCGCCGCGATCTGCGGTTCGTATGCGCGCCCGCCATAGAGTTGGACGATCCGAACGGATCGGGTGGATGACGCCAACTCCAAGTCTTTTGCCACTTGTACGGCAAGTTCGCGGGTAGGGACGATGACAACAGCTTGTGGTTTGCCCGGGGCGGGGAGTTGGTCGAAGCCTTCCTCTCCGGGGGCGACAACGCGGTTGAGGAGAGGGAGCCCAAAACCAAGGGTTTTCCCGGTTCCTGTTTTCGCTTGCCCAATAATGTCGTGTCCAGACAATGCGACGGGCAGAGTCAACGATTGGATGGGAAACGGTGAGACAATTCCTGCTGACGCGAGCGCAGCAACGATGTCGCTACGCAGGGGGAAGTCTGCGAATGATGTGGTGAGTTCAGTATGAGAAGACGTGGTCACTTTGCCTCGTGTCGTGCGTCGTGGGCGGTGCCACACAGCGTGTGTCCTCCCGTGAGTTGGGGAGCAACGTTCACGCCGGGCACAGCGCCGGTGGGGGGCAGCCGAACGTGGAAATATGCGTCACGTGGTGACGCGGAGAGTCCTATGTCGTGACGAACGGGCAACCTCAGTACCCACCTAGTGTACCGCTCGAAGTCTTTCTTGGGCAGTAGCGCGCAAAACACCGGTATCCTTGCGGTGTGTCAGTTGATGGAACACCCCACGAAACAACCGCTTCTGCTGAGGATGTGCGCGAGTTGCTGGGCCTCTTGGCCTACACCCAACTCACGGCGAGCCTACGGTACGCACACGATGCTGGTGCCACAGACGTCTTGTCGCGTCGATTGGCTTTTGCTGAACTCGCCGCGCAAGAACACGGCCGCCTCACCGTGTTGCGTGAGCACATCGACCAGACAGGCGGTGACTCCTTGAATCTTTTGCGCCGATATCATGGCGTATTTGACGAGTATGAGTCGCGCACGCACGCGGATTCGTGGCACGAACGGATTTTGAAGGGGTATATCGGTCACAGTGTGGCGCTGGACTTTTGCCGGATCGCGGTCAGTACCGCTCCGGGTGTCACCCGAGAGCTTGTCACGACGCTGTTGGTGGATGATCGTGCACAGGACCTGGCTCGTGACGTGCTGGAAGCAAAGATCACTGACGATCACACGTTTGCTTCGCGTCTTGCGCTGTGGGGGCGCCGAGTCGTTGGAGAGGCGTTGGGGCAAGTTCAGCAAGTAGTGTCGCGAGAACCTGCGCTGGCGAGGCTCTTGTCCGGTGGGGCCGCTGGTTCGGGGTTCACTCCTGACTCAACGGCCCCCACAGATGAGGACAAACAACTCATGGCGTGGCTGTACGCCCAATTAACGGCTGAGCATTCTCGCCGGATGGATCGCCTGGGACTTGCTGCTTAGTTCCTAGATCACGCGTCAGATCAGGCATGGTGGAGATACTCGGGGACATGTGGGTGTTAAAACTGTGCAAATCCCACGGGGCGTTTGTCCGACTCGCCAAACTCAACGTACGCAATGGACTTACCAGGAATAATGATGTGACGTCCTTTTGATGTGGTGAGAGCGAGGGGTTCACCCTTGTCAATGGCCGTGCTCACGTGTTGTGTCAGTGAGTCTGCGTCTGTGTCGGTCTCAAAAGTGACTTCGCGTGTCAGGTTGTGAATGCCAATAGTGACCTGCATGATGGCTCGCTTTCATCGTCGACAGTTGTTAGTGGGTGGCCTCCTGTTGATGCGCACCCACTGTCTTTGCCATCTTAAGTGGGTGCGATCGCCGCGACTGTCTGCGCGGAAGCCTTTCCCTCACGGCGTAACATTCCTGAGATGCCATACCAGGCGAAACGTGCAAGCAGGTCGATGTGCTCCTCCCGGTTGAGTGCGGCTGCTGTGTGATGCAGAACATCGACTGCTGCGTGACGGGCCAACGCGGTCGCACACCGTGCGATGGTGACGGCTTCGTGGTCGCTGAGCTCTGTGATATGGGTGAGTCGAGTGGCAACACGGTGGGCGACAAGCTCTGACGGTTCCTGAATTTTTTCCCGGATATGGTCATCACGGGTGACGTCAGATTCGAAGAGAAGGGTGGCACTGCCCCCCGACTGTTCCGCAAACTCAACATACGCACGCATGATGGCACGGACCGTTGCAAGCCCTATGGTGTTACTGGTGTCATGTGCGCCATCGTGGCGGTGATGGCGAAGATCAGGAGCCGCCGTGGGCGAGTTGAAGATGTCCGACTGGTCGAGAGCGTCGTCAACGGCACGTAACAGTGCGCATTTACGGTCATCAATCGTGGCAAGGTACAGGTCGCGCTTGGAAGGGAAATGGCGGTACAGTACGGGCTTACTGACCTGCGCAGCAACTGCGATCTCGTCCATCGTGATGTGGTGAAACCCGTGCGACGCGAACATAGCTTGGGCGCGCTCAAGGAGTTGTGCGCGGCGGTCCTGTTTTGTCATCCGCCTGCGTGGGGGCTGCGCAGGTAAGGAGCTCACAAGTCCCACCCTAAAGTCCTTCCAGATGGAAAGACAACAGTTTTTATATGGTGGACATTCGGGAAGTCTCACGTGCCTGAGTACTCGTGTCTGTTGCAGCGATGTCAGAAGCGTGTGATTCCATGTGGGAGTGGACACTCCCCTTGACCCTTCGCAGCGCGCATTTCTTGACGCCTACGAGAACACCAACAACAATCTCGTTCTCGTTGGAGCACCAGGCAGCGGGAAAACACACACCATGGTTGAACTTGTCCGACACGCAGTGCACCGTGGTGTTTCCACAGAGCGAGTACTTGTCCTCGCTGCCACCCGTCACCTCGCGTCAGTGCTGCGTACTCGAATCACACAAGTGATCGATGTGCCTGTCCGCGGAGCTATCGCCCGAACAGCACCAGCCCTTGCCTATTCTCTCCTGTCAGCACACGCGGCTGCGCAATCACAACCGTTACCACGGCTGATTACTGGACCAGAACAAGACCACCTTTTAGCACAGATTCTCGCCGGTCACGCCCAAGGGCTTGTCCCGGCTCCAGCGTGGCCTCCCAGTGTTCCCCCTCAGACGTTGTCACTGCGCGGGTTTCGTGACGAACTGCGTGACCTGTTTATGCGGGTCGCTGAGCATGGCTTGACCTCTGGCGAGCTCTTCGAATTAGGTCAACGCCATGAGCGGCCGGATTGGTGTGCGGCAGCACAGGTGCTCGCGGAATATGACACCGTTGTGGAGTTGTCGAGTATGCAACCAGACGTAGGTCGGCGTGACGACCCCGCACGAATTGTGTCTTCAGCTGCGGACATCCTGTCACACTGGGACACCGGTGGGCGTCCCACCTATGATCTTGTCATCGTTGACGATGCCCAAGAAATGACTGCTGCAACAGTGGCTCTTCTCCAGGTACTTCACCGTGATGGGGCCAGAATAGTGATGGCAGGGGACCCGGATATGACCGTCCAAGGTTTTCGTGGTGCCTCTCCTCGCCACCTCAACCAAGCGACGTTCCCGCGCACTGCCCCAGGTGGATTTGCCGCTGAGCGCTTGACCCTCTCCACTGTATGGCGTAGCCATCCCGCAGTACGCGAACGGGTCCGCGAGGTGACCTCAGCCATCGCATCGGCAGGAATTGTAGCTCACCGGCGCGCCACCTCACGACACGTTAACCGTGCACAGGACCCCCAAGCCTCACCGCCCGATGAGAAACCAACCACCGTTTCGCGGACTCAGCCCGGTGTTGAAGCACACCTTGCCCCCAGCATTCACGTTGAAACAAGTGCGATCGTCAACACACTTCGACACTGGCACATTGATGAAGCCATCGCATGGTCGTCCATGGCCGTGATAGCCCGGTCGACTGCTCATCTCCAGAGGATTCGCCGAGCCCTCGAACGAGCCCAGGTTCCCGTCACTGTCCTGGGAACAGACGTTGCTTTGCGTGATGAACCCGCGGTCCGTGGACTCTTGGATGTTCTTGCACTGGCCCGAGACGACACCATCGACCTCGACCTTGTCCTGCGAGTCCTTCAAGGAGTGTACGGGGGGTTGGATTCGCTCGGTATCCGTCAATTGCGCCGCCATCTACGGTCCGCAGAACTTCGTCAAGACGGCGCACGGACCTCCGATGAACTTCTCATTGACCTTATGGCAACTATCCGTGATCACGGACACCATGACATTCCTCCGCACCACGTTGCAGCGGCAGCAATTGGTCGTCTCACGGCGATGATCCAAGCAGCCTGCACTGTGATGCAGGGCCACACACACGATGCGCAAACAGCACTGTGGGCGGTGTGGGACGCGGCCCAAGTGGCCCCCACATGGCGGCACATCGCTCTGTCGGACTCCCCGGCATCGGGGCGCGCACATGATGACCTTGACGCAGTGATGGCACTCTTCCGGTCGGCGGAAACTCATGTGGACCGCATGCCAGACCCGTCCGTCGAGTCATTTATTGCGTTTATCGAAGCGCAGGACCTTCCTGCCGATTCATTGGCAATTCGCAACCAATCAGACCACGTCGTCTCCCTGCTCACCCCGCAAGCAGCAGCTGGCCGACAATGGCAACGAGTGATCATCACTGCACTCCAAGACGGAATCTGGCCAAACCTCACACTGCGAGACTCCCTGTTAGGGTCGCTTCACCTGGTCGACATTCTCACTGGCCGGGCAAGTGAAGACGGCGGTCCCCGCGATTCAGCTGCTCGTACTGACATCCTTCACGACGAGTTGCGGTCATTTGCTCTGTCCCTGTCGCGTGCACAAGAACACGTCATGCTGACGGCAGTTGATGACGATGAACAATCCCCATCCCCGTTCCTTCACCTGGCAGCACCACAACCGCGTCCTATCACGCTGGGAGACGAATCAGGTCCCCTCGACATGAGATCGGTGACAACCGCGGCTCGAGCTGCGCTCCATCAAGCGCTCCTGCGTGAGGACGCCGAGCAAGCCCACCAACTGGCATCTCTCTTGGCCGCAATGGAACCCCACACTCCCGCTTCTGACCCACACACGTGGTACCAAGCACATCCAGTCAGCACAACACTCCCGCTGTTCCACGAGCTCACGACTCTTCCGTTGTCCCCCTCTCGCGTCGACGTCGCTCAGACATGCTCACTGCGCTGGGCGCTCGAAACATCAGGAGGCCAACCAGCCTCAGGGCTCTCCCAAAGCGTGGGCACACTCATCCACGACGTCGCTGCACATGCGCCAATGGGGACGATCACGCAGTTCACACAACTCCTTGACGAACGCTGGGACCAACTGAACTTACCTCCCGGTTGGCCCGCCCAACGACTTCGAAGCCAAGCACAAACCATGGTAGGTAAACTCGCGCAATACACCTCCATGGTCCGTGATGACGTCGTTGAGGTTCTTGTCGAACACCCCTTCACCGTCGAGATCGCTGGTGCACGGATCAGTGGCAGCATTGACCGGGTTGAAATCCTCCGCTCAGGAGACGCACGAATTGTTGACCTCAAAACCGGGCGTACTGCACCTACACAAGCTGACACCCAGGTCAATCCGCAACTAGGGATCTATCAACTTGCGGTCCTCCATGGTGCAGTGCCAGGCGTCGAGCACACGCACGGTGCCGACCTGCTGTACATAGCTACCCCCACCAAGAAACCCACAACACGCCACCAACCACCGCTGACAGAGCCTGACAACAACTGGGTGACAACGCTCATTGAGGACACCGTGACGACCATGCGTTCCGCATCAATGACTGCGCACCGTAACCGGCTCTGTGATCAGTGTCCGGTACGCACTAGTTGTCCGCTGCACACTGACGGGAGGCACCTGTCATGACACGCTTACCTCTCAGCGCCCGAGATATTGCACAATTGCTGGATCTGCCTCACCCCACTGTGGAACAACAAGCAATCATTGAAGCTCCCCTTGAGTCCATGCTTGTGATTGCAGGGGCGGGGTCGGGGAAAACGGAAACCATGTCAGCCCGGGTTGTCTGGCTGATTGCCAATCAGATCATTGCTCCAGAACGAGTCCTCGGGTTGACGTTCACTCGTAAGGCGGCCGGAGAACTGACTGAACGCATCCGTGCCCGTCTGGCCCACCTTGACCGTGTCGCCCCTGGGCTTACTTCCCGGCGCATCGACACCAACAACGACAGACACACCACTGCTGACACCCCACCAGCATTGAGCGCCCTGGCGCGTCCCACGATCTCCACCTACAACTCCTATGCTGCCTCACTGGTCACCGAACACGGGTTACGCATCGGCAGGGAACCCGGCGCCCGCCTCCTGACCGAAGCGAGCATCTGGGCGATGGTGTCAGACATTGTTGACCACTGGCAAGAAGACCTTGACACGGACTACGCCGTGTCAACAATGACCGATGCGGTGGTTACCCTCGCGGGAGAACTCGCCGATCATCTCCTCACAGTGCCCGAGGCCGCAACCCAACTCGATCACCTACTGGAGAGCCTCGCAGACCTCCCCTTAGCTGGGCGAAGCCTCGCCCCCTCCGTTGCCAAGCTTGGGAAGCAACTCGCCACGAAACGGCGCCTACTCGACTTAGTCTCGGAGTATCACCGGGTCAAACGTCACTCAGAGTCCATGGATTTCTCAGACCAAGTGGTTCTGGCTGCTGAACTTGCTCGTGACCATCCGTTTGTCGCCGACACAGAACGACGACGTTTCGCTGTCGTATTACTTGACGAATACCAAGACACCTCGTACGCACAAATCCAGCTCCTCACCGCACTCTTTGGTGATGGGCACCCGGTCACTGCAGTGGGGGACCCGAACCAATCAATCTATGGGTGGCGCGGAGCCAGCGCCTCAGGGCTCACCAGGTTCCCTCGCGACTTTCCCCGCCCCAACGGCACCCCTGCATCGATCGCTTCCCTGTCCACCTCGTGGCGCAACGATGCACAGATCCTGTCGGCGGCTCACCGGATCGCGCTGCCTCTTGCGAGCGCCTCCGCCCTGCCCCTACCCACGTTGTCTACTCGACCTGGTGCTGGGACAGGAAGCGTCACCGTGGGGTACTACCTGTCAGCACAAGACGAAGCACAAGGCATTGCCGATTTCTTCACTCGCCACTTCGTTCCAGGGATGACCACTGCTGCAGTGTTGTGTCGAGCACGAAAACAGTTTCCCCTCCTTGAAGAAACTCTGCGGAACGCAGGCCTCCCCGTTGAAGTGGTGGGTTTGGGTGGGCTCCTGCACACCCCAGAAATCCGTGACCTCGTCAGTATGCTTGAGGTAGTCCACGACCCATCCAGAGGAGATTCCCTGATGCGGTTACTGACTGGACCACGCTTCCACCTGGGGGCACACGACATCCACACCCTCGGTGTGTGGGCACGCGAACTGAGTTCCCGGGCTCACGGTTACAGCGGCCCCCCGCGCGGAGCATTACGTGAAGCAGCTGACGAACGATCCATCGTGGACGCACTCGCACAACTGCCCCCACGCTCGTGGCAGGGGCACCATGGCGAAACATTCAGCGAAGCAGGGTATGAGCGGCTGACTCAACTCTCCGCACTGATCGATGCACTGCGCCAGCAAACCTATCTGGCATTGCCCGAGTTTGTGGACGCAACCGAGCGAGCATTGGGGCTTGACGTTGAGGTGGCGCTACGGGCAGCGCATCGACACGCGGAAACAGGGACCACGGATCCGTCGGACCCGTGGGGTCGCGCGCACCTTGACGCTTTCCGTTCCGTGGTGACAGATTTTGTTCACCAAGCGGTGCACCCCACATTGGGTGCACTACTCGCATGGCTTGACGATGCCCGTGACCGAGAACGTGGACTGGACCGGCCAACAGGACACCTCGACCCGCACGCGATTCACCTCATTACGGTGCACGCAGCAAAAGGGTTGGAATGGGACCTTGTGGCTGTCCCAGCGCTCAGCGACGGTGTTTTCCCCTCCACCGCGACGACCACGCCGCGAGGCCCCACAGATTCTGGGTGGACCAGTCACCTGGGTGCGTTGCCATTTTCCCTTCGGGGAGATGCCCCTGATCTTCCCCATCTCTCCCTCGCTGATGCTGACCATGATGCGGAAATTGCGCGTCGACTCACCGAGTTCACGGCGCAGTGCGGGCACTACCAGGTTGCTGAAGAACGACGTCTTGCCTATGTGGCGTACACCCGTGCGCGCACTGCACTGCTCGTCACAGGTGCCTGGTGGCGCACCGGGAAAACCGCGACCCCACCCTCACCATTCCTCACCGAACTCCTTGACATTGACGGGGTTCAGATTGCAGACCTCGTGACCGAACCAGGAGACGACAACCCGCACCCACCTGACGGTGACACAGCAGTATGGCCACAATCGCTGGTTGACGACATCACCAAGCGTGCTGCTGACCTTGTCATGAGTACACGCCACAACGGCAGACCGATACTTGACCACATCGGCCCGGTACAGGTCCACGGAGTTGACCTCGCGCAGCGAGCGCGACAGGTCTTGAACGTCCAGCAGCGCCCGCGAGGCTCATCAGTGATATTCCCCGACCACGTCAGCGTCTCCGGGTTGGTGGAACTTTCCGCCGACCGCGAAGGTTTCCTCACCCAATACCAGCGCCCCATTCCTCGCCAACCGTCGCCGCAATCACGACGGGGAACAACCTTCCACCTCTGGGTGGAACAGTTTTATGGGCACACCCCGCTGTTCGACATGGATGACCTCGATAACACCAGCGACAGCGACGACCATGGTACGGACCGCACACTTGACGAACTGAAAGCGACATTTGAACAGTCACGGTGGGCACGGCTCACACCCAAGGAACTCGAAGCAGACATCGACGTTGTCATAGCTGGAGTGGTTATTCGAGCTCGAATAGACGCTGTCTTTGATGACCCTGACCGCCCTGGCGGTGTCATCGTCGTGGACTGGAAAACAGGGCGTGCCCCCACAACCGATGCCGACCAGCGTCACCGTAACGTACAACTGGCGGTCTACCGTCTTGCGTGGGCAACATGGTCAGGGTGTGACATCAACGATGTGACAGCAGCGTTCTACTACGTGGCGCAGGACCTCACAGTGATCCCAGACCAACTTCCAGAAAGAGAGGAACTCGAACGTCTTGTGCGTCATGCCGGAAACATCCAGGGTGTTGGCCCCCAGGATCACTGAGAGGTGTTCTTCGGTGAGTCGGCACTCCTGGGTGAGGAAGACACCTGCCGAAAAGCAACAGTTGGAGTATCTGCATAAGGTTGGGGAGGCCGACGGTGCGAGTAGTCGGGGATGACAAGGTCCGTTAACGTCGCCCACGGGTCGTCGACGGTCTGCGCATTGTCGCCACCCTCCTCATCGCTGTCGCCTGTTGCCGACACCGGCCGTAGGCGCGGAATTCCACCCGTTTCCGCGATCGCACCAGTAGGAAGACGACCGGCAGCACTCCGATCCACCCTGGGTAACGAGCCAGTGTCACCAACGACGCGCTCGCGGCCTGCAGGCCGAGTCACAGATGCCTGAGACACATCAAACTCATCACTGCCCTCAAGCGCATCAACAAGATCAGCGATCATGACCCGTGCATCATCAACGACCTCAGAATTGTGAGTACGCACCCCGTGGAGCAACCATTGTGCGAGCGCAAATTCACTGGCAAACGTTGCCCGATCAAGGAGGTGGCGGTCAGCGCTTTCTGTCACACGCATGTGATACGCCTCAACGATTGATTCCACACAATCTGCAGGGGCACCAGCCACAAGCCACGCGAGATCTTCTGCGGGATCACCGCCTTGAACTGCATCCCAATCAACAATCCCCGACACTTGCCCATGCGCCATGATGATGGAATCTGCTGACAACTGACTATGGGTAATAACAGGTCGGAATCGCCACAACGCAACGTTCTCGAGTGCTGACTCCCACCTACGCAACAGTGGTGCCGGGATAGCGCCGGTCCCCGCAGCTTCGTCTAACTCTGCAAGCCGGCGCTCGCGATGTTGCTGAGCCGAATACACCGGGAGACCGCAGGCTTCAACAAGTGTCAGCGGGAGCGAATGGAGTGCGGCAATTGCTCGTCCCAATGAAGCAGCGGCACCAGGGCCTGGTCGCATGGCTTCGAGACGTAATTGGTTGCCGGTCACTCTTGGGTACACGATTGCCCGTCCGCCTCCAATGAGCGGGGCAGATCCAGCAACACGTGGGACAACAAATGGTAGCTCTCCGGAATCAACGGCCGGTTCTAGCCGTTGGAGGAAAGCGACCTCAGCTTCAAGAGTTGCCCCTGCCGCCGCGGTGCGAGGCAGACGGACAACCCATTGACGTGATTCGGAGTCCACAGCAACGGCTGCTTGATACCCGTCGGCACTGCGGATAGGGAACGCATGCCACACATCGAGACCTGGAAGCGCCACGGTTGCCAGCGCTGCAAGGGCAAGCGGGGACTTCCATGCGAGAGGTGCAGGTGTGCCTGCGTGCTCGTTTCCCGGGGCATGGGGTGCCGGTGAGGGGGTCGCGTCCGATGGTGAGGGTGAAGGATGCACACCCCTAGGGTAGCCGCATGAGTGTGGACGACGGCGGACGAACACCGGTGTGGTGTCGCCCGCCGCTGTCAGCTCAGGAGGACAGTTGCTCCAGTTTGTCTTTGACCTGCGCAAGACTTGGATTGGTCATCGCGGTGCCATCAGCGAACACGAGGGTTGGGACAGTCTGGTTTCCACCATTGACAGATTCGACGTAGTCGGCTGTGCCAGGGGTTTCTTCGATATTGATTTCCGTGTAAGGGATGTTGGCGGAGTTGAGTTGGGTTGTGAGGCGGCGGCAGTAGCCGCACCATGAGGTGGAGTACATCACAACCGAACCTGGGGATGCGGGGAACGGTGAGGCGCTCATCGTTACTCCTTTCCTAAGAGGCACGTGTGTTGGGCAACTTACCATGTGTCGTGCAGTGGAGCAGAAATCGCCCGGGTGTGGATGGGGCAGGTGTGGTACCTCCAACCTGACACAATGGTGAAGATGACTGCGCCACACCTGCCCACTGCTGACGAAATTCTTGATGCGCTTGACCCTGACCAGCGCGCGGTTGCGACCACGCTTTCTGGCCCGGTGTGTGTGCTCGCAGGTGCTGGGACTGGGAAGACTCGGGCAATTACTCACCGGATCGCGTATGGGGTACGGACCGGCCACTACGCTCCAACTTCTGTGCTTGCAGTGACGTTTACTGCGCGTGCCGCAGGTGAAATGCGTGCGCGTCTTGCCCAATTGGGGGTCGTGGGTGTGCAGGCGAGAACGTTTCACGCCGCCGCGCTGAAGCAGCTGTCGTATTTTTGGCCACGTGTTGTGGGCGGAGCGCCACCAACAATTGTGGAACACAAAGCACGTCTGGTGGCGTTAGCGGCAACTCGCGTGGGTGTGGAAGTGGATCGAGTGGCAGTCCGTGACTTAGCGAGCGAGATTGAGTGGGCGAAAGTGACGATGCTCGCCCCACAGGACTATGTGACAGCTGCTCAGGCTACAGGCCGTGCGGCACCAGCCGGGAGTGATTTTCGAGATGTCGCCCGACTGCTTGACGCATATGAGGAGGTCAAAGAGCTCGCGGGCGTGATCGACTTTGAGGATGTGTTGTTGCTTCTGGGAGGCATGTTGCATGACCGACCTGATGTGGCCCGTCAGGTGCGTGATCAGTATCGCCGGTTTGTGGTGGATGAGTACCAGGACGTGTCTCCATTGCAGCAGTTTGTTTTGGATCAGTGGTTGGGGCAGCGCCGCGAGGTGTGTGTTGTGGGGGACCCTAGCCAGACGATCTACTCGTTCACGGGGGCAACGCCGCATCATCTGTTGAACTTTGGGGCCCGGTATCACGATGCGACAACGATTCGTCTGGTGCGTGACTATCGGTCCTCGCCGCAAATTGTGCATGTGGCAAATACCCTCCTTGCATCAGCCACTGACCGAGATAAAGTCCCGGTTTTAGAGTTGGTATCTCAACGAGAACCTGGCCCTGAGGTGGGCTTTGAGGTGTATGAGGATGATGTGGCTGAGGCGCAGGGAGTGGCGCGTCATGTGAAGGAACTGGTTGATGCAGGTGCCGCGGCCAGTGATGTTGCTGTGTTAGTGCGGACCAACGCACAACTTGAGCAGTATGAAGAAGCGTTGTCTGCGGTGGGTTTGTCCACGCAGGTTCGTGGGGGTGAACGTTTCTTCTCCAGAAAAGATGTCCGTTCAGCTGTTGTTCTCTTGCAAGGGGCGGCGAAGGCAGGAACAGGCGATGATGCGATCAGTGTCATTGATGATTGCGTCCGCAGTGTGGGATGGAGTAATGACCCGCCACAGACACGTGGGGCAGTTCGGGACCGCTGGGAGGCGCTTGATGCGTTGCGACGCCTTTGCCATGAGCTTGTTTCACAGGGCAATGACCTCGCGCAGGTGGTCGCAGAAATCCAGGAACGAGCGCGTCACCATCATGCGCCCACAGTGGACTCTGTGACTCTTGCGTCTCTTCATGCTGCGAAAGGGCTTGAGTGGCCAATAGTTCACCTCGCAGGAATGAGTGAGGGGTTGATGCCGATCTCGTTGGCTGCGACACCAACTGCGATCGCTGAAGAACGGCGATTGTTGTATGTCGGGATGACTCGCGCTCAGGAGTTGTTGACCTTGTCGTATTCTCAGTCACGGTCCGGAACGAGCCGGTCAGTGCGTCAGGTCTCGCGGTTCCTCGCCCCATTGTGGCCTGGAGGGGCTCCAGCGTCCCGTTCTCGCACACAACGAGCTGTCCCACGCGATGGTTTCGATTCGTTCGGACGGGCGGGCGCTCAGGAAATGGATCGTGCGGTGTTTGAGGCGTTGAAGGCATGGCGCACACAGGTTGCAACCCGTCATGATATGGCAGACCATGCCGTCTTATCGACCAGCGTGATGCGGGCACTCGCGACAGCTCGGCCCGGGAATCGCGACGCTCTGGTTGCAGTTCGTGGCATGGGGCAGCAAAGGGTTGTGATGTGGGGAGAGGAGATCCTTGAGGTCATCCAAAAGTATGGTTCGCACACAACTTCATAAAAAAAGTTCAATAATCAGTTGCCCTTGTATGCACGGGCACCATAGTGTTGTTTCTGTCAGTGAAAACGCGGCTTTGCACTTGTGTGCTTGCCCTGTCTTAGGAGGAGGTGGAACGACGATGAAGAACATGAACCTTGCGGCTCGTGGACTACCGCTTTACGTGAATCGACTTCGTTCTACCACCGGGCTCCCTGAACGTGCAGGGCGTCCACTGGGCGATCAGCCCATACCTCCGCGGACTCACTTGACACTCCAATGATGTGTTGACGTCCACCTAGGATGATCCTCCTCATTGTCTGAGGATGTGACCGCCGCGGAGATCCAACTGGGATCCGCGGTTTTTGTGTATTGGCACAAACTTCACCATCACGATGGCTGATATCCGCGTATCCCGCACCTTCATGAGATTTGGGATACACAGGAGGATATTGTGCGATCAGCAGCGATGCTTGACGCAATGGCCAGCGAGACGACAACGCTGGCGTCGCCCACAACTGAGTTGACGAACTCGTCTGCTCGTACGTCGGCGACTGCGACAAAACCCCTCAGCACCACGGAAAAGGGTGCGTTTCGTGACCTTGTTCAAACCCTCATTCCGTGCCGGAATGAAGATCCTGAACTGTGGTTCGCAGAGCACACCCCGCTTATTGACCAGGCAAAAGAACTATGCCAGCAGTGTCCGCTCATGAGCGAATGTTTGCAAAGTGCGCTGGACCGTCAGGAGCCATGGGGAGTATGGGGCGGACAGTCTCTCGTTGATGGGCGGATTGTTGCCCGCAAGAGAGGACGGGGACGTCCTCGTAAAGACGAGGCGGCATGAGATGAACCGCCCAGTCAATGTACGCGTCGATAAGCACACGGCGCCGGCCGTTATCGCCGGCGCCGTGTCGCCTTTTCTGGGCACCTCAGTGTGATCACTGTCGTATCCCACTCGCCAGTGTGGGCGAAGAATGAGTCTTGAAGTAGTCACACGGGTGACAAGATCCCCATTTATGACGTTGTGGTAACACTGCGCCGTTGGACACTGTCATCACGTGAGTGCTTGTGTGTGGTTGTTCACCACCGAGGAAAGAGGCAATCTCGTGTCCGGCAATTGCCGCAGCCACTGCACGAGAGGTGTGCGAATACGGTGGGTCATCTGTATCTGCGACTGGAGCAGAGCGAGAATGTGTCGGTGTGTTCTGCAGAGACGCTGTACAGCAGTCCACACACGCTGTGGAGCCAGGAATGACAAAAGGGCCGATACGAATGCGTGTTGCTTCCTCCACAACAAAAAGATGTGGAACATGCTCAACGCTGAGCATGGCGGAGGCTAAACGATCATGATCCTCACCCCGTGCCTTGATGACGACGACATCGATCGGAGAATCTGCTCGTCGAATGGTGACCGGGTAACGTGTGGTCAGGTAAGAAATGGCACCCTCACGTCGGCTACGACCGCGTTCAAATACTCCTGAGAGGATCCCGGAGGGCTGCGGAGCGCCGACATCGTCGATCACGAGATGGCGGACACCCAACCCCACCGCATGTGTGATGAGAGCCACCGTTGTTGGTGACAGGCCGCGCACCGCAACAACTGCCCGGGAACGGCGATCCAGGATGATGCGTGATTCTTCGACACCGTACCCCTGTGCTTGTAATGCCGCCTCTTCCCACCTCATGTGTGCGGGAGCTGGGCGCGCCGCGGGCGCGGGTGTGACCGGGGCGTGGACAAGAAAGCCCGCATCAGTGAGGAGCTTTTGCGTCCTTGTTGCACGGGCAGGGACAGTCAACGGGATAGATGTTGACAAACTGCGAAGCCAGCGTTCGGTCTCAAGATCAACATCGGTTAGACAGAGTTGTTCGTCCCTGTTGCCAAATACCACAACTGTTCCGTGTGAGGGAAACGTCAAGCACGCACCATCTCGTAGTTCCATACCGTCCACTGTGGGTCATGAATATCGTGATAGTGAGTTTTCCACAGGGGCCATTGGGTGCACGGGGCAGTGTCCGGCGATGGCGGCGCAGTGAGCGTTGCGTTCACCACATGAGGGGGTGTCGTTCGCTACAGTGGGTTCATGTCAGACCGGGTCGCGCGGCAGCCCGCCACCACGGCGGGCAGTGAGGCGAGCAATCATCCCGAGGAGCAGCAGGCAGAAACCCGGCGAGTTGAGGTGCGCAGGTCTCGGCGCCGCCGAAGTACTGTTAGTGCTTACCGTGAGGGGGACACAACGATCGTGTCCATCCCTGCCCGCTTCACCGTACGCCAAGAGCGGGAATGGGTGAACACCATGATGACGCGTCTTGATGACAAGGAAGCCAGAAGACGGCCCAGTGACGATGAACTCATGGCTCGTGCCCAGGAATTATCTCAACGCTACCTCGGGGGGAAAGCAGTTCCGTCGTCGGTGCGGTGGTCTAACCAGCAAGAACGTCGGTGGGGATCCTGTTCCATGCCTGAGGCTGCGATCAGGATTTCGTACCGTGTCCGAGGGCTTCCCGAGTGGGTCATTGATTACGTCCTCCTCCACGAGCTCGCCCACATTCTTGTGTTCGATCATAGTGAGGCGTTCTGGGATCTGTTGCGAAACTACCCCAAAACCCAACGGGCGCGCGGTTTCCTTGATGGTCTAGCATTCGCCGAAGATACCGCACGGACGTCAGGAGAGCACGCAGGTCACGAGTCGTCACCCTCGTGATCCGCAGAATCGAGAATTTCTGCTAATGCCCGGTCAAAGTCGCTGTCCTGTTTCGGTTCGCGGCGGCGGCGCACATAACCACGCGGATCATCAAGATCAAGGGGACTCGGCAAGAGGTCAGGGTGTTCCCATACACGTTCCCGTTCTTCTTGCCCTTCCTCGGTTGTGAGGATCTGCCAGAGTTCCGCAGCGTTGCGTGATCGGCGTGGCCGTAACTCGAGACCGATGAGGGCTGCAAAGGTTTGTTCAGCAGGGCCGCCTGCTGCTCGCCTCCTCCTGATCATTTCGCTGAGGGCCACCGTTGCAGGAAGGTGGGCAAGAGCCGCTGACGTCACCACATGGTCTACCCATCCTTCGATGAGTGCGAGGGTTGTCTCAAGCCGTGCAAGGGTATCTTTTTGCTCATCTGTTGACTGGATGGAAAACACCCCTGAACCGAGAGCTTCTTGCATGGCGTTCGTGTCGCTGGGATCGATGTCCCGCATCGATCCTTCCAGCGCATCCATATCAATGGTGATACCACGGGCATAAGCATGAATGAGCCCGTATACGTGCGACTGGAGCCACGGAACGTGGGCAAAAAGTCGTGCGTGAGCGGCCTCCCGCAATGCGAGGAACAGGCGGACTTCGTCCTCGGGGACCTCAAGCCCCTGTGCGAACTGCTCAACATTGGTGGGAAGAAGCGCGGTCACGGGTGTGGGCGTGAGTGGCACTCCGATGTCCGTGGTTCCAAACACTTCCCGCGACAAGGTGCCTGCAGCAGTGCCGACCTGCATCCCAAACACGGCGGCACCGATCTGGTGCATGAGCTTCTCAGGGGTCAACCCGTCTGCCCCAAGCATCCCGGTAAACGGGGAGGGCATGCCAGGAACACCGGAGATCTGGAATGACACGGAATCCGCCTGAGAGGACAGATCATCAGGGAGTGAATCTTTGAGAATCTTTGCTAGAGCATCGGCAACAGATTGTGCGATGGGAGCCGCCAGTGATTGCCATGCGGGTAGCGTCAACTCGACCCACTGGGAGCGGTCTAGTGCGCGAACCGTCGCCGCACTGGGAGGGAACTGCGTTGCGGAGTCGAGCCAAAGTTCCGCGACCTTCATGGCATCGTTGACCGACTTCTCTTGGCTGGAAACCACCGATGGGTCACCCTGCGCTCGGGCAGCCTGCCGGGCAACGTCGTGCGCCACATCAGGGTTGACGGCTTCACCTGACGCGTTAGCAAACATCTGAGTGACTTGGTTCAGCAGGGGGCCAAGCACCTGCGGGTCTGAAGGCAAATCCGGACCAGCGAACGAGGTGGGGTCGATGCCCCGCGCCTTCATGTCGCGGATGACCTCATCTGCTTGACTGCCTAACATGGAGCGCAACATGTCTTCCCAGGGTGAAGACCCTCCATCGTCCGGCGTGCCAGGCGTATCGGGGGAGTTGTTGGTCATAAGATCTCCAAAGAAGCAGGGAAGGATTCAGTGTCTACACTTGAGCGTAGCGACTTTTATTTGACCGTGGGGGACAGATGTCGTGCCTGACCAATTCGTTCACTCACAGCGCACGTCGGATCCAAATTCGCATCCGATGATCATAGTTGTGGGAGAAAACCCTCTCGCTCGAGCGGTCTGTGACTATCTCGGGGCAATAAGCGTACCGGATTCGCTCATGTCAGCTCACCGCTTTTCCGGGGCAGATGTGGTGGTCGTCGCGGGGTACGAAGCAAACTTCGCGCAGCGGCAACGAATGGACCCACAGGCGCGGGCACACCGTATCCATGACCGCGCCTTTCGAACCGTCTACGACGCAGCGGCGTGTGGAGTAGAACGGATTATCGTGCTGTCATCAGCAATGATGTACGGAACGACACTCCACACCACGCGTCAGCTACCGGCGTCTCGCCCTGACCACCTGTCCTGGTATGACGACTCAAGTCCTGCTGCACCCCCGCTCACGGGGTTCGCGTCTGATGTTGCACTCTTTGAAGAGTCATTTGCGCAGGCTGTTGCCCAACTTCCAACGGGTATTGCACGGCCAGCTGTCACGGTGCTCCGAGCCGCTGCGATTGTGGGTGGCGAGGTGGACACACTTGTTTCTCGTCACTTTGAAGCACCTCGGTTGCTGGTGATTCGTGGGGTAGAGCGCCGCTGGCAGTTGTGTCATGTGGAGGACCTCGCAAGCGCGGTGCGTGAGTGTGTAGTGAACCGGGTTGACGGGGTTGTCACTGTGGGGGCCGTGCGATTGGAGAATGGTCAATGGGTTCCTGATGAACAGGATTCTGACGTTGTTGCTGCACGTGCGGGCACGCGTGTGATTGCGATGTCTGAGTCGGCGGCGTTCGCTATGGCACAACAGCTTCATCGAGTGGGTATTCTTCCTGCGCCCTCTTCTGATTTGTCGTTTGCGGTGTTTCCGTGGGTCGTTTTTCCTCGCAGGCTCCTCGAACTGGGGTGGCGGCCTCGGTACAGTTCGCTGGAGTGTATCGATGTGCTTGCTCAGGCCACGAAAGGGCGTGTTGGTGTTGGCGGACGGCGGTTTGGTGGTCGCGATGCGGCGGCCGCGGGTGCGGCCGGTGCTGCCGTTGCTGCGCTGGCAACCGCAGCTGTGTGGAAGCAGGCGAGGGCGCATCGGTAGGTGTCGCGGGGTTGCTGGGGAGAGACGGTCAGGTTGTCTGTGCTGAGGGCATACCAAGGGATTGTTCAGGGAAATATCAGTTGGGTGGGGTAGAAACATGGGGTGACTGACTCCCAGCCTGATGTACCACGTTCTTCGCGCCGCCATCTGACCTTTGCGGTGTCGACACTCCTGACTGCTCTGTTACTTGCAGCATTGATGTGGGTGCCTGCGCCGTACGTTGTGCGTACTCCTGGTCCCACGAAGGATGTGCTTTCGGAGGTCAACTCCCAACCTCTCATCACGATCTCTGATGAGGAGAGTTACGACCCCTCAGGTCAGCTGCTTCTCACCACGGTGGGGGTTCAGGGCGGGCCGGCAGCAAACGTGTCGTTTGCGCAAGTGCTCATGGGCTGGCTGGATTCCGATCGCGCAGTGTACCCGGTAGAAACGGTGTACCCACCGGAATCAACACAGGAAGAGATCGAGACGGTGAACAACGCGCTGATGGTCACGTCGCAAGAAAACGCAACCTACGCTGCGCTGACTGAGCTGGACTACACGGTGCCGATGACGTTGACGGTTCAAGAGGTCCTTGATGAATCGCAAGCACATGATGTTGTGCGCAGCGGTGACGTGCTTGTGTCACTTAATGGGCAAGCAATTGACACGTATGCGACGCTTGTTAGTCAGTTGGATGCGGTGACACCCGGAGAGGCAGTGACCTTAGAGGTGATGCGGGAGGGGGAACTCGCGGAAGTGAGTGTCACGACTATCGGGTCGCAAGACTCCTCAGGTGCGCGTCTTGGGTTGACGATCGACATTGGGTTCGATTTTCCGTTTGATGTCGGGATCGCCATTGACAACATTGGCGGACCAAGCGCAGGAATGATTTTTGCCCTGGGGATCATGGACATGCTCACTGAAGCCGACGAACTTGACGGTGCTGTGGTCGCTGGTACAGGCACGATCGACACCGAAGGCAATGTGGGGCCCATTGGGGGCATCCGGCAAAAACTTCATGGCGCCAAACGCGACGGGGCTGAATGGTTCCTTGCTCCTGCGTCGAACTGCGACGAGGTTGTGGGACACACCCCAGAAGGACTTGATGTCATTGCGGTGGAAACCCTGAGCGACGCTTGGACCGCTGTTCAAGCAATCGGGAGTGGTGACACCGACGATCTTGCCCGGTGCAGCTAACGTTCGCTCTGACTTTCACGCAGGACGGACGGTGCGTCCATCAACGGTAGTCCCTACGCTCATGAGGGTTTCTTGATCAGTATGTGTCTGAGCTGTCCTCAGCAAGAGTGGTGCGTACAGCCTCAATGAGGCTGGGCACAAGAGTGGGGCCGTGTGCAACGTCCAAGTCGTCGTCGTTATCGCGGGTGCGAATCGCACACCATGATGACCCACGTCGAAGGACGCCCACAGCAATACGAACATCCTGACGCTCCGGATGGGTGGAGACGTAGGCAAGCGCGGCAGTGGGATCGTCAGGGATCCCATCTTCAGCACTAGGCGGCAAAATGACACGTTCGGTGACGACCGCACAACCAGCAACAGTGGCTGGCCACACGATCGAGCCAAGAAGCTCCTCCAGCGAATCCACGGCTGGGAGGTTCTCCTGCTCAACCGAGGTCAAATGGTGCGGATCGTGTAACGCAGCTTCCACCGTAGCTGCAGGAAGCTGATCAGCCACGGCCGGATCAGCAGCGAGCGCATCGCGAGTGGTGATCAACGCAAAGACGCGGATATCACCATCCCACCCGGCTCGAGACACATGGCGCTCAATTTCAGAGACAGCGTCAGCAAGAGCAGCGACATGGGCTGGCAGGTCAGAAGCAACAGGTCGTGACATACCTTAAGCATGGCATGGTCGCTGTAGCTCCACGACTCAACCCACCTGACAACTGTGAAAGAACTGTGGGAACCTTAAGGAAGCGTCAGGCGTTTACCAGTCGACGATACCCATCCCAGTGATCGACACACCATCGAAGAGCGAGGAAAAACAGTGGCCTTTGCCGCGCAACCACGCCCAGCACGACCCACCCAAGGCAGGAAAATAAGCCCCCTAGCCGTGACGATTGCCACCGCCGGTATCGTCATTGCGTTGGTGTTCCTTGCCGCCCAATACTGGACTGAAGTGCTCTGGTTCCAAGCCATCGGGTTCCAGGACGTTTTATTCACCGAATGGGGAACCCGTATTGCGTTGTTCTTCATTGGGTTGACGGCCATGTCGGTGCCGGTGTGGCTCTCCATGTTCTTGGCCCACCGTAACCGGCCCATTTATGCGCCCTCAACTCCAGAACAAGCAACGCTTGACCAATACCGCGAAGCGATTGAGCCACTGCGCAAAATTGTCATGATTGGGGCGCCGCTAGCAATTGGATTCTTTGCTGGTCTTGCCTTTCAGGCTCAATGGGACACCATTCAGTTGTGGTTCAACGCCAGCGACTTTGGGATTGCGGACCCTCAGTTCCAGATGGACTATTCCTTCTTCGTGTTCACACTGCCAGTGCTCCGTTTCCTGGCGAACTTCCTCATGGCGATCCTCATTATCAGCGGAGTGGGTGCGGCGCTCACTCACTACCTTTACGGTGGGTTCACTCTGGGTACGGACGGGCGATCATCATCTGCAACACGAACTGCGCGCATTCAGTTGTCTCTGATTGCTGCAGGAATTGTTCTGGTCATGGCAGTCAACTACTGGTTTGACCGTTACAGTTTGCTTCTGCAGTCAGGTGACCGGTTCGATGGGGCCGGATACACCGACATTAATGCGGTCATCCCCGCAAAGGCCATCATGGCAGGTGTCGCTGTATTTGTGGCCCTGATGTTTATCGCGACCGCTGTGCGTGGAAACTGGCGGTTACCAGCTGTAGGTGTGGGGCTCATGATTGTGTCCGCTGTCGCCATTGGCACCATTTACCCTGCCATTGTGGAACGCTTCCAAGTGGGACCCAACGCACAACAACTTGAATCGCCCTACATTCAGCGCAACATTGACACGACACGCTACGCATTTGGGCTTGATGACATTGAGGTCACTCCCTATGACGCGAAGCAAGTCGCCGAAACAAATGCGCTTCGGGAAGACGCGGAAACAACCGCATCAATCCGTTTACTTGACCCTACAATTGTCAGCCCTTCGTTCCGCCAACTTCAGCAACAACGTGGGTATTACGCATTTTCTGAAAACCTCTCCGTTGACCGCTACACCGTTGATGGTGAAAGCCGTGACACAGTGATCGCTGTTCGCGAACTCGACCTTGATGGGTTGAGCAACAATCAACGGAACTGGGTTAATGACCACACCGTGTACACACACGGGTATGGTGTGGTGGCCGCCTACGGTAACCAGATCGGTAATGATGGCCGTCCAGCCTTCTTCGAAGGTGCGATCCCTCCTGAGGGTGCCCTGACTGACATGAGCGGGGAAGGTGGCTACGAACCTCGTATCTACTTCAGCCCCCAAGCACCGTCATACTCCATTGTGGGTAACAGCGAAGACGCACAACCACGCGAACTTGACTACCCCACAGATGACGGCACTGGACAGGTGAACTACACCTTCCCTACCCAAGACATCACCGTGGGGCCCTCAGTGGGGAATTTCTGGAACAAACTGTTGTACGCGATCCGGTTCCAGGCCGAACAAATTGTGTTCTCCGACCTCGTCAATGAACACTCCCAGATTGTCTATGACCGTGACCCCGCCGATCGCGTTGAGAAGGTGGCACCATTTATCACCCTCGACAACCGGGTGTACCCAGCAGTTGTTGATGGAAAAGTTGTGTGGATCCTCGATGGGTACACCACCAGCAACAACCTTCCCTACTCCACCTCCGCATCACTAGACGAAGCAACAGCCACCGCGGTCGGCGGGGGAGTGCAAGCTCTGATGCCACAAGAGGTCAACTACATTCGCAACTCGGTGAAGGTCACTGTGGATGCTTACACGGGTGACGTCACTATCTATGCCTGGGATAACGAGGACCCCATTCTCAAGGCATGGCAGAACGTCTTCCCCGATGCGATCACCCCCACGGAAGAAATTTCTGCGGAACTCATGAGCCACATCCGTTATCCAGAGGACATGTTCAAGGTGCAACGCACTTTGCTGACCCGGTACCACGTGGACACTGCTGAAGAGTTCTTCTCTGGTCAGGACTTCTGGCGCGTCCCCGACGACCCGTCCGCACCACAAAACGTTCAGGGCTTGCGGCCGACGCAGCCTCCCTACTACCAGACGCTCCAAATGCCACGCCAGGATGGGTCGGCGTTCTCGTTATCCACACCGTTCATTGCCGGTGGTACAAACGACCGAAACGTGTTGACAGGGTACTTGGCCGTGAACGCGGAGGCGGGTGAAACACCCGGGCAACCGGCAGAAGACTACGGGAAACTGAGGCTACTCGAGCTTCCGCGAGGCTCAATTGTGCCTGGTCCAGGCCAGGTGCAGAACAACTTCTCGTCCGACTCTGGGATTGCTCAGCAGCTGACCTTGTTGAAAAACAACCAAACCGATGTGGTCAACGGAAACCTGCTGACCCTGCCCGTCGGTGGTGGGTTGCTCTACGTGCAACCGGTGTATGTCCAAGCGTCCTCTGGTACCCAATTCCCACTACTGCGCAAGGTTCTTGTCGCGTTTGGTGACCGCGTGGAAATCGCGGACACCCTTGATGAAGCACTTGACGCAGTGTTCGGTGGTGAATCAGGGGCAACAGCTGGTGATGCTGAGGTCGCAGAAGACGACATTGAGATCGATGATTCTGCGGTGCCCGAACCGGGAGACACACCGCCAGGTGACTCGGCAACAGAAGAACCAGATGCGCCGCAAACAACAGAACCGGCTGACCCAACTCAGGAACCCAGTGACTCACCGAGCACACCCGGTTCCGCGGATGCGCGGGCTGACTTGGATGCGGCACTCCAAGACGCACGCCAGGCCATGGAAGATTCCCAAAAGGCGCTCACAGATGGTGACTTCACCGCCTATGGTGAAGCCCAAGCGCGCCTCCAACAGGCCGTTGAACGGGCACTCGCTGCTGAGGAAGCACTTCAGTAGCCATCAGTGACATGACGTCACACAACGGGGGCCAGCACGAGAGGTGCTGGCCCCCGTTGTGTTTGTCACCCACAGTCCGCATCTTGAGGACGACAGTCATCCCACGACCACCGCCAACACCACGTAGACTTGCCTGTGACTGAGCCGACTTGGCCATAGAAACAAAGAGAACGGGAACGTACCACATGACCGCGCCCAACACCCTTGACCATGGGTCACTGGACTCACTGCCCACCGTCATCCTGACGCACGGGGGCAGTGGATCTCGCGTCGAAATCACTCAACGCGGAGCGACCGTGTTGTCGTGGAAGGCGCCGTGGCGCCGTGGCCTTGGAGATTTTATGGAGGGGTTTGTCTCCGAAGAGGATTTCAATGGGCAATCCGGAATGCGTAACGGTCTGCTTTTTCCGGTTCAGAACCGCCTTCGCGATGCCCGCTACAGCTGGGACGGGAAAACGTACAGTGTTCCCATGCAATGCCCATCAGATCCAGAACCGATCCACGGGTTTGTGCGGCTCCACGATTGGACACTGATTGCTACTGACCTCGATCACGAGGACCGGGTGTCGGTTGTGTTTGCTTTCTCGATCCGCCCGGGCGACCATGACTGGTACCCTTTCTCTTTGGATCTGACAGTTCGCTATGAACTGACCGCCGACTCACTGAATGTGGAGTTCCGGTGCATGAATATTGGTGACACCGACGCTCCAGTGAACTTTGGCTGGCACCCGTACTACCGGATCCCAGGGCACGAAACTTTTGACGATCTTGCCTTGCGTATTCCAACCCGTGCGCAAGTCAACACTGACGATGCGCTGATTCCGCTTCCCGGTGACGCCGCCTATGATGTCCGGGCCAGCGACGTTATCCATGAAACGCTCGCAGATGTCCACTATGACACTGCATTCACGGCGTTGGTCAGAGATGAGGACGGAATCATCCGCACGCGCCTGACTGAAGGAATCGACGGTCCTGGTTTGGCCTTGTGGCAGGAACGCGGTGGCGTGTTGGTGTACACCGAGGGGAACTACCCTCGGTACCGCGGGTCAGTTGCAATTGAACCGGTCGAGTCCCTCACTGACGCGTTTAACCGTCCAGATAGGCAAACAGAGGTCCGTCTTGAGGCAGGAACCGAACGTGTGTTCCGTTTTGGTGCTTCGGTCGTCCAGTAGTTAAGCGTCACCAGCAGGGTGGTGTGCTTCACAGAGGTAAGGATCACACCGCCCTGCACGGGTTATCGTTTGATAACGCCACGTGAACGTGCGTATAGTGGTCAAGCCGACGCGGGGTGGAGCAGCTCGGTAGCTCGCCGGGCTCATAACCCGGAGGTCGCAGGTTCAAATCCTGTCCCCGCTACTACAGGGAATCGTGTCTGCAGGTTCCCTCACGGGTGAAAGTCCGTGCACGAGCAGACCGTCGCGGGGTGGAGCAGCTCGGTAGCTCGCCGGGCTCATAACCCGGAGGTCGCAGGTTCAAATCCTGTCCCCGCTACCAATTCACAGGGCCGAGAGATTTTCTCTCGGCCCTGTGTGTTTCCCCTGCGGTTCCCCACTGTGTGGGATCTGGGGGGCGCGGGACGTATGGCCCAGGGCTACACGCGAGGCCAGGTTTACGTTGACACTATGAACGATTCAAAAGTTCTTGAACTGTCAGTGGATGTGGTGGACCAGTTGGCAGCGCTTGCTGACTCCGTTCGTCTTGCCATCGTGCAACAACTCGCAACGTACGGGACACAGTGCGTGTGTGATCTCAACACCCACGCACAAGTCTCCCCAACAAAGTTGAGTTACCACCTCAAAATACTCAAAGATGCCGGGCTCATCCGGGGCACCCGTCGCGGGCGTTGGATTGACTACGCACTGGTTCCCGGCGCTTTTGATGAGATGGCTGGCATCCTTCATCAACTTGGGCGCGCCACTGAGAAGGCGGCCCTGTCATGACACCCCCACGCGCTCTTACCAGCAACAAAGAATGGGTCCTGAAAGCTCACGTACTAGGCTTCCTCGTTGCTGTTGTTGGTCTCTTCGCGCTCAATGAATGGGCGTGGGATGCACTCTTTGCCGCGATTCCAGGCGTGGCCATGGATCATGGGTGGGGTGCAGCCCTTCACTTTTTCCTCTATGACACAACAAAGATCATGCTCCTGCTTGTGGGCATTATTTTCCTTGTCGGGCTACTGCGCGCATCAATCAATACTGATAAAGTGCGCGATTGGCTAGCGGGAAAAGGCCTTGTTGTTGGGCTCCTCCTTGCCATTGTGTTTGGCGTGATCACCCCTTTTTGTTCCTGCTCGTCCATCCCTTTGTTCATAGGATTTGTGGCAGCAGGTATCCCGCTATCGATAACTCTGACCTTTCTCATCGCCTCACCACTGGTCTCCGAAGTAGCAGCGCTACTCATTGCCACCCATTTTGGGTGGCAGATCGCTGGAGCGTACGTGCTGTCCGGTGTTGTCATCGCCTTTGTGATCGGCCTCGTTCTTTCACGGTTTTCCCTTGATCAGTACCTTGAACCCATCATCACGCGGACTACCACACCTTTAGTACCTCCATCTTCTGCGCATCAACCACTGGCGTTGACATGGCAGTCCCGTGTGGACGTTGCCACGGATGACGTTCGTGACATTGTGGGGAAAGTGTGGCCGTGGATCCTCGTGGGAGTGGGAGTCGGTGCCGCTATTCACGGCTGGGTCCCAGCCAGCTTCTTCTCTTCGGTCGCTGGCAGTGACAATCTCCTGGCGGTTCCAGCAGTGTCTCTTGCTGCAGTCCCGCTCTACGCGAACGGTGGCGCCGTCATCCCGATTGCCGAGGCCATGTGGGCGAAAGGTCTTCCGGTCGGGACAATGCTCGCATTCATCATGAGCGCAATCGCGCTATCCATCCCCGAGGCCATCATGCTGCGGCGCACCATGAAACCTCAACTTCTTGTCATCTTCTTTGGATCAGCCACGGTAGGGATTATGACTGCCGGATACCTGTTCAATTTCTTGTTTGCCTGATCACCCACCAGGCGTCCACCCACTCACAAAGGAAACGCTCATGAGCACCCACATCACCGTCTTTGGCCCCGGATGCGCCAACTGTGTCCGTCTCGACAAGGAAGTCCACAAGGCCCTAGCAGCCACAGGCATCAACGGAACCGTCACTAATGTGACTGACTATGCAGACATTGCAGCCGCAGGTGTCACCGCCACGCCAGGTCTCATGATCAACGGTGAACTCCTCGTCACTGGGCGTGTCCCCAAAGCACAGGAGATAGGGGAGCTTCTTACCCGGTACAGTGGGTAGTACTCGCAGCCGCGCGCGAGCACAGCCACACCACCAAAACACTACTCGCTGGTTCACCAGCGGGTAACTCGCGCGCAAGGAGACACAATGCACCTGCCCTATATTGCCGGAATGACCTGGGGTTGGACTGGGGTTCGCGGAACCTGGACCGGAGACGCTGCTAAGCACTCCATGACTCTCATGGCGCAGCGACTCCACGTGAACTGGACTGCCATCACGTTCGCTGCCCACCAAGACACCGCATGGTCGACCACGATCCACTACGAGGACGAACCTACCGTCACTGACGACGAGATCCGCACGGCGATCTCCCAAGCGCACAACCTTGGACTTCAGGTGTGCCTCAAACCCGTTGTCAACGTCAGTGACGGAACCTGGCGGGCGCACATCAACTTCTTCGACCACGATGTTCCTTGTGAACCCACATGGGGCCAGTGGTTCGACAGTTACACCCGTTTCATCGTGCACTATGCGCGTATCGCTGAAGACATGAACGTTGCCATGTTCTGCATCGGATGCGAAATGGTGAACACGGATCGTCGAGCAAACCAATGGCGTGACGTGATCCACGCAGTACGTCAGGTGTATTCAGGCTTGATCACCTACAACTGTGACAAATACCAGGAAGACAACGTGACGTGGTGGGACGCAGTAGATGTGATCTCCTCCTCAGGCTATTACCCGCACGGAACCTGGGACACCGAACTTGACCGCATCGAAAACGTTGTCAGACGGGAAAACAAACCCTTCTTCTTTATGGAAGCCGGTTGTCCATCACGCGAAGGGTCACAGCACCTGCCCAACGACTGGAACCTCGTTGGCGAGCCCAGCGGGGCAGCACAAGCCCAATGGTATGACGACGCATTCCACGCGTGTGACACCCGCCCCTGGGTCCGTGGTTTTATGTTGTGGGACTGGCCTGCCCACCTGTACCACCCAGATGAGGCCGCCACCAACGATGATTACTGTCTGTATGAGAAACCAGCAGAACGTACCGTCCGGAAATACTACGACGCGCATCGGCAATAATCCCCACCTGCCACAGCAACACTCCGGAAAACACCGGCATAACAAAGGCGTGCCCCTCGACCAACTGGATAATCGAGGGGCACGCCTTTCTGCGGCCCGAGGTGCCTTAGGCCCCGTGGCACCTCACGAAGATGATGCGCAAGCCGTCCCATTCAGTGTGAAACTGCTTGGTGCTGGGTTTGAACCGCTGTGCGTTCCGTTAAACCCAAACTGAACGCTTTGACCTGGGTTGATCGTTGCGTTCCAGGCAGCGTTTGTCACGGTCACCTGAGAACCTGAGGAACTCACGTCTGCCGACCACATGTTCGTGATCGTTTGTCCCTCGCTGAACGCGAAGGCCAAAGACCACCCCTGAATAGGGGAGTCAGACACGTTCTTCACCGAGACTGATGCTGTGAAACCACTGTTCCAGTCGTTGCTGGAGTAGGTGACCTGGCAACTTGCTGGCCCTGTGCCAGGATCAGTGGGCTCAGGGTCCGGGTCGGTTGGTTCGGGGTCAGGATCAGTGGGTTCTGGATCCGGGTCGGTTGGTTCGGGGTCAGGATCAGTGGGTTCTGGATCTGGGTCGGTCGGTTCTTCGCCCCCGCCTGAGCCATCACCTGGCGTGTAGTTGTCCACGTCACCAACAATGATGCCGCGACCGTTAGTTCCGATGTACACCCGACCGACAACGTCTGGGTCACCGGTGATGGAAGCTCCCGTCCAGTACCACTGGTTTTGGTCATCGTTGATGCGGTGCCAGGTGGCACCTTCATCGTCAGAACGGAAGATCCCGCGCTCGCCACCAATCTTTGACGAGGTGTAAATGATGGGGTAATCGCCGGTCGTTTCCGGTTTTCCAAAACCGATTGAGTCACCTTCGTCGACCCCGGTGAGCTGTGACCAGGTCACACCGCCATCGGTTGACCGCCACATTCCGTAGGTTTCGCCGGTGGTTCCGCCAGCCAACCATACGTGTCCTTCGTGACCTGGTACTGCACGGAAGCGCACATTTCCTTCTGTGGGAAGACCAGTGAAAGCCGATGCGGTAAAGGACTGACCTGCATTCGTTGAGTAGTAGAACTTCCCTTGCGCGTAGGCGTAGAACTTTTTGGGATCTTCCCGGTCGGAGGCAACTTGCGCTCCCTCAGGTAGGCCAGTGAGGTCACTCCACGTTGATCCCAACGTGGTTGAGCGACGTGCTGGACCGCCCTCTGGTGCCCACACGATTGCTGATGCGTCAGCGCTGATGGCAACAGTTCCTGGACCTGTGACATCGCCGGGCTTGTTGCCCGCAAACCACGAGGATCCGCCTGAGGTGGACACGCCAATCCATGACTCTGTTTCACTGGAAATTGATTTTCCGGCACGCACCACTGTGTCTGGTTTGTCTTCGGCGAAGTCGATTGATGACACGGTGTCATGGTGCGGTTGGGAGTAGTGGAAACTGTCAGGAACGGTGGAGATGTCTGTGTGAGCGAATCCGCCAATGTCACCAAGTGCTGAGTACAGTTCGACGTTCCCTGGAGGAGCAGCAAGATCTTGGACAGAGGTCTCTTCGATCCCTTGTGCTTTCACACTGATATCAACTGTGCCACCGGTGTCCCAGTCGGTGAGGTTGGTCCCTCCGTAGATACCGCCACCAGTGCCGTAGTAGAACCGGTCTGAGTTGTGCGGGTCAATCTCGAATGATTGGGTCATCCACCCGAGTTTCGGGTTGGACTCTGGTGGCTGGACGGTGCGACCAAAATCAAGCCAGGGCGCGCCAGAGTAGTCATGCGTGAAACGTGCAAGACGGTTGGGGTATCCGTCGAATTCCCAGATGGGTGACCAGGTTTCTCCCCGGTCCGTGGACCGGTAGATGAACATGTCAGGCCACCATGAGATTTGTGAGTTCACCATGATGGTGTCGGGGTCATTGCGGTCAATGGTGAGCCCTGAATAACCAAAAGCAGCATCTTCGCTGGAGGAGGGGATCGGGCTGATTTGGGTCCATTCGCCGCTGGTTACGTCGAGCCGCCAGACGTCACCTTTGGAGCCGTCGTATGGGCCACCGGTGTCAGAGGTCGCAATGTAGAGTTGTTGGCCTTCGTGGTCAAGTACGCCTTTTTGGGCGAGGTAACCGGTTGGCTGTCCTGGGATGCGCTCCCAGGTGCTGCCGCCATCTGTTGTCCGGTAGACGGTGTTGTCTTTGTCAGCGACACCCACGTAGATCGTTTGGGTGGTTTGCCCTGCGTTGGCGGAGGTGGGGTCGAACGTGACCCACACAACTCCCTGGTTGTCAGCGGTGTAGTCGTAGCTGGGGTCCTGAACGTAGTTCCCTGCGTTGGGAAACTCAGTGACTTTGTTCCAGGTCTCTCCGTAGTCTGTTGATTTCCACAATCCATTGCCTGACTCGGTTCCCAGGTAAAGGATTTTGTTGTTGTTGGGGTCGATGGCGAGCCGTTCGCCCATGCCGCGACCAGGCATGTTGCCGCCGATCTTGAATGGCAACATGGTTTTTTCCCAGGTGTTGCCTCGATCGGTCGACCGAAGAATAGCGCCGTTTTGTGGGTCCCAATCTGTTGTGTAGGTTCCGGCCGCAAGGTAGACACGGTCGGGGTCCACAGGGTCGGTGGCGAGTGAAAGAATGCCCGAGTGGCTCCACTGGTCCCAGCCGAGGTCATCATTGAGTGGTTTCCACCGTCCGCTTTCTTCGTCAAGACGGTAGGCGCCACCGATGTCTGTGCGGGCATAGACGAGGCCTGGCTCGCTCTGGTTGAAGATGATGCCTGGGACGAATCCGCCCCCAACGATCTCTACGTTGGACCATGAATATCCGGATGGGGAGTCCCCGTTGCTGTAGGCGGCTGGTGCTGTTGCGAGTGGACTTGCTGTTGCTGCAAGTCCGACGCCGCTGACAGCGAGTGTCGCTGTTGTTGCGGTCGCCATGAGTGTTCTCAGTCGCATCCGCGTCACTCCTTCGTGTTTGAGCGGTTCACCTGATGAACGACGCGTCTTGCCGCTGGCTTACGCGCACGTTGCGCCCGACTTTAGCGAAGCGCTTCGATGAGGCCAACCAGGTGAATCGTTTAAGATCTGCTGCTTTGCGTGGGCATGTGTCCACAGGGCCAGGGGGTGCGTAACCTGTGGGGGTGGCAAGCATGTTGCTTGCCACCCCCACACGTCATGTTGGGTGCCGATTATGGGCAGTGTTGTCCGTTGATCGTGAAGTTCGACAATGCTGTGCTGCCGTTTCCGTTCTTTGCGACGTTGAAGTTGAAACTAACGGATTGTCCGGGGGCGATCGTTCGGTTCCACGTCCCTGGTGTGACGGTCAGGCGTTGTCCGTTTTGACTATAGGTCCCCGACCAGCCAGTAGAGAGTTTTTGCCCTTGCGGCAAGGTGGTGGCGAAAGTCCAGTCGGTGATGGGAGTCGTTCCCTTGTTGGCTACGACAATGTCCATGGTGTAGCCGCTGCCCCAGTTCGCACCAACCTTGGCACTGATCCCGCATGTCAAGCCGGGTGTGCCACCATTGTCCCCACCTGAGGCGCTCTTCGCGCCCATGGCTTGAGCAACCGATGCGAGAGCTGGTTTTGTTGTGTAGTTCTCGTTCCACGGAAGGGAGGCGTTCCAGCCTGGTGAGACCTGTGGGATCCATGAGTATTTGTCGGTGATTCCCCAGATGGTGACACCGGTGCACCGTGAGATGCCAAAGCAGTTTTCCACAACTTGCCCGTATTCGCGCGCTTGGGTGTTGAGGTCCTGTTGAGAAGCTGGAAGCTTGATGCGAATGTCGAGTTCGGTGATCCGGACGTCCACACCAAGATCAGCAAACCGCTGGAGGTTCTGCTTGTTGGTTGCAGGCAGTTCGCCAACAATCAAGTGGGTTTGGAACCCGACACAGTCGATGGGGACTCCGCGGGACTTGAAGTCTTTGACCATGCGGTAGATGGCGTCAGATTTGGCGTTGATGCCGTCCGTTGAGTAGTCGTTGTAGCACAATTTCGCGTTCGGGTCTGCTGCGCGTGCCGTGCGGAACGCCTCTTCAATCCAGTAGTCCCCCATGACCTTCTGGAGTTCGGATTGGCGGCGGGTGCCGTTCCATTCGAAGGCTTCGTTGACCACGTCCCACGCCTCAATTTGGCCTTTGTAGCGCCCTGCGACTGCTTTGATGTGGTCGTTCATTGCACGTCGCATGTCATCGCGCGAGGTGATTTGCTTTGCCCAGTTTGGCATCTGTGAGTGCCATACCAGAGCGTGCCCGTACACTTTCTGGTTGTTTGCCTTGGCGAACGACATGATCTCGTCGGCGCCATTGAAGGTGAATTGTCCACGTCGTGGTTCGGTTGCGTCCCACTTCATGTTGTTTTCGGCGGTGACCATGGAAAATTCGCGCTGAGCAATGGCCTTGTACTGGCTGTCTTGCGCTGCGATGTGTGGTGCGTAAGCGAAACCAAAGGTTTTTCCTTTGCGGGCGGCTGCGTCCCGAAGAGGCTCGTAGTCGTGGCCGATTCCTTTGGTGGCAGTGGTGATTGTTGGGCTGGTGGGCAACTCGGCATTGAGTGGGCTTGCCTGGGTGGGTGCGGCCAGTGCTGTGGTAGCCAGAACACTCAACGCCGCGATGAGTGTTGCTGCTGTTCGACGTGTCTTCACAAGTCTCCCTCGTTGTGTAGTCGAGCACGATGGGGGTGGATGTGTGTATCGGTTCACATCGTGCCTCCTCAGTATTGATAACGAACTGATAACGGGCAACGGGGAGTGGTTTATGGGGAGAACAAGCCACAAAAGCCGCGTGTGGGGCGCACAGCGCGCGGCCCGGGCAGGTCACCCCACCCGGGCCGCGCATCAGTAGTCACAGCGTGCTAGTTGCAGGCCGCTCCGTTCAGCGTGAAGCCACTCAAGGAGCCAAGAGACCCTTGGAAGTTGGCATTAAACCCGATGCTCACACTTGCCCCGGGAGCCAGGGTCGAGTTCCACGCCACGTTCCGAGCCGACAGGGTCGACCCAGACTGCGTGTACACCGCATTCCACCCCTGAGCCAACGAGTGCCCTGCTGGAAGCGCTGCTGTCAGTTCCCACCCATTAATCGCCTGGGAACTGGTGTTCTTAATGGTCACCGTCGCCGTGTAGCCTGAGTTCCACGAGTTCACACTGGCAGTGACCTCGCAAGCGCCCGGTGTGGGATCAGTAGGCGGGTCGGTGGGGTCAGTTGGAGGATCAGTAGGATCAGTGGGTGGGTCTGTGGGGTCAGGCGTCGATCCACCAGTTGTTGCCCCCATCACCTGGGCAAGTTCCGCAAGGGCAGGCTTGACTGAGTAGTCGCTGTTCCACGGAAGAGCAGCGCCCTCGCCCGAGAACACATCAGGGATCCAGGAGTACTGGTCAGAGATACCCCAAATTGTCACACCATTACAGCCATCAACAGCCCAGCAAGCCTCAAACACTTTCTTGTAGTCCTGAGCTTGCTGTGCGATGTTTTGTTGGCTCGCAGGCGTGTTCATGCGAATGTCGAGCTCGGTGATGCGAACCTCCACACCCAGGTCCACAAATCGTTGGATGTTCTGCTGGTAAGTGGAAGGAACCTGCCCCACGATCAGGTGGGACTGAAGACCAACACAGTCGATGGGAACACCACGTGCCTTGAAGTCACGGACCAGGTTGTAGATGGCTGTGGACTTGGAATTGATGGCGTCAGTGGAATAGTCATTGATGCAGAGCTTCGCGTTCGGGTCCGCGCTGCGTGCCTCGCGGAACGCCTCCTCAATGTACCCATCACCCAGGACGCGTTGGAACACCGACTGACGTCGAGTGCCGTTGTCTTCAAATGCTTCGTTGACAACATCCCAGTACGCAATGTCCCCCTTGTACCGTCCAGCCACCGCGTTGATGTGATCTTTCATGACGGTGCTCAGCCGGGTTGGGTCCGAAATGTTGCTCGCCCACCCTGGCAATTGCGAATGCCACACGAGTGTGTGCCCGTACACTTCTTGGTTATTCGCTTGGGCGAAGTCGACGACGGCGTCAGCTCCACTCCAGTTGAATTGGCCTTCGGAGGGCTGTACTGATTCCCACTTCATGGTGTTTTCTGCGGTCACCATCGAGAATTCGCGTTCTGCGATGGCGCGATAGTTCGCGTCCTGTTGGGCAAGGTGAGGCGCGTATGCGAAACCGAAGTAGCGGCCGGAACGTTCAGCGGCGTCACGGAGTGGCTCGTAGTCGTGCCCCACACCTGCAGGTGCGGTGGTGAGAGGAATTGCTTGGGCGATAGCCCCAGGAACCACAAGAGCTGTGGTCAGGGCCAGCGCGCCCAGTAGAGTGCGCTTGTTCATTGTTCTCCCTAGTTGATGTGGCACGAGGTGCCGTTGATGGTCATTGCATTCGGAACGGGGTTACTGCCGGAATGTGTCCCGGAGAAACCGATCTCAACAGATCCTCCTGGCGGGATAATGCCGTTCCATGCAGCGTTTGTCAGGGTTACTGACGACCCACTGCTCGTTGCGTTGGCAGACCACACATTGGTGATGGTTTGCCCCGCAGAGAAATCGAATGCCAATTCCCACGACTGTATGGGGGCATCCGATGTATTGGTGATGGTGAGGTTGGCGGTGAATCCAGATGCCCAATCATTTGTTGTGTAGGCAACCGTGCACGAACCGCCCGGTGACGGTTCGTCGGTCGGCTCATCGGTGGGATCAGGATCAGGGTCGGGTGTGGGGTCATCTGTTGGTTCGTCGGTCGGCTCATCGGTGGGATCAGGATCAGGGTCGGACGGTGAATCACCCGAGACGTCACTGAGGCTGATGCCCGTCGTGGAATTCGCCCCACCCAGGGGAACATCATGATCCAACGACACGAACTTACCGTTGTGGGACCACAAGGCAGGTTCCAGTAAGTCATACTTGGCTTCATCCCAGCTTGCCCAGTCGTACCCAAGTAATCCGCCTGTGTCACCGGAGTTGGGGTTCAGTACCCAGAATGTGTGGTGAAGTCGTTCATCAACGATGAGGTCGCGGATAGCGTTCATCCACTTTTCGTTGGGTCCACCATCTAAGAAACCACCCCATTCACCAATGAGTAGCGGTGCAATGTTGTCCTGGTGGATGTACAGCCAGTTTGGCCCCCACACCTCGTCTTCTAAGGATTGACGATCCCAGTCATCCTCGAACCATGGTTGAGACGCAACAAGTGGCCCGTAATCGTGTGGTGAATACACGAGTTGGGCTTGGTGCTCGCCAAGGTCAACAGGGTGCTCTTTGACACCGCGAAGGTTGCCACCCCACCAGTAGTTGTCGTAGTCGTTCACGCCAGTTGAGGTCCAGTCGACTCCGTCTTTGGGGTAGATTTGGATCCCTTCCACGAGGATGAGCATGTTGGGGTTGTGGGTGAGAATCCGGTCAGCGGCCTGTTCCGCAAAAAACTTGAAGTTGTCGTGGTCTGTTGACGAATCCCACTTCGCGCGCTCGGCATCACCTTGCGAACCGTGAGGTTCGTTTTTCAGATCGGCGCCAATGATGGTGTCGTTGTTTTTGTACGTCTCTGCGACCCACTCCCACGCATTCAGAGCATCACCGGTCGTGATGTCACCTTTGTACCACATGTTGTACACGTGACCGGAGTTATCTGCCTCAGCAGAGTGCACATCGATAATGACTTTCAGCCCGTACTTTTCGCACAAGTCGAGCCAATGGTTGAAGATCTCAAGATTGTTCATCCCGGCGAGATCAGGGTTCGCGAACTCGTTGATGTTGGGGTTCTCCAATGGCGTTCCAGCACGCCATTCCAAGAGGAGTTCGGTGGAGACAGGAACACGGATGACATTCATACCGCGTTCTGCGACTTGGCGGGTTAGGGTCTCCAAGTTGGCGGACCAAAGACCGTGAAATACCCGTTCGGAGGCGTTAAATCCAAACCAGTTGACACCGGTGAGCCAGACCGGGTTGCCGGTGGAGTCAACGATCTGGTTGCCTGAAGTAGACAGCCAATCTTCCGTACTGGGGGCAGATTGGGCTGCGGGTGCACCCGTGGCAGCGAGTGCAGCTCCTAAAGCAAAAGCAAGGAAAGTTGTGCGCCGTGTTCTCACTGTTGAGTCCTTACACGAGGATGCTGGGCCCGCCGTACGGCGGGCCCAGCGGGGGAGAGGTTAGGAACAGGTTGCGCCGTTCAGTGTGAAGCTGGTGGGTGCGGGGTTGTTCCCGTTGTGGGTTCCGTTGAAGCCGAACTCCACGGTTTGTCCTGCGTTAATGGTGGGGTTCCAGGCAGCGTTGGTGATGGTTGCTGTGGAACCTGTTGATGTGTTGGTTGCGGACCACAGGTTGGTGATCTGTTGACCGGCAGGGAAGGTGAACGCCAGGCTCCAGCCGTTAATGGGTTGGGTGGAGGTGTTCGTGATCTTCACTGTTGCGGTGAAACCACTGTTCCAGTCGTTGGTGGTGTAAGTGACATCGCATGTGCCACCTTCACCTGGGTCGGTTGGGTCAGTGGGTTCTGGGTCCGGATCGGTAGGATCGGTGGGTTCTGGGTCCGGGTCGGTTGGGTCAGGGTCCGGATCGGTAGGATCGGTGGGCTCTGGGTCCGGGTCCGTTGGCTCAGGATCAGGATCCACACCATCGGGGTCGATCACTGGGTAGGCGTTCGCAACGAGTTCTTGGAACTGCTCGGAGAACCACTTTCCGGACACAGGTGCGTTCGGCAAAGCGCCAGTGAGAAGTCCGTTGAGCTTAGGCGAGTTGAATGTGGGGTCGCACATCCGGTCGAAGCCTTTGCCCTCATCGTTGGGGATTTCGGAGGAGGAACCATCTGATTCACCCGGTGGTTTCACCCACACGTAAGCGTCAAGGTGTGAGTTGGGGAAGTCAGTGGGGGCAGCTTGTGGGCGTTCCCCAATTCCTGCTCCTGCAGCGTTGCACCATGCGCCACGGTGGGTGCGTTGGTCCACTCGAGACTGGTCAACATAGGTGTTGAGGTCGGAGGAGGTGCTTGCCGCGGTGGGCCGGTCTGGGCCACCCCACCCGTTGCGGGAGGTATCAACGAGCATTCCGATGTCGGAGGGGAAACCCGCGGCGACGAGGCGACGGTACAGGTCAGCTGTCCAGTCTGCTTCGTCAAATGCGGTGTTCCACTCGTAGTAGTCCGAGGAACGGATGGGTTGTCCACCGACCTGCTTGCTTGGGTCGGGAAGGAACGGTTCGTTCAACGGTGTGGTGTTCGCTGTGTTGGTGACGAACCCGTGGATGGAATCGAAGCCCTTGTTGGTCATTTGGGCAACTTCAGTAAAGGTTTGTACAGACCCTGTGGCGTTGTCTTCCCAACCGAGCCACCCGGAGTGGGCTGCATCCACGTAGTTGTACACCCCTTGGATGTCTGAAAGTTCAGACAGAGCGTAAGCGACACCCTCTTTGTAGTAAGGCTCCGCTTCCACACACTTGGGGTCGTGCATGTTGGTGGTGAGGTTCGGCAGTGAGTCAGGCTCGATCGTTGTGACGATCCGCAGGTCACGGTATTTGGGCTCAGCGAGGATCTCGGTGATCGCGTCGATGTACTCTTCTTTGTACTTGCGAAGCCCCTCTGCCGTGGCTGGCAACTCTCCGTTGGAGGCGAGCGCGTAGCAGTCACGTCCTGGGAGGTTGTAGATCACGAGTTGCAAGACAATCGGGTCATTGCCTTGTTTTTGTTCTAACGCCTCATCGAGGTGGAAGCGAAGGCCCGGGCCGTCCACATTCCCTTCGATTGCTGAGGTACGGTCCATCCACACTGCTGTCGGTTCATCAGCAATTGCACGCATCTTCGCGGCGAGGGTTGGGTCTGATGACTGGACGGAGTCTGCTTCTTCGTTGACGTTGTCGCTCCAGTACGGGTTGACGTACCAGTCAGCTCCAACAAATGGGTTGTCGACGTTAGTTTCGGCGGCAACGGCTGGGGTGGTGAAAGCGGTCACTGCGAGTGGGGCCGCTAGCACCATTCCTGCGGTTGCGGCTGCGATATTCTTTCGCAGCGTCGTCATGCGAGGTGTCACGCAATCCTCCATGGTCAGGCTTGCCGGCACCCTCATTGGTGCCGGTGTGGCGAAGTCCGCCACATCCAGTACCCAACAACACTCAGTGTGTGACCGAGAACACCTGAAAGGTTTAAGTATCAGAATTCCTTGGTGGAGCTATTGTTCCGCGCACAGACACTGGAGGTAGCGGGACGGTGATGTTACTGCTGCTCCCAGCGGACAAGAGGTCCATCAATGCGTGGCCTACATGTTCACCCAGTGCGGTGAAGGGTACGTCGATGCTTGTGAGCGATGGGGTCGCTAGTGTTGCTTGGGCTGAGGAACCAAGACAGATGAGCGAGAGATCCCAGGGGACATTGAGTGAGAGGCGGCGTGCGACATCCAAGGTGATGAGTGCAGTGTCATCTGTGTCTGTGACCAGTGCGGTGGGGCGTTGAGTCCCGGTGAGTAGGGCTCGAGCCGCAGCTGCTGAATCCTCAGGTGTCCGTGTGACGTGGGTGAGGAGACGTGCTCCGTGGCGAGCTGCGCTCACGCGTGCTGCTTGAGTCGTACGACTGACCGTGTCCCGGGTGGGGTCGCTGTGAAGAAAACCTACAGTGCGGTGACCGAGGTCGCACAAAAGGTCAACGGCTTGGCCTATGGCATGTGGTTCATCAACCCATACTGAGATGTGAGGAGAAGAGATTTGTGGATGCCCAACAACGACAGCAGGGATATGCTCACGGGAGACGACGGCTAGGCGAGGATCATCGTGGATCACATCGCGCACAATGACTGCGTCGAACCGGCGTTCCAGCCAACCGGTGTGATACATCGTGGCTGCCTGTTCTTCATCTGCAACTACTTTGAGCCATAGGGAGTGCTCATGTTTTTCCAGGGTGTGTTGGAGCCCAGCAAGGAAGTCCATGAAGTGCCCTGATCGGCTGGTGGAGCTTTCGCTGTGAATCAAGGCGAGTGCGATGGATCGTTCTGAGGTGCGCAGCGATCGCGCGGCGGCGGATGGTCGCCATCCGTACTCATCGGCAATGCGTAACACGCGGTCACGGGTTGCCGGGGAGACACCGGGACGGCCATTGAGGGCATACGATACGACAGCGATTGACACACCAGCGGCTCGGGCTACATCCGTGATGGTTGGACGTTTGCGCGTTTGTGGCTTAGATTCGGGTGAAGTTTCGGGTGAGTTAGGTCTCATCACGGAACAAGCATGCGGGATTTGATCGCTCAATGCACATTCTGGGCGTGGGGTGGTCAACCCGCAGGTATCAAGGGGGAGAAAATGGCAAGTGATATTGGCGCATGTGGGGGACATGACCAAACAGCGACGTTTGGTGTGTATTCTCCAGTAGTTGGTGGATTCTATTTCGGGAAGACTCTCGCTGGGATCGCCCGCGTCCTTCGCGGGGCGGGCCACAACGTTGTGGCCGTGCAAACTTTTGCAGCTGATCTCGATCGAGGGCGATTTCCGGAGTCCGCAACAATAGACACGATCCCAGGCAGTGACACCTTTGACGGTTTCATTGTGGTCACTTCTGCACTGGATGCAACTGCATTGCGTGGGTTGTACGACACGGGGAAACCTGTCGTACTTGTTGGGGCAGCGCGCCAAGAGTTGCCAATCCCCACCGCAACTCCGGACAACGTGGGGGCGGTACGATCTGCGGTCGATCACCTGGTCAGTCACGGACACCGAGAAATCGGTTTTGTTGGAAACCTCCACCAGTTCGATGTGCGCGAACGGTATGCGGCATACCGTGAAGCGTTACGTAGTCATGGCATCACAGTCGATGATGCGTGGGTGTTTAAGGCACATGACAACCAAGAAACCGCTGGTGTGGTTGCCGGTCAGCATTTTATCCAGCGTGGACAGCCGACCACTGCCACTCTTGCGGCCACGGACCGCAACGCGGTGGGGTTTGTGAAAGCATTACGTCAGGCGGGGTTGAGGCTACCCACGGAACACGCCGTTATCGGGTTTGACCGATCTGAATCGGGCGCGCGCCTTCGCCCACGGCTCACCACCATTGATCCGCACCATGACCGGGTGGGGGAGTTGGCTGCTCACCTGCTGTTGAAGCAGTTTGTTGGTGAGAGCGTGACGGCTCGTGAGCATATTTCCGATGCGACTCTCATTACCCGGGAGTCGTGTGGGTGCGTGGAGGTGTTACCTGACCGAAGTACTGTGAGTCAGGACGCGGGGGAGTATTCGTCAGCTTCCGCCGACCTAGCACTCACTGCTCGGCATGTTTTTGCTGGTCCAGCGCACACAACGGGTGCGAACGCGTTGCATGTGGGCACATGGACATCGGCGATGATGGAGATCATTACCGCAGCGACAACACGCGCTGTGATCCCAAATACAGCAGTATTAACGCGTGTCGCAGACGCAACGACAGCGTTAAATCCGCAACCAGAGGCACTCGAGGCGCTTTTGACGGTGCTCCGAGCAACGGAAGTCGAAGCGCGGTCGACGCTTGATGTGACATGTCGAGCACAACAAAACGCACTGACGGCAACAATGACCCGGCTGACTGCAGCTCTCACAAAGGGGTGTACCCGGGCACTGTTGAACCGTTCTGGCGCACTCGAACAGATGCTCGCCCACCAGTATGAAATTGATATTGCGTTGATGCGCTTTCATGTCTCAGATCCGCGAACCCTGAGCTGGTTACCGACCACGTTCCGTGGCGGCGCGGTTCTTGCGTTGTGGGAACGTGACGCACATGGGACCTCCACGGGGAAACTGGTTATTGCTGGTACCCGCGATGTGGGTTCCACTGGTGCTCGCCTGCTAGGTGAATCGATGGCCGCAGCCGCGTTCCCCCCTAGCGTGGTGACCAAGACGGTGGGGAACTCTAAATCAGACATTCTTTTTGTTGTTCCCGTCACTTTTGCGGGGAGCGACTGGGGGTATCTCGCGGTGTCAGGATTGGCGGACACTCGGGCAACCAGCGCCCGTGACCGCTTCAATCATTGGGCGGCGATGTTGGCGGTTGCGCTGGATCACGAGCAAGCGCATCGGCAGTTAAGTGACGAAGCGGAATCCCTGCAACTGATGCTTGCCCGAAAAACGGAGGCAACAAGTCAACTCCTGGAAGCTGAAGAGCGATACGCCATTGCGGCAGCAGTCAACCAGGATGGGATGTGGGACTGGGATGTGATCACTGGGAAGGTGTACTACTCACCAAGTTGGCGCCAAACAATGGGGTTGGCTGAAGGGGAAACGGCCTCGTCATTGGACACATGGACATCACGGGTCCACCCTGAAGATCGCCCCGCCATGCAGATGGCGATCGCTCAACAACTTGCTGGACTAGATGAACCGTTCCATCTGTCACAGCGGGTCCGAGACGCTTCAGGGTGCTACCGGCACGTCGTGGTGCGAGGGTTAACGCTCGTCAATGATGCTGGTGTCCCCGCCCGTATTATCGGGGCGTTGACCGTTGTGCATCCCACCTTTGACGACGAGAACCGGAATGGGGGAGTCGAGCAGGACACGTTGGGTCGTGGAACCCAAAATGAATTTGCCGATCGGTGATCGTTTCTTGGACCCAATGACAATCATGGACGCGTCGATCCGTTCGGCGTGATCCAAGATGGCGTCAGCGACGTCCAGGGAGTCGGAACGGAATGCCACGTCAACGCCCGTCTTTGCTTGTGAGATCAGATTGGCCAGGTGAGAAGGCAGGGGCGCGTCATCGGGGGCTGGGGTGAGGACGAGGACCACAACGGTGTCCTGCCGGCGTTGTGCTTCGGAAACGGCAGCGAAAAACGCAGCTTCCCCTTGGGTGGTGTCGTTGTACGCAACCAGGACTGGCACGGACGCTCCTTCGTGTTGTTACCCCGCGTCAAGGACGAGGTCTCGTAAATGGTCAAGGTCTTGGTCAGACCACTGGTCAGCAGCGGTGATAGCGGCCCACGCATCGACGTATTCACCATGGTACTGGTGCCCGTGACCGGTGGGGACGTCACCAGACAATGCCATGTCGACGGTGACTTGCCAGAATGTGACAGCAGGTAGCCACACCATGTCGACGCGGCGGTCGACCCCGGCTGGTTCGGACAGCCAAGGGGGCGGACTCCACAGCAGATCTGGTGACCACCACACAACAGCATCGGAGGCGTGTTGCAGATACACGATGCGTGGGTTTGACCAGTCCTGGCCAAGATCCCACAGGCTGTGTGAGGAGCGAGGCGTGGAGGAAAACCTCACGGTACGACCATCGTCAATGATGGGGGTGATCATGGGGGAGGGTGGGTCGCGATGTTCGGTCAGGACCTCCCAGGTTGTGGTGAAACTGGGGGTGCCGACAAAGAGGGCGCCATCTGCACGTTGAGTCATATCTTGGATGCCGGAGAAGGCTCCTTGCATTCCGTAGGATCCCAGCGAGAGACCGGCAATGTATAGTGCCGGCCGCGTGTCTTCGGGTTGCGCACTCCAAGCAGAGTAGACAGCCTCAAACAGGGCGCGCCCGGCAGCTGGTGGCGTGTCCCGGTCGGACACGAAGGACACCCAACTGGGCAGGTAGGAATATTGCATTGACGCGATGGCGGTGTCACCACCGTGAAGATATTCGAAGGTGTCAGCCATGGCTGGTTGAACCCAGCCGGTGCCGGTCGATGTGACAACAAGCAGCGCAGAGCGGTCCCAAGCGTTGGTGCGGTCAAGTTCTGCAACCACATCAGCGGCAGTGTCCTCGAGATGTCGAGCGTCATCCAGGCCCGCATACACGCGAATGGGGTCGTGGACTTGTGCACGGTCAAAGGCGTCTACCTGGTCGGCTAATACCATGAGGTCCTCACGTGTTGGACCAGAGGCGACGAACGCACGTCCTTGGCGCCCGAGGCCATCCCATGAGTTGAGCGAGGAGGGTGACCCTGAACGCTCAGGCGAGGTCGGTTGTGTCAGTCCAGCAGGAATTTCTGTGTCCACGCTGGAATATAGGTCGTTCATGGCGCGCAGAGAGAATGAGACAACAGTGCCATTTAAAACAAAAATTGTCCCGATAGCCACGATGATAGTGGAAGCGAGAACTGCGGCACGCCGGGGGATCCAGCGCGATAGTAGACGCGCAACCCACCGGGCCAGTCTTCGTAAACCTCGAGCTGTATACAGGAGGGCAAGGGAAAGAGTCAGCGCGATAAGCAGTTGCGCGGTGACGTGTTCTGGGCCATCTGCGCTCATGCCAAACAAGCGCCTCAACTCAGTTTGCCAATGAGCCCCCAACGCCATAAACACCGGGACAAGAACGATTGCAGCGAGCGTGAGGACACGCCATAACAGGATGGAGGTGGAGTGCCGCCACGCGTGACGGAACCCTAGCCAGCGCATGAACCACCCCACGGTTGCGCCAATTGCGTACCCAGCCATGATGGACAGCCCTGAAGTCATGCCTTGGAAGTACCAGGGTCGCGGGATCAACGAAGGTGCTAACGAAGCGCAAAAGAACGCCAACGCCAAGACGAGACCGGTTGCAGACAGGGTGTTGCGGAATCGGATGAAGAATGTCGTGATGCGGCGTCGCCATGGGACCGAGGGAGTCCGCGCCGAAACAGGCTCGTCCGCTGGTGGCGCATCGGGGGTCATGTTTGTCACTGTAGTTCGGTGCTGGCAGAGCCGCTTGACGAACCACAGGCGAGGTGTGTCACACCGGTGACAAGCAGATGAACTTTCTGAGTCCGGGCGCGCCGTGAGTAAACGGGGTCGCGGGGGCGGCGTACGCTCACAGTGACAGGTGTGATACGACTCACAAGGAGTGTGTATGTCTGACCAAGCCAACCAATCCCCCTCCACGAAGCGCACATACGTTCTCGACACCTCGGTGCTCCTCTCCGACCCGCGCGCCATGGAACGCTTCGCCGAACACCACGTGGTCCTCCCCATCGTCGTCATCACAGAACTCGAAGCAAAACGCCACCACCCCGAACTTGGATACTTCGCCCGCAACGCACTGCGCCGCCTCGACGCCCTGCGCGTCACCCACGGAGGACTCGACGCACCACTACCCGTCAACTGCGCGGGGGGCACACTCCACGTCGAACTCAACCACATCAACCAAGACATCCTGCCCGCAGGATTCCGTCTCCACGACAACGACTCGCGAATCCTCGCCGTCGCCGCGAACCTCGCCGCCGAACACCACCACGTCACTGTCGTCTCCAAAGACCTCCCCATGCGGATCAAAGCCTCCGCCGTCGGACTCGACGCCGAAGAATACCGGGCCGAACAAACAAGCGACACCGAATGGACCGGCACCGCCACCCTCGACGTCACCCACGAACTCGTCAACGAACTGTGGGAACACGAATCAATCCCCTGGGACCACCTCGAACCCCACATGGGAGAGACCCCACTGACACCCGTCTGCCACCAAGGCCTCATCCTCCACTCCCTCCACGGCTCCGCCCTCGCCCGAATTACCCCCGACAAACACGCTGCCCTCGTCAAAGGAGACCGAGAACTCTTCGGGTTGCGTGGACGCTCAGCCGAACAACGCATCGCCCTCGACCTCCTCGCTGACCCCTCCATCGGCATCGTCTCCCTCGGTGGACGAGCCGGAACTGGAAAGTCTGCGCTCGCACTGTGTGCAGGTCTGGAAGCAGTCCTCGAACGGCAACAACACCGCAAAATCATCGTGTTTAGGCCCCTGTATGCAGTTGGTGGGCAAGAACTGGGGTACCTCCCCGGTTCAGAAACCGAAAAAATGAACCCCTGGGCACAAGCCGTCTACGACACACTCGGAGCCGTTGTCTCCCCCAACGTCATTGACGAAATCGCCGACCGAGACATCCTCGAAGTCCTGCCACTGACCCACATCCGAGGACGCTCACTGCACGACGCCTTCGTCATCGTCGACGAAGCCCAATCACTAGAACGCAACGTGCTCCTCACCGTGCTCTCCCGCATCGGCCAGTCATCACGCGTTGTCCTCACCCACGATGTGGCCCAACGAGACAACCTCAGGGTTGGACGGCACGACGGTGTCACAGCAGTGGTTGACACCCTCAAAGGAAACCCACTGTTCGCACACGTGACCCTGACCCGGTCTGAACGCTCACCCATCGCGGCGCTCGTCACAGACATGCTTGACACCCTTGACCTCTGACAAAGCTAGCCACACGCGTTATGATTCGGCGATGGACTTCGCCGAGCGAGCACACCACCAGTGGCACACCATTGCACCTGACATTGACATTTCGCACCTGCTCACAACAGGACGACTCCAACGCATCGCATCGTTTGTCACAGCACGATCAGAACAGCGACTTGCAGAGTTTGGCATCAACAGAGGTGAATTTAATCTCCTCAGCGTGGTCAGACGCAGCGGGAAAAACTGTCGTGCCACCGAACTCTCTGCACTCACCGAATCCTCAGGGGCTGCAATTACCAAACGTCTCGAACGGCTTGTTGCCAAAGAACTGGTTGTGCGAAAAGAACTCCCCAGCGACCGCCGTGTCGTGCTCGTGTCCCTCACCGACAAAGGACGAGACCTCATCGACCAGGTGTTTCCCCTCATGGTGGAACTGGAACGAGAGTTCATCGCGCCACTCAATGAAGGGCAACGCCACGCACTCGAAGAAGCGCTCACGATCATGTTGCAGCACGCTGACCCCAGTGACACCTAAACAACCAACTCGCACAGCTCGACAACGACGCACGGGTGGTGGGCACAGTGCCCACCACCCGTTGCGATGCCCCGCGTCTCTTGAGTTGTCAGACGGCTCAGGGAACTGGCTATTTTTCCAGTGACACTAGTTGCGCCCGGTCATTGTGGACACATCAAGAGCTGAGTCAAGTTGTTCTTCAGAGACTTCGCCGCGCTCCACGAACCCCAACGCAATAACGGCGTCACGCACAGTCATGCTGTGAGCCACCGAGTACTTCGCCACCTGTGCAGCCGACTCGTACCCAATGACCCGGTTCAGTGGCGTGACAATAGATGGTGATGACTCAGCCAACGCGCGTGCATGCTCGACGTTCGCGGTGATACCAGTGATCGTCTTGTCCGCCAACACACGGCTCGCATTGGCAAGCAAACGGATAGATTCCAAGACACCTTGCGCGATCACAGGGATTTGCACGTTCAGTTCAAAGGACCCGCTCGCTCCAGCCCACGCGACAGTAGCGTCATTGCCCACCACACGTGCGCCAACCATAAGCACCGCCTCAGGGATGACTGGGTTGACCTTGCCCGGCATAATCGAAGACCCTGGTTGCAAGTCAGGAATAGCGATTTCCCCCAAACCAGTGTTTGGTCCAGAGCCCATCCACCGCAGGTCGTTGCACATCTTGGTGACAGACACAGCGATAGTGCGCATGACACCAGAAAGTTCCACGAGGGAATCGCGGGCAGATTGTGCCTCAAAGTGGTTGCGTGCCTCTGAAAGCGGCAGCCCAGTGTCCTCGACGAGAAGTTCAATGACGCGCTGTGGGAAACCATCAGGGGTGTTGATCCCCGTGCCCACAGCAGTTCCCCCCAAAGGGACCTCGCCCACCCGGGGTAAAGCTGCTTGGAGGCGTTCAATCCCATAAGCAACCGCTGCCGCGTACCCACCAAACTCTTGCCCCAACGTCACCGGGGTGGCATCCATGAGGTGGGTACGCCCGGACTTCACCACATCAGCGAATTCGGTGGCCTTGGCATCAAGCGCACCGTGGAGGTGTTCCAGCGCAGGGATGAGCGTGTGGATCACCCCTGCAGTTGCCGCAACATGCACTGAGGTGGGGAACACGTCATTCGACGACTGGGACGCATTGATGTGATCGTTGGGGTGCACATCACGCCCAAGGTCCTGGGTGGCCAACGTGGCAAGAACCTCGTTCATGTTCATGTTCGACGATGTGCCCGAGCCCGTTTGGTAGACATCGACCGGGAAATGTTCGTCAAGCTCACCAGTTGTGACACGGTCAGCGGCCCGCACAATGGCATGGGCGATCTCAGAGTCAAGCACCCCCAACTCGGCGTTGGTCAAGGCCGCAGCCTTCTTCACACGCGCGAGTGCATCAATGTGAGAGCGCTCCAGTGGTGTCCCAGAAATCGGGAAATTCTCCACTGCGCGTTGAGTTTGTGCACGGTACAGTGCGGTGCGCGGAACACGCACCTCACCCATCGTGTCGTGTTCGATGCGGTAATCCACGGTGACGTCAGTGTCAGGTGTCGAAGTCATGACACCATCCTGCCAAAGGAAACGCCCCTGTGGAAATGCACACACTCACAGGTGAGGCCCACGTTCCATACACGCGGACACCACACGTGTCATCAGATCACTCAGAGATGGGGCCAATGGACCCAATGAGGTGTGCCTGACCGTCGTTGAGGTCATACTCCAAACCAATAATCGCGCAGCGCCCCTCAGCCACCGCGTCACGCACACTCGCAGAATAACTGTGCAGCATCTCCACAGTGTGCTGAACATGCACCCGACGAAGTTCATCAGCCGACACCGACTCAATCCCCCCTTCAGCGGTGGTCATGGCCACAATAGAGGGGATCACCCGGTCAGTGACAGCACGCACCATGCCTGGAGGCTGCACCCCGGTCCGGAGCGCATCAGTTGCCGCCTGGACTGCACCACACGAATCGTGCCCCAACACAACAATAAGGGGGGTGCGAAGGATCTCCACCGCATACTCAATAGACCCAATCACCGTGGTATCAAGAACATGCCCAGCTGTCCGCACAACAAACAGGTCCCCAAGACCCTGATCAAAAATGATCTCCGCAGCGACCCGAGAATCAGAACACCCAAAAAACGTGGCCACAGGATGCTGAGCAACCCGCAACTCTTCGCGACGGTCAAACCCCTGCGAGGGGTGTTCCATCGTGTTATTGACAAAACGAGTGTTGCCCTCTTTGAGCTGTTGCCACGCTTGTGCTGGTGAGAGACCGGTTGGCATCTCTCCCCTCCTCATGGTGCTGGGCCGGGAACGTCGCGGGACGTCACCACGGCAAAGTGGTCGAGCAGAAACATCAACAATGTACCTGCCCGACCCCCTCACCCCAGATTTCCGTCTAGGGGGTGGATGGTCCACCCTTCCTGTGGTACGTGAGCTAACGGGGCAGCTCACCCAACCACGGCGGGTTCGCACCAGCACGCGACACCGTGATCGCAGCAACCGCAGCACACTGAGAAATGATCTGCGTCAACGCATCATCAGACAATGCACGAAGCTCCTCACGGTGCTCACCACCAAGAACACCGTGCTGCCACAACCCATGAATCAGCGCACCCATAAAGGAATCGCCGGCACCCACCGTGTCAACCACATCAACACGCGGCGCCGACACAGTCAGCGTCCGGCCATCGTGCGTGACCAACAACGCACCAGCCCCACCCTCAGTCACCACCACAAAAGCAGGACCCTGACCCGCCCACCGGCGGGCCACATCATGCGGTTCCTGCCCCGGATACAACCATGCAAGGTCCTCATCCGACACTTTGACCACATCACACAACGACACATACCCCTCAACGATCTCCCGCACCGCATCAGGGGACCCCATGAGCGTGGGACGCATATTCGGGTCATAGGTCAACGTGGCATGATCACGCGCACTGGCCAGCAGCGCATGAACCTTCGCCCCACCAGGCTGCACAGTTGCCGCAATCGACCCCGTGTGCACCACCACAGCGTCACCAGGGACCACATGCCCATCAGGCAGGTCCCACGTGAGATCAAACTCGTAACTTGCCGCCCCCGTGTCATCAAGCAACGCATGCGCAACACTGGTGCGCAGCGCGCCACGAGACGCATCATCAACAGACACTTGGGACTGCTCCAACCACGCTGCGACCGTGTCCCCACGGTGATCACGCCCCAGGTGGGTGAGCAACTGTGCACGCCGACCCAACCGGCCAAGCGTCAACGCAACGTTTGCGGGCGACCCGCCAGGGTGCTCCACAGCGGGCGCACCAGGGTGAGTAACAGCATCAATAAGGGCCTCACCGATGACATAAGCGATCGGGGAGGAGAGATCTCGCGACATGTGACCTACTCTTCGTCGTTGTTGAGTTGTTCGGTATGCGCGCGGACTTTCTCGAGGCGCGTACGCGCCCCGTCCAACCATTGTTGACACCGTTGCGCCAAAAGCTCACCGCGTTCCCACAATGCGAGAGAGTTTTCGAGCGTTTCGTTACCCGTTTCGAGACGCTGAACAATCCCGATCAGCTCATCACGAGCCTCCTCATAAGGCATCGACTCAATATCAGCGTGCGTGTTGTCACTCATTTCTCATCCTTTGTTGAAGGGAAAACCTCCGCCTGAACAGCAGTCACAGCCGCCGTCAACGAACCACGTGCCACCGTCACCGTGATGTCACTGGGCACTGACACCTGCGCCACATCCCGCACCACCGAACCATCACCGCCCTGAACAATGGCATAACCACGCTCCAATGTCGCCGCAGGTGACAGTGCGCGAACCTGCGCCCGCAACTCACTGACCTGCCCTCCCGCACGCAGCAACAACCGATCCAACGCCACGTGTAAGCGCTCGCGGGCTTGAGTGATCGTGGCAGCGCCGCCGTCGATCAGAGTGTCCGGGCGGGCCAGGACAGGTCTGCTCCGCACAGCGGACAACCCTGCATACTCTCGGTCAAGCTGAGCGGACAACGCCCCACGAATACGGGACAGTGCACTGTCCAAGCCAGCTTGTTCCTCAGCGACCATCGGGACAATCCGCTTCGCCGCATCGGTTGGGGTCGAGGCGCGGACGTCTGCAACCAAATCAAGAATGGGAGTGTCCCGTTCGTGCCCGATCGCTGAAACCACCGGGGTGCGGGCGCCAGCAACAAGTCGCACCAACGACTCGTTGGAAAACGGAAGCAGATCCTCAACCGCTCCACCACCACGAGCAATGACAATGACATCGACATCGTCGCGGTCATCAAGTTCACGCAGCGCCGCCGACACTTGCGGGACAGCGTTCACCCCCTGAACCGCCACTTCCCGCACCTCAAATTGCACCGCAGGCCACCGCAGTTGCGCGTTCACCAACACATCATGCATAGCCTCAGACTCACGCCCGCAAATCAACCCCACCCGCTGGGGCAGAAACGGGAGCGGTTTCTTACGGCTCGCATCGAAAAGCCCTTCCGCAGCGAGAGAGTTTTTCAACTGTTCGATGCGGGCCAACAGTTCCCCCACACCGACTTGCGCGATCTCGCTGGCTTGCAGTTGAAAACTGCCGCGTTTGGTCCAGAACGTGGGTTTCACCTGGGCGACCACATGGGCGCCCTCCGTCAACGGACCAGCAGCTGCCAGATTACGGGCAAAAATCGACAGGGGAAGGGACATGTCCTGCTCGGTGTCCCGCAAGGTCACAAACGCCATCCCGGCACCGGGGCGGCGATTGAGTTGCACTATTTGACCCTCAATCCACAACGGAACCATACGGTCAATGTATTCGGCGATCTTTGTGGACAGCACACGCACCGGCCAGGGGTTGTCCCGGGTTGTTTCGGCTGCTTTCCCAGCTAATGGGCGTGGGGGAGTGTCAGCACGGTCTACGGAGGGGGCGGGAGCCTGGCCGCGGGTGGCGCCGCCCGTTGGCTGTGACGAAGCGCCCGTAGCGCCGGTCGTGCCATTACCGCGTAACGGGTGTGTTGAGGGTGTGTTGTTCGTGTCCACGCACCTAAGCCTGCCGTATCCCTGTGACATCCGCACAATGTCTCCACAGGTCGCGGTGGCAGGGTGCCCGGTGCCACACGCCCCGGCACTGACACGGCTGAAGAAACCCACCTAGACTGGTGGGGTGACTACTGACGCGTCGAGAACCCAAGCCCCTGTGTCCTCGCTTCATGCGCCCATTGAAACTGCTGCCCGTCAAGTAACGGAACCGGTACCAGCGGACACCGGCAAACGGGTGTTGCTCGCAGCCCCCCGCGGGTACTGTGCCGGAGTTGACCGTGCAGTCATCGCCGTGGAGAAAGCCCTGGAAGTACACGGTGCGCCGGTGTATGTCCGCAAAGAGATCGTCCACAACAAGTTTGTTGTGGAAACCCTCACCGACCGTGGCGCCATCTTCGTCAACGAAACAGATGAGGTCCCCGAGGGAGCGCGCGTGGTGTTCTCCGCGCACGGGGTGTCACCAGCGGTCGTTGCTTCCGCGCAGCAACGAAACCTACAAACAATCGATGCGACCTGCCCGCTGGTCACAAAAGTCCACAAAGAAGCTGTCCGGTTTGCGTCCGACGATTACGACATTCTCCTGATCGGGCACGACGGCCACGAAGAAGTAGAAGGAACCGCTGGCGAGGCGCCCGACCACATTCAGGTAGTGAACTCCCCAGACGAGGTGGACAAAGTTGTTGTCCGCGACCCGGACAAGGTGGTGTGGATATCCCAAACCACGCTGTCCGTGGATGAAACCATGGAAACCGTGCGCCGGTTGCGGGAAAGATTCCCCACTTTGCAAGACCCACCCAGTGACGACATTTGCTACGCCACGCAAAACCGGCAGGTCGCCATGAAGAAACTTGCCCCGCACTGCGACCTCGTCCTCGTGGTCGGGTCAACGAACTCGTCAAACTCGGTGCGCCTCACCGAAGTCGCCCTCGACGCCGGGGCGCGCGCGTCCTACCTCATTGACTACGCCAAAGAAATCGATGAGACGTGGCTTGATGGAGTGGAGACCGTGGGGTTGTCATCTGGTGCGTCCGTCCCAGAAATCCTTGTGCAGGACGTGCTGAAGTTCCTGGCTGACCGCGGGTATGCGGACGTGCAGGAAGTGCGCACCGCCACCGAGGACCTGCTGTTCTCGTTGCCGCGCGAACTGCGCGCGGACCTGAAAAAAGCTGGCGTGGGTGATGGCCGCCCCAAGCGTGGCCCGCGCACCCCACTCAACGTCGCCGTTAAGTAACCCCACACCCCACATGGTGGTGCCGCCCTGTGCAGTGCGGTGCCACCTGCCGATGTGACACGGCCGTCGCGCGAGAAACTACCACCCAGCGCGTGACGGCCGTAGACTTACCTCTTGTGGCTCTTACTATTGGAATCGTTGGTCTCCCCAACGTCGGCAAATCGACCCTCTTCAACGCGCTGACACGCGCACAGGTTCTCGCAGCGAACTACCCGTTCGCCACGATTGAACCCAACGTGGGGGTGGTGCCCTTGCCGGACGAACGGCTCGTGAAACTCGCCGAGATTTTCTCCTCCGAACGTATCCTGCCCGCCACTGTCTCCTTCGTGGACATCGCCGGGATCGTTCGTGGCGCATCGGAAGGTGAGGGACTAGGGAACAAGTTCCTTGCGAACATCCGTGAAGCTGACGCGATCTGCCAGGTCACCCGCGCTTTCGCGGACCCTGACGTGGTCCACGTGGATGGGAAAGTATCCCCCAAGGACGACATTGAAACGATCAACACTGAACTGATCCTCGCTGACCTGCAAACCTTGGAAAAAACGCTGGTGCGGTTGGAAAAAGAAGTAAAAATCAAAAAGGGTGACCCCACCCTCCTTGAGGCAGCGAAACTCGCCCAAAAAATCCTTGAAGAAGGCACCACACTATCCGCTGGGGCAAAGGTCGCAGGACTGGACCTCACCGAGGTCGCGTCGTTGCAGCTCATGACCGCGAAACCCTTCATTTACGTGTTCAACACCGACGATGAAGGCCTCGCGAACAAAGAATTCCAAGCAGAAATCCGTGACATGGTTGCGCCAGCGCAGGCGATCTTCCTTGACGCGAAGTTCGAATCTGAACTCGTGGAACTCGAACCCGACGAAGCCGCAGAAATGCTCGCCGAAACTGGGCAAGACGAGGCCGGCCTTGACCAACTCGCACGCGTCGGCTTCGACACCCTTGGCCTGCAAACCTACCTCACCGCAGGCCCCAAAGAAGCCCGCGCCTGGACCATCCGCAAAGGCTGGACTGCCCCCCAAGCTGCAGGCGTCATCCACACCGACTTTGAACGTGGATTCATCAAAGCTGAAGTCATCTCCTTCGACGACCTCGTCGACACCGGGTCAGTCGCCAACGCCCGCGCCGCCGGAAAAGCCCGCATGGAAGGCAAAGACTACGTCATGCAAGACGGCGACGTGGTGGAATTCCGCTTCAACGTCTGACGTGTTCCGGTCGTTGAGCCGGCCGCAGGCGAGACGAAACGTACCTATACTGGCCTCATGATAGACGAGTGGCGACGCGTGTACAGAGAGTCGACGATGGTGGGCTGGGACTTCTCGACCCTCGACGGGCAGCTTAGCGCCGACGAACCGTGGTGGGACTTCGAACAGGATTGCTTCTCCGCCATTGCTTCTGCACGGCGGATTGCGGACCTTGGGACCGGTGGCGGTGAGAGGCTGCTGGACCTGCTGGGCTCAGACGACATCACGGGCAAGAGCATCATCGCCACTGAGGGTTGGGAACCGAACGTCGCGGTAGCGCACCGCGCTCTTGCCTCGCGGGGCATCGCAGTTGTCAGGTACGACTCTGAGCAGGACACGCGGATGCCGTTTGCCGACAGCAGCTTCGATCTCGTGATGTCCCGCCATGAGTCGATTGATCCGCAGGAGATTGCACGGGTGCTGGCTCCCGGGGGTCGATTGTTGACGCAACAGGTCGACGGGCATGATGCAGAGGAGGTCCACGAATGGTTCGGTCAGCCGTTTGAGTATCCGCATGTGACTTCGCGTCGCTTCGTCGATGACATTGAGATGGCGGGCCTGAATGTTGACGTCGTGGACGATTGGCATGGAACGATGGAGTTCGAGAGCGTGACGGCGCTGGTCACGTATCTTGCCTTGACTCCTTGGGATGCGCCGAACTTCTCCGTATCTGAGCACGAGGCCCAGCTGTTGGCACTGGACGAAGATCGCCCGATCAAGGTGACTCAGCGGCGTTTCCGCGTGTACGCGACGAAGCCGTAGGCCGATGAAGCTGGAGGGTTGGGCCGCACACCGTCAACGCTCACGCAGCGCGGCGGGGACTGAGGCAGATCGGATCGAGACGATCTACCCGGGAGAGATCCTGATGGAGGACTTCATCGAGGGTTTCGGGATCACGCAAAAGAAGCTTGCGGTGTCGATCGGTGTGCCCCCGCGCCGGATCAATGAGATCGTGCACGGCAAGCGCGGGATCAGTGAGGACACAGCTATCCGGCTCGCGCGCTACTTCGGCACGTCCGAGGAGTTTTGGATGAACTTACAGTCGAACTATGAGCTGCGGCTCGAGCGTCGAGCGCTGTGCGACATGGTCGCGGCGATCACGCCACTGCGCTTGACGTGATGGACCGCACAGTGCTGCGCCCCGACGGCGTCTGGATCGCGGTCACCGACCTCGGTGGCGATGGCCCCACCGTCGTACTGTTGCACGGCCTCGCGGGGAGTTCACGCGAACTGTTGCCCACGGCGCATGCGCTACCGGGCTATCGTGTGCTGCTCGTAGACCAGCGGGGGCACGGCGCGAGCACGCGGCTTCCCGATGATCTGTCGCGCGATGCGTTCGTCGGAGACGTCGTCGCAGTGATTGAGGAACTCGTCCCTGGGCGGCGGGCGACGCTTGTCGGGCAGTCGATGGGAGCCCACACCGCGTTCCTTGTCGCGTTTCTTGGATCTCACTTGGGCTGACGTTGGTGGGCATCGCGGGATTAGGAGCATGGATAATCTTCCACTGATTTTCTATTTTCGTACACCGGCGAGAGTGGACGTGCTTTCACTTCTCCGCCACATGACGTTTTGCCGCACGTAACACAAGACTGAAACGCGAATCTCCACTTGGAGAAGTGAGACACAACGAAGCCCCTCTGCAGTGTGAGCTGCAGAGGGGCTTCGTTGTTCTAGAGCTAGTTGTGCTTGTCTTGGACGAGTGCTCCGATAGAGCGTACCCAAAAACGGAAGACTAGAACGGATTTGTGCGTGGAGGTGATGGTCTCCTGCGCGAAGCCCTGCGTGGTTCAGCTATACCTGCAGCTTCGCGTGCGAGGCGCAGAGGGCTGATGTCAGGTATGGGTTCGAGTGTGCCGAGCCAGTCATCGCGCCCCAGAGCGCGCAGCACCTTGATCAAGGTTTTCAAAGAGGAACCATGCCCTGTTTCAAGTTTGGTGAGAGTTGCGCGCGTGATATTTGCACGGTCGGCTACTTCCTGTTGCGAGAGGTCTTCTATGAGGCGTGCTCGACGCACGTGGGCGCCAAACTCTTCTTCATTCATAATGAGTACCTTTCTATCCATTAGAGCCGATATTAGCGTTAATGCTCGCAAATATATTCATTGATTTGCTCTGGGAAACTACTACACGAACCCCATCATCAATAGGTGGGCGCTGGTGGTGAAGCCGCTTCCACTAGGGCGTCGCGCAGCAGTACTTCAGCGATGTTGGTCGCATGACCCTATCGGCTTCATACACCCACCCCCAACCCTTCATATGTGAGTGAAGGGGAAGCGCAGGGAGCAACCGGATTACTCAATTTCCCCGATCGAGGCAATGATTGCAAACATAAAAAAAATTAATCAAAACCCCTATACGGCAAAGCGACGTCATGCTAGCATAAAACTGCACGTCGCAAGCGTGTGACGTGTTTCCGGGGGGCCAAGGGCTAATGCCCAGAGAGTCCCACAAGGCACTATGCAGGGAGCTTCAATGAAGAAATCACTCGCCACGATCGCAATCGTTGCTTTGCTCGCAACGGGAGCAACATCCGCCCAAGCACTGTCCTACACGGGCACCAAGTACGGTAGCTCGATTTTCACGTCGGGCTCGTACCTTTCAATCAAGGACAACAAGAATGACGGACAGTTCCCATCGGTGAACTACAAGTACGCCGGCGGAACAAAGCAAGGCGGAATAGCAAACAAGAACGGCTACGGTGTGACCCTTTCCTTCAACGCCCCAAGCTCAATCACGGCCATTCAACCCTGCATCTCACGGACGGCCCTTCCAATGAGCTGCGGTTCTTGGATCTACTAGCAAGTAGGAAGCGTCAAAAAAACCAATGAAACCCTTGGCGAATCTTGTTATCGCATTATCGGTCTTTGTCTCATTGATGTTCGCGACCGCTCTCCTCATTCTGCACACAGAAACGGAGAGCCGAGCGGATCTCACACAGGTTCGAGGGCCTGCATATGTTGAGGACGAAGATAAGGCGAACCTCGCATGGTCAATCGATGGAACTGCCGTTGAGGACCAGCTGATTTCCGTCGTGTACTACTCACCACGAGGCGAGGATATCGCTCCACCGCCAGGGTTGAGTCGGTGGCCAAGCCCTGGGGAAGTAGCGGTATCCCCAGGGCTTCTGGCCCACCGTGAATTCATTGAGACCCAGTTTGGAAATATCTCTGAGACAATTTCTCCGTCAGTCTTGCTAAACGCCGGCGAGGGCGTAGTGATCGTTCGCCCTGTTGATGACTCAGACCTGTGGAATAGAGCGGCCGCAGGAGACCGCGCCTATTTCGCTTCAGGCTTTGACATGCAGTCAGATCCAGTGCCCTATGGGGACGCATTATACGAAAACAATGCTGGCAAATTACTGCCACTTCTTCTGATTTCCCTTGTGCCGCCGACGTTTCTTTTAGTCGCTCTGATGCGGTCGCTTGTTCTAGCAGGAGTCGCACGAGAGCAATACATCTTACAAACGATGGGGGCCTCCCGCAGCGTTCTGATAGGAAAGCTAACGCAGACTTTTTGGCCGGGGATAGCAGGAGGTGCACTCACGGCATGCGCGGTGCAAGCATTTCTCATGCGTGAAGGTGCCACGATTCCTTTTGCAGAGTTTGGCCTTGCGGAAGGTGCGCTGCGTAGCGCGGCCGGAACAGTTTTTCTGGTAGACACTTTGGTTGTGGCAGGATTCTTCTTGCTTATTTGCTTACCTATTACGAAACTTCGCGCGCAACGCAGTAACCACCGTACGAAGCCGACTAGTGATCGCGGACTTGTTCTCTTTGCTATTGGACTCCTTGCTGTAAGCGCAGGGACAATCCTTCTCCTGAAGACGAGAACCAGCATTGAAATCTACTTTTGGTTCTCGGGCATCATACTGATCTGCGCGGGGCTGTTTTCAGCGCTCCGGGTATTGATCCGCACAAGTGGGGAGCGATTCTCAACTGCGACCGCCCGGAACATTATCATTCGCTGGATATCTCCAAACGCTGGCAGAGTCGCATTAGCGTCAGCACTAACGGGCGGGTTCGCAATCATTGGCAGTGTGATTGCAATGGTTTATGTCACCGCCAGTTCAATTGATCCCAACACGATCCCCGGAGGAACTGCACAACATATTTCTTCGACAACGGTGTCATGTAGACAAAACGATTCTGCGTGTCTTCAAGGCCTAATCGAGGATGTTGGATCGGCGGCTTCTGGCGCTCACGTGTTTGCTGTGATGTCTGATGACTCGGGCAACTCGTTTGTTATTGCGAGTTCACAAGAGCAGAGCGAGCTTAACAGTCTTCAAAGCAAGTACGGACAGCTAGCCCGCGAGCTCATAAGTGGGCAAACAGTTGTTGAGTCTACAGGCGGCAATTTCTCGCGCGGTGAGGTAATCGCGGTCAGCGAGGAAGGGACTTTGATGATTGATTCCTTCCAAGGGATCCGAGCAAGCGGCACCGAACGTATACCGCTGACTAAATGGTATGGAGATGCAGATGCCGCTGCCAGCCACATTTACCAGTTCCAGTCGAGATGGATTACCTGGTTCTTGGGCGCTTCCTTCCTTGTTGTTCTTACTTCTACAACCATTACGTCAGTCCTACGGATGCGACGTGAAGCATTAGAGATGGCATCAATAGCGGCGATTAGTGGTCAGAGCACCTCGTTGGGTAGATCGATGTTCCGTCGCTCGATCATCATTGCTGCTCTCTCAACGGGTTTTTCGCTCGCCATTGCGTTGTTGGTCAGTATGCAAATCGGTGCGACGATGTCAGTCAATATCCCGTTTTCTTTTATTGGGCTGCTGGCTGCCCTTTTGATATGTTCGCTCGTCCTTGAAGGGATCGTTGCTCAAACGGTACTGTCGAGGGCGGCAAAAGTCTGGGTTCCTGGGAAGAGTGGTGTGCTGTAGTGGAAGAAGTGTTGCGCGTTTCCGAGCTTGTGTGTGGTTACAAGAAGCCACTGTTTGATCCCATCAGTTTCAGTCTGGAACCGGGGGAGTCTATCGCGATAACAGGAAAATCAGGGACAGGGAAAACCACAGTACTCAATACGGTCTTGGGTTTCATGTCCCCTATATCTGGCAGTGTCGTTATTGATGGCCGCGAAATTGGCGGTCTTCCATACCAGCAATTGGCACGCCTGCGGTCGTCTGTTGTGGGAACCGTGTTCCAACACGGTGAACTACTCAGCGAGTATTCAGCCACGGACAACGTTGCACTTGCGAGACTACTCATGAAAAAGCGTGATTCCGCTGCCTATGAGACCGCACGAAAGTTGGTCGACTCATTCCAGGTGGAACCCACGCGAATGGCGCGTGATCTGTCTGGCGGAGAGCGACAACGCGTCGCGTTGGCCAGGGCTTTGATAAACCAGCCCAAACTGATCCTCGCTGACGAGCCCACGGGATCGCTCGACCCAGAATCAAGAGACGACATCGTGGGTCGACTGATCGATGTATCTCGAACCCATGGCACTTCCTTGGTGATTGTCACTCATGATCCAGTGGTCGCTGCTATTGCTGACAAGCAGCTTCGATTGGTTCCGGCTGTGCCTCAAGCAGGCGAGATAGCCGGCGTCGGCAGACTAGCTAGTGGCGCTCTGAAGTGAATGGCGAGAGACAAGAAGCAGATCTTCTAGATTAAGTTTGCGTAGACCCGAAGCACAGCCCCTCTGCAGCTCACGCTGCAGAGGGGCTGTGTTGTGTTTAGAGGTTGTTGTAGTGGTCGGCGAGCATCTGGTGCGCTTGTGCGACGGATAGTCTCATTATTTCCGTGTCGGGAAGGTTGAGTGCTTGTTTGAGTTGGTACACGACTTTGAGGTCGAGCCCTTGTGGCTCACTGTTTGGTGGTGCCGGCCTTGGTGGAAGTGTCTTGTGGTCAACGCATTGGAAGAACTGGTCTTTGGTGCAGTCCAGTTGGTCGCGCAGGATGTGGCTGAGCATTGACGGCGCGTAGGTGTCTCGTCCGACAGGGTGGGATATGCGGGTTCGCAAGATCCGCCCGTCAAGGAGTGTGAGGGTGTATGTCCTGTGGTGGTTGACTGTCCGCAGGAGCTTCCATTCTTCAGTGACACAGAATTCGTTGTGGTCGTGGCGTGTGGCTGCCCGGTGGGTGTTGCCGCTCATGCGTCGATCAGCCATTCTTTGAGTTCGTTGTCGCTGAGGAGTGAGATCAGTGTAACTAGGCCCCAGTTCTCAACGTGGTTAGGCGCGGCCGAGTAGACGTCTTTCCAGTCTTGCGCGTATTCGCGTAGGTCAAGCATCAGGTTGTCTACGGCTTCATCGATCGTTGTGGCTTCGCTTGCGAAGGGGAGTCCAGGAATGATGAGCACGTATGCCCCATCTTCGAGGATTACCTGGGGGCGCGCTTCGACAGTGTGGTTGAGGAAGGAGAGCAGCGACGCCTTCTCGGTGACAGCGTAGTGTTCTGCTCCTCGTTCAATGATCGGGGTGCGTGCTTGACGGGCCTGGTTCAGGACGTCACTCATTGCCGAACGCGCTTCATTGGTCTTGAATACTGATGCCATGTCTACGAGACTACACTCTTGTACATGCGTGTACATACTTGTCCTTTAATGGTTGCCGACGTGGTGCGTGCGGTAGATGTCTAAGAGTTCAGTGAGGGAGGCGAGGCCTTGTTGCGCGCTTCCGTAGTAGGAGCGCACCTGCTGGTCTGGCATGAGTCCTTGCGTGAGTTCAAGGATGTCTTGGGTTCCTTCGAGGCTGAGCATGAACAGAATCTCGTGGGACGCGCGGCTGGTGTCGAAGTCGTCGAGGGCCGCGAACACGAACCTGTTGTCGCGTTGCGGGTCGGTGACGGTGAGTCCTTCTGAGTAGCTGAACGTTTCAACGTGCAGGCCAGCTTCGTTGATGAGGCGTACAGCCTCGTCAGCGTATGTAGCGGTTGCGTCAGGCACGGTGACCGCTTGTGGTGAGTGAAGACTGCTGGAGTGCTGCGCAATAGTCTGCTTCTGCACTGGCACGGTTGGTGCGCCGTGGCGCTCCGGCAGTAATGGCTCGATAGAACTTGGGTGGTGTGAAGATCCCGTACACTCGTGCGGCGTTTGAGGGGTGGACGGCGTTACACAGGTTGCATGGCTGCTTCATGGGGTGATGTCTCGTTTCAGATAGGGCGAGGTGTTTTGGGTATAGAAAACCCCTGACAACAAGTGCTGTCAGGGGTTGAGGTCTACTTAGTGGCATTGGGATGGTGAGTCCATACTTCTTCGAGAATCACCGTCTTGCCGTCGACATAGAACCAAATTCGAGCAGTTCCGCCTTCCGTGGGCTTGTGCTGCCATCGTTGATAGGTCTTCCCGTCACGGGTGATCGTGCTCTGGTCGCCTTTTAGTGGATAGTTGGTCGGTGTTCGCTCGTGAGGGTGAGCCGTCAAGTGTTCCCACGCGTCAACGAGGACGTTTCGATGGGTAGCCTTGAGGTCGCTCCAGCCTTTTTGAGCGCGAGCTGTGCCGGCCTTGATTGTGTATTCAGTTTTTCGGATGGGGCGAGGAATGGTTTGGTCTCTTCCCATATGTCATGGCCGTCCAAGTTCGTTGGACGCGTCCAGCCATTCCGTGGCCTGCGGGGCGATACCTGCAGCGTAGTTGGCTGCTGTTTCTCGCCAGCTTATGAACTCCATTGCCACGAGGTGCGGCTGACCGGTAGAGAAAGAAGCTCGCGCAGCGTGGATGAGTTCTTGAACGCATTGTTGACGTTCAGTTTCATTGAGTGCGTAAATCCACGGAAACTGTACCATCATGCGCTCGACGAGGGTGCCGCGGTCATCGGTTATCACAGCGATGAGTTGTGCAGCAAAGTTGAGGAGTTCGCTTTTCTCGTCGGCCTCGACCTTGGTCATAAGAACCAGGGATTCTCCTCCGCGCCGCGTTACAGTAACGGGCTGTGATTCGGCTTCTGCAAAGACCTCTGCCGCATTACGGCTGAGTTCAGAGGAAGCGAAGACTGGGCGTTCGCGTGTGATGCTCATGCAACCACCTTACTTCAGAAATAGTTCAGAACTCAATGTGAATTGAGTCGGTTCAAAGAATTGCCACTAAGGGTGCGGTTAACAACAAGAAAAGCACCCGATGACGGGTGCTTTTCGAGAGTGCGTGGAGGTGCTGTTTGCTACTGCTGTAGGTGGAGTTTGTAGCGCATGTGTGAGTAGTGTTCTTGACCGCCCACTGAGCGCCACGTTGCCACTTCTTCGGGAGTGGAGCGCCTGGGTGGAAGAGCAATAAGTGGATTGGATTCTGAACGGTCGATGTCAATGGCACCCGCAGCGCGTTGTTCGTCTACGAACGCTTCGAGAGCTCTTGCTGCATCGTCGATGCGCTTGGCGTAGTTGGCGTCGCCAGTGTGAATGTCCATGAGTTTGGCTAGGCCTCGTAGAATGCTGGCACCGTCTTCTATCTTGCCCACGATGTCTTTGGTGATTTTCGGCTGTTCAGGTTGTGGCTGAACGGGTGTGCGCTTCTTGAATAGGTTCATTGTTGTGACTCTCCTTGTTCAGGTTGGTTGTCTTCTCAATCGGCGAGTTGTAGCGAAGTGTTCGCGAACTCGGCAGCCCAAGCGTCGTAGTTGAAGTCAGGCTCTAGGCAGACTTTCGCGAGCTCGTCAGTCATGTCGCCGTAGTCGAAGTCAGGCTCGTCGGGGAAGACGAGGCATCCTTCTTCGTCCCATACAGAAGCCGGCACGTTTGGGGCATCGGTGGTCAAGATGGCTACTGGCTGGGTTGATTCTTTGCTGCTCATGTCGACTCCTGGTGGGTGTGATGTGACGGTGTGCCCTCAGCTTTTGCCGAGGGCACACGTAGCGTGGTTGTTGCGGTGACCGCGGTTGGGCTACTTGAGCACTATGAACTTCTCGACGGCTTCGATTCCGGCCGCTCGAGCCTTGAGGTAGCAACCTTGCCCTACTTGGGTGGGGTCGAGCTCCAGCGTCAGGCCGGGGGCCGCGATGTTCGTGATGTCGAATCCGACAGTCGCATTTGGTGCGTAGTAGAGCACCTTGTATCGAGCTGATTCTGGGTTGCGCCATCCGCCGTCGCTTGCAAGGACGATGATTGAGCCTGTGTTGATGTTGAGCCACACCGTGTCGGTTGGGTCTTCACGCTTTGCTTGCGCTGCGACGTCTTCTGCGATGGTGTGGGGGATACGGGTCTCGACTAGCTTCCACATGTGGGACCTCCAATAGGTGGAGTTCCGTTTTAACGTCTAGTCGCGTTCCGCTTCAACGTCTGGTTCGAGTGCGACCAGCAGGCGAATCACCGCGCGGCCTGGGGCTAGCGAAATGCTCGGTTGATCGCGCTGCCAGTCTGAAACAGGGTGATCCACACCAGGAACTTCTGGATTGGACGCAGCGGCCATGCGACAAGTCCTCGCCACCCTCGGCGTCGCGACCAGGACCTACTAATCCGTACCTGTGTGCCACCGGTCGAGTTCTCCAAGGCGAATTCAGTCAGAACCGAATTGCCTTGCGCGACGTCGGGATATCCGAAGCTCCATGCGATCCTGTCCGGTTGGTGAATTGCGATGAGTTCAACACTGCGTCGACGAAACTGGGGCTCGATCTTCACGGGCTTGCCGTCTGGATGCGTTGCGGGTGCAAAGCCCTCCCAGACCGCACCCGGCGTCGCTTCTTGACTGGTCTGGTCGAGGCTGCCGATGCTCGGTTCCCACTCGGGGATACGTGCGGGGTCTGTGAGGAACGCCCACACTTCGTCCAGTGGTGCGGATACGAAAGTCTCAGTCGTTCCGGTGGTCCGCCCCTTCACTTTCGCTGCGGCGGGCATGGACTTCATGGAGGGCGCGTCGGCCCGATCGAGGCGTTCGATGAGCGCATCGGGTGTCGTGCCGAGGCGGCGGAGGATTTCCGTGATCAGACCGCTGGGTTCTGCGACGAGTTCCCGGAGAACGGCGGCAGCGTCGCCTGGCTTGCCTTTGCTGCTGGACTTCGCGATGAGGTCCCGAGCGCGAGGAGTCCACTCGTATCCATCCGTCTCGTGGAACACGATGCGCCCGGCCTCGGGGAACGACGCCTCGATGCCGAGCGAGGTCAGCTGTGCATCACGTTGTTCCTCGACGGCGAGACGGGCGTTATCGATGTCGATACCCAGCTCGCGCAGTGCGCGGCCGGCGGACTGGTCGTTGATGACCAACGCGAGGAACAGGTGGTCGATGTCGGCTTCGCGGAGCCCGAGCCGGGATGCTTCTTCCATTGCGGCCAGGGAAAGCGATTGGCTGGTTTGAGCGGCGCGGACGAGTTTGTTCATCTGTTCCTCCTGGGTGTCGAGATCGCGGGGTCAATTCTTTTGGAGTGTTTCTTGTGGGCGGCTTGTCGCGTCACTCCGAGCGCGTCGGCGATCTCCTGCCAACTCATGCCTGAACGCAACGCAGCCTCGACCTGCCGAAGTTCCAAGGTGTCCGCGAGTACGCGTAAGGACGCTACGGCCCGTAATCCTGCTTTCGGGTCGCTGGTATCGGCTGCTACTGTTGCGATCCGCGGAGACTCCATGCCGTCAACCTACGTTGCTAAGTGACGGTCTGTCAACCTGGGTTGCTTCCTCGCTCGGCGAGCTCGATGATCGCAGCCAGGAGAGGGATGGCGCTTCGGCGAATTCGCCGGGTTCTGAGAGGTTGGTACGTGTGGCGACGTGGTGGAGTTCCGGTTTAACGTATAGCGTTAATGACGCTCGCCGTTATATTCTGGTCCCGTGATCAGATCGTTCGGCGACAAGGAGACCGAACGGCTGTGGCGTCGTGAGCGCGTGCGCTCGATCGATCCGAGGATTCATCGGGTCGCGCTGCGCAAACTGCGTCAGGTGGGGTCCGCGGAGTCCATCGAGGACCTCCGTGTCCCACCCGGTAACCGCCTCGAAGCTCTCAAGGGCAACCGATCTGGTCAGCACAGCATCAGGATCAACGACCAGTGGCGGATCTGCTTCGTGTGGACCGCCGCCGGACCAGAGGAGGTGCAGATCGTTGACTACCACTGACAAGATCGAGCCGATCCACCCGGGCGAGGTGCTCATGGAGGACTTCATCGAGGGCTTCGGCATCACGCAGAACAAGCTCGCCGTATCCATCGGCGTTCCGCCGCGACGGATCAACGAGATCGTGCACGGCAAGCGAGGGATCACCGCAGACACGGCGCTGCGGCTCGCGAAGTACTTCGGCACCTCGGCCGAGTTCTGGATCAACCTGCAGAGCCACTACGAGCTGGACCGTGCGGAGGACCTCGCGGGCGAGCAGATCGCGTCGATCACGCCACTGCAGGTCGCGTGAGCGACTTCGCCGCCTACGCGCCCAGCGTGAATCCGTCGGTGGCCAACGGGACGGTCAGCACCAGGTTGGCCGACCCGGCGGACGCTGGCGCGCTCGCCACAGTCATGGCAGTGCGTGGCGGAACCGTCGACGAACACGTCGATCGCGCGCGGAGGATGATTCAGCGGCTGGATGTCCTGCTCATCGCTGAGCGGGATGGAGATGCAGTCGGCTGGTGCGGTGTGCAGAAGTTCGCACTTCGCCCCGGCTCTGATCCGGAGTGGCTGATCGAAGGGCTGACGGTCGTGCCTGAGGCGCGCCGAGAGGGTGTCGCTGCCCGGCTGCTGGGCGAGGTGCTCCGAGCCGCGACGGAGAGAGCGCCTGGCGAGTCGGTCTTCAGCGTGATCAACGCCCGGAACCTCGTCTCGATCGATCTGCACCTGAAGCTGGGATTCGTCGAGGTGGGGCGGTCGGCGAACTACGCGGGCATCGAGTTCACCGGCGGTGAGGGAGTGCTACTGAGGCATGGGTGACCTCTTGACCTAGAGGTTGGTCTGTACCGGAACTCGGTGGAATTTCGTTTTGCGCTTTAACCTCTGGCGCTGGGGTTGTTTGAGTAGCGTCACTCGTTCTCGATCAGTGTGATCGTGTAGTCCTCTGGCGATGGTAGTTCGACATGGTCATCACCGAAGGGCATGTAGTTGACGGAGTGTGGGCGTTCATTGACGACCCAGAGCTCGAGTAGTCCGAGGGTTGTTTCTCCATTGGATACTTCGGCGAAGCTGAAGGGGCCGCCGTCATGCATGATGCCTTGAGCGTTGGCGGCGGGTGTGACGGAGATGAGGAAGCAATCGCAGCTGTCGTGCTCGTAGCCACCCCAGGTGGCTTCTGTGAGCTGGGATCGTGCGATTGAGGATGCGGTGTCTGTGCCGCTGCAGAGAATGGCCAGCAGTGTGTTTTCCAGGGGAGTGAAGCTCCCGCCGGCGAATCGGGTGTTCTTCGGGGTCATGGTGCTCCAGTTTTCGAAGGTTGCAAGGCTAGTCCGTTTAGTTGCCGGCAATGCGGTTGAGGGTCGCCACGAGGTTCAGGAATGTGCGTCTGCCGTCTGGCGTCAGCCGAACCAGCGTTGTTCCGTACCGGTTCTTACGCTCCTTGGAGATCTCCACCAGGCCGCGATCCTCCAGGTCTCGGAGGATCTTGGAAAGGTCGGTCATCGACAAGCCCGTCGTATCCTGCAGCGCAGGGAAGTCCGCTTGTTCGACCTGACTCAGGTGTGACAGCGTGACGAATCGCTTGGGCGCGACCAGGTGCGCATCGATCTCTGCATACGACATGTCAGCGGCGGATCAGGAGCACGACATAGAACACTAGCCATGCCGCAGGGGCCAGGCCCGCGAAGATGAACGCTTCAGGGAATGGAATCGTCTCGCCATGCATGAGGCCCCGCCAGACGGGAATCAGGAGCCAGACGGCGAAAGCCGCGGAGATGATGGTCCCCTTCAGTCTGGGTTCGTTGGGCTGGCTCAGCCGCTTGGAGATCCAGACGTTCGACGTGACGATTGCGCCCAAGGTGAGCGGAATGGCCCACCAGGGAAATCCGCTCAGCGCGAGGATCCCTGACGCGAACGACAGTACGATCGTGGCAAGCGCGCTCACGTGGTCCCGGCTATCGAAGACCCGTCGTGGTCGCGGAGGCATCGAGTCGAGTAACCGCTGTGCTTCGATGGCAGTGATGTTGCTGATCTCGGCTGGTAGGCCCCGCATGAGTTGCGAGATCGAGTTGCGCCCGGCGGCCCTCCGTGCGCTGAAAAGAGTTGATCGGCAGGACCAGCCTCGTATTCAGGGCGCGATAGCGCTCTTGGCTGCCGATCCTCGTCCGCCGGGCGCGAAGGCGTTGCAGGGCTGCGACGCGTTGCGGATCCGAGTCGGGGACTATCGGACCATCTACACGGTCCAGGACAACAGACTGTTGGTTATCGTCGTGACCCTTGGTCATCGGCGCGAGGTCGATCGCTGACCTGGTGCACGGCACCGTGCTCGCCTTCGCTCACTCGCGCCTACTCGTGCTTGTCCCGAAATACTCGCACCACGCGAAAAGCGAATAGAGTTCCTGCTTAACGTGTGATTAGTATGGCCTTGTGACGTCACGAGAGCAGCGCGAAGCAGTCCTCGCAGCAACGAAGCAGGTGCCCGAACCCTTCTACGAGGCGTACCCGGGTGGATGGCCAGGGGAGGTTGGTACAGCGCTTGTAGATGCGGTGTATTCCATCCGTGCCCGGTATAGAACGCGCGATCCGCAACTCGGTGTGCTCGGGCGAGTTCGAGCCTTCCGTGAAACGTACCCCGCAGCCAAGGATGATCTTGGATCGCTCAGCAGGGTAGGGAGCGATGACCTCAAGATAGTCATGGGATCAGGAAAAACCGCAGGTCGTCTCAAGTCGGTGGTGGTGCTAGAAGCCGCTGACAGCCTGGTCGCTGCCGGATTTGTACGTGCGGATGATGTGCTCGCAGCGGATCCGGCCCGAGTGAAGAATGTCTACACGGCGGTATCAGGTCTTGGTTGGGTGACCTACGAGTACTTCTCGATGCTGTTGGGAGTGCCTGGTGTCAAGGCTGACACCATGATTGTGCGCTTCGTGAATCTCGCATTGGCGCAGAGCGGACTGTCCAAAGTTAACGCTGCTACGGCCCGTGATCTGGTCATCGCTACCTGGAGAGAATCAGGCAAGGGTGCAACGCTCACGCACTTTGAGCATGCCTTGTGGCGATACCAAAGTGAGTCCGGAGCCTAACGTACGGAGATGGAGGAGGAATGGTTCTCTTCCACGATACTTACTGCTGTGCCACATTGGCGGGTGTAACTCTCGTCAGGTTGAAGACGTGATTCCCTCTGGGGGAGTCACAACATTGGCCTCTTGAAAGTTGCAGTGCGTAACACGACTGCCGCCCAACTACTCCAGTCTGGTATGGACAACCTGAACAGAGGGTGAGCAGGGTCCTCGGGACTACCCTCGGGACACGTTGTAGTGGCGTTCTCAAACACATGCGGTGTGCGGAGGTAGCCCGCTCGATCGTATCTATCTGGTACAAAGAGGCGAGATGCGGCGGGCATTGACCTGCCCGTAGCGTCGCACCTGCCCAGAGTTACCCACGCTTGCTCACCGGTAGTCATCAAATACTCACAACACGCGGGACGTCGTCGAGTTCCGGTTCAACGTGTAACGAGGGACGGTTGTGGAGGGTGAGGTCGCGGATACACAACTGGGTGGGCATTTGCCCGATGAGGTGAGAAGCGCCACGGAGCATCACACGGCCGTCGTCGTTGGTGGTGGCCAGTCCGGCCTAGCCACGGCATACTACCTGCGGCGCTACGAAGTGGACTTCTTGATCTTGGACAATCAAGAGGTACCCGGTGGAGCGTGGTTGCACGCGTGGCCTTCACTGACGCTTTTTCCGCCGCGGAGTTTTCCAACCTGCCCGGCTGGCCTATGCCGCAGTACCCGGGGTATCCGCCGGCACGCCATGTCATCGACTATCTGACAAGCTACGAACGACGGTATGACCTCCCGGTTCGGCGCCCAGTGCACATGCGCAGCGTGTCCCACGACGGAGGGATGTTCTTCCTAGATTCGACCGTCGGCCAATTCACAGCGGACCTCCTCGTGACGTCGGAGGTCACATGGTTCACGCTTAAGCGGCCGCGCTGGATGCCTGATGATGTCGATGGCCGCGATCTCTTTCTCCGCAGCCGCCGCCGGATTCTCGGTGGCGATTCCGGCCCGAACCTCGGGGACATTGTCGCGCTTCCTCATCTCCGTGAGCTCCGCGATTCCGGCCAGCTCACCGCTACCCCCATCTTCGATAGTTTGAGCGAGCTCGACCACGACCATCTGATCTGGTGCACTGGTTTCCGTCCGGCCCTCGGCCCATTCCGCCACCTCATGCGTGGCCGCGAAACCGCGGTGAAGAATCTGCATCTCGTCGGCTACGGCAACTGGACCGGCGACGGCTCGGCAACCCTGATGGGTGTCGGGCCCTTTGCCAAACACACTGCCCGGGTAGTCGCGGGCCGTGTCGATGAAGCACGGCAGCACGAGTTTTGAAATGGCGCCAACGTAACTCGACTCAGCGCTTCGCTTGCGCAGCCCGCAGGCCGTTCAAGATCACGATGACTTCGGCGACCTCGTGAACCAACACGACGGCAGCCAGGCCCAGCACGCCGCTGATCGCCAGCGGCATCAACACGATGATGATGGCCAGAGACAGCACGATGTTTTGGTTGATGATCCTGCTGCCTCGGCGGGCGTGCTGCAGCGCCTGCGGGATCAGCCGGAGGTCGTGGCCGGTGAAGGCGACGTCAGCGGACTCGATCGCGGCGTCAGAACCGGTTGCTCCCATCGCGATGCCCACCGTCGCGCCCGCCAATGCCGGAGCATCGTTGATGCCGTCGCCGATCATCGCCGTCGGCGTCTTGGAGGAGAGTTCGGCGACGATGCTTGTCTTGTCCTCTGGACGCAGCTCGGCGCGCACGTCGTCGATTCCGGCGATTTCAGCCAGCGCCCGCGCGGTGCGAGTGTTGTCGCCGGTGAGCATGCTCACTTCCACGCCGTTGGTGCGCAGGGTCTGCACGACTTGGGGTACCTCGGGCCGCAGCTCGTCGCGGACCCCGATCGCCCCGGCGAGGGCGTCATCGACGGTGACAAGGACGCAGGTCTGGCCCTCGGACTCCATGCGCTCAACGTCTGCCTTTAGTGGCCCGGCGTCGATCCACCGGGGGCTGCCCACCAGCACCCGTCGACCTTCGACGGTGCCGCCGATGCCATGTCCGGCTTCCTCGCTGATGTCCTGGGCGGCGGGCACTTCGGGCACCGCTGCCGCGATCGCCGCGGCGAGGGGGTGTGTCGATTGCTGCTCAACTGCCGCCGCGAAGGCAAGCACCTGCGCCCGATCGAATTCCACTGCCGGGACCACGCCGGTAACCTCGGGCTGGTTGCGGGTGAGGGTTCCGGTCTTGTCCACCGCCAGGTGACGGATGCCGCCGAGCCGCTCGAACGCCGCACCGGACTTGATGACCACGCCAAACTGGCTGGCCGCGCCGATCGCGGCCACGACCGTCAGCGGCACGGAGATTGCCAGCGCGCACGGCGACGCGGCGACCAGGACCACCAGCGCACGGGTGATCCACGTCTCGGGGTCGCCGAGCAGCGAGCCGATCACGCCGACCAGCACCGCCAGGATCATCACTCCGGGCACCAGGGGTCGGGCAATCCGGTCGGCAATCCGGGCGCGGTCGCCCTTTTCCGCCTGCGCCTGCTCGACTAGGTCCACGAGTGTGGTCAGCGAGTTGTCCGTTCCAGCTGCGGTCGTCTCGACCTCCAGCACACCGGCGGAGTTGATCGCTGCCGCGGGCACCTCGTCGCCGGGCGCGACCTCCTCCGGAATGGATTCTCCGGTGACCGCTGAGGTGTCAATGCTGGAACGTCCGGAACGAATGATGCCGTCCGTGGCGATCCGCTCCCCGGGGCGCACAAGCATCAGCTCGCCAACCACGAGGTCCTTCGCTGTGACCTCGACCGCCGTGCCGTCACGCAGCACCGTCGTGGTCTGCGGTACCAACTTCAACAGTGCCCGCAGTCCGCCCTGGGCTCGGTCCATGGCCTTGTCTTCCAGTGCCTCGGCGATCGAGTATAGGAACGCTAGCGCCGCGGCCTCTCCGACGAAGCCGAGGATTACCGCGCCAACCGCGCTGATCGTCATCAGCAGGCCAATGCCGAGCTTGCGCTTCGTGACAAGGTTCTGGATCGCTCCAGGCGCGAACGTATACGCACCCAGCAGCAGGCCAACCCAAAACACTACCGTTGCGGGCGTCTCCAGCCCGGACCAGTCCAGTGCCAGGCCTGTGCAGAGGGCTACGCCGGAGAAGATCGGCAGTAGCAACTCGGGGTCCTTCCACCATGGCCGATCGAGCTCTTCGATCTCCGCGGCGGGTTCGTGTTCGCATCCACACGCCGAGCTCATGCGTCCGCTCCCTTCACGCCGCAGCCGGGCACCGAGCACTCAGGGTCGATGCACGGGGCGTTTTCGTCGACATCCAACGTCGCGTTCACCAGCGCGTCGAGCGCTGCCGCGAGGTGCGGATCGGCGATTTCGTACCGAGTCTTGCGGCCCTCTGGCTCGGCGACGACGATGCCGCAGTCGCGCAGGCAGGTCAGGTGGTTCGAGACGTTCGAGCGGGTCAGGTCCAAGCTGTCCGAGAGCACGGCCGGGTAGCTCGGGCCGTCGAGTAGGGTCATCAGGATTCGGGAGCGCGTCGGATCGGCCATAGCTCGGCCGAGCCGGTTCATGACGTCGAGGCGTGAAGCAATAGTCAGCATGCGCTGAACTATACAGCACAAGCTGAATTATTCAAGATAGACTGAACTGACATGAACGCGCAGTGCCTGTGACCGGCAGGAATTAGTCGATGGGATAGCCGGTAACTGGGCCTTCGCGGTTCGGCTGCCAACCCAACGCGGGGGCGACATGCGTGGCGAAGTTGTCCAAGATCTTCACGTTGACGTCTACGCCCATCCCGGTAGGGATAGTGATGAGAAGGGTGTCGGCGGATATGACGGCGGCGTCGGCTTTGAGCTGCTCAATGAGCTTGTCCGGCTCGGCGGCGTAGGTGCGGCCGAAGGTGGAGGCGCCGACGTCAGGCAGCGTGCCCACCTGGTCGGAGCCGGAGGCCTGCATGCCGAACATCTGCATGTCCGCGCCGTCGACGATGGGGAAGACGGAGCGGGACACCGACACGCGCGGCGTCCAATCGTGGCCCGCCTCCTTCCACGCGGCGCGGTAGCGGCTGATCTGATCCGCCTGGATTTCGCCCAGGGTCTCGGCGGTGGTCTCGGACACCAGGGTGGACGACATCAGGTTGAGCCCGTCCTTGGCGGCCTGTTCCGCCGAGGTGTGGGTGCCGGAGCCGTAGAAAATGTGTTTGCGCAGCTCCGGCGCCATGGGGAAGACCGGCAGGGCGGAGCCGGGATGGAACATGTTGGGGTACTGCCGGTCCAGCGGTGCGGCGGTGGCGAACCCGTTGCCGTCCACTGCAGCCATGAACGCATCGAGGTGGGCGCGTGCCACGTCCGCGCCGTTGGGAGCTTCGCCCTTGTAGCCGAAGGCCTCCCAGCCGCGGTCAGCCACCTCCGGGGCACCGCGTGAGACGCCCAGCGCCACGCGGCCACCGGAAATGTGGTACAGCGATGCGGCCTCTTCGGCGAGGTAGAGCGGGTTTTCATAGCGCATGTCGATGACCCCGGTGCCCACCTCGATGTGATTGGTGGTGGCCGCGACAGCCCCCAGCAGCGGCATCGGGGCGGAGGCCTGCGGCACGAAGTGGTGGACACGGAAGGACGCGTTGTTCACGCCGATTTCGTCCGCGGCCTGGGCGACCTCCAGATGAGTCTTGGCGATCTTTTCCGCAGATGGCCCGCGCTGGCCACCGAAGGCGTAATGCCCGAAGCTTAAGAATCCGAACGCTTTCATTGGATAACACTCCTTGTGATGGTGTTAACGAGAAAGTAACTGTGCAACGAGATACCGTGGAGTTCCGGTTTAACGTCTAAGTTGCGCTCTGGTTGTCGACCGCCTGCGTGCCCCGTGCCGTGATCTGGCCGAATACGCTCGTGAGGAGACAACGTGGCGTCTCATTTCCGCACCCGGATCCCCTGGAAGCCGTGAACGAAGAGGCTGTTCTGTCGTGCGGAGTTCTCGGCTCAGTGATATCACGCGGCACAATCGGCTTGTGGATGCGGCCGAGGAGCCTCGACCGCCGGCATCGAAGAAGCTCACTGGCCGTGATGCCTGGCGCGTTCGTACGGGGAATTGGCGGGTCATCTACGAGATCCATGACGACGAACTCTTTGTCGTGGTTGTTGCAGCGGGCAACAGGCGTGACGTCTACCGGGGCTGAAGACGTCGAGATCGTGGACTGCCACTGAGGAGGGATGATGGTCGGGAAGCTCTACCCGCCGGTCCATCCGGCTATCCCTTAATCTAGGCTGATGGGAAACAGTGGAGTCAATAGTTCGTGGCGGGAACGTCAAGCCCACCTGCGTGAGGTCATGGCGGAGGCCAAAACACTGGAGCGAGAACCGGCAGCGCGGTGGGTAACCGTGGTGTTTGGGGCAGCCACCGCGCTCTGGATAGTCGTTGTGGTGTGGTTGGCGCTGACACTTCCCGACGAAGTTCCCATCCACTGGTCCTCAGGTGGTGTCCCTGATGGGTGGGCATCAAAAACTGGTGCTCTGGCCTTCTCTATCCTCGTGCCGCTCGCAACGATCTTTCCCCTCGTGTTCTTATCTCGTCTTGTTCTGGCAGCCCCGGACACACTGAATTCCCCACACAAGGAGTGGTGGATCGCCGAACCGCATCGGCTCATACGGTGTGAACGGCTCCTGCGCGAGGACCTCATGGTGATCGTTGCGTTGACCGTTGTCCTTCTCACCACGGTTGACGTCCTGATCGGGTATGCCGCTCACCAACCTGGGGGAGTGGTACCAAGTTGGTGGTTCACCATCCTGCTTGTGGCCTACGTTCTCGCTCTGGTGGGGTATACCACCTGGATGTACGCAAGTGCCCGCTACCGACCGACGAAACCCGTCCCACCGACTGGGAAGTGACCACCCCCAACTGTCGCCGAACACGGACCACTATGACGACTGTGTCGGCCATAACCGACCGTTGAGACGCTCACAGTCGCCATAACGGTGGGGTTGGGTCCCACCACGTCGATCGAACCATGCTTCACCGCACTGTGTACCACGGCCACCCATCTTTGCTTCACTGATGAGAAACACGAAGGAACTCGACGTGACTTCTTCGAATGTCCCGCACAATGACGACCACATTCACCCGCGCCGTATCTGGATTGTTGGCGTGTCCGGGGCGGGAAAAACGACGCTGGCACGAAAGGTCGCGCACCAACTGGAGGTAGCGCATCTGGAGTTGGATGCCGTGTTTTGGAAAGAACATTGGACGTTTCGAGACCTCGATGAAGCCCACGCAAGTATCCGTGCGTTCCAGGCTGCGCACTCACACGGGTGGGTCATGGATGGGAACTGGACAAGCCGCCTCAACGGGATGCTCACCCCGGGAACACCGGGAGGCGCCGATGTTGTGGTCTGGCTAGACCACCCGCGCCTGCTCACCATGTGGCGAGTAATCACAAGGACCCTGAAGCGTGGTATCACCCAAGAACCACTGTGGCATGGCAACACTGAACGCATCCGTGGGTGGTTGTCCACCGACCCTAACCACAACATTGTGCTCTTTGCGTGGCGTCAGCACTCAGCCCTACGCGCGCGGTGGGAACACCAGGCGCGCTCCTCACCTCACGTTGTACGGTTGCGAGGGCGTGCACACGTATCACGCTGGCTGCGCACACTCACTCCACCCTCAATGCATGGACATGACCACCGTCGTGAGGACACATGAAAACACCACACATCCCACCCGCTGTCTGGTTCGCAGCCGCAGCAACCACACAACACGCTGTGACGCGACGCCGCCCCACCACACTCAGATCGCGCATCGTTAGTAGCGCCCTTGCGTCCGCAGCCCTCGCGCTCGGTGCGAACAGTATCCGCGAGTTCGCCCGACTCCACACAACCATCCACCCACACAAAACCGAACAATCATCCGCGTTGGTCACCGACGGCGTGCACCAGATCACGAGAAACCCCATGTACGTCGCGTTAGCAGGTGGCCTCGTTGCACAGGCTGTTGCGCGGCGTTCCCTGGTGGCACTGGTCCCTGCAGCCGCGTTCGTGGCCGTCATGAACGCCACCCAAATCCCCGCAGAAGAACACGGGCTCACAGCAACGTTCGGACCCGAGTACGAACGCTACTGCGCCACCGTACCCCGGTGGATCACCCCGGGCAGTGTTGCACGGTTCGCCCGGTGAACAACCCACATTCCACGCCCGGCACACCCGCGTCAACCACCAAGCTCCTGCGCCGCATCCTGTTAATCACTGCGGCCGTGTGCGCTAACATCTTCGCCACGCTGCCACACCTTACAGTCCTTGGCACCGTTCGTGGGCTAAGCCTCATCCCCATTGCCCAGGCAGTCCTGCTGTGGGCCGCCCTGGGGTTGGTCGTGTGCGCGCTCGCGGCTCTGTGTGCCCGGTCGTTTGCCGCCGCAACGATCCTCCTGATTGCGGCGATCGCTGGGGTGATGCCCATGCTGACCTGGTGGTGCTGCTCGAGGTGGACGAACCGTTCCTCACAGCCTTGGCAGACACGCCGGTGGGAGTCAGCCACCCCTACCCGCCAACCAGCCAGGGTGAGGCGTGGGCGAACACGCTTGCGGGCGTCGGCACGTTTCAGCGCACACACACGGACCTGCCGCTGATTCTCGCTGGGGACTTTAATGCGGGCAGGGGGCACGCCGCGTTCCGGTCGGCGACCAGTGGGCTTGATACGCCGGCTGGGCTTGGCTCGCGCATCGGTCAATGGACCTGGCCCATGGGCGAAAAACTAGGGCCATTCACAACCCTCGACCATATTCTCACCAGAGATTTTGGCGTGATGAGCACAGGAACGCTCACCATCCCAGGCACCGACCATGCCGCCGTCACCGCAACCCTCAACGCCTGCCCAGCAGGGTGAATTCGCCTTCCGATGCGCTCGCAGACGATCAGCGCGAGAGAACTGTGAGTAGTCGGCCTAGGGTGGAAGAAGAACCCGCATCACCATACGGTGATCCCTGCGAGTTCTGTGAAACCACGGCCGATGGGGGAGACGTCATGAAGGCAGCACGGTATTACGACCGCAAAGATATCCGGATTGAAGACATCGATGAGCCGCAACTGCAACCAGGTACGGTTGCCATTGATGTGGCCTGGTGCGGGATTTGTGGAACAGACCTTCATGAGTATCTTGAAGGTCCCATTTTCATCCCGCCGAAAGGTAGCCCACACCCGATCTCTGGGGAAGAAGCCCCTATCACGATGGGGCACGAATTCTCAGGGGTTGTGACCGCGCTGGGGGAGGGGGTCACAGATGTGGCAGTGGGTGAGTCTGTTGTCGTGGAGCCGTACATTATCCGGTCCGATGTGGACACAACACCGGGGCAGTCCTATCAACTGTCGCCTGACATGAACTTCATTGGGCTTGGGGGCCGCGGCGGTGGGCTCTCTGAGAAAATCGTTGTGGAACGCCGCTGGGTTCATCCTGTTGGTGACATTCCCCTTGATCAGGCGGCACTCATTGAACCATTGGCAGTTGGGCATCATGCGTTTGTGCGGTCAGCAGCACAAGCGGGGGACGTCGCGATCGTGGGCGGGGCTGGTCCCATTGGGCTACTCACGGCTGCGGTGTTGAAGGCTAAAGGACTGACTGTTTACGTCTCTGAAGTGTCCACGGCCCGCAAGGACAAGGCACGGTCAACGGGGGTGGCAGATGCGGTGTTTGACCCTCGTGAGGTGGATGTCGCCGCTGAGGTGCGTGAATTGACCGGTGGCCATGGCGCCGATGTGGGGTTTGAATGTTCTTCGGTCCCGGTTGTTCTTGACATGCTCATGGATGCGGTGCGCCCGGGCGGCGTCATCGTGAACGTGTCTATTTGGGGTCACAAGCCTGAGGTGGACCTCCCCGCGTTGGTGCTGAAGGAAATCGATCTGCGCGGAACGATCGGTTATGCGGGAGATCACCCGGCCACCATCCAACTCGTGCAAGAGGGCAAAGTGGACCTCGCTCCCTTTATTACTGCACGGATTGGGTTAGACGACTTGGTGGCGCAAGGTTTCACGCAACTTATTGAGAACAATGAGCACCACGTCAAAATCATTGTCAATCCACGTGGGTAGGAGCCCCCATCTTGGGCGGTACATCCGTTGATTTAACGAGTTGGAAACATAACGGAAACACAAGGGCGTGATTGTTACGTCACAAACGTTAAGCGCTCATCCCGTTGATGTGACTAAGTCGTTAGGCGCATAATTCAGCGCTTCATCGCAACTAATGTCCATCAGATGAGATATGTGTTTCTGAAGTTACCAGTCAGTATCTCTTTGATAACGATGACTGTGATATTGCGCGATCTTGTCGTCAGCAGTGCTGTGGCGTGTGTACCTTTCTAATTAACCCAATGGGAGTAGTAGTGCCCGGTCACGCAAGCGGCGCTGGTAACAACCAGCATCCACGACAGTGACAGTGAAGAGCGGGCACCTCCCGTCCCTCGAGGAGGAACAGTGAAGATCAGGAAGATGGCTGCGCCTTTCGCAGTCCTCATGAGCGCCTCGCTGGTGCTCGCAGCCTGCGGTACGTCAGAAGAGCCAGAGCAGAACGAGACGACCGGTGGCACCAACCAGGGTGAAGCTGACACCACCGGCAAAGTCGACCTCGGCGATGTGACCACCAAAGAAGACACCATCTACTACTCGCTTGGTGGTGAAGAGTGGCTCGGCTTCAACGGAAACACCCCCGAGACCTACTCAACCTACAACTCGGTCATCAACGAACGCCTCATCGAAGGCTTCATGTACTACGGTACTGACGGCACCGTGTACCAGAACGAACAGTTCGGTAACTTCCGCCTTGTCTCTGAAGACCCCATGGTTGTTGAGTACACCATCAACGACAACGTCACCTGGTCAGACGGCGAACCTGTTGCCTACGAGGACTACCTCCTCGAATGGGCTGCCCAGGCAATCGCCGATGGTGAGGACGAAGAGGGTAACCCGAAGCCACTGTTCAACCACGTTGGTGGACTTGACTTTGGTGGTCGTACCCCTGCCGGTCCACAGGGCGAGCCTGGTGGCAAGACCTTCACTTTCGAATACGAAAACCCCTACCCCGACTACCAGCTCCAGGTGAACTTAGCGTTCCCAGCACACATTGTTGCTGAGCAAGCAGGCATGACCCTTGACGAGCTCGTTACCGCCATCCAGGACAAGGATGTTGAGGCTCTTCGTCCAGCTGCGAAGTTCTGGAATGAAGGTTGGCTCTCCCCCAACCCAGGTGAGCTTCCTGACGAGGCTATCGTCCCAGTGAACGGCCCCTACAAGTTGTCCTCATGGGAGCGCGGTCAGTCCGTGACCCTGGAAGCCAACGAGAACTACTGGGGTACCCCGCCGGCAACCAAGACGCTCGTGTACCGCTTTGTTGCACCAGAGGCACAGGTTCAGGCGCTGCGTAATGGTGACCTGCACGTCATCGAACCACAGGCCGATGTGGACACTGTTGCTCAGATCGGGCAGATTGGTGACACCGTCACCATGGCAACAGGTCAAAGCCTGACCTGGGAACACCTTGACTTCAACTTCATCGACGGCAACGAAATGGGTGCAAACCTTGCCCTCCGTGAAGCATTCGCCATGTGTGTTCCTCGTCAAGACATCGTCGACAAGCTCATCAAGCCAGTTGACTCAGAGGCAGTTGTCATGAACGCTCGCGAGGTGTTCCCCTTCCAAGCCAACTACGACGAAGTTGTCTCCGAAGCATATGACGGCCGTTACGACGAGGTTGACATCGACGGTGCAAAAGCAAAGCTCGCAGAAGCTGGCGTAGAAACACCATTCACTGTTCGCCTTGGATACTCACAGCCCAACGCACGCCGTGACGCTGAGTTCCAACTCATCCAAGAGTCCTGCAACAAGGCTGGATTCGACGTTCAGAATGTTGCCGGACCAGACTTCTTCTCCAAGACCCTCCCCAACGGTGACTACGATGTAGCCATGTACGCGTGGGCAGGTTCAGGCCAGGTTGTCTCCGGTCAAAACATCTACTCGACCAAGGGTCAGCAGAACTACGGTAAGTACTCCTCTGAAGCTATCGACATTGCATGGGAAGCACTCTCCTCCACCCTTGACACCAGCCAGCAACTTGAGCAGGTCAAGGTCATCGAGAAGAACCTGTGGGACGACCTCTACGGTATTCCACTGTTCGCACACCCAGGTGTTACCGCATACGACTCCAGCCTGCAAAACGTGCGCCGCACAGCAACGCAGTCCACAGTCGCGTGGAACGCCGAGCAGTGGGTCCGCGCAGAGTAAGCGGATTCAGACACTCAGACAGACAGTGTAAGATAACCGCTTAACGTGTGAGCGTCACAGCGATAAACGGGGTGGGGCCGGAAACAGCCCCACCCCGTTGCGCGGTCGCAACACACGCCGCTATCCGTGGCATGATAAGTGGGTTGCGGTATGACGATCGATCATCGTCGGCGCCAAAGTACCTAAGGACAAGTTCGTGACGAGATACATTCTGCGCAGACTCGGGGTCTCATTCCTCGTCCTGCTCGGCGGATCCCTCCTCCTGTTCGTCCTCACCATTAATTCTGGTGACCCCCTCGAGGACCTACGTGAGTCAAATGCGGAGAACCGCGACTACCTGATTCAACAACGCACCGCATACATGGGGCTCGACCAGCCCTGGTACTCCCGCTACTGGGACTGGCTCACCGGAGTATCCAAATGTGTCGCCTTGAACTGCGACCTCGGCACCAACCGAAATGGTGTTGACGTCGGCTCAATGCTTGGCGCAGCAGCAAGCTCAACCCTCCGTCTCGTTGTTTTTGCCACGGTGATCGCCATCGTCGTCGGTATCATCGTTGGTATTCTCACCGCGATCCGCCAATACTCTGGGTTCGACTACGTTGTCACCTTCTTGGCCTTCCTCTTCTACTCCCTCCCCGTGTTCTGGGTTGCCGTGCTTCTCAAGGAATACGCTGGCATCGAGTTCAACAACTGGATGCGAGAACCCACACTGACGCCGGTGCAGATCATCCTCATCGCGGTCATCCTTGGTTTCATCCTCCAAGCTGTCCTCGGTGGGCACTGGAAACGCAGACTTCTCACCGCTGGAATCGCACTTGTCGTGATCGCTGGCGCCCTTGCCTACTTCTCCTCAGTAGAATGGTTCCGCCGCCCAATGCTCGGGATCGGATTCGTCGCGCTCGTCGGAATCGCAGCCGCGGTGGGGTCCACCGCACTATTTTCCGGTATCAACAACCGCAAGGTGCTGTACGCAACGCTGACCACTGCAGGTGTGGGAATCCTGGCCTACTTACCTGTCCGTCCACTCATTGACGAACCAACGTGGTTACTCCTCATTGGGCTGTTTGTATTGACGATTGTGGTCAGCTACGCCATCGGATGGTTCATGGGGGGTTATTCGCGCAAGGCGGCAGCCAACCTTTCCCTCTTCACCGGTGTGTCGATCGCATTCCTCACATTCATTGACGCAGCAGTCGCCCACTGGGGTTCCATGCTTGCACTCAAGCCGCGCCCGATTTCCACTATTGGTTCTCAGACCCCAAACTTCCCTGGCGGATTCTGGGAAACACTGCTTGACCTCGGGGCACAGATCCTGTTGCCAACCATCGTGCTGACACTGATTTCGGTTGCGTCCTACACGCGGTACACCCGCTCCTCCATGCTCGAGGTACTGAATCAGGATTACATTCGCACAGCACGGTCCAAGGGGCTTTCTGAGCGCGTGGTCATTGTGAAACACGGTTTCCGCAACGCGCTGATCCCCATCACGACAATCGTGGCCTTCGACTTCGCTGGCCTCATTGGTGGCGCTGTCATTACCGAAAAGGTCTTCGGGTGGAAGGGAATGGGTGAGATGTTCGAAACTGGGCTTCGCGCCGTGGACCCGGCGCCGGTCATGGCTTTCTTCCTTGTCACCGGAACAGCAGCGATCGTCATGAACCTCATCGCTGACTTGGCCTACGCTGCCCTTGACCCACGGATTAGGCGGTGACCTGGTGACTTTCAACAACCGGAACGTACACCACGGACGAATTCGTGCCGCCCGGCTCACCAGCCCCGTGGCATCCCTCACTGGAGCGACCCATGTCTAATATCCAACAGACAGGCGGCGACGCCTTTAGCATTGAATCGGAAATCAGCGATTCGCAAAAAACCTACTCCCAGGGGCAGCTCGTTCGACGTCGATTCTTTCGGCACAAAGGGGCCATCGTCTCCTTGATCGTGCTCGGATTTATCGCACTGCTGTCCATCAGTTCGATCGGGGTCGGACCAATCCCTGGGTGGTGGGACAAGAACTTCATCTCCGCAAATCCCATCGTCAATGGGGGAGCGCCAACTATCTCCTGGACCGGTTTAGGGGAACACCCCTTTGGACAAGACACCATTGGCAAGGATTACTTCGCGCTGGTGATGCGTGGAACCCAGATTTCACTCCTCGTTGCGTTCACTGTAGGAATCGTGTCCACGATTATTGGAACCATCGTTGGTGCTCTCGCTGGATACTTCAGAGGGTTCGCAGAGGCCTTCCTCATGCGGATGACTGACCTCGTCATTATCATCCCGTTGCTGGCGTTGGCAGCTGTACTGGCTCGTGCTGCCTCCGACAAGGGCGTGTTCTTTCTTGCTCTGATGCTCGCCATTGTCACGTGGACAGGACTAGCCCGCCTCGTGCGTGGTGAAGTGCTCTCCCTTCGTGAACGTGAGTTTGTCGCATCGGCTCGTGCAATTGGGACCAGCCCGTGGCGCATCATTTTTAAGCACATCCTGCCCAACACAATCGGTGTCATCATCGTGTCAGCCACGTTGTCCATTGCGTCAGCGATTTTGCTTGAAACCTCCCTGTCCTACCTGGGTTTTGGGGTTCAGTCACCTGATGTATCACTGGGTTTGTTGATCAGCCAGTACCAAAACGCATTCCTGACCCGCCCCTGGTTGTTCTGGTTCCCCGGCATCATGATTCTTCTCATTGCGTTGACGATTAACTTCATTGGTGACGGCCTTCGCGACGCGTTCGACCCACGCCAGAACAGGAGCAAGGACTGATGACGACAGCACCATCCCACACCCCAGAGACAGGCTCTGAACCTGTCTTGCAGTTCGCTGACCTCGATGTCCAGTTTGGAACAGAGTTTGGGTCTGTCCATGCTGTCAAAGGCATTTCTCTTCAAGTTCGCCCCGGTGAAGTACTCGCTCTTGTTGGAGAGTCCGGTTCCGGAAAATCGGTGACTTCGATGACCGCTCTGGGGCTGTTACCTAGCAACGCGCGGATTAACGGTGATATTCGAGTCACTGACAAGTTCGTCAACAAACTCGATGACAAATCGTTGCGTCGTATGCGTGGCAACGATGTTGCCATGGTGTTCCAGGAACCCATGACAGCACTCAACCCCGTGCTGACTATCGGCGACCAGCTCACAGAGTCCCTGGAACTGCACGACATAGCCCATGGAACAGAAGCCGATGCGCGTGCAGTGGAATTGTTGCGCATGGTTGGCATCCCTGAACCAGAGCGTCGTGTCAAACAGTACCCACACGAAATGTCTGGTGGTCAGCGTCAACGTGTCGTTATCGCGCTCGCTTTGGCGTGTAACCCGCGCGTCATTATCGCTGACGAACCCACCACTGCACTTGACGTGACAGTGCAGGCCGAAATTCTTGACCTCCTTCGATCGTTGAAGGACAAACTCAACACCGGAATTCTGCTCATCACCCACAACATGGGTGTGGTTGCGGACATGGCTGATCGAGTTGCCGTCATGTTCAAGGGGGACATTGTGGAGCGGGGAACCGCTGATGAGGTTCTCACCCGTCCTCAGCACCCGTACACCAAGAAGCTGCTTGCTGCTGTCCCACACTTGGGTCGAGGCCCAGCCCAGTTTGGTATGCGACGTACACCCGTGGAGCCGCTCAAACCTGGGCAGTCACTCGCGCTCGACGTGCAAAACCTCGTGGTGGAATACCAACGAACTGGCAAAGCGCCATTCCGAGCCGTTGATGACGTCACTTTCTCCGTAGCACCAGGAGAAATCGTCGGTCTTGTCGGTGAATCAGGGTCAGGGAAGTCGACGATTGCGCGGTGCGCGCTCGGGCTGATCCCGGCACATTCTGGTTCCGTGTCGATCCTTGGTGAAGACCTCCACACCATTAAGCGAGCACAGGAGAAACAACTCCGACGCCGAGTGGGGGTTGTCTTCCAGGACCCTGCCTCATCACTCAATCCACGCTTCCCCATCGGTGACTGCATTGCCGAACCTCTCGTGGTCCATAAGGTCGGGAACCGTGCATCACAACTGAAGCGCGTCGAGGAACTTCTTGAAGCAGTTGAACTGCCACGGACAGTCATCAACCGCTACCCACACGAACTCTCAGGTGGTCAACGCCAACGTGTGTCGATCGCGCGGGCGCTCGTGTTAGACCCTGAGTTCTTGGTTGCAGACGAACCGACTTCAGCATTGGATGTTTCTGTCCAAGCGTCTGTTCTCAAAATGTTCCTTGAACTGCAGGAACGCTACCAGTTCGCGTGCATCTTCGTGTCCCACGACCTCGCTGTTATTGACATGTTGGCTCACCGAGTCGTGGTCCTGGAAAACGGTCAGATCGTTGAACAAGGCAGCCGTGACCAAGTGCTGGGAGCACCACAACAGGAGTACACCAAGAGGCTCATTGCTGCAGCGCCTGTCCCTGAACCTGGGGAACAGCGCCGCCGCCGTGAAGCACGGTACGCGTTGCTGAACCAACTCGGTGAACAACGCACTGAACTTCGCTTGAACTAGCCGTCGTCACATCATCGAAAGGGCCACGAGATGCACTTATACCGTGTATTTCGTGGCCTTTTTATCGCCACCTTCGCAGTTTTCGTCCTGCTCATGGCCGTACTAGGAGCTCTCGGCGCCCTCGTTGAGACCAGTGTGACTCGGGTGATTGCCGGCCATGAACAGCTTGTCACCATGCCACAGTTCACAGCGCACACGCGGCTGCCCGAATCTGGTCGTATCCCGCAGGATGTCTCCCGATGGGTGACAGAAACCGCATCGACAGCCGGTGTTGAGGCAGCGGTGACAACGCAAGCGGACCCAGCGGGCGGTACCGATTTCCTTCTCCTCACAGTGTCAGTGGATCCCACCACAATCACAGCTCGGTACCTGGGCGAGGTCATGGAAGAGCTGGATACTGTCCCGACTGTGCTTCGTGATGCAGGGTTGGGCGACCGTGGGATCGTGATCGATGACGAGCTTGTGCCAGCACTCAACCAGGTCACTATTGATGTCGACCGCGCCCGCGAGGTTGCTCGTACCCCGGTCGTGGTGGTGTGGTTGGTGAGCATGGCCGTTGTTGTTGGGGTGTGTGTCGTCTCTGCAGAACGAGCACGTGCATGGGCGTCGACACTGCGTGCACGCGGAGCTGCTTGGCATCAGATGGCGACGGTTGTTGCGGGTGTACCAGCGATTGCCTCCGTGGTGGCGGGGTTCCTTGTCGTTGGCGGTTCATGGCTGTTGGCCCCGACACCTCGTGAGTGGGTGGTCGCTGCCGTTGGTGTGCTCACCGCAACAGGGGTGTCGTGTGCGGTGGCGACAACCATTGTGTGGTTGGCCTGCGGTCCCCAGCCGCCACGCACCGTGGTGCGGCAACGCCAGCTCGTGACAGTGCTCGTCGGGGTTGTGATCACGATCCTGATCAGCGCGATGTGGTGGGTAGTGACTCACCCTATGGGAACAGGCACCGTGTGGGCGATGGCTGCCATCGTCTTGTCGTGCATTGTGGTGGGTGTGGGTGCAGTAGTTGGGGCAGCTCGCGCGGCTGTGCGCTACCCCAAGGTGCTGCGCCATCCCTCACCCGCCATGGTCGTGGGCACGGCATCGGTTGCCCATGCACGTGCAGGGATGTTGGCGCTGGCAACCAGCGGCGCGGCGATAGTCGCAGTTGTGGTGTGGGCGGCGGTCATTGTTGATGGTGCACGTGACGCAGAAGAACAGGCGGTGGAAGCGAGGTTTCCAGCCGCGGTGGAATGGGAGGCAGGGGGCGAAGTTCAAGCGTTGAGGTCACGAGAACTGACAGATAGTGACGCAACACGTCGGGATGCGCGTGCGTTCACCACACATCTCACTGGTCAGGTCGGATCTACTGATGTTGCCATGCGTGCTGTCCCCATCACGACGTCAGCCGTAGTCACCAATGGTGAACTAGCCCAGATTACCCGTGACCTCCACGCGAAAATACCGTCCCAGCTGCCCGCAGTGGGCGAGGACGGGCGTATCACCATGACATTGACCGCTGACCGGTGGAGTAGCGAGACGATCCACTACGCCGGTGCGGGTCTCACCGTTGACACAACTGTGTGGCTGGTCCATCCTGACGGTGACATTCGCGTCGCCAACGCGTCAGCGCCATGGCGATGGGACGACCAGCACGGACAAGCACACATCGATGCCGTGGACCCTTCTGCAACGAATGGGTACCGGGTCGCTGGCGCGCGAGTCACGGTGAACACCCCACCTGCACACAGCGATGGCACGGTGATCACCGCCGATCTCACGAACCTTTCCCTCAACGTCAACGATCAGCCTCTGCCCCCCGCGTGGGGGCACATCCCAGAAACAGTGCTGCTGGGTGACACCTTCACCATCGGTGCCACCGACCCAATTCCCGCTGCGATGAGCACACGCTTTGCCACGCACATGTCCCTGGAGATCGGGGATCAAGTGACTGTCGCATCGGCAGGCTCACGGGTAGTTGTACTGCTCACAGAGGTGTTTGAGCAAGATCGCTATTCACGTGATGATGTTCTTGTGCCTACTGAGGCATACGTGTCGGCGCACGTTGGCTCTGGCGGCGTGCCCCGTCACCCAACACAGGGGTGGGCGCGCACAGCCGATAATGCCCCAACTGAGGCAACCGTTTCGGTCAGGTCTGTGACGACCGGAGTGTTTCCGAACATAGTGTTTGTCTTAGCGGCCGCGGTCAGCGCTGTCATGGGAATGGCTGGGTTGTGGGTGGTCAATGCAGCTACTGCCCGCGAGTGGGCCAAGGACGAGAGAGCTGCTGCACTCATTGGGCTTCCCCGTCATGTCGTTCTGCGGGCTCGCAGGGTGACGTGGGTGTGGGTTGCTGTTGTCACAATTCCGCTCAGTGCGCTGGCTGGTGTTGGTGCGGCTGCGCTGATGCTGCCAACTTTCCTCGCTGCGATGGGGTGGTGAGCGGCGTATGGGGGTTGTTGTACGGGCAGCGTGGCGTCAGGCACGGGCCATCCCTGATGGGCAAATGGCAGGTGCTGCGCTCGTGTGGTTGATCACGGTTCTCCTTCTTGGGACACCTGTTATGGCGTCAGCAGCGGTAGAGGCTCTCGTCGAGCACCGACTCGACCAGGTGTCTGGGTTAACGCGAGATCTTCGTGCTGTTGCTCAGCTTCCCGGGGACCAGTATGACCCGGACGGCAGTGGACGCGAGTGTAGTTTTGGGTGTCTTGCTGCGATGACAGGTGACGCGGGCCGTCAATCGCGTGACGTGTACAGTTCGTCACTCCACGCGGTCACAGGTGATGTTCGTGTTGCAGTTGTAGGGCGCGAGGATACAGCGTGGGTGCCTGCTGACTCACCGGTCCGTAACCCGTTGGTGTCGTTGACGGTGGTTCCTGGTTTTGACCGTGAGGTCACTGTCGTCGATGGTCGGCTTCCTGTCGAGTCTGCACAGACACCGGAGGTTGTGCTTGCGGTGGAGTCTGCTGACGCATTGCAGTGGGAGGTGGGGGAGACACGCACAGTGGGGACCGCTGACGTTGAGTTAGTGGGGACCTATTCGGCGCGTATCGAGGATGCCCCCGTGTGGGATCATGTTGCGGGGCTGAATGGTCCGCTGATTGATGACGATTTTAATGCCGGGTTGACCGTCACTGTTCGTGCTGTTCTTGCCGATGCGAGTGGCGTTGTTCCAGCCACTCCACCGTCGCTCACCATGTGGGTTCCGGTCATTCCTGAGGAAGTGAAGGACCCGTTGGGGACCGCCACTGAGCTTCGTGGGGTGGGCGGACGTGAGTTTGATGTGCTCGGGTTGCGTCTTCGGTTGACCAGCAGTGCCCCTGATGTTCTTGAAGCGGCGGCGTTGGCGAGCCGTCATGTTCTTGTCACGGCTGCGGCGTTCCTGGTGGTTGCGTTGACGGCTGCTGTGGTGGCGTTGGTGATGGTGATGCGGTTAATGGCCGATGCGCACTCAGACTTCCTGCGTGTCTTGCGAGCGCGCGGCGCTAGTGGGGGTGCGGTGTGGTGGGTGGGTGCACTCATTCGCTTGCGCGTTGTGGGTCTGGCGGTCGTTGCGGGGGTAGTCACTGTTGTCTTGGCGGCCCGTTATGGGCTGGAGAATGGGCGATGGGTGTCTCTTGCTGAGGCAGGCCGCGTGGTGTCCACGATATCTTCGCTCGAGTTGTCTGGAACTGACTTGGTGGCGCGAGTTGCCACGCTTGTGGGGGTGGTCGCGGTCACCAGTGTGGTGGGGGTTGCGGTCACTCGCTTTGTTGCTTCCCGGATTCCGTTGCGATCTCCGGGTGTGGTCCTTGCGGTGGCACGGATTCGTCACGAACGAGGGCACATGAGTGCGGTTGTATTGGTGACTGCTCTCACTATTGGTGTGGTAAGTGGTGCTGTGTTTTTGGTGGACAGTAACGTGCAACTGCGGGGGGTTGCTGAGAGCGCTGTGGGGGCAGATATTCGGGTCTCGAGTCAGCGGGTTGATGATGACACGGTGGAGCAGATCCGTACTGTTGAGGGTGTGGACAGGCTGACAACAGTGTCATGGGTTCCTGATGCTGCTGTGCGGATCGGGGGGGCACGGCAGGGGGTTAATCTGTATGTTGCAGATATTCAGTCGTTGGCTGAGCATTCTGCTTACGCGGTGCGTGTCGGTGATGTGTCGGCGTCGACAGCGGTGATGAGTTCAGGGCTGGCTGCTGACCTTGGAATCGTCGACGGGCAGACCGTTGGTGTTGATGTGGTGACAAGTCTTGGTGTTCTTCCCGAGCTGACTGTCACCGTGGTTGATGGTGCCCCGGGGCTACCTGCTGTGAATCGGTGGCTGATTGTTGATGCACAGTTCTTTGCCAGTGTTCCGCCGCCACGGGTTGTCTTTATTGATTGCAGCAGCGCGGACATAGCGGATATCGCCGCAACGGCGGAGTCTGTGTCCGTGGTTGTTCCGCATAGCACGGTGGAAATGTATCCTGAGGTTTTGGATGAAACAGCGCGTGACCCTGGCATCCACATGACCACGATGGCGGCATGGGGCGCCGTGATCACTGCCCTTCTTGCCGCGCTTGCTGGGACGTGGGCGTTACGTACTGCCATGGTTCGTTCCACCCGGTTGCAGAGGGAGATGTTGCGTTCTCTTCGGGTGTCACCTCGGATAGCGCAGACCTCGCACAGCATGACTCAGGTATTTGTGTGTGCACCGGCAGTTGTGGTGGCTAGCGGTGCCGCTGTTCTTATTGCTCACTTTCTCACTGAAACGCTTACATGATGACCAAGGATTCCACGGTGCCCTCCACACGCCATATCTGGAGTGAACATAGCCAGCCTGATGTGTCTGACGCTGACATCCTCGTGCGCGATCTGGTGAAAATCTATGCGTCAACTGGGGTTGAGGTCCAAGCACTTCAGGGTCTCAGTCTCAAAGTGTCTCGTGGGGAAGTGGTGGCGATCATTGGGGCGTCTGGGTCTGGGAAATCAACGTTGCTTTCCATTTTGTCTGGCCACAACACTCCGACGGCAGGGCAAGCATGGGTTGCGGGTCGCAACTTGACCACGCTGACCCCTCGGCAACGAATCCATTTTGCTCGCTCGAGTGTGGGGTTCGTGTGGCAGAACACGACAAAGAACCTCATATCGCATTTGAGTGTGCTTGATAATGTCATGCTCCCGTTAGGTCTTGGTGCAGGTGAGCCGCATCGCTTGCGTACTCGCCGTGCGCAACGGAGACGCGCCTATGAGGTACTCACGTCGTTGCAGTTGGATGGACATGCGCACTTGTTCCCTGCCGCCCTCAACAGTGCAGAGCAGCAGCGGCTTGCTATCGCCGTGGCCCTTGCTGGTCACCCTCGTGTCATTCTTGCTGATGAGCCTACTGGCGACTTAGATGATCACGCGTCACGTGATGTGTTGGCTGCGTTCACGGATGTGAGCGGGCAGTTCGGCACAACTGTGGTTGTTGTGACTCACGACCCGACCATTGCGAATCATGTCCAACGAACAATTGCCATCCGCGATGGGCGCACATCGTTGGAAGTGCTGCGTCGTACCACTACAACGCCTGATGGGCAGGTGACTGAAGTTGTGGAAGAATTTGCTGTGATTGATCAGGTGGGACGCGTCCAGATCCCTGCTGAGTTCACCCACGAGCTAGGGTTGGTGGACAGGGTTCGTCTGGCCATGACAGATGGACACGTGGAAATTAGGCCGGAGGGGCACTCATGACAATTGATGCGCCCCTGGTGGAACTCACAGATGTGACCTTCCGGTACCCAAAGACTCAGTCATCGTTTACTTTGTTTGTGCCAACTTTTGTCGTGCAGCCGGGAGAGATACTGGCTATTACAGGACGCTCTGGTGCGGGAAAAACAACTCTTCTTCATCTCATCGCTGGGTTGTTGGCACCGCAGCAGGGGACTGTGACGACTGGCGCACCGTGGGCGCACATCCCTCAAGAACTTGCACTGTTTGATGTTCTCACTGCGCTTGAGAATGTGACGCTTCCCTTGCATGTGGCTGGGGTCGACGAGTCGATGAGAGTTGCACGAGCGCGCCTGGCGCTTGCATCGGTGGGGTTGGACCGGCACGAACGCCAACGTCCTCCACAATTATCGGGAGGGCAATGCCAACGTGTTGCTATTGCCCGAGCGCTCGCGCAACAATCTCCACTCCTGCTCGCCGACGAGCCAACTGCCCAACTCGACTCGACGAGTGCCAAAAATGTGATGGACCTCATCCATGAGATCGGACACGAGGGCAAACGGGGAGCAATCGTGACAACTCATGACCCTCTCGTGGTTGCGCGGGCTGATCGCGTCCTTGAGATTCGTGACGGAACCATCCACGAACGAGACACGTGAAGTACGATTGCATAGGCCATCGTGTGAACGACGCCGAACGCGCCACAACGGCGCCTTCCACGTTCCAAGGCCTGCGCCCCTGACCGCGAAACACCGGGCGCCCTTCGTGTCATCAACCCCGAAATGAGCTCTTCATGTCAGTGCGCTCCAACCTGCGCAATGTAGCGATCGTTGCCCACGTCGACCACGGTAAAACTACCCTCGTCGACGCCATGTTGCGTCAAGCCGGCGCCTTCGATCCCCGCGCGCAACTTGAGGAGCGCGTCATGGACTCCGGCGACCTTGAACGTGAAAAGGGCATCACAATCCTCGCCAAAAACACCGCCATCCAATACGCGGGCCCAGCAGCGCAGGCCGCCGGACACGCAGATGGCATCACGATCAACGTGATCGACACCCCCGGCCACGCTGACTTCGGTGGTGAGGTAGAACGCGGCCTGTCCATGGTTGACGGCGTTGTGCTCCTTGTCGATTCCTCCGAAGGGCCGCTCCCACAAACTCGTTTTGTGCTGCGTAAAGCACTTGCCGCAAAACTCCCCGTGATCTTGGTGGTCAACAAGGTAGACCGCTCCGATGCACGCATCGAAGAGGTCGTCTCTGAAGCAACGGATTTACTTCTCGGGCTTGCCTCAGACCTTGCTGAGGAGATGGACCTCGACCTCGAGTCTGTCCTGGATGTCCCCGTTGTGTACGCGGCAGCAAAAGCTGGCCGTGCCAGCATGGAGCAACCCGCTGACGGAACTTTGCCGGACAACGACAACCTCGAGCCACTGTTCGCGACCATCATCGAAAAGATTCCAGCCCCCACCTACGATGAAGCAACCCCACTGCAAGCGCACGTGACGAACTTGGACGCGTCACCATTCCTTGGGCGACTGGCATTGCTGCGCATCCACAATGGAACTATTCGCAAAGGTCAACAAGTCGCGTGGTGCCGCACCGATGGTTCTATCCAGCAAGTGAAAGTCACTGAACTGTTGGAAACCAAGGGTCTCGACCGCGAACCGACCGAATCTGCCGGTCCTGGTGATATTGTTGCGGTCGCAGGAATCGCAGACATCATGATCGGTGAAACCCTCGCTGACATCGACGATCCACGCCCATTGCCCGTGATCACAGTTGACGACCCGGCGATCTCCATGACTGTGGGAATCAACACCTCACCATTGGCCGGAAAAGGCGGTAAAGGCCACAAAGTCACGGCCCGTCAAGTTAAGGACCGCCTCGACTCAGAGCTAGTGGGTAACGTGTCGCTCCGGGTCCTGCCCACCGAACGCCCAGATGCGTGGGAAGTGCAAGGACGTGGTGAACTTGCTCTCGCAATCCTGGTGGAACAGATGCGTCGTGAAGGCTTTGAACTCACTGTGGGTAAACCACAAGTGGTGACCAAGAAGATCGACGGCAAAGTGCACGAACCCATGGAACGCATGACCATTGACGTTCCAGAAGAATACCTCGGTGCAGTCACCCAGCTTATGGCGCAACGCAAAGGGCGCATGGAAACCATGACGAACCACGGTTCGGGCTGGGTGCGCATGGAATTTGTTGTTCCCGCCCGTGGTCTCATTGGGTTCCGGACCCGATTCCTCACCGAAACCCGCGGGACAGGGATCGCCTCATCCATCGCTGAAGGGTACGAACCATGGGCTGGACCCATTGAGACTCGCAACAACGGGTCACTTGTAGCCGACCGTGCTGGTGCCGTCACCCCCTTTGCCATGATTAACCTCCAAGAACGCGGAACATTCTTTGTCGACCCAACCCAAGAGGTCTATGAAGGCATGGTCGTGGGAGAGAACTCCCGCAGCGAAGACATGGACGTCAACATCACCAAAGAAAAGAAACTGACGAACATGCGGTCCTCAACAGCCGACTCTTTTGAGAACCTTGTGCCACCACGCAAACTCACGCTTGAAGAGTGCCTTGAGTTTGCACGCGAAGACGAATGCGTCGAAATCACCCCAGAGATCATCCGCATCCGTAAAGTGATCCTTGACGCCACCGAACGTGCCCGGGCTACCGCCCGTGCGAAGCGCGCATAACTAGGCGACGCGCAGCATGACGCATCAGGTGGGCGTGACCATCCACGAGGTAGTACCACAAGGACACCTCCTGGCGGTGCACGCCCACCCTGACGACGAAACACTGTTCACCGGTGGACTCATCGCCTTGTGGCGGGCCGCAGGCTTACCGGTCACTGTGGTGACCTGCACCCGTGGTGAACAAGGCGAAGTCATTCCGGAGCGTCTTGCACATGTTGGTGTGAACGCCCAGTTGCTTGGGGACTACCGGACCACGGAGTTACGGCGTGCCATGGCGGCACTGGGTCCTGGTATTCACCAGATATTCCTGGACGAGTTATCCCCTCCTGGTCATCAAGATCATGACGCAATGAGGTACACAGACTCTGGCATGCAGTGGGCGGGCACGGGGCTTCCTGGTGTCTCGGGGCAAGCAACCGCTGCCCCAGACGCACCACCGACTGCGCTGACGCGGCAACCACTGGCGGAACAAGCAGAACGCCTCGCCGCACTCATCACCACTCTTGCTCCCCACACTGTGGTCACCTATGAGCCAGGTGGAGGGTACGGGCACCCCGACCACGTCCGCGCCGTACAGATCACCCAAGCAGCAGTGCAGATTGCACAGGGCGATGGTTCGCACGGTCAGCCAACTCATGTGTGGGGGTGTGTTCAGCCAGCTGAGCTTGCGCGCTGGGGGCGCGCCCAGATGGCCGATGTGCCCCGGAATGCGACCGCGCTTCTTCCTGACCCCCATGGGCCTCTCCCCTCATTGAACAGCCATTCACCGCGCATGATGCATCTTGCGCACACCTTGCCCGTGGCGCATCAGGTTATGGACGCTCTACGCGCCTATGACACCCAAGTGCACTGGGTGCGGGACGAGCCCCACCCATCACCAGAGCGTGAGTACCACGGTCACAAGGTTGCCGTGCTTGGGTCCTATGCGTTGTCCAACAACATCCTCGCACCTGTCTACTCGGCCGAGTTCTACGCTGATCTCAGCGACCTGTCAGATAACCTTCAGCAGTGATCGGTACGCTCCCCACATGACGACAAGCAAACGCGACATCACACTCGCAGTGTTCGACCACACCCTGTCCGCGGGACTTGGGCTCTTCATCGCAGCGCTCGGGACAACAATCCACCGCCAATGGCAGCCCTACACACTCATCGCGTTGCTTGTCACCATCGTCATCGCAACGATCATGCTCAGAGCATGGCGTGGACTTTCCCTCGTGATTCCCTTCGGAGCTGCGATTATCATTACCGTGCAAGTCCTCATGCAAAGTGGACCCGGGGGAGACGTACTTCTCCCAGACCAACCCATCAGCTACGTGTGGATCATTGGGTCAATCGCGACAGTTGGACTGGGATGTTTCACCCCACGATCATGGTTTCGTGACGAAAAGGTGACGAGAACTTCCACAACAGTTGCGTAAAATGAACGATGGTGTCCGCGCGCGACAACACCACATCACTCACTCACACCATCGTGACTAATTCTGGAGCAGGACATGACACAGGGCGCTGATCCTCAGCCCAACAAGGCCAAGGACCACCCCGGGGAGCCCGCAACCCCCAAGCCCACGCCATCACAGGACACACCTGGTGACAAGGCACCCACCCCCGACGACAACGGTACTGCTCAACCAACAACCGACACCTCACCTGGAACATCCCCAGCAACTGAAGGTGACGCGACTGCGACTTCAGTTCCAAAATCAGCAGGTTCGCCGACCACACCGGCTGACGCACAGGCCGCTGACGACAAGGCTGCCAGCGGAAAAACCACCGACGACAAGGCTGCCAGCGAAAAAACCACCGACGACAAGGCTGCCAGCGGAAAAACCACCGACGACAAGGCTGCCAGCGGAAAAACCACCGACGACAAGGCTGCCAGCGAAAAGGCCACCGAGCCACAGGAAGCTACACCGCCCGCGCCAAAGAAGCGCTCCGCAGCGCCCATCCCCATCTTGTCCACACCACCACAAGATCCGCTTGCGCCCATCAGCAGTGCACCAGAAAAAACAGGACAACCATCGGCAGCGTCCCCACCGCAGCCAACTCGTCAACCAGAGGCGAGCGACATTCCTGCCCCCAAGGCGGCAGACACACCCGCAACGCCACAACGCACGTCGGTGAAAAGCACGACCTCACCCACCGCGGGACCAGCGCCGACAAAGAAACTCGTGCCCCCAGCTAGCGTGCCAACCGCGCAAGCCGAGCCCCCCGCGCAAGCCGAGCCCCCCGCGCAAGCCGAGCCCCCCGCGCAAGCCGAGCCCGCATCCTCTGCCAGCACATCAGCAAGCCCCGCACGGGTCACTTTGGACGACATCGACAATGCAGAACTCACACGAACCTGGCCACGCGCCGTGGGAATCGGAGCGGCAGTTCTCGTTGTTCTCGCCGGTCTTTACCTCGGTGCCCAATGGGCATTTGCGGACACTATTGCGCGGGGAACCACGGTTGCTGGTGTCGATGTGGGCGGGCAGTCCGCTGATGATGCCCGCGCAACCCTTGAATCCGAGCTCACTCCCCGGCTCACAGACACCGTGGAACTGACCGCCGAGGACAAACGGGCATCTTTTGACCCCGCCGAAGCCGGAATCCAACTGAACCCAGATGCCACTCTTGCAGATCTCACCGGCTTTACCCTCTCTCCGGCAAGGCTGTGGGACCACATCGTGGGAGGGTCCGATGTCACTCCGATCCTCGAGGTTGACGACGCTGCGCTCACCGACACGATGAAAGCGCTGTCAGTTGACCTTGAAGAAGAACCTGTCAATGGAACCGTAGCATTTGCTGATGGTGAAGCAGTTGCGAGCAAAGCTGAGGATGGGCGGGGGATCGACATCGCCCAAGCCAAAGCGCGCATCCTTGACACAATTGTCACGCCAACCCGCCCCATCGCACTCGACGTGGTCGTCAAAGAACCTGAGATCACGCAAGACATCACTGACGAATTCTATGCCCAAGCGCAAACCATGGCATCGGGACCTGTTGAGGTGTCAGTTGATGGAAAAGACATTGAACTTCCCGTCAAAGCGTTCACCAAAGCAATCACGGTGAAAGCCGAAAACGGGACCATGGAGTTCTTGTTTGATGGAGAACGCCTTGGCAAAGAAGTCCTTAAACGGGTGGATGGTCTCCTCACAGAAGCAGAAGATGCCCATTTTGAGTTCCAAGACGGAAAACCTGTCATCGTGCCAGGGAAATCAGGGACACGCATCGACAATGACCAATTGGCTCAAGCAGTATCCACTGCAGCTACTCAGCAATTGGGGGAGCGCTCCACCACTGTTGAACTTGTTGAAGCTGAGCCAGATGCATCGGTGGAGGCACTAGAAGAGCTAGGGATCAAGGAACGCGTCGCTCACTTTAAAACCCCACTGACCAATGACTACCTGCGTACGGAAAACCTTCGTCTCGCAGCCCAACGGATCACCGGGTACCTCGTGGAGCCCGGTGAGGAGTTCAACCTCCTTGAAGTAATTGGACCTGTCACTGCGGCCAATGGGTATCACGCCGCTGGTGTTGTGGTCAACGGAATCCACACAGATGGGGTTGGTGGTGGACTGTCCCAAATGTCAACCACCACATACAACGTCGGTTTCTTCGCAGGAATGACTGACATTGCCCACCGTCCGCACTCCTACCACTTTTCCCGCTACCCAGAGGGCCGCGAATCCACGATCTTCGTGGGATCGATTGACATGATTTGGCGCAATGACTCGCCACACGGTGTACTCATGCGTTCGTACATTTCGGGCGGTAATCTCCACGTGGAGGCCTGGTCAACGAAAACGTACAAGGTGGAAACAACCACCTCGCCGCGATCCAATGTGGTCCCTGCGACGATGACGACCGTGACAGCGGCGAACTGTGAAGCGCAACCCATCGGTAGCCCAGGGTTCACTGTGACTGTGACCCGTAAAGTCACCGAAATTGACAGCGGCAAGGTGGTCATCGACGAAGCGAACACCTGGCGGTATAAACCTGATCATGGTGTGACGTGCAAGAAACCGGAGTCCAAGAAAGACAAAGACGAGGACGAATAGACCATGCTAGGAAAAAGCGCCCGCGAATCCACCATCCACGCAGCCCAAGCTGCGCAGAGCGCACAGTGGGCCCGTGCGGGTGATGAACTGCTCGACCTCGGGTCACGTGCGTCAACGTTGTCGACGATCGCATCGATTGAGGCTATTAGTGCGGTAGTGCACATCGGTCACCCTGCTCAGCCTGACCCCGAACTTGAGCGACTGCTTCTCACTGGTGATGACGCCCTCATTATTACTGCAGCTGTTCACATCACTCCGCAATGGGTGTTGGCAGCGCGCAGCGAATCCACAAGTGGCACAGTCCTTGCTGACGAAGCGGGGATGCGTGATTGCCGTACTGAGTTGCGGGCGCTGGGGTTAGTTCCCCAAGTCGTTCCCACTCATATGCCCATGGCTGAGCGTGTTGCGATCGCAGGACCTGACGATTTGTTGTTAGTCGAGCGTGCCATGATCCCCGTCGGGTACACAGAAATTGCCCTATCATCGCGCCTTCGTGACTTGTCAGAGCTGTGGTACGGGCTGCTGGAAGCATCCCGCGGGTTACCGTCCTTTAGTGATCCTGCTCAGATTTGGTTGGCGTTTGGTCCACAGGAAGACCATGAAGGGTCGTTGTTGTCGACGTTGACGGTGTTCGCAGACCACAGCGTTGACCTGCAGCATTTACGTAGCGCCCGGGCAGCATCGGGCACGCACGTATTTTTGTCGTCGTTTGGGATCCCCTCCTCAACCCATTTGCGAGGGTTGCTGGACACTCTTGAAGGGCGCGGCATTGATTACCGGATCCTTGCGGTCATCCCGGGGACACAGCACCCGCACGGTCCTGACGCCATCAACCCGGTGTGGGACAACGAACTGTATACGCGTCGGTGAATGAGCATGGTTGAGCAGTGCGTGTACCTTGGCCCTGAGGGCACGTTTACGCACGATGCGGCACGGGCGGCAGTGCCCCCGAACGTGCGCCTCGCTCCACTTGACGATGTGCGCGCTGTGTACGCAGCAGTGGAACGTGGCGACGCGCGCTGGGGAGTTGTCGCCATTGAGAGTTCTGTCGAGGGGTACGTCATCCCGTCTCTTGATGCGCTGGTTGCGGCACGCAATGTCGTTGCTGTGGCGGAGGTGTTTCGCGAAATTTCATTCGATGCGTTTGTGCCGGCCGGTGCCCTAGGGCAGGCGACTCATGTTGTGGGTCACCCTGTGGGGCTCGCGCAGTGCGCCGACTTCATCGCAACCCGTGGGCTCAAAGCCGTTCCTGCCGCGTCGAATGCTGCCGCGTGCCGTGACGTGCAGCCACACGAGATCGCGCTCGCACCTGCGGTGTGTGGTGAGTTGTATCCGGTCACACGCATTGCATCGGGTGTGGAGGATTTTTCGGGTGCACGAACCCGCTTTTTCTTGATTACTCAGCGGTCACGAGGCGTCAGCGTGGTGGATTCTCGTGCTGATGCATCGATGATTGCCATTACTCCGCGCGCTACTGGGCCGGGGGTGTTGGCCCGGATCGCACAGGCTTTTGGGGATCACGGGATCAACATGTCGTCGTTGATCACCAGACCGTTGAAGGCGCTCAGTGGCAAGTACACGTTCATTGTGACTGTCGATGCGCCAACGTGTGCCCCAGCAATGCAGGCTGTGCTGCACGACCTCATGGATCATGACGATGCCTTGAAAACGTTGGGTGTGTATGTGCGTTCTGGTCAACTCGATCAAGGAATTGATGAGTCACGGATAGCCCCGGGGTCAGTCGGTCGTGAGGATTCGGGTGATGTTGTTGATCACGCATTGTTGTGGGGTGGTGTGGGCTTGTGAATGTGACAATCATTGGTCTGGGGTTGATTGGTGGGTCGGTGGCGCGTGCCTGCGCTGAACAGAAGCTGATGGTGTCCTCCTGGGATCCGAACCCCGACACGCGCGCTGCAGCGCGAGCTTGGGGAATACCGGTGGCTGAGAGCCGGGAAGCGGCTGTGGAACACGCCGACCTGGTTGTTGTCGCGACTCCGTTGGTGGCAATGGAGCAGACCTTTCAGTGGCTTGCGCAGTGTGCCCCACCACAGGCTGTGATCACCGATGTAGGGTCGGTGAAGGAACCGGTGATCGCGCACGCTGTGGCTCATGGTGTGGGTGATCGTTTTGTTGCCGGCCACCCGATGGCTGGTGCTGAGTCCAGTGGTTTCGACGCTGCCTCGTCGTCGCTGTTTCGCGGTGCGACGTGGGCGGTCACCCCTTTACCTCTCACTCAGGTTGATCGCGTGTTGGTCGTGGCGCGGTTTGTGATGGGGGTGTTGGGTGCGCGGGTGATGTTTCTGACCCCAGATATTCACGATGCGGGTGTGGCGTTGGTCAGTCATGTCCCGCATGTGTTGGCGCATGAACTGCGTGGTGTGGTGGGCCAGGACCGGCATGGCCGGGTCGCGCAGGCGTTGGCTGCGGGGAGTTTTCGGGATATGACCAGGGTGGCGCGCGGGGATGCGGTGCGGAACGCGGCGATGGTGTGGGAGAACCGTGATCAGGTGTCGAGGGTGTTGGACGTGATGATTGCTGATTTCACTGATCTACGTCGGGTGTTGGGTTCGGCGTCGGATCAGGGTGATGTTGAGGCGTTCTTCACTCGTGGTGGCACTGTTTCTGAATCTGATCGTGCCCACGCGACGCTGACAGTCACCCAAGACACTCCCGTGAGTGTGCTCACCGCGTTGGGGGAGTTAGGACACCTCGTGGTTGCGCTCACCGATGTTGATGACCAACCCGGTCATGGCGCCCATCTCACGTTTGCCGCGCACCACGGGGTGAGTTAGTCCTCGATTGTGCGTGGCCGTCGCCGTGGCGGCGGTGGTGGCACAGGTTTACCTATGGCGATCTGGTGGGCCGGGATAATGACTTCGCCGCGGCGAGTATCCAGAGTTAAGCCGGCCTCTGAGGTGGCAATGATGACACCGAGGTGGTCGGTGTACCGGTGACACGCATCGTCGATCAAGGTCGCGCGTACCATGACGCGTTGTCCCACCGGCCACTGTCGCCACACCGAGGCGTGCATCACATCAGGGGGTGCTTGGGGCTGTGGGTTGTTGGCTTCGCCGGGCTCAGTTGTATCGTTGCTCATGACAAGTCCACGGTACACCGAGCACGGTGAGGTTGTTTGTTAACGAACAGCCGCCTACTGATCGAGAGTGCTGCCTGGTGCACTGGTGGGCGATAATAAAGGGCAAGCACCATCTGCCGGTTGTGAAAGGACAAGCACGTGACCTACGTGATCGCCAAGCCTTGCGTCGACGTCAAGGACAAAGCGTGCATCGAGGAATGCCCCGTTGATTGCATTTACGAGGGAAACCGTTCGCTGTACATCCACCCTGATGAATGTGTGGATTGTGGTGCGTGCGAACCGGTGTGCCCGGTGGAGGCAATCTACTACGAAGATGATGTCCCTGAAGAGTGGTCAGAGTTCTATCAGGCGAACGTTGAGTTTTTTGACGATCTCGGTTCCCCTGGTGGTGCAGCAAAGATGGGGCAGATCGATAAGGATCACGCCATCGTTGAGGCACTTCCACCTCAGGCGTGATGCCGCGTGGGGTTTGCTGACATTTCCCACATTGCATTTCCGTGGGACCTGCTTACTGGCTTTGCTGCGCATGCGCGTGCACACCGGGACGGCTTGATTGATCTGTCTGTGGGGACTCCCATTGACGACACCCCTGAGATTATTCAACAGGCGCTTGCGCAGGCTGCTAGTGCTCCTGGATATCCGGCGACTGCGGGTAGTGTTGATCTGCGTCAGGCGGTGGTTGAGTGGTTTGCGCGCCGCCGTCAGGTGCCAGGGCTTGATCCACGCGGAGTGATGCCCACGGTCGGTTCCAAGGAGTTTGTGGGACTGGTGGCATCATTGTTGGGGTTGGGACCAGGCGACGTTGTCGTGCACCCTGATGTTGCTTACCCCACCTACGATGTGGGTGCGCGGCTTGCCGGGGCGGCACCTTTCGCGGCGTCTGATGTGGATCAGTGGCGTCATAACCCTCGGGTGCGGTTGGTGTGGGTGAACTCGCCAGGGAACCCCCATGGCCGTGTTGCCTCAATTTCTGAGTTACGCGATGTTGTACATGCTGCTCGAGCGCTTGGTGCAGTGGTCATTAGCGATGAGTGCTATGCAGAGTTGGCGTGGTCACCTGAGTTACGAGACGGCGGTGTACCGAGCCTGTTGGATCCACGGGTCACTGACGGTGATCTTTCCAACCTTCTGGTGACGTATTCGTTGTCGAAACAGTCCTCAATTGCGGGTTATCGGGCCGCGTTTGTGGCAGGTGACGTTTCTGTTGTGCAGAGGCTCATTGCGACTCGTAAGCACCTGGGAATGATTGTTCCTGCACCGGTGCAACACGCGATGGCTGTTGCTCTTCGTGACGATGCGCATGTTGCTGATCAGCGTGCCCGCTATGGTCGCCGCCGAGCGCTGATGCGTCCTGTTCTTGAGAGTGCTGGTGTTGCGTTGTCACATTCTGAAGCTGGATTGTATCTGTGGGGATCGGCATCACGTGCGCTGGGTACGTTGTCTGATGAAGCGACCCGACTCGCAGTGACTGCGAGGGGAGAACTCCCCGGTGAGTGCTGGGATGTTGTCGGTTACTTCGCTGACCGGGGAATTCTTGTGGCGCCAGGGGCTTTTTATGGTCGGGCTGGTGCCGATCACGTTCGGATTGCTTTGACCAGTTCCGACTCAAGTATTGACCAATTCATTACCCGACTCTCATAATTGCATGAAGATCATTGTGGGTTCCTCCAGTAAATAGAGGCTCTCGTTGTGATTGTTATCACGTGAACATTAGGTCTTTTGGCCCCATCGAACTTCAGTTTTCGAGCAATTGGCGGGTACCGTCAGATACAGACAGCACAAGTGGCTGCTGGAACCGGATGCGTAACGATGACCGAACCGTTACCCGGTGACACGGCGTTCTGCGGCTGATGACGGCGTCAGTGCGCAAGAAAGGATGACATGTCTGACAACCCACAGGCACATGTATCGCTGCACGTAGGGGATGACACCCATGAACTGCCCATCGTGCGGGCGAACGAAGGAAATGACGGAATCGTTGTTTCATCTTTGCTGAAGTCCACGTCGATGGTGACCGTAGACCCAGGCTTCATGAACACCGCATCATGCGAATCACAAATCACCTACATTGATGGTGATGCTGGGATCCTTCGCTACCGTGGTTACCCCATTGATCAACTAGCGGAGAAATCCTCGTTCCTCGAGGTCGCCTACCTCCTCATTCATGGGGAACTACCCACAGCAGACGAGCTGTCAGCCTTCGAAGCTCGCGTCAACCGGCACACCCTTGTTCCTGAAGGGTTCCGTACCTTCATGGGAACATTCCCGGTGAAAGCGCACCCAATGGCCGTCATGGCGTCGGCCATTAATGCACTGTCGACCTTCTACCCGGAGTCGCTGAACCCCTTTGACGACGACACTGTCGAACTCGCCACTGTGCTGTTGCTAGCAAAAGCGCGCACAATCACCTCCTACCTTCACCGGCGCCGCCATGGTGAACCGTTGCTCTACCCCGATTACTCACGCGGGTACGTGGAAGACTTCCTCCGCATGACATTCTCCGCGCCCTACCACAGCTACGATGTGGACCCCACGGTGGTTGACGCACTCGACAAACTCCTCATCTTGCACGCAGACCATGAGCAAAACTGCTCCACCTCAACCGTGCGTGTCGTCGGGTCAAGTCACGCGAATCTCTACGCATCTGTTGCCGCGGGGATCAACGCATTGTCTGGTCCACTCCACGGTGGCGCCAACGAATCTGTCCTTCAAATGCTCACGGCCATTTCCGAAAACGGGGGAGACCCCAAACAATTCATGGAGCGTGTCAAGAACAAAGAAGACGGCGTACGCCTCATGGGCTTTGGCCACCGGGTCTACAAGAATTACGACCCACGGGCCGCGATCGTCAAAGAGTCCGCACACGCTGTGTTAGCGACCCTGGGACAGCAAGACGAACTCCTGGATATCGCCATGGAACTTGAAGAAATCGCTCTCAACGACGACTACTTCATCTCCCGTAAGCTCTACCCGAACGTCGACTTCTACACCGGGCTCATCTACAAGGCAATGGGATTTGAACCAGCCATGTTCACCCCACTCTTTGCGCTAGGGCGCATGCCAGGGTGGATCGCCCAATGGCGCGAGATGATGAAGGACCCACAAACCAAGATCGGGCGACCACGTCAGATCTACACCGGGGCAACAGAGCGCAACTACGTTGATCTAGCGAACCGACCACCATCGGGCAGCGCCACTCACTAAGTACAGCAGACGCCGTGCACACAACATAGCGGGGGCCAACCACACAATGTGGTTGGCCCCCGCACGTGTGACGAAAAAAGGTGACGGTTAGTTTGCGTGGAGATCCGCGTTCAACGTAATCCCATGACCAGTGCGCTCCACAACCTCAACCTGACCAGTGAGCGAGTTGCGACGGAACAAAAGATTCGGTTGCCCTGACAGTTCACGGGCCTTCACAACAAGTGGGTACCCATCTTTATTCGTTTGCCCAACGACATGAACCTTCGTGCCCGCAGTCACATACAACCCAGCTTCGATGATGCAATCATCACCCAGAGAGATTCCCAGACCAGAGTTCGCGCCAAGCAATGAGCGTTCCCCGATCGAAATAACCTCTTTACCACCACCAGATAGCGTTCCCATGATTGATGCGCCACCGCCGATGTCAGAACCATCACCGACAACCACACCAGCCGAAATCCGGCCCTCGACCATAGAAGTCCCCAGGGTACCCGCGTTGAAGTTGACGAACCCTTCGTGCATCACAGTGGTGCCCTCAGCGAGGTGAGCTCCCAAACGGACACGGTCCGCATCAGCAATACGCACACCACTTGGCAGAACGTAGTCAACCATGCGAGGGAACTTATCCACCGACTGGATGGTCACAGTTCCCCGTCGCCGTAACCGCGCACGTGTCACTTCAAAGTTGTGCGGAGAACAGGGACCAGCACTGGTCCACACCACATTGGCAAGCGCCCCAAAGACACCGTCAAGGTTGATCGTGTGCGGGCGCACGAGACGGTGAGAGAGCAGGTGCAGCCGAAGATACACGTCTGCAGCATCTGCAGGTGCCTCATCCACATCAATTACGGTCGTCACTGTTGACAGGGAGACATCCCGGTCGTCGTCACGGCCTTCCAACGCGGTCAATTCTGAGGGGACCGTAAGGTCATCAGGTGCAGGGGTCAGCGCCGGAGACGGATACCACACATCCAGCACAGTACCGTCAGCAGCGATCGTCGCGAGGCCATGGCCCCACGCAGTTCGAGAGAGATTATCAGCCATAACACCAGCCTAAAACCAAAAAGCAGAACATGGGTTGGCATGTCCGATAATGAACACCACCAACGATGCGTGGTGCGTTATCGTGGAACACGACGACACCCATCACAGGAACGGAATCTGCGTGCACCAGCACACGACGAACCCCTTGACCGCTGCAGCTGCCCACGGCCCCATCGCTCTCACTCGCGCAGTGTGTGACATCGAATCAGTCAGCGGGAACGAACGCGAACTCGCAGACGCCGTTGAGGACCTGCTCACGCAAGCCACCCACCTCACAGTGACGCGCATCGGCAATAACGTTATCGCGCGCACCAACCTGGGACGGGACCGTCGAGTCGTCATCGCTGGGCACCTCGACACAGTCCCCGTTGCGAGCAACCTTCCCAGTGAACAACGCACCATCGACGGACGTGAGTGTATTTGGGGTCGCGGAACCGTCGACATGAAAGCAGGAGTTGCAGTTCACCTGGCACTCGCACTCGAACTGGACAACCCACACCACGACATCACCTGGTGCTTTTACGACAACGAAGAAGTTGACGCCCACCTCAACGGCCTTGGCGTGGTCCACCGAACCCAACCTGAACTGCTCACAGGTGACTTTGCCATACTCGGGGAACCATCGAACGCCATCATCGAAGGGGGCTGCAACGGCACACTCCGCGCTGTCATCACCACCAAAGGAATTGCCGCGCACTCCGCACGATCGTGGATGGGAGACAACGCAATCCACGCAGCAGCTGACATCCTCGTACGCCTCTCCGCCTACGAACCAGCGACGATCACCGTGGACGGGCTCGATTACCGCGAAGGACTCAACGCAACCGGCATCACCGGAGGAATCGCAGGCAATGTGATCCCCGACCTCTGCGAAGTGATGGTGAACTACCGGTACGCCCCATCCCGGAGCCTCGACGAAGCAGAAGCCCACGTACGTAGCGTATTTCACGGCTACGAGGTGCGCATCGTGGACAAAGCACCCGCCGCTCGGCCAGGACTGGACGCACCCATGGCGGCCGACTTCGCTAAAGCCGTCCGCTGCGCTACAGGGCAACAACCAGCCCCCAAATACGGGTGGACAGACGTGGCGCGCTTCGCCGAACTCGGCATCCCCGCTGTGAACTTTGGACCAGGAAACCCTTCGCTAGCCCACCACGACAACGAACACTGTCCAACCAGCGACATCACGGCAGTCTACAACTCACTGAAAGCCTGGCTCAGCGCCCCCAACTCCTAACGCACACCGCCTCAGGCTGCTACACCCGCCTCACGCATCCAACGACGAAAGGTGCACCCCATGACGACGTCCTACCGCCACCTTGGCCCGGGCTACCGCAAAGGCCCCATCCTGCTCCGTGGTAACCAAATTCCCGGTGAAACCTCCGACAAGCGCCTCCTTGACAAGTCAGAATCCGCTGACTGGGTTCACCAAGACCCCTGGCGTGTGCTGCGCATTCAAAGTGAGTTCGTCGAAGGGTTTGGTGCCCTGGCTGAACTAGGCCCAGCCATTTCGATCTTTGGCTCAGCACGGACAAAACCTGATCACCCAGACTATGAGCTTGCCCACACCTGCGCTCGCCTCGTTGTGGAACGGGGCTACGCGGTGATCACCGGTGGTGGACCAGGCGTCATGGAAGCGGGAAACCGAGGGGCCTATGAAGCAGACGGCGTGTCCGTAGGGCTCGGTATTGAACTTCCGTTCGAGCAAGGGATGAACGAGTACGTCAACCTTGGAGTCAACTTCCGTTACTTCTTTGCCCGCAAAACCATGTTTGTGAAGTACGCCTCTGGGTTTATCGTTCTGCCCGGTGGCTTCGGTACCTTCGATGAACTTTTCGAAGCACTGACCCTGGTACAAACGCATAAAATCACCGAATTCCCCATCGTTCTCGTGGGTAAAGACTACTGGGCGGGGCTGATCGCCTGGTTGAAAGACTCCGTGGCTAAGCGCGGCATGATTAACCCCGCCGACGTCGACCTTTTCCACGTCGTTGACACTGCTGAAGAAGCAGTGCAGATCGTGGCCGACCACGCCGACTCAGTGCACGCAGCAGCCCTGGAATCCTTCAGCGACAGTGACGAGGAACCCGTTGAAGGATAACGGGCCACATGTTCCGCCCTCAGGAACTCGGTTCGTCGTTCGAGGGCAAACTATTGGCGGAAGTGGGGGTGCTGCTCCAGCTGTCATGGCAATTGTGAACAGAACCACCGATTCCTTTTGGTCTGGCGCACGCCAATGGGACATTGATGTGGCACTGCGGGCGGTGGAGGATGCTGTCACCCATGGAGCTGACATTGTGGACATCGGTGGCGTTCGCGCAGGTGTGGGCCCACCCATCAGTGTGGACGAGGAAATCGGCCGTGTTGTTCCCTTCATACACCAGGTGTGTCAGCTATTTCCTGACACGGCGTTTTCCGTGGATACCTACCGTGCCCCTGTCGCCCAGGCCGCCGCACAGGCCGGCGTTCACATCATTAATGACACCTGGGCTGGGCACGACCCCAACCTTGTGACTGTTGCTGCCACATATCACCTTGGCCTTGTGTGTTCCCACACCGGTGGATTGCTTCCCCGAACTGACCCCTATCGAGTCGCTTACCCACGTCGGATCGACCAGGCCACCGCCGCAGGGCCAGACAACGGCGATCCACGTGATGGCGTCCTCGACGATGTCCTGGCAACCGTCCTCGCCACAGCGAACCGTGCAGAACAAGCAGGAGTGCCGCCCGAATCTCTTCTGATCGACCCGACCCACGACTTCGGGAAAAATACGTGGCACTCACTTCATCTTGTCCGGGCAACACAACAACTCGTCGCCACCGGCTATCCCGTTCTGATGGCGCTGTCGCGAAAAGACTTTGTCGGTGAAACACTCGGCCTCGGCCCTGACGAACGCCTCGAGGGTACCTTGGCGGCAACTGCTGTGGCTGCCTGGAACGGCGCCAAGGTCTTTCGGGCGCATGACGTCAAAGAAACGAGGCGAGTCCTGGATATGGTGGCGGCATTACGAGGAGATATCCTCCCCCAGCGTGTGACAAGGGCCACAAACTAGGGGGGTTTCTGTGGCTGACCTCATGGTAAGGGCTGTCAAGACTTCCGTGATTAGGTAAAATAGACGAACGCGCCGCAGACGCGCAAGCGACGCTCCTCTGAGTCATGCACAACGAATGGAGAACACCAGATGGCCGCGATGAAGCCCCGAACAGGTGATGGACCCATGGAAGTCGTACGAGAGGGTCGCGGCATCATCATGCGAGTCCCACTCGAAGGCGGCGGACGACTCGTCGTCGAACTCAACCAAGCCGAAGCCAACGAACTCGGCACCGCCATTCAAGCAGTCATGGATTAACACGTGAGCCCCAACACTGATACCCACCACCTCGACACAACACGTGGGCGGGACCTCCCCTCCATCGTGGTCCACCCAGGAACACTCGAAGACTACGAAATCCTTGGACCCGACCATGTCGATGCACTCGCTGTAGGTGTCGGGGCTCCAGTTGACGACGACGACGAACTTCAACCGCGGGCAGGAGTGGTTCACGTTTCCGCTCGCTACCGAATCAACCTCTCCGAGCTTGCAGAACGTGCCCGTTTTCGGGGAGCCGCCGGGACAACTCACATCATTGACCTGCCACGGGTCCACACAGGATCAACCACTGAACTGCCCTGGGACGGCCTGCCACTACGGATCATCCTCGTGGGCGTAGGGCACTCAGAAGCCAACGATATGGCCAAAGCGGGCGCTGCCCTCGGTCAAGCAACACGCGGGCTTCACCGAGTTGTCACCACAGTGGCAGCCACCGGCAACCCCAACGATGCGCGTGCCTTTGCCCGCGGCTACCTCCTTGCCGCGCCCCGCCCCTGGTCAGCCAAGTCACGCACACAACCAGGTCCCGCCGACGAACTCGTCCTTCTTGTTCCCGACCACGATGTCACCGAAACCACTGAGCAACTCCCCGCAGCACGCACCTCAGCATGGGCCACCTGGTTCGCACGCGACCTCACCGCGACCTCGTCGAACATCAAAACACCCAAATGGTTCGCCGACCAACTGGTGACACAAGCGAAAAACTACGACACCGTGACAGTCACAGTTCGTGACCACACCTGGTTGGACAAGAAAAAATACGGTGCACTGCTCGCAGTTGGCCAAGGTTCCCAACACCCACCGCTCCTGGTCGAGGTTACACACACCCCACAAGCCAAGACTCGCCAGCACGTTGCTATCGTCGGGAAAGGCATCACCTTTGACACCGGTGGAATTTCGCTGAAACGGCCACGCGAAACAATGATCCCCATGAAAACGGACATGGCTGGGGCCGCCAGTGCTGCAGCAGCGGTCTTCGCCGCCGCCCAAAACAACCACCCCACAAAAGTCACCGCGATCCTGGCGCTTGCTGAAAATCACATCGGTGCGCGATCCTACCGTCCCGGTGACATTCTCCGCACCCACCGTGGCACCACCATCGAAATCACCAACACAGACGCAGAAGGTCGTCTTGTCCTTGCAGACGCACTCGAACACGCCGTTCACACCGTGAAGGCTGATCTTGTCATCGACATCGCAACCCTCACAGGGGCCGCGTCCATGGGATTGGGACGTGACCACGGAGCTCTTTACACGGTGGACCCGATCCTTGCAGAACGCATGAAAGCAGCAGGTGAAGCAGTAGGAGAACCGGTCTGGCACATGCCTCTCGTGACCGACTACGCCGATGACCTCCAGTCTGATGTCGCCGATGTCGCCAACACCTCGCGCACCCCCGGGGGTGGGTCCATTACCGCAGCGCTCTTCCTTCAACGATTCGTGCCCCAGGTGCCATGGATTCACCTTGACATCGCAGGACCCGCCAGAAGCGACAAAGCTCGAATTGACGCCCCGCAAGGGGCAACCGGGTATGGGGCTCGGCTCCTGACAGAGTTCCTCCACCGACACGCAACCTCGTCAAGCACACAACTGTGATGCGCATCGGCTGACATCACCTCACGATGCGCGAGCAGCGTTGTCCTACACGTCCTGTTTCATCAAACACAACAGCCCGTCACCCATCGGCAAGATAGACGGTGCCCACAACGTGGAATCACCCAACGATCGATACCACTGGCGAAGGCCAACAACTGCCTCATCACGGTTCGCAGGGTCAGACAGACGACCCGAAGCAAAAGCATGAGTGATCACCGCGACGCCCCCGGGGCGTAACAGCCGGTATGCCTCATCGCAGAGAAGTTCCGCCTGGAGTGCGCCAGAAGTCACCACAAAGAGGTCATAGCCGCCATCGGCGAGGCGGGGGAGGACCGCATCAGGATCACCCGTAATTGCTCGCGTACGATGCGTGGTCACCCCTGCGTCTGAGAATGCTTGTTTCACCGCACGCTGATGAGCAGGGTCAGGATCAATCGTTGTTAACACCCCGTCACGAGGCATCCCTTCAAGTAACCACAACGATGCCACGCCGGCACCAGAACCCACCTCAACCACCGTGCGAGCCTGAGCGGCAGCAGCAAGAAGCCGCAATGCAGACCCTGTTGATGGACCGATAGTCGAACACCCCAATTGGTGAGCACGTTCACGAGCCGCGACAATTGCGTCAGGTTCCTCGATGAACCCCTCCGCGAACGCCCAGTTCGCAGCCATGTGCGACATGCGTGCCACCCTCTTTCTCCATCTCCCTAGGTATCTTACGGTGACATCGGCGTCAACGCTGGGAATACAAGGGTTTTCAGCAACCTTCCAGCCGATTGCCTTAGTGTTCTCACATGGAGCCACAGCCCTGGGAAGAGATCGTCCGCAACCACTCTGCACGCGTGTACCGGCTCGCGTACCGTCTCACCGGGAACCAACAAGACGCTGAAGACCTCACCCAAGATGTTTTCGTCCGTGTCTTCCGTTCACTTGACACCTACGAACCAGGTTCTTTCGAAGGGTGGCTCCACCGCATCACCACCAACCTCTTCCTCGACTCTGTGCGTCGTCAACGCCGCATCCGCATGGACCATATGGGAGACGAAGACTACGCTGTCATCGATCACAACACCCAAGCTCTGCCAGAGCGTGTCTACGAACACAACAACCTTGACGTTGATATTCAACGAGCACTCAGTTCTTTGTCGCCTGATTACCGTGCCGCAGTCGTCTTGTGCGACATTGAAGGGCTATCCTACGAAGAAATCGCCACGACTCTCGGTGTAAAACTTGGAACTGTGCGCTCCCGCATTCACCGGGCACGTACGCAACTGCGCCGAGAACTTGAGCACCGAACTGTCCCCACACCCGCGGAGGTGACGCAGTGAGTCCACACTTGGGGCCGTCGATCTCTGCGTTCATCGACGATCAACTCACCCCACACGAGAGAGATGGGGCACTGAACCACATTGCGTCCTGCTCATTGTGTGCCAGTCTTGTGCGCGAGGAACGCATCGCGCGTGGATTACTGCACCAGTGCACTGATCCGACTCCTTCTGACGGATTGATGGCAGGGCTTTTGCAACTTGCTCCTTGCGAATCAACAAACCCTACAGACGCACCCAGCCGCCGAAAACCAGATCCATTTGTGCCCTGCACAGCCCTGAGCACACATGCGTGGTCGGGCACAGTGCGCTCACCGTCACGTGCCTGGTTCACTATCGCCGGGTCGATCCTTGCACTCGGAGTGCTCTCGCCCATTGTGATGTGGTCAATGGATGAATCACAGCTTGTAACACCACTGACCGACCAGCGTGCAGTTCACGACCACATCAACGAACTCGTCGATGACCCAAACTTTGCCCCTATCGCCGAACTCAGCGAGCCATCGCGAGCATTGGAACCAGATCAAGTGAGCCAATGGGCTCAATCAGCGGGCTGGATTGCTCCGATGATCACCCAGTCAGACTCCACCGTCACCATCGACCGTGTGGGGTTTTCTTCGACCGCCCCCACGCATTTAGAAATCGTCTTAAGAGCAGGTGACACCCGCGCACTGATTAGGCAAACCCGTGGCACGCTCGATCGTGGGGCTCTGGGGGACGCGAAACACGTCATGGTTAATGGGGTCCCGCGAACCATGATGTCCACAGACCCCATTCACGTTGTTTGGCAAAGTGACTCGACGGTGTTTGAATTGATCGCGCCGCGCGACACAGCGACCGCGATGGACATGGTTGCGCTATTTCCCGCTTCTGAACCGCACCAAGGGTTGTCCTCAGTGGTGACGGCACTTTCTGACTTCGTAGGAGGAGCACGATGACCTACCCGCCATCACACGAGCGGTTCGCTCCTCGACCGCTCCCGCAAAACCACGGTGACGCGTCACAACACCCACCAGCGCCTCAACCTGAACCAGCCCCGCAACATGCGGAGCCAGAACCTCAAACGTCTCCTGTTCCCCAACCTCTGCCACTTGCGTCGCCAACACCGCCCCCACACTCTGGGCCTGTGACCGGATTTGTCGTTCCCGGTACTCGTGGACCACAGCAGCGGCCACCATCTGCTCCACAATCGAACTCGACAAGTGCCTTCACCACAGGGGTTCCTCAACCGCCACAACCACCTACCTGGACGTCCACCCAGCCTGGTCCCTCCTCACCACCCCGCGCTCCTCGCCGCCGAGGGGGAACGGTCGCCCTCGTCTCAGTTGTTGCCGTTGTTGCCTCGCTTATCGGTGGTGCACTGGGCTCACGGTTGGCAACCAATGACTCAGTAGCGCGATCCTCAGTGATCTACCAGTCGGCAGAACAAGACAATGCGGCACTGTCGCGACAAGAGGGCAGCGTCGCAGACATCGCTGCACAAGTTCTTCCCTCAGTTGTTGCTATCGAGGTGTACTCGTCTTCTGGCGGATCAACTGGTTCCGGATTTGTTATGACTAAAGATGGCTACATTCTCACCAACGAACACGTGGTCGCTGAGGCTTCGTCAGCGAACGACGTGATTGTCACCTTCTTCGATGGCACCGAGCACGAGGCGGAGGTCGTTGGGTCCACGGTTGAGTACGATCTTGCGGTGCTTAAGATTGACCGGGACGATCTCACTGCCCTTCCCTTAGGAAATTCTGACGATGTTGTCGTCGGAGACACCACCATTGCTATCGGAGCTCCACTTGGCCTGCAGGGGACTGTAACCACGGGAATCGTGTCGGCGTTGAATCGCCCTGTGAGTGCAGGCGGCGGGGAAGACGACATCTCCTACATCAACGCCATCCAAACAGATGCTGCCATTAACCCTGGTAACTCAGGCGGTCCTTTAGTCAACGCCCGCGGCGAGGTCATCGGCGTGAACTCTGCCATTGCTCAACCGCCAGGCTCAATGGTCACCTCCCCAGCAGGAAGCATTGGATTGGGATTTGCTATTGGCTCCAACCAGGCAGCACGCACCGCAGGTGAGATTATCGAACGAGGATACGCAACCTATCCAATCATCGGGGTTGTGCTCGACTCCACTTATCAAGGGCAGGGCGTCCAAGTGATTCGTAGCCCGCAAGGGGGAAGCGATCCGGTCACCCCAGACGGTCCGGCTGATCGTGCCGGGATAGAAGCTGGCGATGTGATCACTGCCATTGACGAGCGGCCAGTCACCTACGCTGACGAACTCATTGTCGCGATCCGCGCAAAAGCACCTGGAGACACGGTCACGCTGACTGTGCGCACCTCAGGCGGTGAACGACAAGTCAAGGTAACCCTTGATGAGGCACGAAGCGAATAGGCTAGGCTGAGAACACACAATGGTTCAACGGCTCGAGGTGCACTAATGTTTGGGATCAATGGCGGAGAGTTCCTCGTCATCCTGCTCGTTGTTGTTCTCGTTGTTGGACCAGAGCGGCTCCCGCAATACACTGAACAGCTCGCGAAATTTGTCCGGGGTGCACGCACATTCATCACGGAAACAAAAGCGAAGGTTGACCAAGAACTTGGTCCGGAGTTTCGGGATGTTGACTGGCAAAAGTTAGACCCCCGCCAGTACGATCCTCGTCGTATTGTCCGTGACACCTTACTTGAGGACACCATTCTTGATCCCGCACGTCATCAGGCGGCGGTGAGTGCACCTGCCGCGGCAACGTCAGCGATGGCAGCTGCTCGTGCACGGTCCTCACAGGCCGCTTCACCACCGGCATTTCCCACGTTTACCCCGCTACCTCACGGGACTCCACCACCGTACGACCCGGAGGCAACTTGAGTGTCCTGCAAGATGGCTCATAACGAGCGCCACAGCGTATAGTTCGCCAGTTTTTATGAAGTACCGCCAACCTGATACAAGAGAGACCATGACGACACCATCAGCCCGCCAGCGCATCTTGTCTGGAATGCAACCCACCAATGATTCCCTCTCTATTGGAAACTACATTGGTGCGATGACCCAATGGGTGAGCCTCCAAGATGACTTCGATGCGTTCTACATGGTGGCGGACTTGCATGCGCTGACAGTCAACCCAGACCCTGACAAACTCCGGGAGCGGACCCGCCGCACCCTCGCCCAGTATCTTGCGGGGGGAGTGGATCCGGAACGGTCCACTCTCTTCTTGCAGTCGCACGTGCCGGCCCACGCTGAACTGTCGTGGCTGTTGTCCTGCCACACAGGTTTTGGCGAATTGAGTCGAATGACGCAGTTCAAAGACAAAGCAGCGAAACAAGGGACGGAAACCGCCACAGCTGGACTGTTTAGCTACCCCGTCCTCATGGCTGCCGACATACTTCTTTATGACGCGGCCCGTGTTCCTGTGGGTGAGGACCAACGTCAGCACCTTGAATTGACACGCAATCTCGCCGAACGCATGAACAGCCGTTACGGTGCGGACACCTTCGTGGTTCCGGAACCACACATCGTCAAAGCAGTAGCAAAAATCTATGACTTGCAACAACCAACGCAGAAAATGTCGAAATCTGAGGTTGGTAAAGGAACAATTTGGTTGCTGGACGACCCGGCGAAAGCAGCTAAAAAAATCAAATCAGCTGTCACTGACGCTGGAACTGACATTACCTATGACCCGGTGAACAAACCAGGGATCTCGAACCTGCTCACAATATTTGCCTACCTGACCGACCGAACCATCAGTGATCTCGAGCACGAGTTCGAGGGACAACAATACGGCCATCTCAAGGTCGCACTCGCAGACGTTGTCGCTGAGTTCCTGACTGAGTTCCAAACGAAAGTCCACACATTTTTGGATGACCGCGCTCAACTTGATGCGATCCTCCGTGTTGGTGCGCACAAGGCTGGCGACGTTGCACAGGACACCCTTCGGCGAGTCAACGACCGGCTGGGGCTGCTCCTGAGCGGTGAGCAGGCTTAAGGATGTCTCACCAAGGACGTGAGGGTGGCCTCCAACGTATCGGTGTGTCCATTGCTGTGCCACCTCCCTTTGATGAGGAACTGTCAGCTGCACGGCGCGCTAGTGGCGATCCCTTGGCTGATGCTATTCCTCCGCACATCACGTTGTTAGGTCCCACAACGATCGCAACAGACTCCATGGATGTCATCTGCGATCACATTACGCGAGCATGCCACGCAATTGATCCCTTTGATGTTCATTTACGGGGCAGTGCGACTTTCCGTCCTGTTTCACCAGTTGTTTTCATTCAAGTGGTTCAAGGAATCGCAGAATGTGAACGCCTTGAACAAGCGATTCGCTGTGGTCCTTTGGCTCAGGAACTTCGCTTCAACTACCACCCACACGTCACCATTGCTCACGAAGTTCACGACGACGCACTTGACTCCGCATTTCACACAATGGCTTACTACGAGGCGCGATTTACCGTATCAAAGATTCATCTCTTCGAACACGGTGATGATGATGTGTGGCGACCAGTGCAGGAGTTCGTGCTCGGTACTTAAGCCCAGGCACTAATCAGTGGTGGGGAGTGGGGCCATACTCTTCGACATGCCCGGTAGGACGCTCTCACCTAGGCTAAGGGGGTGAAAACAACAGCTGACTCATCGTCAAAAAAGCCTCTTGACCGTTGGAAAGATCGGGCGCGCTCGTTTATTGCTTGGGTTAAGGAAACGCGTGCTGTTCGTGCCGTGCGGCGTTACCAGTTGGCAAATGGGTCCATTCTTGCTGGTGGTATCACCTACACGGCGCTTTTTTCTTTGTCCGCTGCCCTCACCATCGGTGTGACGCTCCTGATGAGGGTTTTTGGAAACAACGAACAGTTGCGTGACCAAATATTCGAGTCGCTTGATCAGTCTGTGCCCGGGCTCATTAATACTGGTGACAACGGGGGGCTTGTGCGCCCTGAGGACCTGACAGTGTCTCCCACTGTGACGTTGACAAGTGCGATCGCGGTGGGTGTGTTGTTGTTCACGGCGCTTCGTGTGATGGCCGCGTTTCGTAAGTCGTTGCACGCCATGTTTGGGATGGTGACTGCCCGAAAGAACAAGCCCATTGATAAGCTCCGCGAGCTCATTGGTTTTGCGGTAATCGCGGTGGGTGTGTTTGTGTCAGCGGTGGCCACGATCGCGGTGAGTGCAGTGGGCCGCTGGATGTCTGGTCAACTTGTTGGCGGTGAACTGTGGTCGGCGTTGATTCCGGTAGGAAGTATCCTCGTGGGGGTTCTTGTGGACGCAGGGATGTTTGTCTTGCTGATGCGGGTCCTTGCCGGGTTGAAGATGCCACGCAAAGACCTCTTTGCTGGAGCTGCTGTTGCCGCAGCAGGGCTGGGGTTGTTACGGGTGCTTGGGACTTCTGTTGTGGCAGGATCAGCCACCTCAAATCCGTTGTTTGCGTCCGCAACAGTCATCATCACGATTCTGGTGTGGATCAACACGTCAGCGCGCATTATTTTGATCGCGGCTGCGTTTGCCGCTGATCCACCGCACGCCATATTGACTCGGGAAGAGGAGATGTCAGCGATGTCAGTGTGACGTGAACACGGATCGCTGTGAACTGCGTGTGGGCGGTCACCATCATGGTGATGGTGACCGCCCACACGTGTATGACGTTGTTGCTGTGACGATCGACGACGACAGCTGTGGCTTGCTGAGAGATCAGAAAGCTCGGCGGATCATTGCCTGCTTCACTTCCTGGATGGCCTTGGTTACTTCGATACCTCGAGGGCATGCTTCAGTGCAGTTGAAGATTGTGCGGCACCGCCACACCCCTTCTTTGTCGTTGAGGATTTCGAGGCGTTGAGTGGTGCCTTCGTCACGCGAGTCAAAGATAAACCGGTGAGCGTTGACGATCGCAGCTGGCCCAAAGTATTGGCCGTCAGTCCAAAACACAGGGCAGGAGGATGTGCACGCAGCGCAGAGGATGCACTTCGTGGTGTCATCGTAGCGTTCTCGCTGTTCAGGGCTTTGCAAGCGTTCTTTGGATGGTTGGTTACCAGCTGTGACAAGGAACGGCATGATTTCACGGTAGGACGCGAAAAACGGTTCCATGTCGACGACGAGGTCTTTGATGACCGGCAACCCTTTAATGGGTTCCACAGTGATGGGACCCTTTTCTGGGTTGAGGTCTTTGAGGAGCACCTTGCACGCCAACCGGTTGCGACCATTGATACGCATCGCATCGGAACCACAGATCCCGTGAGCGCAGGAACGACGGAATGTCAGCGACCCGTCGTGATCCCACTTGATTTTGTGGAGCGCGTCGAGCACACGGTCGGTGCCGTACATCGTGAGTGTGTGTTCTTCCCAGAATGCTTCGTCAGATTGTTCTGGGTTGAAGCGGCGTACTTTGAGGGTGACCTCGAAGGAAGGGATTTCGCCGGCCGTGGTTTCTTGGGTGTCGAGTGTCGCAGTCATCAGTACTTACGCTCCATCGGCTCGTACCTTGTTTGCACGACGGGTTTTGCGCCGAGCACAACCTTGTAGTCGTCAAATTCGCTGACGTGGGAGAAAGCCTCGTCGGTGATGTTTCCAGACACCGAAGAGTCGAGCGGGCGCCGGTACACCATGGTGTGGTGCATGTAGGCCTCGTCGTTGCGGTCTGGGAAGTCTTCACGGAAGTGACCACCACGAGATTCACGGCGGTTTAATGCTGCGATGACGGTGACCTCAGCAATGTCAAGGAGGAACCCAAGTTCAAGCGCTTCCAGGAGGTCAGTGTTGAACATTTTGCCTTTGTCCTGAACTGAAACTCGGCTGTAACGCTCTTGAAGGGTGCGGATGTCGGCGAGCGCCTGGGTGAGTGATTCCTCGGTCCGGAAGACCTGCGCGTTAGCGTCCATGGTTTCTTGGAGTGTTTTGCGGATATCCGCCACACGTTCACCGTCAGGACGTGAGCGCAACTCTTCCAGTTGTCCCACGACCCAGGATGCTGCTTGGTCGGGAAGATCAACGAAGGACGCTGTCTTTGCGTAGGCTGCTGCGGCACGTCCAGCACGTTTCCCAAACACGTTGATGTCAAGGAGTGAGTTCGTGCCTAGACGGTTCGCGCCATGGACGGACACGCACGCGACTTCACCAGCGGCATAGAGACCTTTGACAACATCGTTCGGGTTCCGCAGAACCTCAGAGTCGATTGTGGTGGGGATCCCGCCCATAGCGTAGTGGGCGGTGGGGTAAACCGGAACAGGTTCGGTGTAGGGCTCAATGCCGAGGTATGTGCGTGCGAACTCGGTGATATCGGGCAGCTTAGCGTCGATGTGTGCGGGTTCAAGGTGGGTAAGGTCCAACAGGACATAGTCTTTGTTGGGTCCTGCTCCACGACCTTCACGGACTTCGTTTGCCATGGAACGAGCCACAATGTCACGTGGTGCAAGGTCTTTAATGGTTGGGGCGTACCGTTCCATGAACCGTTCGCCTTGGCCGTTGCGGAGAATCCCACCTTCTCCTCGTGCAGCTTCGGACAGCAAAATGCCCAGTCCAGCAAGACCTGTGGGGTGGAATTGGAAGAATTCCATGTCTTCGAGGGGGAGCCCGCGCCGCAACGCCAGGGCCATTCCGTCACCGGTGAGGGTGTGGGCGTTGGAGGTTGTTTTGTAGATCTTGCCGGCACCACCGGTAGCGAACACCACTGCTTTTGTTTGGAAGATGTGGATCTCACCGGTGGCGAGGTCGTAGGCGACAACACCGGTCGCGGTGACTTCTTCGCCCACGGGGACATCTCCAGCGGAGAGGTCGTGGTCAACAATGAGGTCAAGGACGTAGAACTCGTTGAAGAACTCCACGTTCTGTTTCACGCAGTTTTGGTAAAGGGTCTGCAAAATCATGTGCCCGGTGCGGTCTGCTGCGTAGCAGGCACGCCGGACTGCGGCTTCTCCGTGGTTTCGGGTGTGGCCACCAAAACGCCGCTGGTCGATGCGCCCCTCGGGGGTGCGGTTGAAGGGTAACCCCATGCGTTCTAAGTCGAGCACGGCGTCGATTGCTTCTTTGGCCATGATCTCGGCGGCGTCTTGGTCAACGAGGTAGTCGCCACCTTTGACGGTGTCAAAGGTGTGCCATTCCCAGTTGTCTTCTTCGACATTGGCCAGTGCTGCACACATGCCGCCTTGGGCTGCGCCTGTGTGGGATCGGGTGGGGTAGAGCTTAGAAATAACAGCGGTTCGTACCTCAGTTGATGCTTCGAGGGCGGCGCGCATGCCGGCGCCACCTGCGCCGACGATGACGACGTCGTATTGGTGGAATTGCATCGTGTCCGATGCCTCCTTACGGCTCAGTGCGATGGGGCTGACACGGGTCAGCAGAACGACGGGAGAAGATCAGCGGGTGCGTTGGCGGGGCACGGTTCGAAGGTGAAGATCACGAGTGTGCCCAGGACGACCGTGAGAATGAACGCACTGTAGAGAGCGAGTTTGAGGATCAGGCGTGTGATGTGGCGTTCGGAGTAGTCGTTAATGATTGTGCGGACACCGTTGGTGCCGTGAATCATGGCAAGCCACAACATGAGCAGGTCCCAGGTTTGCCAAAACGGTGACGTCCATTTTCCACCGACGAAGGCGAAGTCAATGCGGCTCACTCCTTCGCCCACCATGAGGTTAACGAACAGGTGCCCGAAAATGAGAACGACGAGGATCACGCCGGAGCCGCGCATGAAGAGCCAGCCCCACATCTCAAAGTTGGAGCGTGTGATTTTTTGGCGGCGGTAGGGCGCGCGGGGGTTGTCGATCTGGGTGGTCATCAGTGGCCTCCGAAGACGTTCATGAGGTGGCGAGGAAGGAACCCAGCCATAGTGACGATGACAAGGCCGATGACGACCCAGAGCATGATGCGCTGGTACCGGGGTCCTTTGGCCCAGAAGTCCACCAGGACAATACGTAGGCCGTTAAATGCGTGGAACACGATAGCGACGACGAGGCCTGCTTCTCCAAGTCCCATGATGGGGGTTTGGTAGGTCCCGATGACGGCGTTGTACGCCTCAGGGGACACGCGAACAAGTGCGGTGTCGAGGACGTGGACGAAAAGGAACAGGAAAATGAGTAGGCCGGTCACGCGGTGTGCGACCCACGACCACATTCCTTCGCGGCCGCGATAGAGCGTTCCTGCAGGTGCGCTGGGCACTGTGGCGCCTCCTGTGTGCGAGATCGTTGTGCCGGATGTGGAAGGTGGCTGTCCATTGGCTGGGGACTGCGTCGTCCAGATCCGCGTATGCTTCCACTTTAGTGAACATTTTGTGTGCTGAGGCACAGCGGGTGCGGGTTTCTCCGAGAATGACACCTGTTTGTGACTTATCCCACAGGTTTTGTGGTAGGTGGGGGCTCCACGGAGAGGTCCCAACGATTACCCGAACGATTGAGTAGGCTAGTGCGCATGACCTCCCACGCCGCCATCCCAGATCGACCGTCCCACCCGCCGGTCACGCGCATCGATGATTTCTACGCTGTCATCCCAGCAGGTGGGGCCGGAACTCGATTGTGGCCGCTGTCCCGTGCAGGTCAGCCCAAGTTTTTGCATGACCTCACTGGATCAGGGCGTTCACTGATTCAAGCCACATTCGACCGGGTCGCCCGCCTCGCAGACCACGATGGGGTCCTTGTTGTCACCGGAGAGTCCCACGCATCAGCAATTGTCGACCAACTCCCAACTCTCAGTCGTGGTGGCGTTCTCACTGAGCCATCACCACGCGATTCCATGGCAGCAATCGGCCTTGCCGCCGCTGTTCTTCACCGCCGTCATGGTGACGTTGTTTTCGGATCTTTCGCCGCCGACCACGTCATTACCGACCTCACCGGGTTTGATGCTGCTATCCGCGAAGCCGTCACCGCAGCTCGTGAGGGGTGGGTTGTCACCGTCGGCATCTCAGCCACCCGCCCATCGACCGCGTTCGGGTACATTCATGCCGGTGAGTCACTGAATATCGAGCGCGCACCTTCGGTGCGTGCCGTGGCTAGCTTTACCGAGAAGCCAGACGCTGCCACCGCTCGCACCTACCTATCCACCGGTGAATACCGGTGGAACGCGGGTATGTTCATCGCCCGCGTCACTGTTCTTCTTGACCATCTGCGCAACCAACGCCCTGCGTTGTATCAGGGTTTGATGGAAATTGCCGATGCGTGGGACACCGACCAGCAAGACGCTGTCGTTGCGCAGGTGTGGCCAAAGCTGGAAAAAATCGCTATCGACCATGCGGTTGCGGAACCGGTGGCGGCACTGGGTGGGGTTGCCGTTGTCCCGGGAAATTTTGGCTGGGATGACGTCGGAGACTTCAATTCACTAGCTGCTCTCCTTCCCTCAGATGATTCCCATGGTTCAAAAGTGTTGGGCGATCACACAGACGTCGTGCGAGTGGGGAGCGCTGGCTCGGTCATTGTCCCGCAATCGGGCCGTCTCGTGACCGTTTTGGGTCTTGACGACGTTGTCGTTGTGGACACTCCAGATGCCCTGCTTGTCACCACGCGAGCGCGCGCCCAACAGGTGAAAGACATGGTGACCGAACTTCGAGACCGTGGGCTTGACGAGTACATGTAGGCTACGGAGCACCCGGATCTGGGACGCCAGGCGCGCTGATCAATGACCGGAGTAGGCTCGAAGTGTGAATTACCCACTCGCATCACAGATTGACGACTACGCCAACGCCCTGCGTGAGGAACTCATCACGTTCCGACGTGACATCCACGCGCACCCAGAAACTGCACGACAGGAACATCGCACGACACAGCGCATCGCTGAACGGCTCGCTGCTGCCGGGCTCGAACCACAGTTGTTGTCCGGAACTGGGCTGATCTGCGACATCGGGCCGGGACCTGAAGAGTGTGGGGCGCCACGGGTTGCGCTTCGCGCTGACATCGATGCTTTGCCGTTGCAGGAAACCTCGGGGCTGTCCTTCGCATCGGTGAACGAAGGGGTCAGTCACGCGTGTGGGCATGATGTCCACACAACTGTGGTCCTCGGTGTTGGATTAGTGCTGGCGCGGCTTGCGCAGCACGGCGAACTGACGCGTGGAGTGCGGCTCGTGTTTCAGCCGGCAGAAGAAGTCCAACCCGGCGGCGCTTTGGACCTGTTAGCGCAAGATGTCCTTGACGATGTGGGGGAGATCTACGCACTACACACCGAGCCAAAGCTTGATTGTGGGCTTATTGGCTCGCGTATTGGGCCCATCACCTCGGCATGCGACACAATCACTGTGACGGTGACGTCGCACGGGGGCCATACCTCCCGACCTCACCTCACTGGTGACGTGGTCTATGCGCTGGGGGAGATCATCACCGAAGTGCCCGCAGTGTTGGGCCGGCGGATGGACCCTCGAGCTGGTGTCAACCTCACCTGGGGCACGGTGCAGGCTGGGTCAGCGCCCAACGCTATTCCCGCATCGGGAATCCTCATGGGAACGTTACGGTGCCTCGAAGTCAGCACCTGGGAGCAAGCTCAGCATGTCCTCAATGACACGGTGACCCATGTCGCATCCGCCTACGGTGTTGAGGTGGCGGTTCACCATCAACGGGGAGTGCCCCCGGTGGATAATGATGAAGAATGCACTCTGTCCATTGAAGCGGCGGCTCGCGATGCGCTGGGGGCTCACAGTGTGACGCTCACCGAGCAGTCTCTCGGCGGCGAAGACTTTGCGTGGTACCTCACAAAAGTTCCTGGGGCGCTCGTGCGGTTGGGTACCCGAACTCCGGGTGGAAAAACGTACGATATTCACCGAGGCGACCTGCAGATTGATGAGGAGTCACTTATGGTCGGATTGAGGACGCTTGCACGAGTCGCGACGGCAACGGTTGACGTTTCCTGACGCTCGGCAGACGGCCCCTCATCGGCAGTCTCGCGATGCGGACTGCGCCATTCCGTCAGGGAGGATATCGCTTCCAGATTGGTAACGAACTCGATTCGTTACCCAATCGACACAGAACGTTAACGGCTTAACGTCTACAGTTAACTGTAAGGCGAGTCACCCTGACTCGAGATACCGGAAAACCGCAACGTCGAGGTGACGGTCCCCGTTCACCGAGCGCGATGCACACCTCAACGTGAGGCCCGCACCAGCCGGTGCGGCATCCGCTGAGTTCCCTACCCCAATAGACACAGGAGAACTTACGTGAAGAAGTTCGCGCAGATCGCCGCCATCTCAGCGGCGGCAGCACTCGCCCTCGCAGCGTGTGGGGATGCCCCAGACGACGCAACCGCACCCGACAACGCCTCAGCAGACTTCAAAGGCTGCATGGTGTCTGACTTCGGTGGCTTCGATGACAACTCATTCAACGAAACCTCCTACTCCGGCCTCGAACGTGCAGGTAGTGAACTCGGCATCGAGATCGCTGATGCAGAATCCACAGACGCAGGTGAGTACAACACCAACGTTGACGCGATGGTTCAAGCCGGTTGCAACCTCATTTTCAACGTCGGCTTCAACCTCGCTGACGCGACAGCAACCTCAGCAGAAGCAAACCCTGAGCAGCACTATGCATTGATCGACTCCGGTGTTGAACCAGCAATGGACAACGTCAAGCCACTTCTCTTCAACACCCATGAAGCGGCCTACCTTGCTGGTTACGTGGCCGCAGGTGTCACCGAAACCGGTACCGTTGCCACCTTCGGTGGTATGCCTTACCCATCCGTGACAATCTTCATGGACGGATTTGCTGACGGTGTTGCTAAGTACAACGAAGACAACGACGCAGATGTCAAGGTTCTTGGTTGGGACAAGGCAAAGCCAGATGCTGGCTCCTTCACTGAAACCTTCGAAGAAATCGGTAAAGGTAAGGAAATGACTGAGCAACTCATCGCTCAAGGCGCAGATGTCATCATGCCTGTTGCTGGTCCTGTGGGTGAAGGTGCCATGGCAGCAGCGGCAGAGCACGACGGCGTCTACGTCGTTGGTGTGGACACCGACGCGTGGGAGAAGTACGAATCCTACCGTCCGCTCCTGCTCACCTCAGTTCTCAAGGCCATGGACCAGGCTGTCTTCGACACCGCGCAAACTGCGTTGAACGGTGAGTTCGACGCGACCCCATATGTGGGCACCCTCGAAAACGGCGGTGTTGGGATCGCTGACTTCCACGACCTCGCAGCAGAGGTCCCAGACGAGGTCAAAACCAAGGTCGAGGAACTCAAAGCAGCGATCATTGATGGTTCGCTGACCGTTGAGTCACCATCAGCTATTTCGGTGAACTAACCCCCGGCTGACCCCAGCCTGTGTGGCCTCGAAGCTCCCACGGCTTCGAGGCCACACCCCCCAATTCCCCCTGACACACGCAACGATGCGTGTGGACCCACCTGGCGGTTGCGTTCAAGCGCAGCGCGAAAGGCGTAGAGCATGAAGCTGGAACTACGCGGCATCACCAAGGTGTTCGGAACTTTCACAGCAAATGACAGCATCGATCTTGTTGTCGAACCTGGACAAGTTCACGCTCTCCTTGGCGAAAATGGTGCCGGTAAGAGTACGTTGATGAACGTCATCTATGGGTTGTATGACCCAGACGGTGGCGAGATCCTTCTCGATGACGCACCTGTCACGTTCGCGGGGCCTGGAGATGCCATGGCAGCCGGAATTGGAATGGTGCACCAGCACTTTATGCTGGTGCCCGTTTTCACAGTGGCTGAAAACGTCATCCTCGGGTTTGAACCCACCTCCATGGGCGTCATCTCGTTACGTGAAGCACGGAAGCGAGTCAAGGAGATCTCAGACCGGTTCGGCTTCAATATCGACCCCGATGCTCTTGTTGGTGACTTGCCCGTAGGTGCCCAGCAGCGTGTAGAGATTATTAAAGCCCTCTCCCACGACGCGAAGATCGTCATCCTTGATGAACCCACCGCCGTGCTGACCCCTCAGGAAACCGACGAGCTTCTGTCGATCATGCGCCAGCTGAAGGAGTCGGGAACCTCGATCGTTTTTATCACTCACAAACTTCGTGAAGTGAAAGCGATTGCAGACAAAATCACTGTGATCCGGCGGGGCAAGGTGGTCGGTAGTGCCGACCCGTCTGCCTCAGAAAAGGAACTAGCCTCCGCAATGGTGGGGCGGTCGGTGTCGCTCACTGTGGACAAGAAGGACGCGGAACCCCAAGGCACTCGGTTGACGGTTAAGGACCTATCGCTTGTCACACCAGATGGTCTCACTCTTCTTGACCACGTCTCCTTTGATGTTCAGTCAGGTGAAATCCTCGCGATCGCCGGTGTCCAAGGAAACGGACAAACTGAACTGACTGAAACACTTGTGGGGATGCACCCGAAAGCTCGGGGAAGCATCACGTTGAATGGTGATGAACTCCTTGGCCGTTCGATCCGCCAAGTCCTTGATGCTGGAGTGGGGTTCGTTCCTGAAGACCGCTCAAAGGACGGATTGATCGCGGGATTCACGATCGAGGAGAACCTGATCCTTGACCTCCACGACAAGGCCCCGTATTCCAAAGGGCTCGCACTGGACAAGAAGGTTATCGAAGACAACGCTGTGAAGTACGTTGAAGAATTCGATGTTCGTACGCAATCAGCGAAAGCTTTTGCCTCACAGTTGTCGGGGGGGAACCAGCAAAAGGTTGTTCTTGCTCGCGAAATGTCGCGACCGTTGCAGGTGCTCATTGCGTCTCAGCCCACACGTGGGTTGGATGTTGGTTCCATCGAGTTTGTGCACAAGCGTGTCATTGCTGAACGTGATGGTGGAACCGCGGTCATTATTGTGTCCACCGAACTTGATGAGGTCCTTGGGCTCGCTGACCGAATTGCTGTCATGTATGAAGGCAGCATTATCGGCATCGTTCCTAAAGACACCTCTCGTGACGTGCTGGGTCTGATGATGGCAGGCATGAAGTACGACGACGCGCTGGCAAAAGCTGCGCAGCACGAGACCGAACTGAGTGCCGTTGAATCTGACGGTGATCTTTCCCAAGGAGGCGCATTGTGAGCGTCGAGAGCCCTGACACATCAGCGCAAGCGCCCAAATCTGATCCGACACCTATAAACAAACCACACAATCCACCATCGCGGTGGGGAACTGTAGCGCGAGACATTGTGTCATCCAACGCCAGTGTGGTTGTGTTCGCGGTGATCGCAGCGTTGCTCATGGCGGCGGTACTGGTTGCTGCTGCGAACGCAGAGGTGCAGCGCACGGCCGGGTACATTTTCGCCCGTCCTACTGATTTCTTCACAGCTGTGTGGGATTCAGTTTCTGGCGCATATTGGTCATTGTTCCGTGGATCGATTTATGATCCGGAAGCACCAACCTTCTTGCGTCAGATCAAACCCATCACTGAGACCCTGACTGCAGCGACACCGCTCATTTTTGCCGGTCTTGGCCTTGGAATTGGTTTCCGTTCTGGCATGTTTAACATTGGTGCCCAAGGTCAGGTGATCCTTGGAGCAACAATCTCCGCGTTCATCGGATTCACCTTCCAACTGCCTGTGGGGCTGCACCTTCTGGTTGCTGTTCTTGGAGGTGTCCTTGGTGGGGCCGTCTGGGCCGGGATCGCCGGTTACCTGAAAGCACAGTTTGGTGCTAATGAAGTGATTGTGACGATCATGTTGAACTCCATTGCCGGGTTCCTCATGTCATACCTACTCACCACCGATCTTTTTAAACGCGAAGGATCGAACAACCCCATTTCTCAGCGGATCGACAGCGATGCGATGTTCCCTCAGTTCTTAGGAAGCGAATTCCGCCTCCACCTTGGGTTCGTCCTGGCGCTCGTTGTGGCTTGGGGTGTGTGGTGGTTGCTCGAACGGTCGACACTGGGGTTCAAGTTCCGCGCAGTGGGTTTGAATGCAGACGCAGCCCGCACTGCCGGTATCAAGGTCAACCGCATCTACCTGTACGTCATGCTCGTTGCTGGCGGGTTGGCAGGCCTGGGTGGTGTGTCACAGACCCTTGGAACAGAAGGTGTTCTGCAGGAAGGTGTTGCAGGATCTATTGGGTTTGACGCAATCACTGTTGCTCTACTCGGTCGGTCCCGCCCGATGGGAATCGTGGGTGCTGCCATTCTGTTTGGCGCGTTGCGTGCAGGGTCCCCGTTGATGCAAACCGCGAGTAACACTCCGGTGGACATCGTCCAGGTTGTGCAAGCTCTCGTTGTGTTACTGATCGCCGCCCCACCGTTGGTCCGCGCGATCTTCCGACTCCCTGCTCCGCGGAAGGAGGGCGCAGCATGAGCGCCACGACGCAGGCTCCCTCGTTAAAACACTACGAGGGTAACGTCCTCGCCCCAATCTCGTGGAAGGGCCCGATCACCTATGTGATCCTTGGGCTCCTCACTATTGGGTGGTTCGGTTTTGGTTCGCCCTCTGGAGCCCAAACCCGGTTTTTGCTGTCGCAGGGACGCGACGCGATTAAGCTGGATCCGCTGTTCCTTGCCGCACGTCCATGGGCGTTGTTCCTTGGCTTTGTCATCCTTGCGCTTGCTGGGTTTGCGGCATATGCAGCAGTCAAACGCTACCGATTCGGTGTGTGGTTGCCCGTGCTTGTCGGTGTCGCCGCAGTGTTCGCCTTCCTCTTGTGGTCAGGCGCCGGAAAAGAAGCGGCCATCCCGTTGTCACAGCTGTTGGCCCAGGGAATTGTGTTTGCCGTGCCGCTGGCCTTTGGGTCGATGGCAGGGTTGATCTGTGAACGTGTCGGTATCATCAATATCGCCATTGAGGGACAATTGCTTGCGGGTGCGTTTGCTGGTGCTGTTGTCGCCACAGTAACTGGTAACCCGTTCACTGCGCTGTTGGTGGCTCCGATTGCCGGGGCCCTGGTTGGTGCGCTGTTGGCGTTCTTCTCGATCAAGTATCGGGTCGATCAAATTGTTGTCGGTGTTGTGCTCAACGTCCTGGTCATTGGGGTCACGAGCTACTTGTTCTCCACCATTTTGAAAGACAACAAGTCGCTGTTGAACCAGCCCCCAGGGTTGCCGACGATACGGATTCCACTTCTCGCGGACATCCCTGTTTTTGGTGGGGTGTTCTTCAACCAGAACGTGCTCGTCTACATCATGTTTGCTGCTGTGTTCGTGTTGCAGTTCATGTTGTTCCGGTCCAAGTGGGGGCTACGGATGCGTTCTGTCGGTGAGCACCCGAAGGCTGCTGACACGGTGGGAATCAAGGTCAACCGGACTCGGTGGCTGAACACCATGCTCGGAGGGGCTGTGGCTGGTCTTGGCGGTGTTGCTTTCACCACGATGATCGCGGTGACTTTCGGTAAGGAAATGACCGCAGGTAAGGGGTATATCGCTCTTGCCGCGATGATCCTTGGCCGCTGGAACCCTACTGGTGCGTTTGCGGCCGCGTTACTCTTCGGCTTTGCTGAGGCGCTGCGCGGGACGCTCTCGATTGTGGGAACACCTGTTCCTACCCAATTCTTGGCGATGCTTCCCTACCTTGCCACGATCTTTGCGGTTGCTGGATTGGTGGGCAAAGTTAAGGCACCAGCTGCTGAAGGCATCCCGTACGTTAAGTGAACCGAGGGGGCTGAGCGCCCCCTCGGTTTCTTTCACCCCAACACGTTAAGCGTTTTAGGTATAGGCTGAGAACAGCATGCTTTGGCACGGCATCAGCCCCGCAACTCACTGAGGAGAGTGTGATGACACACGCTGACGATCTAGCAGCTGTCGTCGACTGGAACCAACTAGTCGCTCAAGCCCAAAAGATGACGAAAATGTCCTATGTCCCGTACTCCCACTATCCCGTTGGAGCTGCAGCGATCACCACTGATGGTCGCATCGTCTCTGGGTGCAACGTAGAAAACGCTGGGTACGGCGTCACCCTCTGCGCTGAGTGTGGACTCATCTCAGAGCTGATCGCTACAGGTGGCGGCACATTAGCTGCCTTCGTGTGCGTCAATGGGCAAGGTGAGGTCATCATGCCCTGTGGTCGATGCCGCCAGCTGCTGTGGGAACACGGCGGACCCAACCTCGTACTTGACACTGTCTCTGGGTACCGCACCATGGCGCAGGTGCTCCCCGACGCTTTTGGTCCTAGCGACCTTGATGACTACACCAAAGGACAACACTCATGACCACCCACCTCTTCGACACTGTTGATGTCATCCGGGCCAAGCGTGATGGACGTGAACTGACCAGCGAAGAAATCGCCTGGGTCATCGATGCCTACACCCACGACCACGTGGCCGATTACCAAATGGCTGCCCTGAACATGGCCATCTTGCTCAACGGCATGACCCGCCGGGAAATCGCTGACTGGACCCGGGCGATGATCGAATCAGGCGAACGCATGAACTTTGATCAGTTGTCCCGCCCCACCGCGGACAAACACTCCACCGGCGGAGTGGGAGACAAAATTACTCTCCCATTGGCACCCCTCGTTGCCGTGTTTGACGTGGCCGTCCCCCAACTGTCTGGGCGTGGACTGGGGCACACTGGTGGCACGCTCGACAAACTCGAAGCGATCGCCGGGTGGCGCGCTGCACTCACCAACGACGAAATGATGCACCAACTGGACACGGTGGGGGCGGTGATCTGCCAAGCGGGTTCAGGTCTTGCACCAGCGGACCGGAAGCTGTACGCACTGCGCGATGTCACGGGAACCGTTGAAGCGATCCCACTGATTGCATCGTCAATCATGAGCAAAAAAATCGCAGAAGGAACGTCTGCGCTGGTTCTTGACGTCAAAGTCGGCTCCGGGGCATTTATGAAAAATGTGGACCAAGCACGGGAACTCGCCCGGACAATGGTGGATCTGGGGACCGACGCTGGTGTAACAACAACTGCGCTACTCACCGACATGTCCACGCCGCTCGGACTCACCGTTGGAAATGCCCTTGAGGTGCGTGAATCCATTGAGGTGTTGGCCGGAGGCGGCCCTGCAGATGTTGTTGATCTGACAGTTGCCCTCGCAGCAGAAATGCTCGCTGGAGCTGGGAAGACAACCGCAGAAGACGACATCCGCGCAGCACTGAACGATGGTCGTGCGATGGATGCGTGGCGTGCCATGATCGCAGCGCAAGATGGTGACAATGATGCAGCATTGCCCGTGGCAGCAGAGCAGCATGTCATCACCGCTCCGCGCAGTGGGTACCTCACCACCCTTGACGCATACGCGGTCGGTGTCGCCTCGTGGCGGCTCGGTGCAGGCCGCGCCCGAAAAGACGATCAGGTTCAAGCCGGTGCCGGAATTGAACTGCATGCAAAGCCAGGGGACAAGGTAACGGCAGGAGCCCCACTGATGACTCTGCACACCGACACCCCAGAACGGTTCGACCGTGCGATCGAGATCGCTGAGGAAGGTGTTGTGATCAGTGATGACGCACCAACCAACTCGCCATCGCTCATTATCGACCGGCTCGCATGACCCCACCGGGTATCACGGGTATCGTGAGAAGCAGCGAGCTTGTCACGTACACCTCACAGATGGGAGATCTGTGGTCCAGTCTGGATACCAGCTATCCACATTTTTGTATGGTTTAGGTGCGGGGCGCCGTCGTCTACCGACGCTCCCCGCACCAGCCCCATTCCCTGACGACCCCAACGGGTGGTTACTGGGTGTGCAACCTGGTGAGGTGTCGATTCCGCAAGGAGGTGACACCTCACCCCACGGGCGCACCTCCGCACGTCAAACTGATCCCACAACGTGTGGGTCAGTCAGTGTCCTGTTAAGCCAAGCCTGCCTTGACGCGGTTCACCCACAGGACGCTCCTGATTCTCCTGCGACTACACCACTGAACTCGGGTCAACCCGCGACATCACCGTCAGCACGACAGCGCATAGTGACGGATTATGGTGCAGCGCAGCATGAGACAAAGAAACGAACAAACTCCCGCGCCTTTGCTGGCATATGGACATGGCCTCACCGATGGGGGACTCCACCTTGGGGTGCAGCGCGGGAACTTGGTACCACCGGTGTGCGCTACCGGCACCAGATCGTGTCACCTGCTTCGCTACCTCATACCCGCAAGGTCCTCACGTACGCGGTAGATTGTGCGATGCGTGGCTACCCGGTGTTGCTCTACACCGGTTCGGACACCCGCGTGTCCGTGTCCGCAGCAGTGCCCCGGCACGTTGTTGTTCTTCACAGCCCGCCAGTGGTTGCAGACGCTGCACCTACTCTCTTCCTCTTTGACCCCGCTACTGGGGTGAACCACGCAGTGAACCGTGACGAATTGACGAACCGGGACACCCCGCCAGAGTTTCTCGGTGGATGGCGACACATTGTGTGGGCAGTGTTCCCTAACCAACCAGCACAAACAACACAACAGAAGGTGGAACCATGACGTGGCTTGATGAACTTCCCTCACTGCCGAAAGTTGTCCTTCACGATCACCTCGATGGAGGGCTACGTCCCGCAACCATTATTGAACTCGCCGCACAGGTGGGGCATACCCTGCCGACCACTGATGAGAAAGAACTTCAACAGTGGTTTGTGGATGCAGCGAACTCCGGGTCCTTGGAACGCTACTTGGAGACCTTTGACCACACCATCGCCGTCATGCAGACAGCAGATGCACTCACACGTGTTGCCCGAGAAGCTGTTCTTGATCTTGCCGCGGATGGTGTGATTTACGCGGAGTCACGGTGGGCACCGGAGCAGCACCTGGCTGGTGGGCTGAGCCTGGATGATGCGGTACGGGCAGTGCAGCGGGGCTTAGAACAGGGGATGGAGGAAGCCCGTGCGGGCGGCCACGACATTGAGGTTGGTCAACTAATCACGGCAATGCGGCACGCTGACCGTTGGGAAGAGGTCGCTGACCTGGCGCTTCGTCACCGTGATCAGGGAGCTTACGGTTTCGATATCGCTGGGGCGGAAGCTGGGTTCATGCCTGACCGGTTCCCACAGGTGTGGTCAACCCTCAACGATGCGCACTTCCCGGTCACCATTCATGCTGGTGAGGCAGCGGGTGCTGAGTCCATCGCACAGGCGGTGGGGATGGGTCACGCGCTGCGGGTAGGACACGGCGTGCGCATCATCGATGACATCGAAGGATTTGGTACAGACTCCCCACGTCTTGGTCGTCTGGCGCATTGGGTGCGTGATAACCAGATTGCGTTAGAAATGTGTCCCTGCTCGAACTTGCAAACAGGTGCTGCTCAGTCAGTCGCAACCCACCCGATCACTGGTTTACGTGACTTGGATTTTGCAGTGACAGTCAACACCGATAACCGGCTCATGTCGGGCACGTCTATGTCCCACGAAATGCGATTGCTTGCCACTGAGGCTGGGTGGGATGTGGAAGATTTCCTCGACGCAACCTTGGCTGCTGTGTGGTCTGCTTTTATTCACCACGACGCACGCCACGCTTTGGGTGAACGTGTGATTGCTGGTTTTGACCCCTATGTGAATCAAGGAGAGTAAAGAAATGCCTGAGAAAGTTACTGCTGCGTCTGTTGCCTCGATGGTTGACCACACGTTGCTCAAGCCAGAGTCGACCCCAGCCGATGTGGCCGCGTTAATTGACGAGGCTGTGTCGTTGGGTGTGTTTTCGATCTGTGTTTCGCCCTCGTTGCTGCCTGTGAAGATTCCTGAGGGAAGCGAACTGAAGGTGGCCACGGTTGTGGGGTTCCCTTCGGGGGCGCACCACCCTGAAGTCAAGGCCGCAGAAACGGCTCGTGCGGTGACAGATGGTGCACATGAGATTGACATGGTCATCAACCTGGGGGCAGTGAAATCGGGTGATTGGGAGCTTGTGGAGCGTGACATTCGCGCTGTCCGCGACGCTGCTCCCGCCCCTGTTGTGCTGAAGGTCATCATTGAGTCAGCTGCCCTCACCGATGAGGAGATTGTGGCTGCGTGTGAGGCGAGTGAACGGGCTGGGGCTGATTTTGTCAAAACTTCCACGGGGTTCCACTCCACTGGTGGTGCCAGCGTTCATGCAGTGCGTCTGATGGCTCACACTGTGGGGCAGAGGTTGGGTGTGAAGGCGTCCGGTGGGATTCGCACTGGCGATGCGGCACTTGCGATGATCTCCGCAGGGGCGACCCGTTTGGGATTGTCCGGGACTGCCGCGGTTCTCGATGGGGTGGAGAACCCTGATACTGCTGTCGAGAGTGGTGACGGGTCGGGTTACTGATCGTTGCTCGCAGACGTCACGTAGTAAGGTCCACCTTACCTTGATGGGGTAAGGTGGACCTTACTACGTGATGAAGGGGTATGTGTGTCCACGATTACTGATTTCTCTGTGCCACCGGTTCGCCGTCAAGAACGGTTTCAGGCGACCGTCACTGGCCGAGAACAACTGACTGACTCGATGGTGCGGGTGACGTTTTCGTGCCCGCAGTGGGTTGATTTTGATTTCCCCACATGCACGGACACCTACATGAAGTTGATTCTTCCGGGACCAGATGGGCAACCAGTCATGCGGTCGTACACTATCCGCCATGCGGATGCGGTGTCGGGAAGCGTCGATATTGATTTTGTTGTGCATGGGGATCATGGTGTTGCCGGGGTGTGGGCATCAACAGCGCAGGCGGGTGACACGGTCACGTTTGCTGGTATCGGTGGTGGATATGCGCCATCTTTGCAGGCAACAGCACACCTCCTTGTGGGAGATGAGTCAGCGCTCCCCGCGATAGCTGTCGCGCTTGAAGCGCTCGCAGACTCAGCGGATGTCACAGTTTTTCTGGAGGTGGAGGCCCCTGGCCATGAGGTTCCAGTTGCTCACCGTGAGAAGGTGACGTGGTTGTACCGGCAGGGGAAAGCTCATGGGGCGGCTCTTGTGCACGCTTGTGAGGAGTTGGGGGCTGTGCCAGCGGGGACGCAGGTCTTTTTACATGGTGAGGCGATGGCGGTCCGCGAAATCCGCCGTTCCCTTCGTGCGATGGGTGTGCCCCGGCAGGCGATGAGCGTGTCAGGGTACTGGCGTGCTGGGGCAAGCGACGAACAGTGGCGGGAGAGTAAAGCGCAGTGGAAGCGTCGTGTTCAGGCCGACGAGGAGGCTCTTCGCTCATCTGATTCGTGACTGTTCGACCAACCGACAGCGCCATCGTGTGGGGGGGAAGCCACCATGTGGGTTGCCCCCACGTGGTGAGGGCAACCCACAGGAAACATGGCTGATGTGATGGTCGTGCTAGTCGAGTCCAAGCGCTCTGGTCATGTCTGCGCGTACCGCTGTGATCTTTTCTCGTGCTTCGTGGCGCACGGTGGTGAGTTGTGCTGTGTCTGCGTCACTGTCCACGGGACTGATCACTTCGATGTAACACTTCACCTTTGGTTCAGTGCCTGATGGGCGCACAATGACTCGGGTGTCATCGTCAGTGAGCAGGAGTAGGCCGTCAGTTGGGGGAAGACCTTCGTAGCCGTCAACAAGGTCAACGACCTGGGTGATTGGGCTACCTGCGAGGGCTGATGGGGGAGTGGCACGAAGACGTGACATGGTGGCGGGAATTTGTGACAGGTCTAAGAACCGTGCCGAGAGTTGATCGGTGAGGTATAGGCCGTGTTCTCGCGCGAGGTCATCGAGTTCGTCGATGAGGGTTTTGCCTTGGGCGTGCAGCGTGGCAGCGAGCTGAGCGATGACAAGAGCTGCGGAGATTCCATCTTTGTCTTTGACGAGTTCAGGGGCAACACAGTAGCCGAGGGCTTCTTCGTACCCGTAGACGAGGTCCTTTGCACGGGCGATCCATTTGAATCCCGTGAGTGTGGATTGGTACCCCAATCCGTGTTTCTCAGCGATTTTCGACAACAGCCGTGAGGAGACAATTGAATTGGCGAGGACTGCGTTTGCGGCTGTTTTGCCTTCTGCTGCGGCGCGTTGGGCGATGACGTTTCCGAGCAATGATCCCACTTCGTCGCCGTGAAGCATCCGCCAACCCGCCGCCTGAGGGGTGGTGACGCGGTGGGCGTGGGCTGCCGCGGTTCGGGGATCTTTGACTGCAACTGCGCACCGGTCAGCGTCAGGGTCGTTCGCAATGACAAGGTCTGCCTGGAACCGCATCGCATAGGTTAACGCAAGGTCGATGGCACCTGGCTCTTCTGGGTTGGGGAAGGACACTGTGGGGAAATCGGCATTGGGTTCGTATTGTTCTGCCACAGAGATGAGCTTGTCAAAGCCGGCGCGGTGGAGAACCTTGTCGACCACAGACCCGCCGACACCATGTAGTGGTGTGAGCACGATGGTGAGGTCGCGAGGGCTGGGTGTTTTTAGTGTGAGGACCGCGTTGACGTAACTGGTCACCGCGTTGTCATCAAGGGTGAACCACCCACTTTCGGCCCGTGGAATGTCTCGTACCGGTGGGGTTGCGGCAATTGCTTGGGCGATTTCACGGTCGTAAGGGGGCACAATTTGAGCGCCTTGACCGGCGTCCACAACGATGCGTCCACCTAGGTACACCTTGTAGCCGTTGTCTTGCGGCGGGTTGTGGCTTGCGGTAACCACGATGCCTGCGTCAGAACCCAGGCGTTTCATGGTGTAGGCAAGCACGGGGGTGGGTAGTGCGTGGTTGAGGATTGTGACAGAGCAGCCTGCGGCGGTGAGCACTGCTGCGGAGTCGAGTGCAAACTGCTTGGAGTAGTGCCGGGCATCGTAACCGATGACAACCTGTGGAGTGGCGTGCGGGAGTTGACCGGTGAGATAGGCGCCAAGACCGGCCGCTGCTTTGATGACCACAGACCTGTTCATCCGGTTTGGGCCTGCTTCTAGGGCGCCGCGTAGCCCGGCGGTACCAAATTGGAGGCTGCCGTTGAAGCGGTCTTTGAGGTCTCCGAGCGCTTGAGACGAGCGGCCTTTGGACGCGGAGGAGTTATCAGGGTTGGTGATCACGTCGAGCAGGCGTTGAAGCTCGTGACGGGTGAGTCCTTCTGGGTCGTTGTCAATCCAGGTACGTGCTTCGTCGAGGAGGAGGAGCTCGTCTTCTGTCAGTGGGATGGCCATGGGTCCTCGTCTCAGAGTGATTTCACGATGTGTGCTAGGAGTGTGCTGATGCGTGGTCCGGCTGCTTGTCCCGCTTCGATAACTTCTTCGTGGGAGAGTGCCTGCTCAGATATTCCGGCAGCCAAGTTTGTGACGAGCGAGATTCCCAGAATTTCCAAACCAACGTGACGGGCCGCGATCGCCTCAATGGTGGTTGACATTCCGACAAGGTCAGCGCCGAGTACTCCCGCCATTTTTACTTCGGCGGGTGTTTCATAGTGCGGGCCACGGAACTGTGCGTACACCCCTTCAGGAAGGTCAGCGTCAATGGTGTGCGCAATGTCGCGCAGGCGTTGTGAGTAGAGGTCGGTGAGGTCAACAAAAGTCGCACCTTCAAGAGGAGAGGTTGCGGTCAGGTTGATGTGGTCACGAATAAGCACGGGGGTCCCAGGCACCCAGTTGGGATTGAGCCCACCGCATCCGTTGGTGAGGATCAGCGTGGAACAACCGGCTGCTGCGGCGGTGCGTACCCCGTGGACAACGGGACGAACTCCGCGACCTTCGTACAGGTGGGTGCGTGATCCCAGGACAAGTGCGTGGCGGTTGGTTCCCTCGATGCGAATGGAGCGTGTGGTGGCAACGTGGCCTGCGACAGCGGGTGCGGAGAACCCGGGGATGGTGTGGCTGGGGATTTCACTGACTGTTTCGCCCAGGAGGTCGGCGGCACCTCCCCACCCTGATCCAAGGACGAGGGCGACGTCATGCGATGCGACGCCTGATTGGGCGGCAATAAAGTCCGCGGCTTCACGGGCAAGGTTGAAGGGGTCAGGTGCTGTGGTGTCGTCAACGGTGACGTGCGAAGAGCTCATGGTTCGAGAGTACCGCGATCAAACGCTTAACGCGATGGTGGGACACGTTTCTCGCCTATGGATTCATCCACGTCCCATCACGTTCCCACAGTGTTCAAGCCAACCCACAGGAACGATCGCCACCAGTGAACTATGGTGTGAGACTATCCGTCTCACACCATGTATGAAACCTTGTCCTCACCGTGCCCCACGGCGATCGCTGACATACTAGTGCGGTGAACCAAACTCCCCAGCATGACGATTCACTGACCACCACACAACCCCGCGTCGCAATCCTAGGCGGCGGACCAGGCGGGTACGAGGCAGCCCTCGTCGCCGCCCGCCTCGGCGCCCACGTCACCATCATCGAACGAGCCGGATTTGGCGGATCTGCTGTTCTCACTGACGTCGTCCCGTCCAAAACCCTCATCGCCACCGCAGAACTCATGGACATCGGCCGGGGCGCAACAGAACTTGGCATCCGAGTAGCCCGCGACGACACCCACAACCCGATCGATGCGCTCAGCGTGGACCTGGCCGCAGTCAATGCTCGGGTCAACGCGCTCGCGGCCGCGCAGAGCGCAGACATTAAAGAGCGACTTCTTGCGTCGGGTGTGGTGACTGTGCACGGTGAGGGACGTTTCACCTCCCCTCACTCGATCAGCGTGACCGGATGTGTGACCGATGACGGTACCCCAACAGATGATTGCACTGTGGATGCTGACATCGTGTTGATTGCCACCGGCGCTGCGCCGCGGATGCTTCCCGAGGCCCGCCCTGATGGGCGGCGCATTCTCACCTGGACACAGCTGTACCACCTTGATGAGATGCCCACCCGGCTCATTGTCGTGGGATCGGGGGTTACTGGTGCAGAGTTTGCCGGCGCCTACCACGCGTTGGGTTGTGATGTTGTTCTTGTGTCATCGCGTGACCGGGTTCTCCCCGGTGAAGACGAGGATGCTGCCCGCGTCATCGACGATGCATTTCGTACCCGCGGAATGACTGTCATGTCACGGTCGCGCGCATCGGCTGCCACAGTGGTGGGGCACGGCTCAACTGAACACGTGGAAGTGACACTTGATGACGGTCAAGTCATCACGGGCAGCCACGTTCTCATGGCAGTGGGTTCCATCCCCAACACGGCGGATAACGGCGCGGACAAGGTCGGGTTGACACTGACGGAACGCGGTCACATCCAGGTGGACAAAGTCTCGCGAACCAATGTTCCGGGCGTGTATGCAGCCGGTGACTGCACCGGCGTTTTACCGCTTGCCTCGGTCGCCGCCGCCCAAGGACGCATCGCCATGTCGCACGCACTGGGGGATTCTGTGTCACCACTGGTTTTGCGTGACGTCGCAGCCAATATTTTCACATCCCCTGAGATCGCCACAGTTGGATGGTCCCAACGCGACCTTGACGATGCAGGTGTGCGCTACACCGCCACAACCTTGCCACTCCCCACGAACCCGCGCGCCAAAATGATGGGGGTCCACGAGGGATTCGTCAAACTCTTCACCCGAACGGACTCCGGAACCGTCATCGGAGGGGTGATCGTTGCCCCGCGCGCATCAGAACTGATCTTCCCCGTCACGCTCGCGGTCGCACACAGGTTGACCGCAGACATGGTGGCCGGTGCGATCACGATCTACCCATCATTGTCAGGGTCCGTTGCGGAAACAGCGCGGATGAGCCATCAGCGCGCCCCCCACTGACAGTCAGCTGCCAGGTGTGTGGTTCAGCGCATCGTCAAGGTGTGTCAACACAACGGGGAGCGAGCGGGCAAAGGACGGCAATAACTCAACCGAAGGGGTAACTGAGGTGAGGTCGTCCAACGCAAACCATTGCACATCAAGTGACTCCATGTCGGTGGCTTGCACCGGAAGGAACGGGGTGCGAGCCACCGCAATGGCGGTGGTGTAGCTCCACTGAGGGTGCTCAAAAATGTGTGTGCCCACAATAGTGACACGGTCTGGGTCAATGCCTGCCTCTTCACGTGCCTCACGCAGCGCGCCCTGATGTGGTGTTTCATGTTCCATGATTGCGCCGCCCGGGATTCCCCAAGTGCCACCATGGTGCGACCATAGGGCGCGATGCTGCAGGACAACGTGGGTGGGGCGTCTATTGTCATCGAGCGTGACCAAGAACAGGCCAGCGGCTCCAAAGAAACCCCAGTGGCGCTGACCGCAGTCGCACTCAACCCAACCGTCGCCAGATTTTTTGATGAAGGGCCGTTGTGGTCGTTGCACGACACCCACGCTATCGCACGGTCGCAGGGCTGTGCCCGGTTAACGATGAGCGTCACACCTGATCGTTTGTCAGTGACTGCCGGACATGAGCGCGACACGTACTGTTCACTCAGGTTCTGTGCTGTTGCGTGGATTTCACGGTTCGTTGTGGTGGGCGTCACGATCACGCCACGTGGTTGTTTTAGCCTGTCGCCATGACGTTGTCGAGTCGCGAGGTTTCCGTGAACCACCCAGAACTTTCTTGGCCAACCACCCCGTCACCCACGGAGCAGGTGGATGGTCAGCGCGATGATCAGCACCGTGGGCGCACCCGCGTGTGGCCGGTTGTGTGCGTGTTCGCGACTGTGCGGAATGAAGAGAAATACTTGGAAGCAGCGTTGGATTCTGTTCTTAGCCAACAGTATCCCGGGCAGATGCGGTTCGTGGTGTCGGTTGGCCCCTCCCATGACAATACCTACGGCATTGCCGTTGAGTGCGCGCGGCGTGATCCTCGCCTCCATGTCATTGAGAACCCACAGGGGTTGATTCCTCATGGGCTGAACATTGCGATCAATGCGGCTCCCGCGGACACCGACATCTTTGTTCGCTTCGATGGGCATACCCGGCTGCCCGGCGGGTACGTGCATGCAATGGTCGATGCACTGCTTCGCACTGGTGCTGACAACGTCGGTGGGCGGATGTTGCCCGTGGGACAAGCGCCACTGGAACAAGCGATCGCGTTTGCGATGAGTCACCCGTTGGGCATTGGGGGAGCATCATTTCACGTCGGTGGGATTGAAGGACCCGAAGAGACCGCCTACCTTGGGTCGTTTCGTAAGGAAGCGGTGATCGCTGCTGGGCTGTATGACGAATCGTTCCACCGTGCCGAGGACTGGGAACTGAACTATCGGATCCGTCGCAACGGTGGGTTAGTGTGGTTTGTCCCGTCCATCGAGGTGGAGTATCGGCCACGGTCCACGTGGCGTGCACTAGCGAAACAGTTCTTTGACACCGGCGGGTGGCGCCGTCAGGTGATTGCAGCCGACCGGAGCACCGCATCGCTTCGGTACCTCGCTGCCCCGACCGCGGTTGTCGCAAACACGGCGGGACTCCTGGCTACCGTTCTGGGTGTCATCACCCCATGGACCTGGCTGACTCTTGGTGCGATCGCCCCGCTTGGATACCTCGCCCTGGTCACCATCGGTGGACTCACCGCCGCGCGGCACTTGCCCTGGGCGGCACGAAGCCGAGTCCCCGGTGTGCTCACCACCATGCACATGATGTGGGGACTCGGCTTCCTCAAAGGCACTCCGACCAACTAGCGCCGGCCCCGCACGACCTTTGCCGCCTCAACGACCTGCTCAGGAAGTGTTGAGCGCAATCGATTTCGGTATTTGCGCCGCCACTCACGGACCCCCTTCGACGCCGGGGACGTCACCAACGTGCCAGAATCCCGCAACGCAAGGAGCGCATCGAGAGTTGCCGGTAATTCCGAGGGAAAGTCATGAAAGTAGTTCGTGCGTAACCACGTGGGATCAGGCTCAGGGAACTGCAAGTGGGGAATATCCTCCAGCGCCATCACGCACCCAGAATCAAGGAACACCGCATTAAGAAGACGCTCATTGACGCCAAAGTCACCAATAATCCCCGTGGGTAACCCCACTGCAAGAGATTCCAACGCGGCAGTTGACGACACTGTCACGTGGGCGGTTCCTGGGATCAGCCAATCAGACAATGGCCCGGACGCAAAAGTGATGAGGTGGGCATCCAACTGAGGTTGGTTCGCACACATGTCCTGCCACAACACATCATAAGGAAATAGTTCATTGTGGGTTTGTTGCTCTCCAGCGACCGCACGCACCTTCACCACAACAGACACATCTGGGTGTGCGACAGCGGTGTCATGGAGAGCCATCAAAATCGCTTCGCGTTGGTGTCGTGCGGAGGGGACTTTCGCTTGGGTGGTGAACACAAGCCTGTCGATGCGCGGGCTGGAACTGCCCGCGTGGTCGCCGTGTCTGCGTGGCAAGAACGGTAAGGGGGACACGATGAGGGTGCACTGCTGTTCTTCGTCATCCAGGAGCGCCTGGTATTCGGTTTTTTCCCGTAAAGAGTGGACGATCCACCCATGAACGCGGCGTCGAAATCGCAGACCACGGCGTCGGGCAGGTAGAGCCATCCCTGGGATGCCAGTCAATAACACCGGTGGGGCGGGTAACGCGGCAGCCATGTCGGCAACCCACTCCACGACCGGTCCTGTTGCTGCAAGGAGAACACAATCAGGTGACCAGTCTCGCAATGCCTGGCGTAGTTCGCCGGGCTTCATTACCTCGAGCGGCTTCTGTGACCAGCGGGTCTCCGCCGTCGCTGCGTGCTGCTGGACCACACTGGGGGCAATCGGTGACGATGCAATCACCACCCGCAGTTCATGGTCCACCCCCCACTGCTCCGACAACCGTTCCAGCGTGGTCGCAGCCCACTTCAGGTACGAATCAGAATCAACAACAGCGAACACGCGGCGTACTGAACTCACGAAGCTATCCTTAACAATTCAACGGGACGAATGAGTTGGGTGCGAAGATCAGCGGGGGTCGAAGGACACCACCAGGTGTCAGGGATGTCATACATTGTGACCTGCACCCCGCGCTGAGAAAATCGGCGATGCAACGTCAACAGTGACGTCGAGGGGAGGCTGTGCACATGGTGTTCCGGTCCAAGACCACGCAATGCGATCTCAGCCAGGGGGAGGTCACGGGCCACTGACACTGATGGGATCTCACTGATATGAGCTAACACGTCAGGACGCTGACGACGATGCGGTAGATACACGGCATCACCACAGGACGCGATCTGACGGATCCACTGAACATACGCATCGGTAGTGATATAGCGATCGGCCGCAAAAGCGCTACCCACGATGACTTGTGGGGGGAAATGCGCATCCTCGAGAATGTTCGCTGACAACCACGGAAACGCATGGGTGATGACTGATATGTCTAGCGTTCCTGCCGCATGGAGAACTGATTCACTCAACGGCAACGAGGTGAAGAACGTGACTTTGCCAGCAAAAGCTCGCCGACGGATCACATGGGTCATTGCTCTACCCAATGCAAGACGAGCAGGAGATGACGCGGATGTAGGGCGCACCAGTGGCCTGTTTGCCGCCAAATCCTCAAGCACTGATAGCGTTGATACGCCATCATCAATGATGACGAGATTACCCACGGAGTTGCGCCGCAACAACAGTGACTGCTGTTGGCCGGACAAGGGGTCACCTAACACGTGAGTGAACCTGCCTTGTGCGGAGGTGTGCCCTGGTAACCAGCGGGTGTCGCGTGCCCCAAATAATCGGATGCCTTGGGGCAACCCCATCCGTTCCACATATCTCACAGTGGACTCATACTGCCGATTCGCGTCACGCACCACAATGTCAGTGTTACTTCCCAGCACACCATGAGCGTGCGCCTCCACGGCAGATAACAACTGTAACGGCGACTCTACGTAAGCGACAGAACGCCACCCGTTCATTGATTCCCCCGCACCTGGGCACGCACCCGGCGGCCCACCGCACGGCGCACCCGACCATACAACGACGCCGGTGGTCGCGGACCAGCCTCAACAACCGGTTGAGGCTTAGGAGGGGAAATGAGACCCAAGGACTCCGCACGCCGTTTCTTGATATATCGGCGCCACGGCAAAGAGGAACCAAGACGATGCGTGTCCACAAAACGCTGTGCATCATCACGAAGGTGCGGCAACGTGCGAGCCTGCATGCAATAACCCACCGCGTTCACCAGTTCTTGCACCTCTTCAACCGACAACGACGGGCTATCAGCTCGGAACAAGAGATCGCACAACGTCACCGGCACACGGTTCGAATTCTGGTAGGGAGTGAGAGCCTCCAACAAGAGCTCCGTGCCTACAGCCTCCACAGGTAAGCCACCCCCAATACTTGCGGTAGCTAACGCGGTTGAAAACACCGAGAAAACCTTTTCGGGGGGATTAAGGATGTAGCGAAACTCAACGGGAGTAGGACAGTCGTCAACAGTGATATCAACACCCACAAGGTGTGCGTACTGAACGAACGAACGGACCGATGTTGGGGGTGCACTGGGATGAGGACGGAATACCACAGCAGAAAAACCCTGGGTAACGGCCCGATCCAGCATTCCACGATAGAGATCGTCTTCTTCAGATTGTGTGAGCACACCAAGTTGGGAAAGGTACTGTCCCAGGATGAGCGCGTACGAAGAAGTCGGAGAGCTCCGCACAGGCAACGAAGAAGACCCTGAAGCCGACAACGACCTGATCGTTGAGTCACATGCTGCTAACGGAACAGGGGTCCGTGTTATCGCGAGCTCATTGAACAACAAAGGAGAGATACCCGGAAGGAAATCAGGGTAGACCAGTGAGTGGATCCGTTGAGTCAGTGTGGGATCAAGATGAAAACGAGTGGGACTGTATACCATGAGACCATCAGCATGGACACTCAACGGTGAGTCACCAAAGATCATTGCTAGTGCTCGCGCGGGATTGACCTGCAGCGACTCAACAGTCAGATGGACACGTGAGTCGTGTGGAACAGCAAAATAGTCTCGCAGTAACCGTTGCCATATGTGCCGCTGTGAAGGAGATGGGGAAAAATCCTTGGGACGCAACGGGTAAGTCAGATCATTGAAAAGAACAACTTTTCCGAAGTAGAGGTCCGCTAACTGTTGAACTTCGTCGCTGAGCACGAACGGGTGAATCTCAGGTATCGGTGTGTTGTTGCACACAAGTAGTGTGCTTGAACGCTTGTCAATGGGCACTGCCCCATGTTGGATTGCGGCGCATAAAGCAAGAATCTGAAACTGCGACGACACTTGAACGATGTGGTGAACTGACTTACTCATAAACCGGCACCAGTTCCTCTAAGACGCGCCAATCGGTTCTCAGCGCATCAATGACAGTGCGCCGTTCAGGGGTACAGGTCATATACGCGTGGCTCAACCACTCGTCATGGTCCCAAGCCGTACGTAGACGGTTGTGCAATCCGTCAAGAAAAGCCTCCGCCTCCACACTGTCATCACCATGCGCAAGCGGGAGAACACGGTTGGCATGGAAAGCACTGATCGCAATGAATTGACGAGCACGTTTCAGAGAAAGCGCCTGCCACTGTGCCTCAGTGATGCGTCGTCCGATTTTTGCCACGTGAAGGTGGTCAGCGATAAGGTCAAACGCCGTTGAAAAGGCCAACTGCCTGGAAGTGACAGCCGCGGTGAGAGAACCATCAATGTCTCGCCGATAGAAGAAACCAGGCTCACTGATCACGGCATAGACATCAGTTGCCAGGTGAAGACGCCACATCATTTCCCGGTCTTCTGCGGTCGCAAGTGACTCGTCAAAGCGTAAAAGACCTGTGTCCCGAAGATCTGAGCGAAATATACCAGTACACGGATACGGATAGTCCAACATTGTCGAATACTCAACTGCTTCCACACCGGCAAGAGGATGAAGTCGTTGGGATCGCCGCCCTTCTGGCGCACGATTGACCTCACGGGTAGTTCTTCCATGTCGCGTGTGATCGGTCCTTACAAAAGGGACATCAAGAGATTCTGATGCCTCAACACAAGTCCTCAAATACAGTGGTCCGTACCAGTCATCAGGATCCAAGTACGCGAGATACCGACCAGACGCCATCTCAGTCCCACGATTACGAGCCGCAGAGACCCCGTGTGGCGTGGGGTGTGAATTGGTGAGGAGCTTCGGAAACCACGAAGAAAACGAATCCACGACATCCATGGTGTGATCCGTAGAACCGTCATCGATCACCACCACTTCCAGGGCATCACGGTCGATGCCCTGGAAGCGCAAGCTTGACAGCGCATCTGCAATAAAAGCTTCCTGATTGTGTGCTGGGAGAATAACGCTGACAAGCGGTGTGGTCATGGTCAGGCGTCCACCCGGCGCAACCGAGACAGGGGTGCCAACTCACCGGGGAAGACGCGCTTTTCACCGTCACCCATGGCCTGCTCGAGGATCCGGATGTCACGAACCAGGTTTGTGAACCCGGCTGGTTCGAGGCTTGCCGCCTGATCTGACCCCCACATCGTGCGGTCCAAGGTGATGTGACGTTCAACAGTCACCGCACCCAAAGCCACAGCAGCGAGCGAGATTTGGAGGCCACGTTCGTGACCCGAGTACCCGACGGGAACCTGGTAGCGCTCGGTGAGGGTGTGAATGGTCCGCAGGTTCGCTTCTTCGGGAGGCAACGGGTAGGTGGAGGTGGCGTGCATCATGACCAGTCGGTCGGTACCGAGGATGTCCACCGCCGCATCGATCTGCTCGATGGTGGACATCCCCGTGGACAAAATGATGGGTTTGCCCGTGTCAGCGAGTGCACGAAGGAGCTCATGGTCGGTGACCGATGCGGACGCCACTTTGTGGGTGGGGACGCCTTGGTTTTCCAGGAACTCAACGGAAGGAACATCCCAAGGCGACGCGAACCAGTGCAACCCGCGGTCAGCCGCGTGCTGTGCAATCTTTTGGTATTCGGCTTCTTCGAACTCGACCCGGTAGCGGTAGTCGAGGTACGTCATCTCCCCCCATGGCGTTTGACGGATTTGGTCACGCTGAGCCATGGGGGTGGCAATATCTGGGGTGCGCTTTTGGAACTTCACGGCGTTCGCACCTGCAACGGCGGCGACGTCAATGAGTTTTTTGGCGATGTCAATGTCACCGTTGTGGTTGATTCCGATTTCCCCGATGACGTACACGGGTTGTCCGCCGCCAACGAGTTGGTCTCCGATAGCGACCGGGGCGATGTTCGTTTCGATGCTCATGTCAGCTCCTTGCTGGTTGTGGTTGTGTGTCGCGTGCTGGTGTGGGGGTATGTGAGGGTTCCGGGGGAATCACAGGAGAAGGTGGAGTGAGGCGGGCGTAGCGGATGCGGTCGGTGATTTCTCGAACTGCGCCGTCACCGCCGCGGTGGTCCAAGATGATGCGTGCCGCTGCCTTCACCGCAGGTTCTGCGTCGGCGGTGGCGATAGGCCAACCGACCAAGGCCATTGCGGGAAGGTCATTAATGTCGTTCCCGACATAGGCGACCCGTGACGGGTCGAGGCGTTGGGCACTCATCCAGGTGCGGAGTGCATCTGCCTTGTCATCAACACCGTGCAGTACATCGACGGCCAGTTTTTTGGCGCGTGCCCGGACGATTGGGTGTCGTTCGGTGGACAAAATGAGCATCGGGATGCCGAGGTCGCGCAGGCGTGCCACGCCCATTCCGTCTCGTCGGTTGACGGTCACGTATTCATTTCCGTGCTCGTCGAGGTGTGCACGATCATTGGTGTGAACACCGTCAAAGTCGGTGACTAGTGCGTCGACATCAATGTGGTCGTGTGGGCGGGGGGCCTGTTCATCGCGTGCAAGCCGCTGGGCGACGTCGAGGTCGAGGGGTTCATCGATTTCTAGTGCTTGGTCTGCGGGGACAAGTTCCACGCCGACGGTTCCAAAGAACCGGCTTCCATGGTCACGAAAACCTTCTGTGCGCATGACATAGAACGCGCCGGTTTCGCGCACCGTGGTGGGAAGGTCTTGGCGGCGGGGACGCGACTGGCGTGAATGGCCCAGCGGGTGGGCGTCGCCTTGGTCAGTGACCGTCCAGCGAAACCCGTGATCGAGGACACCGGAGAAAATAACATCAGCGTCACCGTCGCTGACTCGTTGAATTGCGGAAGCCAGAGCTGCGGGGTTGATAAAGGGAGATGTGCATTGGACGAGCACTGTGATGGCTGGCATCGAATGCCCGGCGGTGTGCCACTGGTCAAGTGCGTCCAGAACAGCGGACTCGGAACTAGCCTCGTGGGTGGCTGTTGCGGCATGGCGATGGATGACACTCGCCCCGTGGGTCACCGCAGCTTCGGCAATGAGGTCATGGTCGGTGGATACCACCACAGCGCGGGGCTGAACGTGGAGGCAGGAGGTGATCGCACGCTCAACAAGTGAACGCCCTGCGACCGGTTGGAGGTTCTTCAGTGGGATGCCTTGCGACCCGCCTCGGGCAGGAATGATGACAAGGGCATCAGCGGATGGGGTGTTGACTGTCGTGGTCACACCATGGACGGTATGTGTCCCAGGTTACGTCGTGTTGGCCCCCATGTGGCACGTTCGTGATCTCTGGTTGCTCATTACATGACGTTCAGGTGAACGGCGTGCGTGATTTAGTCGTTGATGTCGCAGATGAGAGCGCCTGCGGTCACAGAGTCACCGGCAGATACGTGAATGCTTGTCACGGTTCCAGCCCGGTGTGCTGTCAGTGGTTGCTCCATTTTCATGGCTTCGAGAACCACAATGAGGTCACCTGCTGCCACTGTTGTTCCTGGTTCAACCGCGAGTTTCACGATCGTGCCCTGCATGGGTGAGGTCAAAGAGTTCCCGTGAACAGCAACCGATCCACCGTTGTTTCGGCGTGCTGGGCGGCGGGCACCGGCGCGGGCTTGGGTGGGGTGTGACGCCCGACTGGCCAGTGACAACCCAGCAGGAATAACAACTTCCAGTCGTTTTCCGCCGACTTCGACAACAACTCGTTCGGTGGTGGCGGGTTCAGGTTCACCGGCAACAGCGGGCGTTGCGGTGAGGGTGCGGCAGGTGTCGTGAAACTCTGTTTCAATCCATGATGTGTACACGGAGAATGGTTCTGATGGGTCTGAGGGAGCAAATGCTGGGCAGTCAAGGACAGCGCGGTGGAAGGGCAGCACCGTGGGTAGCCCTTCGATGCGCGTCTCAGCCAGGGCACGCCGGGCGCGGGCTATCGCTTGTGCCCGGTCGCGTCCAGTGACAATAATTTTGGCGACCATCGAGTCAAACGCACCGGAGATGACATCGCCTTCAACGACTCCAGAGTCCACCCGGACCCCTGGCCCGCTGGGCATGGTGAGTGCGGTGATTCGCCCGGGTTGGGGCAGGAAGTTCGCGGCGGGGTCTTCACCGTTGATTCGGAATTCTAGCGAGTGTCCACGTGGGGTGGGTTCGGTGAAACCGAGTTCGTGTCCTTCGGCAATGCGGAACTGTTCGATGACCAGGTCAATTCCGGTGATTTCTTCGGTGACAGGGTGTTCGACCTGGAGGCGGGTGTTGACTTCAAGGAAGGAAATGGTTCCATCATTTCCGACAAGAAACTCGCATGTTCCAGCGCCGTGGTACTTTGCCTCTTTTAAGATGGCGTGTGACGCCTCGATGAGACGAGTGTTTTGTTCCTCACTGAGGAAGGGTGCAGGCGCTTCTTCAACGAGCTTTTGGTGGCGTCGTTGCAGGGAGCAGTCGCGTGTGGAGACGACGACAACGTTTCCGTGCGTGTCCGCGAGGCATTGTGTTTCGACGTGTCGGGGACGGTCAAGGTAGCGTTCCACAAAGCACTCACCGCGGCCAAAAGCGGCTGTTGCTTCACGAACAGCAGAGTCGAACAGTTCGGTGATGTCTTCGGTGTTGCGGGCCACCTTCAACCCACGCCCGCCGCCACCAAAAGCGGCCTTAATAGCAATGGGGAGCCCATGTTCTGCCGCGAAGGCGTGGACGTCTTGAGCGGATTCGACTGGGTCTGCGGTGCCGGGAACTAGTGGTGCACCCGCGCGTTGGGCGATGTGCCGGGCGCTGACTTTGTCCCCCAAAGCGTCGATGGCGGCGGGGGAGGGGCCAATCCACATCAACCCAGCGTCAATGACTGCTTGGGCGAAGGCTGAGTTCTCTGCTAAGAATCCGTATCCTGGGTGGACTGCGTTGGCGCCAGATCGTTTGGCCACGTCAATGAGTTTGGCGATGTCGAGGTACGTATCTGCAGCGCGAGCTCCGTGTAGTGAGTACGCTTCGTCGGCGAGGCGCACGTGGAGTGCTTCACGGTCGGAATCAGCGTAGACGGCAACTGAGCCGACTCCATAGTCAGCGCACGCGCGGATTATGCGGACAGCGATTTCGCCGCGGTTGGCGATGAGGACCTTCGAAATAACGGGCACTGCCTTACCGTAATGCCTGGGCGCAATGAAGGGAAAGTGTGCACCGTGTCGGTGAGAATTATTGGACTGAACGATAAGGCAGTGCCGTGCTGTTTGTATGAACCCTCTATAGATTCTTCCCGAATACTGGGTTCAGTTGCGTCTCATTGGTGCGCTCACGATAAACCCGAGTCAGGTGGGCAATCCCAGAGGGCTGTCCACGGTACCCCCAAGGTGGTCACAAGTGAGCGCAGAAGCGGAAGGGACAGCCCAACGACGAGGTGGTGGTCGCCGTCAATGCGATCAATGAACGCTCCACCAAGTCCATCAATGGTGAAGGCGCCAGCCACGTGGAGAGGTTCCTCTGTGGCCACGTAGGCTGTGATCTCCTCATCGGTGAGTTGGGAGAACCACACAGTGGTGACACCAGCCTTGGTGACTTCCTGGTGTGTTCCATTGGCGATCAAGATCACGTGATGCCCGGTGTGCAGGTGACCGTGTTGTCCGCGCATGCGGCGCCACCGTTGGACTGCAACATCAGCTGAATGTGGTTTCCCAAGGATCTCACCGTCGAATTCGAGCATGGAGTCGCACCCGATCACGAGGGTGGGTTCATTGCCGATGTGGGCGCTGAGTTGGTTGGCCACTTCTCGTGCTTTTGCCACCGCTAGGGCGCTCACAGCCTCAGCAGGACGTTTCTGCGGGGGGAACGGTAAGGAGGACAAAATGGCGTCCTCATCCACATGGGACACCAGCACGCGCGGGGTGATCCCCGCGCGTGTCAGTGTGGTCAGGCGTGCCGGTGACGCTGACGCAAGAACAACGTCAACCATGATTAATGATCGAGCGCTTCTTTGAGGACATCCAGTCCTACCGAACCAAGGGCGAGGGCGCGTGCGTGGAAAGCAGCGATGTCAAATTCTTCGCCGTTGTCGTGTGCGCGAGTGCGTGCGTTGTCACGAATGCTTTCCCACAGTCGTTGCCCGACCTTGTACGCGGGTGCTTGCCCCGGCCACCCCAGGTAGCGGTTAAGCTCGAATTGGACGAATTCAGCTGGCATGTTGACGTTGGCGCTGAGGAATCGGTGCGCTTTGTCTGCGTCCCAGATTCCGCCTCCCCATTCTTCAGGGCAGGGCTTTTTCAGGTGCACACCGATGTCAAGCACGACGCGGGCGGCACGGAGCCGTTGACCGTCGAGCATACCGAGACGGTCCGCTGGGTCATTGAGGTATCCCAGTTCTTCCATGAGCCGTTCAGCGTACAGTGCCCAGCCTTCTCCGTGGCCTGAGACCCAGCACATGAGGCGACGCCACGAGTTGAGGTGCGCGCGTTGGTACACGGTTTGCCCAAGTTGGAGGTGGTGGCCAGGAACACCTTCATGATAGACAGTGGTCTTTTCACGCCACGTGTTAAATGTGGTTACCCCCGGTGGTACGGACCACCACATCCGTCCTGGTCGGGAGAAGTCATCGCTGGGTGGGGTGTAGTAGATTCCACCGTTTTGGGTAGGCGCGATCATGCACTCGAGGGTGCGCACTGGTTCGGGGATGTCAAAGTGGGTGCCGGACAGGTCAGTGATGGCCTGGTCGGAGGTTTCTTGCATCCACGCCTTGAGCGCGTCAGTGCCATGGAGCAGGTAACGTTCGTCCTCGTCGAGGCGTTGAACAGCTTCGTCGATGCTGGTTCCAGGTCCGTAAAGTTCCTCGGCAGTTGCTTGTTGCTCGGCCACGATTCGGGCGAGTTCTTCTAGGCCCCACTCATAGGTTTCGTCCAGGTCGATGCGCGCACCAAGGAACAGCTGGGACGCAAGTTCGTAGCGTTCGCGGCCAACCGCATCGTCTGTGGGGGCTTGTAACGCCAACTCAGAATCGAGGAAGTCAGCAAGGCGACCATAGGCCGCAGCGGCCTGAAGGGCCGCCTCAGACAGTTGAGTTGACAGTTCACCGGCGTTGGGGGCTTGTGACACAACGGCTTGTGCATCAGCGGATGCGACGAAGGACACGAAGAATGATGTTTCTGGGTCTGCGATCTCGCGTGCTTGTTTGACACCTTCGTTGACCTGTCGAAGCGCGGGAACACGCCCTTGAGCGGCTCCGTGGCGCAGGAGCTCAATGTAGGAATCGACTGACTGTGGAAGGCGGCCCAACCGGGAGGCGATATTGGTCCAGTCCTCAACGGTTGCGGTGCGTGCAATGTCGAACACGTCACGCATCCCCTGCAACGGCGACGCCAGCACGTTGAGGTCAGCAAAGTCCCACCCAGATTCATAGGTGGCGAGCTCAAGGGACATTCGCTCACGCATTGCCGCTTTGGTGACGTCATCAATCTCATCGATTGTGGGGGTGTCTTCGAGAGCAGCAAGGGTGCGGCGCACAAGATCAATACGTTGTTCCATAGCTGCAGGGGAGTACAGGGTGACATCGTGGTCGTAGCCTGGTAGGCCAAGGGCCGTTGCGCCAAAGGGGTCAAGCGGGGCAAGTTGGGTGACAAAGTCGTCAGCGAGAGCGTCAATCGCGGACGGGGTGCGTTCAGGTGTCATATCTCGACGTTACCGCAGGAAACGCCGTACTCGCACGCATGGCAGTGTGAACAATTCGTTGTCGACAACACGTTTTCCCAGGTAATACACAGGCGGGGACCATTGTCCTGGCGGTGTCACCGGTTATCATGCAAGGGTTGTGACCACAGACGCCCAGGGGGAGAGATGACCGCGACAATGACAAAGGACGAGGGGCACCTCGACGATCCCACCGACGGCCAGTACGTGTTGTACGGGCGCCGTCACAGTAACCAGCGCATCTTCACGAAGATGTTGATTGCGGCGTTATTGTCGCTTGTTGCTGCTTTTGTATTGGCGGTGGAGGCGCTACACCTTGCTGAGGACCCCACCGCGTCACTGGCATGCGACGTCAACGCTGTGCTGAGTTGTGGAACAGTTGCCCAGTCCTGGCAAGCTGAAGCTTTTGGCTTCCCCAACGTCTTTTTGGGACTCATGTTTGAGTCCGCCGCGATCATGATGGCTCTGATTGGTTTGTCAGGGGTGCGAATCCCTCGTTGGTTGGCCATCGCTGAACAGGTGATTTACACCTTCGCGCTTCTGTTCGCGCTGTGGCTTTTTAGCCAGTCCATGTGGGTCATCGGTGCGCTGTGCCCATGGTGCATGCTCATCACCTACTCCACCGGGTTCATTTTCCTGTCCATGCTGCACTACAACATCCGCGAACGGAACTTGTGGCGCAGCGGACGAGGCGCGAAGATCGCCCACGCTTTTGTGCAACGAGACATCGACCTGTACGTGGGGATTGGGTATGTGGCGCTGATTACTGTTCTTGTTGTCGCAAAGTATGGCCCCCAACTCGTTGCTTAGGCGTTGCTTGGTCGTTACCGTAGCGCTTTAACGTGACGGTGTGACAACTTCCGGTCAACTACCGCGACCAGTGCGCGACCCGTTGTGGGACAACACCCGCCTCTTGGCAGCGTTGCTGATTTGCGCTGGGCATTTCACTGACCCGTTTATCACTCCAGGAAACAGTTGGGCTGCGTTGTGGGTGGCGTTGTGGCCGCTGCGGGTGCCTGTGTTTGTGGTATTGGCTGGCCGGTTCACCTCCACGGAACCGCTCACCTGGGGGCGAATGTGGCGGCTGGTGCGCGACGTTGGGTTTGTGTATGTCATCTTCCAGACCATCGCGATTGTGCAAACTGGATGGTACCGGGGCCTGTGGGATTGGTCCTACGATGAGCCTGGTCTCGCCCTATGGTTCCTGATGTCACTGCTGGTCTGGCGGGTGTTGGCCCCGCTGTTGTGGCGACTACCAGGACGGTGGTGGTGGGCATTCGCACTGGGGTTAGGGAGCGGCTTCCTTGATGTCACCACTCAATGGGCGTGGGCTCGAACCCTGGGGTGGCTGCCGGTGTTCATGGTCGGGCTTGCGCTCCGTGACCCTCAGGTGGTGAACTTTTTACGCCGTCCTCGGATGCGTGTCCTTGCCGGTGCGGTACTAGGTGTGGGGGTGGCCGCTGGCGCACTGTGGGGCGGTTCGGTGCGTCGGTCGCCCATGATGATGCGCTCCGGCTACAGCGGAGACTTCAGTGCCCAACTGGGCGAGATGGTTGGACGCGCTGGCCTCTATGCGGTGGCTATTGCGCTTGCGCTTGCCCTGATCGCGGTGATGCCGCGCCGCCGCGTGTGGGGGTGGACAACACTGGGGGCGGGGTCCTTTACTGTGTACCTGCTCCACCCGGTTGTGTTGCGCTACGTCGCTGATCTTGGTGTGTACACCGACCTTGTCACCACGGCACGGTGCGTGGCGTGGGCGGTTGCCGCAGTGGCGTTAGGTGTGGTGTTAGCGTCCGCTCCGGTCCGTCACAGTGTGGCGTGGTTGGTGCGTCCGGCTACTGTGGAACGTCGCCTTGTCCGTGTATTTACCGATGCGCCCAGCGCCATCCACCGGCTCGTGCGCCCCAGCCCCCCGCGTGTGGAGACACCTGACGTTGATGGGCACGATTTGTCCATGCAGAGATCGCCTCAGGGTGTTCACCCTCATGTGTGACGTGGTGTGACACGACGGCGGCAAGTCCAGCGACCAGAGCCGCAACTTCAACCTCGTCAGGGTTGCCAGCTACCACGTGAAGACGGGCAGCCGCTTCTTGTGCGGCTTTGAGGATGTCGGATTGGGAGGCCTCACTCATAGCGGGATGTTTCCATGCTTTTTCGTGGGAAGTGTGGCGCGTTTTGTTCGCAGCGTCCGTAACGCACGCACCACCTGTGTCCGGGTTTCGCGGGGGGCGATTACCGCATCGACAAATCCGCGTTGGGCTGCGTCCCACGGGTTCACGATGGCTTCTTCATAGTCTGCGGTGAGCCGTGCGCGTTCCGCTTCAACGTCACCACCATTGTCAGCGACCGCTTTGAGAGTAGAACGTTGGAGAATGTTGACGGCACCTGAAGCGCCCATGACGGCGATCTGTGCGGTGGGCCACGCCAGGTTGATGTCCGCGCCGAGTTGTTTGGACCCCATGACAATATAGGCGCCACCATAGGCTTTACGGGTGATCAGCGTGATGAGTGGCACGGTTGCCTCAGCGTAGGCGTAAATGAGTTTCGCACCCCTGCGAATGATTCCGTTCCATTCTTGGTCTGTTCCGGGAAGGAACCCAGGCACGTCCACGAGCGTGAGAATGGGAATGTTGAAAGCGTCGCATGTGCGCACAAAACGAGCTGCTTTCTCTGCCGCGTTGATGTCGAGGGTGCCAGCCATGGATAACGGCTGATTCGCAACAATCCCTACTGATTGCCCGTCGACATGGGCAAAGCCAATGAGAATGTTTTGGGCATACAGAGGTTGCACCTCAAAGAACACGCCGTCATCAACAATGTGTTCAATGACTGTGCGCATGTCATAGGGCTGATTGTCTGAATCGGGGATGAGCGCGTCCAGTATACGGTCCTCATCACTGACGTCGAGATCAATGTCAGTGGGGTAATCGGGCGCATCGGAGAGGTTGTTTTGGGGAAGGTAGGACAACAACGTACGCACATAGTCGATCGCGTCATCTTCGTCAGTGCCCATGTAGTGGGCAACCCCAGAGCGTTGGTTGTGGGCGCGCGCCCCACCAAGTTCTTCAAAGCCTACGTTCTCCCCGGTCACTGCTCGAATGACATCTGGGCCGGTGATGAACATGTTTGAGGTACCGTCTGCCATCACAATGAAATCAGTCAATGCAGGCGAATAGACAGCGCCACCAGCGGAGGGGCCAAGGATGAGGGAGATCTGGGGAATGACCCCAGAAGCCGCGACGTTGCGGCGGAAGATCTCAGCGAACTGCGTGAGTGCGGCAACACCTTCCTGAATGCGGGCGCCACCTCCATCAGATATGCCGATCAACGGTGCGCCCGTTGTGAGCGCCAGGTCCATCACCTTGGTGATTTTTTGACCGTGCACCTCACCCAAGGAACCACCAAAGGTGGTGAAATCTTGGGAGTACACGCACACTGGGCGACCATCGATGGTGCCGTGACCGGTGACAACGCCGTCACCAGCGATTTTTTTCTTGTCCAAACCGAAGTTCGTGGAGCGATGCTGGGCGAAAGCATCCAGTTCGACAAAACTGTCAGGATCAAGAAGCGCTTCAATGCGTTCACGCGCTGTCTTCTTTCCTCGAGGGTGCTGTCGCTGTGCAGCGGCTTCCTCGTGCTCGCTGATAGCGCGCTCCCGGCGCTGCTCGAGGTCAGCAAGTTTACCCGCGGTTGTTGAAAGATCAGTCACATCTTAGAGCGTAGTGTGGACGACGGCGTGATGTACATCGTGGGGGGCGCACCAAAGGTCCTTATCTGTTGTGGGAACTCTACAAATAACGGGGGTCCCGTGACCTGGTCCGTGAAGAAAGGCAGGATAGAGGTATGCCCACCTATGACGAGCAACTGCTCACCGACCTTCTGTTAGCCCCCAACGGGCCGTTGGATGCGTTGATCATCGATGATGAAGTGACCTCAACCAACGATGTACTCAAAGATGTTCTCGCCTCGACATCGTCGCAATCGCGCACCATCCTTCTTGCTGCGACTCACCAAACACAGGGCAAGGGTCGTTCAGGGCGAACGTGGAGCACACCTCCTGGCGGGGCGCTCACAGCCTCGATTTACTACGAAACAACCCTTCCTGCGGAACGTATGACCTGGATTCCGCTGCTTGCGGGTCTTGGGATTGTCACCGCGATTCGTGGGACTTGTGGAATCCCTGCAGCTCTGAAGTGGCCCAACGACATTGTGGTCAACCACCGTGATGCTGCCTCGCTCGCAGGGTGGGATACGCTGCGAAAAGTAGGTGGGATCCTGGTTGAGCGGGTTGGTGAACGGGGCATCATCATTGGAGTGGGCATTAACGTCCACCAAATGCAACACGAGCTCCCCGTTGCCTCAGCAACCTCACTGACTGCCCTTGGCGCTCGCAATGTTGACCTCACCTCGCTGTTGGCAGCGATTGTGCGGTCCTGCACGGAGGTTCTTGCGCGAGCCGCCGAGAGCGGCGGAGATGTTGACTCTGCTGGATTGCGAGAGGACATTGAACAAGCCATGGTGACGTTGGGGTCACATATCACCGCTCAACAACCCGATGGGACCAGCATCGATGGTGTCGCGCAAGGGCTTGATTCGGCGGGGGGACTCCTTGTGCGACACTCATCGGGAGAAGTCACCTCCATCATTGCCGGTGATGTGCATCACCTTCGCCTAAAATAGCGGTGGCACACCCACCACCAATGCACTGCGGGAGACATGAACACCACACCCAATACGCCCACTACTGCGTCGCATCAGCACCCACCGATGGTGCCAGTATCCCAGGAGCTTGATCCACAACGCACGGATGCTCATCGCATTGACGACGCGTTCCTTCGTGGACCTGCAATCTACAACGAAGAAGCTCTTTGTGAAGTCACTGGGGCGACGTCAGCACAGGTCAACTCGTATTGGCAGGCATTAGGTTTACCTGTGACTGACCGCAGCGCTGTCATATTCACCAACGACGACGCCCACGCCCTGAAATCAATTCTTGCGTTGGCGGAGGCAGAACAGTTCGATCACCGTACCCTGACCTCACTCATCAGGTCAGTGGGGCACACAGCGGACCGGTTAGCGCTCTGGCAAGCCGAAGCGCTCGTGGAACATCTTGCCCACAACTTCGACCTTGATGATGTCCAAGCCCGCAGGGAGATGCTCCGCAAACTGCCAGACATCATTCCTGTGCTTGAAGAGCAAGTTCTCCACGCGTGGCGGCGCCAATTCGCGGCTCTCGCAGGCAGGTGGTCTGTGGAATTTTCCGGGGAACGGCCAGAACACACTCGTGGTGGTGGTGTCCTTCCGTTACCCCGTGCGGTGGGATTCGCAGATATTGTCTCGTTCACCTCCCAGACCGCGACAATGCGGTCATCCGAACTGTCGAACTTTGTGTCGAACTTTGAAGCGTCCGCACGTGATGTCATCACACGTGCGGGCGGTCGGGTTGTCAAAACAATCGGGGATGCTGTGCTGTACATCGCCGACGATGTGTACACCGGGGCGCACGTGGCGTTAGGTCTCGCGCAGGCAGGGCAGTCAACAGACGACGCTGATGCTGATGTCCCCCCGGTGCGAGTGTCCTTAGTGTGGGGCAGGGTGCTGTCACGATTTGGGGACGTCTTTGGGCCATCAGTGAACCTCGCTGCCCGTCTCACCGATGTTGCAGACCCTGGTGAGGTCCTTGTCGACCCCCACACCGCAGCGTTGCTCGCTGGCGATCACCGATTCGCGCTGACTGGTAAAGAAGAACGCGACATGCAAGGAGTGGGAGCTGTCGCACCCGTTAGGGTGCAGTGGGCGTACTCTCCACAGGGACGATAAGGTCAGGACCATTGGCCACGACGTTCCCCACAGTGCGCGCGACCCGATGAGCCTCAGCAGGGACAGGGGGCGCATCGAGAAGCGACAGAGCATGGTCACGGGGGGTGTCTGCACTGAGCCACGCCGCCCACGTATCTGGGGCAAGCATGACCGGCCGACGATCATGAATGTCAGCGAACTGGGGTAACGCGGCGGTCGTGATGATCGTGGTTGTGGTCAGCCACGGACCAGACGGATCGTTTGGGTCACGCCAAAATTCGTACAACCCAGCAAACATGGTGAGGTCCGTGTCACTGGGGTGGATAAACCAGGGTGTGGTGGGGCCAGAGTCATGGTGTTGCCATTCGTAATAGCCCATCGCGGGGATCAGACACCGTCGAGTGCGGACCGCAGCCCGGAACGCTGGTTTGTCCGCCACCGTCTCCCGGCGTGCGTTGATCATTTTATGGCCGATACGTGGATCTTTAGCCCACGATGGCACCAGACCCCAGCGAGCCAGGTGAACCTGCCAACATGAACAGTCAGTGTCAGCTTCGGTGTCGGGATCGGTTCGGTTGGTGACCGCCGTGCCAGCCGCATCGACAAGATCCACTCGACCCGTTGCTGGGGGTGGCCGGTCAACGACAATACGGACCATCTGGCCTGGGGCGATGTTCCACGACGGTGACCAGTGGTAAGCCTCAGACGAAAATAGGGGATCCATGTGATAGCCGGCCAACGCAAACGCATTGACAAGGTCAATGGTTTGCGCCGCGGATGCGTACCGACCACACATAGTTCCCCTCTTAGCTACTCATCAGAAGCGCTGTCAGTCTCCTGCACATCGCCGTCACCGTCAGGGACGTCGTGGCCAAATGGGTCCGGGTCCACACCCGGCATCCACGATAACCCTGGAACTCCCCACCCGTTTTCCTGAGAAATAGCGCGAGCTTCAGCCTTGTCCCGTCCCTTGAGCCGGTCCACATACAACAACCCGTCAAGGTGGTCATATTCATGCTGAAGGACCCGAGCAAACCACCCCTCACCATCAATAACCACAGGTTCACCGTGCTCATCCCACCCCGTCACCCGCACCGCATAGTGACGCTTCGCCTCAAAATCTGGGCCCGGAAACGACAAACACCCTTCCACATCAGTCAACGACTTCGGGGGGCGCTTCCCCTCACCTTTGAGCGCAAAACGCGGTGGCCGCTGCACAATCATCAGTGACGGATTGACCACCACACCACGCCGTTGCTCATCCTCATCAGGAGCATCAAACACAAAAATCCGCTGACCTACCCCAATCTGAGGGGCAGCAAGCCCCACCCCATTCGACACTCGCATCGTGTCGTACATGTCCGCAACCAACTGGACCAGCGCATCGTCAAACTCTGTCACCTCCGCCGCACGCTGACGAAGGACAGGGTCACCATCAATCACGATGGGGTGGATCATGGGTGCTCATTTCACGAGAACGGGTCGACAATCACGTCACACTTTAGCGCGCACCGGCGCGGCGCACCCAGTAAATCGATATTCTTTACGTGTGAATGACCCCCAGCCCACACCCACCGCCCCCACCGAATCAGCCCTGCCCCGCTACCGCCCCGGCATCAAATACATCCTCATGCTTGGTGCGATCGCGGCGATTCCCGCGATCACCACAGACATCTACCTGCCTTCACTAACAGATGTCCGCGACGAACTCGCCACCACCGACGCCATGGTTGCGATGACCATGTCAGGCATGCTCATCGGAGGGGCTGTCGGACAACTCATGTGGGGACCCCTCACCGACCGATACGGCCGCAAAGCGCCACTCTTGGTGGGTCTGGCGTTACACATCATCACCTCTCTGCTCTGCGCGATCGCACCGAACATCACGATTCTTGTTACGTTGCGCATTATGCAGGGGTTCTTCAACGCAGCATGCGCTGTGGCTGCAATATCTGTGATCCGAGACCGCTTTGTGGGTGCAACTGCAGCTCGACTGCTCTCCCAACTCATGTTGGTTATTGGGGTGGCGCCCCTGTTCGCCCCCAGTGTGGGCGGTGCGATCGCATCGTTTGGTTCGTGGCGCACCGTGTTTCTTGCGCTCGCGATCATTGGGGCGATCATGGCCGTCATTGTCGCCCGCTTCCTGCCCGAAACCCTGGCCGAAGATCACCGGCTCACCGGTGGGGTGGGGCGCGTTGCCAAGGGGTACTGGACGTTAGCGAAAGACCGGAAGTTTCTTGCGCTCGCGATGCTCCCAGCGCTCGCTATGACGACCATTTTTGCGTATGTTGTGGGGTCACCGTTTGTGTTCCAAGAACACTATGGTCTCTCCACATCGCAGTATGCGGTTCTCTTTGCCATGAACGGTCTTGCCATGGTGTTTTCCGCGCAGCTGAACGCATCCCTGGTGCGAAAGTTTTCGCCTGAATCGTTGCTGAGGGTGGGACTTGGTCTTCAACTGGTGCTCGCACTTGCGCTAGTGCTGTGGGGCGCCACCGGCTGGGGCGGTTTCTGGACGTTCGAGGTAACACTGTGGCTTCTGTTGGGATGCCAAGGACTCATCGGCGCAAACGCACAGGTCTTAGCATTAGCGAACTACGGGCACATGGTGGGAACAGCTGCCGCTGTCCTTGGGTCACTCCAGTCAGGTGTGGCAGGTGCAGTCAGCCCGATGGTGGGAGTCTTTGGTGGCGATGCGCTGGCCATGGCGGCAGTGATCGCCGCCGGGTTGATCCTCGCGAACCTCATCGTGGTGTTCGGTACTGACCTCACCCAAGCAGGTCGTAAAGCTCGAGCCCGCACCACACTGCAACGCGCTATCAAGGAACGAGAGATCGGCGACTCAACTCACGGCTAACTCCTCTGGCGCAACGTTCCATGAGCTACTGGTGAAGTACCTGAATGGATGAAGGATCTGGGGACTTATCCACAGCGAGAGAGGTTCCCATAGAACTGCACCGGCAATGTCTTTAGTGTTGCGATGACGCCCCCACGACACGGGCGAACTCTGACACAAAGAAGGAGTCCGGCTGCATGGACGCGATCGCCCTCCTCGAACACGACGTTCGAGAACGCGTACGACACGCGGGCATCGACCCCGTTGCTGACCCCACGACCACTCGAAGTCTCATCACTGACGCTCTCAAAGACTACGAACGTCAAGCCCTACGCGGGTATGTCCCTGCCATTGCAGACTCACACCAAATTGCCAAGTCACTCCTTGATTCTGTCGCCGGGTTCGGTCCACTCCAACCGTACCTAGACGACCCAGAAGTCGAAGAAATCTGGATCAACTCACCTTCCCAAGTGTTTGTGGCAAGATCTGGTGTTGCAGAACTGACCCCCACAGTTCTCAGCGCTGATGACGTTGCACGGCTCGTCGAACAAATGCTCAAAAGCACCGGCCGGCGCCTTGACCTGTCCATGCCATTTGTCGACGCCATGCTGCCAGATGGCTCCCGCCTGCATGTTGTCATCCCTGACATCACCCGTGCACACATGGCCGTGAACATCAGGAAGTTCGTGGCCCGGGCAGCGCACCTCACTGACCTTGTTGCGCGCGGCATGCTCCCCACTTCTGCCGCCACCTTTCTCGATGCATGTGTCCGTGCCGGCCTCAACATTGTTGTCGCCGGGGCAACTGGCGCAGGTAAAACCACCTTCCTGCGTGCCCTCACCGGCTCCGTCAGCCCACTAGAACGCATCGTCACTGTCGAAGAAGTGTTTGAACTCAACCTCACCCACCGCGATGTCGTGGCCATGCAATGCCGTAGTGCCAACCTCGAAGGAAGCGGCGAGATTTCACTGCGCCGCCTCGTTAAAGAATCCCTGCGTATGCGCCCCGACCGTGTCATCGTCGGAGAGGTCCGTGAAGCAGAATCCCTCGACCTCCTCCTCGCCCTCAACTCCGGAATGCCCGGCATGGCGACCATCCACGCGAACTCAGCAAAAGAAGCAGTCACAAAACTCACCACACTGCCACTACTCGCGGGCGAAAACGTCACCGCACAGTTCGTTGTTCCCACCGTCGCCCAAGCAGTAGACATCGTCATCCACATTCAACGAGACCGCCAAGGACACAGAACAGTGCGCGAAATCGCGGCACTATCAGGACGCATCGAAAATGATGCGATTGAAGTGGGAACCGTGTTCCGGCAAGCACAAGGCCAACTAGTCCGCGCAGACGCCTACCCACCAAAACCAGAACAGTTTGACCGTGTCGGCATTGATGTGGCAAGTATCCTCAACGGGGGTGCACCATGGGCATAATCGCCGGACTGATCCTCGGGCTAGGGCTCCTCCTCATCTGGATGTCACTCTGGGAAGCCCCCGACACCGCCAAAAAAGCATCCTGGCTCATCGGTTTCGAAGAAGACCTCCTCGTTGCAGGGCTCCGCGGTATCTCCACCACCACGTTCTTCGCAGCCGTGGCCCTGTTCGCAGCACTCGTCGCCGCGCTCACCTTCGTTATCACGGGGCTAACCGTCGGTGCGGCTCTGGCCGGGTTAGCCGCATCAGTAGCCCCCTTCATCATCGTCAAGTCCCGCGCAGAACGACAACGCATCCGCCGCCGAGAAGTGTGGCCAGACGTCGTAGACCACCTCATCTCAGGAGTGCGAGCAGGACTACCCCTCCCCGAAGCTGTTGCCCACCTAGGCATGCGCGGACCAGAACAACTCCGCGAGGAATTCGCGATCTTCGGACGCGAATACCGGGCAACAGGCCGGTTCGACGACTGCCTCATCACACTCAAAGAACGCCTTGCAGACCCCACAGCCGACCGAGTCATCGAAGCGCTCCGGGTCACCCGATCTGTCGGAGGAACAGAAATCGGGCACCTGCTATCCACCCTGGCCACCTTCCTGCGCCAAGACCTCCGAGTACGCGGCGAACTCGAAGCCCGGCAAAGCTGGACCGTTGGAGGGGCACGGGTCGCCGCCGCCGCGCCCTGGCTCATCCTCGCCATGCTCGCAGTACGCCCAGAAGCCGCCAGCGCGTTCAATACCACCCTAGGCGGGATCCTCATCATCTCAGGGGCAGGAGCCACCGCCCTCGCCTACACGATCATGATCCGTATTGGTCGACTCCCACAAGACGAAAGGGTGCTGCGATGACACCACCACTCATTCTTGGTGGAACCCTCGGATTTGTCCTCGGCCTTGGCCTATGGGCCATCATGGCGGCACTCACCTCCCGTCGAGTCACCCTCATGGAACGCATCACCCCCTACCTGGCCAGCCACGAAGCACCCGAATCACGGCTCGGCCCCAGCGAAACCACCAGCCCCTTCGCGGTCTTCGCGCGACTCATCGCTCCTTGGACCAACACTCTGGTGCGGCTCGTCACCACCGTGTCCAGCCCCAACGCACAAACCGAAAAACGCCTCGCCAAAGCCAGACGCAACATCACCCTGCACCAATACCGGCTCCACCAAGTCGCAGCAGGAACAGCAGGACTCACCCTCGGGATCCTCGTCAGCCTCTACTTAGCGATCTACCGCAACGCCCACATCGTTGCGCTCATCATCCTCGTCATCGCCGCCGCCATCGCCGGAGTCGCAGCCTGCGAACAACACCTCACCCACACCATCCGCCGCCGCAGTGAACGCATCATCCTCGAATTCCCCACCATCGCAGAACTCCTCGCGCTCGCGGTTGCAGCTGGTGAACCACCGGCGACCGCATTGGACCGGGTGTCTCGGACCTCCAACGGAGAGTTGTCACATGAGCTTGCCATTGTGATGAATGAGGTGCGTTCAGGTGAGCCGCTGACTGATGCGCTCACCCGGTTTGGTGACCGGGTCGATCTGCCGCTCATTACCCGGTTCGCTGAGGGTGTCACTGTCGCGATTGAGCGTGGTACCCCACTTGCCGCAGTGTTACGGGCACAAGCGCAAGAAGCGCGTGACGCCGGACACCGCACGTTGATGGAAGTGGGCGGGCAACGAGAGATCCTCATGATGGTTCCTGTTGTCTTCATCATCCTGCCTATTTCGATCGTTTTCGCGGTGTTTCCGTCCTTCACTGCCTTGTCTTTTCTGCCCTAACTTTCTCTGCCCCCACACGTACTTGTTCGCTCATCGAAAGGAATCCCTCATGTCCACTCTCACAGGTCCACGTCGTTCACGGGCTGCTCGCCGTGCTGTTCGTTCGTTGTCTGTTACTGCGTCAACAGCTGCCTACGCCTGCACCCAGGCGATGTGCGACCGCTTGACAGAGATGAAGAAGAATCCCGAACGCGGTGATGTCCCCGGGTGGGTGTTGATTACCTTAATGACCGCAGGGCTTGTGGTGGCGATCTGGTCGTTGGCTGGACCAGCGTTGGAGTCTTTGTTTAATGAAGCGATTGCAAAGATTAGTGCACGCGCCGCGTAGTCAGGGCAGCGGTGGTGTGAAGACGGTGCAACGCAACGAGCAAGGGAGCGCTGCGGTTGGGTTTTTGTTTACGTCCCTCTTACTCACCATGGTGTTGATGGGGCTTCTCCAACTGGTCATGGTTATGCACACTCGTGTTCTTCTTATTGACATTGCGGGGGAGGCCGCCCGGGTGGGCGGGCGCCATGGTGCTGACCCTGCCCACAGTGTTGCCCATGCACAATCGCTGTTAGCGACCGTCCCGGGTGAGCAAACTGTCACTGCGTCGACCACCACGCTTGGTGGTCGGGACGCGATCCGGGTTGAAATTGATGCGGAACTGCCCGTGCTTGGCCCCTATGGCATCCCTGGTGCGTTGCACGTGGATGCGAGCGGTTACGTGGAATCTATTGAAGCGGTTGAGCCGTGATCGAGGTGCGGCTCCCTGCTCACAGCACACGGGAAGACGGCATGGCTACCGTGGAGTTCATCGGTGTGGTGATCGCCCTATTGATCCCGATTATCTACATCATTACTGCTGTGAGTGCAGTGCAGGCAGCGCAGTTCTCGGCTGATGCGGCCGCCTATGAGGCGGCCCGCGCATACACGTTGTCGCGTTCGCAGGGCCAGGGACGTGAGCATGCCGCTTTGATCGCTCAACAAATCTTCGCCGACCAAGGGTTCACATCGGCCCCCACTATTGCGGCGTCCTGTGATCGTGGCGATTGCTTAACCCCAGGGGGAATTGTGTCTGTCACGGTCAGTTATGAGGTGCCGTTGCCGTTGATTACCCAGTTCATGCCAGTCTCGATTCCGGTGTCGTCTCAGTCATCGTCAGTTGTTGGCGTGTACGTGTACCGCGGTGGGGCCTGATGGGCAGCCGGGCGGGCAAGGGCATCCTCATGGTGCGGTGGTGTGACCGGGTCAAGCAACGGTGCGGAAGGAACGAGGACGGTCAGATCCTGCTCCTGGGGTTGGGTTATGTTGTCGTGATTTTGTTGTTGCTCCTTGTTGTTGTGACGTTGTCTGCTGTGCACAGAGAACACCGTGAGCTTGGGCGTCTTGCTGATGGAGTGGTGCTTTCTGCGCAAGATGTGGTCACTGAAGGGCGGTATTATCGCAAGTCAGGTGCCCAGATGACTGCCGATGCGCGGGTTGCGGCAACGCAGTATCTTGCGTCTGTTGATGCGCGTCCTGGAACGCGCATCGTGGATCTGACAGTTGATGCAAATGGGTCTATTCATGCCACCATTCAACGGTCAACGTCCCACCCGGTGATGGTTGGGCTTGGGCGCCTTGCGTCGGGGAAAGCAACTTTGACGGCAAGTGCTTCTGCCAGCCCGATTGGTTAAGAACATCTGTGTTGAGCGGTGAGGTCGCCCACACCACTGGTGGGGGTGGCGTCCTCCCGTAGAATGGTGGATCGTGGCCATTGAATTCGCAACAGAGATCCCGCAACTTCGCGCAACACTTGCAACTATTTCGGCGGTGAGCGACCCGGAAGCGTTGACAGCGAAAATCGCTGAACTATCTGATCAAGCTTCTGCTCCTGACCTATGGGATGACCCTGCTCAAGCTCAGCAGGTGACCAGTGCGCTGTCGCTGGCTCAAAACGAACTCAAGCGTATTGAGTCAATGCAGCAGCGCATTGATGACCTTGAAGTGCTGGTGGAAATGGCTGTTGAGGGCAATGACGCCGACACGCTCCACGAGGCGGAGGACGAGTACGCGGCTATTAAGAAGGATTTGGACCAACTTGAAGTGCGCACCTTGTTGTCGGGAGAGTATGACGCCCGTGAGGCCGTGGTGACGATTCGTGCTGGGGCTGGTGGAGTTGATGCCGCCGACTTCGCGGAGATGCTGTTGCGCATGTATTTGCGTTGGGCGGAGCGTCATGGGTATCCCACAGCTGTTCTTGACACCTCCTATGCGGAAGAAGCTGGGTTGAAGTCGGCGACCTTTGAGGTGAAAGCCCCGTACGCATTTGGAACGCTGTCGGTGGAGGCAGGAACTCACCGTCTTGTGCGTATTTCTCCGTTTGATAACCAGGGGCGGCGCCAAACATCATTCGCTGCAGTGGAAGTGGTTCCACTCATTGAGCAAACCGACCACGTGGAGATCCCGGATAACGAGATCCGTGTTGATGTGTTCCGTTCATCAGGACCTGGTGGGCAGTCTGTGAACACCACAGACTCCGCGGTGCGCTTAACCCACATTCCGACAGGGATTGTGGTGTCGATGCAAAACGAGAAGTCACAGATCCAAAACCGTGCTGCGGCGATGCGTGTGCTTCAGTCCCGCTTGTTGTTGGAACGCCAAGCTGAGGAAAAGGCGAAGAAGAAAGAACTCGCCGGAGATATCAAAGCGTCGTGGGGCGACCAGATGCGTTCCTACGTCCTTCAGCCCTACCAGATGGTCAAGGATTTGCGGACAGAACACGAGGTGGGGAACACCAACGCAGTGTTTGACGGACACATCGATGATTTCATTGAGGCAGGTATCCGGTGGCGCCGGTCAAAGGACGCTGACGAGTAAACCGATGTGAGTGCTGCGCGGGTGGACACCTGTGAAGGGTTCACCCGGCGCGGCGTGTCATCCCGCACCAGGTGGGGAGTAGTGCCTAGTCTCAAACTGGTTGCTTGTCTGGTACGGCGTTTTGGCGCCTCGACTATGGGATGTTGTGTGATTCGGTTCGATAATGTCACGAAGGTGTATGCGCGAGGGGCTCGCCCAGCGCTCAACGATGTGACTTTAGAAATTGAGCGCGGCGAGTTTGTGTTCCTCGTGGGTGCTTCTGGTTCGGGGAAATCCACGTTTCTGCGTCTCACGCTTCGCGAGGAGAAGGCGACCTCTGGTCGGGTCCTAGTGGCTGGTCAAGACTTAACGGCACTGTCGCACTGGAAGGTGCCCGCTCTGCGCAGAAAAATTGGTGCAGTGTTTCAGGACTTCCGGTTGCTGCCGAACAAAACCGTGTTTGAGAATGTTGCGTTCGCGCTTCAAGTGATTGGGAAACCACGCCACCACATTCACACCACAGTCCCCGAAACGCTGGAAATGGTGGGTCTTGCTGGTAAAGAAAAGCGCCGCCCTCATGAACTTTCTGGTGGTGAGCAGCAACGTGTGGCTATTGCCCGCGCCTTTGTGAACCGCCCTGACATCCTTCTTTGTGACGAACCCACTGGAAACCTTGACCCGACAACGTCGTTGGGGATTATGCGGCTGCTAGATCGCATTAATCGGACCGGAACAACAGTTGTGATGGCCACCCACGACGACGAAATTGTGGACCAGATGAGAAAACGTGTCATAGAACTTCAGACCGGTGAGCTGGTTCGTGACCAGACACGCGGCGTCTACGGGTCATCGCGGTAGGGGGAGTTCAAGTGCGCGTTCAGTTTATTTTGTCTGAGATTGGTATTGGGTTACGCCGTAACTTGTCCATGACAATCTCCGTGATTTTGGTGACGTTCGTGTCACTGACCTTTGTGGGGGCAGCGATCCTCACCCAGGGGCAGATCCAAAAGTTCAAGGGTGAGTGGTACGACAAGGTTGAGATCACCGTGTATTTGTGCCCGCGTGACTCAACTGTCCCGTCGTGTGCTTCTGGCGAGGCAACTGATGACCAGATCGCCGCTGTGGAAGATGTTCTTGAGTCCCCTGAGGTCTCACCTGAGATCCGTGACGTGATGTTTGAATCCAAACAGGACGCATGGGTGTCATTTGAGCAGAACTTCTCTGACCGGTGGTGGTTCTCTGAGATGAGCGTGGACGACATGAACGCATCGTTCCGCATCAAACTCACAGACCCTGAGGAGTACCAGGTCATTAATGAAGTGCTCACTGGGCGTGCTGGGGTGGAAGAAGTTCGCGACCAGCGCGAAATTTATGAACCACTGTTCGATGTGCTGACCAAAGCCACCTTGGTGGCCTCAGGTTTGGCTGGGGTAATGCTCCTTGCGGCAGTGTTGCTGATTACCACCACCATTCGGCTTTCAGCGCTCTCACGCAAACGCGAAACCGGGATCATGCGACTGGTTGGCGCATCGACTCTCTTCATCCAACTGCCGTTCATGCTTGAAGGGGCAATCGCTGCCACCATTGGGGCGTTGCTTGCTTGTGTAGCGTTGTGGGCAGGGGTGCATTATCTCGTGGAAGGATGGCTTGGGAGCAACATGGACTGGATCCCTTATGTGACAACACAGGACGTCCTTCTTGTTGCTCCGTGGCTGGTTGCGGCTGCGATTTTGCTGGCTGCAATCTCATCTTTGGTGACCTTAAGCCGATACACAAAGGTGTGATGATGAACGCAACGTCCCATATGTTTGGTGTCCGCCCGCTGCGGGTTGTTGCGAGTGCGTGCGCACTGGTCCTGTCTGTGATCCTTGCCATGGTGGTGGTACCGGCTCAAGGTTCAGACCTTGATGACCGCATGGATGAAGCCAAACGCAAGCAGCAGCAAACACAGCAGCAGATCGATCAACTGGAATCCGAACTTGCGGAAACAGATGCGGAACTTGCTGACGCCTATGTGAAGTTGCAAAAAATCCAGGCGGAACTGCCTGTCGCACAAGCGAACCTGTCTATTGCCCGTGCGGAGTTTGACGAAGCGGTCCGGGAAGCAGAAGCGCTCGCTGCGAAACTTGATGACGCTCAAGCAGAGAAAACCTCGCTTGAGGAGCAAGTGGCAGCCAATGAGGAATCGATGTCCCAGGCACGTGCCGGGGTCGCGGAGATGGCTCGCCAAGCAGCTCGTGGGGACCTGGATATGTCCACGTTTGGCATGGTGGTGGGTGCGCAGTCCACTGAGGATTTTGTGGACCGCTACTCAATGTCCAACACGGCGTTGCGGGCGCAAAGCCAGTCGCTGTCTGCGTTACGTGATGCGCAAGCGTTGTCACGGAACGCTGAGATCCGTCTTGCCGCTGTCGAAGACATGATCACTGTCCTCAAGGATGAGGCAGATGCTCAGGTGAAGGTTGCTGAGGAGAAAGAGGCAGCAGCGGAATCTGCGATGCGCGAGGTGGAGAACCTTATTGCACAGCAGGAAGCGGCGGCCGCGGCTGTTGAGTCGCGTAAGGACGCCGCGGAACAACAGCTGAAGAGCGAAGAAGCGTCGGCTGCGCAATTGTCTTCTGAGATCCGTGAGATCGCTGGGTTGCAAGAAGCGCAACGCAAGGAAGAAGAACGCAAAGAACGCGAACGGCGTGAAGCTGAGCGGAAAAAAGCTGAGGCAGAAGCAAAGAAAAACAACTCAGGTTCGTCAGGGGGCTCCTCAGGCGGATCGTCGGGAGGTTCCTCTGGGGGATCGTCGGGCGGGTCCTCTGGGGGATCGTCGGGCGGGTCCTCAGGTGGTTCATCCGGTGGGTCAGGGAAAGCGTTCACAGCGTGGCCTACCGCCTACCGTGTGGTGACCAGTTCCTATGGGTGGCGGTTGCACCCAGTCCTTGGGTATCACCGGTTGCACGCAGGAACCGACATGCGCGCATACTGTGGAACACCGATTTACGCGGCACGCTCTGGGAAGGTCCAATGGGCCAAGTACTATGGCGGGTTCGGGAACCAGGTGCTCATCAACCACGGTTCATATAACGGCAAGTCCCTCATGTCGTCTTATAACCACTTGTCGTCATTTTCGGTGCGGTCAGGCCAAAGCGTGAAGGCGGGACAGCTCCTGGGGTATTCGGGAACAACCGGAACCTCGACCGCATGTCACCTGCACTTCGAGGTGTATGTTAATGGGTCAACCGTGAACCCCATGACGATGATGTGAGAGTCACATTCACTGACTGTGAAATACCGTGACTGTCGATGCGCCCCTGCCGTAAGGTATGGGAAGGCCCGTTACCAGCATGGTTGGGAAACGGGTGCGTGACGTCAGTGGTTAGGGTAGTGGAAAGGAGGGCTGACGTGGCTAAGCAGAAAATGTACAACGTCCCGGCGGCCCAGTCTTCAAAGCCTCGTGCAAAGGACTCAGCTCCCCGCCGTGAACTGATCGCAAACAACAAGAAAGCTCGCCACGACTACCTCATTGAGGACGTGTACGAGGCTGGGTTGGTGTTAAGCGGCACTGAAGTCAAAGCGCTGCGCGCTGGCCGTGCATCGTTGATTGATGGGTGGGTTTCCATTGACCACAATCAGGAAGCCTGGCTGGAGGGTGCTCACATTTCTGAGTACTCACATGGCACGTGGACAAACCACGCCCCACGCAGGAAACGTAAGCTGTTGCTCCACCGGCAAGAGCTGATACGGCTTGCTGATCGTTCCACCGACAAGGGGTATACGATCATTCCCTTGCAGTTGTATTTCTTGGACGGTCGCGCAAAAGTAGAGATCGCGGTGGCGCGTGGTAAACGTGAGTTTGATAAGCGTCAAGCGTTGCGGGAACGCCAGGATAATCTGGAAGCGCACCGCGCGATGCGACACCGGCAACACATGTAGTGTGACGCAGTGTGCACGGAATAATCAGTGGACGGGTCACGTTACACTGGTATGAGTTACCCACCAGGTCACACTGGGTGGCGTAACGATGGTTGATAACCACATAGGGGCCGATCGGTTTCGACGGTGGTCGTGTTTCCAAGGGAAGCGGGCCGAGGATGTGAACTTATCTCGTAAACGCTGTTCACAAAACAATAGGTGCCGATACAAAGCGCACCGACTTCGCACTTGCTGCCTGATCAGTAAGTCCTGAAGTCCGTCAGACCCAGGTTGCTATCGCCTGGGAGCCTGGCGTCAGCTAGGTAGCCACTGCTTGTCACACATGTCGTTGGTGTGGCAGGGACTTTTAAACGACTGGGCCTGTCAGCAACTCGTCTGCGTGCGTGCTGGGGCCGAGAAAATCCAGAGCAGACTGCGCCCGGAGAAGTCTTGGATGTGCGTCATCGGACCGGGGTTCGATTCCCCGCGGCTCCACATATGGGAAATGCCCCCGCCACACGGCGGGGGCATTTCTGCTGTTCAGGGGTAATTGTCGTGCGTTTGGGGAACCGCATGTGAAGTGGATGTCTCCCGAGCGATATGACGTGTTATCGGATTCCTTTTCTTCACCGTCAGCGCCTGCGTGTGTGTGGTGGTTAGCCGGTGAGGAGGGGGACGCGTTCTTCGATGGTGATGGGGTTGGTGGTGTTGGTTGTTGTGGTTGTTCCGTTGATGGGGAGCCAGGTGGTGCCGCCGTCGATGGAGAATTCGCCTTCCCAGGTTGTGGTGTGGGCAGGGGTCTGGTCGCCGAAGTCCCAGGAGTGTTCGATTGGGGTTGCATGGATTGCTACACCAACACCAAGGATGGTTGTGGTCAGGATTTGCGGGGAGGGGTCGGTTAAAGCGATCACGGGAAGGCGGATGATGTAGTCGTCACGGTCTGGTTCAACAACGATCCCAGAACCGCGTAACGGTAGCCGTTGAAAGTCCTTAGCTGACACAGAAATCACAATCGGCTCCGCACTCACTTCCTCCATACCTGGGACACAGTAATAAATATAGCTTCCATCAGCTTCCCCCATATTCACACCACCCCGTTTAGCCAAATGATCAACCCAAATGGAGGCATTTTACCCCACAACGCCTTCGCTGCAGAATCCCATCGTGACCCCATTTTGCAATAAGCCATTTTGCATTTTTGGAGAATTGGAAACCTCCCTTTCGGCAGTTTTCCCGCCATCCTTTTTAGGAGCATTTGGGATGTCAGTAATCCAATGTGACTTATCTTTTTTGCTGACGCTGACTGAGTTGTCACCCCAGGCAACTCTTGTGTCTTCACTTGAGGTTGTGGATTGAGTGATGATAAATGAGGTTGCAATGAAAATCGCTTGAGCGAGAAGAAGGTTGTTCATTTCTTTGAATATCCCAACGAGACGAGTTCCCATCTGTCTCCAAGCCAGCCAATTTGCATCGTCAAGATAAGGTCAGTACGTGTAGAAGTGATCTCATTTGACGTCAAGGATCTTACGTGCTCGAGATACGACGTCTCGGTATCAACTTCCCAGATTATTTCTTCGTCACCAACAAAGGTTGAGTTTATGTACTCTGCTTCAGAGTATTCAGCCCAAAATGAAATCTCTCCTTCGTCTATTAGTCTTTGTTTGTCAGAACGCATTTCGTTACAAAGAGTACATTTCTTGTAGGCATATTTATCCATTAGTGTCGTGCTGGAAGTTCGAGCATCATAGTCGAACACTTCGACGAAGAATTGTGCTGCGGCGATGGCTCCGGCTTTGTCACCGGTTTTCATGGCTTCGGGTTCTACGGGTGTGGGGCGTTGTTCGGGTTCGGCTGGTGTGTTTTCGACTGGTTCCTCAGTGCTGTCACCGTCCCCGTCTGTGGTTGTGTTGGTTGGTGTGGGGGAGGCATCAATAGTGTTTTCAGTTTTGGCTCCCGCATCGTTAGAGCACCCGGTGACCCCTGCTCCGAGAAGACCAGCAACGACAAGGACACTAAGAGCGCGACGAACGGTTCGACCGCGCAACAAAGAAACAGACATGCCCACAATCACACCGCACCCACACCACCAGCTCACATGGGCATCACTGCCCTGTGGACTACCGGGAAGTGCGGACTCAGAGTCCGATGCGGGGATTGAGATGTTTCTTCTCATGCCTCGCTTTCAGGTCCCCATTTAGCTCGAGTGCTGTCATCAGGAGTAAAGCCTAGTATGGGTGTGGTGTTAGATAGAGATAACAATAATAGTGGTGCCACTAATAGTCGGATCATTAATCTTCTGCCACAATTCCTACTAAAACCCAGCGGCCATTCTCGTTTGCAACTGAAATTGACACTTTTACGTCTTCTTTTCGGGGCTCTTTGCCTGTTTCCCACTGTTCGCTTATTTGAAGGCGCATGGGAACCCTCCAAATTATTGCACCTTCACCTCTAAATTCAGGGTGCCCTTCTTGCGATGAATTGATCACTACACTTTTTGGGAGCACGTTTTTTTCTTGGCGTGTATTGATTACTTCGACGAAGTGGGCGCAGCGGTCACAGTGTTCGTAGGAGTATTTTTCGAGTAGGTCTGTGGTGCTGGTGTGCATGGAGTATTCGATGACTTCGACGAAGTATTGTGCTGCGGCGATGGCTCCGGCTTTGTCGCCGGTTTTCATGGCTTCGGGTTCTACGGGTGTGGGGCGTTGCTCTGGTTCGGCTGGTGTCTCTTCGACTGGTTCCCCAGCGCCGTCACCCTCCCCGTCGGTGGGAGTGCTAACTGGTGTGGGGGAGCCATCAACAGTGTTTTCAGTCTTAGCTCCCGCATCGTTAGAGCACCCGGTGACACCTGCCCCGAGAAAGCCAGCAACAACAAGGGCACCAAGGGCACGACGAACAGCGTAACTACGCAACAGAGAAACAGACATGCACACAATCACATCGCATGCACATAACTGGTTTGAATGGGTATTGCTGCCCTGTGGAGCATGGGGAAATGCGGGGGAGAGGGCGATAGGAGTCTTGTGGGTGTGGGTGTGGGTGTGGGTGTGGGTGGGTTTGTTGGTCTGCTTGCCTGCGTGTGTGTGGTGGTTAGCCGGTGAGGAGGGGGACGCGTTCTTCGATGCTGATGGGGTTGGTGGTGTTGGTTGAAGCGATTACGGAAAGATGACTGATGTAGTCTTCACGGTCTGGTTCAACAACGATCCCAGAACCGCGTAACGGTAGTCGTTGAAAGTCCTTAGCTGACACAGAAATCACAATCGGCTCCGCACTCACCTCCTCCATATCTGGGTAGCAGTACATGACATAACCCCCAGTCCCCTCGGGAGTATGACCCAAATTATTCCCTCCATACACAGCTAAATGCTCAACCCACAACAACGCATCCTGACCCTCAGAACCCTCAGGACACGCACCCAAAACCGCACCAGAAGGCAAATCAAACCGTTGACCATTTTTCATTTTGGTTTTTTATCCGAAGGAGCGTGCGAAGAATGTGTTGGTTGGGTGGCAGTGATATACTCATTTTCCATCAATTATTGACCTAGTAGATCAACTGATGCAGCTTGTGAATACCCAGGTTGAAATTCGGTTAATGAACCTTCGGAACGTAGGAAGAGTGCGCAAACAACTACCGTTGCGTATAGAATATTCATTTTTTACTCGCAGGCGTGACTTCGGTCAAGACCCACCCATCAGGTAGATAAGTCACGTAGAACAATAGTGAATGCTCAGTGGTGTATGATTCGTCGAAGTTTTCATATTCTTCTTTTACTGAAAGATTTAGCATAACTTCCCAAATGAGTTGCTTTTTCCCCCACAGCGACGCGGGTCCTAGATCTTTTATCTCGTATTGGGAGTTAGTAACAAGGATGCCGTTGTCCTTCCTTTTGGCAATCGTTCTTTTGTACTCGTTGCACATGGAACATTTTTCGTAGGAGTATTTTTCGAGTAGGTCTGTGGTGCTGGTGTGCATGGAGTGTTCGATGACTTCGACGAAGTATTGTGCTGCGGCGATGGCTCCGGCTTTGTCGCTGGTTTTCATGGCTTCGGGTTCTACGGGTGTGGGGCGTGGTTCGGGTTCGGCTGGTGTGTTTTCGACTGGTTCCTCAGCGCTGTCACCGTCCCCGTCTGTGGGTGTGTTGGTTGGTGTGGGGGAGGCGTCAACAGTGTTTTCAGTTTTGGCTCCCGCATCGTTAGAGCATCCAGTGACCCCTGCCCCGAGAAGAGCGGCAACAACAAGGACACCAAAGACACGACGAACAGCGTAACTACGCAGTAAAGAAACAGACATGCCCACAATCACATCGCATGCACATAACTGGTTTGAATGGGTATTGCTGCCCTGTGGGGAACAGGGAAATACGGGGGAGAGGGCGATAGCAGTCTTGCGGGTGTGGGTGGGTTTGTTGGTCTGCCTGCGTGCGTGTGTGGTGGTTAGCCGGTGAGGAGGGGGACGCGTTCTTCGATGGTGATGGGGTTGGTGGTGTTGGTTGTTGTGGTTGTTCCGTTGATGGGGAGCCAGGTGGTGCCGCCGTCGATGGAGAATTCGCCTTCCCAGGTTGTGGTGAGGGTGATGGTGAACTGGCCAAGTTGTGTGTAGAGGTGTTCTACTGTTTGCTCTGGGTAGGAGCGGCCTGGGTCTGTGGTGATGAGGGCAGGGGTCTGGTCGCCGAAGTCCCAGGAGTATTCGATTGGGGTTGCACGGATTGCTACACCAACACCAAGGATGGTTGTGGTGAGGATTTGTGGGGAGGGGTCGGTTAAAGCGATGACGGGAAGGCGGATGATGTAGTCGTCACGGTCTGGTTCAACAACGATCCCAGAACCGCGTAACGGTAGTCGTTGAAAGTCCTTAGCTGACACAGAAATCACAATCGGCTCCGCACTCACCTCCTCCATATCTGGGTAGCAGTACATGACATAACCCCCAGTCCCCTCGGGGGAATCACCCAAATTATTCCCCCCATACACAGCTAAATGCTCAACCCACAACAACGCATCCTGACCCTCAGAACCCTCAGGACACCTGCCATGAATCGCTCCATCAGGCAATGAGATTTGCGTCTTAGTTGTGGCATTAACTGATGTTTGATTCGGCCCATTCGGGATCCCCGCCACGGGGAGTTCACTATTTCTTTGTTCCACATCACCAACTCCAGCCTCTCCTGGTTCCTCCCAGGTGACATTTGGTTCCGAGAAAATAGTTACTGGGAGATTCTGGTATAACAAAACGGGCCACAGGATTAGCGGATCGATCACTTTGTGCTCTGTCCTCCATCTGGGTCAATCGAAGTGAGGTCCCATTCACCATTTTCGTAGGTGACGTAAATGGTGAGTTTGTTGGTCTCAATTTGTTCAGATTCTTTTCTATTAAGCTGTTCCTTACTGGTGATACTCATGGGTACTCCCCAGATGATGTGGTTGGTTCCCACATAACTAGGCGTTCCGACTGAGTTGATCACATATGAGGTTTCCAGCGATTCATAGCCGTTTTTCGACCTATAGGCGATTGTTTCAATCAGGTTATTACAGTTTGTGCAATTCTCGTATGAGTATTTTTCGAGAAGTTCTGGGTTGTTTGAGTGTAGGGAGTATTCGATGACTTCGACGAAGAAGGTTGCTGCGGCGATGGCTCCGGCTTTGTCGCCGGTTTTCATGGCTTCGGGTTCTTCTGGGACTGGGCGTTGTTCGGGTTCGGCTGGTGTGTCTTGGGCTGGTTCCTCAGCGCTGTCACCGTCCCCGTCTGTGGGTGTGTTGGTTGGTGTGGGGGAGGCGTCAACAGTGTTTTCAGTCTTGGCTCCCGCATCGTTAGAGCACCCGGTGACCCCTGCACCGAGAAGACCAGCAACAACAAGGACACTAAGGACACGACGAACAGTTCGACCGCGCAACAAAGAAACAGACATGCCCACAATCACACCGCACCCACACCACCAGACCACATGGGCATCACTGCCCTGTGGACAAACCAGGGGAACAACACACCCCAACCCAGCCGTTCAACCACAACCCACCGGTCACGCACCGGGCTGATACCAAATACTTCCATGAGCTTTGGTCATCGTTGTGAGTGTTGTTGCGCTACCGTGCGCATCCGTAACCGAGGGTATGGGGAAAGTCCCTGATACGGTGACGGACTCGTTGTTGCCTCACCTGGTGGCAGGCTCTTGCGCGTCGATGTCACGGGACTGCTGGGTGGCCCGGTCGGGCCGTATCGCCCACCACATCGTTGATAGTGTCACGGTGGCCACGAGAGCTCCCAGCCCGGCGCCAAGCGCGATGCTTGTCAGATGATAATCCATCGGGGCAAGTGAGTCATACCGTGCAGCGCCTACTGTGATAGCCCCAAGGATGGCGGTCGCACTCAAGGCAGCAAGAACTCGAAAGAAACGAACACGGCGTACATTCTCAGCACTAGGGAGCCAGGAGTTTCTCCGGACCCAACCCACGGCGACGAGCGCACCAAGCCCCACCGCACTGCTCACGTGCTGCAATAACCGGGCCCAGGTGAGCGTTCCCATTGCCTCAGCTCGAAGTGCGGTGACCTGCATGACAACCCACCCATCGCTATGCGTCAACGAATCCCAGATGACGTGCGTCAGGATACCAATGAGCAGAGAGATAACGACCCACACTCCCCGTATCGCCACGGCGCGTTGTGGAGTTTGTGGTGTACTCCCCGATTCTGGCAACACCCACAGTGCTGGACGCGCGCACGCAACAATGAACGCGTAAAGAAAGAAGGCGAGGGGGATGGTGATGATGAGGGCGCCGGGCCAATTGTGTGTTGTGGTGGCGTTAAGGAACGGTTCCCACCACGACTGTGCACTGACAGGGATACGAAGAGCGCGAAGGAAGTAAGGCACGTCGGGTGCCAGAGCACCAGCCACAAGAGCGGCGGGAACACAGGGGCCACCCATGAAGGGAAGAACCGCAGCAGGGTGAGCGAAAGTAATGGGCATAGGTGTCCTGAACACGGTGAGTAGGCAACAACAAAGGGCACTGCAGGGGTGCGCACACATCAGTGTAAGAATCCACGTCACGGCGCTGCGTCCACCTGAAGGTGGACATGGCTTTGATGAACATCATTCGCGCGTCTATGAGGGGCAAGAGGTGAAATGATGTTTGCGGTGTGTGCTCCTCGATGAGGAACACGGCTTTTCGTGTGTTTTTTACGATAATGTAAGTGGCATGAGACGAGTCCTGATCGGTGCAGCGCTCATCGCCTGTGCTGTGGGAGCCTGCGCAACTAATGAGCCTGGCGGCAAGGTCACCGTCGACACTGCCGGTGAGACCACGGCGGTCATTGTGACGCAGGGGCTTACCGGCATGGAGGCAGAAGTCATTGGCTCCATCACGTCATTACCGTCTGGGTGTCTTGGCGTTACCCATCTTGACACCACCAAAACCTACCCGGTGGCATGGCCTGACGGAACCAGGATCTCCCGCAATGGTGAAGGCGTTATTCTGCCCAACGGTGTTGCCCTCACGGAAGGCACCGCGATCCGTGGGACAGGGGGGTTCTTGCCCGGTGACGCTGAGGAATTCACCTCGCTGCCTGACGGCTGTCAAGGTGAGGAAATCGCTGTCCTGAGCTCAGTGAGCCGCCAGGATTAAGAAGCTGTCGTTGTGGTTACTTTTTTCGGGCTTTGTCTGCCAGATGGCGCAGGGAAAGGCGCTTTTCGCGGAGAGCCCCACCGTTGCGTTCCAGTCCTGAGCCGACGAGGATCCCCAGCGCGATGGAGAACATGGCCATCCCGGTGGACACAAGAATGTTGATTGTTTCGTTTGATCCGGTAGCAGCTTCAGTGAAGCTGATGAACCCTAACGACCCAGGCACAAGGATCCAGAAGGACACCACCTGGATGACGAGGGCGGGTGGGGCTGTGCGGAACTGGGAGAGGAACCGGGACAACGGCACAACAATGAGTGCACCGAAGAAACCGGAGATTTCAGCGGGGACAAGAAACGCGCCGAGGCGTTGCATTCCCCAAGTGGCAGTCAGTGCGAGCACGATCCAGGGGAACGCTCCTTCTGGTGCTGAGAGTGCCAGCACGTACCCCATGGCAAGCAAGGTGATACCTAGCAGCGGAACCCACGGTCCAATGGTGTTGAGAACAAGGTCAGTGGATGTGGTGTGGCCCGGGACAAGCTCAAGGCCGATGACAACCCCAAACGCAAGGAGTAAAAGTTGTGCGATCCCATAGATGAGCCGTGATGAGCCAGAGATCACCTCATTGCGGGTTAGTTCCAACGCCGCGATAGTCAAGGTGAGACCGGGCAGGAAGGGGACGAGTGCGGGGGCGATGAGTCGTAAGGGCAGTTCGTCGGTGAACCCGGTCAGGAACTGGGAGGCGACCACTGTCACGGTGATTGCGGCGATGACGGGGAGCGCCGATTTGATCGTGGGGAATTTGTCGCTGATGAGGACGAGCGATCCCACGATGGTGCCCAGGATGAGGTAGGCGGGGATCGCGGATGCGGCCGGGTTGATGAGGAACCCAATGGACAGGGTCATGATGATGTGGCCGATGAGTTGGAGGAACCATCCGAATCGTGGTTGCGATCGGGTGATCGCTCCGACGTGTTCGATGACAGCGTCAGGTTCCATGATGCCGCGCCGGGTTTTCGTGATGAGGTCATCGATCGCGGCCGCTTGGTCGGAGCGCAGGCTTTCGCCGTGCACGGACCCTATTTCGATGCGCCGGTCGGTTCCTTCAATTTGGACAATGACCACTGTGGGCATGACAATGACGCGCACGGGTGGCATCGCGTAGGCGCGTGCAATGACGAAGAGGGCTTCTTGGACGTCGCTGGTGGCTTGTCCGGCGTCGAGCATGGCAAGCCCAAGGACTCGCATCATGGTGAGGATGTGGTCGACTTTGTCCTCAGGGCGTTCGATGGGCACTGAGGCGGTGGGGTCTTTGAGGAGCCGGGAGACAAGTTGCCCAAGGGGGAGTCGCGCTTTGGGGCGGACCACTTCAGCGTCGGCTGCTTTGGGGCGTCGTTTGCGGTTTTTCGCGGTGAAGGAGGGGAGTTCGTCTCCGAGGTCTTGAAGGTCCGCAAGGAGGTCGTCTGGGTTGCGGAACGCGGAGGCTGCGGAGGGCTGGGTGGGTGCGTAGTCGGCGGTCGCAGCGGGGTGGTGCCCGGTGGGTGGAACAGCCGCCTGTGGTTCGTCCATGGCCGATGTGCGATCGTCGGTGGGGGTGCCCTCTGCGGGTGTGGTCACTGTGTTCTCCTGCAGGTGTGTTGATGCGCGGGGTGCGGGGGCGTATTAGTGACGTCGACCGAGGAAGTCGTCGAGTTGGCGGCGCTCGCGTTTTGTCGGCCGCCCAGCGCCACGGTCGCGTCGGGGCATGGGGGGTGCCGCATCGGTTGGTGGGGGTGGTGTGTGGTCGATGTAACAGGTCACGGCCACCGGTGCCCCAACGCGTTTTGTGATGATGGCGCTGACTTCAACGTCGCGCCACACCTCACCGATGCGGACAGTGATGCGGTCACCCACAGCGACCTGTGTTGCTGGTTTTGCGCGTTCGCCGTTGATGGTGATGTGGCCTGCGCGGGCCGCTTTGGCGGCCAGTGAGCGTGTCTTGGCGAGGCGTGTCGCCCACACCCACTGGTCGACGCGGGCATGCGTGGGGCCGGTGGGATTGCCTGTCATAGTACGAGGGTACGCGTGACTGGTGTCGTGCGCAGGTGGCGCGCAGCGTTGGGTGTCTCACTGTTGTCGGTGCAGCGCGCGGCGGGGTGTTCCGCGTAGAGTAGTGCTCATGAGTGTGCAATCTCGGATGAGTTCCACGCCGTCTGATCCGTTTTGGGATCACCCTGATCTTGGGGGCGGATCCCAGCCTGGTGGGACGACCAGCGTGTTGGAGCGTGAGGAAACGACCGAGCAGGTCGAACCTGGCGACCACGAGCGTTTTGCTCACTATGTGCGCAAGGAAAAGATTATGGAGTCGGCGATGTCGGGGAAACCGGTCATCGCATTATGCGGCAAGGTGTGGGTGCCTGGCCGTGACCCCAACAAGTTCCCTGTGTGCCCCATCTGTAAGGAAATTTATGAGGGGCTTCGTGAACCTCAGGACAATGAGCCAGGTTCAGGTGATTCAGACAAGTGAATCCTGAGATCGATCTTTTTTCAGCGGCGCTTGCCGATGAGGATCAGTCTGAGGGTTCGCGGGGTCTTGCGGCGGGTGACTATCTTCCCGGTTCGGGACGTGCCCCTCAGGCTGCCTCCGTTGCAGCGGCCGAGCACCTGTCTCCGACGTATCCGACTCGTGCCCCGTGGGGGACTGCAACGAAGCTTCGCGCCTGGCAGGCCGAGGCGCTTGAGGTATACCGTGAACGCCAGCCGCGAGATTTCTTGGCGGTAGCGACACCAGGCGCGGGGAAAACAACGTTCGCGTTGCGGTTAGCAACAGAACTACTCGATGCGCGCATCGTCCGTAAAGTCACCGTGGTGGCGCCAACTGAACATCTCAAACACCAGTGGGCAGATGCCGCAGCCAGGGTGGGGATCCGGTTGGACCCGAACTACAAGAACGCCCAAGGGCGTCTTGCCGACCATTACGACGGTGTCGCACTGACCTACGCCCAAGTCGCCGCTAACCCGGCTCTGCACGCCAACCGAACCGCCAATGCGCGAACTTTCGTCATCCTTGACGAAGTCCACCACGGTGGTGACGCCCTCAGCTGGGGTGACGCAATCCACGAAGCGTTTGATCTGGCAACCCGCCGGTTGAGTCTCACCGGGACCCCGTTCCGCTCTGATACGGCACCAATCCCGTTTGTCCGCTACGACAAAGGCCCTGACGGTATCCGCCGTTCCGTTGCGGACTACACCTACGGGTACGGGCAGGCGCTCCGCGATCACGTGGTACGCCCAGTGATCTTCCTCACGTACGCCGGGCAAATGCGGTGGCGCACGAAAATGGGCGACGAAATCGCTGCGAACCTTGGTGAGGCCATGACCAAGGACATGACCGCGCAGGCGTGGCGCACCGCACTAGACCCCCAAGGCCAATGGATCCCCTCGGTCCTTGCCGCCGCCGACAAACGACTCTCCGAAGTCCGCCGCACAGTGCCGGACGCCGGTGGGTTGGTTATTGCTTCTGACCAAGATGATGCACGCGCCTACGCAGGTCACCTGGCCCGTATCACCGGGGTGTCGCCCACCGTTGTCCTGTCAGACGACTCCGGGGCGGGAGCCCGCATTGAGGAGTTCTCTGAATCAGATGACCGGTGGATGGTTGCGGTCCGCATGGTCTCCGAAGGCGTCGATGTGCCACGCCTTGCCGTTGGCGTGTACGCCACCAGCACCCAAACCCCCCTATTTTTTGCCCAAGCCATTGGGCGCTACGTGCGCGCCCGTAAACGCGGTGAAACCGCGACCGTGTTCCTCCCTTCCGTGGCACCCCTGCTCGCCTTGGCGAACACCATGGAAGAGGAACGCGACCACGCTCTTGACCGTCCAGCCTCAGACACCCAAGAACTCTACGACCCAGAAGCAGCCCTTCTTGCCGCAGCAAACCGGGAAGACAAAGCATCAGATTCTCTGGTGCAAGGCTCCTTCGAAATGTTGGAATCTCAAGCCTCATTCGACCGTGTCTTGTTCGACGGCGGAGAGTTCGGGTTAGGCGCAGACGTTGGTAGCGCCGAAGAACAAGACTTCCTGGGACTACCAGGGCTCCTCGACGCCGACCAAGTCACCACGCTGCTACGCCAACGCCAACACCAACAAAGCTCCACGAAAACCCAGAACGCTGAGCGCTCGCAGATGGATCACCGGGCTATTGCTGAATTACGAAGAGAGCTCAACAAGTTGGTGAATGCGTGGGCGCGCAAAACTGGTCAACCTCATGGCACAGTGCACAACGAACTACGCCGAAGGTCAGGGGGCCCTGAGGTGCCGCTGGCGTCCCGTGACCAGTTAGAACGGCGTGTAGAGGTCGTGCGTGGTTGGTTTGTGGGGCGAAAATGATGTCCCGCCCGCCAGCCGTGAACCACATGGGCTAGGTGAAGGTCAACCGCCGAGCGGCGGTCTGAGGGGTCCCGGGTTACAGGTTTCCTACCGGCAGCATTGTGGTATCGACGGCGAGGTCGCCGGACTGCAGGCGTAACGCGTGAGGGTTAAGTTCTGCTCGTGATGCTGCGTGGCGGGCCACTGCTCTGTCAAGACCTTCGCGCCCAGTCCATTGGGGGTCAACGGTTCCACCGTCCACGAAGGTGTGTTCCAGGGGTCGGTAGTCGGGGTGGGTGGACAACCAAGCCGTAGTGGCGTCCCGTTCACCAACGAGCACAACCTCTTCTCTGGCTTCGTTGTCGATGAGGAGTCGTGCCCCTGTTTTGCGTCCACCAATGGAACTTTTTGAGGTGGATGCCTTGGCCACGGGCTCCATGATGCCGGCTGAGTTTTCGCGGGCGACGAGTTTGTACACCATGGATGAGGTGGCTGAACCTGACCCGGTGACGACTTTTGTTCCCACGCCGTACCCGTCCACCGGGGCTGCTTGGAGGCCTGCGATGGCGTATTCATCGAGGTCAGATGTGACGATGATGGTGGTGTTGTGGGCACCAAGTCGGTCAAGTTGTTCCCGGACTGTGTGGGCTTGGGCTCCTAGGTCACCTGAGTCAAGGCGCACTGCCCCCAGGGATGTTCCTGCAACCTTGATGGCGGTGGTGACGCCTTGGGTGACGTCGTAGGTGTCCACGAGCAGGGTGGTGCCTGTTCCGAGTGCGGCAACTTGTGCGGCGAAGGCTTCTTCTTCGGTGTCGTGCAGGAGGGTGAACGCGTGCGCGGAGGTTCCGATTGTGGGGACCCCGTACCGGTAGCCTGCTTCCAGGTTGGAGGTTCCGGAGAATCCGGCAATGATCGCGGCTCGTGCCGCGGCGACGGCGGCTTCTTCGTGCGCGCGTCGTGACCCCATTTCCAGGCAGGGGCGGCCGTGTGCTGCGGCTGTCATTCGTGATGCTGCCGATGCGACTGCTGAGTCGTAGTTGAGAATTGACAAGACCAGCGTTTCCAGGAGGACGGCTTCTGCGAAGGTGCCTTCGACGGTGAGGACGGGGGAGTGGGGGAAGTAGATTTCCCCTTCGGCGTACCCGCTGATGGTGCCCGTGAAGCGGTAGTTTGCCAGGTAGTCCAATGTGGTGTCTGACAGTGCACCGTCGGCGTGGAGCATGTCGATGTGGGCCTTGGTGAAGTGGAAATGGTTGAGCGCTTCGAGGAAGCGTCCGGTTCCGGCAACAACACCGTATCTGCGCCAGGAGGGCAGGCGTCGTGTGAAGACTTCAAACACGCAGGTGCGGTGTGCTGACCCGTGGGCGAGTGCCGCATCCAGCATCGTGAGTTCGTATTTGTCTGTCATTAACGCAACGCTCATGGACACACCGTACCGCCTGTGGAAGGGATGGCGCGCCTGCTCACGTAGCATGGACAGTGTGAGTGCACCCACCGAACAACTTGCTGTCATTGACGACGCAGCCCAACTGGATTCTCAGCCGTGGGTTCTTATTGTGTGGAATGACCCGGTGAACTTAATGAACTATGTGGAGTGGGTGTTTCACACGTATTTCAATTATCCGCGTGGGCAGGCGCATCAGTTGATGATGACGGTCCATACGGAGGGTCGCGCGGTGGTGGCGACGGGCAGCCGCGAGAAAATCGAGTTTGATGTCCAAGCCATGCACAACTATGGGTTGTGGGCAACGATGATGCGCAGTGAGGAGTAGGTGTGGCACATCCTTTTGTGCTGAGCCCGTTTGATGGGGACGCATATTTGGCGTACTTAACTACCGGTGAGCGGTTTTACCTGGTCCAGGTTGCTGGTGAGGTCATTGAACTGTTGGGGCAGGATCACATGGCTGATTCTTCGGATGAGGAAGAGCAGCAGGATGTGTCTGGGGCTCCGAAGGTGCGCGTTCCTGATCTTCCTCAGCTCAACCGGGTGTTAGCTGGGTTGTCGGGTGAACCGTTTATTGATGTGCCCACTGACCCCGCGGTGCGCCGTTTGGTGCCGGATGCGTCCTTGGACCCTGAGGTGGCGGCGGAGTTTCGTAAGTTCACCGATGGTGATATCCGTGAAGCCAAGGTGTCACGTTTGGTTGCTTTTGCGGGGCAACTCATGGAGGCGGAGCCGTCATCCGATGAGGATAAGCACGTGGAGTGGGCTGTCACCCGCGCGGATTGCGCCGATGTGGCGATGACGTTGACGGATATGCGGTTGGTGCTTGCTGAACGGTTGGACCTTGTTGATGATGAGGCTTCTGACGCGTTGGGTGACTTTCTCATGGAGCAGCAAGATATTGATGATCTCGACCCTGACGACGAGCGCCGCTATGTGTTGGGGATGCTTTATATGCTGTGTGGGTATTTACAGGAGTCGTTAGTGGAGTGCATGCTCAGCGACGATCGAACGGTGGGGGAGTAGTCCGCTCGTTCTTGGTGGTGTGGCCCACAAAGGTCCCCCATAGGGCACCTCAACTTTTGTGGCATCAATCACGTATCACGGTGATCTGGGGGTAGTCAGTCCCCAGGTGTCTGTCAGGTTGGCTACCCTCGTAGTGTGAATGATTCACCTATTGGGATTTTCGACTCCGGTGTGGGCGGGCTGACTGTTGCTCGGTCCATCCTTGATCAGTTGCCGGGTGAGTCGATCACGTACATCGGCGATACAGCGAACACCCCCTACGGGCCTAAGCCATTGGCGCTAGTTCGGGAGTTGGCGTTGACGATCATGGACCGTCTGGTGGATGACGGCGTGAAAATGTTGGTTATTGCCTGCAACACGGCTTCTGCTGCGGTGCTTCGCGATGCGCGTGAACGGTACACGGTCGGGCGCGGTATCCCGGTGGTTGAGGTGATTTTGCCCGCTGCGCGGCGGGCTGTTGCTGCGACGCGCACCGGCAAGATAGGGGTCATTGGAACCCAGGCGACAGTTGCTTCTCGGGCGTATGACGATGCGCTGTCGGTGGCCGCTGACCTTACTGTCTCGTCAGTTGCCTGCCCTGACTTTGTGGAACTTGTTGAGGCCGGAATCACCACTGGTCCTCGCGTCATCGAAGCAGCGACACGCTATTTGGATTCGTTGAAACATCATGATGTTGACACCCTTATTCTGGGGTGCACGCACTACCCGCTACTCACTGGTGCGATCTCGTATGTCATGGGGGAGGACGTCACGTTGGTGTCGTCAGCTGAGGAAACAGCAAAAGATGTGTACCGCACGCTGGTGGCCCATGGGTTAGAACGTAGCCCGGAAGCCGGGCCGCCTCGTCACCAATTCTTTGCCACCGGTGACACGCACGCGTTTCACGTGTTGGCGCGCCGCTTTTTGGGGCCAGAGGTTGCAACAGTGGAGATGGTCGGATGAAACTCACAGTTCTTGGGATGGCCGGCTCATATCCTGGCCCGCAGTCACCTGCATCGAGCTACCTGGTTCAAGCAGACGACGAGGACGGGAAACAGTGGTCTGTTGTCCTTGATCTAGGCTCCGGGGCACTGGGGGCATTGCAACGGCACGTCAACCCTTTTGACGTGAACGCGGTGTTTTTATCCCACCTGCACCCCGACCACTGCGCGGACATGGCCGGTTATTACGTGTACTACCGGTATCACCCGTCGTATGGCACGGAGAAATCCCAATGCACACCCGTCACCGTCTACGGTCCTCGGGACACCCAAGAACGCCTCGGGTGCATGTACGGGCTCGACGAGGGCGAAAACATGGATGGTCAGTTCGTCCACAACACTCTCAGTGATGGTGACCGTATCGAGGTTGGTCCACTGACCATCGATGTGCGCAGCGTGCGTCACCCCGTTGAAGCCTTTGGGTTCCGCATCGAAGGGCCCAGCGAGCACTCACCTGCAGACCGTGTCACCCTGGCCTACACCGGAGACACCGACATCTGTGACTCCCTTGACGACCTGGCAGCGAACGTGGACCTCTTTTTGTCCGAAGCGGCCTTCATCGAAGGCCGCGACGACGCAATCGAAGGGCTCCACCTGACCGGCGCAAAAGCTGGTCACATCGCAGAACGTGCAGGGGCACGATCCCTGGTTCTCACCCACATCCCCGCGTGGAACGACCCTCACGTCTCTGTGCGCGAAGCCCACGACCAGTACTCCGGCCCCATCAGCGTGGCAGAACCCGACCGTACCTATATTCTCTAATTGTTTTCCCGGCGACAAGGAAGGAAATACCATGTCAGCCCGCATCGTTCTTGCCACACACAACGACCACAAGGTCCGTGAACTTGCCGCGATCCTCGCCGCAGAACCCGCGCTCGCGTTCCTTAAGGACGGTGCGGTGGTGTCCGCGTCGGCGTTCGATGTCACCCCGCCCGTTGAGGATGCGGTGACGTTCGAGGACAACGCGCTGATCAAAGCACGTGTTCTGGCACAAGAAACCGGTCTCGTTGCCATTGCTGATGACTCCGGACTTGCCGTGGACGTTCTTGGAGGAGCTCCAGGTATTTTCTCAGCCCGGTGGGCAGGAGGCCATGGGGATGATCAGGGGAACCTTGACCTGCTGTTGCGCCAACTTGAGGACGTCCCCACTGAGCACCGCTCGGCACGGTTCGTGTGTGCGGCCGCACTGGTGACCCCCAACGGGGACGAACATGTGGAACGTGGAACACTGGAAGGCACCCTCTTGACCGCGCCGCGAGGCGAGGGTGGGTTTGGGTATGACCCCATCCTTCTTCCGTTGGGTTATGACCGGTCCTGCGCTGAACTCAGCGCCGAGGAAAAGAACGCGATCAGCCACCGAGGCAACGCGTTCCGGGCGCTAGTCCCGCATATCGTTGCTGCGTTGGGCGCGCACGCGAACAACTGACCCCCACACAATGCGCCACCCCACCAACATGAGTAACAAAAATCCCAACGCAACAAAGGGGAACCCGCCACTGTTGGTGTCCCCGGCGAGGACCCGGATTGCCAACGCAAACGCCCACGTGACAAACGCCAACATGATAGCTGCTGGCCAGACCTGAAACACGATGGGTAACCCCGTCGTGGTGGTCTGCCACTGCCGGGTAATCACCCACCCCACCAACAACCCCAGCAAGAAAGGCCAGGCCGTGTCAGCGATCCCCACGATCGTCGCCACCTCATTGTGGGACTGCCGCCCAGCGGCAGCAAACAACACAACAAGAACCACATCGAGGGCAAACCACACGGCAACGAGTCTCACCCCATTACCGTAACCCAACTAGTATGGGAACAATGCACCTCCACGCCGACTCCTTGAGCTACTCCTACCCGGACAACGAGGTGTTCCACAACCTCACCTTCACGGTCAACCAAGGCGACCGCATCGCCATTGTGGGGGAGAACGGCTGCGGAAAATCCACCCTCTTGTCCATCCTTGCTGGGGAACGAGACCCCCACGAAGGTCATATCACCCGTGACGGCACCTGCACGTATGTGAGCCAAGAACTACACCCCCACAACGACACCCTCGGCGACCTCATCGATGCCGCCCTTGCTCAGGTGACAGAAGTTGGGCAGGAACTCGAGCGCGCATCGGCAGCTTTTGACCATGATCACGGCACCATGGCTGACCTCGCTGACCTTCTTGCCACACTGAACTACCTCGCCCCCTGGCAAGCCGAACAACGCATCAACACCGCACTGTCACGCTTAAGCGCCCCCACTGATCGCACCCGCCAACTCACCCACATGTCAGTAGGTGAACGTTTCCGCGCGCGCCTCGCCATTCACCTGGCGTCACGGGCCGATTTCCTCCTCCTTGACGAGCCCACCAACCACCTTGACGCGACCGGGATTGCGTTCCTCACCCACGTCCTTACGACCTGGCGTGGAGGGGTCATCTTTGTCACCCACGACCGTCAACTCCTCGACGACACCGCCACTGCGATCTTCGACATGGACCCCACCATGGATGGCACCCCCAAGCTCTACGGTGAGCCGGGGTACTTGAAGTTCCGGTTCGCCAAGAACGAATACCGCCGCAAGTGGCGCTCCCTGTACCAGGCACAACAAAAACGCCTCGCACGACTAGAGCACCGGCTGGATCGCTCCTATGAAGGGCTATCTGATGAATGGCGGCCACCCAAAGGCTCCCAAAAACACAGGCGAGGAACACGCGCACGCATCCACGTCAAAGCCGCCGACCGGCTCGTGGAATCCGGGAAAGCCAACGCCCTGCCGATCCCACCACCCCCTCCACACCTCAACTTCCCAGACCTGCCCGCCCTGAACCCCGGGTGGGAAGCTGACGCAACCCTGATTGAGATCCGTAATCCGCGCATCGGCAAAGACACAGTCCGATTGCACCTGCCCGGACAGCGCGTTGTGATCCCACCGTCAGGGCGCCTTTTGATCACCGGCGCGAACGCCGCCGGAAAATCCACCCTCCTTGCAGCGCTCGCCGGGCAACTGCCCGTGGACCAGGGGTACCGTTATGCGCGTGCCGATGTGCGCATCGGCGTGGTGATGCAAGAATCACCCAACCGGGTGGGGGCAAGCGGTGACACTGATCCCACCGGCTTTGACGCGGCAGCGCGCGTTGGGTTGGACCTCCTGGAATCGGGGCAACTTGACCCTGACCACATCATGCCCGTGGCGTACCTAGGCTTACTCACCGATGAGGAACTTGACACGCCGTTGTCACAACTGTCCACCGGGCAACGCCGACGCTTCGATGTGGCCTGTGCGCTCCTTGCCAAACCGCACGTTCTCCTGCTGGACGAACCCACGAACCACCTGTCAATCGACCTTGTCGATGATTTGTGTCAACACCTGCTCCACACGGCGGCTGCTGTGGTTGTCGCCTCCCACGACAGAACCATTCAGCGGGACTTCACCCAGTGGCCACACCTACACATTGAGCACGCTTCCGCGGCTGGGGGTCACTAAGTTACGACAGGTCGGGCAGGCGACCCGCGTGGGCGAGCGCCTGCTTTAACAACATGTCCTGACCGCCTTGCATGTGAGCGAGGATGCGTGGCGAACACGCTTCCTCTGGGGTTAGCCAGGTCAGTTCAAGGTTGTTTTGTTGCGGAGAACAGTCGCCGCGCACCGGCACAATATAGGCAAGTGACACCGCGTGGTGCCGGTCATCATAGAACGGTGTCACACCAGGGGTGGGAAAATACTCCGCCACAGTGAACGGTTGCGGGGACGCTGGAATCGACGGTAAAGCCACCGGACCAAGATCCTTTTCAATGTGCCGCACCAACGCATCACGAACCCGTTCGTGATACATCACCCGACCTGACACAAGGGCACGCATCATGTGCCCGGACTCAGTGGCGCGTAATAATAATCCGACCTGGATGACATCACCAGACTCATCCACCCGCACAGGCACGGCGTCAACGTACACCAAGGGAAGCAGGCTGCGTACCTCATCCATTCGGTGTGCATCAAGCCACCCCACCGGGTTGGGGCGGTCACCAAAGCTTGGGTCAGGGAAATCCACTGTGTCAGTCACCCCTTTGTTCTACCCTGCCCCACCCCATCTGCGCACCTGGGCGCGCTCCCAACCCCCAGGACTTCACTGAGGTTCGCCAACAGCCAAACAACCGGCGGAACATAGTGAACCCCGGTAGTGTTTTGACAGAACGGATTTGGTGGCACCTGAGCTGCTGGATCACTTCACTGTGTAACCCAGTGAAGACACCCGCACAGAAAAGAGGTCTCACTTGGCCACCCACGACATCACCAAAGAACAGTTCGCTGACACAGTCGCCAACAACGACATCGTCCTGGTCGACTTTTGGGCTGAATGGTGCGGACCCTGCAAACAGTTCGGACCTATTTTTGAGCAATCCTCCGAACAGCACTCGGACATCTACTACGCGAAGGTTGACACAGAAGCTGAGCAGGAACTCGCTGCTGCGCTGCAAATCACCTCCATCCCCACACTGATGGCATTCCGTGAAGGAATCCTCGTGTTCGCTCAGCCTGGCGCCCTGCCAGCACAGTCCCTCCAGCAGGTTGTTGACGGTGTGAAAGGTCTCGACATGGACGATGTGCGCAAGCAACTCGCGCAAGCTCAGGCAGAAGAAGCAGCACAGCAGTAACGCTCACACTGTGAGACAGCAGGCACGGTCTACCTTGCAACGCTGACCGAGACAACGGCGGGGTGCCCCATGAAGGGGTGCCCCGCCGTTGCTGTCCCCAACAACATGGGATGAATCCCCACGTTATGGCTGGTCAGTCCATTGACGGGGCGGTTGACCGCAACTAGGGTGTGATAGAAGCAAAAACCACGGACTTGCGTGAACACGTGAATTGCGCAAATAGCCTGAGGGGCTTGATTGTGAAGAGGAACGAAGACAACCGATGAATGGTCGTCGTTGGATGGTCCTAGCCGCCGTGGTTGGTGTGTCCACACTTTCAGCGTGCGCTTCTCAGGGGCACGACAGTGATGAAACGCTGCCAACTTACACGCCGCCAGCGTGGATGGCTGAGGTTCGTGCGCAAAATGAGGAATACGCTAACGCGGGGGTGGCTTGTTTGGCTGCTCACGGAGTTGAAGGAACGGCGGACAACGGAACTTTTGGGATCTCCTACGGCCCGCAGAGCCAAGGGGCGCTCACACATATGACTGATGAGGAAGCGGATGCTCTCCTCACTGAATGTTCTGAGTCCCTCTCTCTTCCCGATTACGTGAATAACTCCGCAGACGAAGAATATGATCGAGTTCTTGACCTACGGGAATGTGTGATTGCTCAAGGATATGACATGCCTGATGCGCCGTCGCGTGAGGTGTGGACTGAACAATGGGAGCGGACCAGAGATGCATGGGTCCCCTATTATCACGAAATGACACTTGATCCTGATGGTCTTGAACGACACAAAGTCACTGTCGAAGAAATGAACCGGTTACAGAGTATTTGTGTACCGTCCACCGTGGGAGCAACCACTGTCAGTAGGTAGGACATGACAAAAACAATGCGCCACCTGCGCGCCCCCTAACGCACTGTGTAGGCAAGATCAGTGACCACCCGGTCCTTCTCCAACCCTTTCCGCTCAAAACTCGTTAACGGACGCCCCTCAAAACGGTCCGTACTCACCAACGTGAACTGCGGGTGCGCATCGAAAGTTTCCCGCATATGATCCGCATAATCCTGCCAATCAGTAGCCAACCGCACCACACCACCAGGGCGAAGCACACGCGTCAAACGGTCAAGGAACGCAGGCTGAATCAACCGACGCTTATGGTGACGGGACTTATGCCACGGGTCAGGGAAGAAAATCCACACTTCATCAACACCCGCAGCAGGCAAATACGTGTCCACTGCCTGCGCTGCATCCGCATGAATCACCCGAACATTTGACACACCCGTCCGACGAATCCGATACAACGTCGACGCGATCCCCGGCACATACACTTCTAACGCCAAAAAATCAGTATCCGACGCCTGCTGTGCGGCATGAACCACACACTCACCCTGCCCAGACCCAATCTCCACCACAAGCCGCCCCGAACGACCAAACACCTCACCAGGATCAAAAACAGCCTCAGGAGCAATCGAGGTTCGCGACATCAACCGGGGCGGAGCAATCACAAACAACGGAGCCAACTCATCCCACGCCCGCTGCTGACGGCCCTTCAACCGCGTCGACCGGGACACAAACGACACAATCTTGGGCCGGTGCTCACCAGCCTCTACCTGCCCCTCACCCATCTCCTCCACAGGTGCCACAGCGTCACCATCACCAGGTTCATCAGGGCTCACAGACACAGATGCGGCGTCGTTATTCACCACTCAACTCACATTCCTTCAGTCAGGCGCCAAGCGCCCACATCACAGCGCGGGATCAACGACCCAGTCTAGTGCCAGATACACTCACAAAGACGCAACCAAAGGAGACACGATGTACATCAAAGTGTGTGGACTCACCGACCCCCACGCCATCGACGCAGCCCAAGCCGCACACGTTGACGCCATCGGATTCGTCCACGCCCCCACCAGCCCCCGCCACCTCACACCACCACACATCAGCACACTCACCGCCACCGTGGACTGCACCATCGACACTGTCCTCGTTGTCGCCACCACCCCCATCGCCGACGCGCTCGCGCTTGCAGAATCTACCGGTGTTAGTGTGCTTCAACTTCACGGCCAATACAGTGACGACGATGTGGCGTACGCTGCGGCCCGTTTTCCCCGTGTGTGGCGAGCCACCTCGCTATCGGCCAGCCCAAACCTCACGGTCGGTGCGTATGGTGAGGAACTCTTGCTTCTCGATGCGCCCCAGGCAGGGTCAGGACACACCTGGGATTTCGCGGCGCTTGCTCACCGCCGACCAACTGGCCGGTGGTTGTTGGCCGGCGGGCTCACCCCAGACAATGTTGCAGACGCGATCACCACCACGTCACCGTGGGGTGTGGACGTGTCAAGCGGTGTGGAAAGCGCCCCTGGAGTCAAAGACCCCGCGAAGATTGCGGCATTTGTACAGGCCGCCAGAGGAGTATCGTGTCCCCGGTGACTAGTGGGGTCACGTACCGTGTCCACGGGTAGTCAGCAAACGCATCGGCAAGAGTGTCAGCAGCTTGGTCAAGGTCACGTTCGTGCGCAATTCGCACAGACACCTGCACGTTCCTTCCTTTCGTATGAGCCTTACTGGTCAGGAACCCTGAGGCCCGTCCGGGTGTCAATTTCGCGAAGAAGCGTGGCAAGGCGAGCATCACGTGAGCCAACGATCTCTGTCACCCTGTTCACGGGCGCGAGCGCACAGGAGTTAACCAGTTCCAAGAGCGCGTCGTTCATAGCATCGCGCAGCAGCGCGGCTGTGTGCTTGTCGAGGATGACAGTAAGTATGAGATCACCATTTATTCCTCCTGCTGCAACACTGACCGGGGAATTTATTACTACCGGACGTACGAGAATAGTCAGCTGAGCGCCGTGGACATACACCGTGAGGACCTAGACTCCGATGCGCTAGTGACTTTCCCCTTGATCACCGGGCAGCAGATTCACCGTCAGAACTGAACCAGGGCTAGTGTTGCTGTGGGGCTGGTCACCGTGCCCCTGTACCCTCGGTACCGAGTGCGTTGAGCACCAATTCTGCCCTCGGAACACGAAACCCCTGACCCAAGAGTACTCCCGGGTCAGGGGTTGACGTCGTTCACGTGCGCGAGGGGGGACTTGAACCCCCACGTCCGAAGACACTGGAACCTAAATCCAGCGCGTCTGCCAATTTCGCCACTCGCGCGCACCCACAAGTGTACGGGATATTTTTACCCGTCGAGACCAAGGTCCCGCCGTAGGCGTGCCACGTGCCCGGTTGCTTTCACGTTGTACAGGGCGTGAGTGATGGTGTGGTCCTCATCCAGGACGAAGGTGGAGCGGATAATTCCCATCACGGTACGCCCGTAATTGTTCTTCTCACCGTAAGCGCCGTAAGCAGTGGCAATGGTTTTGTCAGGGTCGGCGACAAGCGGGAAGGTGAGGTGTTCTTTGTCTGCGAAGGACGCGAGTTTGTCCGCGGAGTCGGGGGAGACCCCAATGACCGTGTATCCGGCACCTTGGAGGGACGCCAACGAGTCGCGGAAGTCACACGCCTGGGTGGTGCAACCGGGAGTGCCAGCTGCGGGGTAAAAATAGAGGATCACTTTCTTGCCCGCCGCATCGGCAAGAGAAAATTCCTCACCTGTTGCAGTGGGGGCGGTGAAAGCGGGTGCGGGTGTTCCGGGTTCAAGGCGAACAGACATGACAACCTTCCACAAGGTGTGAGCATTAACGGTCAGGGCCATGCTATCGGTACCGTAGAGGGTGTGAACGACTCAACGAACACCTCTGACACCACACCTGGGCGGGCGGCACCGCAACTGCCCGTGCGGATGCTCCACGACCGCGTGTTGGTGCACCCTGAGAAAGACACCACGGAACGACAATCCAGCGCCGGTTTGGTGATCCCAGCCACAGCGGTTGGTCCGAAGAAACTTGCGTGGGCGCTTGTTGCCGCCCTGGGTGACAACGTGCGCCAGGTCCGGCTCGGGGACCGGGTCTTGTTTGACCCTGAAGATCGCGCTGAGGTTGATATCGCTGGTACAGACTACGTACTGCTGCGCGAGAAAGATATCCACGCGGTTGCGCAAGCCGACGAATCAGAGCGCCCAACAGGCCTATACCTGTAAATTGCCGATGCACTCGGCACGTTCTCGCCCTCACTTGAGTTCCCATGATGGGAATCAGTCACTATGGGCGGATCTGCTGCTGGTGGGTAGGGTCAAAGGAGCAAGCTCACAGAGTTACTGACCGATGACGCAAGAGATGCTGTGAGGATCAGGGTGGGGTGAAAAACAATATTCACCCCCGATTCACGCACATCTCTCACGCAGATTTTAGGTTTGCAAGGCACGCTTAATTGAGTGCCACGAAACCCGCTGTGTGGCTTGGATCCGTCCCCCTAATGGCAAGGAGAGCGCGATGCGTCGTGAACCACGCGAACTGCCTAGTGAGTTCAGCCCTGAGGACCTTTTTGATGTTGAACTCAACGACGATGTGCGTGCACTGCTTGGTGAGGAAAGCCCCGCTGATCGGATCAGGTCTGGTGACATTCCTGCGGCGCTGCTCGCTGACTTAGCGGTGAGTTCATCGGCTGCACGCTGTGTGCCGCTCCCTGGTGACCAGCAGGAAAAGAGAGCCCACAGCGCATAGGGGTACATGCGAGTGAGGGGTGCGAGGGGCTACGACGCCCTGTGACAGTGACGAGCGCGACACGCACTCACATTGGAGATTTCCCGCTCGATTGCTATTGTTTCTTGTGCGCGCCATTAGCTCAATAGGCAGAGCAGCTGACTCTTAATCAGCGGGTTCGGGGTTCGAGTCCCTGATGGCGCACCAGATGAAAACCCAAGACACACGTCTTGGGTTTTTCTTTACCCCCACCGGCCTCAACGCGTCCTCGAGCGCGCAAAAAGTGACGAGGGTGACACAACGAGAAATTGGAGAATCTGCAGGCCGTTGCTATTGTTTCTTGTGCGCGCCATTAGCTCAATAGGCAGAGCAGCTGACTCTTAATCAGCGGGTTCGGGGTTCGAGTCCCTGATGGCGCACCACACAAAAGCCGGATCACACGATCCGGCTTTTTTCATGCCCACCAACGTGGCGCATCGGTGAGGCAATCCCTCCGGACCGCCCACATCACCCAGCGCATGCGCAGGTCACCCGATCATGGCAGGGTAGAAAAAGTCCGCACAAGTCCACTTGGAAGAAGGAAGCGATGCTCCCCAACGAACCACGCGACGTCCACTCAGCGGAAGAAGCGCCAGACATGGTTCCACTCGATGGCCGGGACGGACAACCAGTGGAACAAGGCGGGCAAGACGACCCGCGCACCCTTGACGCCAACGACCCGCTCAAAGACCCCCATGTGGTCGTCGATGACGACACTCAACTATGAACACACTGTAGATGAGGTTTGGGTTAAAGCCCCAACAGCTCTGCCAACCCGATAGCAGAGTTCACGCGACGTGACAGGACCCTGCGTTGGCTGGCCAACGCAGGGTCCTGAAAGTACGCCTCCTGCATATCAATGACAACAAGTGCCACCTGTGCAGGCATCATCACCTCAACTGCTAGTTCACGCGCCGAGCCGCAGCGGCAGCTTCCTTCGCGCTTTCAATATTCTCAGTCAGCAGTTCACCACTGGGATTTTCCAGGTGGGAACGCATAAACCATTGGAACAGTTCCAGTTCCCCGGTTTGGGAGATGAGGATGTCCTCGGTGATCGGGTCAAGGTCAGACACTAGTTCGAGGGCGGCACGGTGGTCCGAGATGACCCCGTTGTACACCACGTCCAGCGCGGCGAGATGTTCAGAGGTGGTCGCCCGCCCAATGGGGTAGTCGTGCCATGTCCGCTTCGCGGTGAGGTCGCCGGGCAACCCGTTCGGGGCAACCCCGAGGGTGGCCATGCGCTCCGCGAGGGCGTCAACCATGGCACGCACTTGGTCAATTTGGGGGTCAAGCATTTCGTGGACGGAAATGAAGTCGCGTCCAACAACGTTCCAGTGGGCGTGTTTGAGGGTGAGTTGCAGGTCGTTCAGTGCGTGGATGCGCATCTGGAGTGTGTCGGCGACCTTGTGTCCGTCAGCTAACTCCAGTCCAGGCACGGTGTAGTTCGCATACATGTCACTTGCCATGGTTGAAAACCCTCCTTTTGGGGTGTGATCCGCTCATGTGATCTGTGGTGACACTCGTTACGCTAACGCTGTTTCGCTGCACCCGCCTGCTGGGGCGGGCACATCGGCTATGGGCGAACGGGAGCGCGACTATTCGAACCGTGCGGTATCTCCAGCCCCAACACGCACAACTTCCGCGCTACCAGAGGAGTAGTCAATCACTGTGGTGGGTTCCTCCCCGCAATCGCCTGCTTCGACAACAGCGTCAAGCACGTGGTCGAGTTCTTCTTTGATTTGCCACCCTTCAGTGAGTGGGGAGTCGATGTCAGGCAGGATCAGGGAGCTCGACAAGATCGGTTCCCCCAGTTCCGCGATAATGCTGCGCACAATTTCGTTGTCTGGGATGCGCACACCCACTGTTTTCTTCTTGGGGTGGGCCAGGCGGCGGGGTACTTCTTTGGTGGCGGGCAAAATGAATGTGTAAGGGCCAGGAGTGGCAGCTTTGATGGCACGGAATGCGTGATTGTCGAGGATGACGAGTTGACCAAGCTGGGAGAAATCAGAACACACGAGTGTCATATGGTGACGCTCATCGAGGTCACGGATCGCGCGGATTCGGTCAGAACCGAAGTGGTTGTCCATGGCGCATCCCAGTGCATAACCAGAGTCGGTGGGGTAGGCGATCACCGCGCCGTTGCGGAGGGCGTCTGCCACCTGGGAAATGAGCCGTTGTTGGGGGTTGTCTGGGTGGATGTCAAAGAACTTCGCCATGTTCGCAGACTAGTTCCTCACCGGCGATCCGCAACCGCACCGCGCCGGGGGGCCATGGACTACCCTTGGGTGTGTGACGAATCGACGCGTAGCTCTTGTGACTTGTTCTGACCTTCCTGACCTTGCACCTGATGACCAGCATCTGGTGGGTGCGTTGGCTCAGGAAAGTATCGATGCGGTGCCCGCTGTGTGGGATGACCCGGCGGTGGCGTGGGATGAGTTTGACCTCGTTGTCGTGCGCTCAACCCGTGACTATGCGGCACGCCGGGACGAGTTTGTGTCATGGGCGAAATCTGTTCCACGGTTACTCAATCACGCTGACGTGGTGGAGTGGAACATTGATAAGTATTACTTAAAGGAAATGGAAGAACGTGGGATCCCAGTGGTGAGGACGCTGTGGCTTGACCCGGCGCGTCACTTCACCTCGCAGGCGATCCACACGCGGCTTCCTGCCTTTGGTGACTACGTTATTAAGCCCACGATTTCTGCTGGTGCCAAAGATACTGCCCGCTACCAGGAGGCCACCGCTCAAGCACGCGGTGAAGCGATCATGCATGTGCGTGACCTGTTGCTGTCGGGGCGCCACGTCATGATCCAGCCGTACTTGAAGCAGATTGATGAGAAAGGTGAGACCTCACTGATTTTCATTGATGGTCAGTTCTCCCATGCTGCAAGGAAAAACCCGATGCTTGCGCGTGGGGATGCCCCCGCGTCCCAGTATCAGGTTGAAGTGACCGTGGGAGATGGCGCAGAACCGGAGTATGTGGAGTTAGCCCGCAAAGCGTTACACGCCGCCCACGAGATCACCGGTGATGAGGAACGTTTCTTGTATGCCCGTGTTGACCTCATTCCCTCAGACACTGGTGAACCAGTGCTTCTCGAAATTGAACTCACCGAACCCACCCTGTTCTTTGCTGAGAACGAAGAAGCTGCACAGCGATTCGCTCAAGCGGTCGCTTCACGCCTCGATTCCTAGGCGTTCAATTTAGTGAGGCACGGCGATTGTGCGTAGAATCGTCGTGCCTCCGTAGCTCAGTTGGATAGAGCAAGGGCCTTCTAATCCCTAGGTCGCAGGTTCGAATCCTGTCGGGGGCGCCACAGATGGACCCCACCGTGAACGGTGATTGTCTTATTCCCACAACCCAGGACGTTGAGTGAACAACCAGTCCACCAGTGATGACAGCGACCGCGCCACCGTGACAATGTGGACCGACGGGGCCTGCAAAGGGAACCCCGGGGTAGGGGGTTGGGGTGTGTGGATGACCTCCGGGGCCCACACCAAAGAACTCTTTGGTGGTGAAAACCACACAACGAATAATCGCATGGAGCTCATGGCCGTCATTGAAGGGCTCCGCGCACTCAAACGTCCCTGTGATGTAAACCTCCACGTTGACTCCACTTACGTGATGAAAGGCATCACCTCGTGGATTCATGGGTGGAAACGCAACGGGTGGCGTACTGCAGACAAAAAACCTGTCAAGAACGCTGAACTCTGGCGCGAACTTGACGACCAAGTCACCCGCCACCGCGTCACCTGGACCTGGGTGAAAGGTCACTCCGGAGACGTAGGAAACGACAAAGCTGACGAACTCGCCAACAAGGGAGTCGAACTTGTGCGCTCAACGACGAGTAGCACACCCACGGAACCACCCTCCCGGCACATGCCGGCCACCAAGGAGTAGCGTGACACTGTGATTGAGAAGAAAACGCCAGAACAGATCGAAAAGATGCGGGTTGTTGGTGCAGTTGTTGCCACCGCCCTCGAGGAAATGCAACAAGCAGCCGCACCAGGAGTGTCACTCAAAGAGCTCGACGCTGTCGGCGCTCAAGTCCTCGCCGACCATGGTGCAACATCCCCCTTCCTCAACTACCACCCAGACTGGGCGCCATCACCCTTCCCCGGATCCATCTGTGCATCCGTCAACGACGCCGTGGTCCACGGTATCCCCACCGACCAACTGATCGCAGACGGTGACGTCGTGTCCATCGACTTTGGTGCGGTCCTTGACGGATGGTGCGGTGACGCCGCCCGCACCTTCATCGTTGGCACACCACGCCCCGAAGACGAACACCTCATCGAGGTCACACGCCAAGCCCTCTACGCCGGGATCGAAGCCGCCCAGGTAGGAAACACCGTGGGAGACATCGGCCACGCTGTTCACGCACTAGCCCGCAAACACCGCCTCGGTAACCTCGAAGACCACGGTGGACACGGCATCGGCACAGAAATGCACATGGACCCCTTCGTCCCCAACAAAGCCAAAAAAGGGAAAGGCACACGCCTCGAAGAGGGCATGGTCATCTGCATTGAACCCATGTTCATCCTCGGCGGCAAAGACAGCTACTACTACGACGACGACGGGTGGACCATCCGATCCATCAAAGGCGGCCGCTCAGCGCACTGGGAGCACACCATCGCCATCACAGCGCAAGGGCCTGACATCCTCACAATCCCATGACCAACAGCGCACCCACTCACCCCATTGTGTGGATCGACTGCGAAATGACCGGGCTCGACATCACCCAAGATGCGCTCATCGAAATCGCAGCGATCGTGACCGACAGCGAGCTCAATCCCCTCGACGAGGGGATTGACCTCGTCATCAAACCTCCCACAGAAGCCCTGACCACGATGGGCGACTTTGTGCGGACCATGCACACCCGCTCCGGGCTGCTCAACGAACTCGACGACGGACTCACCCTCGAAGACGCCGAACAACGTGTGTTGCGCTACGTCAAAAAACACAGTCCCGTAGCCCGTAAAGCCCCCCTGGCAGGAAACTCTGTGGGCACGGACCGTCTCTTCCTCAACAGAGACATGCCTGCCCTCACCGCGCACCTGCACTACCGCATCATCGACGTGTCTTCCATGAAAGAACTCGCACGCCGCTGGTACCCCCGCACCTACTACGCCGCACCTGGGAAAAACGGGGGACACCGAGCGCTCGCAGACATCCTGGAATCCATTGATGAACTGCGGTACTACCGCAAGGCCATGTTCAAAGAGAGCCCAGGCCTTGACACACAACAATCACGTCGGGTCGCAGCGGACATTGTGCAGAACTCTGTCAGCGGAACGATCACCGCACTGTCCGTTCCCTCCTCCGAGGACACCCCCAACTAGTGGGTGGTGTGGATCACCTCCGTTCAGTTTCGGTTTTCCGGCTCTGACCGGGTATGCTTTTCTAGGTCGCTGACAAAATCAGCGCCATGGTGGGTATAGCTCAGCAGGTAGAGCACCTGGTTGTGGTCCAGGGGGTCGCGGGTTCAAGTCCCGTTACTCACCCCAAATGGGAGAGGTTCAAACCCTCGACAAGAGTCACCACTCTTCGTTCGGGTTGAACCTCTCCCTTCTTTTTCGCTTCAGCCGCCCAGTTCAGGGCGTTCATCTGCTCCTCCGTGTCGCAGAGTGACCCGAAGGGCCGCTCGTACTCGACCCGCACATTCCCTTCTTCCTCGATGAAGATCCGATGGAAAAACGCCTGGTTACACCGCCGCCGGTTCGTATCATCAGCGCGCTAGTACACACTCACGATGGTGGCGAGCAGCCCGAGCGAGTCATCGAAGTTTGCCCGAGCCGACGCATACTCCTCGTGATGTGCTTCGAGCCGGTGTTGAATGTCCCTGATCTGGTTCGCGATGCGTTCTTGCTCCTGCTTCAACAGGTCGATCGGTACCGCCCCCGCATAGTGGGCCTGCAACAGCTTCATCCGCTCATCATCGAGACGGTCGCGCTCGCTCGTCAGCCGCGACAACTCTTTCGTCTCGTTCGCCATGAGCAGGTCGAAGTCTGCGTGAATCTTTCCGGCGAGGTCATGCCGCATGCCGGGTGACACTTCGATCATCTCGTAGTATTTCTCGATGAGCCGCTCGACGTCTTCGATGAGCATGGCTTGCCTTGTGCACTCGGTCTTCCCAGAGTGCCTGCCTGAGCACACGAAGTATGGGTAGACGTTGCCGTGCCGGTTTCTTGCGTTCGTGATGATCAGCCGTTCGCCGCACTGACCGCAGTAGATGGTGTCCTTCAGGTAGTGGTCATGCACCTGCGGATTTGTGTGCGTCGAGCACGGCCTGTACCTGGTACCAGACTTCTTTGGGCACAATTGAATTGGCCTGGCTCTTGTTCCGACCGGTTTCCCTGTCAGCCGGTCGGTGACAGAAGCGTCTCGGTTTCAGCGTAGTACGCCTGTTCGACCTCGATCGGAGTACGCATATCGAGTTCCCCGTGGAGCCGCTCATGGTTCCACCACCACACGTATTCGAGGGTCGCAAGCTCGACCTCCTCGACCGTCCGCCAGGGCCTTGCTGACGGATCAGTTCGGTCTTGTAGACCTTCATGGCGCCCAGCAGATCAACCAAGAAGCGACTCATGGCACCCAAGTAGCTGGTGAGCGACAGAGAGGAGCTCCGAGCACGACTTGATCTAGGTCAAGGCTGAGGCTCTGTCAACACAATAGTCTGGGTGGTGAAGGCCAGGAACCTCCTGGTCGATCCCCGTTTCGGGGTGAAGCGAAAGGACTCATCATGGCGAACGCTACTGACATCACCCACACTCTGCTGCGCGCCGAGGGTTTCTCGTGCCCGTCGTGCGTGACCAAGATCGAGAAGCAGGTCGGCAAGCTCGATGGCGTCGAGAACGTGACGGTGCACTTCGCCTCGGGTCGCGTTGAGATCGACCACGATGAGACAAGAAGTTCCGTCGACGATCTCATTGCTGCTGTCGATAAGGCCGGCTATAAGTCGAAGGCCTCCGCGTTCTAGCCAAACGGTTCCTAACGCACTAAGTTCATCAATTCGAAAGGCGGCACATTCGTGAACGCGTTCCGTAAGTGGCGGTATGGCAACTGGTTCATTCCCGTTGTCTCGGGCCTCCTCATTCTCGTGTCGTTTGGCGTCGAAAAGCTCTTCGTCGGCAGCTGGAACGTCACGGTCGGTCCGCAATGGTGGATCGACGCTGGCGAACACGCCCACGGTTCTGGTCATGTGTTTACCCTTGCGAACGCGTTCATGCTCGCCGCAGCAATTGTCGCGGGGTACGGAATCGTCGTGAAGGCCGTCCGGGCACTGCTCGTAAAGTTCATCAGTATCGACCTGCTCGTATCGATTGCAGCGTTCGGCGCGATACTCATCGGCAACTTCTGGGAAGCTGCCGCCGTGACGTTCCTCTTCGCGATCGGTCACGCTCTCGAAGCCGGCACGATGAACAAGACCCGTGCAGCGCTCGCTGAGTTGGTCGCGGTGGCCCCCGACGTTGCAGTCGTGATGCGCGACGGTGAGCAGGTCGAGATCGCCGCACATCAGGTGCGCATGGGCGAGATCGTGCTCGTAAAGAACGGAGCGAAAGTTCCCGTCGACGGGCAGGTCGTGTCAGGCACCGGAGCGATCGACGAGGCATCGATCACGGGTGAGTCGATCCCGGTCGAAAAGACGAAGTCAGATCACGTGTTTGCGGGCACGATCTCGCGGGGCGGATTCCTACAGGTCATGGCGACCGGCATCGGAGCCGACACGACGCTCGCGCGCATCATTCACCGTGTCGAAGAAGCGCAGGATGCGAAAGCGAAAACGCAGGCATTCATCGACCGATTCTCGAAGTGGTACACGCCCGCGGTGATGGTACTCGCGCTTGCGGCGGGCCTCATCTCTGGTGACGTAGTGCTCGGCCTCACGTTGCTCGTGATCGGTTGCCCGGGCGCGCTCGTCATCTCGATTCCCGTGGCGATCGTAGCGGGAATCGGCCGCTCGGCCCGCAACGGGATTCTCATCAAGGGCGGCGAGTACCTCGAAACCTCGGCCAAGATCTCGGCCGTCGCAGTCGATAAGACGGGGACTCTCACCGAGGGCCGCCCGGTACTCACCGACATCGTTGTGCTCAATCCTGAAGCGGATCGGCGCGAGGTGCTTCGCTGGGCAGCCGCCGCAGAAGCAGGGTCCGAGCACCCACTTGCCCGCCCGATCCTCGACACCGCACGAGAAGAAGGAGTGGCCCCCGAGGGGCTTCCGGGATCGGTCACACCGGTCGTGGGCAAGGGGATCGTGGCCGACGCTCACGACAAGCGGGTACTCATCGGTAACGTGCCGCTGCTCGAACAGTACGGGATCGTGAACGACGCGGGGGCGGCTGTGGCTGCGAAGAAACTGGCGGCGGCAGGCAAGACCCCGATGATTGTCGCGGTCGATGAGAGCCTGCTTGGCGTAATCGGTGTCGCAGATACGATCCGCGAGGATGCCCCCGAGATGATCAGGCGCTTGCACGCTAGCGGGGTGCAGAAGGTGGTGATGCTCACCGGAGATACGCGCCTTGTCGCCGAAGCCATCGGTGAGGCGGTCGGCATCGATGAGATCCATGCTTCGTTGCTACCCGAGGACAAGCTCGACGCTGTCGCGCGGTTGCAGCGCGAGGGGCACACGGTCGCGATGGTGGGCGACGGCGTGAACGACGCCCCGGCCCTCGCGACCGCCGACATTGGTGTTGCCATGGGTGCAGCGGGCTCAGCGGTGGCCGTGGAGACGGCAGACATTGCCCTGATGGGTGACAACCTCTTGAAACTGCCCGAAGCAATCAGCCTCGCCAAACGCACCGTGAACGTCATGCGCCAGAACATCTGGATCGCGCTCATCACCGTTGTCGTGCTGCTCGTCGGGGTCTTCGCAGGGGGTGTCACGATGGCTATCGGCATGCTCGTGCACGAGGGATCGGTGCTCATCGTAATCCTCAACGCGGTGCGCCTGCTGCGCAACACCCAAGGAGCCACTGCGTTGTCGAGGAGTGAACGCGCCCGAGCCGCACATGAAACAGGCCGCCCGGTCGAACCAGCCACGGCCCAGAGTTCATCCGAACTTCCATCTTGAGAAAGGACCACACACATGAGTGAGAACCAGTTCAGCGTCGGCGAGAAGGCGACGCACTTCATCATCGACGAGGTCGCGAAAGCAAACACGAATTTTCGTCAGGTGCTCCGACGGGAAAGCTTTCCCAACTCGTTGCGATGACGATTCCGGTGGGCGGGGAGATCGGCGACGAGGTGCATGACACCACCGACCAGTTGCTGAGTTTTGTGTCGGGGCAGCGGAGAGGCCGACTTTGACGGCGAGACGCACACCGTTGATGCTGGCGACCTGTGCGCTGTCCCGGCCGGTACTCGCCACAACTTCCGCAACACTGGCAATGAGCCGTTGGTGCTCTACACCGTCTATTCACCTCCGGAGCACGCAATTGACGCGGCGTATGCCACGAAGGAACTCGCTGATGCGGCAGAGGCTTCGGGTGAAGACTCTCCGCCACAGGCAACCAAGTAAGTGTCACTCACCTGGAGAATGAGGAGAAGTCAATAATGTCGAAAGCGCTGGTCTTCGCCGCCTATGGCGGCCCCGAGACGCAGGAACTCGTTGAACGCCCCGCACCGGCGCCTGGGCCTGGAGAGCTCGCGATCGAAGTGAAAGCGGCCGGGGTGAACCCTGCTGACTGGAAGATCCGTGCGGGGCAGATGGGCTCCCACTGGCCGCTTCCCGCACCGATGGGCCGAGAGGCCTCCGGTGTCGTCACCGCCGTAGGCGCAGAGGTCGAGAACTTCGCTGTCGGTGACATGGTGCTCGGCCTCGCGGCCAAAGGACAGGGAACGTTCGCGAAGCACACAGTGTTGGATGCGGCACAAACCGTCCAGAAGCCCGAAGAGCTTTCCTTTGTTGACGCTGCAGCACTGCCTGTCGCAGGGGCGACTGCGTATGACGTGACGCATCAGATCGAGCTGGAACCTGGTCAGACGATGCTGATTCTTGGCGCCGGAGGTGGGGTCGGGCTGATGGCGGCGCAGATCGGCAATGTGCACAAGTTCACGGTCATCGGTGTGGCCAGTGCAGCGAAGCAGGAACTGGTGGAGTCGACCGGTGCGACGTTCGTTGCCTCCGGGGAGGGTGCGGCTGACCGGGTGCGTGCCATCGCGCCGGAGGGTGTTGATGTGCTCATCGACCTGGTCGGTGGGCAGGCGGTTCGTGATCTCGCGGTCGTCGCCAAAGACCCGAGCGTCATCATCAGTACCGCAGACCCGACCACCGTGCAGCAACTCGGTGGCGTAGCGGTGGTGCGCACGCGTGAAGGGCTCGAGAAGGTCACCGGCGTCGCCCAGTACGGTCTCGTCGACCCGCAGGTGACGGACCGGTACAGTCTCGATCGGGCTGCGGAAGCCGTCGCCATGGTGGAGGCCGGGCACACTGCCGGCAAAGTGATCATCGAACCATGACCCAGCTGCCTGAGGCACCGACGGACGCCGTATTCACAGAAGCACGGACGTCTGATCCTGTGGCCTCAATAAACCGGGTGGCCGATGCATACGGGTCGCCTGAGGTTGATATCGAGGGCATTCTCGGTGCCGAGATCTCACCGGATGACCCTGATCGTGCGGTCATCGAGCCGTGGGCCGCGGCAGTCGATGGCCCCATTCTCGATGTCGGCGCGGGTACCGGGCGTTGGACCGGTCACCTCGCACGCCTCGGACACACGGTGGAAGGGCTCGAGCCATCGGATCGCCTCATCACGATTGCCCGAGCCAGACATCCCGCGGTTGTGTTCCATCACGATTCCATCGAAGATCTCGCCCGTTGCGAGACCCGCTGGGGCGGGATCCTCGCCTGGTATTCGACCATTCACATGAGTTCAGAAGAGCTCCTACACGCGCTCGTAACACTGCGCACTCGGCTGGGTGACGGCGGATCGCTGCTGATGTCCTTTTTCGCGGGGCCGCGGCTGGAGGTATTCGACCATCCGGTCGCCGCCGCATACCGGTGGCCGATGAACAAAATGGTCGAAGCCCTCACCCACGCCGGGTTCGAGGTGATCGGGCAGCGCTCGAACCCGCGGACGCCCCACGCGTACATCACTGCACGCGCCACCCCTGGCTTCAGCTGAAGCGCGGGTGTTGTGCCACGAGTCGCCATACTAGAAGGGAACGGAAGGGACTGGAAGGGAAGGATGCCGTTGGCTGTTTCAACCGATGTGGATGCTGATCCAGCAAATGATCTCTGCGTGGCCCGTGTACCACTGTTTCAAGGGCTCACACATACGCAGCAAGTGGAAGTTGCAGGATTTGCACGTACCGTCCGATTAGACGCTGTCGAGCAGGCGTATATAGCAGGCTCGGATATGTCGCAGTTGATGGTGGTGCACACCGGTCAGGTGAAGATCGCTCGAACAAGTGCGGCTGGGCACGAGCAGGTGATCCGGGTCCTCGGGCCGGGCGACTTCATCGGAGAGTCCGCGTTTCTCACCGGCACGAGACCCGATCACGCAGCAGAAGCGCTCGTGTATACTGAACTGTGCGTGTTCCGTCATGCCGATCTCGGGCGTCTCGTCGAGAAGTATCCGAGCATCGGGCCGTGCATGCTGCAAGGAGTGAGTCAGCGCTTGGAAGATACTGAGGCGCGACTGGCTTCTGTCATCTCGGGAAACGTGAGCTCTCGTCTCGCCGATTGCCTGCTCTCGCTCCCTGCGACGCCAGGGCCGCGAGGAGCCATCGACGTGACGCTGCCGCTCGCAAAGAAGGACATCGCCTTGCTCCTGTCCACGACACCAGAGTCCCTCAGTCGGCAACTTCGCAAACTCACAGACACCGGGGTGATCTCACAACAGGAACAGGGGCGGATCACGATCACTGATGTGACCGCGCTCACCGCACTCTCAACCCTCACGAGGAGAGACTGAGAACAGCACCGTGCCAGCCCAGACCATCGCCCCACGTACCTCGGAAGCGTCACACGCAATGTCATCGACGGTGGATTTTCTTCGCAACCGCAAGCTCATGATGTTCGTGCTCGTCGGTTTGGCGACCGGGGTTATGCTCTGGCTGACCGGCGCAGAGATGGCTCTCGGGGTCACCGCATACTTGGTGCTCGGTATCGTGATCGTGATCACCGCGATCGACATGTTCAAAGATCTGATGCGCGGGCATTGGGGGCTCGACATTCTTGCGGTCATCGCCATGATCGCGACACTCGCCGTACAGGAATATGTCGCGGGGCTCATCATCGCGTTGATGCTCACCGGAGGGGAAGCACTCGAAGACCTCGCCGCTCGCCGCGCGAGCCGAGAACTCGACCAACTGTTGAACCGAGCCCCAGCATTCGCGGGTCGAATTCACCCGGTAACAGGTGAGGTCGAACGCATCGCGATCGAAGAGGTGAAGGTCGGCGACGAACTGCTGGTGCGCTCCTCAGAGATCCTCCCCGTCGACGGGGTGCTCCTATCGGATCACGCGACGATTGATGAATCATCCGTGACCGGTGAACCGATCCCGGTGAACTACCACGCGGGCGACCCACTGCTTTCTGGAACGGTCAACAGAACGACGAGCTTCACGATGCGCGCGCAGAAGGTGGCAGCCGATTCGAACTACGCCTCGATCGTACGGTTGGTCGAGGAGGCCGTGGACTCCCGGGCACCGATGGTGCGACTCGCCGACCGTTATGCGGTGCCGTTCACCATTGTGTCATTGCTGATTGCGGGCTTCGCGTGGTTTCTCAGCGGGGATCCGGTGCGATTTGCCGAGGTGCTCGTCGTGGCGACGCCGTGCCCGCTGCTCATCGCCACCCCGGTCGCGTTTATGGGCGGGATGAGTTCCGCGGCAAAGCTCAACGTCATCATCAAAGACGGTGGCGTGTTAGAGGTGCTCGCCCGGGTCCGTGCAGTCGCATTCGACAAGACCGGCACCTTGACCGAAGGTAAAGCCGACGTCGTCGAGATTCACCCTGCTGCTCGCACCGTAGACGAGACGCTGCAGCTCGCGGCCGCCGCCGAGCAGTACTCCGTGCACGTGTTCGCCGATCCGATCGTGGCATCGGCACGCACACAGCAACTTGAGCTTCCCGAAGTGGTGACGGCCGACGAGGTGGCAACAAACGGTGTCCTCGCCTCTCTGGCAGACGGCACTTCGGTGCGAGTGGGCAAGCCCTCATTTATCGAAGAGGTGACCGGGCCGATCGATCGACCCGTACTCTCAGCTGGGGAGACGGCCGTCTACGTATCGGTCGGTGACGAGCTCGCCGGAGTGATCATCTTGTCCGACCCGATTCGTGAGCAGTCTGCAGACACGGTGTCCCGTCTTCGCCGAGCAGGCGTAGCCGAGATCGCGATGGTGACCGGTGATATCACGTCGACCGCGGAGTCTGTCGCACACGCGGTCGACATTCAGACGGTGCACGCTGAGACCACTCCCCAGACCAAGGTGCGGATTGTGCAGGCGATGCGGCCGAGACCCGTACTCATGGTCGGCGATGGGATCAATGATGCCCCGGTGCTCGCGGCCGCCGATGTCGGTGTTGCGATGGCGGGCAGGGGTGCAACGGTCGCGAGCGAGTCAGCAGCGGCGGTGATCATCTCGAACGACATCGCGCGAGTGGCAGATGTGGCCTATGTCTCGCGGCGCACGGTGCAGATCGCCCTGCAGTCGATCTGGATGGGCATCATCATCTCAGTCGGTTTGATGCTCGTCGCCGCATTCGGCTATTTGCCGGCGGTGGTGGGAGCGCTGCTGCAAGAGATTGTTGACCTTGTGGCCATTCTGTCGGCGCTCCGCGCGCTCCGAGCGCACCGGGGTGCGCGGCGCGAGAGCCCTGCTCGGCGGGAAGTGCCGGTAGGCTAACCCGCAAGGCCGACTCACACAGTCACGATCGGATCAGCCGGTTGACCGCGGCAGTGGACTCCTGAATTTTCTCGTGGGCGGCCTCGTCGCTAAGCTTGGCGGCATCGAGCACACAGTGCTTCAGGTGATCATCGAGCAGCCCCGTCGCCACCCCCTGCAGCGAGCGGGTGAGCGCACTGACATGGGTCAGAATGTGGATACAGTACTGCTCTTCGTCGATCATGTTCGCGATGCCCCGGGCCAAACCTTCGATTCGTTTCATGCGCTGCAGGTAGCGCTTCTTATCGTCGATATACCCGTGGTGCGACGCGTGCGATTCAGTGGTTGATGACATGTGCTGATCCTGGGCTGCGTGAGGTCAGTTCGTGCGTTCGAGCACGGCGCGAGTGCTGGCTTCTGGGCTGAGATCGACGCGACGCAAGAGCTGGGCATTCAGCGCCACGACGATCGTCGACAGCGACATCAGAATCGCTCCGACTGACATCGGCAGCACGAACCCGACGCGAGCGAGCACACCGGCGGCAAGCGGCACCGAAATCAAGTTGTACCCCGCCGCCCACCACAGGTTCTGTTTCATCTTGCGGTAGGCAGCACGTGAGAGTTCGATCACTGAGAGCACCGAACGCGGGTCAGAGCTGGCGAGGATCACCCCTGCCGACGCGATCGCCACATCGGTGCCCGCCCCGATAGCGATACCAACATCGGCTTGCGCGAGGGCGGGGGCATCGTTGACACCGTCGCCGACCATCGCGACAGCCGTGCCTTCGTGCTGCAACTCGGCCACCTTCGCGGCCTTATCTTCGGGGCGCACGCCCGCGAACACACGGTCGATACCGAGTTCGCGAGCAACCTCCCCCGCGACGGCTGCAGCGTCACCGGTGATCATCACGACCACAACACCGAGCCGATGCAGTGCGGCGAGGGCATCGCGCGACTCCGGGCGAATCTCATCGGCGAGCTTCAGCCCGCCGATCATGATTCCGTCACGAACGACATGCAGAATGATGGCACCTTCGGCCCGCCAGGCATCGGCTGCACCGATCTCGGGCTGCCCGGTTTCTTCCAGAAGCCGGGGCCCACCGACCCGAATCTCGTGGCCGGCCACGGTGGCGGTGACGCCAACCGCCGGTGAAGAAGAGAACCCGGTGGCGGGTGCAAGGCTGAGGCCTCGGTCGCTCGCCGCGGCGACGATCGCTTTGGCGAGGGGGTGCTCGCTGTCGGCCTCGGCCGCGGCAGCCAGGGCCAGCAGGGCGTGCTCGTCAACATCGCCGACTGGCACGACACGGGTGACAACCGGTTCGCCCTTGGTGAGTGTGCCCGTCTTGTCGAAGAGCACCGCGTCGACTTGGCGCATCGTCTCGAGCGCGAAACGATCTTTCACGAGCACCCCGCTGCGAGCCGCGCGCTCGGTGGCGATGGAAACCACGAGCGGAATCGCCAAGCCGAGCGCGTGCGGGCAGGCGATCACTAGCACGGTAATGGTGCGCATCACGGCCGCATCTGGGTCGCCCACGAGCATCCAAACGATCGCGGTGATGACCGCTGCGGCGAGGGCGAACCAGAACAGCCACCCTGCAGCCCGGTCGGCGATGCGCTGCGCCCGAGACGACGAGTTTTGTGCGTCGGCGACGAGTCGGTTGATGCCGGCAAGTGTCGTGTCGTCTCCGATGGCGGTGACTCTGACCCGCAGCCCCGAATCGGTCGCGACCGTGCCGGCGGTCACCGCATCACCCTCGCTGCGGGTCGCGGGGAGCGATTCGCCGGTGATCATCGATTCATCCATGGCCGCACGTCCGTCAACAATCATGCCGTCGGCCGGCACGCTGCCGCCCGGGCGCACGATCACGAGATCATCAACGCGCAACTCCGCCGGGCTCACCGTGACGGCCGTTTCACCCTCGACCCGCTCGGCTTCGTCGGGCAAAAGCGCCGCGAGAGAGTCGAGCGCAGAAGTGGTCTGGGCGAGCGAACGCATCTCGATCCAGTGCCCGAGCAGCATAATGACCACCAGCAGCGCGAGTTCCCACCAGAATTCGAGCTCGTGATGCAACAGCCCGAGTGTTGCGCCCCACGATGCGAGGAAGGCCACGGTGATGCCCAGGGCGATCAGCAGCATCATGCCCGGTTTGCGGGCCTTGATTTCGCTCACCGTGCCCGTCAAGAATGGGGAGCCGCCCCAGACATACATCACTGTGCCGATAACAGGTGCGAGCCAGGTGGCCCAGCCTGGTACTGAATAGCCGAGGATCATGGCAAACATTGGCGAGAACGCGACGACTGGCACCGCGAGCACGAGATTCACCCAGAACAGGCGCCGAAACTGTGCCACATGGCCGTCGTGGCCGTCGTGGCCGTCGTGACCAACGTGATCCTCGTGCCCAGTACGCTCGTGGTGCTCATGGCCACTGTAAGGCCCGTGGTCGTGTCCGTGGCCCGCGTGTGGCTTCGTCATGGGTGTCTCCTCTCGGCTGGGCGACCGGGCCCGGTGTGCGTGGCAGCCTGCTTGGTGATGGACGTGAAGTCGCGCAGACGCAGGCTGTTGCCAACGAAGAAGACGCTCGAGAACGCCATCGCCGGCGAGCCTTGGGTTGAGCATACCGAACGCTGCGACCGGAATCGCTGCCACGTTATAGGCGAACGCCCAAGACAGGTTCGTCTTGATGGTGCCGAGCGTCTTGCGTCAGAGTCGGATCACATCGACAGCGCTCCGCAGATCGTCGCGCTACTGCCTTTACTCACCGACCTTCAAGCAGTTCGTCTTCCGACCCAGACTTGTAGAGCGAATGGCAGAAGCTGTTGAGAAGTACCAAGCGCTACTTTGCCGTGCGCCGGTCGCAAAAGGTTCGGTCAAAGTCTGACGGGTTGCAGAGGAGATCGAGTGCCGTCGCACTGGCGGCGTGACTAGAACTGTCACCTATCCGTGCAGCAGTCCCAAGCCTCAAGAAGGATGCAGAGGGGTATGCCGACGAGAAAACTGCGCTCGCACTGGTAGCGAATCAGCTGCAGATGACTGAACGTGACTTGGATACTCTCTTTCAGCTGGTTAAGGCACCGGTGAGCATTGACAGAAAAGCATGGCTCCTTGAAACAGGGCACATCCAGGAAGTTTCATTCGGCGACCTCATTGAAGATACCGAGGCGGTGGAACCAGAAGATATTGTGATGTCGAAAATGCTGCAGCAGATACTTGTGCACCTCTTTGATTTACTGACTGAGCGTGAGGCCGGCATCATTCAACTGCGCTTTGGCTTGGGGGATTGAACCCCAAACACTCGAGCAAATTGGGGAAATTTTGGTTTGACGAGAGAGCGGATTCGTCAAATTGAGTCCAAAACCATGGCGAAGCTGCGCCATCCGTCGAGGTCAGACCAGCTTCGCGATTATCTCGAGTAGGCCTCCGCGGTGGCTGCGCGCCCCTATCAGACGACTGTTCAAGCGGGGTGTTTAAGCTCTGTTTCAAGGCGGGCGAACCGGCGGCGACGAGGGTAACGCGTACCTGTTTGCGGTCGACGCCCAGCGTGCGGGCAATCGCGCGCATCGAGACGCCACCGCCGTGCAGCCTCACTGCCTCTGCGGCTTCCTCGATGGTGAGGCCGTGCTGACCGCGCACAACATTGTTTCGGGTGAGATGCTTCGAGACAGTTGCGCGGTGCACACCATATTTCTGAGCCAGGTACCCGACGCTGAGACCAGTGAGGTAATCGTCGATCAAGCGGTCTACTTCGGAGGGGGTGAGAAAGGTTTGAGGTTTCCCAATCCTCCTCACGCAAGGCCCTCGCAGGTCCTGAATCGAGGTGCTATCGACCCGCAGAGATACCCGGTACACCCCTCGTTTCCAGCGAGATATCAAGAATTTCAGCTTCGGGGTGGGGTTTGAGAACTGTCTACGCAGGGCCCTAATGTCTCTGCAGGTCAGAGGCGCATCGATGTGTGATGTTGAGATCGGCGGGAACCATGCGTGGTGACCGCCGATTGTCGTTTCCGGAAGAGATTATGGGTTCTGGCCAAGTGATACGCGTTCGTTGAGGATCGCAATTCCGTCGCCGTCAAGGACGCCAGGGGGCACGGGTCGGCCTGCCAGTGTCATGACAATGTCAAGGAGCGGGCCGTGGATGGTGGGGCCTTCACCACTGGCGAACGTCGTGTCTGTTGCCTGGAAGCTGAGGCCTTTGGCGAGCGTGTGACTGTTCACGGCGAAGTCTTTGCGAATGTAGAACTGGGCGACTTCCCTGACGGCTTCTGTGTCGGGTGTGAGGGAGATGTCCAGGCAGCGTGCCATGTCTTGTCCGTGGACAATGACCTCTCCTAACCATGCTGCGTAGTCTTTGGTGGGGGCGATAGTGGCGGATAATGACGCCCGGTACGCCTCCAGAGTGTCGTGTGGGGTTGGGCCTAGGTATGGGGTGAGGCGGCGGGCGTTGTGTCGGTCGGTGTTGAATCGTGCGGCGACGATGCTGCGCATCCAGGTCCACGTTCCGGTGCGTGCTGCTGCGGTGAGGTGAGCGGTGACGTGTTCGACTGTCCATGAATCACACAAGGTGGGGGAGTGCCATTGCTCAGTGGTGAGGGTGTCGAGCATGGTGAGGAGCCGGGCACGTTCGGTGTGGATGAGGGTCCAGTAGTGGTTTGTGGTGGCGGGTGACACAACAACTCCTCGCTTTGAATTTCATAGTATCTAATACATTTAATGTAGTTCACGTCGTGGCTGTGTGCACAGTGGATTACGATGACTTTATGAGTTCGCGACGCACATATGCCTCCTATAACGATGGGTGCGCGGCCGCGCACGCCCTAGATCTCATTGGGGATAGGTGGACCCTCATCGTGGTGCGCGAACTGATCCTTGGCCCCAAACGCTTTGCGGAATTGCAGCGTGACCTCATGGGAATCAGCCCCGCCATTTTGTCGCAACGTCTTCGTGACCTCGAGGACCGCTCCATTGTGGTGCGCCGGTCGTTGCCAGCTCCGGCGCGTGTTGACGTCTATGAACTCACCAACTGGGGTAAGCAACTCGAAGCAGTGAACGCTGCCTTGTCGCTGTGGGCGGTTTCTTCCCCCGAGTTCCCCATGGACGCGGATATGAGCCCAGATGCGCTTGTGTTGGCTATGCGGGCCCACGCCCGCGGCCTTGACTCACAGCCCTCCCCGGTCACTGTTCGTCTCATGCTGACCGATGCGCGCCTCGAGGATGCTGACCCTGTCACCTACACGGCCACTGTTGGGCCGCACGAAACAACGATTGTCAAAACCCCGGACCCTGGCCCGGCGGACGCTATCGTGTCGGCAACAGCAACGAACTGGAAGGCTCGGATCGTCGGCGCGTTTCCACTAGACCAGGTGTCGCCGCTGGCTATCGAGGGGGACGCATCGGCAGTTGACGCACTTATTGAGGCCACACGGCTGACTGCGCTTGCGCCAACTGCCAAGCCGAACCCGGCATGACTGGTCCGTCGACTCGCGAGCGCCCACTGGCCTCGCAGCCCCGTGTGGTGGCTGCTGTTGCGGTGGGGGGAGGTGTTGGGGCAAGTCTGCGCTATGGGCTGGGTGAGGTTTTCCCAACCAGTGTGGGTGCGTTCCCGTGGACCACGGTTGCGATCAACGTCGGGGGATCATTGCTTCTTGGTGCTCTCTTAGGATTTCTTGTGCTTGCGGGCACTGATCACGGGTGGCGTCGGTACCTTCGCGTGACCCTCGGCACGGGGATGCTGGGTGGTTTCACTACGTATTCAACGTTTGTCATCGACATCACGCATCAGCTGGTCGATGCGCGCTACCTCACAGCTGTGGTGTTGGCGGCCGGCAGCGTCATCGCCGGCGTTGTTGCTGGCGGTGTGGGTTGGGTATTGGGGCAGTCGGCGTGGTTTGCGTTACCTGGCAATGCTCGCCCCAGCGACAATGCCATGGATAGCGACGGCAAGGAGGCGCTGTGAGTGTGCTGTTGGTGGCCTGTGGTGGCGCGATTGGTGCCGCCATGCGTTTCATGACCGATGCGCGAGTGACCTCCTTTGTGGCTGCACGATGGCCCCAGGTGCCGGTTCCCGTGGGGACGGGCGTAGTCAACGTTGTGGGGTCGTTCCTGCTGGGTGTGCTGACCGGTGCCGGTGCCCACACTGACTTACCTCACGCGGTGGTGGTCGGCGTTGGGGTGGGGTTGCTTGGTGGGTTTACCACCTTTTCCACGGCAAGTGTCGATGTAGTGGTGTTGGCGAATAAAGACCACCCGCGCGCATGGATCTGCGCTGGCGGCTACGCGGTTGGCATGCTGGTGTTGGCATTGACGGCGGGTGTTTGTGGTTGGATGCTCGCGGGGTCATGATCACCAGGTAAGATACCGGCACAACGTTGCACCCTGTGACGCAAAGGAGCGATCATGACTGGACACCACAAGACCCGTGACAGCGAGCAGCACAACGACCATGGTGAGCACCACATGCCTGGGCAGGATGCGTGGGTGGAGCAACCCGACGATCAACCGGCAAAGGGCTATTCCACGGCCGCGCACATTCTTGCTCGCGATGAGGACAACGACACCGACTCGGATGCCACCACGACTGATCAGTGAGTGGCGCCTGCAGGGCGTGATAGCCGGGTGAAACGCAAAACCTTGCCTTGTCACAGCCTGTCACCACTGCCAATGGTCTCCGGGTGCTTTATGGTGGGGGCCAAGGGGGCTTCCTCCCCAACCCCACTGACGAAAAATGGTGACGGCGACCAGCATGGTGACTCGCAGTACTCGTAGCTCTCGCTCCACCGTGGATTCCACGGTATATGACATTGTTGCCGACGTCCGACGCGACGTGGCCGCATTGACGTTCCCCTTGGACACCTCAACTGCTGCCGATGCACGCCACCAGCAAGCTCTTCTTCTTGCGCAACTTGATGACCACCTGTTACCGCGGCTTGCACAATTGTCGCGGCCCGCGGTGATTGTGGTTGCTGGGTCAACGGGTGCGGGGAAATCCACTTTAGTGAACTCGCTGGTGGGGCGGGACGTGACCCGCGCATCGGTGATCAGGCCGACAACCACGACCCCTGTGTTGGTGCTTCACCCGGACGATGAACGTCTTATGGTTGGCTCAGCGCTCCTGACGGAGGCGGAGGTGACGTTCAGTGAGGATGTCCCGCGTGGGCTTGCGATCCTTGATGCGCCTGACCTGGACTCGGTTCGTGACGACAACCGCACCCAAGCGATCAGGCTCCTTGAATCTGCGGACCTGTGGCTTTTTGTCACCACCGCGCAACGCTACGGTGATGCGCTGCCGTGGAAAACCCTGACGAGTGCTGCGGAGCGGGGGACCTCTGTGGCGCTCATTGTCAACCGTGTGCCCGAGGACACCACCACGGAGATCTACCAGGATGTCGCCGCGCGTTTGGCTGACCACAAGATGGACGCCACCCCGATCTTCATGATGAAGGATCATTCACCACACACCGGGCCCCTCCCTGCCAGCGACGTGAAAGAAGTCACCGGATGGTTAGCGACCCTGGCTGGTGCAGATCATGCGCGCACCGTCATTGTGCGCACCCTGCGTGGGGCACTTGATGCACTGCCCCCACGGCTGAATACGTTGGCCACAGCGGTGGAGGATCAGGCAGCAAGTCACGCCGCTCTCAATGAATCTGCCCGTGACGCACTTGTTGACGTGGTTGAATCGGCTCGAAAACACGCTGCTACCGGCCAATATGCGCGTGGACGGTTGACCGCAGCATGGGGGCAGACTGCAGCGGCAGCCCGGTTCGACAAACTCATCAACCGGTCTGGGTACGCCCGCGTGCTGCGCAGTAACCCCACCCCACCTGAAGCGCTGCGACAGTTGAAAGACACAGCAATCACCGCAGCTCATGAATTGGCTAGCGACACGATCGTCACCGCACGGCGTGCTCTGGCGCAACTCGCCCACGATGACGATGCAGCAACCATCATCGATGTGGCTCACCACCCCGTGCGCACCGGTCACATCGCGACCGCAGTTGATACCTGGGTTGCCCGCATTGGTGACGACCTCGCCCCGATCCTCGCTGACCACTCCAAGCAAAGTCTTGCCTCCGAACGGGCCGTGACAAGAGATGGGCTTGTCACCATCACCTTGTACGCAGCGTTGGGAGTGCCTCAAGCAGGGGAATTACTTGAGCGTCTCATCGGATTTGAAGCAGCCCCATTGGCTGAGATCACCGCTGTACGTCTCGCAGACACCCTCGACAAGCTCATCCTCGACGAGTACACCTACGTGACCCACACCTTGGACGCACTCGGCCTTGACGAAGACACTGCAACTCGCCTCCACCTTCGAGCCGCAGAACTCGCCCAACTGCGAGGATGACCATACCCGGCACACGCACCCCAGGTAATCGCACTACACTGACGAGACGACACGTTTGTCCCCCACACCGCAGGAGGGAACAATGACCGACCACACAGCGCAACCCACGATGGATTATGTTGCAGCCGTCAACGCGCTCACCGAAGCCCGGGAAGCCGGGAAAGAGTACCTGCCCATCGAGCTGCAAAAACAAGTCAGCCAATCGTTACGTGCCGTGGACGAACGACTCGCCCTTGGGGTCCACCACACCATTGTTGCGCTCGCTGGGGGAACTGGATCCGGGAAATCCTCGACCTTCAACGCGATCTCTGGTCTCGAGTTCGCTGATGTTGGTGTGCGCAGACCCACCACTGCGCGACTCGCGTCGTGCTCGTGGAACTCCACCGCCACTGCGCTTCTCGACTGGCTTGAAGTCGACCACGACCGACGCATCTTCCGGGACACCGCACTTGATGGCGATGAGCAACGCGAGTTTGATGGGCTCATCCTCCTTGACCTCCCTGACCACGACTCTGTCGCCGAACACCACCGGCTCATCGTGGACAAAGTGCTCCCATTGGTGGACCTCCTGATCTGGATTGTTGACCCCCAAAAATATGCGGACGCGGCACTGCACGCGGGGTACCTGCGCCAACTCGTGGGACAAGAAACTTCCATGCTGGTTGTCCTCAACCAGGCCGACAAACTCACCGCTGACGAACAACTCACCATCACCACCGACCTTGGACGCCTCCTGCACGACGACGGTGTCGGTGACGTGGTCATCAGGACGATCTCTGCGCGCACCGGCGACGGGGTCGAAGACCTTCGCGACGATATTCAACGTGCCGTTGCCGCCCAATCCATGGCAGCGCGCCGCCTCGACGAAGAACTCGGGCGTATCGCACGTCTCATGCGGTCAGCAACGCCGTCAGGCGCCATTGAAGACCTCTCCTTAACCACCTCGCAAGAAATTGACCGGTTCGCTGTGGCAGCAGGTGTCGACACTGTCAAAGACACAATTGAATCCGCCACGCTCGCAGATCGTGCGACCGGAACTCCGCCGACCTTCGGTGCGCCCCACCAGTCGGCAGTCGACAACCTTCGTCACTCCTGGATTGAACGTGTCACCGAACCGCTGCGTGGCGGGTTCGACACAGCAGCCCGAGAAGCAGCAGGTACTGCCCAGCAACTTCACGATGCGCTGGTCGCCTCCTGCGCATCGGTCACCATCCCTTGGGGGCCGGTATCAGGTGCCCGCACAATGCGCACCGCAACCATTGCTGCCATGGCAGCAGGGGCATTGGTTGCGATTGCTGGGATCTTGTTCACGGTGTTCTCCCCTGTTGCTCTGGGAGTCACGCTCATGGCACTGGGTGTGGTCATCAGTGCCGGGGGATATTACGGGTGGCGCTCATTGAAAAAGAAGATCCGCTACGAAGCAACCGAACGTGCCCAAGCATTTGACGAAGACGCCCGGCGGGCCATCGGGGTTGCCATCACAGAGGTGTTGTTCGTGCCTGTTCAACCGGTGTTAGATGTCCACCACACGATCCGGCGAACCACCCGAACTGTGGAAAAAGCAACCCGCACAGATATCCCCAAGGCCGCGCATAGGGATGCTCATCCACAAGGTGAGCTTCCCCGACGCACCACCTAACATTCACCAGGCATTGTGAAGGCAACGGACACCACCAGGGTGTCCCAGCCAAGGAGTACACAATGACCCATGATGCACGGATCACCCTGACCGGGTGGATCGGTTCAACCCCACGACTTTTTCCTGCTACCGATGACGCAGTTGCCTACATGAGTATGCGAGTCGCCCACCGCAAAAGCTGGTATCACCGCTCCAAAGGCGAATGGGTTGACGGACCAACAACCTGGTACACCGTCAAAGCCTGGCGGGCACTAGCAGAAAACGTTGCTGCCTCACTGCGTAAAGGGGACCCAGTGATGATCTGTGGGAACCTGACCAATGACACGTGGGAAAGCCCCGACGGTGAGCGCGAAACCATGGTTATTGAAGCCGACGCCATCGGACCACACCTGGGACGTGGACGTTGCGTGTTCACACCGATGCGCGCCAGTGAGCCCAGTGACACCACCCAGAACATGAACGCAAGCAACACGAGCGAGGACGCTACCACCACCGCGACAGGAACCCACCAGAGCCAACCGGCAACCGCATCGGTAGATGTGACACAATCCCTGACCGACCGCAGCGCCTCAACTGACGCCCTGACCGCAGTGTGACGGTGTGACATGGTCACAAGTGAGTGGCACGCCCCTGAGCACGGGTGTGCCACTCACCGGAGTGCGATAAGATCGCCGCGAGACACCCACACCGAACACGAACTGACGAGGCGGATAACGAGTCCTGTGGCTGAGTTCATTTACTCCATGTACAAGGCGCGAAAAGCGCACGGCGACAAAGTCATCCTCGATGATGTCACCCTCAACTTCCTTCCCGGCGCCAAAATTGGTGTTGTTGGCCCCAACGGTGCCGGAAAATCCACCATTTTGAAGATCATGGCCGGGATTGAGCAACCCTCCAACGGGGAAGCACGACTCACACCTGGTTACACAGTGGGTATTCTTCTGCAGGAACCACCCCTTAACGAAGAAAAAACGGTTTTGGGGAACATTGAAGAATCCGTTGCAGAGATCAAGGGCAAGCTTGATCGGTTCAACGAGATTTCCGCGCTCATGGCAGAACCGGACGCAGACTTTGACACCCTGCTCGCGGAAATGGGGGAACTCCAAGAAGCCCTGGACCACGCGAATGCGTGGGATCTGGACAACCAGTTGGAACAGGCAATGGACGCGCTGCGTTGCCCACCGCCAGACGCCGATGTGACTGTCCTTTCTGGTGGTGAACGCCGCCGTGTGGCGCTGTGTAAACTCCTGCTCGAGAAGCCTGATCTCCTCCTGCTTGACGAGCCTACTAACCACCTTGACGCAGAATCTGTGCTCTGGCTGGAACAGCACCTAGCGACCTACCCTGGCGCGATCCTTGCGGTCACCCACGACCGGTACTTCCTGGATCACGTGGCCGAGTGGATTTGTGAAGTCGACCGTGGGCGGCTTTACCCCTACGAAGGGAACTACTCCACGTACTTGGAAAAGAAGCGGGAGCGCCTTGAGGTTCAAGGTAAGAAGGACGCCAAGCTGGCCAAGCGCCTCGCTGACGAACTCGACTGGGTTCGCCAAAATGCTAAAGGGCGCCAAACCAAGTCCAAAGCCCGTCTTGCCCGTTATGAAGAGATGGCAGCAGAAGCAGAACGGACCCGGAAACTCGACTTCGAAGAGATCCAAATCCCACCAGGCCCACGCTTGGGGAACCTGGTGATCGAAGCCAATAACCTGCGTAAGGGCTTTGATGACCGTGTCCTCATTGATGGGTTGTCTTTCACCTTGCCACGCAACGGGATCGTTGGCGTTATCGGTCCGAACGGTGTGGGAAAAACAACGCTATTCAAGACCATTGTTGGTCTTGAACCACTGGATGGTGGTGAACTGAAAGTGGGGGAGACAGTCCAGATCTCCTACGTTGACCAGTCACGTGGTGGCATCGACCCGAAGAAAACTTTGTGGGAAGTTGTCTCTGATGGCCTGGATTACATCAAAGTTGGACAAGTGGAAATGCCCTCTCGTGCCTACGTGGCAGCGTTTGGTTTCAAGGGCGCAGACCAACAAAAACCGGCTGGGGTGCTCTCAGGTGGGGAACGCAACCGCCTGAACTTGGCACTCACCCTGAAACAGGGCGGCAACCTGCTTCTGCTCGACGAACCCACCAACGACCTTGATGTGGAAACCCTTGGGTCATTGGAAAACGCTCTCCTGGAGTTCCCCGGATGTGCTGTAGTTGTCTCGCACGACCGGTGGTTCCTTGACCGAGTAGCCACCCACATCCTCGCCTACGAAGGCACCGAGGAAAACCCGTCCGCGTGGTACTGGTTTGAGGGGAACTTTGAGTCCTACGAAGCGAACAAGGTCGAACGACTTGGCGCTGATGCTGCCCGTCCACACCGAGTCACTCACCGCCGTCTGACCCGCGACTAACGCCACCACTGACGTCGTGGTCGTGCACGTCGTTGTGACAATGAGGCAACGAGTGCACCACACCTTGCGTCGGGGTGAGAGAAAGCTCGTGTTTTCTCCCACCCCGGCGTCTCACTCCCCACACGCGAGGTGCAAGGTTACGTGAAATCGGACACAATGGCGTCATGAGTGTGCGCCCCCACGACGCAGCCCCAACCAGCCCCGAGGGCGACGACGCAGAGGACAACCGAGCGCACGTTCTTGAACGCATTGAGACGTTGCTGCACGAGGTGTCGTTCCCTCTTGACACTCTTGACGCTGACCAAGGGCGTACCATCCTTGCACGCGTCAATGCGCAACTGCGTGACTATGTGATTCCGCGCTTTCAACGCCACGACGCCCCACTTCTTCTCGTGGTTGCTGGGTCCACAGGGGCAGGCAAATCGACCCTGATCAATTCGATGCTTGGCGCGCCGGTGACCTCAGCGAGCGCGTTGCGACCCACGACTCGCCACCCGGTTCTTGTGTGTCGCCCAGAAGATACCGAGTGGTTCTTGGGCCCCCACATCCTTCCCTCACTACCGCGTGCGCGGCACTCAGCTCAGACCACCGGGTCAGTTGAGGGGGAGCCCGGTCAGCACCTGCACCGTGAGTTGCGTGTGGTGTCGCATGAGGCGTTACCTTCGGGGATAGCCCTCCTGGATTCGCCTGATCTTGATTCGTTTGTGGACACAAACCGAGAGTTGGCCGCCCAACTGATGAATGCGGCAGACATGTGGCTGTTTGTGACCACAGCAGCTCGCTACGCGGATGCGGTCCCGTGGGATGCACTTGATGACGCGGCGGCCACTGACCGTAGCGTTGCCGTGGTGGTGAACCGGGTTGATAGCGAAAGTCTTGATGTGGTCGATGACCTGCGTGGACTTCTTGACGCCCATGGCCATGCTGATGCTGTTGTTCATGTCATTGAGGAAGAACCTATTCGGGATGGAATGGTCAGTGTCAGCGCTATTGCGCCTGTGTCACACATGATTGCCCGTATCGGTGCTGATGCTCTGAGTCGACACGCGGTGATGTCCCGCACCCACAATGGGGCGTTGCATGATCTTGCTGCGCAGTTGGGAACACTGGCGAACGTGTGTGATACACAGGGTCACGTTCACCACCATTTGCGGTCGATCATTGACATGCATTACGCAGCGGCGACGGAACGTATCACAGAGTTGGTCAGCGATGGTGCACTCCTTCGGGGCGATGTGCTTGCACGCTGGCAAGACCTTGTCGGTGCTGGAACATTGATGCGTGCACTGGATGGCAAGGTACAGGCGTTGCGGGACACTGTGAGTGTGGCGCTGTGGCGGCGGCCAGCAGCACGTCGTGTTACTCAAGCCGCGACGGACACGATCACTCAGGTCACACTGCATGTGGCTGGCCAGGCTGCTCATCGCACGTTTTTTGCGTTACATCATGACCCGGCTGGGCGCAGTCTCGTGACTGATGACTCGTTGGCGCGAGCCTCCTCGCAGCTGCCTCATCACATTGCGCGCGAGCTTCATGACTGGCACGACACCGTAACGCAGCTCTTGTTGGCTGAAGGGGGCCCGAGGAAGAAGCGGGCACGGATTTTTGCTGCGGGCACAAACACGCTGGGTGCAGCACTCATTATTGTCGTGTTTGCTTCGACTGGGGGGCTAACGGGTGCGGAGGTGGGGATTGCTGGAGGAACAGCGATCATCGCGCAACGCGTGCTTGAGTCGGTGTTTGGCGTTGATGCGGTCCGGGAGTTGGCGCGTCAGGCAAGTAAGGACCTCTTGTCGCGTATTGAACGTCTCCTTGATGAGGATGCCTCACGGTTCCGCGGTCCGCTGGAGGATCGTGCGATTGATCCAGCCCATGCTGTTGGGTTGAGGCAGTGTGCGCATGACTTGCGTGCTGTTCTTGCTGCGCCGCAAGCTCCACCTGCTCAGGGATCAACAAGTCCTGCGGTCGTGCGGGGGAAGCTGCGGGGTTGTGATGAGGTCATCGCTGGTGTGTCTGCCTCTGCGCAGAATGGGAAACCTGAGGATCCTGACTTAACTGTTACAGGACAATCATGGTGGTCGCGACTGTTTCGAGGGGGAGGCAAGCGTACCCAATGAGTATTCGCACCTACGACAACAAACACAAGAAGCGTGCCAACCTTGAGGTGAAAACTCGGATAGAGGCGCTTCAGGAAGCGGTTGATGCGGGGCGTTCGTGGCTTGACCCGGAGCTGCTGACGCGCTGTGAGCAGCGGCTTGTGGCTGCGCGCCACCGGGTGAAGTTGTCCTTGGACCACACGGTGATCGTTGTGGCAGGGACGACAGGGTCTGGTAAGTCGTCTTTGGTGAATGCCTTGGCGCAGCATGACGTATCACCGGTGTCAGCGCACCGCCCGACAACCAGTGTCCCCCGGGCAGTGGTGTGGGATGCCACTGAAGAGGGGCGGGCAGACGCAGGTGATTTGTTGGATTGGCTTGGGGTGCGCGAACAACACCACTTCACGGGAGTTGACGGGCAACGCAGGGTGGTGTGGCCACCGTGGCGTCCAACGCCGCAGACAGCGGAGCAGGGGGTGGGGACGGTCCTGGGCAAGCGTGCGTTTCGGCGGGGTCTGATTGTGGTGGATCTTCCTGACGTGGATTCGCTTGCGCAGGAACACCGGGCGATTGCGGACCCGTTGATGGCTCGCGCAGACGTGGTGGTGTGGGTGACTGACCCACAAAAGTACGCGGATGCAACGTTCCACCGTCGGCTTCAGGCGTTACCCCACGGGACGGACATCATTGTGGTGTTGAACCATGCGGACCGGCTCACTGAGGATGATGCGCAGGCCTGTTTTGCTGATGTGCAACGAGTGGTGCGCCAGACGACGTCGGCGCGTGTTCGGGTGATGATGACCTCAGCGGTGTCGGGGGCGGGTGTTCGTGATGTGGCTGCGGTGCTTGATTTGGCTGCTTCGCGTCGCGCGTCGATGGCGGCGACTCTCAATGGTCAACTTCGCGAGTGTGGTGAGGAGATTCTCAGTGCTGACCCTGAGGGCAGTGGGGCGGCGGTCTCGGCTGCGCAGGTTGAGGAATTGATTGACGATCTGGCTCGGGCATTGGGGGTGGACCGCATTGCTGATGCTGTTCGCCGTTCGGCGTTACGTCATTCGCATGCGCTCACAGGTTGGCCGCTGACGTCGTGGGTGTCGACGTTGCGACGTGACCCGTTAGCCGCGTGGGGGTTTGTGCGTCACCGTGATGGTGAGCGATCTATGGCTGGGGTCGGCCGAGGTGTGTCCCCGGTGCAGCGTCCTCTTGGTGTGCTTGATGCTGGGGTGCGTGCGTCTATTTCAATGGCAATATCTGATTTTGTCTTTGATGTGTCGGTAGGTGGGCCGGTCCGTTGGCGTGAGCAAGTGGGTGCCGCGGTTGATGGTGGGTATGTGGGGGCGTTGGATTCCGCTGTGTCTGATGGTGATGTGGTCAGTGTGCAGCCGGCGTCGTGGTGGGGGGTGGCAGTGTGGGTGCACCGAGTTTTTCTTCTGGCGATGGTCGTGGGGTTGGGGTGGTTGAGTTTTCTTGCTGTTGCCGCCTACTTGCGCCTTGATGTTCCGAACACACCTGCGTGGATGGGTTTTCCTATTCCTACGATTGTCACGGTTGCAGGGGTGTTGGGTGGGGTGATGTTTGCGTTGCTGTGCCGGGTGTTGTCGATGTGGTACGCGCAGCGTGAAGCGCGGCGCGTGTACCGTCAGTTGCGTTCCCGGGTGTCGGGTGTGGTTCGGGTTCGGGTGGTGGAACCGGTGGAGCTCTGGGTGGATCAGCGTGAACGGTGCCGGGTGTCTGCGCTGGTCGCAGCCCGGTGAATCGGTGAGTAAGACCTGCTACGTTAGTGGCATGCGGATTGACATTCCCGTCCACCTACGGTGGTCAGACATGGACGCCTATGGTCACGTGAATAACGTGGATATGCTGCGGTTGCTTGAGATTGCTCGGATTGAAGCGTTTTGGGCGTCCGAGTCGCAAACACATCACACGGGGATTCTCGATGCTCTCCCTGGTTCACCAACAGCGACCTACGTTGCTCGCCAAGAAATTGAGTATCTTGCTCCGCTCACCTACCGGCGCGACCCGGTCGTTGTTGAACTGTGGATCGGTCACATTGGAGGTGCTTCACTGGAGGTGTGTTACATCGTCCGGGACGCAGGTTCTGGTCCTGACACGGTTGTTTACGCACAAGCCTCGACAACGTTAGTCATGGTCGACACCGCGACGGGAAAACCGCGACGCATCACCCAAGTTGAGCGTGAAACGTGGTTGGGGTACGTCGGTGAACCACTATCGTTCCGGCACCGGCGGTCACCGCGCTAACGGTGTCACTTGGGGTCTTGGGGTGCAGGTCGCGTGAATTCTGAGCGAGCCGGGTGTTGACCGGCAAAGCGGGTCATGCCCTCTTGCGCGGTCGTTGCAATCAACGTTCCATCTTCTTGGTAAACCCGAGACAACCCCAGTCCGCGACCACCTTGAGCGGAGGGAGAATCCTGGATGAAGAGGAACCACTCATCAACTGACACATCACGGTGCCACCACATGGCATGGTCCAAGCTGGCAATGGACAAACCGGGGGAGACCCATGATTGGCCCAGACCACGCAGGATCGGTTCCAACATGATTTGGTCGCACGCGTAGGCAAGTAACGCTCGGTGCAACAGTTGGGGTCCTTGGACTACTCCTCGCGCTTTCATCCACACTCCCTGCCGTGTGACACCACGAGTGTCGGGGGAGAGGTAGATCGATGGTTCCACATGACGAATGTCAAAGGCGGACTGACGTGTCCAAAAAGCTGCCACAGGGTGGTCAATGTGAGCTAACTCGTCGTGAGCTGATTGGAGGTTATCGGGTCGTTCCACGTCGGGCATCGGTTCGGCAAGTTCACGCCCATCCTGAACTTCTTGAAACGAAGCGATCATGGACAAAATTGCTTGCCCACTTTGGTAGGCGTGCGCGCGACGAGCAGAAAACGACCCGCCATCACGAAGACGTTCCACGGTAAAATCCACCGGTTGGTGAATATCGCCAGGGCGCAGAAAATATCCGTGGAGCGAATGAGGCGGGCGGGCGGGGTCAACGGTGCGCCCAGCAGCAAGAAGTGACTGGGCAAGAACTTGCCCGCCGTACACCCGGCCCGAAGGCTGGTGAACTGACTCCCCAGAGTACACATCTTCACCAGACACGTCCCCGTTGTACTCCAAATCCATGACACGCAACAGGTGACCTAACGGGTCCGCCTCGATGCGGGTAATATCAGGGGTGTACGGGGTCTTCTTGTGCTGCGGACGCTCAGACATGTGCGCGATGCACCTTCCTTTCAACCAGTGTCCTCACCATGGTGGGGCACATCAAATCACTCATCGAACGTGTTCACCAACGAGTGTGCAGCGCGCTCAAGGTAATCCCACAACATCGCCTCATGCAGTGGTGCCAAACCCAGCGTGGTCACCGCCCGACGCATATGCGACAACCACGCGTCACGTGCTGCGGGATTGACCTTAAAGGGTGCATGTCGCATCCGTAATCGCGGGTGCCCACGCTCTTGCGAATACGTGGTAGGACCACCCCAATACTGTTCAAGGAAACCCGTCAGCCGCGCAACGGCTCCATCCCAATCATCCTCAGGGTACATCGGACCCAAAATCGGATCACCAGGGATGTCCCGGTAAAACTCAGTCACCAAAGCAACAAAGGTCTCATGCCCACCCATTGCCTCGTACAACGACTGCCGCGATGGGCCAGTATCTTGTGTTTCTGTCACTGTGCCACTATCTCAGAGGAGCAACTCACAAAGCCAACCCGGTCAGCTCAGGCACCAACTCACGAACCCGGGCACGAGCTTCGGCCGCACTGGACGCCGCCAACGCAGCACGCGCAACCTGCTCACAACGGGCCATATCAACCGCACCCAACGCAGAGGACACATCGGCAAGCGAACGAGCTGACATGGACAAGGACGTCACCCCCAGCCCCACCAACACAAGGGCCAACGCAGGCTGTGCTGCAGCCTCACCGCACACCCCTACCGGACGCCCCTGCGCCCGCGCTCCCTTCACCGCCGTGTCAACCAAACGCAACACTGCTGGCTGCCACGGATCATTCAACTCAGCCAACGACCCCAACATCCGGTCCGCGGCTAACGCGTATTGCGTTAAATCGTTGGTACCAATCGATGCAAACTCAGCTATCGCCATGAGATGCTCAGCCATCAACGCCGAACTCGGGGTCTCCATCATGATGCCGGCCTGCGACAAACCATGCCGGTGGCACGCATCAATAAATTCCTGGGTCTCATCCACGGTGGCGATCATCGGAGCCATCACCCACACGTCTGCTGAACATGATTGAGCAGCGGTCGCTATCGCCTGCAACTGGGTGTCAAGAAGCTCCGGTGCCTCGCGCACAGAGCGAAACCCGCGAACACCCAGCGCAGGGTTCTCCTCAGACCCAAACGTCATAAACGGCAACGGTTTGTCCGCACCAGAATCCAATGTGCGGATGACCACTTTACATCCAGCAAATGCGGTGAACACTAAGGAATAGTGATCAACCTGCTCCTCCAATGATGGGGGAGTGCGACGATCCAAAAAGCAGAACTCCGTGCGGAAAAGGCCCACCCCTTTGGCGCCCGCGGCAACAGCCTCACGCGCCCCGGCAGGATCGCCAATATTTGCCAACAATTCAACGGTATGACCATCCTTTGTCGCGCCTCCACCATGAAACACGCGCCGACTTTCGGTCTGCCCCTTGGCTTGGGTAAGAAGATGTGGCGCAGGATCGAGAACAACAGTGCCAGCGCTCCCATTGACTAACACCCATGCCCCAGGTGGTAGCGCATCGGTGGCGCCATGAGCTGCAACAACAGCAGGAATGCCCTTGGCATTGGCAATGATGGCTGCATGCGAGGTAGGTCCAGCCCCGTCAGTGACAATCGCTAACACCATGTCCTCATCCAAGGTCGCTGCGACTGAAGGAGGAATATCCGGAGCAACAAGTACATACGGGGTATCAACGAGAGGTAACCCAGGTGCAAGACGCCCCGTCAACTTCGCAATAATCCGGTCACGGACATCAGCGATGTCACTAGTCCGCTCCGCAAAATACCCACCCAACTCACGGAACTGCTCACAGACTTTCCCGGCAGCCTCCCACACAGCACGCTCAGGCTGAAGATGGTCATGCAACACTCGCTCCCGCGCACTATCAAGCAACGTGGGGTCAACCGCCAAAAGCGCAGTCGCCTCCAACATGTCACGAGTGGAAGAGACCTGGGATCGGCGAGCAGCATCCTCCAACTCACCATGAACATCCTGGGCTGCTTGAGCAATACGCGCAGCCTGGGCATCATGATCGTCGTGCGGACTTAACCGCACCCCTGGAGCAGGCTCAATAACTGGGCCAGTCAGGTGGTATACACGTCCATGCACAACACCAGAACACACCCCAATACCTGCGACGGTCGCTGACACTTCCTCGGCCACGTGATCCCTCCTTCACCGCATTGCCCAACGAACGTCGCTGGTCGAGCCCAGTCTCTCAAGAAAAAGTGTGATCTGCACCTCTGTCGTTGTTCAGAGTGGGAGAGCCATCCAGTCCCAGAACCCCGCAGTGGGGTAGCCTGAGAGAACACGGAACCAACCAGTAAGCATGAGGAGTGTCACGATGGGGAAGGCTCACAACATCTTGGAAGCTCTCGGCGGCGAAACGAACGTCGTTGAGCTCGAGCCGTGCATCACACGCCTTCGCGTCGAAGTCAAAGATGCTGACGCAGTCAACGACGACCAACTTAAAGAAGCTGGTGCTTTTGGTGTCGTCCGCTCGGGACGCATCGTGCAGGTGATCGTTGGCCCCGACGCCGACAAACTTGCAGCCGAGCTCCACAACACGCTGTAAAACCACACGTGGTCACAGTCATTGCACCACTATCGGGCACCATGGTCCCACTTGACCAGGTGCCCGATGACGTATTCTCCCAAGGGCTCGTCGGATGGGGGACCGCCATGCGCCCCACCACACCACACGTCAACGTCATCGCGCCAGTGACTGGACGCGTCTCCACAATCTTCCCGCACGCCTTCGCCCTGGACACCCCAGACGGCGTCCAAATCCTGGTCCACCTAGGAATCGACACCATCAGCCTGCACGGCGACGGGTTCACCCTCCACCACAATCAAGGCGACACCGTCACACAAGGTGAACTCATGATTACCTGGGACACCACCCCTGCACTCGCCGCGGGACTTGACCTTGCCTGCCCTATCCTCGCAGTCCAACATCCCAGAGACGCCCTTTACCTGGAGAACGTCCCACGTGACCCGCACCAACCGGTCACGCAAGGCGTTCCCCTCTTTCACATCGACAAACCTTCACTCAGTACTATGCAAGAGTGAGGCTACGGTCACGGAACTCTTGACGGATCGCACCACGAAGCTTACGGGCAACCGCCCACTGCATCGCGGGCGACGTCTTCAACGCCACACGGAATGACACCGTCTTCCCATCCAACGTTTCCGGACCAAACACCTCCGTCTCACCAGTGATCACATCTGTGAACTCGTCCATGCTGACCACCCGGGCGCCCGCAGCAAGCAACGCAGCTCGGACCTCATCAACTTCCTGGTGCGCAGGAACCGCAATAGTCACCTGAGTCATGGAGAACCCTTGAGTGAGGTTGCCCACCGTTAACACCTCACCGTTGCGTATGAACCACAAAGTTCCATCAAGGTCACGAACCTTCGTTGTCCGCAACGCAATCGCCTCAACAGTTCCCGTGACAGAACCCACCGTAATAATGTCGCCTACACCATACTGATCCTCAATGAGCATGAATGCACCAGACAGAAAGTCCTTCACAAGAGACTGCGCACCAAAACCCAACGCAACACCAGCCACACCTGCAGAAGCTATCAGTGGAGTGATGTTCATCCCCACCTCAGACAACACCATGAGAATCGCGGCCGCACCAATGACTAACGCCACACTCGAGCGCAACACTGACCCAATGGTGCGCGCCCGTTGCGCACGCCGAGCCGTATTCAACGGGTTGGCAGCTGCCAATGGGCTCAAGAAATCAGGCCCTCGTTTGCGCCCCTCCGCGATACTCTCAGTGAGCCTGTTGATCAGTCGGTTCGCAACGTAAAGTCCAACAAACGACAGGACGATGATCACAGTGATGCGCAACGGCGCACCCGTGAGCGTGTCGACCCATTCCTCGCCCGTTGACGGAAAAGCGTGCAGTAATGACGTCACAAGATCCATGCCAGTAGGCTACCGGGATTTCCTGTGATCAGTTGCTTCACCCGTGATCAACCCGCGTCACACGCGCGTTTTTCCGGTGATTCTGGCATCATCGGCGTCAGGAGGTAAACGTGGATCAAGGCGAGCAACTGAACACGGTGTGCGACACGTACCGGGTGGAACGACCCCATAGGTCTGTTCCATCATCGGCGATTGTCCGCGTTCTTGGTGCGTTCGGGATCGACATCAGTACACCAGGCCAACTGGCCGTCGCGGCCGCGGCCTGCGCAGACGAACCATGGCGCACCATGGCACCCCCCATGGTCGTTGCTGACCGCCCAAGTGTTCACGTCCCCATCCACGTTTTCGCAGGAGACCCAGTCAGCGTCACACTCGACGCCAATGGCACCCAGGTTCACCTCACACCCGCCCGCGGTCACACAACCGACGTCGAAACTCGACGAGTAGACGGAGTCGTTGTCGAACGTCGCATGTACGCACTCCCCACCTCCCTACCCGTTGGTTTCGCCCATCTCACCGTGACCAGTGAGGGACGATCGCAACGCAGCCTCATTATCGTGCCACCTATGCCCTCCGCTCGATCTCACACCCACAAAGACAACGACACCAACCGTGACATCGGAATGTCCTGGGAACTTGGTGCCTTGGCTAGTGACCGTAGTTGGGGAATCGGTGACTGGCTTGACGCGCGCGACGTTGCAGGGTGGGCACACACCATGGGTGCCCAGTACGTCTATCCCGATCCGCACCGGCTATCGCCCCAACAACGGTGGGATCAACCAACCGACGGCGTCACATTCCTTGACCCCTTGTATCTTCGAGTTGAAGACATTGATGAATACGCGTACCTGTCCACACCAGACCGCACCCTTGTCACGTGGGCAAAAGACGATCCGGCAGTCACGAGAGGGCTACGCGCCGGCAACCTCGATGACATCGCTCGCGCCAAAGTGCGGGCTGCACGAGTCATTTTCAACGCCGGGTTATCACCAGCCCGCAGGTACCAATTTGACGCTTTCTGCGTCCAAGGCGGACGTCACCTGCGGGTCTACGCAGCCTGGTGTGCACTCGTCCGTTATTCAGATAACCCGTGGAACCCTGATCGTTTCTTCTCCCTCTCCGACCCGCAACTCAACGACACAGCGGCACACTTCGCCCCCGATGTTGAGTTCTTCATGTGGTTGCAATGGATCCTCACCCGACAACTGGCTGCGGTCCACCGCCAACTGTCGTGGCACACCTTCGGGCTCGCCCGACCCCTGTGGCTCCATGCAGCCAAAGGCAGCATCGAAGAGTGGTTTGTCCGAGGAACAGTGATCAGTGGAACACGAAACGCCCCCGGTGTTGACACTGTTGCCAACACTGTCGTGTGCAACCCCCTTGATACTGAACGCAGCGGACTGGTGCAACTGCGCGCAACTGTGCGTCGAGTTGCACAACACTGCGGAGCAATAGTCATCCAAGACCCTCAAGCGTTCTTCACCTCACGTCTCACAGCCGACGGTCACACCATCACCATCCGGCACGACGCACGCTCCCGCATAGCCGCCGTCATCACCGAAGCTGCCCTAGCTGGGGTCCACGTATGGGCTAACGACCGTGATCTGACTCAGGAGCAGCGACAAGAGCTGACAGCAGCGGGCATCGTGGTAAGAACTATGGTCTTGGGCGACGCCGGCGTGGATGCCAGCGCCCTAGGGCGCGATCGTGATGCTGGGCGCATCGAATGTGTGTCCACATGGGCAACAGGACCATTGGCTGCCCGTCTTGATGGCACCGACCTCCACGCGGTCACGGACGTGGCTGATATTGGTCACACACCCACACGCCAATCAGAGCGAGCGTTTCACCGCCGTCAGTTGGCAACCGCGGTTGGGGCGGACCCAGAGAAGAATCCCACAGCATGGTCGCTCGTCACAGACGTGTACCGTAGGGTTGCCCAGCGTGGGCTGACAGACATCCACCTTGCCGATGCGCTCGGAGTGTCAACACTGTCAGTGTCAGTTGGATCACCAACACAATCCGTTGATGCGCGAAGCCCGCTTAGTGACTTCCCTGTTGTCCTTGGCGGGTACCGTGACAGTGGTGGGGCGCTGCTCAGCGTGGACGATGTGTGGAATAGTGCCCGTGCCGCTTACCTTGTGAACTCACTGACGCGCGGAGTAATCACTGATGCGGTCTCTCCGCGTCAGAAGAACACGCAGGATGCACCAACTGAGGTCTCCGAGTCAACACCTCCATCCACACGGTCACCGGCGTAGCCAGCGCCCTTTACGCGTGTGACGACGAGTTGAACGCACTGACCCATCCTCGTGGAAGGTGAACCAGTCACCAACTTTTTCGCCGTCATGGAACGTCCCCTGGTCAAGGATGCGCCCATTGGTGTAGTAACGGATCCACGGGCCTTCTTGCCGATTGTGGATGAACGAGCCTTCTTGGAGGAGGAGCCCGTGATCTCGAAACCAGATCCACGGCCCATCGAGCTGGTCGTCCACATACCAGCCAGCAGCCTTCAGTGCGCCAGATTTGTACCAAAAAAGCCACGGACCAATCCGCTGCCCGGCTTGAACCGCTCCCACCCCTGAGCGGTCGCCTGCAGCGAAAGTTTCCGTGGTCACTGAGGCGCCAGCACTTAACTCAAGGTCAGCGATCAAACTTTCCAACCGCTGCACAATGCTGGACACAGCAAACTGTGACGACTCAATTTGATCACGCGGGAGTTCTTCGACTTCCCGCACCCGCAAACCGAGGTTTGCGTCGCGAAGCGCCGCAATCAATTCATCATTTGCTAACCGGAACTTCGCACGGTGCTGCAACGTAAACGCATACGTCTCATACATGTCACGCCGCTGTGCATCGCCTGATCGAAGGCACACGATGTGGGCCGAAGTCACACACGCATCAAACAAATCAGCGGCTTGCCCAAAGCGCTCAGCGCTGTCGGCACTGTTCCACTGCAAAGCGGTGGCAAAACGCAGCGCTGGGCGAATCAATTCTGGAGCAATCACCGGGACAGGCCGGCCCTCCTCCAACGCAGTAATGATGTCGTCACCCCCACGAAGCCGCAAAGAACCCCGCGCAATCTCCTCCGCGCGCGTGTATTGCTCTGACATGCGCAGCCACTGAATAAGTTCAGCAACAATCTGTGCGCGCTGCTCACGTTGATCCGCAAGGTCACGATAACGAGCCAACAGAGCGTTGGCGTACTCACGTGCAGCATCGACATCGGCAGGAACCTCACGCAAAGTTGTGGGGTCCCAAGAAAAGGTAGGGCGATCCATAGCCTTCACATTACCGTTCAACACTGCACCCGATCATGACCACAACACAAGGGGCGCACCCTGGTGGGCACGCCCCTTGGCATAAGCATGATCAATCAGATACGGTCAGCGCGTTGGACAGCCAACGCACGGTCCACATCGGCAAGACACTCCACAACAACACGACGCAACGCAGGTGCAGCATCTGCGTGCTCACTCAACCAGCGATGCGCGGCGTCAGAAAGTTCTTGTGAGGCAAGCGGCGTGGGGAACAAACCAGTGATGATCTGGCTGGCCATGTGGAATGAACGCTCACTCCACAACCGTTCCAAACTCTCAAAGTACGGCTCCACCAGTGCTTCCACGACGTCGGCATCAAGGACATGAACGAATCCCTGAGCGGTGGCACGCGCAATCGCATTCGTTGCGTCCGTGTCAACCACCAGTGAATCAAACGCTGCCCGCTTACCCTCAGGCGTGGGCAGTGCGGCACGTGCCCGGGCGGCAGCCTGAGCACCGGAGGCTGTTGAATCCGCCTCGAACGCCGCATCAATGTCGCGTGAATCCGCGTGGCCTGACAGCACCAACCCTTCAAGTAGTTCCCATCGAAGGTCAGTGTCAATGGTTAGCCCCTCGAGAGCGATGGTTCCCTCAAGTAGATCGCGAAGGGCTTGCTGTTGTTCGTCGCCAACGGGCAAAGCAGCCAGGTACTTCACGAATTGGAACTGCGCATCTGACCCTGGTGCGGCTTCACGTGCAAGGTCCCACAAACGCGAGGACACCAAGTGCATCGCTTCTTTCCTACGTGCGGGTGCCACATACATCCGTGCAGCGGTCACAACCTGAGCGAGAGTAGTGCGAAGTGTGGTGGACTCAGTTTCGCGACCAATGTGGTTGAGAACGAGGGCCACATAGTCTGAGGCGGGGAACTCCCCATCCCGGGTGGCGTCCCACAGTGCCGCCCACACCAAAGAACGGGCGAGCGGTGCGGAGATGTCAGACAACCTCTGCGCTGCAACAGTCAGTGACTCACTGTCAAACCGAATCTTGGCGTAGGCCAGGTCATCGTCATTGAGGAGGATCAACGCTGGTCGGCGTGTCCCTTCCAGTTCTGTGACACGTGTTGTTGCACCTTCAACGTCCAATTCGACGCGGTGGGTCCGTACGAGCGCATCACTGTCATCGACGCTGTAGAAACCAACTGCCATGCGGTGTGGCCGAAGCGTGGGGTAGTCAGGTGTGGCGGTTTGCTCAATAACAAACGAGGTGATCGTGCCGTGTTCGTCCACCTCCACACGTGGTGACAGTGTGTTCACCCCAGCAGTTTCCAGCCACAATGAAGCCCATGACGTCAGTTCACGGCCTGAGGTTTTCTCCAGTTCACGAAGGAGGTCGCCAAGTTCAGTGTTCCCCCAGGCGTGTGTGGTGAAGTAGGCGGACACACCCGCCATGAACTGTTCCAACCCCACCCATGCAACGAGTTGTTTGAGCACTGACCCACCTTTGGCGTAGGTGATTCCGTCGAAGTTCACGTACACATCTTCGAGGTCGTTGATGGGGGCGACGATTGGGTGGGTGGAGGGCAGCTGATCTTGCCGGTACGCCCAGGTTTTTTCCATGGCGTTGAACGTGGTCCAGGCCTCATGCCACTGAGTTGCTTCGGCGGTCGCAAGTGTGGAGGCCCATTCTGCGAAGGATTCGTTGAGCCACAGGTCGTTCCACCACTTCATGGTGACAAGGTCACCAAACCACATGTGGGCAAGTTCGTGCAGGATGGTGACAACACGGCGTTCTTTGATGGCGTCTGTGACTTTGGACCGGAACACATAGGTTTCGGTGAAGGTCACACACCCTGCGTTTTCCATGGCTCCTGCGTTGAACTCAGGAACGAACAGTTGGTCGTATTTTTCAAAGGGGTAGGGCACCTGGAATTGGCTTTCAAAGAATTCAAAGCCGCGCCGGGTGATGTCGATGATCTCGTCAGTGTCGAGGTGCTCCGCCATTGATGCGCGGCTGAACACTCCAAGAGGGATGGTGCGTCCGTCACTGGAGGTCAGTTCGGAGCGGGTCACCGTGTAGGGCCCGGCCACAAGCGCCGTGATGTAACTGGAGATGCGCGGTGTCGCGGGGAACTGCCACGTGGCGGTGTCGTTGTCGTGGGCCACAGGCTGTGGTGTGGGTTGGTTGGACACCACTTCCCACCGGCTTGGTGCAGTGACAGTGAACTGGAATGTTGCTTTGAGGTCTGGTTGTTCAAAGACCGCGAACATTCGGCGGGCGTCGGGGACTTCGAACTGGGTGTAGAGGTACACCTCGTTGTCAACGGGGTCAACAAACCTGTGTAGACCTTCTCCCGTGTTCATGTACCGGCAGTGTGCTGTGACCGTCAACGTGTTGGTAGCGGTGAGGTCGTTGAGGGAGATGCGTGAGTCGTGGAAGACGCTTTGCGGGTCCAGGGATCTTCCGTTGAGGGTGATGGTGTCAATGGACTCAGCAATCAGGTCGATAAAGGTGGACGACCCTGGTTGTGCGGTGAAGTTGACTGTGGTTGTCGACACGAAGGTGTCACCGGGGGCGGTGACATCAATAGTGACTTGGTAGGAATCCACTGCGATGAGCGTGGAGCGTTGTTCCGCTTCGAGACGGGTGAGATTTTGTCCAGGCAAAAGAGCCTCCTTGACTCGTTGACGCCAGAGGCGAGCCGCCGGTGGGCAGGCTGCATCGTCTACTATTCTTTCACGTTCTCACCCAGCGCAGGTGGGAAGACCTCACGTAGCGTGGGGTTGATGAGTGTCGTCGAACGGAGGGTGTGAGAGATCGTGTCTGAGGTACAGACTGCTGCCGCTGATATGTGGTTTGATCCGATGTGCCCGTGGGCATGGATGACATCTCGGTGGCTGACCGAGGTGGAGAAGGTGCGTCCGGTGCGGGTGCGTTGGCATGTGATGAGTTTGTCGGTGCTCAATGAGGGGCGTGACTTGCCAGCTGATTATCGTGCTTTGATGGACGACGGTTGGGGAGCGGTGCGTGTGGTGACTGCGGCTGGGCAGGAGGTTGGTGACCATGTGGTGAAGCCGTTGTATGACGCGATGGGGACCCGTTTTCATCCTGGAGGTCGTACTGACCGCCGTGTTGTGGTGCAGGAGTCGCTGGCAGAGGTTGGTCTTGATCCTGACCTGATGGACGCGTATGACTCCACAGCCTGGGATGAGTCGCTTCGGGCATCTCACCGTCGTGGGATTGACCAGGTCGGTGAGGATGTGGGAACACCGATTGTCGCTGTCAACGGGGTCGCCTTTTTTGGCCCTGTGGTGACTCCAGCTCCCCGTGGCGAAGATGCTGGGCGGCTGTGGGATGGGTGCATTCTTGTGGCAGGGACCCCAGGGTTTTTTGAATTGAAACGAACACGCACCCAAGGACCACAGTTCTGACGACATATATGTGGGGAGTGGTCACCACCTCGTCGTTCGTGGTGACTACTGCCCGCTACCGTGGGACCGTACCCGTTACTCCAAGCAGGAATTTATGTCACGTACACAGCACACCAACTTTTCCGCCGATGAGCGTAGCCCGTGGTTGACCACACGGTTCAAACCCTTGGTCACGTCACTGATTGCGGTCGACGTTCTCCTTGTCGTCGTGGCGATCGTTGTCGCGGTGAATGTTTTTGGTCAAGGGGAAACCCCGCCACCGTCTCCTACCGCGCAGCCCTCACAAAGCGCCCCGAGCGACCCGGTGGAACAAACAAGTGATGATGCTTCTGCTGCCACTGAGGACCTGGAGGTGTCGGGCGCCCGAAAATTTGCCTCACCCAGTGGCAATATCTCGTGCACTATCTCCGCAGTGGGGGCAGAATGTGGGATCGCTGCGTTGAATAATCCTCCCTCAGAAGGAGCTGGTCAGTGTGAGGGCTTTGTGGGGTACGTGGTCCAGTTGAACGCCTCCGGTGTAGTGGTGCCCTGCGTGGAGCGTGCAGACTTACCTGGTTCAGCAAACCCCAACGCAGAGTTCCTCGACTACGGTGACAAGATTGACATTAACAACTTCACCTGTGTTTCGGAGCGCTCAGGCATGAAGTGCACTGATGTGAATACGGGCAGCGGATTTTCTATTGCACGTGCGGGGATTTCTCAGTTCTAACGGAAGAACCTGTGAATAGGTCATGGCCGCTGCATGTGTGCAGCGGCCATGACCTATTCGAGTGAGCTGTGGCTTTTACCAGATGCGTACTCGTTGATCGGCTGACAAGTAGAGCGCGTCCCCTTCAGCAACATCAAATGCCTCGTAGAACTCGTCAATGTTTGCCGCGATCTGATTGCACCGGAACTCCGCAGGAGAGTGAGGGTCAGTGGCCAGCCGTTGGATCATCAGTTCATCATGCATCTTGGTGCGCCACACCTGCGCCCACGAGTAGAACACTCGTTGGAGACCGGTGAGCCCGTCAATGACTGGGGCGTCATCAAGTGAACCACCCAAAGACAGGGCGTAGGCTTTCAGCGCGATGGACAGCCCGCCCAAGTCGCCAATGTTCTCTCCAATGGTTAAGGCGCCGTTGACTGTGTTGTCTGAGGAAAGCTGAGCTGGAGATAGTGCGTTGTATTGTTCGATGAGGGCGGTGGTTCGTTTCTCAAACTCGCGACGGTCAGTGTCTGTCCACCAACTCACCAGTCGCCCATCGCCATCATATTTGGATCCCTGGTCATCAAAACCGTGTCCGATCTCGTGCCCGATGACTGCCCCAATACCGCCAAAGTTCGCGGCATCTTCCGCCTGTGGGTCAAAGAAGGGAGGCTGAAGAATCGCGGCCGGGAACACGATCTCATTCATTGACGAGTTGTAATATGCGTTGACCGTTTGTGGGGTCATGTGCCACTCATCGTGATCGATGGGTTGACCGATCTTGGCAAGTTCACGGTCAAGATCAACCTCGTTAGAACGGCGAATGTTGCCCACCAGGTCCGTGGGATCAATCACGAGCTGTGAGTAATCACGCCATTTGACGGGATACCCGATTTTGGGTGTGAACTTCTCAAGTTTGGCCAGAGCTTTGGTTTTTGTTTCCTCACTCATCCAGTCCAACTCAGTGATGGAAAGCCGGTACGCCTCAATGAGGTGACCAACAAGTCGTTCCATATGTGTTTTATGCGACGGTGGGAAGTGCCGGTCAACATAGACACGCCCCACTGCTTCTCCCAACGCGCCTTCAACCACAGAAACGGCACGCTTCCACCGTTCGCGAACTGCCTGCGCGCCAGAAAGAGTGCGCCCGTAAAAATCGAAATTCTCCTCAACAAGTTCATCAGTGAGGAACGCAGCCCGCCCAGAAATCGTATGGAAGGTGAACCAGGCCATCCACGCATCGTGAGGCTGAGTCACCCAAACACGTGCGAAACCAGAAAAGAACGACGGTTCCCGGGCAACAACCATGTCCATAGCGCCAGGGGGCACGCCAAGAGCTGACGCCCACGAGTCTGTATCAAACCCATCAAGCAACCCCACAAACTCAGACCACGTCATCGGGTTATAGGTCGCTTCAGAGTCACGATCCTTGACAACATCCCAATGGTGGCTGGCAAGCGCAGTCTCTAATGCGAGAACCTGTGCGGCCGCATCTGTGCTGGCCTCGTCACTGTACCGCCCGCTGTGGCGCAGCATCGAGGCGATGTGCGCTTGGTACTTCTCCCGCACTGGCGCGTACTGGTCCTCGCGGTAATACGATTCATCTGGCAAGCCCAACCCACCCTGGTAGAGGTAGGCGCGGTACACCGTTGGATCGTCAGAGTCGTTGTCGACATAGAAGTTGAACGCAGACAACGCACCCGTGCGCTGCAACGCTCCCAACGCGCGGGCACGCCCACTGAGTGTGTCTGCGCTGTTCAGAACGGTCCAGTCCTGATCCAACGGAGCCAAACCCGCCTGCTGGATCTGATCTACATCCATGAAACTGCGGTACAAACCGCCAATTTGGGCTTCGACCCCACCGTGAGCACCGGCAGAGGCGCCACCAAGTTCCTCGATAATCTCGCGCACCTGAGCTTCCGCCTGGTCATACAACGCGCGAAAAGCGCCATCAGAGGCGCGATCCTCAGGGATCACATACGTGTCAAGCCATGTGCCGTTCACATGGCGGAACAAATCATCGGCCACACGAACGTTCGGGTTGAACGCTGCGACATCGATGCCGGACAAGGAAGACGTTGTGTTGTCGGTCATGAAACCACCCTAAAACATATTGCAGGATGAACCAGCCACCACAAACCCCCCTCAATGAGAGAAGATAAGAACCATGCGTGTACACATTGCTTCAGATCATGCCGGATTCAAGCTCAAGGCGTACCTCATCGCTCACCTCGCAGAGCAAGGCCACGACGTTGTGGATCACGGCGCCCACCACTACGACGCTCTCGACGACTACCCCTCCTTCTGCTTCGACGCAGCGCAAGCAGTCGTTGACGAACCTGACACCCTCGGCATCGTCATCGGCGGGTCAGGGAACGGCGAACAAATCGCCGCCAACAAAGTCAACGGAGTACGTGCCGTCTTGGCATGGTCAACCACCACCGCACAACTTGGCCGCCAACACAACAACGCCAACGTCATCGCCATCGGAGCGCGCCAACACACAGTAGAAGAAGCCGCATCCTTCGTTGACGCCTTCCTCAACGAGCCCTTTTCCCAAGACCCACGCCACCAACGCCGCATCGACCAACTTGCCCAGTACGAGGCAACCCGTTCCTAAATGCCAGAAGGTCACACCGTCCACCGACTCGCCCGCACGTTCGCAAACGTTTTCGGGGGACACACAGTTCACGTCACCAGCCCACAAGGACGGTTTGAACAAGGAGCTGCGCTCCTCAACGGAGCGCAGCTCGTTCACGCCCAAGCCTACGGAAAACACCTGTTCCTTGGGTTTACTCCCACACCAAACAAAACCAACGTCACCCACACGGACGAACCACCACCCGAATCACTGCGGTGGTTGCGCGTCCACCTAGGTCTCTACGGTTCCTGGACCTTTGCCGCCCACCCCAACACCCCCATCGCGCACGCCATTGGGGCACCACGGCGGCGCATCGGCGAACGCGAACACAACCTCACCCCCGACCAACCAGAGCCCCACGACACCTGGACCATACCCGAACCCCGCGGACAAGTTCGCGTCCGCATCGCCACCGCACACGCGGTCGCTGACCTCACCGGACCAACCGCATGTGAAGTGCTCACCTACGAACAAACCCGCCATCACATCAACCAACTTGGCCCCGACCCCATTCGAGACGACGCCGACCCCCAACGATTCCTCACCGCGGTCAACCGGTCCCGCAGCGCAATCGGAGGCCTTCTCATGAACCAAAAAACCATCGCCGGTGTCGGCAACATTTACCGAGCAGAAGCACTATTTCGTGCACGACTATCCCCCTACACACCAGGCAACACGATCCCAACGCACACCCTCACCGCACTGTGGAACGACCTTGTCACCCTCATGCGGCAAGGAGCCCACACCGGAGCGATCGTCACCACTCACTCCGCAGACCGAAACACCACACCACCTGCCCCCAACAACCCACGCAGCCGCACACGACAAAATACTGACCACACACCCGACGCCATCCCCACCGACCAGGCGTTCTACGTCTACCAACGCCACGGTCAACCATGCCGACGCTGTGGGACACCCATCGCGCTCGCGGACATGCAAGCCCGCAAACTCTACTGGTGCCCCACATGCCAATCAACCAGTGGTGAGGTGCTAGAACACCCAGCTTGAGCAGGGGGCAAGAGGCCACGCCATCGCACTTGATAGCTGTGCGAGGGCCTGCGGTGTGTCAGCTGTGACCAAGCCACCAGCAGCCAGTGACGCAGCGCTGACTCCACCCAGGTACAAGGCGGAGAGCTCGCGGATGTCTAGGGTCACATCGGCTGGAGCGTCAGTGCGTTCAACCCGTGGTGCGTCATGGCCGTGTGGCCCCCCAAATGGTTGAGCGCGCACCCGCCAGCAGCCAGCGTTGTGTGGGAGCATGTCATCGGTGACCTCAAGGACAAGGTCGATCGATCCGCTGTATTGGCGGGCGCTCAACGCTGCTGGTAGGTCAAGGATCCGCACCCACACATTGTCCACCACGGTCATCCCGATGGAACGGTTGTTGTTCAACTGGGTGATGATGGGGTCATCGGTCGGCAGCATGAATGCGGTCACCTCCGAGGTCAGGTCGAGGTCAAGCAGCGTTGTCCACAGCGTGTGGGAGGCAGCCGGGTCGAGGGCAACAACTTCGCCGGCGTCGACTCGTCCTTGTGGCCCGGTGTTCTGCCATGACATTGTTCTGCGGAACCGTGTGTACCCAACTGGTGTCCCGTTGCGTTCCACCACGATGATGCGTTGTGGCTCCTTACCTGGTGTTAACGAGATGGTGTGATGGTGGGCTGCTACGAGCGCGGGGGTGTCTCGGGTGACCCACCCAGGTCGATTCAGTCCTGTCCCGCCGACATTGCGGCCAGCGGCTTTGTGAACTGTTTCGATGAGTTGTGTGTGCTGGGTTGGGTCGTAGGTTTCGATGCGGATGGTCAGTGGTTCGTGCGTTGATGACGCGTGTTCTTGGAGGCTGGTGGGGGTTGTGGGGGTGAGGGGGCGCAGTGCTGCACCCCGGCCAAAGGTGCATCGCACATCAAAGGCCGCCGCCCCATAGCCAAAGCGCCCGTAGATGGTTGGTTCGGCAGCAAAGAGAACGGAGATCGCTTCACCGGCCTGCGTGGAGAGTCGGAAGTGTTCGGCGATCATTGCTCGCAGAATGCCTCGCCGGCGGTATTGAGGCTGGACCCCCACCCAGGTGAGACCACCGGCTCGAATGTCGCCTCCTGGGGTGGGGAACTGACTGAACTCATAGGACGCATGGAACGCGGCTATCTGTCCGTGTTGGTCGCGGACGATGACGGCACGCTCGTCCTCGTACGGCTGGGGGAGGGTGAGGAGGTCCGACACGGGGTGGGTGCTGGCCACCACGAGCGAGTTATACGTGAGTACTTCGGCTCGGTCCGCGGTTGTCGGTTGGGTAAAAGAAAAACCAGTGGGTAGTGTCATAGTCTCAACTCAACATGTCACCGCATGTCTTGGCTAGTATTTATTGCCGATGCGCCCCGTGCGTTGGTGGGGTGGTCTGCGTTTGGGCCAGAGCGGTCTTCATGGCGGTAGCTTCCATGACCCCCCGTATTGCTTGTGCATCGCCTTGAATGAGAAGCGAAGTGACCGCAGTTGCATCCCATTGAGCGAGAGCGGCGGCAATGCGAGGTATGGGGCCAACGAGTGCAACGTCGTCGATGAGCTCTAGCGGTATTTCTGCAGCAGCTTTGTCTTTGTCCCCTTGCTGGTAAAGGCGGGTGACATCGCGGCATACATCTTCGTACCCAAGCCTTTCTACAGCTGCGCGATGGTAGTTCGCGCTTTGTGATCCCATCCCACCAATGTAGAGGGCAAAAAAGGGGCGGATCTTTTCTAAGGCTGTGTCAAGGTCGTCGGCAACGACAACGGGCACGGTTGCTGACACTTCGAACGCGTCGGTGGGACTGAGGGCGCTGTCACGACGTGCGAACCCTTCAGATAAATAGTTCCGGAACTCTGCGTCTCGTTTCGGGGAATAAAACAGAGGGAGCCAGCCGTCACACAACTCGGCAGCAAGCGCGATGTTTTTAGGTCCTTCAGCAGCAAGGTGCAGCGGAAGGTTGCTGCGCAAGGGGTGGACTGTGGACTTGAGTGGCTTTCCCCCGCCCACGATACCTGTTGTGGCTTGATCTGAGCCTGGACGGGGGGATAACGGCAGGGAGTAAAAGTGGCCTTGGTGTTCAACGGGGTGCTGGCGTGCGATGACGTCTCGAACAATGGAAATATACTCGCGGGTGCGCGCGAGGGGACGCGCGTAGGGTTGACCGTACCATCCCTCAACGACTTGAGGGCCGGACGCCCCAAGCCCCATAATGAACCGTCCTTGGCTCAGGTGGTCCATGGTGATCGCTGCCATGGCCGCTGCAGTGGGTGTGCGGGCACTCATTTGCATCACCGCTGTTCCCAGCCGAATGTGGGAGGTGCGGGCACCCCACCAGGCCAGTGGTGTCAGTGCATCGGAACCGTACGCCTCTGAGGTCCAGAGAGAATCGACCCCTAGGGTGTCGCACAGTGTGTACAAGTCCTGGGCATGTGGGGGAGCGGATGCTTGCCAATAGCCGGTGTTGACGCCAATACGCATAAAAATCCTCGTCTTTGAAGAGCCTCACCGTTGAGGTTGTTGTCCACCTTACCCAACAGTGGTGGCTGCGCATTCTTGTGTATTCGTGCGGTGTTGATGCGTGGGGATGGCTAAATAAAGATTGCAGGGTCTTCGCAATGCTCGACGATGGGCGCGCTCGTGGGGCGGCCCTTGATTTGGGCGGGGACACCGACTGCAACAGCGTGGGAGGGAACGTCTTTCACCACGACCGCATTAGCCCCTATTTGTGCGTGATCGCCAACCCAGATGGGACCAAGGACTTTAGCGCCAGCCCCAATGACAACACCGTTACCAATGGTGGGGTGGCGTTTTCCATGTGTCATGGATCGCCCGCCGAGTGTGACTCCATGGAATAAAGTGACGTCGTCCCCGACGACTGCAGTTTCACCGATGACCACACCCATCCCGTGATCGATAAACAGGCGCCGGCCAAGGACCGCGCCGGGGTGGATTTCTACCCCTGTCAGTGACCTGGTGATTTGGGATAAGACACGGGCGGCAAGTTTCAGCGGTGCCCACTGCCACATGGCATGGGTGAGACGGTGGGACCACAGCGCGTGAAGCCCAGGGTAGCCAAGGACAATTTCGAACCGACTGCGGGCAGCGGGGTCCCGGTCGCGTGCTGCTTGGAGGTCTTCAGCAAGAAGTTTCCATGGGGCAGTCATCGAGTCACGTCCTTGAGTGGTGGTCATTACGCCAGTGCTGGCTTCGGTTGGCCGAGCACCAGGGGTGGTGGGGATCGAAGACAACAACGATGCGGGTGGAGCGAAATATTCCGCTCCACCCGGAGGCGTATTAGTCGAGGAGGTCGGCGTACAGGATCGAGGTAAGGTAACGCTCCCCAAACGATGGGATGATCACCACGATGTTCTTCCCGTTGTTTTCTTCTCGCTTGGCTACTTCGAGGGCGGCAGCAAGTGCCGCACCTGAGGAAAGACCAACGAGGAGCCCTTCTTCTTTGGCGGCACGGCGTGCGTACTCAACGGCAGTGTCGGCGTTGATGTCGATCACTTCGTTGTAAATAGTTGTGTCAAGAATCTCAGGTACGAAGTTCGCGCCGATGCCTTGAATCTTGTGCGGGCCTGGAGCGCCACCGTTCAAGATGGCGGACTCTTCAGGCTCAACGGCGATGACCTGCACCTCAGGCTTGCGCTCTTTGAGGTATTGACCGGCGCCTGAGATTGTCCCGCCTGTGCCGATTCCTGCAACCAGAATGTCCACTTCACCGTCGGTGTCAGTCCAGATCTCTGGTCCGGTGGTTGCTTTGTGGATTTCCAGGTTTGCTTGGTTAGCGAACTGACGGGCAAGGATCGCACCGTCACGTTCTGCCACAATACGGTCGGCTTCGTCGACCGCTCCTTTCATCCCACCTGATCCAGGAGTCAAAATGAGCTCTGCCCCAAATGCGCGAAGAAGTGCGCGCCGCTCCTTGGACATTGTCTCGGGCATCGTGAGCACAACGTTGTATCCGCGTGCTGCACCCACCATCGCTAGCGCAATTCCGGTGTTTCCTGAGGTTGCTTCAACGATTGTTCCCCCGGGCTTGAGTTGTCCGGATTCTTCGGCGGCGTTGATGATGGCCACGCCAATGCGGTCTTTCACGGAGTTTGCGGGGTTGTAGAACTCTAATTTCGCAAAGATGTTTGCGCCCACTCCCTCGGTGAGGCGGTTGATGCGAACAAGGGGAGTGTTGCCAACGAGTTTGGTGACGTCGTCGAAAATGCGTGCCATGGTGTCCTCTTCATCAGGGGGTCATCGGTGAGTGCCCACGTGGGGCGCATCCGCATCATGTAACTGAGTGAAACTTCCACTGCCGGTCAGATGACGTCGGACGCAGGGAAACGAGCGCTGGCTTTGCCTGAAGTTGACAAGGACAGCGCTCTAGAGACAGCAACAAGTCAATAAGCATGCGGAGGGGGTGACACGGCGGTGATGGGTGTTCACCACGTTCCCTCCTAGCTTTCTGTTCATCTCTTCCTGGCGAGGTCGCTCTGCAGAGCGAGGTGACTGCCGCACAGGAGAGTCTGACTGGACTCTATGAGTCTGGCACAGTCATGTCCAGCGTGCACCCGCCATGCGAGACATCATGTTACGCAGCGAAAACTATCGATGCGTCCGCGTCGCGAACGAGGTCGTGCACGGTAGAGGTGCGCATCACAGCTCGGAAAAAACTCTAGCGGTGCGGAATGAAGACCAAGCACAAGTGGAGGGAAGAGAATAAAAAAGGAGGACCCGAAGGTCCTCCTTGTCAGTGGAGCGGGCGACGAGAATCGAACTCGCGTCATTAGTTTGGAAGACTAAGGCTTTACCATTAAGCTACGCCCGCAGCTGCTCAACCATTCTATGGGGGAAGAGCGCGAAGTCAAAAACGAAACCGTGTGACTCGCGTCTCCTTCGTTATGGCGATAGAACAACTCACGCATCGAGGACTGGGGTCGCCGTGACGATTTCATGCGCGATAGCGTAGGATTCTTCAGTTGGGCCACTTTCATTGAGATAAATGATTGGTGCCCACACGACCAGACATCCTGCCGAACTCACCGGCACCACGCAATAGTTGGAGATCATCGAAGTGAAGAGCACCGTCGAGACCCTAGACCCGACCAAGGCCAAGCTGACGGTCGAGGTGGAGTACGACGAGCTCCAGCCAGCGATCGAGCACGCCTACACCCACATTGCTCAGGACATCACCATTCCTGGGTTCCGCAAGGGCAAGGTGCCGCCACGCATCATTGACCAGCGCATCGGACGCGCAGCAGTGCTGGAGCACGCAGTCAACGAAGCCCTCCCAGGCTTCTACCGCGACGCACTCGCGCAGTCAGAGTTGCGGCCGTTGGGGCAACCGTCCGTTGAGGTCACCAAGGTTCCTCTTGGCGACGACGAGCAGGGAAACCTCGAATTCGTGGTCGAGCTTGAAGTTCGCCCAGACTTCGACCTGCCAGAGCTTGACGGCTTGAGCCTCCAAGTCCCTAACGTCACCGTGTCCGACGAGGACGTAGAAGAGCGTCTGACATCGCTTCGCGAGCGTTTCGGTACCCTGGTGGGCGTTGACCGTCCTGCTGCTGACGGTGACTTCGTCGTCATTGACCTCACCGCGAAAATTGGTGACGAAACCGTTGATTCTGTTTCCGGAATTTCCTACGAAATTGGCACCGGCAACATGCTTGAAGGTCTCGATGAGGCACTGACAGGGTTGTCCGCTGACGAGACCACCACGTTCACTGCTCCACTTGCTGGCGGTGACCACGCTGGTGAGGAGGCAACGGTGACGGTGACCGCAACAGCGGTCAAGGAACGTCAACTGCCAGAGGCAGATGACGACTTCGCGCAAATGGCCTCTGAGTTTGACACCATTGACGAACTCAAAGACGACCTCCGCGAGCAGGCGAAGAACGCAGCTGCGTCCAACCAGGCTGTCGCCGCACGTGATCTTCTCGTTGCGGAACTCAACAAGGTTGAGTTCCCACTGCCAGCTGGCGTCATTGAGGCTGAAGTGAACCGTCACCTCGAGGGAGAAGGGCGCCTTGAGGACGACGAGCACCGTGCGGAGGTTACTCAAGAGACCACCACTGCGCTCAAGAACCAACTTCTTCTTGACACACTCGCAGAGAAGCTCGAAGTGAAGGTTGCTCAGCAGGAGCTTCTTGACTACCTCATCTCTGCGTCACGCCAGTACGGCATGGATCCACAGCAGTTCATTTCCACCCTTGACCAACAGGGTCAAATCCCTGCCATGGTCGGTGAAGTGGCACGTTCGAAGTCGCTGGCTGTTGCACTTCGGTCAATCGAAGTCAAGGACGAGGATGGGAACGTTGTTGACCTGTCTGAGTTCATCGGCTCGGACGAAGACGATGCTGCCGCTGAAGAGATTGCCAAAGCCGCCCAACAGGCAGCAGAGGGCGACTCTGAAGAGCAAGCAACTGAGGACGCCTCACACTGATCACCAACGTGACACGCTGTGAACGGTGGGCCGGACCTTTCTTGAGGTTCCGGCCCACAGCCGTGTGCGCAGGAAACGGCTGTGCGCCTTGAGCGAAACAATGCATTTGCGGGAGTGAATCCCATGGCACACGCGTTAAGGTCAAGGCAGCACTCAAGAAAAATCCGTGGAACAGGAGACAGCGTGAACGAGCAGATGCCTGCAAGCGCCCAGGGCGAAGGCAATGGGTTCGCACTCAACGACTCGATCTACAACCGGCTACTCAAAGAACGCATCATTTGGCTCGGATCAGAAGTGCGCGATGAGAACGCGAACGCTATCTGCGCACAAATGCTCTTGCTCGCCGCTGAGGACCCTGACAAAGACATTTACCTGTACATCAACTCGCCCGGTGGCTCCATCACCGCAGGGATGGCCATTTACGACACGATGCAGTTCATCAAACCAGATGTCGTGACCGTTGCCATGGGAATGGCTGCCTCAATGGGGCAGTTCCTGTTGTCCTCAGGGAAGCGCGGTAAGCGATTCGCTACCCCGCATGCTCGCGTCATGATGCACCAACCCTCTGGGGGGATTGGCGGGACCGCAACAGATATCCGTATCAATGCGCAACTTATTCTTCATATGAAGAAAGTTCTTGCCGAATTGATTGCGGAACAAACCGGCAAGACTGTGGAACAAATCAACACAGACTCCGACCGTGACCGCTGGTTCACAGCCCAAGAAGCGTTGGAATACGGCTTCATCGACCACATCGTTGAGCACGCTGGATCAATTTCCGGGTCCAAGCCGTCCTCTGACGACTGATCCGACAGCGGACAAGGAGACTTAATTCATGAGCTACGAATCTCAGTTCATCGCCCGAGCCCAACGACTTGCCGGTCCCAACGGTGTGCCTTTTGGTGGTGCTCCCACCCCGTCTTCACGGTATGTGTTGCCCCAGTTCGAGGAGCGCACTGCGTACGGGTTTAAGCGCCAAGACCCATACACCAAGCTGTTTGAAGACCGCATCATCTTCTTGGGGGTGCAAGTTGATGACGCATCCGCAGATGACGTCATGGCACAACTGCTTGTTCTTGAGTCGCAAGAACCAAACCGTGACATCATCTTGTACATCAACTCACCGGGTGGTTCATTCACCGCGATGACCGCGATCTACGACACCATGCAGTACATCACCTCCGAGGTGCAAACTGTGTGTCTTGGGCAAGCGGCGTCCTCAGCGGCTGTCTTACTCGCGGCTGGAAGCCCCGGCAAGCGCCTTGCGCTGCCCAACGCGCGTGTACTCATCCACCAGCCGTCACTGTCTGGTGGAGGGTATGCACAAGCCTCGGATATTGAAATTCACGCCAACGAAATCTTGCGGATGCGTGAATGGCTTGAGGACACTCTCGCGGTGCACACAGGCAAACCGATTGACGAGATTCGCACTGATATTGAGCGAGACAAGATCCTGTCCGCTCAAGAAGCTGTGGAGTATGGTCTTGTCGACCAGGTTCTTGAGTCCCGCAAGGCGCAACGGATCGCGCAAGCGCACGACTGACATGTGATCATAGGAATATTTCAGACCACCGGTGAGTTGCCGATAAGGTATTCACCGGTGGTGTGACATATTGGACCTGGAACCAACACGCGGTGACAACGCACCCAACCCCGATGGCGGGGCTTGCGAAGGAGGCAATCTGTGACACGTCTAGGTGACGGTGCCGACCTGCTGAAGTGTTCTTTCTGTGGAAAGTCTCAAAAGCAGGTGAAGAAACTCATCGCTGGTTCAGGGGTGTATATCTGCGACGAGTGCATTGAATTGTGCAATGAAATTATCGAGGAAGAACTCAACGAAGCTGTAGAGAGCGGCTTGGGAGAATTGCCTAAGCCTCAAGAGATTTTTGATTTCCTTGAAGAGTATATTGTCGGCCAAGACACAGCGAAAAAATCCCTCGCTGTTGCTGTGTACAACCACTACAAACGTATTACGGCAACCGATGCACCTAAAGTTGGTGACAACCACGACGACATTGATCTCGCTAAGTCCAATATTTTGCTCATAGGCCCCACTGGGTGTGGGAAGACCTACCTCGCTCAAACACTTGCGCGCATGCTTAACGTGCCGTTCGCGATCGCTGATGCAACGGCCCTGACAGAAGCTGGATACGTCGGCGAAGATGTTGAAAACATCCTTCTGAAGCTGATCCAGGCTGCAGATTTTGATGTGAAGAAAGCAGAAACCGGCATCATCTATATCGATGAGATAGACAAGATCGCTCGTAAAGCTGAGAACCCATCGATCACCCGTGATGTGTCAGGCGAAGGCGTGCAGCAAGCTTTACTGAAAATCATCGAAGGAACAACAGCATCAGTACCTCCTCAAGGTGGGCGTAAACATCCACACCAGGAATTCATCACCATCGACACCTCAAACGTTCTGTTTATTGTTGCAGGAGCATTCGCCGGACTCGAAGACATTATTTCGCAACGCACCGGGAAGCGTGGTATCGGTTTCGGGGCACCGCTTGCGCTCCCCGGTGACAGTGCAAACATTTTGTCGCGCGTGATGCCAGAAGACCTGCACAAGTTTGGGTTGATTCCCGAGTTCATTGGGCGTCTTCCCGTCATGACAACGGTCAATGAACTCGATGTTGATGCGTTGGTGTCAATTTTGACTGAACCACGTAACGCTCTTGTCAAGCAATATCGAAAAATGTTCGCCCTTGACGACGTCGACCTCGAATTCACTGACGACGCAATACGTGCAGTGGCGGAACAGGCCCTGTTGCGGGGAACTGGGGCTCGCGGGTTGCGATCAATTCTTGAGGAGGTTCTCCAACAGGTCATGTTTGAAGTGCCCTCTCGCACGGATGTTGAGAAAGTTCTCATTACCCGTGAGGTCGTCCTTGATAAGGTGTATCCCACCCTCGTCCCACGAACCGATGCGGGCCGTGAAGCCCGTGAAAAGAGCGCGTAACAACTGTGAATGAGACTCCTGCAACCGGTGATGACCCAACGGCAGACCCTGCTATTCGGCAAGAAATCCTGAGTCTTCGTGCGTCCATTGACAATATTGACGCAGCACTCATGCATTTGTTGTCTGAACGGTTTAAATTCACGCACCGCGTTGGGGAACTCAAAGCGCAAGCTGGTGTGCTGCCTGCAGACCCCGCGCGTGACCGTGAGCAAATTCAACGTCTCACCTCGATCGCTGATCAGGCTGGTTTAGACCCACAGTTCGCGGAGAAGTTCCGCGATTTCATCGTTTCCGAAGTGATCCGGCATCACAAACGGATTGCAGAGGAGTATGGAGAGGTTCGCCCATTGGACACCTACTCTTGAAGAGAATTCTTCGAGTGACTGTCGCTCCACATGTTTGAGGGGCCTGAGCGTGGTGCTCAGGCCCCTCAAATTTTGCCCGTGCGGGGCGTTATCGGTCAGTGTCTGTCAACGATGCGTGAGTGGGGTCCAGCACGCGCTTGAGGAACTGTTGGGTGCGTTCCTGAGACGGTGAGTTAATCACCTGTTCCGCGGGGCCTTCCTCAACGATGACACCTTGATCCATAAACACCACCCGATCCGCCACATCACGCGCGAAAGCCATTTCGTGGGTGACTACAAGCATGGTCATGCCTTGTTCGGCCAACTCACGCATCACAGTGAGAACATCTCCGACTAATTCGGGATCTAACGCTGACGTTGGTTCGTCAAACAGCATCAGTTCAGGGTCCATCGACAGTGCGCGAGCGATGGCCACTCGCTGCTGTTGCCCACCCGATAGCTGCCGGGGGTAGGAGGAGCCACGATCGCCAAGGCCGACCCGTTCGAGGTTCAGGTGGGCGATACGCTCTGCTTCCTTTTTTCCTCGACCCAAGACGCGGCGTTGTGCGATGGTGCAGTTCTCAAGCACTGTCATGTGTGCGAATAGGTTGAACTGTTGGAAAACCATCCCAACACGGGAACGGAGGTCGTCAATGTCAATATCGGGTTCATGATCATCAGCGGCGATGGTCTGACCCAGCACGGTGACAGTACCGGATGTTGCGTGCTCCAGTTGGTTCACACAGCGAAGAAGTGTTGATTTGCCCGATCCTGACGGGCCGATGAGGCAGACAACTTCACCAGCATTGATCGTTACATCGATTCCGGTCAGTACTTCGCGCTCACCATAGGATTTGTGGAGCTGATGGATGTTGACGATGGGCTGTGTCATCGGGACCCTCCGGTTTTCTTTTCAAGCCAGCGGGCAAGGAAGCCAAGCGGGATGGTGATGCACAGGTAGGCGGCTCCAACAACGAAGAGCCCTGTTAATCCGCCGATTCCTGAGTTCAGGGTGTCGCGACCAACCTTGGTCAGGTCATAGGCCGCTGCAGACAGGCCAAGGAGGTAGACCAGGGAGGTGTCTTTGGTCAGCAAGATGAGTTCGTTTGTCATCGGAGGCAGCACGATACGGAATGCTTGTGGGAGCGTGACAGTGAGCATTGTGCGCATGGGGGACATGCCTAGTGAACGCGCTGCTTCGATCTGTCCGGGCGGTACTGCTTGGATTCCTGCACGAATGGTTTCGGCAATGTATGCCGAGGACACGATCCCCAACGCGAGTGCGGCTTTGGCTGTGATGGAGTCAATGCGCACTCCAAAGGCGATAGGGACTGCAAATCCTACGGTGAAAACAACAAGGAGGGCAGGGATGCCGCGGAAAAACTCAATCCATCCGGTGGCGATCCACCGGTAGAGCCCCACTGAAGACAACCGCATGAGTGCCAGGAGAATACCAAGAGCTAGTCCAAGGGCAAAGGCAAGGACCGTGTAGGTGATGGTATTCAGTGCGGCACCTGGAAGCTGCGGGAGCATGTGACGGGCAACATCAACGTTGAAAAGGTTGGTTGCGATCCGCTGCCAGTCCGCAGTGAGGGAAGCGATGAGGACCACGAGCGCGAGAAGTGCATACTGAACTGCTTGGGACATTCGCGCGCGTTGTCTTGGGGTGAGGCGACGTCGGCGCGGTGCCGGGCGTGGTTGTCGTGTTGCAGGTGACGTGTCACTCATTCGGCTGACTCAGCTCCAGTGTGGGCTTCGACGATGGCCTCAAGTCGGCCGGACTCGGTGATCCGGGTTAGGGTGTTGTTCACGGCTGTGACGAGTTCAGGGTTGGTTTTCTTCACCCCAAAACCGTATTGCTCGTCAGTTTGTTCGATGTAGCCAATGGTGAGTTCGTCGGTCACGTAGGGTGCGAGTGTTCCTACGTCGGCGATTGCCGCGTCAGTTTGGCCAGTCGCTACTGCTTGGACAACCAGTCCGAGGTCCTCAAAGACTGTTGCGTTCAGGCCTTGTTCCTCTGCGAGTGATGCGCCAGTGGTTTCGATTTGGACGGCTACGCTTTGACCGTTGAGGTCCTCCAGGGAGGCGACTGTGGTTCCTGCGGTCACGAGGACCCCTTGGTTAGCGTCATAGTAGGGGTTGGAGAATGAGAAGCGTTCTTCACGTTCCTCGGTGATGGTCATGCCCGTGGCGATGATGTCGCATTGGTTTGATTCTAGTGACGCACCGGATTCCATGGCGTCGAATGCGGCTTCCACAATGGATAGTTCAAGGTCGAGGTCGGTGGCGACTTCAGCCATGATGTCCATGTCGATGCCCACGATCTCACCGGCATCTGTTTTGTATTCGAAGGGTTCAAACGGTGGGTTTGTGCACACAGTGAGGGTGTTTTGGTTGACGAGCGCGATACCGCTCTCCGTTTCCGTGCTCTGGGTGCTGGAGCATGCGGTCATGCTGAGGGCAAGCAGTGCGGTCGCGGTGAAGGCTGTTGTCCGGTTCATGGTGGTCCTTTGATCGGTGGGTCTCTGCCCAAGATCATACCTATACATAGGCGTGCATGACTAATCACTGCACGGGTTATTTCTCACAGCACACGTGGAGGAAGGTCAGCGCCTGCGCAGAGAGTGCAGACAGCAACGGCGTGTGTCGGGTTAACCCCACACACGCCGTTGACCTTGTGACAGAGCGCTTACTCGTCGTTCTGGGACACCGGCCCACCGTAGAGTTCGTCAATGGTTAAGGAGAAGTCCTTGAGGACTTGAGCGCGTTTTACTTTCATGGACGGAGTAAGGTATCCGTTCGATTCAGTGAAGTCTGTGGTGAGAACGGTGAACTTTCGGATGGACTCAGCCCGAGAAACTGCCTCGTTTGCGCGGGTGACGGCACGGTCAAGGGCAGCAAGGACTTGTTCATCTGTCGATGCCGTCGTCACGTCCATGGGGGGCAGGTTGTGCGATCGCAGCCAGCCAGGAAGCATATCGGTGTCCAGAGTGATCAACGCACCAATGAATGGGCGTTGATCACCAACGACAACGACTTGCGACACAATAGGGTGGCCACGTAACCGGTCCTCAAGGACCGCTGGAGCAACGTTCTTCCCTCCAGCGGTGACGATAATTTCTTTCTTGCGGCCGGTGATCCGAAGGTAACCGTCGTCGTCTAATGTGCCCAAGTCGCCGGTGTGGAACCACCCATCTTTCAGGGCCTCAGCTGTAGCCTGAGGGTTATTCCGATAGCCACGGAAAAGGTGGTCACCTTTGATTAGGATCTCGTGGTCGTCCGCGATTTTCACTGATGCACCGGGGAAAGGCAGCCCGACAGTCCCGATTTTCACGAGATGAGGGCGATTCACCGTTGTGGGTGCGCATGTTTCTGTGAGGCCGTACCCTTCCAGGATTGTCAGACCAATGCCGCGATAGAAGTGACCGAGTCGTTCACCCAACGGTGCACCACCAGAGATGGCGTATTCGGCTTGCCCACCTAACAAAGCCCGCAATTTTGAAAATACAAGAGCGGATGCAATCGCGTGCTGTGCTTTGAGGATTGCTGAGGGGCCTTCTTGGCGTTCACTTGCTCGTGAATACTGGATTGCCACTTTCGCAGCCCAGCGAAACAGTTTGAGTTTGCGGGGACCCGCTTTTTGTTCAGCTGAGTTGTACACCTTCTCAAATACTCGTGGAACCGCCAGAAGGAAGGTAGGACGGAACGAGGCGAGATCAGGGATGAGGTTTCGAGCATCGGGTGTATGCCCCATGACCGCACCTGAGGTCACGCACAACACCTGGATAAATCGGGCAAAGACATGTGCCAGCGGCATGAAGAGGAGGGTGCGCTTTCCTGGCGCACACACGTGTCCCAGGTCAGCAATTCCGTTGCGGGTCAGGAACACAAAGCTTCGGTGAGTAAGTTCCACACCTTTGGGGCGCCCTGTGGTGCCGGAGGTGTAAATGATGGTGGCTAGGTCGCCCCCGGTGACCGCGACAGAACGCTGTGTGACTTCGTGCGGGTCCGTGTTTGCGCCACGGGTAGCAAGCGTTGACAACGCGTCGTCATCAAGGACGAGAACCTCACGCAGATCAGGAAGATCGCGCGCTGCTTCCTGAGCGACCGCCAGGTGGGCGGAGTTTTCCACAATGAGGATGTTGACGCCAGCATCAGAGCAAATCCATTGCAGTTGTTTTGCAGAGGATGTCTCATACACGGGAACCGGCACGGCCCCGATAGCCCAGGCCGCAAAGTCAAGGAGAGTCCATTCGTAACGTGTGCGAGACATGATGGCGATTCGGTCGCCTACTGCGACACCTGAGGCGATAAGTCCGCGCGCTGTCGCCATGACTTGGTCGGCGAACTGTTGCGCGGTGACTGGTACCCAGCCGGAGGCCAGAGCGGTTTGCCGTTCGAAGAGTGTCTTACCACCTGCTCGCTGGACACGGTCAGCAAGCAAGGTGTTGATTGACGCTTCGGGAGGGTAATCGCACCGATCGGGCACTGATGATTCGTTCATAAGAGATCCTTGGATAGGGCGATGCTAGGCGCGGGGGGTTCGGGCAGGTGCTTCACCGAGCTCAACAGCGGTGATCGTCATCCCGCCGTGGTGGCTTGCGTCCGTGGAGTCAGGGTCGATCGGGGTGACACTGACGTTCTCAGCACGGCCTGCTGCGAGCACATCGGCCAGTGCAGTGTGGACATACGGTTCCCACAGCGTGGGAACGGCAAGTGTCGCACTGAGAATGGGGGTTTTCATCGAGACTTTTGCTTCTGACTTCACTTTACGCAGAGTTGCGAGTGCCGCTCCTGCTGCGGCGAGGAGGTCTGATGATGTGTCAGCGGCGACAACAGACAACTGCGCTGAGGTGGGCCATGGGCTGCGGTGGATTGACCCTTCGCGCCACCACGACCACACTTCCTCTGTGACGAAAGGAAGGACAGGGGCGAATAGCCGGAGCAGCACGTCCAGTGCGAGTGCGAGGGCTGTGCGTGCAGACTGGGCTTGTGCGCTGACTGTGTCGTGACCATCGGCATATGCGCGATCTTTGACGAGTTCTAGGTAGTCATCACAGAACGTCCAAAAGAAGGTTTCGGTCAGTTCTAACGCGCGGGTGTGATCGTAGGAGTTCAAGGCCTCAGTTGCACGGTCAACGACCTCCGCTAGTGCACCAAGCATTGCTTTGTCGAGTGGTTCACTCACGTGGGCTGGGTCGAGGCTGATGTGACCGTCGTCAGAAAACGACAGCGCAAACTTTGATGCGTTGAGAATTTTGATCGCGAGGCGGCGTCCGATTTTCATTTGGCCGACTTCGAACGCGGCATCGGTACCTAGGCGTGCCGAAGCGGCCCAATAGCGCACAGCATCGGAACCGTGTTGTTCCAGGAGCCCCATGGGGGTCACGACATTGCCTTTGGATTTGGACATCTTTTTGCGGTCAGGGTCAAGGATCCAACCCGAGATTGCGGCGTGCCGCCAGGGTAGGCAGTCGTTTTCCAGGTGGGAGCGCACAACTGTTGAGAACAACCACGTTCGGATGATGTCTTGTCCCTGTGGACGTAGGTCCATGGGGAACACTGTGCGGAACAGGTCTGGGTTGCTGATCCACCCACCAGCGATGTGCGGGGTCAGTGATGAGGTGGCCCAGGTGTCCATGATGTCTGGGTCGCCAACAAACCCGTGCGCTTGCCCACGTTGGTCTTCGGTGTACCCCTCGGGGGTGTCACTTGACGGGTCAATAGGGAGTTGCTCAGGGCGTGGCGTGATCGGGGAGTCGTATTGTGGTTCACCCGATCCATCCACCGGGTACCAGACGGGGAAGGGGACTCCGAAGAAGCGTTGACGGGACACAAGCCAGTCACCGTTCAGTCCTTCAACCCAGTTGCTGTAGCGCACGCGCATGAAGTCGGGGTGGAAGTGGAGTTCCTCACCGCGGGCCAGGAGTTCGGCCCGCAGGTCGCGATTGTTCGTGGGGCGTCCACCGTTACGGATGTACCACTGACGTGACGTCACAATTTCGAGGGGCTTGTCACCCTTTTCGAAGAAGTTGGTTTTCCGTTGTGTTGCTTGTGGTTCGCCGTCGAGGTCACCTGAGGCGCGCAGCGCATCGACAATGAGTTGGCGTGCGGAGAACGTGGTTTTTCCGCCAATGGCAGCATAAAGCTCGAGGCCTTGTTCCGCAGTGATCCACTCTGGGGTTTCTGGGATAATCCGGCCGTCTCGGCGGATGATGGAGCGGGTGGGGAGGTTGAGTTCGCGCCACCATTGGACGTCAGTGAGGTCACCGAAGGTGCAGCACATGGCGATGCCAGCACCCTTGTCTGGTTCTGCAGCCCGGTGCGCCAGGACGGGTACTTCCACACCAAACAATGGTGAGGTCACTGTGGTGCCAAATAAGTGTTGGTAGCGCTCGTCATCGGGGTGTGCGATCAGCGCAACACACGCTGCGAGAAGTTCGGGGCGTGTGGTCTCAATGAACAGTGGTGAGCCATCTGCAGTGTGGAACGCAACTTTGTGGTAGTGACCTGGGTAGTCGCGTGCCTCGAGTTCGGCTTGTGCAACAGCTGTTTGGAAAGTGACGTCCCACAGCCCAGGTGCCTCAGCTTGGTATGCTTCGCCTCGTTCAAGGTTGTTCAGGAAGGCCCGTTGCGCAACAGCACGCGCCTCGTCGCCGATAGTTTGGTATGTGCGTGACCAGTCAACTGACAGACCAAGTTTGCGCCACAACACCTCAAAGTGTTTTTCGTCCTCTACCGTCAGGCGTTCGCACAGTTCGACAAAGTTCTTCCGTGAAATGGGTTGTTGGTCGGCTGCTTTCACAGATTTTCCGTCACCACCCGCAAAAGGTGGTTCGTAGTTTGGCACGTAGGGCAACGAGGGGTCGCATCGGACTCCGTAGTAGTTCTGTACCCGTCGTTCTGTGGGGAGACCGTTGTCGTCCCACCCCATGGGGTAAAACACATTTTTTCCGGTCATCCGCTGGTAGCGGGCAATGACATCGGTGTGCGTGTAGGAGAATACGTGGCCGACGTGGAGGGACCCAGAAACTGTTGGTGGGGGAGTGTCAATGGAGTAGACCTGCTCACGGGTGGTGTGAGGGTCAAAGCTGTACGTGCGCTCGTTGTCCCAGGCGCGGTCCCAGCGGTCTTCAAGTCCCTCGACGCCAACTTTGTCAGGAACACCGGAAACAGTCGCGGAACGGGGGAAGTCAGGGTGGGTAGCGGCTGCGTTTTTGTCAAAGACACTCATGGTCAATCATTCTTCCATAACTTTCATGGGTCCTTTCGGCAGTATTCGTGAGGTTGTCTGTGTGATGTGACGGTGGGCTCAGTTGGCGCGGTGGGGTCAGCGTATGCTGGCTCCACCAAGAACAGGGTGTGACCTTGTCAGGTGAAGGGCTGTCAGGTGTGAACTGGTGGGAAGGGAAAGACATGATTCATGACGGGGCCGGCAAGCAGGGGGTGAGTGCCGCACTGCAGGTGTGGGCCGTGCACGGAGTTCCCGAGGTGACGCCAGGAATGAGCGTAGCTGAGCTGGTAGCTCAGTATGCTGGTGCGCTCCACGACGGTGATGTGGTGGTGGTGACCTCAAAGATCGTGTCCAAAGCAGAAGGACGTGTCGTCCGGGCGGATGATCGGGAGGCTGCGATCACAAGTCAGACTGTGCGCGAAGTGGCGCGCCGCGATCGAGTGGACGGACCACCGCTGCGCATTGTTGAAAACCCACTGGGGTTAGTGATGGCTGCAGCAGGTGTCGATTCCTCCAACACGAGCGAGGGGACGGTGCTGTTGTTGCCCGAGGACCCTGATTATTCCGCCCGACAGATCCGTGAGTTTCTGTGGGAAAAACGGACAGTCAACGTCGCCGTCATTGTGTCAGATACGGTGGGGCGACCGTGGCGCAGTGGGCAAACTGATATCGCCATCGGTGTTGCTGGGATGCAACCTTGGCGAGACTACCGTGGGCAAGTGGATCAAGCGGGACGTGCGTTGCACGTGACGATGAGCGTGATTGTGGATGAGTTGGCTGCTGCCAGCGATGTGGTGCGCGGAAAGAATAATGGCCGTCCGCTCGCTGTGGTCCGAGGTGTGAGTGAGGATGTGTTGCCGCCGGGAGACCACGGCCCCGGTGCACGGTCGTTAGTGCGTCTTGGCGAGGATGATTTGTTTGCTCGGGGAAGCAAAGAGGCCTTTGATGAGGGTTTCGCTGCTGGGCTTCGAGCCCGTGAGCGTCGCGCTCCACAGTGACAATGGTGATGCGATTGCTCGATTTACTGCACGCCAAGAGTTGTGTGGGGGCATTCTTGCTTTGATGGTTCAGGCAACGGGTTCAGAGCGATGATGAGTTCTCCGGTGTCCGGGTGGTCAAACATTGTGGCGTCGACTCCGTAGACTGCCCGGATTCGTGCGGGAGTTAAGACGTGGCGTGGTGTACCAGTGGCCACTATTCGCCCATGGTCAAGCAGGATGAGATTGTCGCAATAGCGTGCAGCGAGGGTGAGGTCGTGCATGGCGATCACCACGGTCGTCTGCGTGGCTACCTCTGGTGCTTTCCCACTGGCGGTGGGGGGCGTTGAGGTGCGGTGTGCCTGAGTGCTCACCGCGGCCAACACCTCAAATTGCGCACGAATATCAAGGTGGTTGGTGGGCTCGTCCACAAGGAGGATCTTGGGTTGTTGGGTAAATGCGCGCGCGACGTGGGTACGTTGGCTTTCTCCTCCGGACAGTGTCGTCATATCACGGCTGGCAAACGATGTCAGCTCCATCATGGTGATGTAGTGGTCAGTGACAGCGGCGTCATGAGGGGTTTCGCCAGCAAATAATGACCGATGCGGGATGCGGCCTAAGGCTACCGCGTCACGGACCGTCACCGGGGCGCCGGTATCGTTGTGCTGGTCGATTGTGGCCATCAGGCAGGCTCGACGGCGCGCACTCCAGGCGTGGACGTCGACACCGTCAAGGGTGACGTGTCCTTGTGTGGGGCGTATAGCTCCAGACAGGAGCCGTAACAGGGTTGATTTCCCGCTCCCATTGGGGCCTAATAGTCCGGTGACTTTACCGTGGGGGAAATCGACGGTCACATCGGTAAGAATGGGCACGCTACCAGCGTGCCAGGAGACGTGTGATAGCCGCAGCTGGTGGGGTTCGGTCATTGCGGTGTTCCTGACCGGTGGCGGTACAGCGCCCACGCGAAAATGGGAGCTCCGACAAGTGCCGTGATGACACCGACGGGGATTTCTTTTGGCTCCATGATTATGCGTGCAAGGGTGTCACTCCACATCAAAAAAACTGCACCACACATGGCAGAGAACGGTAACAGAAGGCGGTGGCGGGGGCCGGTAAACAGACGAACCGTATGCGGCACAATGATGCCGATAAACCCAATCGCCCCAGAAATAGAGACCAAAACCCCGACGAGCAAAGCAACAGCGATGAGAAGCGCCCATCGCCATTGCTCAACACGCACACCCAGCGCATGGGCATGGGACTCGCCAAAGGTGAACGCATCAAGGACGTTTCCTGTGGCAAGGAGCGGTAGCCCCACTACGACATATACAGCTACGCCAATGGCGGCTGAGTCCCAACTCGCTGATGCTAATGAGCCCAAAAGCCAGGCAAGAACCTCACGGTAGGTGTCTCCGGAAGCAGCGGTGAACACAACAAAAGAAACCAGTGCAGAGCACAATTGCGACACCGCGAGCCCGGCCAGAATCACCCGGGTAGGGGTGACGGTACCGAGTGCGCGGGCCAGCCCCAACGTCGCGATGAGTGCCCCCAGTGAGCCGAGGAACGCAGCGACAGGCAATGCGACACTCGCCGACAACACCAGCACACTGACCGCCCCTAACGATGCCCCTGACGACAACCCCACCAAATAGGGGTCCGCGAGAGGGTTGCGGGTCAGTGACTGCATGATGACGCCACTGATTGCCAACCCGGCTCCCACGAAACCTGCGGTAAGGACCCGAGGGAGGCGCAAATCCCACACCATTGCGTGTTCCAATCGGGACACCGCCACCCCAGGGAACCCCTCGCCCACACCACTTTCAGTGGCGAACACCTGGAGCACCTGCGCCACACTGATCTGTGCCGGGCCAACCAATACACCGCCGATGATGCTGGCGAGCACAACAACAAGTCCGGCGACCCCCCACGCGAGGGCCGCCCACCGGGGGCGTCCACCACGCGCACCAGTTGGCGCGGATTGCTCACCAGCCACCTGATGTGGACGGGGAATGTCGGTGGCTACCTGCGCCATGAAGGTCAGTCCTCCACGGTCAGGGCCGCGAGTTGGTCTGCGAGCGCCACCGCTCCATCCGCGGTACGCACACCTGGTTCTGTGGGCGGGAAGTCAATGACAAGATAACGGTCGTTCACAACCGCGTCGAGTGTTGATGCCACTGGGTGACTTGTCAAGATGTCCTTCTTTTTTTGCGCTGAGGACCATGACGAATCCACGAGGACAATGACGTCAGGGTTAGCATCAATGATTGCTTCCCAAGACATGGGTCCCCAGGTGTCGTCAATGTCTGATCCGATGTTACGCAGTCCTACGGTATCCATGACGAGCTGAGCTGAACCTGAACCTCCGCCGACGAATGGGGTGTCAGAGCCTGAGGAAAACCATAGGGCGCTGAGTCCACGACTATCGGGAGAGATCGCTGCCAGTTGTTCATTCATGGTGTCGACCAGGCTTTGTGCCTCACTGTGTGCATCGAATATTGTGCCGACTGTTGTGATCTCTTGTGCTAACGACTCCCAGGTCAAGGGATCAGGCCGGTACCCGTCTTCTTTGCAGGCGGATGGTGCGACAAGAGTGTTCACCCCCAGTTGGGTCAGTCGGTCGCGATCGGCTAGTCCTTCTGTGGTGACCATTGATTCCCAGCCTGCAAAAATCAGATCTGGTTCGGTTTCTAAGACTTTTTCCAATGATGGGAGACGTTCATCAAGTGGTGCCGACACGGCGGGTACTTGTGCGGCCTCATCCTCGAGCCAGGGGGCAACTGGGCCGTCAAGATAGCTTGTTGCAACGATCCGGTCACCACGTCCGAGGGCAAGGAGCAGTTCCGTAGTGGAGGATTTGAGGGTGACGACGCGCTCGGGTACTGAATCGAATGTGGCGGTCGTCCCACAATTGTCCACAGTCAGGGGGTAAGTGGTGGCTTCCCGTGTTTGGCTCGACGATGCGTTTGTGGTGGGTGAGTCTGGTGACGGCTGTGAAGGGGCAGAGCAACTTGCTACCAGCACGGCGCACAGTGAAGCACCCACGACAGCTCGCACACCACCACGAGGGCGGTACAACAAAGGAACAGGGAAGAAAGACGCAGACACGGGGACACCTCAACGTGGGAGTAAGCCGACAGAACAACACACACTTTGTGTGGCCATCGGCGAACAACCACGCCAACTCACTGCACTAACACCAGGGCAGGGGCCGTTAAAGAAGCATAACGCCTTCTGCTATCCCTGGTCACGCAGTTGTGCGTCACGGGCAACTGTTGCAGCCACCGCTTGGGTGACTGTTGATAAGAACCCATGTCGTTCCAACTCCAAGAGTCCTGCAACTGTTGTTCCGCCAGGAGAACACACTGAATCGATCAGTTCCCATGGGTGACGGTCAGACCCGGCTAGCAACGACGCTGACCCACGCACTGCTTGTGCAGCAACCGCGGTTGCCACATCTTTGGGCATGCCCGCGGCAACAGCACCACGGGAGAGCGCATCGATAAACAAGAACGTAAACGCAGGAGAGCTGCCAGCAATTGCAGTAAATGCGGAAAAGAGTGACTCATCAAGGACCGCGACCTGGCCAACCGCCTCAAATGCAGCAACCACTGATGCTTCGTCGGTCGAGGTGGCGTGTTCATTCACACAGACAGCGGTCATCCCTTCACGCAGGGAGGAATTGACGTTGGGCATGGCGCGAGCAATTCGGGTCCGTGCGGGAAGCATGTCAGCGAGTTGGCGAAGTGTCAGGCCTGCCGCCACTGACACCACGAGAGGGTCTGACTGCTCGATCTCCTCACCAATTTCCTCACACACAGTCTCAAACTGGGCGGGTTTGACTGCGAGAACTAAGATGTCTGACTCAAGCGCCACCAGAACGTTAGAGTCCAAGGACCGCACCCCCAACTCGGCGGCAAAAGCCTCGCGGCGAGCATGGTCGCGCGATGAGACAACGATGTCTGACGCATTCACGAGCCCGCTTGTAATTAACCCGCGAATGATCGCACTGGCCATATTTCCGATACCGATAAAACCGACTGTGGTGCTCATCGTGATCGCCTCCCTGTCGTGGTTGTCATTCTCCTTCCTACCGTACCGCTCTGTCACCGACAGCAACATGTGTCCACCTAGTGAGCGCGGACATGACCGTGGTAGACGAACGCACCGTTCGCTGTGACAATAAAGGCATGATCTCCCGCACACCATTGCTGATGACCGGCGTATACGCGCCTGTGCGTCGCGTGTGCGCGGTGCTGTGTTGCTGTTCGTGTTGTGCCTGAATAAGCGCCCACGTTCACCCCGGCCCTATCCGGCCAGCTCACAGAAAAGCACCATGACTGCCCTCTCACTCGCGTTGTCTCAACCAACTGCCACGACCGCCCCCTTGACCGCCGTGACCAGTGTGTCACCGATCGTGTCGCGGCCCCCTGGGGCGCCCTCGTACCATCGCGAACCGCTGCGAGCCGAACCGTCCCCCGAAGCAGCACATCGACAGTTAGGTGCCGCACACCTGAAAACAGGACGCCACGGGGTCATCACCATCGAATACCTTGTCCTGCATGACATCGAAGCATTCAGCGCACGATCACACACTCCCTAACCCACCCGCCCTGTCATTCGAGACACAGTAACCCGACGTGACGCGAGGAACCTCCACCCGCTACGATGGACAACATGTGGCGTTGACCCGGCTATCACCGGCGAGCCTCCGGAAGAAAAGGCCATGTCACGCGCAGTGATGAACCGTAAGGACTCACGCCCACCGGGACCCACGCGCGAAGCACAGCCCCAGTAGAACCGGACGGATCAGGCCCGTCATCACCTGGAATTGAGAGGTCAACTGTGGGGCATCCGCGTCCACACAGTTGGCAAGCGGGGTGGTACCGCGGCTCCGTGCCCCACGGCACGGTGTTCGTCCTCGCAGCGCCACGACTCAGCCGGTCCCACCTTGGAGTGCTCCACCATGGGTTCAAACTCCCGTTATCCGTTACACCGCGACACCACCGCGATCCCATCCTCGCCGAACTTCCCGGCCATTGAGGACGACGTCCTTGCCTACTGGGCGACGGACCACACCTTTCAGGCGTCCATTGATCAACGTGACGCGGGTGACAACGGCTCGAACGAGTTTGTTTTTTACGATGGTCCCCCGTTTGCCAACGGGCTTCCGCACTATGGGCACTTGCTCACCGGGTACGCGAAGGATGTTGTTCCGCGCTACCAAACGATGCGTGGCCGAAAAGTGGAACGGCGTTTCGGGTGGGACACCCACGGGCTTCCCGCAGAGCTTGAAGCCGAACGCGTCCTGGGGATTACTGACAAATCCCAAATCGAGGAAATGGGAATCGGCGCCTTCAACGAAGCCTGCCGCACCTCAGTGCTGAAGTACACCAAGGAGTGGGAAGAATACGTCACCCGACAAGCACGCTGGGTCGACTTCGAGAACGACTACAAAACCCTGGACGTCACCTTCATGGAATCGGTGATCTGGGCGTTTAAGCAACTGTATGACAAAGGGCTCGCCTATGAAGGGCACCGGGTTCTTCCGTACTGCTGGCGTGACGAAACCCCACTGTCAAACCACGAACTGCGGATGGACGACGACGTCTACCAATCCCGCCAAGACCCAGCGCTGACCGTTGTCCTGCCGTTGATTGGTGCCACCGGTGACCTCGCCGATGCGTCACTTCTCATCTGGACAACCACACCATGGACCCTGCCTTCTAACCTTGCTGTGGCTGTCGGGCCCGACATTACCTACGTCGTTGTCCGCCCCGCATCTGGTGAGTTCGCCGGGGCGAAGTTTGTCGTGGCCGAGGCTCGCCTTGCTGCCTACGCACGGGAACTAGGCGAAGCCCCGGAGATCGTGGCGACCCTCACCGGTGCGGACCTCACCGGACTCCACTACCAGCCTCCGTTTCGTTACTTCGCTGGAGCTGACAACGCCCACCAGGTCCTCGCCGCATCGTTTGTGACTACTGAGGACGGAACAGGGCTTGTCCACCTCGCCCCAGCATTTGGTGAAGACGACGCTGCCGTGTGCGCAGAAGCGGGAATTGCCACGGTCGTGCCCGTCGACTCTCAAGGCCGCTTTACCCCTGAGGTGAGTGACTACCAGGGGGTGCAAGTGTTCGATGCGAACCCCACGATCATCCGCGACCTCAAAGAACGAGCCTTGGTTGTCCGGCACGAAACCTACCAGCACTCATACCCGCACTGTTGGCGTTGCCGCAACCCGCTGATCTATAAGGCTGTGTCCTCGTGGTTTGTTCGGGTGACAGAGTTTCGCGACCGTATGGTGGAACTCAACGAGGATGTCACCTGGGTTCCCGAACACATCAAACATGGACAGTTCGGCAAGTGGTTGTCTAACGCTCGTGACTGGTCAATTTCCCGGAACCGTTACTTTGGAACGCCCATTCCTGTGTGGGTTTCGGACAACCCTGCCTACCCACGTATGGATGTGTACGGGTCTTTGGCGGACTTGGAACGTGACTTTGGGCGCCTGCCCCTCAATGATCGTGGTGAACCAGACCTCCACCGCCCGTACATTGATGACCTTACTCGGCCTAACCCTGATGACCCCACCGGTCAGTCCACGATGCGTCGGATCCCTGATGTCCTTGACGTGTGGTTCGACTCAGGTTCCATGCCGTTTGCGCAGGTTCACTACCCATTTGAGAACGCGGACTGGTTTGACAACCACTATCCAGGTGACTTCATTGTGGAGTACATCGGACAAACGCGTGGCTGGTTCTACACGCTGCACGTGTTAGCCACTGCGTTGTTTGATCGTCCAGCGTTCCGTACTGCGGTGTCGCATGGCATTGTCTTGGGTTCTGATGGCCGCAAAATGAGTAAATCGCTGCGTAACTACCCAGATGTGTCTGAGGTGCTGTCTCGTGATGGTGCCGATGCAATGCGTTGGTTCCTCATGTCCAGTCCGATCCTTCGTGGCGGGAACCTTGTGGTCACTGAGGACGGCATCCGTGATTCGGTACGTCAGGTGCTGTTGCCGGTATGGTCCACCTACTACTTCCTCACGATGTACGCGTCCGCGGTCGGGCAGGGGCAGGGGTATCTTGCGCGTGCTATCCGCGCTGATGAGGTGGGCGATTTGCCTGCTATGGACCGGTACATTCTTGCACGGACTCGCCACCTTGTGGATGGCATGACTGGTCAGCTTGATGGGTTCGACATTGCTGGTGCGTGTGAGTCTGTTCGTGACTATTTGGATGAGTTGACGAACTGGTATGTGCGCACACAGCGTGACCGGTTCTGGGCGGAAGACGAGACCGCGTTCAACACGTTGTTCACTGTGATGGAAACGTTGTGTCGTGTGCTTGCCCCGCTAGCGCCGTTGGTGTCTGAGGAAATTTGGCGCGGGCTCACTGGTGGGCGTTCTGTGCACCTTGTGGATTGGCCTGACATGTCTGGTGAGTTGGGGGCGGTTTTTGCGCCTGACGATGCGTTGGTTGCGACAATGGACGAATTACGTGAGGCGGTGTCCTTAGCGTTGGCGTTGCGTAAAGCGCACGCGTTGCGGGTGCGTCAACCGTTGTCCTCGCTCACTGTGGTGAGCGAGTCCGTGGATGCCCTTGCTCCGTACACAGGTCTTCTTGAGGGCGAACTCAATGTGCGTCAGGTGGTGTTGGAGCGTCTTGATGAGTCAGCAGCACAGCGCTATGGGATCAGTGAACAGCTGACAGTGAATGCTCGTGCAGCGGGTCCTCGTCTTGGTCGTGGTGTTCAAGCCGTGATTAAGGCAGCGAAAGCTGGTGCGTGGGACACTGTGAACGGTGAGGTTGTTGTTCACACCGCTGACGGGGACGTGCCACTTATAGCGACTGAGTATGACCTTGTTACGGTGGTCGACACTGATGCTGCGGATGCTCGTGCAGCTGCGGTGCTGGGGACTGGTGGGTTCATTGTTCTTGATGTGGCGTTGAGTGATGAGTTAATCGCTGAGGGTGTAGCGCGTGATGTGATCCGTGATGTCCAAGAAGCACGCAAGAACGCTGGGCTGAACGTTTCTGATCGGATTGTGTTGGACCTGGTGGTCGATGCAAGCGAGGTGGAGGCGGTGTCTACTCACCGTGATCTCATTGCCCGTGAAACGTTGGCAACGTCGGTGACTGTGTCTGCTGGTGACAGAAAGATCGCGGTTGCGGTAACGGCATAACACCATGACTGGGAACACCCGGTTGTGCCCGTGAAGTGAAGGATAGCGTGTGGCTAAGAAAGACACTGAGTTCCAGGACAGTGCGCAGGATCGTGACGATTTGGCGCGGGTGTATCACGCCATTATGGCGCGGAACCCGGAACACGACTTTGAGCCGACACTGGATCGTGTCACACAGGTTCTGGATCTGTTGGGGAATCCGCAACACGCTTTCCGCTCGGTTCACATCACGGGCACGAACGGAAAGACGTCGACCGCGCGCATGGTGGAGTCTTTGGTCGCTGAACATGGGCTGCGGACCGGCCGGTTCACTTCACCTCATTTAGCGTCGGTTACCGAGCGCATCACCATTGATGGCGAACCGGTCTCTGCCCGCCGGTTTGTTGAGGTGTACGAGGATGTTATTCCCTACATTGAAATGGTCGATGCGTCATCCCAGGCTGTAGGGGGGCCAGCGCTCAGTTTCTTTGAGGTGCTTGTCGTCATGGCCTATGCGGCATTTGCTGACGCGCCGGTTGATGTTGCTGTTGTTGAGGTGGGGATGGGAGGGGTATGGGATGCAACCAACGTCATCACGCCGCAAGTGTCGATCATCACGCCGATTTCGTTGGATCATACCCAGTGGTTAGGCGACACCTATGCTGATATTGCCGCTGAAAAAGCGGGGATCATCAAGGAAGGGCGTCCCGTGATTGTCAGCGCGCAACCACCGAGTGCTCATGATGTGATTGTGCATCGAGCCCACGAGGTGGGTGCGCAAGTTATTGCCGATGGTGTTGACATGGGTGTTGCCTCTCGTCTTCCTGCGGTGGGGGGGCAACTTGTGTCGTTGCGAACACCTGCAGCGACGTACACTGACGTGTTTCTCCCGTTATTTGGGTCGTACCAGGCGGACAACGCGGTTGCGGCACTGGTTGCCACGGAGGTGGTTATGGCTGGTGGGGGAGCGCTTCATGGTGACATTGTGGAGGCGGGTTTCGCGAAGGTGACGTCGCCGGGGCGTCTTGAGGTTGTGCGCTCAAGTCCCACAATTGTGCTTGATGCGGCACATAATCCAGGTGGGATTGAGGCATTAACTCAGGCGCTTGATGAGTCCTTTGATTTCACACGATTGGTGGGGGTCGTGTCTTGTTTAGCTGACAAGGATGCAGAAACGCTGTTTGCCCTCTTGGAGCCACACCTGGCTGAGGTTGTGGTGACCAGTATTGATTCTCCGCGAGCAGCGGACATCGAGGATCTGGCCGACATTGCTCGTGACATCTTTGGTGAGGACCGAGTAGCTGTTGAGCCTGTGCTTGACGCCGCCATTGATGCCGCCGCAACACGTGCCGAGTCGCAAGACACGGTGGGAAGCGGTATCGGAACCGGGGTTCTCATTGTTGGTTCAGTGTTGTTGGTAGCGCATGCCCGTTCGCTTCTCCTGCGTGAACGGCGGCGGTAGCGCCGCTGGGAGTTCCTGATCGCGATTGAGAGCGCCCCAGCAGGCGTGCCGGACCCTGCGGTGATTCAATGGAGCAAGGTGATCAGTGACCCACACGAGAGCAGGTGGAACGCGGCATGAAGAAGCTCATTAATGACCCGCAGGACGTGGTGATGCAATCACTGGAGGGGTTTGCTCTAGCTCATCCCGATCTGGTCACAGTGCACAACAACCCCACGTTTGTTGTGCGAACACACCCACTGGACTTCGCGACTGTGGCTTTGGTGTCCGGTGGTGGTTCCGGCCACGAACCTCTGCATGCGGGTTTCGTCGGTGACGGGATGCTCACTGCTGCTGTTCCCGGCGCGATGTTCACCTCACCAACACCTGACGCCATTGAAGCGGCTATTCGGGCAGCTGATCGCGGTGCTGGTGTACTCACAATCGTGAAGAACTACACCGGTGATGTCATGAACTTTGATATGGCCACCGAATTGGTGGAGGGCAGCGGAATTGATGTGCGATCAGTGGTGGTCAATGACGATGTCGCGGTCGAAGACTCCACGTGGACGGCCGGACGCCGCGGTGTCGCTGGTACGGTTTTTGTGGAGAAAATTGCTGGCGCATCGGCCGCACGCGGAGATGATCTCGAGACGGTAGCAGGCATTGCAACACGCGTGAACTCTCACATGCGGTCCATGGGAGTCGCCCTTGCGGGGTGCACTGTCCCTCACGCTGGAACCCCTTCGTTTGACTTAGCCGACGACGAGATTGAAGTGGGTATCGGGATTCACGGTGAGCCCGGGCGTCGGCGAGAGAAAATGACAGATGCCCACACAATTGTGGCCACACTCATGACAGCAATCAGTCAGGACCTCGATTTATCACACGGTGACGAGGTGATTGTGCTGACGAACGGTATGGGAGCGACCCCGCTGTCTGAGTTATATCTTGTCCACCGTGAAGCGGTTCAGCTCCTTGCCCAATCGGGGGTTCGTGTTCTTCGGTCGCTGGTGGGGAACTATGTCACTTCATTGGACATGCAAGGAGCCTCTTTGAGCGTGTTGCGCCTCGATGACGAACTGTTAGCGCTGTGGGATGCGCCCGTCCACACTGCAGCGTTGCGCTGGTGAATTCGACAACAGGAGGACCAATGACCGTGCCTGGTGATTGGGCACGCCGCTGGATGATTCAGTGTGCCCAGGTCATGCGTGACCATCGTGAAGAACTCAATTCTCTCGACCGTGTCATCGGAGACGGTGACCATGGTGAAAACTTAGCGCGTGGGTTTTCAGCACTGGAACAGCGCTTGGAGGAGTCTGCCTCTGATACTGACACGTCGACCGTATTGACGCTTGCCGCGACCACGCTCATGTCCACAGTTGGTGGCGCTTCAGGGCCCTTGTACGGCACTGCGTTGCTGCGCGCTGCAAAGGCGGTGCGCAGCCGGCAGCTCGATGGTGACTGTGTTATCGATCTCCTGGTGGCAGCCTGTGAAGGAATTGAAATGCGCGGACACGCAGTGACCGGCGAGAAAACCATGGTCGATGCGTGGGAGAGTGCGGTGAAGGCGGCGCAGGTTGCCGCATTGTCCGGGGCAGACACTCAGCAGGTTCTCGTTGCGGCTGCACAGGGGGCGTGTGCGGGGGCGGACGCGACCGTTGCGATGCGCGCATCAAAAGGCCGGTCAAGTTACTTGGGGGAGCGGTCTGTGGGACATAGGGACCCGGGAGCGCAGTCCACTGCCCTTATCCTGAAGGCTGCTGCACAAACCGCCACGAACGGAGAATTCCATGACTCATGATGTTGCCCTTGTCTTTGTGTCCCATAGCCCTCACCTTGCCCAAGGCATCGTGGACTTATGTGCGCAAATGGCGCCAGACGTTGTCATGGTTCCTGCTGGAGGACTTGAGGATGGATCGTTGGGCACATCTTTTGACACGATTTCTGATGCGATTGAACGAGCTGCGGGATTTGTGGAAGACCATGATGGTCCGTTGCGTGACGTTGTTGTTTTCGCGGACCTGGGGTCTGCTGTGCTGTCGACTCAGTCAGTGCTGGAGTTCCTTCCGGCTGAACTTGATGGACGGATCACGCTGGCGCAGGCTCCTTTTGTCGAGGGTGGGGTTGCCGGCAGTGTAGCCGCAGCCCAAGGTGCAGGAGCAGCTGAAGTGGTCCGCCGGGCCCACCAAGCGGCCTCGGAGCTGCTCACTGACTTAGCTCACGACCCGACACCTGCAGCTGAGATAACCGAGGAGCCAGGGACTGTGTCCTCGTCAGTAACTGTCAGCAACGCCTTAGGCTTACACGCGCGTCCTGCGGCAGTTCTTGCTCGCCTCATCGCTGGTTTTGATGCCCAAGTGACACTGAACGGAGCGAACGGCAGCTCGGTGATTGACATCATGAAACTCGGGGCAACCGGGGGACAAGCCCTCACCGTGGTGGCGCAAGGCAACCAAGCGAAACAAGCACACGATGCAGTGGTTGAGGCCATAGCTGGTGGGTTCGGAGAGGCAGAGGTGTCATCCGATAGTCTTGGTCAGTGACCAACGCTCCCCAACCTGGTTCGCGCATTATCGCGAAACCCAGTGCACGCCGCCAGTTCCTGGCCACCACGCTCGCACTGGAGGCTTTTGTTGTTTTGTTCGCAACGCTTGTTGCTGTCCGTTTCTCGGCGGCAGGCCTGATCCAGGCACCACAAACCACCCTATGGATCATTGGTGGTTGCCTCATGGTGACTCTTCTCGTGGTCTCACGAGTGCAGCACACGCGGTTGGGTATCGTTGCGGGCGGCCTTACACAAGTGGGATGGATGGTGACTACAGCGTTCGTTGACCCCACATTCCTCATTGTGGCGTTCGTGTTCCTTGGCGTGTGGGTGGCCTCACTGGTCTTGGGAACCAAAATTGACACTGAACGAGCGCACTACGATGCGCACCACCCAGACACAGCCCCAAACGTCCCGCCACAGTAACGATGTTTCCACGCACCCAAGTGCGTTCGCTAAAGTGATGACCATGACACACACCCAGACAGAACGCACGCTCGTCCTTGTCAAACCAGATGGTGTCCGCAGGGGGCTCATCGGAGAGATTATCCGCCGCATCGAAGCGAAGGGATACCGCATCGCCGAAGCGCACCTGCGCACAGCAGACCGCGATGTGTTGACACACCATTACGAGGAACACAAAGGTAAACCATTCTATGAACCGTTAGTTTCCTTCATGTCATCAGGACCACTCATGGCGCTCGTTGTCGAAGGTAACCGTGTCATCGAGGGATTCCGTTCTCTTGCCGGAACAACAGACCCCACCACGGCCGCGCCCGGCACCATCCGTGGTGACCTTGCACGAGACTGGGGACTACCCGTTGCCCAGAACCTTGTCCACGGCTCTGATTCCCCACAATCTGCCCAACGCGAGATCGCTCTGTGGTTTCCACACATTCACCAAGGTCACTGATTGCACCTCAAAACACTGACCGTCCGCGGTTTTAAATCCTTTGCCTCAGCAACGCGTTTCGACTTTGAGCCCGGAATTACGTGTGTTGTGGGGCCCAACGGTTCAGGCAAGTCCAATGTGGTGGACGCTCTAGCCTGGGTCATGGGTGAACAGGGGGCAAAAACACTGCGCGGCGGCAAGATGGAAGACGTCATCTTTGCGGGCACTTCTGCTCGACCTGCACTGGGCCGAGCAGAAGTGTCACTCACCATCGACAACTCTGACGGGCGTTTGCCCATTGAGTTCTCCGAAGTGACTATCACCCGCACCCTGTTTCGCCAAGGTGGATCCGAGTACGCCATCAATGGCGCACCAGTCAGACTCTTGGATATTCAAGAACTCCTCTCTGACACAGGGCTCGGCCGCGAAATGCACGTCATTGTGGGGCAAGGACAACTCGACACCGTTCTTCGTGCAACCCCCACCGAACGGCGCGGATTCATTGAAGAGGCAGCCGGTGTACTTAAACACCGCCGTCGTAAAGAAAAAGCTCTACGCAAACTGGATTCCATGCAAGGAAACCTCTTACGCCTTGCCGACCTCCTTGCTGAACTCAGCCGTCAACTAGGGCCGTTGGCCCGACAAGCACAAGCCGCGCAACGTGCCGCGATCCTCCAAGCAATCGATCGAGACACAAATCAACGTCTTCTGGCCGACGACCTCACCACCGCTTCCGCACTGTTGAAGGATCGGCAACAAGTCCTTACCCAAGCGCGTGAGCAACGTGATGACATCAACCGCCAACTTGACGTCGTCCGATCCAACCTCGCTCACCAAGAAAAAGCGGCAGCAGACGCCTCCCCGCGCCGCTCAGCACTCTCACAGGCCGTCATCACACTGAGCCGCAACCACGAACGGCTTAAGTCACTGATCCACGTCGCAGAAGAACGTTTGCGTCACCTTGGTGACACCCACACAACGCCACCAATAACTACCACACACACCACTGAAGCCGCTGCCCGTCATGTACGAACCGCGATCACACAACTGGACGCACAACTCACCGAACAACGCGACAAACTCGCACGCATCACAGCCACACGAACAGCACTGACTGAACGCCTCAACAAAGCCGAGCGAGCCCACAACGACCAAGTTGCAGCGCATCGACACTACGAAAAAAAGCGTGACCAACTCACGGCAGACCTCGCCGCACACCGAGCCCTGATGGACAACATCGCTGACGACCTCGCCACAGCGCAACAGTCAGCGACCGAAGCGCTCGCAGCACTGAACAAGCTCAGCGAACCAACAGACCTACCCCCCGCACCAGATACACCACCGGACCAACTCAACCAGGCGCGCGCGATGGAACGAACCTGGGCGGCACGCAGTGCTGAGCTCGCCCGCGAACTAGCCACCGCGACGTCGAATCTGTCAGCAGCACAAGCGCGCGTAGACATTCTCACAGCCCAACTACGTGACGTACCGACACACCTGAGCGACCATCACGATGTTCACGGGACCCTCGTGGAGTTTCTTGACCCCACCGCCGCGCACGCCCCACAGATGATGGTCGTTCTTGGGTCACTTCTTGACGCTCTTGTCGTAGCAACAGAAAAGGGAGCCTACGAGCTTGCGCAAGCAGATGACAACGGGCAACTTCATCTCATCCACCTCCCACCAGTCACTGAGTCCTCATCCACACTCGCTACTTCACCTCATCTCAGTGAGCACATTCCTGGGCTTATCAGTGCCCCTGACCCACAACTGCGAGCACAACTGACCCTTTTCTTACACCAATGGCTCGCAGACACCGTTCACGTACCTCACCTCGAGGACGCCCGTGCATGGGTCAAAGCACACCCCACTGACACCGCTGTGACGGATCAGTGCGACGTTGTCCGCTCTCACCACATCAACACACGCAGACAAGGATCAGCCCACGCGCTGGTGAAAGAGGAACGGGACCGGCACCACCATGATGTAGCCACCTGGAACGCGCGGTGTGAGGAACTGACACGTGAACACAATGCCGCAGTACAGCGGCACCAAGCAGCGATCGAACAGGTTCGTGTAGCAGAAGAACAGTGGTCCAACGAACGGTCCCAGTACAGTGATCTGCGCGCCCAACACGCGCATGCATCCGCGCAACGCGAGGGTGCACGTGTCGCCCACCAACGGGCAACCTCTCACGTGACCAGCCTCATGGCGAAACATACCGCCGCCCACACGCGGGTCACTGAACTCACCACCCTGTTGAACGAGCACCTCGCTACTGAGCCTGAGCAACCAGCGGCGCAGAGCAGCAAGGAGCGTGAAGCACTCAACGGCGAGCTGCGCACAGTGTACGACCACGAGACTGAGGCGAAAGTCCACCTGCGTGCGTTGCAAGAACAACGGACCGCCCAGCAGGGAAAGTTAGCGTCGCTGACGGCAGCCATCGACCGGGAAAGGAGAGCAATTGAGGTCGCTCAGCAGTTGGCGGACCAGCGAGCGCGCCAGCGACAAGCAACGTCTGAGGTCGCGGAGCAAGCACACGCGTTGGTGATCCATGTGGAGCGGTCAGAGCGTGATGCGCGCGAACAACTGGCGCTCCTTGAAGACGCATATCTCGCTGCAAATGAGCACATTAGTGGGTTGCGGAACAAGGAACGTAGCCTGTCAGAACGCCACGATGAGGCAAAAGATCACCTCCACACAATTGACCTGGAGGTCTCGGCCTTGCACGCTGAGCACACCCGCCTCATCGACAGAGCCATGGCAGAATTTGGTTTCGACGCTGAACAACTCATTGACCAGTACGGTCCGCACCAGTACACCCCGAACTACCGGGAGGCACTGAAGAAAGGTGGGGACAGCGTTCTCGAGATGACACAACCGTTTGACCGTGCTGGCGTCGAGGCAGCACGGGAAAGTGCTCGCAAAAAGTTGTCAACCATGGGGAAAATCAATCCCCTTGCCCTAGAAGAGTACAAAGCGTTAGAGGAGCGTCACGTCTTTTTGGCCCAGCAACTCGATGATCTGAAAAAGTCACGAGCTGATCTCTTGACCCTCATCCGCGATATCGATGATGAAGTCAAAGCGGTCTTTTTGTCTGCCTACGAGGACACTGCCGCTCATTTCGAGCGGATCTTCCCTCGTCTGTTCCCAGGTGGAACGGGACGGATGACCCTGACTGACCCACAAGATCCCTTGGGGACAGGAATTGAGATCGAAGCGCGTCCAGCAGGTAAGAAAGTGACACGAATCTCCCTGTTGTCAGGTGGGGAGAGGTCCCTGGTTGCGGTGGCATTGCTCGTGGCCATATTCAAAGCCAGGCCAAGTCCTTTTTACGTCATGGACGAGGTGGAAGCCGCGCTGGACGACATGAACCTTTCCCGGCTCTTGTTGCTGTTCAAGGAACTACAAGAAGACTCCCAACTCATCGTCATCACGCACCAAAAACGCACCATGGAAATTTCCGATGCACTCTATGGGGTCACTATGCACAACGACGGTGTGTCGACTGTCATTAGCCACCGACTGACAGCTTCGTAAGGCTCCACAAATTCATCACATGTTTGGTGTTGAGGCGCGAAAATCCGTGCTAGAACTGAGAATATGACGTCAGTTTTTTTGTGGTTCTGTGGTGCTTTTCTCCTCGCCGTTGCGGTACTCATCGTGGCCGGGCATGTCACGGCCACGGGCAATGACACTGACTCACCGTATCCTCGCCGTGGTCGCACACAATGGACACAATTGTGGCGCGATGCCTGGCGCGGACTGCGCGGAAGTGGTCTGCGCCTCTTTGCCTGGGTTATCACCGTCGCAGCCATCCTGCGCATCGTTGACTCAGAGCGTGTCCGTGAAGCGCGACGCAAAGTCGCAGTCTTTGACGCCCAACAACGTCTCACCGAAGTGAACCCTGGGGCGGAGGACCAACCATCCCTTGGTTCCATCAACGAAGCCGTGGGGGAACTCACATGGGATGAATTCGTGGCTGCAACACACGCAGTGGACAACGAACAAGACACAGCAGTCTTGCTCGCCCAGCGAGTCGAGGACCTCCTCGAAAACGTTGCGGACACAGTCAGCGCGGTCCGACACTCACGAGAGCGGGCATCATCCTCCGAGTAGTCAGTGAATCTGTCACACTAATGAGGTGACAGATCTCCTCGCCTATCTCGTACCCACACTTGTTGTCCTTGGCGGCCTTGGCTATGCAGGCTTCGCGCATAAACGCCGCTCCTCCAGCAGCTCCGCAACGGACGCCCCGGCCACCACTGACACCACCGATGAGCGAACAGGCCGTGACAGCGCACGCCAGCAAGGCGCATCGACAGATGACGATGGAACCGAACAAGCGGTTGACCAGAACCAAAAATCACCGCTCGCACCAGTACACGGGCGGATGGCCCGGCTCCGACACCGTCTTGCCTCGTCTGGGTCTCCCTTGGGACAACGACTCCTGGTCATGCTGTCACAGGACCACATCGCCGACAGCGACTGGGATGACATCGAAGACCTCCTGCTCATGGCAGACCTTGGTGTAGGACCAGCAACAGAGCTTATTGACGCCCTACGGACACGGGTTCGCGTGGAAGCAATCAAAGATCCAGTTGCCCTGCGGGCTCTCGTCCGTGAAGAACTCCTCACGTTAGTGGACCCCACACTGGACCGCTCACTTCACCTCGACACTTCAGTGAGCACACCCCCGCACGCTCCAGCCGTCATTGTCGTTGTCGGAGTCAACGGCACCGGGAAAACCACAACAATTGGGAAACTCACCCGCGTCCTTGTCGCGGAAGGCAAAGACGTGCTCTTGGGGGCCGCTGATACTTTCCGTGCCGCAGCAGCCGACCAACTACAAACCTGGGGTGAACAAGTAGGAGTGCGCACAGTTCGTGCAGACCGTGACGGAGCAGACCCAGCTTCCGTTGCGTTTGACGCAGTGCGGCAAGGGCGCACAAACAGTGTTGATGTTGTCGTTGTGGACACGGCAGGACGCCTGCAAAACAAAACAGGACTCATGGATGAGCTGTCAAAGATCACTCGAGTTATCACCCGTGAAGCGCCCATCAGTGAAGTCCTCCTTGTCTTAGACGCCACAACCGGTCAGAACGGGATGAACCAAGCCCGCGTCTTTTCTGAAGTCGCTGGGGTCACCGGGATTGTGCTGACAAAACTCGATGGCACTGCCCGAGGCGGCATTGTCGTTGCCGTCCAACGAGAACTTGGTGTCCCCGTCAAACTCGTAGGTCTCGGCGAAGGCCCCGATGACCTTGCTCCATTTGACCCTGAAGAGTTCGTCGATGGTCTGCTCGGCACATCCCAGTAGAACTGGTACAACCGAACCACAACCGTGATCTGAAACACAGTGTTTACACCTTTGTGGTGACCGTGACGTGAACGAAACGCAACACTGACGCCCCCGAAACCCGCCTCCCGCACAGTTAAACCAGGTCAGCCGCCCGGCTGACAAGGGAGGTGACACCACATGATTGATTCAGGGATGACAGCATGGATGCTCATCAGCGCATCGCTCGTGCTTCTCATGACCCCGGGTCTTGCGTTCTTCTACGGCGGAATGGTTCGTGGAAAAAGCGTTTTGAACATGCTCATGATGTCCTTTGGTGCGATGGGAGTCATTGGCATCCTGTACGTCTTGTACGGATGGTCAATGTCTTACGCGGACCAATCCATCGGCGGAATATTCGGGAACCCATTCGAACAATGGGCACTCAACGGAGTGTTCACACACGGTGCGGATGGCTTTGAGTTCGCTGTCTCCGATGGCCTTCCGGTCATCGTCGACGTCGGATTCCAAGTCACCTTCGCCATGATCACCACAGCCCTGATCTCCGGGGCCATCGCAGACCGAGTGAAGTACGGTTCCTGGCTTGTCTTCAGCGGGCTCTGGGTCACGCTCAGCTACTTCCCCCTGGCACACATGGTTTGGGGACGTGGGCTCCTGTCAGACGACGGACCATTCGCATCGATCGCATCGCCCGTCGACTTCGCAGGTGGCACAGTTGTGCACATCAACGCCGGTATCGCAGCACTTATTCTGGTTCTCATCATCGGCAAGCGCAAGGGCTTCGGAACCGAAGCGATGCGGCCCCACAACCTCCCCTTCGTGATGCTCGGCGCAGCACTCTTGTGGTTCGGATGGTTCGGGTTCAACGCCGGTTCCGCCTACGCAGCAGACGGCATTGCAGGTCTCGCCTGGGTTAACACAACCACAGCCACAGCCGCAGCCATGATCGGATGGCTCCTCACAGAAAAAATCCGTGACGGACACGCCACCTCACTCGGCGCAGCATCAGGTGTTGTTGCTGGTCTGGTCGCCATCACCCCAGCTGCCGGGTCACTCAGCCCCTTCGGGGCAATCATTTTGGGCCTCATCGCCGGAGTACTGTCCGCACTCGCGGTCGGACTGAAATACCGGTTTGGTTACGACGACTCACTCGACGTCGTTGGAGTCCACCTCGTCTCAGGGCTCTGGGGAACAGTAGGAATCGGCTTCCTCGCCCTCGATGGCGGACTGTTCTACGGTGGGGGAGTATCACTGCTTGCAGTCCAAGTGATCATCGCTGTTGTCGCCATGGCCTTCTCTGCCGCCGTCACAGCGGTCCTTGCGCTCGGCATCAAAGCAACCCTCGGTTGGCGAGTCAGCGAACAAGTTGAGGTCGCAGGAATTGACCTCGCAGTCCACGGAGAAAGCGCCTACGAAACCCTCAGCGCACGAGCATACTCGGAGGTCAAGCCATGAAACTTGTGACAGCGATAATCCAACCCCACCGCCTAGACGCAGTGAAATCAGCACTCGAAGCTGCTGGAATCCGTGGCATGACTGTCAGTGAAGCAAGCGGTTACGGTCGCCAAAAAGGTCACACCGAGGTCTACCGAGGAGCCGAATACACCATCGACCTCGTCCCCAAAATCCGTCTCGAAATCCTCGTCGACGACCCAGATGCGCACCGCGTTGGAGAAGTTATCACCCAGGCCGCCCACACCGGGCGCATCGGTGACGGCAAGGTGTGGACAATCCCCGTCGACTCAGTAACCCGAGTCCGAACAGGAGAAGAAGGACCCTCAGCGCTGTAACCCCACCCACAGGGCGCGGACCGGCACACCGGTCCGCGCCCCAGCACGTTTGCGCACTATCACACAGGGGGACCCATGACACTTCTCAATCTCCGCGACACGCTCGCACAAATAGCCCGCGAAGAAGCATCGGGAAGTACACGCAGAGCACGCATCACCGCGACAGTCACCAAAGAACTCACCCACATCTGGGACAACGCCCTCAGCTCAAACCCCGACACCAACCCAGAGGGCATCGCACTGGTCGCCGTAGGGTCACTAGGCCGCGGAGACATGGGGCCGATGAGCGACCTCGACCTCCTCGTCGTCTACGACCCACAACGCACTACAGCAGATGCCGCACAAACCATCGCCCCACACGTGTGGTACCCGTTATGGGATGCCGGACTCGACCTCGACCACTCTGTCCGCTCCTTAGCTCAATGTCGACAAGTTGCCTCACACGACATTGCTGCAGCCGTCGGAATGCTCACCATGACCTGGATCGCGGGTGACAAACACATCGCACATGACGCATCGTCAGCAATCCTCACCGACTGGCGGCACGCCGCCCGCACCCGACTTGCCAGCCTTCGCACCTCCATTCACCATCGACACGAACAATTCGGAGACGTCGCATACAGCCTCGACCCTCACATCAAAGAAGGCCGTGGAGGCCTGCGCGATGCCCAAGTCCTTGACGCCATCGCAGCATCCTGGCTCACTGACCGATCACACGGCGAACTCGATGACGCGATCGAATGGATCCACGACGTCAGAGACGCCATCCACCTCGTGACCGCCCGACACGCCAACACCCTCCTCGCCGTCGACCGTGCAGACGTCGCTGCGCACCTCGGCTACGACGACCCGGACGATCTCGTCCGAGATCTTGCCCACGCAGCACGACGCATCGCCTTCGAACTTGACGTAACAATACGCCGTGCCATCGCTGTTCTCACCGGAGGAAGCGGCATCCAGCGCACCCTACTCATCCGTGGCAAACGCAGCGCACCACGCCTCCGCTATGTCGCTCCATCCGTTGTCGAACTGGCTGGAGAACTGGTGCTGCCACCCCCACCACCAGGGGGATACGACCCCCTCGTTTCCCTCCACCTTGCTGTTGCATCCGCCCGCACGGGACTCCCTATTTCCGGGTCAGTTGTCCCCAGCCTCAGCGCCATGCCGCCCCTCACCTTCCCGTGGTCAGCTCCCGCCCGCTCCCTCTTTGACCAACTCTTAGCCAGTGGGCCAGCGCTCGCGGACATCTGGGAGGTGTTTGACATTGCCGGGGTGACGTCAGGGTGGATTCCTGAGTGGGACGCTCTTCGACACCGACCGCAACGTGCTCCGATCCATCGACACACACTGGATCGGCACCTTATTGAGACGGTGATGCGGGTTCGACCGTGGCGTTCCCAGGTTGCCCGCAGTGAGTCGCTTTTTCTTGCCGCCCTGTTGCATGACATCGGTAAACCGGCTGGTGGGGTTGATCACGCAGCATATGGCGCGGAGATGGTTGGGCCCATCGTGGAACGGATGGGATATTCGCCGACTGTGGTAGCCGATGTGCGGTGTGTGGTGGCCCACCATCTGACGTTGGCTCAGTGGGCAACAACTCGCGATGTGGAGGACCCTGCAGTGGCCGGAGAGCTTGCTGATGCGCTGGAGGGAAACGTGGACCGACTCGTGATGCTTCGAGGTGTCACTGAGGCCGATGGGTCCTCGTTGGGGGAGGCTGGGTGGGCATCGTGGCGTGCTCGTCTCGTTGATGATCTGTTCCAGGCGACACTGCGCGTGATGAATCAATGAGGTTGTGGGTCTTTGTGCACTGCTGTGGTGAAGGTGTGATGGGGTGCGGTGATGGTGGTTGCTGTGTCTGCGGGGCTTGGCGGGTAGGCTAGTGCTTTGACACTGTCATTATTTTGCGAATCAAGGGAAGCACGTGTTTGCATCGCTGTCTGATCGGCTGACATCAACTTTTAAGAACCTGCGGAGCAAAGGACGCCTCAGTGAGGCGGATATCGATGCTACGATCCGCGAGATTCGTCGTGCTCTGCTGGATGCGGATGTCGCGGTGAGTGTGGTTCGTGACTTTACCGGGGCAGTGCGTGAACGTGCGTTGTCCGCTGAGGTCTCGGGGGCTCTTAACCCTGCCCAACAGGTTGTGAAGATTGTTCACGATGAGCTGGTGACGGTCCTTGGAGGGACTGCTCGTCCTCTTCAGCGCGCCAAAACTGGCCCCACAGTCATCATGTTGGCTGGGTTGCAGGGGGCAGGTAAGACGACGCTTGCTGGCAAGCTGGCCGTGCACTTGCGCGAGCAGGGCCACACGCCGATGCTGATTGCGGCTGACCTGCAGCGTCCGAACGCCGTGCAACAGCTGAAAATTGTGGGCGAGCGAGCCGGTGTGCCCGTGTATGCGCCACACCCCGGCAACCAAGGGGAGGGGGCTACGCCTGGGTTGTCGGCTGGTGACCCGGTGGCAATTGCCCGTGCTGGGTACGAGACCGCAAAAGCGCGTCAGCATGACACGGTCATTGTCGACACGGCTGGTCGTCTTGGTGTTGATGCGGAGCTCATGGAGCAGGCCGCTGATATTCGTGACGCAGTCTCACCGCACGAAATTCTTTTTGTCATCGATGCGATGATCGGCCAAGACGCAGTGGCTACTGCTCGTGCGTTCGCTGATGGAGTGGGCTTCACTGGTGTGGTCCTGTCCAAGCTTGATGGTGACGCCCGTGGTGGTGCGGCATTGTCGGTTGCTAAGGTCACCGGTCAACCGATTTTGTTTGCCTCAACTGGTGAGAACCTCACTGATTTTGAGGTCTTTCACCCTGATCGTATGGCTAACCGTATCCTTGATATGGGTGACGTTCTGACTCTCATTGAGCAGGCAGAAAAGGTCTTCGATCAGCAAGAAGCTGAGCGAATGGCGCAGAAAGTCGCTGACGGTCAGGATTTTACGCTCGCGGATTTCTTGTCTCAGATGCAGCAGCTCAAGAACATGGGCTCGATGAAGAAAATGTTGGGCATGCTGCCGGGGATGGGGCAGATGCGCGAAGCGCTCGACAACTTTGACGAGCGTGAAGTGAACCGTATTGAGGCGATCATTCAGTCAATGACACCTGCAGAACGGGACAACCCGAAAGTCATCAATGGGTCCAGGCGCGCGCGTATTGCTCGCGGTTCAGGGACCACTGTCCAGGAAATTAACCAGTTGCTGCAGCGGTTTGAGGCAGCTCAAAAAATGATGAAGCAGATGGCCAAGGCTGGTCCTGGTGTTGGTGGTGGTATGCCAACGATGGGGAAGATGCCTGGCGTGGGCAAGCGTGCGGGGGCTCGTCAACCGAAGAAGGACAAGAAACTCACCCCACAACAGCGTGCTGCGGCCGCCCGGAAGGCAGCTCGTGACAAGCAGCAAGGGAACAGTTCTGGAGGGGCATCGTTCGGTGTGCGCAAGGACATTGACGCCTCATCAGTGGAATTGCCGTCAGGGTTCGACAAGTTTTTAGGCCGGTAACGTGTCTGTGGCGTGCGTGGAACTCAACGGTTCCATTGTCCTAAACAATGGAACAACAGTGACGCGCGCCTGGTTAACAGACGAACTCACCACCGGTGCACCAGCGGGGAACCCAACACAGACATTGACAGGGTTCTTTTTCCCGGGCCTTGTCGATGCACACTGCCATATAGGGCTTGATGCACAGGGGGCAACCAGCGATCACGCTGCCAGGCAGCAAGCTCATGCGACCTGGCACAGTGGGGTAACTCTCGTGCGGGACGCAGGCTCGCCACGGGACACCAGGTTCCTTGATGGTGAGCCAAACACGCCGTCGATTATCCGTGCCGGGCGCCATATTGCCCGGCCCCGGCGATATATCCGTCATTTCGCGTGGGAACTCGATGATCCTCAGCAGTTACCTGCAGCAATCGAGGCCCAAGCGAAGGCGGGTGATGGGTGGGTCAAAATCGTGGCGGATTGGATTGATCGCTCCACCGGACAACTCGCTCCATTGTGGACACGGCGGCAGTTAGTGGAGGGGATAGCGCGAGCACATGACCTCGGTGCTCGAGTCACCGCACACACTTTTTCTACCGCAGCGTTGGACGATCTCTTTGATGCAGGTATTGATGGCATCGAACATGGCACAGGGATGACAGCGGACCATATGGCGCGCGCAGCGGATGCTGCTGTTCCTGTCACTCCCACGCTGCTTCAGGTGGGGCGCTTTTCTCAGATTGCGGATCAAGGCCACCGGTACCCCTTGTTTGCCCGGCAGATGCGCGCCATGGGTGAGCGCCGCTATGACCATGTGGCACACATGGTCGAGGCGGGCGTGAAACTGCTGGTTGGCACAGATGCAGGTGGAACTATTGAGCACGGGCGCATCGCTGATGAATGTGCCGAGCTGGTTGCTGCGGGTGTGCCCGCCCCTCGGGTCATGGACGCAGCGACTTGGCAGGCGAGAGCGTTCCTCGCGGCAGCACCGCGGGCTGCGAGGTTACCTGCTGCGGTGGTGGGGTACGAGAACGATCCGCGCCGTGATATCACTGAGCTCCACCGCCCACGTCACATTGTCGCACCGTGGCGTGGGTGACTGTTGGTGTGTCGTGTGACGCATTCATCCATCCGGCATGTAGATCAGGAGAGATGTCTCTGGCATAATCAATGCCTGTACTCGACTTCTTTGGCCCCTCTCACCAAAGTCAGTTGTGTCCGGGTGGCGTCACCTCGACTGTCCCCACGCTCGACGAGACCCACCACTCCATCCGAAACAGGAGAAACCACTCAAGTGGCAGTCAAGATCCGTCTTATGCGCATGGGTAAGATCCGTGCACCGCACTACCGTGTCGTTGTGGCAGACTCACGCAGCCGTCGTGATGGTCGCCCCATCGAAGAGATCGGGAAGTACCACCCCACGCAGAACCCGTCATTCATTGAGATCGACTCAGAGCGTGCGCAGCACTGGCTCTCCGTGGGTGCACAGCCCACTGACCAGGTGCTCAACCTGCTCAAGATCACAGGTGACTGGCAGAAGTTCAAGGGCCTTCCTGGGGCAGAGGGTCGCCTGAAGACCAAAGACGCAAAAGCTGATCCAGCTGCTGCGATCTCCAAGGTCAACGACGACGCTGAAAAGGCAAAGGCTAAAGCAGCGCAGTCGGCACCAGCTGACACCGCGAGCGATGCTTCGGAAGAGGCCTGATGCTTCCCGACGCACTCGAACACCTCGTGCGGGGAATCGTTGACCACCCCGATGACGTCACGGTGCGAACAAAGCGTTTGCGTCGCGGTGAACTTCTTGAAGTACGCGTGCACCCAGAAGACCTCGGTCGAGTAATCGGTCGTTCTGGTCGTACTGCGCGCGCGTTACGCACCGTTATTGGTGCGCTTGCCGGTGATGACACGGTCCGTGTCGACGTCGTTGACGTCGATCGTCGGTGACCTTTAGCGCGAACGAACGAGTGAGGCTCGGCCACTATTGTGGCCGGGCCTCGTCATGTTAAGTGGACAAGGAACTCAGGGATGCAACTGAAAATTGGAACAATTGGTAAGGCGCATGGCTTGCATGGTGAAGTGTCGGTGATTGTCACAACTGATGTTCCCCAAGAGCGCTTTGTGCCTGGCCACAAGATCGCCACACAACCAGCAGATCGTGGCCCGCTCACTGTGACACGGCAGCGTGCCCACCAAGATCGCTGGTATGTCACTTTTGAGGAAATCCCTGACCGTACCGTTGCAGAGAGCTACCGTGGTGTTGAGTTGGTGATCGAGGTTGATCACTCCGATGAAGACGACGCTTGGTACCCGCACGAGTTAGAAGGGCTGGAGGTTCGACGTCTCTCCGGTGCGCGAGTGGGACGTGTGGCAGGGCTTGAGCCTCTCCCTGCTCAAGATGCATTGATTATTGATGAAGATGGTGGCGAACGCGTTTACCTACCGTTTTTGAAGATTTTTGTCCCAACAGTTGATGTTGCCGGCGGCTATGTGGTGATTGATCCTCCTGGTGGGTTGCTTACCGAGGATCGTGACCAGTTGGTTGTTGTCCGCGATGATGATGGTGAGCAGTTGTCGTCATGATTATTGATGTCGTCTCCATTTTTCCCGACTATCTTGCCCCATTAGGTTTGTCGCTGGTGGGCAAGGCCCGCGAGCAAGGCACAGTGACAATCAACGTTCACGATCTGCGCCAGTGGACCACGGACCGTCACCGCACTGTGGATGACACTCCATTGGGTGGTGGCGCTGGGATGGTCATGAAGCCTGACGTGTGGGGCCAAGCCCTCGACTCGGTGTTCGCGCACGAGGAGTTGATTGCGCCCCACGGGGACAAAGAAGCGGCAGGTGTGGTGAGTCCGGATGGTGCTGTGACTGACGGAGGGGAATCCCCACCACGTCGGGTACTCATTATTCCGACCCCGTCGGGTCAGTCGTTTTCGCAACGCCATGCCCATGATCTTGCGACTGTTGACCATATTGCCGTGGCTTGTGGCCGCTATGAGGGAATCGATGCGCGTGTTGCCGATCACTACCGGGACCGTGGCATTGAGGTGGCGGAACTCTCTATCGGAGACTATGTCCTCAATGGGGGTGAGGTCGCTGCGATGGTCATGATTGAAGCGATCGTCCGACTGATCCCGGGCGTCGTGGGGAATCCGCATTCGCTTGTTGAAGAATCTCATGGTGAAGCAGGACTGTTGGAATACCCAGTGTTCACCCGTCCTCCTTCCTGGCGTGGTCTCGATGCGCCCGCAGTTCTTCTCTCGGGTCACCATGGGCGTATTGCCCGTTGGCGGCGGGACCAATCCCTTGAGCGAACTGCGCGTCGGCGTCCTGACATGATTGAGGCCCTTGACGTCACAGAGCTCGATGCGCATGATCAGGCGCTGCTCACTGAGCTGGGATTCATTGTGACCTCACACGGAGTGTGTTCCTCATCAGTAGGTGATGTGGCACAATAGTGTGTTGGTGTGCCAACAGTTCTCTGCCATGGGGGAGAACAACCGGATCTATCACGCCGAATCATGACAACGCCGAGCGTGATGCTCGCCAGATCGTTCCTGACCTGTGGCAGGGCGAGGAGAAAACATGCAGAAGCTTGACTTCGTGACAGACAGCGCCTTGCGCACTGACATTCCCACCTTCCGTGCCGGAGACACTGTGCGCGTCAACGTTAAGGTTGTGGAAGGTAACCGTTCTCGTATCCAGGCCTTCCAAGGGATCGTTATCCGCCGTCATGGTGGGGGAATCGGTGAAACCTTCACCGTCCGCAAGATGAGCTTTGGAACTGGTGTGGAGCGTACCTTCCCGTTGCACGCGCCAACCATTGACTCCATTGAGGTCATCACCCGCGGTGATGTCCGTCGTGCGAAGCTCTACTACCTGCGCAAGTTGCGTGGTAAGGCAGCGAAGATCAAAGAAAAGCGTGAGTCTGTCGCTAAGTGACCTTCGAGTCACTGTGACATGGTGTACCGCCCAGGGCGGCTCCCGCAAGGGGGCCGCCCTGTGGCGTACACTGGGTGGGCACCGCCGCCACTGACGCGATGCACCACAACGCTGACAAGCAACAATGCGTTGCACGGACAACCGAACGGCAGGGACCACGTGAGCCAGCACACCCCACACCGCGATGCCCCGCGCCCAGGGCGACTGTCACTGCTCAAAGAAACAGCAATCATTGTTGTGTCTGCGCTTGTGTTGTCGTGGCTGATTAAAACATTCCTTGTGCAGGCGTTCTTCATTCCGTCAAGTTCCATGGAAGACACTCTCCAGATTAACGACCGGATCCTTGTGTCTAAGATGACGCCTGACATCTTTGACATTAATCGGGGAGACATCGTTGTGTTTACTGACCCTGGTGGTTGGTTGAGCGGACACGAGGTTGACGACACCCCAGGGCAAAATGCTGTTCGTTCAGCATTAACGTTTATAGGAATCTTGCCGCAAGATGCAGGTCAACATGTTGTGAAACGTGTGATTGGTATGCCGGGGGATAGGGTGACGTGCTGTACCGCAGATGGACAACTGACTGTCAATGGACAGGCAATCGACGAAACTCCGTACCTGAAAGAAGGGGTAGCTCCTTCCGCCGTCGAATTCGATGTGATCGTTCCTGAGGAATCCTTATGGGTCCTTGGTGACAACCGGTCAGACTCTGGTGATTCCCGGTTTAACATGGGTGGCCCCGGAGGCGGCTTTGTGCCCTATGACGATGTTGTCGGTACTGCGTTCGTTACCATGTGGCCGCTGGATCGACTTGCGTGGCAAACCAATCCTGGTGAGGTTTTTTCTGACGTTCCAGCACCTGCTGGTTCGTAACATAAGGCAGGTACATGATGGATGAAGACACTCCTGCGCTTTTTGAACTGCGACAGGCAGTTCCCCCTGCCACCTACGGTCTCGGTGAAGTTGAAGAACTTGACCTGGGAAGCACACACGCCCCGGGGCACAGTGATGACCTTAGCGAAGGCGAGCCGCCGCAAAGTGAAGAACTCGCACTCTGGGAAGAAGCCACGCCACGAGCTCGCCGTGCCACTCGAGTCTGGGCAGACCTTACCCATGAGCGTTCCTTATTTGACCGTGGGGCTCGCCTTGTTGCCGGTGTTGATGAAGTGGGACGTGGAGCTCTTGCAGGACCAGTCGCTGTTGGTGTGTGCGTGGTTGACCCCACAACTCAACTACCGCCCGTGGGTCTTACCGACTCCAAAGAACTCTCACACGAAGCCCGCGCACTACTTGTCCCTATGATCCAAGGGTGGGCCGTCGCTAGCGCAGTAGGGCTAGCAACACCCGAGGAAATTGACGAGTGCGGGATTGTGGGAGCGCTACGTTTAGCCGGGCAGCGTGCGCTTGGGGAAATCATGCAACGTCTCGGACCAGTCGACACCGTCCTTCTCGATGGGTCCCACAATTGGTTAAGTGAACCAGTTCAAGATCTCTTCGACGCAGTGACATCAGACCAACAGACGATCGACGGGTATGAAGAGCCACGGGTGGTGACCAGAGTCAAAGCTGACCTGGCGTGTGCGAGTGTTGCTGGCGCATCAATTCTTGCCAAAGAACACCGTGACGCGATCATGAGGGAACTTGACCACGATTTTCCCCACTACGGCTGGGTGACGAACAAAGGCTACGCTTCCTCAGGTCATACGTACGCGCTGACAACCCGCGGGCCGACACCACACCACCGGATGTCTTGGCGTTTGCCCGGCGTGGACGCGGACGCAGCCGTCAACGGTGAGGCATGATGGAACGGTGAGTGCTGAAGAACTCGAGAACTACGAAACTGACCGTGAGCTAGCGCTCTACCGCGAATACCGTGATGTCGTACACCTCTTTTCCTTTGTGGTGGAAACAGAACGACGCTTCTACTTGGCGAACTCCGTTGACCTACAGGTGCGGACAGCAGCAGGTGAGGTGTTCTTTGAGGTGGCGTTGACAGATGCCTGGGTGTGGGATGTGTATCGGTCAAAACGCTTTGTGAAATCCGTGCGTGTTGTGACTTTCAAGGACGTGAACATCGAGGAACTCACGCCGGCGGAGATCTCTTTGTAGCGATGACGTCTCTCCACGCGGTGTTGTTGGTTGACCGACTTATGCGGTTGTCCACAGTGCTATGACAATCCCCTGACCACATGTGACACCTCAGCCAAGACCGCGAACCCACGCGACCCGCTCGCTTCCTGCCACGATGACGTGGACGAGAGGAAGCCATGACCACACGCACCTACACCCTTGGGCAAACCGGAGAAACCTACGCCGCGCAGTGGCTACAAAAGCGCGGGTACGCCATCCTCGAACGTAACTGGCGTGCCGCCTATCCTATGCGCGGAGAAATTGACATCATTGCACGCGATGGAGCAACGCTCGTCATCGTCGAGGTGAAAACCCGCACAACACAACACTGCGGTCATCCCAGTGAAGCAGTGACCCCACGCAAACTCACCCAGTTACGCAGACTCGCAGCAGCCTGGCTCACGCACGCTGGAGTCCGCCCACGCGAACTTCGCTTCGACGTGATCTCTGTTCTTGCGCCATCTAATCGATATGCCACCCCCACGAACGAATGGCACATCGATCACTTGAAGGACGTGCGCCCATGACACTTGGACACGCACAAGCAATGAGCCTACTCGGACTCGACGGACATCATGTTGTTGTTGAGGCGCACCTCGCCAACGCTCTTCCTGGGTTTACAATCGTTGGGCTCCCAGATGCATCTCTCACAGAAGCAAAAGAACGGGTGCGAGCCGCGATCGCTTCTTGTGGTCTGACTCTTCCACCGCGAAAAATCGTCGTAAATCTTGCCCCTGCATCACTCCCTAAATCTGGCTCCGGTTTTGACCTTGCCATTGCGGTGGCAGTCCTTCGGGCCAGTGGGATTCTCAGCGACGAACACAACGACACAATCTACTTAGGAGAACTCTCTCTCGACGGAACCCTGCAACCCATTCGTGGGATTCTCCCAGCACTCCACGCAGCACAAGAAGCAGGGCACACCCGTGCAGTAGTGCCACACGGTAACGCCATCGAGGCGCGTCTTGTTCCAGGCCTCGCCATCACTGACGTAAGCCACTTACAAGAGCTACTCCCACATCAACAATCTGTAGCGCCTCGTGCCCCCAACAGTGCCCATGCGTCAACGCGAACGCGCGAGCGCACGCCGACACAATGCACCTCCAAACCAACGTCCCCACCTGACATGAGTGACGTCATTGGGCAGGTGAGTGCACGTCACGCTCTGGAAGTCGCTGCAGCTGGAGGTCACAACCTTCTTTTTGTTGGGCCGCCAGGGACCGGGAAAACAATGCTTGCAGAGCGAATGTCTACTATTCTGCCGCCTCTCACAGATGAACAAGCAGTGTCGGTGACATCAATTCACTCGCTGTCAGGCACGCTCAATCCTACGCAAGGGCTGATCACTCAACCCCCGTTTGAGGCGCCTCACCACACGGCAACTCCGGCTGCAATCATTGGTGGTGGCTCAGGAACTCCGCGCCCAGGTGCCGCATCTCGTGCGCACCATGGTGTGCTCTTCCTTGATGAGGCTCGCAGGAACATTATTACACCTTGGTTGCGGGGCCCCAGAGTTTGTGATCGCAAGGGTGTAGCGTCGAACTGATTCAGACTCAGCGCGTTGGCTAAGCGCCTGCCGAACTGCGCAAGCGAATCTCCCATTTGATAGTGACCGATACATGGCCAGTGCCACCATAGTCCGCGGTGGGTTCGATAGACGTGACTTTGCAGAGTACATGGCCATGCTCGTTACGCATCACACCGATTGACCCAACGTCGATCTTCGGTGAATGGTGTCCGAAGTCGAGAGCATCAGGGTCGTCGATTTCGTTAAACTGCTCCGCGTACCGGGTGTGGGCGACGACGCCGTGGCGTCCTCCATTCAAGTAGATCGCATTTGCGCCACAGTTTGTCCATCGCGTTTCCCAAGTAGGCGAGTCTTTTTCTTCATCAAGCCTGATCGTGAAGCGCCCTCCGTTCTGCGTGAAATCAAACTTCGCGCCCGCGCTCACGCCGAAGCCATTAGTGAACACCCTCGTGAAGTTTGTTCCTGCTTCGTGCGCTTGTTTTCTGAGATCCTTTGGGAAGTCACGCAGCCCTATTCCTCGGTCGCGAAGGTGCTTCCAGCCAAGCCTGTAGACCTGGGGGTTCGGGTCATACTCGCCGATGTGGACTTCGACGATACCTGCCTCGGCAACCAACTCCGCGCAAGGGACTCGGGATGTGCGTGAGTTGGCACACGGCTCCATAGTCGTATAGAGAGTCGCGCCTTTGACATCAACGCCCTGCATTTCGGCCTTGTGTAACGCGATCTGTTCCGCATGTAACTTGTCTATTTCGCTCTTGTAGCCCGTCGCCAGGACGGTTTCGCCTCGTGCGATGACGGCTCCCACGCGGGCGTTATCGCTGGACTTCAATGCTTCTTCGATCGCTTTTTTCGCGTGAGCGTGTTCGACTTCACCGACAGAGATAGGCACTGGATCCGTCCCTCACCCGTCCCGCATGTTCGAAGTGCGGCCAAATTGGTACCCGCAAATAGGGTGAACATTCCATTCCGGACTTAATCGCATACGGCGACGACATGCCAACTCGAAGCGACGTTAGGCGTTGTGCGCGGCGACAGAGTTGCGCAGTGCAGCGTGTGTTTCGGCAGAACTGTTTCATATAAATGTTATTCAAAGTGGAAGCCAAAAAGGCCGCCATCATCATAGGCATCAGTTAGGCGGGGCTCGATGATGTCGTCTCTCACGGAAGGGTCGAACGGGGTTGCTTTCGCGAGGTCATCGCTGTTCATAGTTGCGATGTATTGGATACCTTCCTCGCCGCACACCGTTGCGGCGAGCTTGAGGGCTTCGCCGACCTGACGTTCGTCCACACCATCGAAAAGGTGGCTGTCGTGGACGAGGAAATCCGGTCCACGACCATTACGGTGAGCAAGCACAGCACACGTCAGATCGAAACAGAAGATGACCATCTTGCCAATACCTTGACTGTTCTCTCCTCCGATGTGGGGGGAGATATGTAAGCTCGTATCAAGGGCAGTGATGTCCACGTATGCGTCTCGGCCCGGGCCATAGAGTGCAGTGGTGAATCGTTGGAAAAGAATATTGATGTCCGTAATGTGTGACTCTCGCTCGACAAGATCACGGCTGATCTCCTGTTGCAGCTTGCTTCGTTCAAACTTGATCTCTGCTTGAGTGGCTTCGAGTTGTTTGGCTGTTTCGAACCTGTCGGTGACGGTCTGTAGTTCAGAGCGCGCAACGGAGAGCTGTTCTTGCAACCCCGTGAATGCGTCGAGAGCACCACCGTCGTGTAGAGTTCGTAGGAGGCTAGCTTGTTCGCTTCCTAGACGCTCACGTTCCTCTTGCCGTTCCTCGAGTCGTGATTCAGTACTGGTTATCTCTTCTTCGAGGTACGAACGTCTGTTGGAGAGAACAGATTCGTGGAAGGCTTGGACATCGTCGTAGTGCCGCAGAAGCGCGTCGGGCAGCACGACGCCGAGTTCCTGATATGCACGGTGTAGGTAGCTGACGTCTGGTTCATGTTCATCGCGAAGGGAGTCCCGCAAATCCTGGAGATTGCGTCGATCGGCAGCATCTTCAGTTCTCATGCGGCGGATCCTTGCATCAATTTCGTCTGCACGAAACTGAAGAAGTTCATACTCGGGCACGACTTGGAAAGCCGCGACCTGCTTTTCGAGGTCCCGCGTTCGGACGCTGGCCGAAGCAACTTGGCCCCGAAGTTCTGACACAGTGCCGACAACCAGGCCAAAAGCAGGATCCTTCATCGCCTCCCTAAGCTTGCGGCGGAGCGACTCCCGACCGGCGAGTTGCTTGTACTCTGCTGCGAGTCTCCAGTCCAGACCTAGTAGGTAGGCGGCGTTCGTGGTCGCGTCGGCGATTGACTGAGTCGGATAGGTCCTCACCGGGTCATCAAGAGCACGCTGGCTTATCCTGCGGATGTAGAGCGACAGCAGAGTGCGGGCGCTCACGCCCCCGTGTTCCTCGGGGAACGCATACAGATCCCGTCCGATCGCTGCGACCCACTCTGGGATTGTGGCGTTCCCGGCGGTCTCGAGGAGAGCGGACTCAGCTGCGACGTTCGGCTCTAGGAGTACCCGGCTCCGTTTGCTCAGTGATCGACTTACGGTCACCCTTTCCGTCGCAGTAGGCCAGTCCAACCGCAATGTGAACGTGTCGGCTTGGAGCGCAGAGTTCTTGAGTACAGAGCCTCTGAGGTCACGCATCCCGAGAAGAAAGTGTAGGATCTCGATGAGCGAGGACTTCCCAGCACCATTGCGGCTGTCCGTGTCGGTGGACCGCTCCGTCTTCTCCGCAATCAAGATGTTGCGGCCGGGTTTGAATGTGATCGATTTAAATCGTTCATTGCTGGATTGAAGTTGCCGGAGCATCAGCTCACCCGCTTTCTATAGAGCAAGCCGTCTTCGTAGTGGACCGTCCCGAGGGCATACAGAAGATCCAGCGCAAGCACAAACCATGAGAACGGCAACGCGGCACCATTGTCATGGCGGGCACGCCATGTCTTGAGCGCTTTCCACGCTTGACTAACCGTCATGGGCTCTTTCAGTACCATCGAAATCTGAGCGCCGACGGTCAGTAGTGCACGTTGCGGCGCGATGCCTTTCGTCGGTTCGATCATTGCGTAATTACCTGGCGTTGAGGCATCCAGCCATCGGGAGCGTTCTCGAAGATATCGCAGCTCTCGAAAAAGTAGGCTAAAACAGCGGTCTGTGCGCGATACGCGGGTGCGGAAGCGACTCGGTTCCCTGCCAGGAACTCTCGGAGCCGGAGCAACACATCCTCAGGCTCGAGGCCAGCACTCACTGCCTCCAGATACTCCGAATGAAATCGAGCCGCGACCTCGTCTCGCTCAGTAATATCGATTCTTCGCTCGTAGTAGTCAGAAATCATGGCTGAGTGCCTCATGCCGTAGCGCAGCTCGGACTGGCTCTCTTCCGTCAGATAGCTGTAGTTGAGCTTGTACACGGAAACCGCTTCAATCGGCGCTGGAGCAGCGTCCGGCGATCGCTGAGAAGCTAAATCCGCGAGCAACTCTTCCATCTCCTGCAACCCGACAGCTACGGCGTATTGCAGTGGTAACTGCTTCTGCAAGAGTGCTTCAACGTCTTGGCAATCCTGTTTACCGAGCAAGTCTCGGAAATGACGCATTCCCATGAGTTCGAAGGAAACACCGGGGTAATCGTTCCGGGCCTTTGCCAACGCTGCCGAGATTCCTGGATGTACGCCGCGCACATCGTTGTGCACAAATACAAAGGTCGTGAACTGGTCGGAGCGTTTGGCTATTGCTCCTTCCAAATCGGATTGAAATTTTCGTACGGTGGTCTTTGCATCTACGGTTTCAGGAGCGTAACACGCGTAGAGTTTCTGGTTGAACAATTCGAGGCCGTCGCTGGACTGATCGCCAAGCCTGCCAGCGGTGCGAACATCGACGAATCCGGGAACGCATAGGACCATCAGGTCATGAAAGAACGCTTCGAATGAATTGCCGTGTAACTCATGGAGGTGTGCCCAGAGCACTCCACGCATAGAGAGGCGCTCGTAGAAGTCCAAGCAGCCCTCCTCTCAAATTCTGCCCACCCATAGCCAGAGGCTATCAAATAACAGTGCTGTCCTGATGGAGGACTCACGTAGTGACTGGAACCATCGCCGTTGGTCCGCGAGCAAATACCCATCTTCCAGCGGATCGGCTATGGCCCAAGCAGGAGTGTGCGCGCGTCAGGTCCGCTGCTCAGAAGCGAATGGCGTGCGGACACCTCTGGCTGGTCAAGTGGCGCGGCATCTGCCAGCGGCGGAGGTGGCGGAACCTTCGGTGGACGCCCGGATTAGACTATAGGTATTGAATCACTGGGGTGTACTTTCCATTCCTTGCTGAGACTCGCGAGATCACTACTACACCTCATGAAGTGATTCCGGCGGCATCGATCTGATTCGTAAGAAGCCGCAAAGTTTTAGCTACTGCAGAGTGAACCAAGCTGCAGCACGGGGATGAACCAGTATCGGCATTGCGGACTCTCGCCTCAAGGAGCGTGACCGTCATCCGGACATCACGAGCGAATGACCGCGAAACTATGACCACGCTTCGGGTAGCTCGAAGCGATAAGCCTCTCGGTTGTGGTGAGTGATGTCTAATTGGCGGTGTTGGCATATCGACGTACTTTTATACCTACTGAGACGGCATTTTGTTGAGGCCGCGCCCCGGGCGGGCTTAGCGACCAGTCCACTCAAAAGCCTGGTCATGGCTTGCACTCACACCTAGTTGACCGTGCAAAGCTGGGACTGGCCGCCAACATCTTCTAGATTTTCTGTCTCGCTTTCAATAGTCCGAGATCCTTGTTTTTCGGCTGCTCCTGGAAACTGTCAATGATTCGTCGTTGCGCTTCGGCGCTCCAGTAAATCTTGAGCCGACTCTTGGAACGAGTGATGGCCGTGTAGAAGATGTTGTGGGTGATCTGATCCTCGTTGCTGTCGGTGATCACGAGCCGAACATAGTCGTATTCGAGCCCTTGTGCCTTGTGAATTGAAACTGCATATGCGACTTGGAAGGGCACTACTGAGGTCTTGTGTTCGTCGGTATCATCCTCATCGTTATTAGCTCGATGGAGGACTGTGAGCTTCACTGTTTGGCTATCAATGAATTCAAGACCTGATTCTTCAGCCTCCTCCTCAGTAAAAATCTTGCCAAGGAGACGAACAGTGAAATCTATGTGACTGCCATAGTCTTCTATCCCAGCCAGAACACCTTTGAGGTTGTTGTATATAAGCGGCCTGTACAAGCTCAACTCATTGAACAGCACAGGGTCTCCAACCTTATAGGTCTGCTGACCCCAGACGACCGGAGGGTTCTGGTTTGTGCTCTGTAAGAAGCCATTGATGTTATTTATCCCGTAGAGACCGTCATAGTTCAGACAGAGTATGATCTCGTCGCTGCTCTCATCGCCTCGCTCAAATATCGATTCATTCAGCTTCGTTGAGTATCTGCTCCGCGCCATGAACTCCTCAATGTTGTCTTCACGGTGCCTCACTGCATCCCAGAACATGAGCAGATTCTTGTCTGTCGTACGGAAGGGTTTCGTCAACTCAAAAATGGAGGTCGGCGGGATAACTTGACGAGCAAGACTGAACCAATTTCCGAACTTGATAGATCGAATCTGATAGACATCGCCCACAAGTACCAGCAGGTCAAAGCTGGTCTTCTCAAGTACTTTGATGAGATCTTCATTGCTGACAGTGCTGCACTCATCTATGAAAAGTATGTCGCAGCTTCCACCTTGGTTCTTGTGGCTCGCAATCGTTCGGAACTCACGGTTCGTTCCGACTCCCACCCTGTGCCGGAGGTTGTCTACTGCTGGGTGAGTTTGCGCAAGATAAAGCTTGTTGGAATCCGCAAAGTACTCCGAGACGTGCTTGATCATTGTTGATTTTCCGGTACCAGCAGCACCGTATATCAAGGCGACTTTGGATTGCGAGAACAGTTCACGAATCGCTGATCGCTTGACTTCATCTCCAATGGGATACACCCCACTGTCCAGCCACGCGTCGACTGATGCGGTGTATCCTTGCACCCCTGAGCAGCTCAGCTCATCGAGGCGATTAAGGATTCTTGCGCTGGTCTCTTCATACTCCTGGATACAAACGTGACCCTTATCAAGGATGAGAGTCCGACCTGGGTGAGAATTGGGCAGTCGTGCGTTGTAAAGCCGTGAAAGGCGTTCTACGTCGCCGAAGCTTGCAAGCTCAGCGATGGGCGTGTAAAGCGAGGCACGCTGTTCCACGTTGGATCGAATTCTTCGTGCGAGCATTTCATGCTCTCTGCCTTGAAAACCTACTGAAGCGAAGACATCAGCAAGCGGCGGATTGTGCTCAGCGAGCGATGCATAGAATGGCATCTTCTCAAAGGAATAGGACTTCCTTCGGATCCTGGTGTCACCCAGACCCTCCTCGCCCCAAGAGGTCTTCTGTCGTTTGATCCATTCGTTCCGTGCGCGGAAAAGGAGATAGCGAATCACGTTTGTTCCGACTTCTTTCCGCCGACAGTAAGTGCGTACTTGGACGAGCAAATCTCTGATTCTTGAGGTGCTACTCGCTTCCGTCATGCGATCCATGAGTTCAGCAAAATCATGATCCGAAAGGTCAATGATGTCCAGAAGACAGTAGTGATAACGAGTCATATAACTCATCAGTACTCGGTAGTCTTTGCTGCGCCGAATTCGTTCCATATCCCCGAAGAGGCGACCAAGGTTCTCAAATTCACATGGTCTAACGGAGACCGACCATGCCCTGATCACCCGAATCGGCATCTTTTGCTTGAGCACGCCTATTTCATGATCAACGAGTTCAAGGTCAACAGCGTGATTGTCTAGGATTTCTAGGTCTGTGAAGGCGATGAGCCTGTCGAATTTGCTTGACCATCCGACGGCAGGGGTGAAAGTCACCTCGTACATGATTCGTCCCCCAACAAAAATTGGGACGATCTTGTGAATATAGAAGTTTGACGAACGGCTAGGCAAGCGAGGATTCAGCTTGTCTTCTAAGACCCGTTCTGCAATCTTCTGGTGATACTCGGTAAGCGCAGGATCCAGGTCGAGCGGGAAGTCGCTCAGATTGTGAAAGATCTCGATCTGGTGCGCGGACCACAGATACTGCTTGATCCTTAACAGATACTCGTAGTACTTGAGCATCAATCGCTCAGCTCCATCACCATCAACCGTGTAGTGAGAAGCTGAAATATCAAGATGGCCGTAGAACTTGTGTAGGAACTTCAAGTCCCCTCGACCGGCGACGTACTTTTTAGCTTTATGAAGACCGCCCCAATTGCTATCTGTCGTCTTGTCGCCCGTGAAGGCGAGCAAGCTCACCTGATCAACTAGATTTCGGGCCTGTGCGAGAGCATTCTGCGAAAGCAGCCCTCGGTTCATCGAAAGTTCAGCGATATTGTTGCTAATCACTTCATCAATTGCCGCGATTTCCTCAATCACTGTGGCCACTCTTACTGCCCTCAACTTTCGTTAGCCCGTAGCTCGCAACGATAAACAAGCTCCTGAGCTGATTATCTCAACAAACACAAACAGTTGGGCTTAGCTCATGAGGCGTCCCATGTGTGGTCGTTGGTTCGGGATGCCGCAGACGAAGGAAGTCTGCGATCGGTGCGTGCTCTGACAACGCTCGCCGATATGCTCGGCTATGACAGTGCTCAACAGCGAACTGGGCTGGCCAAGTGGGCGCAGCGGTGGAACGCTCGTATGCCTGCGGTGGACAATGAACGAGATCTGCGCGCCGCAAGAACCCTCGGCGCGCACTTGCTTACCCCATCCCACCCTCACTGGCCTCGCCAGTTGGATGACCTCGCAGAGACGTCGCCCTGGTTGTTGTGGGTGCGAGGTAAGAGCAGCATGGTGAATGCAGACGCTTCGGTGTCCATCGTTGGTACGCGGACACCGAGCGCATACGGTGACTACGTCGCACACGCCATTCTTGCAGGAATAAGCACATCAAAGATCCTCGTGGTGTCCGGTGGGGCATATGGCATTGATGCGCACGTCCACCGTGGTTCTCTCGAACACAACCTTCCCAGTGTTGCCGTTTTAGCTGGTGGTGTTGACCGTCTCTACCCCCAAGGAAACAAAAAACTCCTGCAGCGTCTCATCGACCACGGCGCTCTGGTCAGTGAGATGCCGGTAGGGGTAGCGCCCTCGCGAGTGCGCTTCCTCCGCCGAAATCGCATTATTGCCGGTTTGGGTGACGTTACAACTGTGATCGAGGCAGCATGGCGCTCTGGGTCTCTATCCACCGCGCACCATGCTGCAGGGTTGGGGCGCGCGGTCATGGCAGTTCCTGGACCAGTCACGTCTGCTCAGTCGGCTGGATGTCACCGTCTCATCGCAGAAGGGTATGCGGCCCTCCTTGGCCACCCAGCAGACCTTGAAGCCATCGTCAACCACCGGTCATCGGACCGCAGGGAACGTCACGCTGACATAGGTAGTGACCAGCGGGAAAATAGTCATGCAGAACCAGGAGTACAAAGGGCCGGAGACATGACGGGGTCGCACCGGCAAGACGATCTCTTCTCGCGCGAGAGTGACTCCCTCCACGAGGGCGAACGGCTCGTGTATGACGCCCTAAGTCCGTTCCGGGCTCGATTCATTGATGACCTCGTGGCCGCAAGTGGCCTGAGTCATCTCGAAGTTCGAGAAATTCTCGGTATTTTAGAGCTGAAACAATTAGTGATCTGTGAACAGCAAGGTTACCGGCGAGTAGCCGAAAACCGCTCACCTGGAAAGTATTGAGGCTGGTGGAGGAGAAAATGTGAAGAAAGAGTGAGGGGGGCCAAGGGGATGGGGCGGGCATTTTTGGGTTTAGTGTTGCTGGAAAACTCACTCCAATATCGCATGGGGACTAGTGCCCATTGGAGTTTTCTAATAGTCTACTCTCAACGAACGCGGAACTATTGCGATCCTCGCGCCAGTCGCTAAAGTGTGCTAGGCATGCGAAAGGGACGAAAGGCCCAGGAGGCAATGTTGATTAACGGAGTCATGGATGACCCTGCTCGATGAGTATGACAAGCACGTGACACTGCGTAAAGGCCTTGCTGCCGCAACGGCTGTAGCCTACCGCAGTGACCTTGTTGACCTCTTCGCGCACGTTCATGCCCGCCGTACTTCACGTCGGCACGCACAGGAAAAGCTCACGAAGTACAACAAAGCGCACTCTGAGCGCCTGTCGGTCACTGATGCACAGACGGATGAGTATGCGGTGACTATCACGCTGGAAGAACTGCGTGAATGGTTGGCTCACAGCCTTACGCAAAACCTGTCACGCTCGACAATTGCTCGTCGTGGCGCCAGTGCTCGACAGTTCTTTGCCTGGCTCGTGGAACGCGGTATTCGTCATGATGACCCCAGCAAGCGCCTGACTACTCCGACACCACATTCTGCGTTGCCGCACGTGTTGACGGTGGCGCAAGTCAAGCAACTCCTCGCTGCGGTAGAGCGTGTATACCTGCCCGAAACGACAGATACAAACACAGAGCTTAGCCGGGCACGGACCGATCGTTTACGGGCCGCTGTTGAACTGACCTATTCCAGTGGCCTGCGGATCGCAGAACTTGTGTCGCTCAACGTCGGCGACATCGATCATGAGCAACGTGTGATTCGCGTTACTGGTAAAGGGAACAAGCAACGACGCGTCCCGCTAGGACTTCCTGCGCTCCAAGCCTTGGAGCGTTGGATCGCAGAGTCTCGGCCTATCATGCAATCCACATCCGAGGAAGCGCTTTTCCTCGGAGTTCGCGGGGGACGGTGGAATGCGCGACAGGTTCGTGACGAGCTGAACAAGGCGGCTCTTCACGCTGACCTTGATGTGGTGCGTCCTCACGACCTGAGGCACACCACAGCAACGCATCTGCTCGAAGGGGGAGCAGATCTGAGGAGTGTTCAGGAGATCCTTGGACATTCATCTCTCCGTACGACCCAGAGATACACGCACGTCACCATGACGCGCCTTCGAGATACGTACGCACACGCACATCCACGTGCGTGATTCCACCCCCCACCTTGGTTTACCGCCATAAACATCAAGGAACACTATGTCTCCCCTCGCACCTACAGCAGCAAATCAGACAACTGTCGGCACCGATGCCCCGGTTGCAGAACCATCAGACAACACCAACTGTCCTCGCACCGTGCGTCAGTTATGGGATGCCTATAAGGCGAATCCCACCGCGCTGGGTCGTGAGGAACTCATCCTGCACTACGCGCCCTTGGTCACGATGATTGCCGGACGTGTGGGGATGAAGCTTCCCAATACTGTGGAAGCTGCGGATCTTGTGTCGTATGGGATGTTTGGTCTTATCGACGCGATTGATAAGTTCGACCCGTCCCGCGACATTAAGTTTGAAACTTACGCGTCAACTCGAGTTCGTGGTGCCATCATTGACGAGCTGCGGGCCCTCGATTGGATCCCCCGCTCAGTGCGATCACGGGCCCGGGAATACGACCGAGCTTGTGAGCACCTCGAAAACACACTGCACCGGGAACCCACAAGTGGTGAAATTGCCCAACACCTGGGGGTCCCGGAAAAAGACGTATGGCAACTTCAGTGGCAAGTGTCCTCGGGGCACGTTATTGCGCTCGATGAAGTGGTATCCACTGGTGACCGTGTGGATCAAATCTCTGCCATGGACAGTGTTCAGGAAACACTTGCAGTCGATCCTGCTCAATCGTTTGCGCAAGGAGAAATGCGCGAAATTCTTGCACAGGCTGTCGACCACCTCAATGAACGCGAACGTGCCGTGGTGACGCTCTATTACTTCCGCTCGATGACATTGAGCGAGATTGGCAAGCTCCTGGGGGTAACAGAGTCTCGGGTATCGCAAATGCACTCAGCAATCATCGTGAAACTGCGTAAGCAATTGATCGCTTTGGATGCAGCACACTAGTTGTCACCCGTCACAGGTTACTCAAGGAGTCGGACGCGCACCCAAGGATTGATCAGTGTGAGTGGGTCAACGTAGGTGTCGCCGTCTTTGACGCCCCAATGGATACACCCCTCACCTGAACAATGCGACACCGCATCAGGGAGCCGGTGCGCGAAGATGCGACCTTTCTCGACGAAAGTGCCTACTGGCAATTGAGTTGTTACAGGCTCAAAACTTGATCGCAACCCATTGTCGTGCTGAAGGACGACCACGTTTTTGCCAGCCACAACACCTGCGAAGGTGACTGTTCCACTGGAGGGGGTGTAGAGCTCAGTAGCGTCCGACGCTCGCAGATCAATACCTCGATGCCCCGCCTGCCACCGTTGGGCTGGCGGATCAAAATCGTTGATGATGATGCCTTCTCTGACTAGAGTTGCACGATCTACCGCGGCAACGTCTCCGGGAATCGGCAAAACGGTGGGCATCATGGTAACCGTGGGGGGTGTGGCAAGGCCAAGTGTCCACACGGCAGCGAGAATCAGTGACAACATAGATTGACTGTAAAAGGTGGTGGAGCCTGTTGTGAGATATCCACAGAGCGTGAACGCGTCTCATTGATCTGGTGGTGTTGTGTGGTGAATCACGGCATTGCCTACGTCAGTGGCCCCGTGTCCACTGCCTGAATCAGGTAGCATAGTGTGAGCAGCAGTGCGCTTATGTGCTGTTGACTAAAAACACCCGGTGATCCTCCCCGTTCATGACGGGACAGATTCTGGCGTGCGCTGTGGTCCTTCGGGTGCGCAAGCCAGGGGTGTGGAGCAGCCCTCGCCTCTATGGGCTGAATAACCCAAACGCGGTTCATGCCGCCTGATCTCGCGCGCACGCGCATCGAAAGGAACACTGCCATGGCAGTTGTCACCATGCGTCAACTTCTTGACGCTGGTGTCCACTTCGGACACCAAACCCGTCGCTGGAACCCCAAGATGAAGCGATTCATCTTCACCGAGCGCAACGGCATCTACATTGTCGACCTCCAGCAGTCACTGAGCTACATTGACCGTGCTTACGAGTTTGTCAAAGAAACCGTGGCTCGCGGTGGGTCAGTGCTGTTCGTTGGGACCAAGAAGCAAGCACAAGAACCTGTTGCAGAACAAGCATCACGCGTGGGCATGCCCTACGTTAACCACCGTTGGCTTGGTGGGATGCTCACCAACTTCCAGACCGTCAACAAGCGTTTGCAGCGTCTGAAGGAACTTGAGCAGATCGACTTCGACGATGTCGCAGGTTCCGTCTACACCAAGAAGGAACTTCTCATCATGCGCCGTGAGAAGGACAAGCTGGCTCGCACCCTTGGTGGGTTGCGCGACATGTCTCGTCTTCCTTCTGCTTTGTGGGTTGTTGACACCAACAAGGAACACCTCGCTGTTGACGAGGCGCGCAAGCTGGGGATCCCGGTTGTTGCGATCCTCGACACCAACTGCGACCCCGACCACGTTGATTACAAGATTCCTGGCAACGACGATGCAATCCGCGCCGTTGCACTGCTGACCCGCGTGGTTGCTGATGCAGTTGCTGAAGGTCTTGTGGCACGTAGCAAGGGCGGCAAAGCAGACGCTGAGCCTCTCGCTGAATGGGAACGTGAGCTCCTTGAAGGTGGGCAAGAAAAGGCACCAGAAGCCGACGCTGCACCAGCTGCCGATGCTCCCGCTGTGGACGCTGCTGAGAACACAGAAGCTCCAGCCGCTCCAGCCGAGTAAGACGATCTGGTGGCACCGGTTGGCCGGTGCCACCACGCTTATCCATTCCAGCTAACCAAGGGAAACATCATGGCAAACTACACTGCCGCTGACATTAAGGCCCTACGCGAGCGCACCGGTGCCGGCATGCTCGACGTCAAGAAGGCACTGGACGAAGCTGCCGGTGACATGGAAAAGGCCACAGAAATCCTTCGCGTGAAGGGTTTGAAAGGTGTGGCGAAGCGTGAAGGTCGCGCTACCTCTGAGGGTTTGGTTGCCGCACACATCGCCGAGTCCGCAGCCGGCCAACGCGGTGTGCTCATTGAGGTCAACTGCGAAACGGACTTCGTTGCAAAGTCTCAGAAGTTCATTGACCTCGCTGACAAAGTTCTTGCAGCTGTTGCAGCGTCCGGTGCTGACAACGCTGACGCAGCTCTAGCTGCCGAGGTTGATGGCACGACCATCCAAGTGATGATTGATGAAGAAGCGGCAACGCTCGGCGAGAAGATCGTTCTTCGTCGCGTTGCTGTCGTTGAAGGCCCGACTGTGACACAGTACCTTCACCGCACTGCAAAAGACCTCCCCCCGTCAATTGGTGTTTTTGTCGTCACGAACGCCCCCGGGCAAGCCGTTGCTAAAGACATCGCACAGCACATCGCTGCTCTAGCTCCAGAGTTCCGGGCTCGTGAAGACGTCCCTGCTGAACAAGTGGAGAACGAGCGTCGTATCGCAGAGGAAACCTCACGTAATGAGGGCAAGCCTGAAGCGGCGCTCCCGAAGATCGTGGAAGGTCGCCTCAACGGGTACTTCAAGAGTGTTGTTCTCCTCGAACAGCCCTTGGCCAAGGACCCAAAGAAGACGGTCGACCAAACGCTGTCCGAGGTTGACGGAGAGCTCCAGGAATTCGTTCGTTTCCGCGTCGGTTCCTGACACTTATCACCCGCGATGCCCGGCTCACGTCATGTGAGCCGGGCATCCGCGCACGTACGATCGATGTGCACAACACCTTCACGTTTCCACAGTGCGGAGAATCCCATGTCTATGTCCACAGCAACAGCAACGACCCCTCCTGACATCGACGAGCCTCACGCCCGCCGTGTCTTGCTCAAGCTCTCTGGTGAAGCTTTTGGTGGTGGACAAATCGGTTTAGCCTCGCATGTGGTGCGCCGAGTCGCCGCAGAAATCGCAGCCGCCGTCGCCCAAGGAGTTCAAGTTGCCATTGTTGTGGGCGGCGGAAACTTCTTCCGTGGTGCTGAGTTATCGCAGCAAGGACTTGATCGTGCACGTGCCGACTACATGGGGATGCTGGGGACAGTGATGAACTGCCTGGCATTGCAGGACTTCCTTGAACAGGCGGGTGTGCAAACACGGGTGCAAACCGCGATCACCATGGGACAAGTTGCTGAACCGTACATCCCACTGCGCGCGATCCGGCACCTGGAAAAGGGTCGTGTCGTCATTTTTGGTGCGGGTGCAGGAATGCCCTACTTCTCCACTGACACAGTCGCTGTCCAGCGGGCATTGGAGACGCACTGTGATGAGGTCCTGATGGGCAAGAACGGTGTTGACGGTGTCTACACTGATGACCCACGGACCAACCCGGATGCCACACTGTTGACACAGCTCACCTACACCGACGCTCTCGTCCAAGACCTGGGGGTGATGGACGCCGCTGCGATGAGTTTGGGGCGTGACAACAAGCTCCAGATGCGTGTCTTTGGAATGGATGAAGAAGGTAATGTTACTCGTGCGCTTGTGGGAGAGAACTTCGGAACCACGGTGACCAGCGAGTAGGCTGGAGTGACCATAGACGACACACGCACTGTCAGTTGAAGGAGAGTTATGTCAGACGAAATTTTGCTTGAGGCAGAAGAAAAGATGGATCGTGCTGTTGAGGTAGCGAAGGAAGAGTTCGCAGCCATCCGCACGGGCCGCGCGAACGCCGCCATGTTCTCAAAGATCACGGTGGATTATTATGGGGCTCCAACTCCTTTGCAACAGCTTGCCTCGATGAACATTCCTGAAGCGCGCACAGTGTTGATCTCTCCTTATGACAAGTCTGCAATGTCTCTCATTGAAAAAGCTCTGAGAGATTCAGATCTTGGGGTGAACCCGTCCAATGACGGGAATGCCATCCGCATCAATCTTCCTGCTTTGACAGAAGAACGCCGCCGTGACTACGTCAAATTGGCAAAGAACAAAGGCGAAGAAGGTCGTGTCTCCGTCCGCAACATTCGACGGAAGGCTAAAGACCAATTGGACCGTCTTGTGAAAGATGGTGAACTGTCTGAGGACGAAGGAACTCGAGCGGAAAAAGAGCTCGAGGCGCTCACTCGCCGGCACGTCGACGAGATCGATACTCTGCTTGCTGGTAAAGAAGCTGAACTTCTCGAGGTCTGATGAGTTCAACGGAAGGACTATCCGACACTGTCACAGCGAAAGCGGGCCGTAACCTACCCGCAGCCATCGCTGTTGCGCTTGTGCTTCTTGGGGTCGTTGGAGCGTCATTGTGGTTCCGCAAGGAAGCATTCCTCCTTGTCGCTCTTGTTGCAGTGTGTGTTGGGTTGTGGGAGTTGGCGCAAGCTCTGTCTCGACGCGACATACACGCACCCCTGATGCCCATGTGGGTGGGTGCGGCAGGTATCCTCGTCTCGTCCTACCTTGCTGGCCCTGAAGCGCTGATGGTGTCCTTCATCCTGACCGTTGCCGGTATCGTCGTGTGGCGGGTGATTGACGGTGGTGGCCAGCACGCGGTACGTGACTCCGCAGCAGGAATTTTCTCCACTGCTTACCTGCCGCTTATGGCAGGATTTGTGGCTCTCATGCTGGCTGAGGATGATGGGCCGATCCTGGTGGCAGTCTTTATTCTCCTGGCGGTCGCCAATGACACTGGCGGCTACGTTGCCGGGGTGTTGTTCGGCCGGCATCCACTGGCACCATCGATTAGTCCGAAGAAAAGTTGGGAAGGTCTTGCGGGATCGTTCATCCTGTCCCTCGCTGTGGGAATAGTAGGCTCCGCGGTTGTGTTGGACTATAACCCGATGGTGGGAGTGGCTCTTGGGTTACTCACTCCTATTACTGCAACAGTTGGTGATCTTGCCGAATCGTTGATTAAGCGAGATCTCCAACTCAAAGACATGGGAACAGTCCTTCCTGGACACGGTGGAGTGCTTGATCGTATTGATTCCATGCTCATCACTGCTCCTTTTGTTTATCTCCTTTTCACCGCCGCTGCACAGCTCCCAACAACACCGTTGCCAGGTGCCTGACGATCTGGTCGTGCCCCTACTGAAAGAACCCCATGCCTGACGTACTTCCCACCCCGTCCCTCGTTCCGCTTCAAATGACAGCCCCAAAGCGTGGGAAAGCGCCCCGCCACTTTGCGGACATGACCCCCCAGGAACGACGCGATGTTGTGACGGAACTTGGACACCAACCGTTTCGTGCCAAGCAGCTAGAAACTCACTATTTCTCACATCTCACGGACAATGCAGATGAGATGACGGACCTGCCTGCGCAAGCAAAATCTGAACTTGTCGGAGCGTTGATGCCTCCGTTAGTGTCAAAAATTCGTACCCTCGAGGCCGACGGAGGGGCAACGGTCAAAACGTTGTGGCGTTTGTTCGATGGAATCAAAATCGAATCCGTTCTCATGCGGTACCCCACCCGTTCGACGTTGTGTGTGTCAAGCCAGGCAGGATGCGGGATGGCGTGCCCATTTTGTGCTACTGGTCAAATGGGATTGACCCGAAACCTGTCCACAGCTGAGATCGTTGAACAAGTCCGACAAGCGGCTCGCGCCCTGGCTCAGGGGGAGATTCCCGGAGGCGCAACGCACCTGAATAATCTCGTGTTTATGGGGATGGGAGAGCCTTTAGCGAACTACAAAGCTCTCATGGGAGCGGTCCGACAATTTGTTGCGCCGAGCCCACAAGGGTTTGGGCTATCTGCTCGCAACATCACGGTGTCAACTGTCGGGCTGGTGCCAGCCATCAATAAACTCGCCAAAGAGGGTTTGCCACTGACACTAGCGTTGAGTTTGCACGCCCCTGACGACGAATTACGCTCTCAACTTGTTCCGATTAACACCCGGTGGACTGTGGATGAGGCGCTCGATGCTGCTTATGGCTACTACGATGCAACGGGTCGTCGAGTCTCGATCGAGTATGCCTTGATCAAGGACATGAACGATCATGCATGGCGTGCGGACCTGTTAGGGGAAAAACTCAACGCGCGCGGCCGCGGATGGGTGCATGTGAATCCTATTCCGTTGAATCCAACACCAGGGTCAATTTGGACTGCCAGTGACCGTGATGTTGAGCAGGAGTTTGTGAGGCGCTTGCGTTCGCACAATATTCCGACAACAATTCGTGACACGCGGGGGAGTGACATCGATGGTGCCTGCGGTCAACTGGCCGCAGAGGACGAGTAAGGTGGGACCATGTTCTCGACTGTCTCCAAAACGAAGATTGGCTACGACATCGATGATGTTGATGACTTCTTCGCTCAAGCTCGCGAAACTTATGAGGGGATTACGAACGACATCCTCACGTTTCGTGATGTGAATACCTGTGTCTTTGATACTCAGCGCGGTGGTTATGATCCTGCTGAGGTGGATGCCGCTTTGGAGCGCTTAGAAGTTGCGTTTGTCGCCAAGGAACGCCAAGAGTTCACTGCTCGTGGTGGGCCGCAGGTGTGGATGGCGCAGATCTCTGAACGGGCGCAGACGCTGTACCCGCGGTTACAGCGCCCGGCCGGTGAGCGTTTTTCTTCCCCGTCGAAGGGGCCGGGCTACGCGAAAGAAGAGGTCGACGTGCTGTGCAAGCGCCTCATTCGTTTCTTTGAGGGGAAAGGGCCGTTAACGTCGGCTGATGTTCGCGCCGCCACGTTTAGCCCAGCACGGGGGAAGTCGGCGTATGAGGAATCGTCTGTCGATGCGTTTCTTGCTCGTGCGGTGGAAGTCTTGTTGGGAGTCGAGTGAGTAACGCCACGCCACCACGCCGTCGAGTGATCCTGTTGGGCTCAACGGGGTCAATTGGTACTCAGGCAATTGATGTGATCTCGCGCCATGAAGCGATGTTTGATGTGGTGGGTTTAGCAGCGGGGGGGAGTTCTGTTGAGCTCTTGCTCGAGCAAGCTCATCGTTTTCGTCCAGTAACAGTTGCGGTTCATGACAACAACGCTGGGCGTCAGGTGCGAGCCGAACTTGCACGTACGCTACCTGAGTGTGAGGTGTTGGTCGGTGATGGTGCGGCAAGCACCTTGGCGGGACGCCCAGCGGATGTTGTTCTGAACGGTATGACGGGGGCTGTTGGGTTGGGTCCGACGTTGGCGGCGTTGTCTGCGGGGACGACTCTTGCGTTAGCCAATAAGGAGTCCCTTGTGATGGGCGGGCACCTCGTGATGGATGCCATGGTGCGCCCTGATCAGATTGTTCCCGTGGATTCCGAGCATTCAGCGATGGCCCAGGCACTTCGTGCTGGTCAGCGCAGCGAGGTCAGCAGATTCATTTTGACTGCATCAGGGGGACCGTTTCGGGGAAAGAAACGTGATGATCTTGTGCATGTCACTGCGACTGAAGCGTTGAACCATCCCACGTGGTCAATGGGGCCGGTGGTCACGGTGAATTCTTCGACTCTTGTCAATAAAGCGCTTGAACTCATCGAAGCGCATCTTCTTTTCCACGTGCCTGTTGATGATATTGAGGTTGTTGTTCACCCACAGTCGGTGATTCACTCAATGATTGAGTTCCGTGACGGTTCGGTGATTGCCCAAGCTTCTCCTCCTGATATGCGGCTGCCCATTGCTTTAGGGTTGTCGTGGCCTGATCGCATTGAATCAGGGGCTTCTGCGTGCTCCTGGTCCTCTCCGACACAATGGTCATTTGAACCGGTGGATACCCACACTTTCCCGGCAATCGATATTGCTCGCAGAGCTGTGAAGTCCTCGATGTGGCACCCTGCTGTCTTCAACGCAGCCAATGAAGAACTAGTCGATGCGTTCTTGTCCGAGCAGATTCCGTATCTGTCAATCGTTGACACGTTGGTCAGTGTCCTTGACGCATGTGACGAGGTTGTTGCTTCGGGAGAATTCGCCGACAGCCTAGACGGTATTGTGCGCGCTGATCAGTGGGCGCGTGGTTGGGTACACAACATGGTCCTTACCCCTCATCGTGAAACGATACCTGCGGAAGAAGGTTAGGCACGAACATGGAATACCTTGTTGGTGTGCTCATCATTGTGGTGGGATTGCTCCTGTCCATTGCGTTACATGAGGTCGGTCACCTGGTGCCGGCTCAACGTTTTGGGGTCAGGGTGCCGCAATACATGGTGGGTTTTGGTCCAACACTGTGGTCGTGGACGCGGGGCGAGACCGAGTATGGCATCAAGGCGATTCCCTTGGGCGGATACGTTCGTCTTGTGGGGATGTACCCGCCGCAGTCGCGTCCCGTCCGGGGGCCGCGCGCGGTTCGGGAGTTGATCAGTTCTGCCCGTGAGGCAAGTCTTGAGGAAATTCGCCCGGGCGAGGAACACCGCGCTTTCTACCGGTTGTCGACCCCAAAGAAAATCGTCATCATGGTCGGCGGACCCGCAATGAACTTAGTGATTGCAGCGGTCATGTTCACCGTTGTTGTTCTTGCTTTTGGTGTCTCGCAGCCTTCTACCCAATTGGCAGACATCTCCCAGTGTGTCGTCCCCGTGACTTCGGAATCGCGGACAGAATGTCTGGATGAGGATCCGCCTGCGCCTGCTGCCGCCGCTGGACTGCAACCGGGGGATACTGTTGTTGCGATTGGAACAATGAAGGTGACGACGTGGGATGAACTGTCCGCCGCCATCGCTCAAGCGGGCGGGGAGACAGTGGCCCTTTCGTATGAACGAGACGGGGAGCTTGTGACCACGTCAGTAACTCCTCTTGTGACTGAGCGTCCGGTCACGGATCGTTTTGGTGTCCCACAATACGATGACCAAGGACAGTTGCGCACTGAACCACGTGGTTTTCTCGGAGTTGCCCCAGCGTATATAACCGTCCACCAGCCACTAACTCAGGTTCCCCATATGTTGGGGCAATCCTTTGCTGGAACGTTTGATGTCATTCTTAGTCTGCCGCAACGAATGGTGGACGTGTGGCACGCTGCATTTGGGGGAGAGGAGCGCGGGCTGGACTCTCCTGTTGGGGTTGTGGGAGTGGGACGAATAGCAGGTGATATCACTTCAGCGGACCAGCTCGATGGTGAACTAGCAGCCCAGACACAACAATTGCTGCTACTCATAGGTTCACTGAACGTCGCCCTGTGCGCGTTCAATCTCATTCCTTTGCCGCCTCTTGACGGAGGTCATGTGGCCGGAGCTCTTTATGAGGGGGCCCGGAGAAGCGTTGCCCGACTTCGTGGGCGTCGTGATCCAGGAAATGCAGATACAGCGCGCTTACTTCCACTCGCGTATGGGGTGTTTGTCCTGCTCGCGGGGATGGGGCTGCTTCTCATTTACGCAGACCTCGTCAATCCAGTTCGACTCATCCAGTAATCTGGTACGGGGCATCCATGTGTGATGTCCGCTCATCCTCGACCTAATGTCCGAGGTCGATCGTGACGTGATCACCGCCATGGTGTGGGAAAGCGTAGGCAAAGGAGATAATAGAAACTGTGACTGTACCTATCAGCCTTGGCATGCCGCAGGCGCCCGCTCCCGTCCTCGCTCCTCGCAGGAAGACCCGAAAGATCAAGGTGGGGAAGGTTGATGTTGGTGGCGATGCACCTGTGAGCGTGCAGTCGATGACCACCACGCCCACAACCGACATTAACGCGACGTTGCAGCAAATCGCTGAACTGACTGCATCTGGCTGTGACATTGTCCGGGTCGCTGTTCCGAGCGCTGACGACGCTGCAGCGCTGCCCGCTATTGCCAAGAAGTCGCAAATTCCTGTGATTGCTGACATCCACTTTCAACCGAAGTATGTCTATGCAGCTATTGACGCTGGCTGTGCTGCAGTGCGCGTCAACCCAGGAAATATTCGCAAGTTTGACGACCAAGTCAAGCAAATTGCCGCTGCAGCTGCTGATGCGGGAGTGTCCATCCGAATCGGGGTCAATGCGGGGTCGCTGGATCCACGGTTGATGAAGAAGTACGGGAAGGCAACACCAGAAGCACTGGTAGAGTCCGCAGTCTGGGAAGCGTCACTGTTCGAAGAGCATGGTTTCCACGACTTTAAGATCTCGGTCAAACACAATGACCCGGTTGTGATGGTGCGTGCTTATGAACTGCTTTCTGAGCGTGGTGATTGGCCTCTGCACCTCGGTGTGACTGAGGCAGGCCCAGCATTTCAAGGGACAATCAAATCGGCCACTGCGTTTGGAGCGCTGTTGTCGAAGGGGATCGGCGACACAATCCGTGTGTCTTTGTCGGCACCGCCAGTGGAGGAAGTGAAAGTCGGCAATGCCATCCTCGAATCCCTCAACCTCAAACCTCGTAAGCTTGAAATTGTGTCATGTCCCTCGTGCGGTCGAGCTCAAGTGGATGTGTACACACTTGCAGAGCGGGTCACTGCGGGACTTGAAGGGCTTCCTGTGCCACTTCGAGTCGCGGTGATGGGGTGCGTGGTGAACGGTCCAGGTGAAGCGCGAGAAGCTGATCTTGGTGTCGCGTCTGGAAACGGAAAAGGCCAAATCTTCGTGAAGGGTGAGGTCATCAAGACGGTTCCAGAATCACAAATTGTTGAAACTCTTATTGAAGAAGCGATGCGAATCGCCGACTCGATGGAGAAGACAGGAGAGAGCCCCTCCATTACCGTAGGCTGATCTGTCATGGAGCGGCTACGCGACGACGTCACAGTTCTTACTGATTCGCGGGACATCAATGACGTCGTTCGGTGTGCCCGCACCGACTCAGTTGCTTACGTCCTTGCTCTGGCCCATCTGGAAGAAGCGCAGCGCACAGGCGTGATGCCTGGAGAGGTGTGGGGGTATACCCATGAGGGTGCAGTGATTGCCGCGTTGTGGGTGGGGGCAAACTGTATTCCACTTGTTCCGCAGCGCCTCACCGACCCGCGGGTACGCAGAGATATTATCGCTGCTTTCGCGCACCGTGCGCGTCGTACCGGTCGTCGATCGTCCTCACTTGTGGGGCCTGCTCGCGACGTGTTGGCGTTGTGGGAAGCCCTCGATGGGGCATGGTCTGCGCCACGTGAGATTCGTCCATCCCAGCCTTCGATGGTGTGGGCTCAGTCAGATCAGTTGCATGCTGATCCGAGAGTCAGACTCGCCCGACTCTCTGATTTTGATGCTCTTCTTCCCGCGAGTGTCCACATGTTCGTGGAAGAAGTGGGCGTTTCTCCTTTAAGGTACGGGTCAGTGCACTACTCGCGGCGTGTTCGGGAACTCATCGCTGAGTCACGCACATACGTGATGCTTGCCCGCGACGTTGATTCAACTCTCACCGGTGCCGAGGGAAACCGTGTTGTATTCAAAGCAGACGTCGGTTCGATGTGTGCTGATGTTGCCCAGATTCAGGGTGTGTGGATTGACCCAGGTTATCGAGGCCGTGGTTTATCAGCATCAGCCATGGTCAGTGTGGCTCGTGACGTGACATCAAGGCTGGGGCTGACGGTCTCTCTGTATGTCAACGACTACAACCATCGGGCAATCCGTGCCTACCGCCGGGCCGGATTCACCGAGGTTGGGACTTACGCCACTGTCATGTTCTAAGAGATGTTTTCTTTTCCTAGCCCGCTGGGTATTACGCTGGGAACATGCTGCTACGCCTATCCACACTTTTTGTGCGCACCTTGCGCGAAGATCCTGTTGACGCCGAGGTTGCGAGCCACCGGTTGCTTGTTCGCGCCGGCTACATCCGCCGGGCAGCGCCTGGTATTTATTCGTGGCTACCTTTGGGGCTGCGCGTGCTCGATAAAGTGGACGCGGTCGTACGCGAAGAAATGGAACGTGCCGGAGCTCAGCGGGTACATTTCCCTGCGCTGCTGCCACGAGAACCTTACGAAGCGACGGGCCGATGGACAGAATATGGTCCCAATCTCTTTCGCTTGCAGGACCGTAAAGACGGCGACTATTTACTCGCTCCCACACACGAAGAAATGTTTACTCTCCTTGTCAAGGACTTGTATTCCTCCTACAAGGACCTTCCTGTCACGCTGTACCAAATTCAAACGAAGTACCGTGACGAAGCCCGGCCACGTGCGGGACTCATTCGCGGTCGCGAATTTATCATGAAAGACGCCTATTCGTTTGATCTCACTGAGGAAGGCTTAGCTGAGTCCTATCGGGCTCAACGTGACGCCTACGAACGGATTTTTCGCCGTCTCGGACTGGATTACGTCATTGTTGCTGCCACTTCAGGGGCCATGGGTGGGTCACGTTCCGAAGAGTTCCTTACCCCAACAGACATCGGTGAGGACACGTTCGTGCGATCACCGGGAGGGTACGCGGCAAACGTCGAAGCGGTCACAACTATTGCCCCACCCGCGCAAGACGCGACCAATGTTCCCGCTGCACAAACTGTCAATACACCAGGCGCATCGACTATTGATGCGTTAGTGACCTGGCTTAACGATCACGAACCTCGTGAAGACCGAGCCTGGACCGCCGCAGACACGTTGAAGAATGTCGTTGTCGCTGTGACCCACCCAGATGGTGAACGGGAAGTTCTCGTCATCGGTATCCCCGGTGATCGGGACATCGACATGAAACGGTTGGAAGCGAGCCTCGCACCCGCAGAAGTTGACACCGCAACAGATACCGACTTCGCGCGCAATCCTCACCTCGTTCGAGGTTACATTGGCCCGCAGATCCTTGGCCGTCATCACACCCACGATGACGACGCGATCCGTTACCTCGTTGATCCGCGCATCGCAGATGGTACTGAATGGGTGACCGGTGCCAACATTACCGACCACCACCAGTTGCACGTGGTTGCAGGGCGGGATTTCCACGCTGATGGAACCATTGAAGCAGCGCAGGTGCGGGCAGGAGACCCTGCCCCTGATGGGTCTGGCCCCTTAGATCTCGCACGGGGAATAGAAATCGGGCACATCTTCCAACTTGGCCGGAAATATGCTGAAGCTCTCGGGCTGAAGGTGTTGGATGTGAACGGTAAACACACGACGGTGACCATGGGCTCCTACGGTATTGGAGTGACCCGAGTCATGGCGGCACTGGCTCAAGCTCACCATGATAGTCAAGGCCTTGCCTGGCCGATCCAGGTCGCACCGGCTCACGTGCATCTTGTGGCCACCGGTAAAGATGCCCGAATTTTTGAGGCTGCAGAGTCACTTGCTCAACGTCTGAGCGACCGAGGGGTCGAAGTGATCTATGACGACCGGGTCAAAGTTTCACCAGGAGTGAAGTTCAAGGATGCAGAACTGTTCGGTGTTCCTTTTATCGTTGTTGTCGGTCGCGGACTCGACGAGGGGACTATTGAGTTCCGTACGCGAGTGGGTGAGCCGCAACAAGTGCACATCAACGATGCAGTTGATGTGGTGACAGATGCTGTCGCCGCGCAACTTGGGGGCAACCACTAGGAGTCGATGTGTGGGGTGAGACGGCTGACCGTCTCACCCCACACGTGTACCGGCCCCGCATCTTCGGGGTTGACACTCTATTGATGGACTGAGGTTACGAGTCAGAAAGTGCGCCGTCGATGATACCCACCTGATCAGGGTCGACGATAAACGGGAAAGGGCCAAGGTCAACACCTAAACGATCCGCAGCCAGCGCATCGTCAACAACGACGTCAAGCATGATGGCGCGATCTTTAGGGTCAACCTCCCCAAGGAGGGACAACGCGAATGCGCCATGGTCAAAGGCAAGGGATTGAGCCAATTCCCGGACCTCATTGACTGGAGGTACAGGCTCATCATCAGTGAGCGTCCACGGCAGGTCATAGCGCACCGCACGAGGATCTTCACTTGTTCGATCAACGGCTGCGGCAAGAGCAAGGTCATGGGCCGACCGGCGGTAGTGGCGAGCTCGCTGTTCATACAGGGAGCGAGCGTCAGGTTTGCGCATTGCCGCAGCGACCTCAAATCCATACGCAGCACTATCGTCGCGAACAATCCATTCCAACACTTGTGCTCGTGGTAAGGCACTCATTCTGTCAGTAGGGGTGCTTTCCACAAAGTCGGCGGGAATTTGCCATGGGGTCTCAGAACGGCTCGCCCAGTCACGCGCCTGCACCAAAAACCACGCGGACAAAGACCCATACACCTGGGCAGAATCTGGTGTTGTTGGTAGGTCAAGTGTCGCTCGGATTCGGGTTGCCGACTGGGTGAGTCGGTCAACAAGGGCGGCAGCAGTGACGGGTTCACCGTCACCACTGGTAGGGGAGGACTCTGCTCGGGGAGTGCGTAACTCTTCAGGGAGCCCTGAATCGTAGACTCCACCCAGCGTGTGCGCGTGCTCACGAAGCGCCTGAGATAACGCCAGTACATCGTCTTTGTCTTGCGCGGAGATATCTGGGGCATCAGCAAATGCATGGGCAAGCTCAGCGGTCGCAAGCAAATCGTTGACGGCAGCCTGCCGCGCGATTTCATCAGAAGTCGGGGCAGGCTCAGTAGGTGGTGCTGTTTCAACACGCACACCACAGGCGCCGAGGAGAAGCGCACAGAAAACGACAGCAGGAAGGACGAAAAAACGTGAGTGGGTCACAGGGTAGTCGCTTCTAAGTCGGGACATGACAAGTCGATCTTACCGACACAGACACAGGTGACGAGACATCCGCCACCAATGCGACGCGCGTGACACCAGATGTGGCATGCGCACCACCAAAATCTCGGTAGTCTTATGGGTGGACAAGTTCATACCGGTCTGTTGTGTCCGGTAGCCAACACAACGGCAGGAGGGCAAATGGCTCGATTAGATGTTCCAACCCAGGTGCATGATGCGGTAGCGCCCATCGTTCATGACGCTGGATTGTTCCTTGAGGATCTGGAATACCTTGGGTCTGGCCCGACCACGACTATTCGAGTCACTGTCGATCTTCCGGAGGACGTATCTGGCCCGGTGGGATTGGAGACGATCTCGAGTGTTTCGCGTGACCTGTCTACCGCTCTCGATAGCGTCTCTGTTCTTCATTCCCAGTACACGTTAGAAGTGTCATCACCGGGAACATCACGGCCGCTGACTCAACCACGTCATTTCCGGCGCAATGTTGGACGACTGATCAGCGTGAAGACAGTCAACGGAGAACGATTCACAGAGCGTTTGGTGGAAGTCACTGATGACGCCGTGTTGTTCGACACGCGCCGGCACGTGGCACTTGCAGACATCAGGCGAGCAAAGGTCGAGGTTGAGCTCGGTCGGGTAGAGCTCGTGGATGATAACGATTTTCAGGATGTAGCCGGTGCTGACAGTGGCCGGTTCGACGATAGTGAGGACTAACAATGCATATTGATATGGCTGCGCTGCGCATGCTGGAGCGGGAGCGCGAAATTTCGTTGGATGTCCTCCTTGAGGCGATTGAACAAGCCCTTGCACTGGCCTACCAACGTACCCCTGATTCACTCCGCCACGCGCGAGTCGAAATTGACCGAAAGACCGGGCAGGTCGTGGTGTGGGCACGCGAGGAAATTGAGCGCGAGCCAGCGCGAGTTGACGACGAAGGTGCCTACGTGCCTCCGGTGCGTGAATTGGGTGACGAGTTTGATCACACGCCGAAAGACTTTGGCCATGTGGCGACAGCAACGGCGCGACAGGTCATCTTTCAGCGGATGCGTGACGTGGAAGATGACCAGGTCCTTGGGCAGTTCAAAGACAAAGAAGGTCATGTTGTTTCAGGAATTATTCAGCAAGCAGCCCACCCGCGGGCTGTCAATGTTGATCTAGGCAATGGTGTGGAAGCGGTGCTCCCTGAGCATGAGCAAGTGCCGGGGGAAGACTACCGCCACGGAGCCCGGGTCCGAGCGTATGTTGTGGAGGTTGCACGCAAAGCGAAAGGTCCCTCTATTACGCTGAGCCGAACTCACCCGAACCTTGTTCGTCGACTCTTTGAGATGGAAGTACCTGAGGTTGCTGACGGGGCAGTGGAAATCATCGCCCTCGCACGCGAAGCAGGTCACCGGACGAAAATGGCGGTCACATCAACAATTCCGGGACTCAATCCCAAGGGGGCCTGTATTGGCCCCATGGGGCAGCGAGTACGCGCGGTGATGGCTGAGCTGGGTGGTGAAAAGATCGACATTGTCGATTATACGGAGGACCCAGCGCAGTTCATTGCATCAGCGTTGTCGCCAGCTACGGTGTCTTCGGTGTCGATTTTGGATGAGCGTGCCCGGATGGCCCGGGTCATTGTCCCGGATTATCAACTGTCTCTTGCGATCGGCAAAGAAGGACAGAACGCGCGCCTAGCAGCGAAACTGACTGGGTGGAAGATTGATATTCGTTCTGACGCTGATGACCAAGGCGCGGAGGTCGAGCTCGCAGAATCGCCGACCAGCGAAGAAAGCTGAACATCGCCTCGAGCGGAACGCCGGGTTGAGCGCAAGCCAGAACGCGACTGTGAGCAATCCCTAGTCGTTTGGTCAGGGCGTTCCTGCCCGTATCGTGCTTGTACGCGGTAGGATGGTGTGGAATAGCCGTCCGTACATCGCTATAATTCGAACGGCAACCTCACTCCCCGCCAGCAACAATATGGCTGAGAGTGACCGTCAGACACAGTGAAGGACCACACCGTTGAGCGTTGTTGACCGTCATGTCCCGCAACGGACATGCATCGGTTGCCGCGTACGGTGTGATCAACCATCGCTGATCCGACTCGCACTTGTGCGAACCGGACATGCACACGACACTCGCATCGTTGTAGACATGCGCCGCACCACACACGGACGTGGCGCATGGATTCACGCCGACGCAGCATGTGTCGAACATATGCTGCGAAAGAAATCATGGATGAGAGCGTTTCGTGTGTCACAAGGGATGGATATCTCAGAGCTGAACACGTTACGAGAGCGAATCACACAAACTGACACCACACTGCGGTACCGGAATCCGCATACTGCCACAGACAACGTGGTAGTAGACACGTCGACAGGAAGCGGGTAAGAAGCCGATGGGCACCCGATGAGTACTCAGCGATGAGTCCGAGAAACTAACGACGGTCCTCCCAGTCACGGGTGGACCGAGACTGGAGAGTTGTGGCTAAAATCCGCGTCTACGAGCTCGCAAAGGAGCTCGGGGTGGAAAGCAAGACAGTAATGAGTAAGCTCAACGAACTCGGAGAGTTCGTGCGGTCAGCTTCCTCAACCATTGAAGCGCCAGTAGCGCGCCGCTTGCGGGACTCCTTCCCTCAATCGGGCAGTGCCGCGCCTTCCGAACAAACACCGCGAAAAGCGGCACCTAAACCAGGTGCGCGCCCCGCAAAACCAGCCCCACGTGCAGCAAAAGAACCACAGGGCGACAGCACCCCCTCGACACCGCCCACCACAACGGCACCGGTTGAGGCAAAACCAACAACACTGCCTGCACCCAGTGCGAGCGCATCGGCAAACACTGCCCCCAGCAAGCCAGCAGCCGCTGCAGCTGAGACAACCGCGCCCAGTGAACGACCTGCCGAAACAACCCCTGAGCGTTCCGAAGCACCTGCACCCCAGGAGCAACGCGCATCAGCATCCCCATCGCCAAAGCCAGGGCCGAAGCCAGCTGCACCTAAGCCAGCTCCGCGGTCACGGTCCACGGAAACAAACCGTTCCGGTGGCCCCCGCCCAGGCAACAACCCGTTCGCGTCGCAGCAAGGTATGCCGCGGCAAGGGTCACGCCCATCAGGGCAAGGCGGTCAAGGACAAGGGCGCCAAGGTCGAGGCAACGCTGGTAGCGGTGGTCCACGGCCAGGTGCTCCCCGTCCAGGTAACAACCCCTTCGCAACTCAGCAAGGAATGCCGCGCGGTGCCGGGCGTCCAGAACGTGGTGCAAAGCCACAAACTGACAACGCAGCACATGCAGAGCGTTCTGGTGGTCCACGGCCAGGTGGTCCACGTCCAGCCGCACGCCCTGCGGGTGGTGCACCAGCCTCTGGTGGACCTCGTCCAAACCCTGGGATGATGCCAGGGCGCACGAGTGCGCCACGTCCAGGCGACCGTCAACCTGCTGGTGCTGGTGGTGGCCGTGGTGGCCGCGGTGGCCGCGGCGGTTCAGGTGGCGGTGCTCCAGGTGGTGGCGGTTTCGGGCCCCCTCGTTCTGGTGGCGGCGGACGCCCAGGACCAGGTGGGCGTGGAACCACAGCTGGAGCTTTCGGGCGCCAGGGTGGAAAACCAGTACGTGGTCGGAAATCAAAGCGGGCGAAACGCCAAGAATTCGAACAGATGCAAGCGCCATCCCTGGGCGGTGTCACTGTTCCACGTGGCGACGGTTCTACCGTTATCCGGTTGCGTCACGGCGCTTCGTTATCAGATTTTGCAGACAAAATTGATGCGAACCCGGCAAGTTTGGTGACTGTGCTATTCCACCTCGGTGAAATGGCAACAGCAACCCAATCTCTTGACGAGGACACGTTCGGAACCCTTGGTGCTGAACTGGGATACGTCATCGAAATGGTGTCGGCAGAAGACGAAGACCGTGAGCTCCTTGAGGGGTTCTCCATTGACCTCGAGGCCGAGTCTGCTGCCGAGGGTGACGATGAACTGTCAGCCCGTCCTCCTGTTGTCACCGTGATGGGTCACGTCGACCACGGTAAGACACGCTTGCTTGATGCGATCCGTCACTCTGATGTGATCTCGGGTGAGGCTGGCGGTATCACCCAGCACATTGGTGCTTACCAGGTACGGCACGACATTGATGGTAATCAACGTCCTCTGACCTTTATTGACACCCCGGGTCACGAAGCATTTACTGCAATGCGTGCTCGTGGTGCCCAGGTCACAGATATCGCGATCCTCGTTGTTGCTGCAGACGACGGTGTGATGCCTCAAACCATTGAGGCGTTGAACCACGCGCAGTCGGCGAACGTTCCCATCGTTGTGGCTGTCAACAAGGTGGATAAAGACACCGCTAATCCTGCCAAGATTCGCCAGCAACTGACTGAGTACAACTTAGTTGCTGAAGAGTATGGTGGCGACACGATGTTTGTTGATGTCTCTGCAAAGAACAACATGGGCATCGACGAACTGCTTGAAGCAGTGATCTTGACTGCTGATGCGGCTCTCGATTTACGTGCAAACGCAGACAAAGATGCTCGTGGTGTCGCTATTGAAGCCAATCTTGACAAGGGTCGCGGTGCTGTTGCCACTGTTCTTGTGCAATCAGGAACACTGCGTGTCGGTGATGCGATTGTTGCTGGGACCGCTCATGGCCGTGTCCGTGCAATGTTTGACGAGCACGGTACTGCTGTGCAAGAAGCTGGGCCGGCGCGACCAGTGCAGGTGCTGGGGTTGACCTCTGTTCCACGAGCAGGCGATGTCTTCCTTGTCACCTCAGATGACCGCACTGCCCGCCAGATCGCTGAAAAGCGTGAGGCTGCTGCGCGAGCCGCACAGTTGGCCAAACGGCGCAAGCGCATCAGCTTGGAAGACTTCACCCAAGCTCTTGAGCAAGGCAAAGTTGAGACACTCAACCTGGTCCTTAAGGGCGATGTGTCTGGTGCGGTCGAAGCGCTCGAAGATGCATTGTTGAAGATTGATGTGGGCGACGAAGTTGCGCTGCGAATCATCCACCGTGGTGTGGGTGCGATCACACAAAACGACGTCAACCTCGCAACCGTCGACAACGCCATCATCCTTGGTTTCAACGTGAAGCCAGCAGAACGCGTCACAGACCTCGCGGACCGTGAGGGTGTGGATATTCGGTACTACTCGGTGATCTACCAGGCAATTGAGGATGTGGAAGCAGCCCTCAAGGGAATGCTCAAACCCGAGTATGAAGAAGTTCAATTGGGCACAGCAGAGGTCCGAGAGATTTTCCGTTCGTCGAAGTTCGGAAACATCGCCGGGTCGATTGTTCGTTCCGGGTTGATTCGCCGTAACACCAAGGCACGTGTTCTGCGCAACGGTGAGGTTGTCGGAGAGAACTTGTCCATTGAATCGCTCAAGCGATTCAAGGACGACGCTACTGAAGTTCGTGAAGGCTACGAATGTGGTATCGGACTCGGTTCTTTCAACGACCTGACCGTAGGTGACATTGTGGAAACCTGGGAAATGCGCGAAAAACCTCGCGCCTGACCTCGACTGATTGTGGGAGCCGTGACAGCAGTCACGGCTCCCACGTCGTTGTTCAGCATGAAGACTTTGTCTTTCTGCCAGTAAAGTGAGGGAAGCCTCGAGAAAGGAAGTGACATGGTTGACCATCCACGTGCACGACGGTTAGCGGAGCGTATTCAGGTGATTGTTGCCGAGATGCTTGAGGGGCGCATTAAGGATCCTCGCCTTGGATTTGTGACGATCACGGATGTGCGTGTCACTGGCGACCTTCAGCACGCGTCAATTTTTTACACGGTGTATGGCGACGAACAAGAACGGCGCAAGAGTACTCGCGCACTCAATAGTGCGCGTGGCACCATTCGTACCGAGGTAGGGAAGCAAATCGGAACTCGGTTGACTCCAACCATTGAGTTTCACCTTGACGCTGTCCCTGAGTCGGCTGCAAGTTTGGACCGGGCTTTGCATGAGGCGCGTCTTCGCGATGCAGAGTTGGAGAAGATCCGTGAGGGAGCTCAGTATGCTTCTGATGCTGACCCTTACCGCCGTCCTCAAGGTGACGGGGACGAAGCAGAAGATGAGGGTGATGACCGCGAGTGAATGATCCTCGGGAGCAACTGCAGTTCGGTCACAAGGGATCTCGTGGTAAGGACGCTCAGCCACGGCAACCTCGGCGTCCCACGGCTGCTGACGGCATCATTGTGGTTGATAAGCCAACAGGTATGACGAGCCACGACGTCGTCGCGATAATGCGTCGGCTGGCGGGGACACGCAAGGTTGGGCATGCGGGAACCCTTGATCCGATGGCGACCGGACTTTTGGTCGTGGGTGTGGGGCGGGGAACGCGCCTACTTCACTTTCTGACGGCCGCGGATAAGTCCTATACGGCAACTGTGCGTCTTGGGGTGGCCACTGTGAGCGAGGATGCTGACGGTGATGTCACGGACACGCAACCGTGTGATCATGTGACTCGAGAACAATTGCAGGCTGCTGCTGCTCGACTGACTGGAGTTATCGACCAGGTTCCTAGCGCTGTCAGTGCTGTGAAGATTGATGGGCGTCGTGCCTACGACCGTGTCCGTGCGGGGGAGGACGTGGTGTTGCCTGCCCGTTCGGTGACGGTGAGTCGGTTTGACATTGTCGATGTCGTTGACGGTCCGCCACATCACGGTGTGGCGACAAAGGATGTTCTTCTGTCAGTCGATGTGTCAAGTGGAACCTATGTGCGGGCGCTTGGCCGGGATTTGGCTCAAATTGTGGGAACTGTTGGACATTTGGTGGCGTTGCGGCGGACCCGTGTCGCTGAGTGGACTCTGGCTGAGGCCCGTAGTGTGCCGCAATTGCAGGACACCGATCCGACTGTGCCGCTGGATGTCATGGATTTGGGCTCTGCGGCTGAACGCGCGCTTCGTGTGTGGCGGGTCAGTGAGGCTCAGGCGGGGCGTCTTGCGCATGGTCAGCGTCTGACTACTGAGTTGTCTGGGCAGTATGCGGCGGTGAGTGAGGCTGGCGAGTTGGTTGCGGTGGTGCAGTGCGGTCAAGGGGTGGCACGGCCGGTGACGGTGTTTGTGTCGGGTGTACAAGGAGCGTCCTCGTGAATGTGTGGTGGTCGCTTGAGGAAGCCTTGGCGCACCGTGCTCCTAGTGTGGTGACTATTGGTAATTTTGATGGTGTGCATCGTGGCCACCATATGGTTATTGATGCGGTCATTGCGGAGGCGCGGCGTAGGCAGGCGTGCGCTGTCGCGATGACGTTTGATCCTCATCCTGCGCATGTGCATCGCCCGGAGCAGGCTGCTCCGCTGCTGACAGGATTGACGGATCGTCTGGAGTTGTTGGCTCAGCTTGGACTTGATGCGGTGTGTGTTGTTGAGTATTCGCTGGAGTTTGCTCAGCAATCTCCGCGTGATTTTGTCAAGACATGGATTGTTGATGCGCTTGCGGCGACGGCGGTGGTGATTGGTCGCGACGTGCGGTTTGGTCGGGATAATTCTGGCGACTTGTCCACTCTTCGTGACCTGGGTCAGGAGTTTGGGTTTGATGTGGTTGTCGTTGACGATCATGGTTCGCCTGGGGGTGGCGAACGGTGGTCGTCTTCGATCGTCCGCCAGTTGGTGCGTGGCGGTGAGATGGGGGCGGTGACGCAGCTCTTAGGGCGCCCGCATCGTATGCGGGGCGTGGTTGTTCACGGCGATGCTCGGGGGCGTGAGTTGGGTTTCCCCACAGCGAACTTGTCTCCTGATTCTGACGGAATGGTCCCTGCCGACGGGGTGTATGCGGGGTATGTGTCAGTTGTTGGTGGGCAACGGGCATTGCAAGGGCTCCCAGCAGCAATTTCTGTCGGAACCAACCCAACATTTGATGGCCAAGAACGACGTGTTGAGGCGTATGTGATTGGGCACAATAATTTGGACCTCTATGACAAGAACATCATGGTTGAGTTTGTTGAACGGCTCCGTCCTACAGTGACGTTTTCCTCCTTGGATGCGCTCATTGACCAAATGCATGACGATGTGACCCGGGCGAAATTGCTGCTGCGCTAGTTTTCACCCCGGGTTTGACTCCTTTCACTCAGACATCAGCGCTCATTGCCGATAGTGGTGGGATGGCGGGATCAGTGCGATCTCGTGCACACGTGGGGAGGGGGCCAATTCTCCGTGCGTGTGGAACGCCTTGAGGGGGAGTTGTATGCGTCGTGTCATCGTCTTTGTAACGACGGTAGCGCTTGCTGCTGCTGGAGTTGTGGCACCGGTTGTGTCGTGGTCACCATTACCTGCGCAAGCTGCTGAAGTTGAGACCTGGGATATACCTATTGACGGTGTGGAGGAGGATGTCTCTGCTGCACCTCAACTCCTTGATCCAGTGGAAGTCATTGAGGATGTGCCGGATACCGCAGTGGGTGATGCGCAGTTCCTTGGTGGCCTTGAGCAGGCTCCAAGTAGCAGCGATCAGGTGAGCGCATCGGACGTCACAGAGCGTCTCGCTGCGGTGACTGAGCACGTTGATGTTGAGCCGTTTGTGCTGGCTGGTGTCACGTGGGACATTCGCGCGTATCAGGACATTCTTGAGGTTGCCGTTCAGGTCGAGGAAGATGGCCATTGGACGCAGTGGCAAGCCCTTGAAGTGTTGCCGCTGATGGAAAATGCGTCGGTCAGTGGTGCAGAACCGCTGTTGACAAGCGGTGCGACCGGGATTCGTGTTCGTGTGTTAACGGAGTCTGGTGTGGCGCCCGCGGGGTTGTCGGTTGAGCTCATTGATCCGGGTTTATCTGCCGCAGATGCGCAAGCGGCGTCGGCACATACCGTTGCGTCAGCGGCTGTAGCTGCTGCGTCACAGCCAGCGATTGTGCCGAGGTCAACGTGGATGGCCTCAGGACATGAGAAGTACACAACGTGGTCTCCGAAAAACTCGCCGCGGCTTGATGCCATGTATATCCATCACACGGCCGGGTCGAACACGTATTCTGCAGCGCAGGCAACGGCGCAGGTTCGAGCAATTTATACGTACCATGCGCGCACCTTGGGTTGGGGTGACATTGGTTATAATTTCTTGGTTGACCGATTTGGGACCATTTACGAAGGCCGTAAAGGCTCATTGGGTGGCATCCCGCAGGGTGCACACGCTGGCAATTACAACGCAAACACCATCGGGATTTCCGGGATGGGCAATTTTTCGTCTCTTTCTGCCCCGAGTGCCATGACGAATGCGATGGTCAAGGTGCTTGCGTGGAAGGGTGCGCAGTACGGGATTAATCCACGTGGGACGGCAACGCTCAAGACGGGGTCCTCAAAGAACTCCACGGGTCGGGGTAAGCCAGGTTCGCTGGTTGAAGTTCCCACAATCTTGGGTCACCGCGAAACGAACTACACGGCCTGCCCTGGTGACAAACTCAATTCACGATTGCCAGCAATCCGTAGTGCTGTTGCTAGTGCGATGGCCACGGGAACTGTGACTGCGCTTGCCAAGCCGAAGGTAGCCTATTTGAAGGCCCCCTATCGTCCTATTGCGTTGAACAACAAGATCCCGCTGACCTGGGGAGGAGTGAGTGGCGCCTCGCGTTATGAGGTGGGCCTGAAGTTGGCACCGCATGGGAAATCGTTCGGTGCGGTCAAAGTTGTCGCATCGACAACTGCCCGTCAACACACGGTGAAACTTCCCACCGGGGTAAGCGCTCGTTTGTATGTGCGTGCAGTGGCAAACGACGGCCGCCGCTCAGCGTGGTCATTCTATGGAACCTTGACGCGTTCACTGCCAACGTCTGAACTCAAGCGCACAAGCGGGAGCTGGAAGAGAGTCGCTTCGTCGAAGTTTTACCGAGGTTTCACTTATCAGTCCCGAGTGAAGAACTCGAGGATCAAGGTGTACAACGCCAAGGATGTCTCTCGGGTGCAGCTTGTTGTGGGCAAGGGGAAGGGGTACGGGCGTGTTGCTGTGTACGCAGGAAAAACGCGGATCAAAACTGTTTCGCTGAACTCGTCAAAGAAAACGTATCGATCAACTGTCACGTTGACTTTACCGAAGCGTTTTTCTGGCACAATCACACTCAAGACACTCGACAATAAACCTGTTCGGGTGAGCGCTGTCACGGTCGCTCGCTAACTGGAAGGCTCAGAAAAAACGACGGCACCTGTTAGACTTGGACAGCCGTCAGAACGGCCGCGGGTACACAGAGCCCGGGTGAACAGGCCCCGGCGCGCCGCGCAACGACCGAAGGGAGAGCCGTGCCGCTCGATCAGGAGACAAAAAAAGGTATCATCGCCGAGTATGGCAACAAAGAGGGCGACACCGGTTCGCCTGAGGTACAGATTGCACTGCTCACGCAGCGCATCAAGGACCTGACCGAACACCTGAAGGAACACAAGCACGACCACCACTCACGTCGTGGACTGCTTCTCATTGTGGGTCGTCGCCGTCGCCTCCTTGGTTACCTCCAAAAGATCGACATTGACCGTTACCGTTCGCTCATCGAACGTCTCGGTCTGCGTCGCTGACATACTCTTCACTTTCCAGCCCGGACCTTGAGGTCCGGGCTGGAGTAGTGTACGGGTTAAGTGACGATGCGTGTCGCATCGTCACAGACAAGTATCACCACCCTGCTGACGAACCAGTTCGGTCCTCGGTAGTGGCCCCCGGAGTCATCCTCCGTGAGCCCCGATCGAAGACCGCCGATGGTGACCAGCAGGCCGCATAGTTAGGAAGGCCCTATGGAAGGCCCAGAAATTCAGTTCGCCGAAGCCGTCATCGACAATGGTCGTTTTGGTACACGCACCGTCCGCTTTGAAACTGGTCGTCTTGCACGCCAGGCAGCAGGAAGCGCGTGCGCATACCTCGACGGTGACACCATGCTTCTTTCAACGACTGCCGTGGGGAAACACCCCAAAGATCAGTTTGATTTCTTCCCCCTCACCGTCGATGTTGAAGAGCGCATGTACGCCGCGGGGCGGATCCCCGGCTCGTTCTTCCGCCGTGAAGGACGCCCCTCCACTGAAGCGATCCTTGCGTGCCGTCTGATTGACCGCCCGCTGCGTCCAAGCTTTGTCAAGGGGCTTCGTAACGAGGTGCAGGTTGTCATCACTGTCTTGTCGATCCACCCTGATGAGGCATATGACGTTCTTGCTATCAACGCAGCATCGATGTCGACTCAACTATCTGGTCTGCCCTACTCAGGTCCAGTTGGTGGAGTACGTGTTGCGCTCATTGATGACCAATGGGTTGCGTTCCCGAAGCACTCGGACAAAGAACGTGCCGTGTTTGACATGGTTGTTTCTGGTCGCATTGTTGGAGACGACGTTGCGATCATGATGGTGGAAGCTGAAGCCACCGAAAACTCGTGGAACCTTGTGAAGAACCAAGGTGCGACAGCCCCGACTGAGGGTGTCGTGGCAGAAGGACTTGAAGCAGCGAAACCATTCATCCGCGCTTTGTGTGAGGCACAAATCGAGCTGGCTGCGAAGTCTGCGAAGCCTCAAATGGAGTTCCCGCTCTTCTTGGACTACCAGGACGACGTCTACGAAGCTGTTAAGAACGCTGCGACAGATGACTTGCGCACTGCGTTAACGATCGCCGACAAGCAGGAACGCGAAAATCGACAAGACGAGATCAAGGACGCAACTCTAGCCTCGTTGGCTGAGCAGTTCGAGGGACGTGACAAAGAGATCAGCGCAGCGATCCGCTCGTTGACCAAGTCCCTTGTACGCCAGCGCGTCTTGACTGACGGTGTGCGTATCGATGGCCGTGGACTTGCGGACATCCGTACGCTCAGCGCTGAGGTTGAGGTTGTCCCGCGCGTTCACGGTTCGGCGCTCTTTGAGCGCGGCGAAACCCAAATCATGGGGATCACCACCCTCAACATGCTGAAGATGGAACAGCAGATTGATTCTCTTGGCCCAGAGACGCGTAAACGCTATATGCACAACTACAACTTCCCGCCGTACTCAACGGGGGAAACTGGACGCGTTGGAAGCCCGAAGCGCCGGGAAATCGGCCACGGTGCGCTTGCTGAACGCGCGCTTGTCCCTGTGCTCCCAAGCCGTGAAGACTTCCCTTACGCTATTCGTCAGGTCTCTGAAGCTCTAGGGTCGAACGGTTCCACATCCATGGGATCTGTCTGTGCATCGACATTGTCGCTGCTCAACGCCGGTGTTCCATTGCGGGCGCCTGTTGCTGGTATTGCAATGGGACTGATCTCAGACACAGTCGATGGTGAAACCCGCTACGCTGCCCTGACGGACATTCTGGGCGCTGAAGACGCATACGGCGACATGGACTTCAAGGTTGCGGGGACCCGCGATTTTGTCACCGCGATCCAGCTTGACACCAAGCTTGACGGTATCCCTGCTTCGGTTCTTGCCGGTGCATTGACTCAAGCACGTGATGCCCGCTACACGATCCTTGATGTCATCGAAGAAGCTATTGATCAGCCAGATGACATGAGTCCTCATGCACCACGTGTGATCGCAGTGCAAGTTCCTGTTGACAAGATCGGTGAGGTTATTGGCCCCAAGGGCAAGATGATCAACCAGATCCAAGAGGACACGGGCGCTGACATCACTATTGAAGACGACGGAACTGTCTACATTGGTGCTGCAGATGGCACATCTGCTGAAGCGGCACGCGCTGCAATTAACGCGATTGCCAACCCGCATGTTCCTGAGGTCGGAGAACGCTTTGTGGGCACGGTCGTGAAGACCACAACCTTTGGTGCGTTCGTGTCACTGACCCCAGGTAAAGATGGGTTGCTGCACATCAGCCAAATCCGTCGCCTGGTGGGTGGACGCCGCGTGGAGAATGTTGACGACGTTGTATCTGTCGGGCAAAAGCTTCAGGTTGAAATTGCTGAGATTGACCCCCGAGGCAAGTTGTCACTTCACGCAGTGGTTGACGATGAAGCAGCAGAACAGGGCGACAACTGAGTGGTGTGGTCACTTCCACTCGAACACGCAGGACACCCAGATAACACACTCAACGCTGGGCAGGATGGAACGCTCATTCGGCGTTCCGTTCTGCCCGGCGGGGTGCGCGTCATCACGGAACAGATGCCAGGGCAGCGGTCCGTGACAGTCGGCGCCTGGTTTAATGTGGGGTCGCGTGATGAAGCAGACGGACATTATGGTTCCACTCATTTCCTTGAACATCTTCTGTTTAAAGGAACACCACGGCGCACCGCATTCGATATTGCCGGCGCTTTCGATTCAGTGGGTGGCGAAGCAAATGCTGTGACTGGCAAAGAAAACACGTGTTACTACGCCCGAGTGTTGGACACGGACCTTCCGATGGCGGTCGATGTGATCCTCGATATGGTGACGTCTGCCAGCCTTGACGCGCATGAACTGGAAATTGAGCGCGGGGTCATCCTCGAAGAACTTGCCATGAATGATGACGATCCCGGTGATGTCATCCATGAGCATTTCACCTCTCATGTTCTCGGCGACCACCCATTGGGGCGCCCGATTGGTGGAACAGCGCACACGATCACTGCCGTACCCCGGGAGGCCGTCTGGGCGCATTACCGTGCGCACTATGTTCCAGAGGGGCTCGTCGTGACGGCTGCAGGATCTGTTGACCATGATGTGCTTTGTGACATGGTGCTTGAGGCGTTGGACCGTGGCGGGTGGGATCTCGCGTCCGCTGCAACACCTTTACCGCGTCGATCAGCGTCACCGCTAGATGTTCCGTTGAGCGAACACAGAGTTGACATTCCTCGTGCTACGGAACAAGCGCATGTCATTGTGGGGTGTCAGGGGTTGAGTGCTGCTGATGAGCGCCGCTTTGACATGTCGGTCCTCACTGCAGCGCTTGGGGGCGGTATGTCCTCACGCATATTCCAAGAAATTCGTGAAAAGCGCGGCTTGGCCTATTCGACCTATTGTTTCGGTTCCAGCTACAGCGGGATCGGAACATTTGGCCTGTATGCAGGGTGCGCGCCAGCCCGAGTGCGCGACGTGGAATCGCTCATGGTTGCGGAACTCGAGAAGCTTGCCGCACACGGATTGACTCACGAGGAGATGGTTCGGACTCAAGGGCAACTGCGCGGGTCGTTGGTCTTGGGCGTCGAGGACTCCGGCGCCCGAATGAACCGTCTTGGACGGGCAGAATTGGTCACGGGTGAGTTGTATTCACTTGATGAGTCGATCCACAAAATCAATGCTGTCACTGCTGAGCGGGTGCAGTCTCTTGCCCAGGAACTCGCAAGGCGTGTTCGGGTGACTGCGACCATAGGATTGCAGGAATAATCACTTTATTGAACAGGAGAACGCCATGATCAAAGTTGCCGTGTTGGGTGCGCGTGGCCGCATGGGAACGCAGGTGTGCGATGCTGTGACAGCCGCTTCCGATATGGAATTGGTTGCGCAACTCGATCAGGGCGACCTTGTGAACGAGCTGTCTGCTGACAATGTTGATGTAGCAGTGGACTTCACTATTCCGGCGCACACTGAAAACAACGTTCATGCGCTGATCGACGCGGGTATTCACGCAGTGGTGGGAACAACAGGGTGGACTGACGCGTCGCTTGTGCGTGTGGAACAACGCCTTGAGACGGTGGGGAATCGCACGGGTGTGCTCATTGCGCCGAACTTTGGATTGTCCGCAGTCCTGGCTATGTCGTTTGCGCGTCAGGCTGCACGGTTCTTCGAGTCGGTTGAAGTCATTGAATATCATCATCCGGATAAAGTGGATGCTCCGTCTGGAACTGCCCGGCATACCGCAGCACAGATCGCTGCCGCGCGCCGGGATGCAGGTCTCGCCCCGTCACCTGACGCAACGACTGACGGGTTCGAGGCGCGCGGAGCGGACGTCGACGGTGTGAGGGTCCATGCTGTGCGGCTTCGGGGGCTAGTCGCACACGAAGAAATCCTCTTGGGTAATCCTGGAGAACAGCTGACAATTCGGCAAGATTCGTTCGACCGCAGCTCCTTCATGCCTGGGGTGCTGTTAGCGGTCCGTGCGGTCCAGGAACGGCCAGGACTGACCGTTGGGCTAGAGCACATCATGAATCTGGGTGACATCTCATGACACGACGCGAAGTCGTTGTGCCAGTGCTCCTGATGGGTGTGCTGGGGATCTTTTTATGGGCGGTGGTGGGACGCCTGCTTGCACTTGCGGCAACGGGAGAACCAGCACTGGTGGGGCTTGCCTGTGCGGCGGCAATTCTTGTTGGGCTCATTGTTTACGCCCTCGTGCGTGAGTGGCGGTTGGCTCTGATTGTCGCGACGATGGGGCGTGACCTTGCGCAGCGTGGTCTCCTTCCTGTTGACGACTTACCGCGAAGCCCAGGAGGACGCATTGATCGCGTCGCTGCTACGGAGCACTTTGATCGTGCCCGCCACGCGGTGGATGCATCTCCCCACATGTGGGAAACCTGGTACAACCTGGCTTTTGCGTATGATGCTGCTGGTGATCGGCGTCGCGCCCGAGCGACGTTACGGCGCACCGCGGCGCTCTATCGCCGCCGGGATGATGACTCGTTCACACCGCCCTCAGCAGAAACACGCACCGAGAACGACCTCTCCTAAGACGTTGGGTCACTGTCAGACTCAGACAGGGACGCAGTCCACCGCTCCTCGGTGAGCGACGTGGTTGCCTGCTCTCCAATGTCCAGCGTCCGCACGCGACCGCTTGGTGCGAGCCCTGCGCTGGCCAGGAACCGTTGGCGCGGTTCGTCATGGCGCGGAACCCAGCAGGTCACGGTGGCGATCCCATCGCCGCGTAGTCTCTCCACACAGGCTGCAAGGAGCCTGGACCCATGCCCTTGGCGCTGGTGTGTGGGGGATACCTCAAGGGCGATCAGAGCTGTGGGGATGAGGGCCGCAAATCCGACAACTTGGTCGGAGGCGAGTGCGGTCATCACTGCGTGACCTGGTTCACCTGCTTGTTCGATTGTTGTGTTCCACTGGCGGGTGATGGCGTCAGCGTCGAGCGCAGCCATAATGTTGTCACCAATGATCGGGGTGTGCATGACCTGCCATGCCTTGATCTGTATCGCTGCGATAGCTGATGCGTCTGAGGGGATTGCAGGGCGAACTGAAACGTCAGCATGTGGTGTCAGGAAGCTCATGCCATCACTTTCACTAGGGGAGCACAGGCGATAAGTGTGCCTGCCGTGGACCCAACCGTATGCGACAGTGCCACGATCTGATGTCATATGCAAGAGTGTCGTTGGGTTCAACGAAGCACCCACACCTCGAGATGCCCCCTTGTGGAGATGGGAATAGTGAGACACTTTGTCTATGGCCCTCAACACCGCGTACGAAGACCTCTTGGCTTTGACTCTCCAGCACGGCACGCCCAAGAATGACCGCACTGGTACGGGAACAACAAGCATATTTGGCCACCAGATGCGTTTTGATTTGCGGGAGGGGTTCCCGTTGATCACCACAAAAAAGGTTCACCTGAAGTCTGTGGTCGGTGAATTGCTGTGGTTTTTGCGGGGCGAATCCAACGTCCAATGGTTGCAAGATCATGGCATACGCATTTGGAATGAGTGGGCGGATGCTCGCGGTGAATTGGGGCCGGTTTATGGGGTGCAGTGGCGGTCATGGCCCACCCCTGATGGTCATCACATCGACCAGTTGTCCCAGGTCGTTGACACGCTCCGAACCGACCCCGACTCGCGTAGGATGCTGGTGTCTGCATGGAATGTGTCAGAGCTTCACAAGATGGCACTTGCACCATGCCACGCATTTTTCCAATTCTATGTCGCTGATGGCACGCTATCGTGCCAGTTATACCAACGCTCAGCTGACCTTTTCCTCGGTGTCCCCTTTAATATCGCTTCCTATGCTTTGCTGACCCACATGGTCGCGCAACAAACAGATTTGGCGGTGGGAGAGTTCATATGGACCGGTGGGGATTGTCATATTTACGACAATCACAGATCACAGGTTAACGAACAATTGACACGAGACGTACGCCCATTTCCGCGCTTAGAACTGAACCGTGCGGACTCGCTCTTTGACTATTGCTTTGATGATGTAGTCGTGCACGACTACGAACCGCACCCCACTATTCGCGCGAGTGTAGCGGTATGACAACGTCCTTAGCGGCCAAGCCTCAGCTCTCCCTGATTTGGGCCCAGAGTCTCAATGGTGTTATTGGGCGAAGCGGAACAATTCCGTGGCATGAACCTACCGACCTCGCGCACTTCCAAAAGACAACTCGGGGTGGTGTTGTCATTATGGGGCGACACACCTGGGAGTCACTACCTGTCACGCCGCTACCTCAACGAGTCAATATTGTGCTCACCTCAGACCGTGACTACCGCGCCCCTGGAGCGCGGGTGGTGACAACCCCACAACAAGCCCTAGATTTGGCTCACTGGTACACGCAGGTTGGGCACCAGGCAATTTGGGTGATCGGCGGGCGTCAGGTGTATGACACCTTCATGGACTATGCAACACAACTCATTGTCACAACTGTGGGTACCGTGATCGAAGGAGACACTGAAGCACCCCGCATTCCCCCACATTTTGTCCCGCAAGAACCGCACCAACTTGCCACTCATTCCGATTATGAGGTGACTGTGACAACATGGCTTCGAACAGCAAGCCCACTCACCTCTCCACGCTTGTCGCGTGACCACGTCAAGGACACGGTAGATTAACACCCATGGAAGACAGTTCGTTGAACCAGCCCTTTGGTACGCTCCTCACCGCTATGGTCACTCCCTTTCACGAAGATGGGCGTGTTGACATCGAGGCAGCGGTAGCACTTGCTCGCCGTTTGATTGACGACGGTAACGACGGTCTTGTACTGAACGGGACAACCGGCGAGGCACCCACAACCCACACACCGGAAAAATGTGAACTGATTGCAGCGGTGGTTGAGGCAGTAGGTGACCGGGCACATGTGATCGCAGGTGCTGGCTCGAATGACACCAAGCATGCAGTGCGAATGGCGGAGCAAGCAGCAGAAGCCGGAGCACATGGACTTCTTGTGGTGACGCCGTATTATTCACGCCCCTCGCAACGAGGAATAGTCGCCCACACACGCGCTGTCGTTGATGCAACCGAACTCCCCGTCATGCTCTATGACATCCCTGGGCGAACCGGGGTTCGACTCACCACAGACACCTATAAGACGCTCGACGAGCACCCACAAATCGTTGCGGTGAAAGATGCCACTGGTGACCTGGCAGGGGCCGCACACAACATGGCTGCCACATCGTTTGCCTGGTACAGCGGAGATGACGGACTGTACTTGCCGTTCCTCGCCCAAGGGGCTGTGGGGCTCGTGTCGGTCACCTCGCATTTGGCATCCAAGGATTTTGTTGACCTCTACAACTCATACGCTCGCGGGGATCATGATTCAGCGATTGCTCATGCCCGCGCTCTGGACCAGCTAATTGACGCTGTCATGGGTTCTGGACAAGGTGTGGTCCTTGTCAAGGAGGCACTCAAAATTCTCGGAATAATTCCTACAAGCACACTTCGGCTGCCGCATGTTGGCGCCTCAGAAACTGAAATCGCGGCACTGACCAGCGCACTGATGGCGTATGGACTTCTTGACGCCGCCGCGTCGTCGCAACACTGACCCCAGGAGGGTACATGAGTCATCCCCATCCCGAACTTCCCACCCCACCTGCTTTGGCCGACGGTACGCTCCGTATCGTTGCGCTCGGTGGGTTAGGTGAGATAGGCAGAAACATGGCGGTCCTCGAGTACGGAGGACGGCTTCTTATCATCGACTGCGGAGTGCTTTTCCCCGAGGATCACCAACCAGGCGTCGACCTCATCCTGCCTGACTTCAGTTACATCGCTGATCGCATGGACGATGTAGACGCGATTGTCTTGACGCACGGCCATGAGGACCACATCGGTGGAGTTCCTTACTTGCTGCGGTTGCGTCGTGATGTGCCGATCATCGGATCAAAGCTCACGTTAGCTTTTATCGAAGCCAAGCTTAAAGAGCATCGCATCACCCCCACCACGATTGAGGTGAAAGAAGGGGAGAAGCTTTCTCGCGGGATTTTCGATCTTGAATTTGTTGCGGTGAACCACTCCATCCCTGATGCGCTTGCTGTTGCTGTCTCCACCCCGGCGGGACGTGTCTTGCATACTGGTGACTTCAAAATGGACCAGTTGCCGCTCGATGGTCGCATCACCGATCTTCGTGCGTTTGCCAGGCTTGGTGAGGAAGGGGTTGACCTTTTTATGGTTGACTCCACAAACGCTGAAGTGCCTGGGTTTGTGACTCCAGAACGTGAGATCGGACCTGTCCTTTCTGATGTCTTCTCACGCTCGGAGGGCCGTGTAGTTGTTGCGTCGTTCGCCTCGCATGTGCACCGTGTTCAACAGGTTTTGGATGCAGCACACGAGCATGGTCGCCATGTCGTTTTTGTGGGGCGGTCTATGGTCCGGAACATGGGCATTGCGGCTGATTTAGGGTACTTGAAGGTGCCAGATGGGGTCCTCGTTGATCTCAAAGCGGTTGACCACTTGCCGGACAACCGTGTGGTCTTCATGTGCACGGGTTCGCAGGGCGAACCTATGGCTGCTTTGTCGCGCATCGCGAACCAGTCCCACCGGATTGCTGTGGGGCAAGGGGACACAGTGATTCTCGCGTCGTCGATGATTCCGGGCAACGAGTCACAGGTGTACCGCGTGATTAACGGGCTGATGCGACTGGGCGCGAAGGTCGTGCATTCAGGCAACGCGAAGGTCCACGTGTCGGGTCACTCTTCGGAGGGGGAGTTGACGTATTGTTACAACATCTTGCGCCCGCGTAATGTCATGCCCGTGCATGGTGAGGTGCGACACCTCATTGCCAATGGTGCTATTGCCGTGAAAACAGGTGTTCCACCGAAGAACGTGATCCTCGCAGAGGACGGTGTTGTGGTGGATCTTGTCGATGGGCAAGCCACAATTGTGGGTGCTGTGCCGTGTGGCTACGTGTACGTGGATGGCTCAAGTGTCGGGGAAATCACCGAAGCTGAACTGAAGGATCGCAAGATCCTGTCTGAAGAAGGGTTTATTTCGCTCTTTGCTGTCGTTGATGCGTCGACCGGAAAAGTGGTCGGTGGACCACAGATCCTTGCACGGGGGTTTGCTGAGGAAGACTCTGTCTTTGATGACATTCGCCCCCAGGTTGTGGCCGCCTTGGAGGAGTCGGCTGCGTCAGGTAACGCCGATACTCACCAATTGCAACAGGTGATGCGTCGCACGGTTGGTCGATGGGTGGCAACGAAGTTGCGCCGTAAACCCATGATCATCCCGGTGGTTGTTGAGGCGTAGAACTCCTTTGTGAAGACCAGTAGGAGCGGATGTGACCAGGAGGCTGGTCACATCCGCTCTGTGCGTTGTTCGCCCCTTGCCCTCCTGCTTGTGTGCAGTTCGTGGTACTGAGAGTGGTGTGAGCCATCAATATCGGGATGACGCCGGGTCAATGCGCGCTCTGATGCTGCGGGGGCGCTACATTAGGGCATATGGCTCCGCGATCTCGTTCGTCTGCATCTACTCGGCGTGCTCCGCAGTCGCGGTCTGGGAAATCTCAGTCTGCGTCTCGGGGTTCCGCTTCGTCATCTCCGGCGAAGAATCAAGGCTCTGATCATGCGTTGGATGCGTTGGGGTTGGTGCTCATTGCGATTGCTATTGCCAGCGCGACCGCTGAGTGGTTTGGTGTGGATGCTCCAGTTGCCCGCTGGTTGCATACGGCTGCCGGGTTTGTGGTTGGTGGGTTGTCGTTTGTGGTGCCGGTTGTTCTTGCGGTGTGGGCTATTCGGTTGTTGACACGGCGTCGACGTGCGGACCGAACGCACCGCGTGACAGTGGGGGTGTTGTGTTTGCTCCTTGCGGCCACCGGAATTGTTCATGTGGTCCGGGACTATCCGAGCTTGCTTGACGGTGTTGAGCGGATCAGTGCTGCTGGTGGTGTGACTGGGTTCGTGCTGGGATATCCCCTTGCGGTAGGGCTCACACCGGTCCCTGCGGTGCTCATTTTGTTGGTGCTTGCGTTTTTTGGAGTGTTAGTCGTCACGAAAACTCCGGTGTCTGCGTTGCCTGAGCGGCTTGCTGATGTGCGTGAGTGGTTGTTTGGTGCGGCGAGTGAGCCTGTGAATGATGACGGCGGTTTGGAGTTCGCGGAGGGTGTGTCGCGCCACGACGGGCAAGAAACGGTTGTTGTTCCTCGCCCGGCGCGTCGTGGTCTGTTTGGTCGTCGTTCACGTAAGGAACGCGCGCGCGATGGGCACACGTCAGTGTTGAACCGCTATGCAGGGGATGAAGCGTTTACTCGGGCGTTAGAAGCAGAAGAGCGTGAGGCTGCTCGGTTGGCCCAGCAGGCTGGTGATACTGATCAAGAGACCCAGGTTGTTGGTGGGGCAAAGTCGCGGCGCCGTGGTCGAAAAGCGAGCGTTGAGCAGAATTCTGCGCACGAACCGGACGCGCCAACGCCTGATACGTCGACGCCGGCTCAGGGTGCTCCAGTAGCTGCAGGTGTTTCCCCGGTGACTGAGCCAGGTGCTGTCCGTGGTGAGGACGGTATCTTATTGGATCCTGATGTGCCTGACGATGCACCAGACCCGGGGCCAGCAACTCCGCAGTTGGCGCCCCCAAAACCGGCAGGTGTTCCGCGTGGGGAGCAGCCCATGCTGGAAGGAGACACGGTGTATGTGCTTCCTGATGAGGATGTGCTGACTCGGGGGGCTCCACATAAAACTCGATCGGCGGCGAATGATCGGGTGGTTGAGGCATTAACAGGTGTGTTTGATCAGTTTGGTATTGACGCCAGTGTGACTGGTTTTATGCGTGGGCCTACGGTGACCCGGTATGAGGTTGAGGTCGGCCCTGGGCTCAAGGTTGAGCGGGTGACAGCATTGTCGAAGAACATCGCTTATGCGGTTGCTTCAGCTGATGTGCGGATCTTGTCACCGATCCCAGGGAAATCGGCAATTGGTATTGAGATCCCAAACTCTGACCGAGAAACAGTGGTGTTGGGAGATGTGCTGCGTTCCTCTGTGGCCCGGAAAACTGATCATCCGATGGTCATGGGTGTGGGCAAGGACGTTGAAGGTGGATATGTTGTTGCCAATCTCGCGAAGATGCCGCACATTTTGGTGGCAGGGGCGACAGGGGCTGGTAAGTCGAGTTTCGTGAATTCGATGATCACCTCGATTTTGATGCGTTCGACTCCCGATCAGGTTCGGATGATTTTGGTGGATCCTAAACGTGTGGAACTCACAATCTATGACGGGATTCCGCATCTGATTACTCCTATTATCACGAACCCAAAGAAGGCTGCGGAGGCGCTGGAATGGGTGGTGCGGGAGATGGACGCACGGTATGACGACTTGGCGATGTTTGGCTTTAAACACATTGACGATTTCAACGCCGCTGTGCGTGCCGGGAAAGTCAAGCCTCTCCCTGGGTCTGAGCGCAAAATCGCCCCGTACCCGTATTTGCTTGTTGTGGTTGATGAGTTAGCGGATCTGATGATGGTTGCCCCCCGTGACGTGGAGGCATCGATTCAGCGTATTACTCAACTTGCCCGTGCTGCGGGGATTCACCTTGTGTTGGCAACGCAGCGCCCATCAGTTGATGTAGTCACTGGTCTGATTAAAGCGAATGTGCCGTCTCGGTTGGCATTTGCCACCTCGTCGTTGGCTGATTCGCGTGTTGTTTTGGACCAACCTGGTGCGGAAAAGCTCATTGGTCAAGGTGATGCGTTGTTCCTCCCAATGGGTGCGTCTAAGCCGATGCGCGTACAAGGAGCGTGGGTTAACGAATCAGAAATTCACAAGGTGGTGGACCATGTGAAGGGCCAACTGACCCCGATTTACCGGCAAGACGTGACTCAAGCTGCGACAAAGAAAGTAGTTGACGACGATATTGGTGATGACCTAGATGTGTTGTTGCAGGCCGCGGAGCTGGTTGTCAATACACAGTTCGGATCAACGTCAATGTTGCAACGAAAATTGCGGGTGGGCTTTGCGAAGGCTGGTCGTTTGATGGACTTGTTGGAATCGCGAGAGATTGTGGGGCCTTCAGAAGGGTCCAAAGCCCGTGAAGTGCTGGTTAAGCCCGAGGATCTTCCCTCCGCTTTGGCGTTGATCCGCGGGGAGCCGGCTGAGGGCGGTAGCGATCAGGACAATGGGGGCGTGGATGACCATATGCCAGAGGTGGCTGTGGACTACCATGATTCCGCGGATACCGACGATGATGGGTGGACCGGGCCTGTGCGATAGCATCATGGTGCACAAGATGTCGGTGTGGCAGGTAGCGCCCGGTTGGGTGTGAGCAGACCTTAGGGCGACAGGGGACTAGTGAACGTACACGAAACGCGAGACAGTTCGGCACCGTGGTGGAATATTGCTAATGTCATCACGATGGCGAGAATCGCGATGGTCCCGTTTTTTCTCGCGGCTCTCCTCATCCCCGATGGGGTGGTGTGGCGGCTCGTTGCCTTGGTCATTTTTCTTGTTGCTGCCATTACTGACCGTCTTGATGGTTATCTTGCCCGTTCCCGGGGGTTGGTGACGAACTTAGGGAAGATCCTTGATCCCATCGCTGACAAGGTTCTGACGGGAGGGGCCCTTGTCGCGTTGTCGTGGTTGGGGGAGTTGCCCTGGTGGGTCACTGTGGTGATTTTAGGGCGAGAATTCGCGATCACCATGATGCGGTTTATTGTGATACGAATTGCTGTTCTTCCCGCGTCGCGAGGTGGGAAGTTGAAAACAGTGACGCAAATTGTTGCGATTTCGTTGTGGTTGCTTCCCCTGACGTCTTTACCAGGTTTCGTTACTGTTGTTGCGTGGATCGCTATGGGTGGCGCTGTGGTGGTTACTGTCGTCACTGGTGTGGAATATCTTGTACACGGTGTGCGGGTGGCACGCAATGGGCGGGGACCTGAGGGTGGCGATCGGTCGTGAACGATGTGCTCATTGGCGACCGGACTGATGATTTAGCGGCTCGGTGTGTCAGGAGCCTCATTGATCGTGGCGCGACGTTGGCTGTTGGTGAATCGCTGACGGGTGGGTTGCTTGCCGATGCTTTTGTGCGGATCCCTGGAGCTTCTCAGGTCTTTGTTGCCGGACTAGTGACGTATACGAACTCGATGAAACACGCTCTTCTCGCAGTGAGTACTGATCTTCTCAACCGCGAAGGCGCGGTACATCCTGATGTGGCGTTGGCGATGGCTGGTGGTGTGCGGCAGACCACGGGGGCATCAGTGTCCCTTGCAACAACTGGTGTGGCGGGACCAGGACCGGCCGATGGTCACCCAGCTGGACGTGCGTATATTGCCGTCATGAGCCCCGAATTCACTGCCGTGCGGGAGGTGAATTGTGATCCCGGTGATCAGGGAACCTCACAACGGAACGCGATCCGCCGATGTGTTGTTTATGAAGCTGTGGCGCTTCTCGCCGAAGCGCTCGCTGTGCCGAATCGCGAGAAACAGATGTGATGAGGGACATAAGTCAGGTACGCTCTGGCGGGAACAAGATAACGTCATCACACGTTGACACACACGTAGGGTACAGCTTAATCTCTCCGCTTCGATGGGCTGAGGGGCCCGAACGAGACTGTCCTTGCAAGACATGACACAATGGAGACACGGACACGGGAGGAGGTAGCGAGATGGTCGTACTACGCCGAGAAATCGGAGACGTGTTACGCAGTGCTCGGCAACGTCAGGGTCGTACACTCCGAGAAGTGTCCTCTGCCGCACGGGTGTCACTGGGGTACCTCAGTGAAGTTGAGCGTGGTCAAAAAGAGGCTTCCTCTGAACTGCTTGGCTCAATCTGTGACGCTCTTGACACGCCACTGTCGTTGATTCTTCGTGAAGTCAGCGATCGAGTAGCGGTTGCTGAAGGACTTGACATTCCAGACACGATCCCCGCTGACATGGTGATCGACCGCGTGCCAGCACGCGTGTAGTTCGCTCTTTGACACAACATAGGTGAGGGCTCTGTGACCGACAGTCACAGAGCCCTCACCTATGTTGGCAGGTTGGACAGTAAAAAGCGGGCCGTTGTGCAGTGGGAGGGCCAACAAGACGCCGCGCGATGGGGGTTCCGCAGCGCATGCATGGTTGCCCGCGCCGACTGTGGACATGAATACGACGCCCTGCAACAGGACGCACAACACCTCGAATAAGATGCCCGCGGATACTCGCGAGCAACGGGACGAGCGGAGTATCAGCCAGAGGGCGCATCGGCGATATTCGGTGTGTGAACAAACCCTCTGCCATGAAAATGGTACCGATACCAGAGACCACACTCTGATCAAGAAGCGTTTCCCCAATGGGGCGTGTCTGCGGCTGCGCTGCAAACCGAGACAACGCCTCAATCCAGTCTCTGTCCGACACGAGCAGAGATGTGTGTGCGCGCCGTGGGGCAAGGAAGCGGGCAGGGTCCGCACGGGCCTGGTCGAGGAGGTGAGTGGGAACACACTGGTCTGCAAGGATGTCAGGACCAAGATGCGCAATCAGATCACGTTCTCGAGCAGTGGGAACAATATCCATCATGCCGAGTTCATATCCAACACACGTCCACTCAGATGTGGCAAGCACAGCCCGCACTGTGGGCGAACTTGCCTGTGCTTCACGGCTTCCCGTGGGGACAACGCGCCAGACACCATCCATACGCAGATGTGTGTGAAGGGAGACGCCAGATGCAAACCTGACAAAAAGGTGTTTCGCATAGGCATCAACGTCGTGGACGACACCGCGGTTAAAAGCGTCCACTGACACCGAAGGCCACCGCAGATCAACGCGGGTTAATGAGTGCCCGCCGAGGACCTCATGAAGTCGATTCGCGACACTAAGCACGGTGTCACCTTCGGGCATGCGAGTTCCTTCCGCGATAGGACAACCCAGAGGGTGTGAGTGTCCACCCCGCCTGTGTCAGTGCGTCAACAATATCCGGGTGCTCATGTGATCTGACAAGGGCAAGAACCTCCATGCCGTTGATTTTTGACACTTTCATGGGGGAGACCCTGCCATCATCGACTGCCTCGCGAAGAACAGTGCACACACGGTCAAGAGTGGGACGTGGCAATGGCGCAAACACGACCGAACGGCCTGTGTGATCGACATAGCAGACGCACTCACCACGATGAATAACCACATGCGCACCAGCCCGCCGAGTTGGACGCGCCACTGAGAACGAGTCAGGCCACGCAAGTGTGCTCCCATAGGGTTGGGCAGGATCCCACACTGACAATAACCGTGTTTCACCCGGCAAGGGCCCACCCCCAGAACGTGCAGTGTCCGCCACACGCAAAGCATCCACCGCTAAAGGAGCAGCAAACTGCGAACCTCCCAGGTGCTCAACAAAGTACCCACGGCGAAGAGCGCCCGTCGTTTCAAGGTGAGACAAGGCCCGGTACAGCTCAGTAAAACGGAACCCACTATCCTCTGAGCCCAGGACTGAACGGGTGATGACGCCGTACCGATCCAACAACACAGTAGTCCAGGCGGCCAAACTCTCTTCGCGCCCTACGAAGGGGCGCGCCACCGCGGACCAACGTCCCACAAGAGTTGGGTGTTCACTCAGCCGATCTGAGTTCACAGACGCCAACTGCCCAAAACGCGACCCAAGGCGCCGGGGACGACGACTCGCCGTGGACCGCGACCGGGGTGCAGCACGCTGACGACCGAGCAACGCACGTAAGGGCGCGAATGAATCGTTCGTCACGTACCCAGCCCACACCAAATCCCACAACGCATCGCCAAGCACCGTGAACGAACAACCAAGTTGAGCAGCAAGCTGATGGGCAAAAAAACCACCAGAGTTCTCCAACACCTCCCACACATCTCGATGAATAGACTCAACAACGAAATCGTCATTGTTCTGCAGGGGCGGAACAGCAGGAAGCGTGAGGTGAGCCGACAACGGGTCATGGAACGACACGATTCCATCACGTCCACCACGTAACCCAGATAAGGATCGGTGTCCCACCCACATCACTTCACCGCCGACCATCAACTCATCAAGAAACTCAGGTCGATAACCCACGACCCGTGCCGGCAAAATATCAGCCTCCAACGTAGACACCGGAATGGGAGCCCCAACCAACTGCTCAAGAGCAGTCGCAGTCCCATCAACCCCACGCAACTCACCCAACCGGTGCCACTGAGGGAGAAACACAGCCAACGTTGAGGGCACCACAGGTTCCACATCAGCACGCAACGCCGCCAGCGATCTGCGCCGCAGTACACGCATCACATCGGCATCACAGTACTCGTCGCCCACGCCCCCAAAGGTGCTGGGCAACAATCGGCCAGCAACAACAACACCCGACGCCACCAAACGCCGCACCACGTCAAAGACCACTGCTCGGCCCACACCAAACCGTTCCGCCACATCATCGACCGTGAAAGGAACGTGAGTTTTGGCGTAACGGCGCACCATATCACCCAGCGGGTCACGCACCGGGGCTGACCACTCATCAGCGATACCCGGTGGAATAGCGACCCCCAACGCGTCCCGCAACCGACCCGCATCAACGATCGATGCCACATACTCACGTGGCCCAGAACGTGTCATCAACCGCACCGGAAAAACACGACGCGACTGCACAAGCTCCGCCACGACATCACGTGCCCAATCAACTCCGCGCGGATCAGGACATGAGAGTGCATCAACAGAACGGTTGAGATGATGGGGGTCAACCTGGACCAGGTCATCACGATCAATACCCACCCAGCGAGCACCCAAACCCTCCACCGTAATAGGGCCCCAACGCTGCAGAAAATCCCACACATCTTCCGCATGACGGAGCCGTCGATCACCCACACCAGCGAGCTCCAACGCGGTCTTCTCCACCACACCCTCATCAAGCAGATCCGCTAAATCACCGGAACCACTAGCCCCCAACAACTCAGCCAATAGCGTTGGATCCAGGGTGAGCGCAGCTGCGCGCCGCTCCGCCAAAGGCGCATCCGAGTCATAAATGAACTGAGCCGTGTACCCAAAAAGCAGGGTCTGAGCAAACGGTGACGCACGTGGAGTCGTCACCTCCACCACACGCAGCGTCCCCTCCTCAACACGTTCCATCACAGAACGCAAAGCAGGAACATCATAATCATCTTGAAGACACTCACGAACAGCTTCCAACACAATAGGAAAATCAGGGAACTGCGCCGCGACTGACAACAACTGAGCTGAGCGTTGACGCTGCTGCCACAACGGCTGACGCCGGTCTGGGCGAGCCCGAGGCAACAACAATGCCCGCCCAGCAGCTTCACGAAAACGGGCAGCAAACAACGACGAATCCGCAACGTGTTCCCGCACCAACGACTCCACCGCATCGCCAGCCACCATCAGGTCATCAAAGCCCACACCACCAGCGTTCTCTGACGCCCCATCACTCACAGCCCCGGCCACATCATAGGGATCATCCGCAGCAGGAAGACGAATAACAATCCCGTCATCGGAGTGCATCGTTGCCGTATCAAACCCATAACGCTCACGCAACCGGGCTCCAATCACCAAAGCCCACGGCGCATGAACTCGCGCGCCAAAAGGCGTATGGATGACCACTCGCCAATCGCCGAGCTCATCGCGGAAACGTTCCACGACGATCGTGTCATCAGTGGGCAAAACGCCCGTGGCTTCTTCCTGCTCACGAAGATATGAGCGCAAGTTCGATGCCGCACGCTCATCAAGACCAGCCCACACCGCATCGTCGTCGTCATGGCGGCCGCGCCGTAACCACTGCCCGATCGCTACCCCTAACGAGAAAGAACGACCCAGACCATCGCCCTTCCAAAAAGGGAGCCGCCCAGGCACACCAGGCGCCGGAGACACCAAAACGCGGTCAGGTGTGATCTCCTCAATTCGCCACGTCGACGAGCCCAACGTGAACACGTCACCCACCCGCGATTCGTACACCATTTCCTCGTCAAGCTCGCCTACCCGCTTACCGCCCACCAGCCTGACCTTCCCAGCGCGCGGAACGCCTGGCGCATCGTCCACAGACGTATCAACCACACCATCAGACACCGCTGCGGAATCGACGAGAAAGACCCCATAAAGCCCTCGATCAGGAATAGTTCCCCCCGACGTCGCAGCTAAGCGCAAGGCACCAGGACGCCCTGTCAACAGGTTTGTCGCCCGATCCCACACGATCCTCGCCCGTAACTCACCAAAATCCTCAGACGGGTAGCGCCCAGCCAGCATGTCGAGCACAGCCACAAACGTCGCATGACCCAACCCCATAAAAGGGGCTGACCTACGAATTGTTGTGAACAACTCATCCTTGTCCCAGTCATCAACGGCAAGCATCGCCACGATCTGCTGGGCAAGGACATCCAGAGGATTAGCTACCCGATGAAGAGGCTCCAACGTCCGCGTCCGCATCCGTTGCGCAATAATCGCAGCCGGAACCAACTCCCCACGATGCACCGGGAAAATGCGTCCACGCGACACTGCGCCCACACTGTGCCCCGCCCGACCCACACGCTGCAACCCAGAAGCTGCCGACGGGGGAGGACCAACCTGGACAACCAGATCGATCGACCCCATGTCAATCCCCAACTCCAACGACGAGGTCGCCACCACGCACGGCAGCACTCCATTTTTGAGATCACTCTCAGTCCTTGACCGTTCGCTGCGGCTCATCGACCCGTGGTGCGCACGAGCGATGACATGATCGACATCCAAAGCTGCCCCTGACTGCGCTTGGATTGCAGCCGCATGCATCGACCCTGCATCCGGGACATCCTGCCCCGAACGCCGAGCTGCTATCTCATTCATCCGCGCAGTGAGCCGTTCCGCACCGCGACGCGCATTAGTGAACACCAGTGTTGTGGTGTGTTGCTGAACGAGGTCAACGATTCGCTCTTCGACATGTGGCCACACCGATGCCCGTGCTCGAGGTTCTTGCGCCGCGTCCCCGGACAGCGACACATCAAATTCTCCCGTCTGTTGGGGATCATTCAGGTCCTCAAGAGGCACCTCCACGGAAATGTCGAACTTCTTGGACACAGGTGGCGCAACCACCGTGACGGGTCGGCCACCGTCTGAGATCGACCGCCCACCTGCGAGCCAGTCGGACACGGCATCTACGGGCTCGACCGTCGCCGACAAACCAATACGCCGGGCGGGGCGTTCAAGAAACGCATCGAGGCGTTCCAACGACACCGACAAGTGTGCCCCGCGCTTTGTTCCGGCAACAGAATGCACTTCGTCAATGATGACGGTGTCAATTCCGCTCAGTCCAGAGCGAGCTTGGGACGTCAACATCAGGAATAGAGACTCGGGTGTAGTGATCAAAATATCGGGTGGATGTGTGCCAAAACGTCGCCGTTCTGATGGCGGTGTGTCCCCGGTGCGTACTCCCACCTGCATCGTGTAAGGCGTGCCGCCAGTACGCGCAATAGCCTGTTCAATTCCGCGAAGGGGAGCGCGCAGGTTACGCTCGACGTCTGTTGCGAGGGCTTTGAGAGGCGAAACATAGAGCACCGAGCAACGATTGAGCGGGGAAGATGGGGCCTGGGTGCGAGCGGAGATCTTGTCAATCGCCCACAAGAACGCAGCCAATGTTTTACCTGAACCAGTGGGTGCAACCACAACTGCATGATGATCGCGGGCGATTGCGTCCCAAGCGCCCCATTGTGCCGCTGTCGGTTCATCAAAAGCGCCGGTAAACCATTCGACCGTTGGTGTGCTAAACAGTGCGCTCATGCGCGCTGTTGTCGACTGTGCCGCGCCGTGGTCATCGGTGTGTATTGGCGAAGGTTCTCCACCAGGGGCGAGACGGGAAAAGGGCGACGCTGATTCAGAAGTCACTGTTCCATTGTGGCGGTGGTGTGTGACATCCGCACTGGGCGGACTTGAGAAAGGGGGAAATCACAGCGATGTGTGGCCGGGGCCGTGGCAAGATGAGGATCATGCGATTACGAGACTTCTGGCTCCTTGTTGATGAGGTTTTTGATCCTCGTTACGGACGCACCCTCGTGTCAGAGCACCATCTGGATGCGCTGGATAACCTCACCGCCGCGCAAGCCCTTGAGCGTGGTGCGGAACCTCGCGATGTGTGGCATGCGTTGTGTGACTCACTTGATGTTCCTGACCGTACTCGGTGGGGGCATGACCCGTTTCGTCAGGCACCGCCACGGCGCTAACGAGAAAAACCGGCGCTGCGACATGCCGTGCCCAACCTCGCGTTCGAACATGTGTTCGGTATAGTGGGTCATGTCCCATGGGAATGTGAGCGGTATCAAGTTGGCAGCGTGGGGCTGTCATTCTCCTGTGGATACAACGCCATATGTCAGTGGGGGTCGGTATTCTTCCAAGGAGCACGGCATCCGCGTGGGTGCGAGAACAATCAGCGGCAGGGCTTTGCATCCTGCCTCAGAGAATGGATCAATGAGTCATGGCTGTCACTCCGGATCGTGAAAAAGCTCTCGAAGCAGCACTCGGGCAAATCGATCGTCAGTTTGGTAAAGGATCGATCATGCGTTTGGGTGATGACAATCGCCCGAAGGTGGATATCATCCCCACGGGGTCGATTGCGCTTGACGTTGCCCTTGGTATTGGTGGGCTTCCGCGCGGGCGAATCGTTGAGGTGTATGGGCCAGAGTCCTCTGGTAAGACCACCGTTGCGCTGCATGCTGTTGCCAATGCGCAAAAGAACGGCGGGATCGCTGCATTCATTGACGCCGAGCACGCTCTTGACCCGGTGTATGCACAGAAGCTAGGGGTTGACACAGATGCGCTCCTTGTGTCGCAACCGGATACGGGTGAACAAGCCCTCGAAATTACGGACATGCTCATTCGTTCCGGGGCCATTGACCTCATCGTCGTTGACTCTGTGGCGGCTCTCGTTCCCAAAGCGGAAATTGAAGGCGAGATGGGAGACTCCCATGTTGGACTTCAAGCGCGGTTGATGTCCCAAGCTCTGCGTAAGATCACCGGAGCATTGTCCACCACGGGCACGACTGCAATCTTCATCAACCAGCTGCGGGAAAAAATTGGTGTGTTCTTCGGTTCTCCTGAGACGACAACGGGTGGTAAAGCACTGAAGTTCTATGCATCAGTGCGTATGGACATTCGTCGAATTGAGACACTCAAAGAAGGGTCGGAACCGGTAGGTAACCGCACGCGAGTAAAGGTTGTCAAGAATAAGATGGCGCCCCCCTTCAAGCAGGCAGAGTTTGACATCCTTTATGGTGTGGGGATTTCTCGAGAAGGCAGCCTCATTGACATGGGTGTGGACAATGGCATCGTCCGCAAGTCGGGCTCGTGGTTTACCTATGAAGGCGACCAGCTCGGCCAAGGAAAAGAAAACGCGCGTAAGTTCCTGCGTGATAACCCTGAACTTGCTGCAGAAATCGAGCGGCGCATCATGGTGAAACTAGGAATCATTGATGGGCCTGAGGGTGCAGAGGATGCAGATGCTGCAAAGGACGCGTCGGTTACTTCCCCTCCTGCATCGGTCAAGAAGACAGCTGACGCAAAGAAGAAGTAACTGCCATGCAGTTTGTGTCCTACGACGAGGCGGATATCCCTGAGGAATCTCGGCTCCGAGTTGATCCAGAGCTTGAACGGGCCCGTCATGTTGCGCTGTCGATTCTTGCTTCAGGTCCTCGGAGTCGAGCCGACCTGGAAAAGCGGTTGGAACAGCGGGGCCATGAACCGGATGTTGTGTGTGAACTTCTCGACAACTTTGAGCGAGTTGGTCTCCTGAATGACGCCGACTTTGCAAGTACCGTGGCACGCACGCGGTTTCGTGAACGTGGGCGCGCGCGAAGGGCGATTGCTGAGGAACTGAACCGAAAGGGGCTGGGGCAGGCTGACATTGCCGAGGCTCTTCAAGAGATCACTGAGGACGACGAACGTGCTGCGGCCCTGAGTCTTGCCCGGAAGAAATTCGCGATGGATCGCCGTGGTGATGCCGCTGCCCGCCAGCGGAGGCTGATTGCCTACCTGGGGAGGCGAGGCTATTCCGCGGACATTGTGATGTCATGTGTCGCAGCCGTGACTTCTGCCACAGAAGAAGGATGAGTAGGGAAACCGTGACATTTGTTGCCGTGTATGGTCAGTGAGAGTCGGTGCTTTGTATTACGGTGGGATAACGATCCGCCACCGTGACGGTTCGTCATTAACGTGATCAGTGAGAAAACACCATGAACCTTGACGAATCCGGGTTTATTGTCGCAACGCTACTTATCGCTCTCATCGCGCTGCTTCTGGTTTTGGCAGCACGCCGTGACGCACAAGTGGTTCGTGACAATGCCCGAACTGATGCTGACCATCTCATTGCCTCTGCCGAGCGGCGGGATAAAGAATCCCGTGACCGAGAGTCACGCCTCGACGAACGTGAGCGGCAACTCGATGAGGCACGCGACACGATAGCAACCGAACAACGCGACATTGCGGAACAACGGGAGCGCCTTGACAGGGACCGAAAGGAGCACCAATCTCAACTCAGTGCGCAGCATCGGCAACTGACTGCAGAACTGGAACGAATCAGTGGGCTCACAGCCGACCAAGCAACTCTACAGTTACGTGAGCAAATAGCAGCCGACAATGATGCCTATGTGCGAACCGCACTTCGTGAGCGAGAACTCCTGACCCGAACCAAGGCTGACGCCCAAGCGCGCAGAATCATTGCCGATGCCATGTCCCGGTTAGCAGTTCCTGTCTCCACACAGATCGCACAAGAAGCGGTAGAGTTGCCGGCCCCAGAGTTCCGGGGGCGCATCATCGGTAAAGAAGGGCGCAATATTCGCACCTTTGAGGCGCTCACCGGTGTGGATGTGATCCTTGATGACGACTCATCAAGTGTGGTGCTGTCATCCTTCGATGCAGAGCGCAGGGATGTAGCTGTGACCGCCATGAAGGAACTGATCGCTGACGGGCGAATCCACCCCGGGCGCATTGAAGAAGTCGTTGCCGGTGCTCGAGAGTCAATGTCTAGCCGTACTTTGAATGTTGGATATGACGCGGTCAAGGCTGCTGGGGTTGGTCCACTGCCCACAGAACTGGTTGCGACGATCGGACGGTTACGGTTTCGAACCTCTTACGCTCAAAACGTTCTCGATCATTGTGTGGAAACCGCACTCATTGCGGGAGCGATCGCCGACGAGCTTGGAGCTGACGCTGCCGTTGCGCGACGCGCTGGTTTGCTCCACGATATTGGAAAACTTATGACCGCGGCCCAACCTGGTTCCCATGCGAAGTTAGGTGCGCAACTGATCCGTGACTATGGTGAGAGCGAAGACGTCGCACATGCGGTGCGCGCCCACCATGGTGAAGAGGAATTCCGCACCGTTGAAGCGGTCATCGTCCAGATCGCCGATTCTATCTCCGCTGCACGCCCAGGTGCTCGACGCGACGACCTGTCGAGCTATGTGGAACGTGTCACACAACTGGAAGACGTGGTTACTGCTCACGAGGGTGTCGCTCATGCCTACGTGGTGTCTTCGGGGCATGAGATCCGGGTTGTGGTCGAGCCGGAACGTGTCACAGATGATGACCTTCATGTACTGGCGGGAACCATTGCTGATGCGGTGCAGCAGCACACAACGTTTCCTGGTGAAGTTGCCATTACTGTTATCCGTGAAACGCGCGCCACCTCCAGGGCAGGTTAGCCTCTGGGCGCATGTGCAGGAACGCGGTGTACGGCATCGATGGGTATTCAGGTGTGAGGGATACCTCGGTGCCGCGAACCCAGGAAATTCGTGGCCTTCCTTGGTGAGCGCCTATCCTAACTAGGTACCTGTGTCAGCCGTATGGAAAGCAGCTTCCCACCATGACATCCCCACATGTTCCGCAACGTGCGTTGGACACCCAACCTCGGACCTACACCGTGAAGACCCTTGGGTGCCAGATGAACGTCCACGATTCTGAACACATGGCGGGGTTGCTTGAGCAAGCAGGGTATGTGAAAGCCCCCGATGGATCAGATGCCACTGGCGACGCGGACATTGTGGTCATCAACACCTGTGCAGTGCGGGAAAACGCAGCCAATAAGCTGTATGGCCAGCTAGGGCAGCTCGCAGCGATCAAACGCACCAAACCAGGAATGCAAATTGCTGTTGGTGGTTGCTTGGCCCAAAAAGATCGCGGAGTGATCGTTGAACGCGCCCCGTGGGTGGACGTTGTTTTTGGCACCCACAACCTCGATGTGTTGCCGGTGTTGTTGGAACGCGCACGCCACAACGAGGAGGCTCAGGTTGAGATCGCCGAGTCGCTCCAGGTGTTCCCGTCGACCTTGCCAACGCGGCGAGAGTCGGTTTATGCGGGTTGGGTCAGTATTTCTGTGGGGTGTAACAACACGTGCACTTTTTGTATCGTTCCGCATCTGCGCGGTAAGGAACGTGACCGTCGCCCCGGTCAGATCCTTGCCGAGGTTGAGGCCCTTGTCGCTGCCGGTGCTGTGGAAGTGACTTTATTGGGACAGAACGTCAATAGCTATGGCGTCGAGTTCGGGGATCGAGGAGCTTTTGCCAAGCTCCTTCGTGCCTGTGGTGATATTGAAGGGTTGGAGCGTGTTCGGTTCACCTCGCCGCACCCCGCAGCGTTCACTGACGATGTCATCGAAGCGATGGCTCAAACTCCTAACGTGATGCCATCCTTACACATGCCATTGCAGTCGGGATCGGATCGAATCTTGCGCGCGATGAGACGTTCTTATCGATCAGAGAAGTTTTTAGGAATCCTTGATCGAGTGCGCACCGCAATGCCGGATGCGGCGATCACCACGGATATTATTGTCGGTTTTCCTGGGGAGACGGAAGAAGATTTCCAGGCGACCCTTGATGTTGTCCGGCAGTCACGATTCGCGTCAGCCTTCACGTTCCAGTATTCGCCTCGACCGGGAACGCCGGCTGCGACGTTAGATGGGCAACTGCCTAAAGAGGTGGTTCAAGAACGCTATGAGAGACTTCTTGCTGCTCAAGACGAGATCAGTGCTGCAGAGTCACAAGCACTTGTCGGCCGAACGGTTGAGGTGCTTGTCGCCGAGTCCGATGGGCGCAAGGATGACGCGAACCATCGTTTAACCGGGCGAGCCCAAGACAATAGACTGGTCCACTTCGCGTTGCCGAAGGGCGTGGATTGGGATGGTGCACAGGTTCATCCTGGTGATATACGCCTAGCAGATGAGGTCCCAACGCTTGTTCCCCGCCCGGGGGACATGGTGAAGGTGGATGTCACGCGGGGAGCCCCGTTTTATGTTGTTGCCGACTCAGCGGTCAATGGGGGGCGGTTTGAGGTACGGCGCACCCGGGCGGGGGATGCGTGGGCTCGCCGTGAAAAAACTCGGTTGGGGCTTCTCGCTGAAGAACACTCCCATGGAGGGCCGCCGACTACTGCTGGTGGAGTACTTCTGGGTATGCCACAACGACGTCAGTGACGTAGTTGAGAGATGGGGGAGCACTTCTTGTTTCCTCACCCACTGATGCGTTACGTCTGTGGCGGGTCTGTGTCGTTCTCGGGGTTGTCAGGAAGGACTGTGCGGGCCATGTGGTCGTAGAACTGCGCAGTTGTCTGCAAGGCCACGTGGAGGTAGTAGTCGAGTTGATCACTGGTGGCCCCGTCACAAAAGTCATGGGTGGTTTCCGTGTAGGCGGCCCATGATTGAGGGCCTTCCTCGCGAAGGAACACTTTGGGCCAGAGGTGATCGCGGTTCCAATCACTGACTGCCAGGAGCGCGGCGTCCATTCCTTGTGGTCCGATGGCTCGTTGCCACCGTGACCGCACTTGAAGGAATGTTTCCTCTGGTCCAAGCAGGAGGAACCACACCGTGTTCCCGTCCCACACCCCAACTATGTCGCCGTCAGAGTCTCTGGTGTGTTGGTATCCCGCTGCGGTGAGGACATGCGCGACACGTTCTCGGGTGACGGGTGTGACAGGACGTTTGACGGCATCGTTGTGTTCTGCCTCTTGGACGGTATGGCCTCGAAGCTTGCTGAGAAGATCACGGATAGTCATGGTCGGTGCAGTGCCGGGTCGGGGATGTGGCGGTCTAGTTCGTCAAAGAACTGAGTGGTTGTTTGGATGGCACAGGCAAGGGTGGTGCCGACCTGGTCGTAGGTGGCCCCGTGCTCGAAATCCATGTTTGATTCGCCATACACTTCGATGATTCCGTCATCGCGAACCCGGTGGTATGCCTTAGGCCATATCTTTGTGGTGTTCCAGTCGTTACATAACGCCCGGATCTGTTCGGCGCGCTCAATTGTTGCGTGCCGGTTCCACCGGCCTCGAATGTGGAGGACTTCTTTGTGTTGTCCGATGAGAGCGAACGTGAAGATACGCGCAGTGTGGATTGCGCCGGCTGTGCCGTCGGAATCGATGAAATACGGCAGGTCATGCGCGGTCAACCACGTGGTGATGTGGTCTTGACTGAGCGGAATTGGGACAGAGGCGTCAGCGTGGCGTTGGTGATGTACACGTCCAGGCGTGACCGTTGTCTCCGCTCGTGTTCCTCCTGTGATTCGGGATCGTAAGGTCCTCCAGTTCATGGTGCCCATAGGTCAAGAGTACCTGGCGTTGCTGGTGTGGGTGGGCGACGGTGCTACCGTGATGGTCGTGACTGGTGTGATCGTTATGAGTGAGGCGTCGCCGATGGTGCTTCCGGGGGTTGGGGGAGCGGCGGATCCTGGCGCCCAGCTGCGTGAGGTGATGCTGTCGATGGTGGCTGGTGTGGCGGCTGATCTACCGTGGGTTGTGCTCAGTGAGGAACCACGTGATGGGATGCGTGCTGGCTTTGGTGTCACTGATGAGACGTGGACGTGGGAGCAGGTGAGGTCCACATCGTTTCTTGAGGTCTACGGTGCTTTGGGGATCAACGTGAGAGTTCCGGCGCTGAGCGGCATTGTGAGGCGCTGGCCGCGCGTTCTGCGGGGGCAACTCGAGCGCCACATGGTTAGTGTGGGGGCTGAGGTGGTGCGGTGGCTCCTGGTTCACGCCTATGACCACGTGCCAGGGGGTGTTGCGCCGCCGTGGGTGCGTTTCATTGCTGGAGTTGATAAATCTGCGTGGGCGCACATTTGTGCCACTGACGTCAATGTGCTGATTGCACGTCCTGTTCGTTGTGATCGTAGTGGTGTGCCAGCAGACATTGATGTGTGGGGGACAGAGGTTGATGCGTGGGTTGGAGATGCGGTCAGTGTCGGGTGGGTGTTGGTTTCGCCGGAGCAGGGTGAGGTGCTGTTGTGAAGGGTGAGCTACCTCCGTTGGTGGCGATTGTGGGCCCGACGGCGACGGGGAAGTCGTCGTTGGCGGTTGCCGTTGCACATGCGTTGGGCGGGCCTGATCGGGTTGAGATCGTGTCGGGTGACGCGTACCAGTTGTACCGCGGCATGAGTATTGGGACCGCCGCGATGACGATGCACGAGCGGCAGGGGATTGTGCACCACCTTGTTGGTGTGGTTGACCCCCAGGTGGATTTGTCTGTTGCGCAGTATCAGCGTGATGCACGCGCTGCAATTCAGGATGTTGAAATGCGCGGTAAACGGGCAATTTTGGTGGGTGGGTCGGGTTTGTATATTCGCGCCGTTGTGGACGATATGCAGTTCCCTGGTACTGATGATGCGGTGCGGGGTGAGCTGGAGAAGCGGGCAGCTGAACATGGCAGTCAGGCGTTGTTTGAGGAGTTGGTTGCGCGTGATCCACAAGCAGCGCACCGGATGGGGGCGTCCAATGAGCGTCGTATCATTCGGGCGTTGGAAGTCATCACGATCACGGGTCGTCCGTTTACTGCTTTTTTGCCGCAAGCAACATATGTGCGCCCTACTGTGACGATCGGGGTGGATTGTGATCGGAGTGTGCTGGATCAACGGGTCGAAAGTCGTGTGCACACGATGATCTCTCAAGGTCTTGAGGACGAAGTGCGCAGTGTTCTCCAGCAGGGGATGGGGCGGACTGCGTCGCGAGCCGTTGGTTATGCGGAATTTCTCCGCTATTTTGATGGGGAAATTTCCCGGGACCAAGCAGTTGCTGACATCATCACTCACACCCGCCGCCTGACACGCAAACAGATGGGCTGGTTTGGTAGAGATTCACGCACGCAGTGGATCGATGCGCTATCCCCATCTGTCCTGCACGATGCGTTGGTGTGCATTGATCGTGCCGATCACGGTGAGATCTTTTTGTCCGACACCACGCCCACACGTCGTAGGCTGGGTACATGACGACTTTGCCCTTCACTAAAGGCCATGGCACCCGCAACGATTTTGTGATCCTTGATGATCCACAGGGCGCTATTGATCTGACCGAGGAGCTCGTGCGGGCTCTTACTGATCGCCGTTCCGGTGTGGGCGCAGATGGGGTCATCCGGGTGATGCGTGCCCAGTTGAGCGAGGAAGTCCGTGATCTGGTGACAAGAGATCCGCGCGTCGAGTGGTTTATGGATTACCGCAATGCTGATGGGTCTATTGCGTCGATGTGCGGAAACGGTGTCCGAGTTTTCGCCCGCTTCCTCGAAGAACGTAAAGGTGTGACGGCCCTGGGCGCGGCATACCCCATTGCTACCCGGGCTGGCATTCGCACGATACGAAAGATCGGTGACTGGTATGAAGTTGGAATGGGGCCAGCCCAGTTTCTCGATGACACTGCAGCCCGCACAACCGGTCATGACGCAACAGTAACGATCCCGATGCAACCTCACGAGCCGGCGCGTCCAGGGATTTCCGTATCAATGGGCAACCCGCACACGGTTGTTGCCCTCCCCGATCATGACACTCTCGCTGAACTAGATCTCACCCGCTCACCGGGAGTAGACCCGGTGCCTGTGCACGGAACAAACGTTGAGTTTGTTGTTCCTGACGGCGTGGACACAGCAGCGGATGGAACAGTTGTTGGGCGAGCTTCTATGCGTGTGTATGAACGAGGTGTTGGTGAAACTCAATCATGTGGGACTGGCGCGTGTGCAGCAGCTGCAGCGCTCCACCGATGGGCCGGAGAGTCTTCGCCACGGACATGGACAATCACTGTCCCCGGAGGAAGGGTCCAGGTGACTTTAGGGACTCACGAGGTGTTGCTCGCAGGCCCCGCTGAGCTTGTTGCTGACGGCCACATCACGATCACTTCATTGAATGTTTAGTGGTCTGGCCGAGCAACCTGTTCAGCAACGTGCACTGTTTCGAGCACTCGAAACCCCTTCGCGCTGGCCCGCTTGGTTGTGACATACCGCCCTGGGGTCACCCGATCTTCTCCAGCGAATTGGGCGTTCATCCATCTCATCAACGAATCAGCACCCAAATGGCGTTGGACAACCCATACAGCCCGCCCACCTGGGCGCAGCCGCACCAACCATTGCGTAATTAAGGCGTGTAGTGCTTCTTTGCCAATACGGATCGGCGGGTTCGACCACAGCTCATCCACCACAAAATCCTCAGGAATATCTGAGGCAAGAACCGCGTTGATGCAGTGAAGATCAAGACGCTGCGCGTTGCGTGCCGTCAAAGCAACGCTTCGCTCATTGACGTCCACCGCCCACACCTGAGCATCGGGATTACGCATCGCCATTGTGAGGGCAATAGGACCCCACCCGCACCCCACATCAACCACCGTGCCGCTGGGTGGGGCACCCACTGTCCGGAGTAAAACAGAGGTGCCTGTGTCGATGTGGCCAGGAGAAAACACTCCCGCTGATGTCATCACCTCGACGTCTCGACCGTCAAGACGAACCGGGATCACCCGGGTGTCATCCTTTGACGTGGGGGAAACGTCAAAATACTGGTTGGTCCCCTGTGGGGCTTGCGCATCACTCACCATCCAAGCCTACCGCCACACACACCAGCCAACAGAGAACCACAACCGAAAAAGCCGTGCTCGCGTCTCCACGCCATGGCACGATAGCGACAGCAACGCCCAGCACAAGAGCACTACACTAGAAACACCCATTGACGAGAGGCATGCATGCACGACGATAATTCTCCCCGTTTGCCCACAGAACACACACAACCCGGGGAGACTCGCGCCGAAAGGGACGTGGCAACAGACGTTGTCCAACGCATCCTCGCGCGCGCAGGAACAGCCGTCCAGGACGGCGATACCACGCACTCCCGCTTTGACGGTGACCAGCTCGATCTTGCCGAGCGCAGCGCGCTGCGACGAGTCCAAGGTTTATCCACTGAACTCGATGACGTCACTGAGGTGGAATACCGCCAACTGCGCCTCGAGCGCGTGGTGCTGGTTGGGCTGTATACCCGCGGAAGCGCTCAAGAAGCCGAAGTGTCGTTGCGTGAGCTGGCTGCGCTCGCCGAAACCGCCGGATCTCAAGTTCTTGATGGGTTGCTTCAACGCCGTGCAACACCGGACCCTGGAACATACCTGGGATCAGGAAAGGCAAGTGAACTGGCCGACATCGTGCAACAGGTCGGTGCGGACACGGTCATTGTTGATGGTGAACTTGGTCCCTCACAGCGGCGCGCGTTGGAAGACATCATCAAGATTAAGGTGATTGACCGCACTGCTCTCATCCTCGACATCTTCGCTCAACACGCGAAATCACGGGAGGGCAAAGCCCAGGTTGAGCTCGCCCAACTGGAATACCTCCTGCCACGGCTTCGAGGATGGGGCGAATCCATGTCTCGCCAAGCTGGTGGCCAAGTGGGTTCGGCGGGCGCGGGGATGGGAAGCCGTGGTCCTGGTGAAACGAAGATTGAACTTGATCGTCGCCGTATTCGCACACGAATGGCGAAACTACGCCGTGAAATCGCCGCAATGAAACCGGCGCGAGAGGCGAAACGTTCCTCGCGTCGAAAAAACGCAGTGCCAGCGGTTGCGATCGTGGGGTACACAAACGCCGGGAAATCCTCGCTTCTCAACGCGCTCACGGGGGCTGGTGTCCTGGTGCAAAACGCACTGTTTGCCACCCTCGACCCGACTGTTCGCCGGACGAAAACTCCCGATGGACGGGTCTATACTCTCGCGGACACTGTCGGGTTTGTGCGTCACCTTCCCCATCAATTGGTCGAAGCTTTCCGATCTACCCTTGAGGAAACAGCTGACGCCGACATCATCGTCCATGTTGTGGATGGAGCTCATCCAGATCCAGCCGGACAAATCGCCGCGGTGCGCACAGTCCTTGCCGATATTGACGGGGTGAGCGACATCCCTGAGATCATCGTTGTGAATAAAGCTGACATTGCGCCGCCAGAGGCAATTGCGCAGATCCGCTCCATGGAACGTGACGTGTGGGCGGTATCAGCGCACACCGGGGCGGGTATCGAGGAACTGTTAGGGCACATCGCTGATATCCTTCCTGCTCCGGGAGTCGAGATCCATCTCACGGTTCCGTACCACAGAGGAGATTTGCTCTCACGGATGCACGCTGAGGGCGAGATTGATGAGTTACGCCACACTGAGCAGGGAACATTTGTAGCGGGTAGGGTGCCCGAAGACCTTGCTGCTGACCTTCACCGAGTAGCGATTGACGGAGAATAGCAAACCAGGTGCCGCGAGCGTGTTTCACAGGTGTGAGTGTGTGGACGCTGCGAGTCTTTCGGGTGACACCCACTAGCATGGCACTGTGACTCCTCCCGCAACCGCTTCCGCTACGGTGAACTCGTTACTTGACATTGTTGTGACGAGCCTCGGTGGGGCGCCGCGACGTGGGCAGCAAGACATGACTTCCGCCGTGTTTGATGCAATGGAAGGTCATCATCCGCTGATTGTGCAAGCGGGTACCGGGACGGGGAAGTCCATGGCTTACCTTGTTCCGGCTGTCGCGCACGCCGTTGCAACTAACGAACGTGTGATTGTTGCGACCGCCACACTAGCGTTGCAACGTCAGATCATGACTCGTGACTTGCCTTTGCTTTCTCAGGCGCTCCAACCGCATCTCGATCGGCAACCAGATGTGGCGTTGCTGAAAGGGTGGAGCAACTATGTGTGCCTCCACAAGGCACAGGGGGGGTACCCGCAGGAGGAGGCCACACTTTTTGCGCCGGACGATCCCGTTCCGGCTGCAGGGACAAGCACGGCAGATCACCCCGATACCGCTGAGGTGGAGTCCCTGGCTGACCAGATGCGACGCATTGTCACCTGGGCCCGAGACACCGACACCGGGGATCGCGACGACTTAGTTCCGGGTGTCTCTGATCGTGCGTGGCGTGCGATGTCCGTGGACAAGCTGGAGTGCATTGGTTCATCGTGCCCGTTGATCCATGAGTGTTTTCCCGATAACGCCAGGAAAACTGCGTTTGATGCTGACCTTGTCGTCACGAACCACACGATGTTGGGAATTGCCGCCTCTGGTTCAGCGGGTGTGTTGCCAGAACATGACGTCATTATTGTCGATGAGGCACACGAACTTGCTGATCGTGTGACGTCGGCTGCGACTGTTGATCTTTCTGCGGGGTCCATCGACAAGGCGGCGCGTCTTGCTCGCCGCCGTGGCGGACGTGTGACAGATGCGCTTGATGACGCCAGCGCCCAGTTAGCGCTCGCCCTGATTAATCAGCCGGACCAGACGTTCACCGGTGGCTTGCCCGCTGAGCTTCACGATGCGGTCAGTGCTGTGCGTGACGCCTCCCGGCTGTTGGTGTCTGAGTTGAAACCGGAAAAGAAGGACGACACCGCTGATGCAGGGTTAAAACAAGCGCAGGCTGCTGTTCTGTCGATCTTTGAGATCGCGGAACGAATGACGGCTGAGGACACATCCGCCGACGTGCTGTGGTGCGCCAGGCCGCGGATTGGTTCTGATACGGCGCCCCCTCGTCTGTATGCTGCCCCATTGAGTGTGTCGTCGTTGTTGGCTCAAGCGCTGTGGCCGGAGCATACTGCGATCCTCACCTCAGCAACGTTGGCTATCGGTGGGAACTTTGATTCGGCAGCTCGAACCGTGGGGTTGGCTGGGGTGGACGACCTTGTCACCAAGGATGTCGCGTCACCTTTTGACTATCCGCGTCAGGGAATTTTGTATCTTGCTCGCGATTTACCTGTTCCTGGATCAAGCCCAACAACTGATGACCAGCTCGCCCATATTGAGGAGCTCATCAACGCTGCGCATGGGCGGACATTGGGCCTTTTCTCCTCGCGAAAAGCTGCGCAGCGAGCCGCAGAAGTTCTCAAAGAACGCGTGAGTTACCCGATTTTGCTCCAAGGAGAGGACCAGTTGCCCACACTTGTGCGGCTGTTCCGTGAAGACCCCCAGACATGTCTTTTTGGGACTTTGTCGTTGTGGCAGGGTGTTGATGTCCCAGGGGACGCATGTCAGCTTGTTGTGATCGATCGGATTCCGTTTCCTCGACCAGATGACCCCGTTCGTTCGGCGCGCACGAAAGCAGTGGCACAATCAGGGGGGAATGGTTTCATGACAGTGGCTGCTCATCATGCTGCGCTTCTCCTCGCGCAAGGAGCCGGACGGTTGATTCGGTCAACTGATGATAAGGGTGTTGTGGCCATCTTGGACCCACGGATTGCCACAGCGCGATACGGCCAGTACCTTCTATCTGCTCTGCCTCCGATGTGGCGAACCACGCAGAAAGCTACCGCAGTCTCAGCTCTTCACCGTTTAACCTCTCGCAGCGGTGACTAACCCGGTACAGTGTTGACCAGCACCGACTACGCAAGGAGACACCATGTACTTTGAGCCTCAGCCAAGTGATTCCCTACAAGCTGCACGCCCGGAGCGGCGGACCTCAAAGGTAGCTATTGTGGGCGCAGGTGCGGTGGGAGCGACCATGGCATACGCAGCATTAATGCGCGGCTCAGCACGAACTGTAGCTCTCTATGACATCAATGCGGCAAAGGTTAAGGCCGAGGTTCTTGATCTTGCGCATGGGATTCAGTTCATGCCTATGGCTGAGGTTATTGGGTCCGACGATGTTGAGGTATGCCGGGATGCTGACATCATCATGGTGACTGCAGGGGCCAAGCAGAAGCCTGGGCAAACACGTATCGATCTTGCGGCAGCCACTATTGGATTGATTAAAAAGATCTTGCCGCAATTGCAAGACGTTGCACCCAACGCGGTGTACGTCATGGTGACTAACCCTGTCGATGTTGTGACTTACGCTGCTCTGAAAGTCTCTGGTCTTCCCCGTGAGCAGCTGTTTGGTTCTGGTACAGTCCTTGACTCTTCCCGTCTCCGCTATGTTCTGGCGCGTGAGTGTTCGGTTGCCGTCCAAAATGTTCACGCCTACATGGTCGGTGAACACGGTGACTCAGAATTTCCGTTGTGGAGTTCGGCAACGATTGGTGGTGTCCCACTCCTTGAGTGGCCCGGGATCGATGGTCTTAGCCCCTTGTCGGAGGCACGCCGTGAGCAAATCGCTGACGAGGTTGTGTCCTCCGCATACCGAATTATTGAGGGAAAAGGCGCCACTAACTATGCCGTAGGCCTTGCGGGGTCACGAATCATTGAGGCGGTCCTCAATGACGAACACCGGGTGCTACCTGTATCAACCGAACTCCGTGACTACTACGGCGTGTCCGATGTGTGCCTTTCAGTTCCCTCCGTGGTGGGGAGAAATGGATGCACAGAACGCCTGTTAGTACCCATGTCTGATAGCGAACAACGGCGTTTGCGTGACTCTGCACAGTCGTTGCGGTCAGTCGCTCAGCAGTTTGGTTTCTAACATGTGGTGGCGCGCCCTACATGGCACGAATCACTGAAACAACTTTTCCAAGGATCTCGGCGTCATCACCAAGGATGGGGTCGTAAAGCGGGTTGTGAGGCATGAGCCACCGGTGCCCATCTTTGAGTTTAAGCGTTTTCACTGTGGCTTCACCATCGATCATGGCTGCGACGATCTCACCGTTTTCGGCAACACCTTGTCGACGCACGACAACGAAGTCTCCGTCACAGATGGCTGCATCAACCATGGATTCTCCCGACACCCGAAGCATGTATAGTTCGCCATCGCCAACAAGTTGGCGGGGCAGAGTGAACACATCTTCAATGTCTTGGTCAGCCAAAATAGGTGCACCCGCGGCAATGCGTCCCACAAGGGGAACCGGGCGGAGATCGGATGTTCGTGAACCGTGGGGGATCATGACCACGTTCTCAGTGTTCCTCGAGGAATGATGCAGGCCAGGATCCGGTGAAGGAGAGGACGTGTCCTTCTCTCGAGGAGTGGGAATAACCTCAATCGCGCGTGGTCGGTTGGGGTCGCGCCGGACAAAACCGCGTTCTTCGAGCACCTTGAGTTGGTGTTTCACGCTGGAGGGGCTAGTGAGGCCGACCTCTCGGCCGATCTCCCGCATGCTCGGCGGATAGCCTCGATCTTTCAGAGATTGAGTGATGCAGGCCAACACTGCACGTTGACGCGATGTCAGTGGTGCGTCAGACAGGTGCTGTGGTGTGGATTGCTCGGTCATGCGATCTCCTGTCGTGCACGCAGTAGGCGTCAGCAGCGAGACAGGGAGGTGCTGAGAGGTCTCGCTTAACGCTTTCGCGCTGATGGTAGCCATGCTCTGTCTTTGTCAGTGGTGCGTGATGAACTGACACTCGTGTGTTCTTACTCTATGTGAAATCAGGTGATTTTCAAACACCTGTTCGACTATTTCTCGAACAGGTGTTCACAAAACCCATATCCGTTCGTACACTTGTTCTACGAACGTATGTTCGATCATCTGTCGGTGGCCTCAACCCCCAAGGAGACCGTAGTGAGTCAGTCAGTGATGAACGCCCAACTCATCGAGTTCCCCCGTGAACGCGTATACCCTGGCGCTTCGCAGCAATCTCAAGCATCACAAGGTGTGCCTGTGCCAGCACGTACACCTCGCGAAGCGTATGGATTTTTGGGGTTAGGGGGGATGCGACTCACTCGACGGGGGCGGGTGCTGGTGTGGTCCCTCTCGTTGACGTTCGCTGTGGGTGTAGGAGTTTTGTTGGGTCAAACTGCTATGGCTGACACACCGCACGATCCCCAAGCCGTCACTGAGTACGTGGTGAGTGGGGGAGAGACTCTATGGTCTATCGCGGTCGCCCATGCGCCCACAAAGGACCCTCGAGACACCATCGACGCCATCAAGGATCTGAATCAACGACTCTCAGGGGCGTTAGATGTCGGAGAGGTGTTGTATTTACCTACGTCTTCGTGAGTGTGCTCTTGGGTGCGCGCGGTCTTATTGCGTACAGTGGACTGAAGAACTTTCCCGGAGGAGTCTCAGTGCACTGTCCTTTTTGTCGACACCCAGATTCACGCGTTGTCGATTCGCGTACCTCTGATGACGGTGCCACTATCCGCCGTCGTCGCCAGTGCCCCCAATGTCAGAAACGATTTACCACCATCGAAACCGCGAGCCTGTCAGTAACAAAAAGGTCAGGGGTTACGGAGCCGTTTTCACGCCAAAAGGTCATCAATGGTGTGAGAAAGGCCTGTCAAGGGCGGCCGGTCAATGACGATGACCTCGCCAAGCTTGCACAAACCGTAGAAGAAACAATCCGGGCTCAGGGGAGTGCCGAGGTTGGTGCCAACGACGTTGGATTGGCAATTTTGGGGCCGCTGCGCGAGCTTGACCAGGTGGCATACTTGCGTTTTGCCAGTGTGTACCAGAATTTTGATTCGCTCGACGATTTCGCTCAAGCTGTCGAAGATCTACGCCATAGTCACAAAGACGACGAACGCTGAGCCCACAAATTGATTCCAGCATCGGTTGCCCACTGATCAATACGAATCAGCACATCGGGAGTCAATACGGGTGCCTCAGTCGCGTGAAGGAGTTCACGGAACTGTGCCGGTGTTCTAGCGCCCACGAGTACTGAGCTCACCCTCGGATCACGGAGAATCCACGCCACCGCCATCTGTGCAAGTGAGAGACCCAGTTCTTGGGCAATGGAATCTAGTTCTCGCACTCGACGTAGATTCTCTTCGCTGAGATATTCCGGACGAAACGACGACGATAGCGCTGCGCGTGAGTCACTCGGTACGTGATTGAGGTACTTGTCAGTCAGTAGACCTTGCGCAAGTGGAGAAAAAGCGACAACGCCAAAGTCATGGTCATTCGACAAAGACAGGACACTATCACCCTGGGCGTCAGGTTCTTCAATCCATCTGTTCACCAGCGAATAGGACGACTGATGGACAGATAAAGGGATCCCGTAGTCACGAGCGATCGCGAGAGCTTCACGGGTACGTTGCGGCGAGTACGACGAAATGCCAACGTAGTGTGCTTTTCCTTGTGCAAGCGCTGTCGCAAGCGCCCCGATAGTTTCTTCAAGCGGTGTGGTGGGGTCATAACGATGGGAGTAAAAAATATCGACCACGTCAGTGCCTAGCCGTGACAAACTCGCGTCCAGAGACGAAAGGAGATACTTGCGTGAGCCACCCTCACCGTAAGGCCCAGGCCACATCCGGTATCCGGCTTTCGTTGCAAGGAGCATTTCATCTCGATGGGCGCGTAGCGAGCCGCGGAGCAGCGTTCCCACAAAAGATTCTGCGGCACCCGGTGGGGGGCCGTAATTATTGGCAAGGTCTAAGTGAAAGACCCCGAGGTCCAAGGCGGTTGTGATGAGAGCCGTTGCGTCCTCGCTCGCTGCAGAAGCACCAAAGTTTTGCCACAGGCCCAAACTGATTGCGGGGAAGCGCAGACCAGAATGTGGGACCGAACGGATGGGCTGCTGTGAAAGTACCGGCTCTGTGGTCATACCACAAAGGTACGGGACTGGGTGGAAGTCAGCAACGACTGACTCCCACCCAGTAAGAGGGGCGTGCGAGCGCCCGACGTTCTCACCGCAAGTGAGATGGGGGCATCACACGGATGCGAATGTACTGGTCAATATCTTTCAATGCGTTCAGAACTTCAGGGTCAACTGAGGAACCAGCGTCAGTGACGACATACCCAAACTCACCGCGTGTCGCCAACAACTGGCCGTCGATGTTGACGTTGTGCGTTGCGAGCGCATTGTTGACGGCAGCAAGCACCCCAGGGGTGTTGCGGTGGAGGAATGCGATGCGGGTGATCGAGCCAGTCGTTTCAAGTGCCAGGTTCGGAAGATTCACAGACAGAGTCGTCGAACCGGTGCGGACATAGTCACGTAGCTTGTTGGCGACGAACTCACCAATAGATTCCTGAGCCTCAAGGGTGGAACCACCAATGTGAGGAGTGAGGATCACGTTCGCCAACCCACGCAGTTCAGAGTCAAACGCGTCCCCACGTTTTTTCGGTTCGGTGGGGAACACATCGACTGCCGCTCCTGCGACATGACCTGACATGATGGCGTCACGGAGTGCCTCGTTGTCCATGACAAAACCCCGCGAGAGGTTGAGGAAAATAGCGCCTCGTTTCATGGCAGCGAACTGTTCTGCACCGAAAAGGCCAGCGTTACCAGGCCTGCCATCGACGTGGATTGTCACCACGTCTGCGGCGCCCAACAACTCTTCCAAGGTGGTAGCCCGTCGTGCGTTCCCCAGGGCGAGTTTTTCAGCCGTGTCATAGAAAATGACCGACATTCCAAGGTTCTCAGCAAGGACTGATAACTGAGTACCAATGTTTCCGTACCCAATGATGCCCAGGGTCTTCCCGCGGATCTCGTGAGATCCATCGGCGGTTTTGTCCCACACACCGTCGTGCATGGCCTTATTACGTTCTGGTAGCCGGCGTGTCAGCGAGATCATTTCAGAGATCGCCATCTCGACAACTGAACGAGTATTTGAGAACGGAGCATTGAAAACACCGACTCCACGTTCCGCTGCTGCGCCTAAGTCGATCTGGTTGGTGCCGATACAAAATGCGCCGATCGCGATGAGGTCAGGGGCGTGATCAATGACCTGACGCGTTACCTGCGTCTTTGATCGGATGCCGAGTAGATGGACGCCTTGGAGAGCTTCGATGAGTTCCGCCTCATCGAGTGCCCCAGATCGTGTAATGACCTCGTATCCATGAGAGGAGAGGATTTCTACGGCGGTGGGATGGACGTTTTCCAGAAGCAGCGCTTTCAACACGCCTCCATTTTCTTCCTGAGTGGGTTTGGTCACCACCAAGTCTTTAGTGGTGAACCGACGTTACGCACGGTGTCACGACGAACATGGGTCTGTTGTGTTCACTGGGCGGAGAACCACGGTGCACGAGATGGTGTCAGGACACAAAGGTGCTGGGTTGGTCTCGTTAAAGCAACGAACAGATCCGAAGCCCCAACTTCATCCTCGATCTCCTGAGGGTCAACAAGAATGACTGCATCGAATTCTAGACCTTTCACCGCGCGTGGTGTCAGGGTGTCCACGGATCCACGCCGAACATCACCGTGACGAGCAACGCACGTGTCGACCAGTGACGTGATGCGAGACAACTGTCGTGAACTTGTGATGACGGCGACTTGCCCTCGGTCGGCCGAGATAAACCGGCTGATCGCCTCGTTGACAGCGGTCACAAGAGTGTTGTCCCAGCCATCATCAGGAACCCGAATCACATCGAGTGCTCCTGCGACATCACGAGCCGAGGTGAGAGGAGACGTGGTCAGTCCTGCATGATGCGCATAACGCATTGCCGTGTCAGCGATCGCAGCTGGAGTACGGTAGTTAATAGTCAACGTATGCTGGGTCCAGTGCTCGCGAAACACGGGTGTGAACATACCCTCCCAGGTCCGTGCACCACCAGCTCGCGAAGTTTGGGCTGTATCACCCACGATGGTGAAGGACCGTGTTGGGCAGCGGCGTATCAGCATTCGCCAGTCCATCGGAGACAATTCTTGTGCTTCGTCCACGATGACGTGACCATATGTCCATTGCCGGTCACTGCCAGCTCGTTCAGCCAAGGACATGACCGGACCGTGGGCTCGAAATCGTGCTTCCAAATCGTGGGCGCTTACTAAACCCGCAACACCAGTTTCGTTGATCACCGCTTGGGCGTATTCGTGGTCGACACTGGGGGAGGGCGCTTGGTGGTTGCGCCCTGGCAACGGGCCGAGGAGTTCCTCAGCTTCATCCAGTAATGGGATGTCCGAGGTTGTCCATGCGGAGCCAGGAGGTCGAAGAAGAGCTGATCGTTCAGCGTCGGTTAGGTCTGGAGCTGCCTGGAGGAGGCGATGTGGGCGCGACAGGAGCGCATCAACGAGTTGCGGGGCGCTGATGGGGAACCACGCAAGGTTGATCAGGCGGCGTACCTCGCGATGTGAGCGCAACTCAGCAATGATGTCTGCGCGGTCTTCTGCTGCAACGTGGTATGGCATGTCTTGGGCGTACTGCGCGGCCAACTTATTGAGCATGTCACGAGCGAAGATGTCCCATCCTTCGTTGTGCGGTTTGTTGGCCCGTCGTGCACGGGTCATCGATTCTTTAACGTCACGGGGGGTGACCACAAGCAGATGACCGTCGATGCGCAGTGTTGTGTTTTGCGACGGCACCTGTTGGCGGGCTTTGACAGCGGCACGCACATAGCGCGCAAAGCGCACGTCACCCTTTAAGGCTGCGGCCTCAGGGGAGTCTTCTGCTTCCGCAACAACACCGGGCATCAATGAGGCTAGTGTTGTGGACACTACACCTGTCTCGCCAAGTGAGGGAAGAACTTGGTCGATATAGCGAAGAAACGCTGACGAAGGCCCAATCAAAAGAACCCCGGAGCGTTCCAATACTCGGCGGTGTGCGTACAACAAATATGCTGCACGGTGTAAAGCAACAGCAGTTTTTCCGGTTCCTGGCCCGCCTTGAACAACGTGGGCCCCGTGGAGAGGAGCGCGGATTATCTCGTCTTGTTCGCGCTGAATTGTTGCGACAATGTCGCCCATCTTTCCGGTCCGGCCCCGGGCCATTGCAGAAAGCAGTGCCCCCTCCCCCTGCAGGGGTGGAAGTTCCTCATCTGAGTCACTCAACGTGAGTAACTCATCTTCGACAGCAGTGACCTGACGCCCCGAGGTGGTTAAGTGCCTGCGCCGGATTACCCCCTGTGGATGCGCTAATGTCGCACGGTAAAACGGTTCCGCAGCCGGAGCGCGCCAGTCCGTCAAAATAGACTGATGCTGCGCATCAGTTAACCCCACCCGCCCAATATGGCGGGTTGAATCATCAGTCAGTGACAAGTGACCAAAGACAAGACGCTCTTCCACCGCGTGGAGCAACGCGAGCCGATCCTCATAATGGGTTGCAAATGAATCCCGTTCAGAACGGTTTTGCGGCGAGCCAGTTGGTCCCTGTTTACGAACGGCAGCGAGCCGAGCAGCAGTCGCGTCACGCAACTCATCCAACCGTGCGTAAAGCGCATCGACGATACGCTGTTCCTGTGCGAGGGTGTCGCGGTGTTCGGCCACAGGCTTCCCCTGATTCACGTGATCTTTGGCAGTAGGTCAGTTCCCCTCAACACGACATCACGCGATGCACGAGTCAGTATCAGGCGACCGTCTATTATCCACCAAATCAGGTGTGATAGCGACACCAGGATGCACCCAATGAACCTCACGGGATAAGGTCACCACACCTCACCGTTCCTGTTCGGGAACAACACGTGGACCAACGACGTTGGAGATCGTGACACAAGGACCAGTGAAAGGACCTGCCATGAGTTCGGATCTTTATGACTTCCACAAAGACACCTATGACGAACTACGGACCCGGACCGAGACGTCAGCGGTAGGACCTGTGCTTGTGCTTGCACTACGTCCACTTGTCGACGCCGGCCATGTCACAGAGATCATCGCCGAACACCTCACCGCTCATGGAAACCCGCGTCCCTTTGCCACCTTCGACCACGACCAATTGATTGACTACCACGCCAGGCGTCCCACCATGGTATTCGACGTCCACCATTGGACTGAATACCGGCAACCCCATATTTCCCTTGACCTGCTCCACGACGCCGAAGGCACCGACTACCTTCTCCTTCATGGCTTGGAACCTGACCGGCGCTGGGACGGCTTTACCCAGGCGGTCCTTGACCTCATTGAGGACTTCAACGTGTCGTTAGTCGTGAGCGCGTATGGACTTCCCATGGGCATACCCCACACGAGAGAACACGGAGCGATTCTCCACGCCACTCGGGAAACCTTATTGACAGCCCAACCCAAATGGGTCGGGAAAGTGGAAGTACCCGCGACAGTGAGTAACCGCATCGAGTTTGAACTAGGCCTTCGTCACCGTGACGCAGTAGGAATCGCGGCCCACGTCCCGCATTACCTCATCCAGTCGCAGTACTACCCTTCAGCGCTCACTGCCGTCACTCGAGTCGAAGACGTGACAGGGCTGGACCTCGCATCAGCGGACATCGCGCAAGCAGCTGTGGAAGCACGAATCGAAGTGGACCGGCAAGTAGCACAATCGCCCGACATCCACGAGGTAGTCACCGGACTGGAGAACCAGTACGACGCCTTCATGGCAGCAAAAGACCGTGAATCGTTACTTGCAGATGATCCGCTTCTTCCCAGCGCCGATGAACTTGGTGCGGAGTTTGAGGCGTTCCTCCAGCGTGAATGGCGCAAAGGTCAATCCCACTGAGTGTCGCGGTCAACTAGGCCCAAAAGGTTGTGCATCAGCAACAAAGTGCTGAATCTGTTCCCCGTGCAAGATACTCGCCGGGACTGCCATGGACCTCAACGACCGGTACAGCGTCTCGCTGGTCTCAAAAGGGCTCATGGGGTTCTCGGCGTCTGGTCGAACTGCACACAGAACAACATTGCCGTAACGCTTCTTTTTCACTATTGAGGGTTCGGCAATGAGCGCGAGATAATCCCAGGGATCCCACGAGGAACTGACCTCAGATGCGTTGAGCTGGTGTGTCTGGGCAATACTGTGCGCCAATGTCGCCAACTCGCGTTTGACCAGCGTTAATGGTTGTCGGTCGGCACTATTGACGAGATACAAGCCGCCAGGTCGAAGAACTCTCATCACCTCGCCAGCCATCGTCGAGGACACCACATGCTCGGGAATCACCCCGGCCGTGAAAATATCGCGCGTCAGTACATCGATACTCCCGGAACGCAACGACACCACCTGCTCCAGCGCATCACCCGGCCTTAACTTCAGCGCAGGAGAACGGGGCAGATCGAACCATCTGCGCACTAACTCCAACAACTCACCATCAATGTCAATCCCGATTTGCTCAACAGCTGGAATAGAAGCAGCGCATGCGCGCGCAAGACTCGCACCCGCGACACCGAGATGTGCAATCTTCCGTGAAGTTGGCGCAAGGTCAACAATGACCCGATGCATGATATCGAGATACTCAAACCCCACATGGAGCGGATCGTCTAGGTCAATAAATGAACTAGGTGTGTCATCAAGGAAAAGCGTCAGGCGCCGGTCATGGTCTCGATCTGCTGCTACGCGAACGGTCTGATATGCAGTGCGGATCGGATCGGTGGGCAGCGCCACCTGAGGACGGCGAGACGGACGAGAACGACGAGAGGCCATGACCCAAGCAAACCACACAACGTAGCACGGCACTTGCCAAAATCGAACAGGTGTTCGATGATAGTGATGAGGTGATCTCGATGACGACGCGCAGGAATCGCCACACGCGACAACAAGCACCATCGCTGGGGAAGGGCGCACTACGCCGCCGCGACATGTCGACCCTCGTCTACAAGGCGCTCGCACTGATGGACGATGGCAACAGGTTGCTTCACGCTGCGCGACGCCATCGTGATCCCGAGGATGCCTTTCGGTTCATTCACTACGCTGCGCTGCGGTATGCAGGCGCAGTGACGGTACACCAGGCTTCTCGTCGTCCTCAGCGTCCTGTGTGGGATGCGCTCGTTCAGGACAATCCTCAGTGTGGTCGCTGGGTGACGGTATGGGAAGCGAGTGCGCAGGTGAGGTCGAGGCTGGATCGCGGAGATAGAGGTGTCATCACAGCCGCAGATATCAACCAGTGGCACGAGACATGCCTCGCGTTCCGCGAAGAGATGTGGACCATCCTGGTCCATCAGTACCCAGAACTTACCCATCGTGCGCACGAAAACCGCAGTCGCGCGAGGGCGGGCACGGGAGTGATCTGAGGTGAGTAATGCTGTACGAGTGACCCAAGCGCGCCGGGACTGGGGCAGCGATGATACCGGGCTGAACGTCATGCATGTGGACATGGATGCTTTCTATGCGTCGGTTGAGATTGCGCAACGGCCAGAGCTGCGGGGGCAACCAGTCATCGTGGCTGGAGGCGAACGCTCGGTCGTCTTAGCCGCCTCTTACGAAGCTCGAGAGCTAGGCGTGCGATCTGCAATGCCCACCCAACGTGCCCGGCTGCTTGCGCCGCACGCTGTCTGGGTGGCGCCTAGACATCACGAATATGCGCGGATATCTCGTTCGGTGATGGACTACCTCGACACCATCACTCCATGGGTAGAACAAGTTTCGATTGACGAGGCGTACCTTGACGTATCTGGAATACGTGGACCACAAGGAACCCTCTCTGCCCGTGCGCAAGAATTGAGAGCTCAGGTTAAAGCCCACCACGGGGTCACCTGCTCGGTTGGTGTCGCCGCCAATAAGTTTCTGGCTAAGCTCTGTTCCACACAAGCAAAACCGGATGGACTACTTGTCCTGCCTCGTGGACAGGAACAAGAATTCCTCAACCTATTGCCCATCGGGGCGCTGATGGGTATCGGTGACAAGAGCGAGCGTCGATTGAAACAACACGGACTCCATACCATCCGGGACGTCGCTGCGCTGGAGCCAAGCTATGTCGTCGCGCTCCTCGGTGCGACGCTGGGAAACCGCCTTATCCATCTTGCCCGAGGGATTGACGACAGGCCTGTTACCCCAACGCGCGTGGAAAAGAGCGTCGGTGCAGAACACACATTTGCTCAGGACGAAGGAAGCAGAGAAGTATTGCGTGCCACCGTTCGCTCTTTGGCGGACACCGTGACATCGCGGCTGCGAAGTCGGGGCCTGCTTGCCCGCACCATATCGGTCAAGATCCGCGATGTGAACTTCCACACGATCACCCGGCACGTGACTCTTCATTCACCTAGCCAGTCACTTCACGTGGTCTTTAGTCAGGCGTGGACTTTGGTCGACCGTCAACTTTTGCCGGGTCAACGCGCACGTTTGCTAGGCGTAAGAGCGGAACAGCTTGTCCCAGAAGAAGGCCAGCCATTGACGTTGACGCTCGAGGAATCTCTCACGGACCACCATGACACGACAAGAAAAACTGAGGAGACAATCGACGCGATTCGGGCGAAATTTGGGTCACGGGCTATCTCACTTGGAGTACAATCAGGTCTTCAACTACCCAAGAGTTGATGGCCTCCACTATCCTGGAACCAGGGCATCGACGGAGACGAGAATCGGGGGTTGCCATGCCTCTGTCAGAACACGAGCAACGCATACTTGAACAGCTCGAAAAAGAATTGCGGTCCGAGGACCCGCGGCTCGCCTCGACGATGAGTGGACGCCAAGGAACAACGACCGCACGGTTTATCACTGCAGTTATTGCAGTCGCGGCAGGCCTTGGTCTGCTCATCGTTGCGGTGACAACTGCGCTGACGTGGATCGGTGTGATCGGTTTTGTGGTGATGTTCCTCGGTGTGACGTATGCACTGTCGCGGCCAAAAAAAGAGCCTACGCTTCGTGTTGTCGATGGCCAGGGAGTTCGTCACTCATCGGCGAAAAAACGGTCGACTGCACGCGGAGGGCAGAAAACCTTCATGCAGCGGATGGAAGAGAGATGGGACCGCAGGCAACGGGGAGAATGACGTAGCTCACCGACACGGACGATCAAGTGTGAGACTGAGTCTCACTGCATGACGAGATAGGCACAGGGCTGGAAGCAGGATGACCTGCTTCCAGCCCTGTGCGTTGCCACAAACAACCTCCACTTCGCTCCACAGTCAACGGCATGCTGGTTTGACAAGTCCACTCGCGGATTGCGCCGCGCTGAGTGTGCTGGTCGCGGCGTTATATGACGAGCAATTGGCATAACTGTTGCCATTGCGTGTGGCATGCGGCCCGCGGCGCGGCAAAAACCCTCCACTTCGCTCCCCAAGATCTCACCAGCACTTTCACTTAACTCGAGGTGAAAAATGCCGACATTATGAGAGACTGTGGAGGGAAATGGAGTAACGTGGAGTTGAGCGGAGGGTAGAGGATGAACGGCGTTTCGGCGATGAGCACTTCTCCCCATAGCGAAACCCGCAATGTCACGAGTGGAGAGGGGACGCACGATGCACGACATCATGGGTGCCATCCCACACCTGTTTTTGGGGACTTACACCCCAAAACTCGACGACAAAGGCCGATTGATCCTTCCATCGAAGTTTCGTGGTCAGTTTTCTTCTGGCTTGGTCATGACGCGAGGACAAGAGCGCTGCCTCTTCCTTCTCCCCATGGAAGAGTTTCGGCGCATGTATGAACACCTACGTCAAGCACCAGTGACCTCGCGACAGGCGCGTGACTATATGCGTGTTTTTCTGTCGGGAGCAAGCGACGAAATGCCAGACAAGCAAGGGAGGGTATCTATTCCCACTCCATTGCGAACATATGCCGGGTTGGATCGCGAGGTCGCCGTCATTGGTGCGGGATCCCGGGTCGAGATCTGGGACGCAAGGACATGGGAGGACTACCTCGAAGAAAAGGAAGAAGGATACTCGCAAACAGCTGAACAAATATTCCCTGACCTCCAGTTTTGATCTGCTCTATGAGGTCTCCTACCGTCATCTGACGCCACTTCCCCGGTGCCAGATGGCGACGGTGGGAGCCCTGGTGGAGTAGGTAACTACCAACAACATCGCCGACAGTTAAGGTTCCCATGAACGAGTTCCAGGATGAATCACCGGCCTCGCGTCGGCACATACCCGTGCTGCGTGACCGTTGCCTTGAACTAATGGCTCCCGCGCTGAACTCCCCTCAGGCGCTGTATGTTGATGCCACATTGGGTATGGGGGGCCATACACGTGCTGTACTTGAAGCGTTTCCGAATGTCATAGCGATTGGCATCGACCGTGATGCTCAAGCTTTGGCGCTTGCCAGTGAACGGCTTGAGTCGTTTGGTCAACGGTTTCGCGCAGTGCACACCACCTACGACAACATCTACCGTGTGATCCATGAGGCTGGGTTTGATGGTGCACAGGCAATACTCATGGACCTGGGCGTATCCTCACTTCAGATTGACGAGCGGGAACGCGGTTTTGCTTACGCACACGATGCCCCACTTGATATGCGTATGGATTCATCAGCACCGTTGACCGCAGCAGACATCCTGAACACTTACGACGAAAAGCGACTAGCCACGATCCTCAAAACCTATGGCGAGGAACGGTTCGCTCCGCGTATCGCACGGGCCATTGTCCGCCGCCGAGAGGAGCGTCCCTGGGAGCGATCAGGGGAACTTGTTGATCTCATTCGCGAATCAATACCAGCAGCAGCGCGCGCTACGGGAGGCAATCCCGCGAAACGCACCTTTCAGGCCTTGCGTATTGAAGTCAACGAAGAGCTTGATGTTCTGGCGCATGCGCTCCCGGCAGCAATTGAAAGCCTTGTTATTGGTGGCCGTCTTCTCGTGGAGTCATACCACTCCCTAGAAGACCGGATGACCAAAGTCGAATTCACACGAGGTCTTCAATCCAGTGCTCCGCCTGATCTTCCCATCGAACCAGAGACTCATCGCCCCTACCTACGTGCCCTCACAAGGGGAGCGGAAAAGGCGGATGAGAACGAACTGCAGTCAAACCCGCGGTCCGCATCGGTTCGACTTCGAGCAATTGAACGAGTACGACCAACCCCGGCACACCTGAGAAATGGAGAGTACACGTGAGTGCATCGCCAACAGCTACAGCACGTGCAGTGTCTTCATGGTCAACCTCGGCACCACACGCCGCACCCGTCACATCTACTCCACGAAAACCTGCTCTTGAAGTCGTCACGGCACCAGAACCGCGCGCATCGTTGGGAGTGTTTCTCGCAGGGTGTGTTGCGCTACTGGGCCTGACGATCGCTGCGATCCTCATCTTGAACGTGGAGATGGCACACGGCGCCTACAAGCAGACAGACATGAAGGCACAACTCTCACACGAGGTGCTCGTTACTGAACAGCTGTCAAGTGACCTTGATGATGTGTCAACAGCGGAGAACCTTGCGCAACGCGCACGCGACCTGGGAATGGTGCAAGAACTGACGCCTGGTGTGATTCGATTGGAAGACAAGACGATTCTTGTGGAGCCCGACGGAAAGTAGTGGCTAGTGAGCGAAAAGACACCACGAGCGAGGCGTGGAGGTCAGGAGCGACGGGGGCAACAATCACCACAAAGCGCAAGGGCCTCCTCACGTTCACGAGCACAGAATGGTTCAGAACGAAAATCCGGATCGACCCCGTCATCGCAATCATCGAAGAGGGGTCCTCGTCCCTCTGAACGGGACGGGGTGCGCAGCGCACCACAGCGCGGTACGCAGGCGGCGCGAGCATCGCGCACCGCAGGTCCACGAAGTGATTTAGGTACCCAACGCAGGTCTTACGCATCAGCGCGACCAGTTGGCTCCCCACGAGGGCGCGCGAAACTGACTGAGAAACAGCGGAGAGCTCAGGAGGAACGAGTTCGCTCCCGAGCGCGCCGGGCACAACAGCGTGCACGTGGGCCGCTGGGGTACCGAATGCCGACGAGGCGCTTGAGGTTTGTTTCTTTCCTTGTCACCGTTCTTCTTTGCGCCTTCGCACTACGTCTGGGACAAGTCCAACTCGTTTATGGTGATGAACTGCGCGAAAAAGCACAGGCCATGCGCACCAAAACTATGCCTCTCAAAGCGGAGCGCGGCCAAATCACAGACCGTCACGGAGTTGCGATCGCCAAATCCGTCACGAGATACAAGGTCTTTGCCGACCAAGAGCTGATCGAAAAATGGAGTCAACTCACACCTGATGGTGAGAAAAAAGGTGGCCCGCGTTACGCTGCTGAACTTCTTGCGCCATTGCTTGATCTGAATGCGCAAGAGCTGGCTGCCGAACTCACAAAATCACCAGAAACCGATAGGTACAATAAATACCTTACGATCGCGACAGACATTCCCCCTGAAACGTGGGATGCCATCCGCGCATTGCGGATCTCGGGGATATTCCCTGAATCAACGTCAAAGCGAATGTACCCTGCGGGGGAAACCGCAAAGTCGATTATTGGCGCAATGGGAACAGATGAAGGTTTGTCCGGTCTCGAATACTCCCAAAATTCTCTCCTCACAGGGACAGACGGTTCGATGACCTACGAACAGTCTCGTAATGGCCATATTCTTCCCTCAGCGCCTGTGACAGAAGTGCCTGCCAATAGTGGACACACTGTGGTGTCTACTCTTGACATGGACATTCAGTGGCACGTGGAAAACGCGCTTGATGAACAATTGAAAAAGACAGGTGCTCGAGGTGGTTATGTCATTGTCCAAGACGTGAAGACATGCGAGGTGATTGCGCTTGCCGATCGATCAGCGACATCGGACGACACAACGAGCATTACTGGACGCCTGGGATCTGTTCAAGACATTTTTGAACCAGGATCCACAGCCAAGGTCGTCACCATGGCTGCCGCTCTCGAAACGGGGGTAGCAACGCCCACAAGCAAGTTTCGAGTACCAGATCAGTACACAACAAGCAACGGACAAACATTCCGTGACGCCCATGAACACGCCACCCATAATCGAACACTAACTGGCATCCTCGCTGATTCATCGAACACAGGCACCGTGCAAATTGCTGAACTCCTCACTAAACAGGTGAGATACGACTATCTCAGTAAATTTGGGTTCGGCCAGCGGACCGGAATCGAACTCGGGGGAGAGTCACGTGGTTTGCTCGCAGAACCAGATCAATGGGATGGACGAACCCAGTACTCGGTCATGTTTGGCCAGGGGATGGCAGGCAACGCCCTTCAATCCACCAACGTGTTCGCCACGATAGCCAACGGTGGACAACAATGTACCCCCCACTTAGTTGCAGGAACCACGGACCAAGACGGTACCTACACTCCATCCCCGAAAGCCGAGACACGTCAAATCGTCTCGAAGGAGACGGCCGATGCGGTGCTTTCCATGATGGAGTCGGTAGTCGTAGAAGGAAGCGGCGCGGCAGGGAAAGTCAGCGGCTATCGGGTTGCGGGGAAGACGGGTACCGCACAAGCGGCAGATGAGAACGGACAACTCACATCGTTTGTGTCATCGTTCATTGGGGTCGCGCCGGTCGACGATCCGGCAATTGTGGTGTCAGTCATTCTTCGTGATCCCAAAACCTCCGTTTATGGTGGCGAAGTGGCAGCACCAGTTTTTGCCGATGTGATGGCCTATTCCCTGCAACGGCTTGAAGTCGAACCCACAGGATCACGTCCCTCCCTGTACCCCATTGATTGGTGATGCGCTAGCCGCTTGAAGCCAGTGGGGACGTCCACCGTTAAAATCAGGGGTACGCACTCACCCAGAAGTATGAACTGCCGTTGCCAGGGGAGTGCTCCACCCCTTACCGCATCGGTTCGCGCCGATTTTCACCCGCAGAAACGATAGATTGGGACTATGCAGCCAACCGCTGACGATCTCATGCGTCCGCACCGCCCACCATCGGTGCCCCTTCAGTCTCTTGTTCATACCGTGCCGGTCCAGGTGCACGCAATGGCAGATGCCCAGGTATCGGGTCTCGCCATACAAACAGCCCGTGTGCGTCCAGGTGATCTCTTCGTGGCCGTGGCCGGACAACGCAGCCACGGTGCCCAGTACATTGAACAAGCAATTCACGCTGGCGCCCGCGGTGTGCTCACAGACGAAGCCGGGTACCGCATCGCCCGTGAGTTAGACGCATCCGTTGGTCACGAATTACCAGTTCTCGTTGTTGACGACGGACACGATGTACGAGAAATTGCAGGGCAGGTGGCAGCAACAATATATGGTCAGCCGGCTGCGCGGCTGACCACTGCCGGGATCACCGGAACAAACGGAAAAACAACAACCACCTTTTTCCTCGACGCGATTCTTCGGACCGCCGGCCATCACACCGGACTCATGGGGACTGTGGAAACCAGACTCGGCGACCACACAGTATCTTCCACTCGAACAACAGTTGAAGCTCCAGAGCTTCAAGGCTTTCTTGCACGATGCCTTGAAGAAGAGGTCACGGCGGTCAGCATGGAAGTGTCATCACATGCTCTGGCGCTACACCGGATCACCGGCACACAGTTCGATGTTGTTGGTTTCACCAACCTCCAACGTGACCATCTTGACTTCCACGGATCGATGGCAGAGTACTTTGCCGCCAAAGCTCAGCTTTTTCACAGTGACTATGCGCGGGCGGGTGTCATCAACGTTGATGATGACTGGGGTGTGCAATTGCACCACCAAGCGACGATTGACACCTGGAGTGTCGCAACGACTCCCGAGCGTGCTGCACACGTGCACGCCGACTGGACGGTCGTTGAGGTCGGTGATTATCAACCCAATTATGGGACGCAGTTCGTACTTCAGGGCCCGCATGGGCAGAGGCTGCGCTGCCATAGCGCCCTCCCCGGCACAGTCAACGTGGCCAACGCCGCACTTGCTGCACTCATGGCCCGGTTAGCAGGTGTCAGCGACAACAACATCACAGAAGGTCTGCGTTCCCTGCATTCAATCCCCGGTCGAATGGAAGTCGTGTCGAAGCCTGCACAACCACTGACCATCGTGGACTATGCCCACACAGCGGAAGCTTTGGATTTTGCGTTGTCCTCCCTACGCCAAGACCTCGCCGCTCGTGCGCACGAATCTGGTACACATGGTGTCTTACGTGTGGTTTGTGGTGCGGCCGGCGACCGTGACCCGTCAAAGCGCCCAGAAATGGGGGCAGTAGCAGCCCGCCTGGCAGACGTCGTCTACATTGCTGATGATGATCCACACGGCGAGGACCGTGCAACGATCCGTCAAGACCTCCTTAAGGGAGCGCAGTCAGAAGCCCAACGACAGGCCGCGCATGGGCGCATCATTGACGTGAAAGAATATGATCAGCGGGAATCTGCAATCGACGATGTGATCGCTGCAGCAAGTGATGGGGATATCATCTTGATCGCAGGGCGCGGGCACGAAACAGTTCAAGACATGGCTGGTGTTCCTCACGAACTCGATGATCGTCGTCATGCTCGTCGAGCTCTTACGCGCTGGAGTAATCAGCATCACTAGTGCGCCTCGGTGCGGCTGCAGCCGCACCGAAGTCACGAATCCCAATGAGCCTATGGCAGTAAGGACGTATAGCAACGTGTTCACAGCGCAGGAGATCGCTTCCATCACCGGCGGTGAGTTATCTTGTCCGTCAGATGTCACAGTGACAGGACAGGTCACGATCGATTCGCGAACAGTGTCGACTGGGGACTTATTTGTTGCCGTGGTCGGGGAACGCTCTGACGGCCACGACTATGCTTGCGTGGCCCACTCGCAAGGTGCAGTGCTCGTGCTCTCCCAGAAAAACATCAAGGGGGTTCCCTGTGTGGTTGTCGCTGACACCCAACGCGCCCTCGGTGATCTGGCACGAGCACACCTTGCCAGACTGCGGGAGAAGGGGCATATCCGCGTCATCGGAGTAACCGGATCTGCGGGAAAAACCACAACAAAAGATCTTATGGGGCAGATGCTCGCAACTTATGGGAACGTTGTGGTTCCCGCTGGGTCACTCAACAATGAACTGGGCTTGCCACTGACAGTACTGAAAGCGGACGAAACAACGGATTTCCTCGTCACAGAAATGGGCGCATCGGCAGTTGGGGATCTTCACTACCTCACATCTATCGCCCCCCTCGATATTGCAGTGGTGTTGATCGTTGGCCTCGCACACCTTGGTGGCTTCGGATCTGCGGAACTGGTCGCACAAGCGAAAAGCGAACTTGTCACAGGTCTCCTCCCGCAAGGAATCGCAGTTCTCAACGCAGATGACCACCGAGTCATCGCGATGAAGGAGCTTGCACACGGCCAAGTACGCACCTTCGGGTCGGTCCGTGGAGCAGATATGCGAGCCATCAATGCCCGCACAGACGCCGCAGGGCGCGCCCACTTTGACGTCGAAACAACAGCAGGGGACACAGCGTCGGTGACTTTGACTCTTGTGGGCGAACATCATGTCACCAACGCGCTCGCGGCACTGACAGCAGTGACCGCACTGGGAATGCCACTTGACCAAGCTGCTGTTGCTCTGAGTGCTGCACGAGCAACCAGTCCGCACCGTATGGATGTTGTGGACCGTCCAGATGGTGTCACCATTATTGACGACTCCTACAACGCCAACCCAGATTCCATGCGTGCCGCTCTGCGAGCTTTGGCCACTGTTGCTGGCCGTCAACGCCGGACTGTGGCAGTGCTCGGGGAAATGCGTGAGCTTGGCCCCCAATCACGTACCTACCACGATGACATCGGGCGCCTAGTCGTGCGGCTCAATATCTCGCGGCTTATTGTCGTAGGACAGGGAGCGCAGGGAATTGCTGACGGCGCCCTGCAAGAAGGGTCGTGGGGAGACGAGGTCGTGGAAGTCGCTGACCTCAATGCAGCGCATGCTGCCCTCAACGACTACCTTCAGCCTAACGATGTGGTGTTAATCAAAGCGTCTCACGGTTCTGGCCTGTGGCAACTCGCCGATGAACTGACTGGAAAGGCAGCAAACTCGTGAAAGTTGTCCTCGTTTCAGGTGCTGTTGCACTCCTTGTGTCGCTCCTAGGCACCCCCATGTTTATCCGTTTACTCGTTCGTCGCAATTACGGCCAGTTCATTCGGCAAGACGGTCCAACAGCGCACTTCACGAAGCGCGGCACACCCACAATGGGTGGGGTAGTCATCATTGCCGCGACAGTACTTGGATGGTTGGCAACCATCCCCGTCACTGGACGAATTCCCACCGCATCTGAGTTCCTCCTCATTTTCCTCATGGTGGGTATGGGATTAGTCGGTTTTCTCGACGATTTCATTAAGATCTCCAGACAACGAAGCCTGGGATTGTCTCCGATGGGCAAGATCATCGGGCAAGGCGTTGTGGGCATCGTGTTTTCTGTCCTGGTATTGCAGTTTGAAAACTCGCGAGGGGTCACCCCGGCGTCGACTGCAATTTCTTTCACTCGTGACACGAATTTTGACCTCGCCTTCGCAGGGGCTGGGATTGGAATAGCGCTGTTCGTGGTGTGGGCAAACTTCCTGATCACTGCCTGGACAAATGCTGTTAACCTGACCGATGGTCTTGACGGCCTCGCCACAGGAGTGTCACTGTTTGTTTTCGGCGCTTACCTCTTTGTCTCCATCTGGCAGTACAACCAGAACTGTGCCTGGCGACCAATTGCTGAAAGCGCCTGCTACGAAACCAGAGACCCCCTTGGTCTTGCCATCATCGCAGCCGCAATCGTTGGTGCGTGCTTTGGGTTCTTGTGGTGGAATGGTTCGCCGGCACAGATTTTTATGGGGGACACTGGGTCTCTCGCGCTGGGTGGAGCGCTTGCTGGTATCTCCATTTTGACCCGGACAGAAATACTTGCCGCGATCATCGGTGGCTTGTTTGTCCTCATTGTTGTTTCAGATGTCATCCAAATTGGGTTTTTCAAGATGACAGGAAAACGAGTCTTTAAGATGGCCCCCCTGCACCACCACTTTGAACTGTCAGGTTGGGGGGAAGTGACAATCGTCATCCGGTTCTGGATCATCGCTGGTCTTTTCGTTGCAGCAGGGCTCGGCCTGTTCTACGGTGAGTGGATCGTCAGTTGAACCGTCATAGTGAACTCGCGAAATCTCTTGCTGATAGTCACGTGCTTGTTGCTGGGCTGGGAGTGTCAGGTCAGGCTGTTGTTGACGTGCTCACTGAGCTACCCAATGGCCGACACCCAGCCTCCGTCAGTTCACTTGACGCCCAGGCAGAGGGCGCTCACTATTCATCCTCTTCGCAGGTGCCGTGGGACAGCATTGACCTTGTCATTGCGTCTCCCGGCTGGCCACCACACCACGAGGCGCTGACTGCCGCCGCTGACCACGCAGTGCCTGTGTGGAGTGAGATCGAGCTTGCGTGGCAACTGCGAGTGAACAACGAACACACAAACAAACCAGCACCGTGGCTCGCTGTCACTGGAACCAATGGGAAAACCACCACCGTTGAACTCTTAGCAACAATTCTTCACGCTGACGGCCTTCGTGTGGCAACGGTTGGCAATGTGGGTGCACCTGTCATCCGGCAGATCCAGAACCCCACAATCGATGTCTTTGTCCTTGAACTCTCCAGCTTCCAACTCCACTTCACCTACTCGATGGAACCGCTTGCCTCCGCGATCCTCAACATTGCTGAAGACCACGTTGATTGGCACGGATCATTTGACCAGTACGCTTCTGACAAAGCGCGGATCTTCACTCACACCCACCGCGCCTGTGTATATAGCGAAGGTGATGACCGTGTCGTTAGGTTGCTTCACGAAGCTGACGTTCACCCTGGTGCTCGAGCAATCTCAGTGAGCGCTGAAAGCCCAACTCCTAGCTCGCTGGGGATTGTGGATGGTGTTCTGTGTGATCGAGCATTTACGGAGCCACTGACCGGCCCTCAGCGATACCGCCATGCGGCGGAACTTGCCCAACTGTCAGACCTGGCGCACCTCGCTGGCCCAGATGGTGTCGTCGGTTCGCACACCATCACTAATACGCTGTTCGCTGCGGCTCTCGCCCGCGCCTATGGGGTGGCCCCTCGTGCAGTCCGGGATGGGGTCAAGAGCTTCCAACCTGGACGCCACCGCATCGAGCATGTCGCAACGGTGGCGAAGAATGATGCCCCGCAATCTGGGGTCACATTCATTAACGATTCGAAAGCTACGAACGCTCACGCAGCCCGCGCATCGCTTCTCTCGCTCCCGTTATCGTCCACTGTGTGGATTGTTGGGGGGGTTACTAAAGGAGCGAACCTAGATTCTCTCATCGCCGAAATTGGCCCCCAACTGCGAAGTGCAGTCGTCATTGGTGTGGAGCATCAGGAGATTGTGCGCGCATTTGCTCGACACGCCCCACACATCCCGGTCCACGTCGCCTCTGCAGACGACACTGGGGGAGTGATGCGCCATGCAGTGAACACGGCATGGAAAGCAGCAGAACCCGGGGATGTTGTCATCCTCGCGCCCGCGTGCGCTTCGATGGATCAGTTTGATTCCTACGCGCACCGTGGAGATGAGTTCGTGCGGTGGGTCACAGAGTTGATCCCACCTGGCCAACAACGCAAGGAGTAGAAGGTGGGGGTACGGTCCACATCAGGAGCGGACGCAACGCGTAGCGGGCGTTGGCTAGGTGTGTGGAACTCGGCTACCACAAGCTACTACCTTCTGCTGATCTCCTCGATCTCGCTTGTGATCCTCGGGCTCATCATGGTTCTTTCCGCATCGTCAGTTGAGTCGCTCAACTCTGGCGGGTCTGCGTATGGGATCTTTCAACGCCAAGCGATGTTTGCCGTGCTCGGTGGTGTGATCATGGTGATTGCTGCTCGCGTGCCTACGACGTGGGTGAAGAAGAATGCTGCGTTGGGATTGGTCCTGGGTATTGCCATGCAATCTCTTGTCCTCACCCCATTGGGAGTATCACGGTTGGGAAATACCAACTGGATTCAGATCCCAGGCACAACTGTCACTCTCCAGCCGTCAGAGTTTATGAAAGTCGCGTTGTGCGTGTTTCTCGGAACTGCTATTTCTCGGAAACTGATGACGTCAAAGGAGTGGATACACGTCCTCCTCCCGTCCCTGACAATGTCAGCGTTCGCTGTAGGTTTCGTCATTCTTGGCAACGACCTGGGAACGGCGATGGTCTACATCCTCATGATCGCTGGTGCACTGCTTGTCGCCAACATCCCCATGAAATGGTTTGCCTCTGCTGGCGTGATTGCTGCGATTGTGGTCGCTATTCTTGCGTTAGTGAGTGACAACCGGATGGGTCGCATCATGGCGACATACGACTCGCAGTGTGATTCTTCGGACCTGTGTTATCAGGTGACACGAGGACTTGAAGCGCTTGGTTCCGGTGGTCTCACTGGAGTGGGCTTGGGCGCTTCTAGCGAAAAATGGGCGTATCTCCCCGAAGCGCAGAACGACTTTATCTTTGCGATCATCGGTGAAGAACTTGGCTTCCTCGGGGCGCTCCTTGTCATTGTGCTGTTTGCGGCGTTAGGGATAGGGATGATGCGAGTGGTCATCCGCCATGAGGATCCCATGGTGAAGATCTCCACGGCAGCGATTGCTGCCTGGATTTTGGGACAGGCGATTTTTAACATCGGCGTTGTCACGCGTATATTTCCTGTCATCGGCGTTCCCCTCCCCTTTGTGTCCGCCGGTGGTTCAGCACTCATCGCGACGATGCTGGCCATCGGACTTGTTCTTGGTTTCGCGCGTACAGAGCCAGGTGCTCACGATGCGTTTGCTCGCAAACCGTCTGTCGTACGAAAAACAGCGGCAATTGTCGCGCGATCTACCCGCTCGATTTCTCGACGGTCCTGATGGAAAGTGGTTGCTGTGGTTGCTTCAATTTTGTTGGCTGGCGGAGGAACCGCTGGTCACGTCAATCCGCTACTTGCGATTGCCGGTGAAGTGCGGCATCGGTACCCCGATGCGTCAGTTCGTGTCCTTGGAACAAAAGAGGGACTCGAAGCGCGCTTAGTGCCGCAAGCAGGGTTCACGCTCGACTTTGTACCCAAGGTTCCGTTGCCGCGGCGCCCGAGTTCGCAGTGGATGTCATTACCCGGCAACTTGCGACGAGCCGTACAGGCGGCCCACGACGTGATGAGTGACCAGAAACCAGACATCGTCATGGGATTTGGTGGGTACGTCTCCACTCCGGCCTACTTAGCGGCACGACAACTGGGAATCCCCGTTGTCATTCACGAGCAAAATGCGAGACCTGGACTCGCGAATAAACTAGGGGCCCGGTTTGCTGCGCAAGTCCTTGTGACCTTTGAGAGCACGCAACTGCCCGGGGCTGTTCCGGTGGGGCTTCCCTTACGCGCCGACCTTGGGGCACTTGCCGTTGCCTCACCACAAGCGTTAGCTCACACTCGACTCGAAGCTGCTGAACGTTTCGGGTTGTCGCCTCACGTACCAACCCTCCTTGTGACCGGGGGATCGTTGGGGGCAGTGTCCCTCAACCGAGCGGTGTCAGGAGCAGCAAAAGCACTACTTGCAGCCGGTGCCCAAGTCCTCCACGTCACGGGAAAAGACAAATCGCAGGCAGTGATCGAGCAACTTGATGGAATCGATGACAAGGACCGAGGGCGTTACGTCGTCGTTGAGTACATGGATCGAATGGACCTTGCATATGCGGCAAGTGACTTGGTGATGTGCCGTGCTGGAGCAGGAACAGTGTGTGAATTGGCGGCACTAGGAATCCCCGCTGTGTTTGTTCCACTTCCGATCGGAAACGGAGAACAACGGCTCAACGCCCAACCGCTCGTGCATGCAGGGGGCGCATTGCTGGTCGCAGACGAAGATGTGTCCTCAGATTGGGTAGAAGCATCGCTTCCTGGCCTCCTGCGTGATGCTGCACGACTCGCCCGGATGCGAGATGCGGCAAAGAGTGTGGGACACCCCGGTGCGACAGCACACATCGTTGATCGTCTGGAATCCTTAGCAGGGTGGAGACAATGACAGATCAACACCGCCAAAACGTCGCTTCGCTGCACCTGCACTTTATCGGTGTCGGTGGCGCGGGAATGTCTGTGATCGCACATATGTGTCACGCCGCAGGTGCGCGTGTGTCAGGATCTGACATGCGCGCTAGCGCCACAGTGACCGCGCTACAAGACGCTGGAGTTACGGTCAATATTCCCCATGACGCATCACGAGTCAGCAATGAACACACCGTCGTTGTGTCCTCAGCGATCCGAGACGACAACGTCGAACTTGTTCGTGCTCGAGAGATGGGCCTGACTGTTCTTCATCGATCACAAGCGCTGGCCATGCTCATGAATGACCACGATGGTATTGCGGTCGCAGGGGCCCACGGGAAAACCACAACCTCTGGGATGATCGCGGTTGCCGCGCAAGCGCTAGGAATGGATCCCTCATTCGCAGTAGGGTCAACAATGCGCACTCCCAACGGTGCCATTCCAGGCGGACATCTTGGACACGGAAAGATCCTTATCGCCGAAGCAGACGAATCGGATGGGTCATTCCTCAACTATCGCCCCACCATTTCCGTTGTCACAAATATCGAACCTGATCACCTCGATCACTACGGCAGCGAAGATGCCTTTTACCGTGCTTTCGATGAATTCGCGGACCAAGTCGTGCCACACGGCTGGTTGATTGCCTGCGCCGATGACGCCGGGGCATACGCGCTGGCACATCGTCAAGAACAACACGGCCGCCAAGTCCTCACTTACGGCCGGCACCCTTCTGCTGATATTCGAGTCCTCGAGTCACACCCTCAACATCCTGGAATCAGTCAAGTCATGACTGTGACGGTTCCACGAAACCTCCCTCGTACTGGTACGCGAAATACCACGAACCCAGAAAACGCCACCACAACACTCACCATTCAACTCGCAGTACCGGGTGAGCACAACGCACTCAACGCAGCAGCTGCTCTGGCCACAGTGATGGTCTTAGGAGCGTCACCCCAAGAGGCCGCACACGCACTAAGCGCGTTCATGGGAACGGGACGCCGATTCGAGTTACGAGCCGTGGTCGGGGACGTCACCGTCGTCGACGATTACGCACACCACCCAACGGAAGTAGCCGCATTCTTGTCTGCAGCATCGAACGTTGCTGGTACTGGCCGTGTCCTGGCTTTGTTTCAACCGCATCTGTACTCACGCACACGCACGTTCGCGAACGAATTCGCTACTGCACTCCAGGGTGCTGATGTTGCCATCGTGACGGACATTTACGGTGCTCGAGAGCAACCTGCTGCTGGGGTGACCTCACAACTCATCACTGACAATCTTGCCCCCCAACAAGGCGCGTACATTGGTGACCGCATCCAAGCGGCGAAGCACCTGGCACGAATCGCTCAACCAGGTGACCTCATCGCGACCATTGGGGCTGGAGACGTGACCGAGTTAGCCGACGTCATTGCAGATGAGTTACGGCACAAATTCCTTAGTGGGCAATCCACATGAAGCCGCCGACTCCACCGCGCCGCCAGCAGCGTGGTACGAGTGGGCGCGTTCGTCAGCGTGCCGCGCAAGCCGACCACACCGCGCAAGCCGACGTCGAAGGGCCTGCCTCTGCTGATGCGACCGGTAACGCTGATACGAACGGTGATCGTTCACCCAGCACGAAAAAGGTCAGTTCACGTCCAGTGGGTGGCTCCTTCGCGTCCACACACGAGGAGGAGTTGAGCCCTGCACGGGCTACCACTCGGATCGGAACATCGCGAGTGCCCGTGCTGTCGACGGGCATGTTGGACCGGTTGCAGGAAAAGGAAGCGGCACGTGACAGCGACCGGCGAAGAAAAATCCTGTTGACGGTGGTTTTTATTCTTGTGTTGGCAGCGTTGGGGTGGGTGATGTTCTTCTCGCCCATTTTTGCGTTGACGATGTCTGAGGTGCGAGTCAATGGGGCAAAGGCATTTGTTTCTGAAGATGATATTCGCGCTGTTATTACTCCTCACGAAGGCACCCCACTAGCACGCCTGAATATGTCGGAGTTGGGTGAAGATATCGCTCAGATCCCTAACGTTGCGGAATACGTGCACACACGTAGGTGGCCTCGAGGACTGACTGTCAGCATTACCGAGCGAGTGCCCGTGGCTGCGATTCCTCGGGGTGATTCTTTTTCGCTTGTCGATCGAGAAGCTATTGAAGTTGATGTGGTCGAGGAACTTCCAGACACAATCCCGCTGATCAATATTCCTGGTGAGGATCTTGATGAACGAGTCTTGACAACAGCGCTGGCGATTCTTGAGATTTTGCCTGAGACCGTTCATGAGGACATTGCGAAGCTCACCGCGTCAACCCAAGACAATGTGGTGCTGACACTGCGCGACGGAGTGCGGGTGAAGTGGGGGAGTGCTCAAGATTCTGAGGTCAAAGTCAATGTGCTCGAGGTGTTGCGGCCAAAAGCACAAGAACTGGGAAAGAAGACGATTGATCTTTCTGCACCGAATCTCCCGATCATCAAGTGACCGGCCCAGAGAAAACTCAGCGGGAGCGGGTGAGTCGGTGTGTTTTCTGCCGACACACGATGGATAGTGTTGCTAGTGCCGGACGGACCACATAACGTTTCGGTAGCAGATCTTGGCGAAAATCTCACTCTCATGTAGAGGTTGAGGGTTTGCCAAGACATAAGGTTGACGGTCTACAGATCGAGAGGCATGGGCGTGACAACTCCCCAGAACTACCTAGCAGTGATCAAGGTGGTCGGTATCGGTGGTGGTGGTGTAAACGCCGTCAACCGGATGATCGAAGTTGGTCTCAAAGGCGTTGAGTTCATCGCCATTAACACTGACGCTCAGGCTTTGCTCATGTCCGATGCCGACGTCAAACTCGACGTCGGTCGTGAACTCACTCGTGGTCTGGGAGCAGGCGCAGATCCAGAAGTGGGCCGTAAAGCAGCTGAGGATCACGAAGATGAAATTGAGGATGTTCTTCGCGGCGCGGACATGGTTTTTGTCACCGCCGGTGAAGGGGGCGGAACCGGAACCGGTGGTGCCCCGGTCGTCGCGCGAATTGCTCGGTCGCTAGGAGCGTTGACCGTCGGAGTTGTGACAAGACCATTCTCCTTCGAGGGACGTCGCCGCGCGCTCCAGGCGGACTCGGGGATTGAAGCGCTACGTCAAGAGGTTGACACCCTTATCGTCATCCCCAACGACCGCTTGCTGTCCATGGCAGACAGGTCAGTCTCTGCCCTCGATGCATTCCACTCAGCAGACCAGGTTCTTCTTTCCGGTGTGCAAGGAATCACGGATCTCATCACCACCCCTGGACTCATTAACCTTGACTTCGCTGACGTGAAGTCGGTGATGCAAGGCGCCGGATCCGCTCTGATGGGGATCGGTTCAGCGCGTGGTGAAGACAGAGCAGTGCAAGCAGCAGAGTTGGCGATTTCCTCGCCGCTGCTGGAAGCCTCAATTGATGGGGCACATGGTGTGCTGATCTCCATTCAAGGTGGTTCTGACCTTGGACTTCAAGAAATCAACGAGGCTGCTCGCCTTGTGCAAGAGGCCGCGCATACCGAGGCGAACATCATCTTTGGTACTGTCATTGACGATGCGCTGGGTGATGAAGTACGTGTCACAGTCATTGCAGCTGGTTTTGATGGTGGCTCTCCTCAACCACGCAAGGAGAGCGCACACCTAGGAAGCTCGTCAGCCGCCCCGCAGGCACCGCACCGTGAAGTTCCAACACGTCGCGAAGAGCCGCCAGCAATGACTGGAGGACTCCGCGCTTTGCACCGTCCAGTTGTTCCCTTGGATGAACCTCAGGAACCATTGCCGTCGGCAGCTCCAACTGGTGAACGTCACTATGGGATGGCAGCATCTGAGCAGCCACAACCTCGTTTCATCCGTTCACCACAAGGTGCTTCAGCATCGTCGCCACACGATTCAACCCCTCCTGCACTCGAGGTACCTCGAATTTTTGATGAAGAACCAGTGCGCACACGGCGTGTCGATGACCTCGACGTTCCAGATTTCCTTAAATAGGGTGGTACTGGGTGATTCAATTCACGCACACTGACCACGGGCATCGAGTCTTTACGACCGATGCCCGTGGCGGTTTCTCGACGGGTCACTTTGGTGGGTTCAATCTGTCAGTAACAGTCGGTGAAGCCCGTGAGGTTGTGGAGCGAAACTTTTCTCTCCTCGATGACACGGTAGGCGCACGACTCCTGCTTGCTCGTCAGGTTCACGGAAACCAGGTCCATGTTGTTCAGTGCGACGGTGTCGTTTGTGCGACGCGACCACGGTTCCTTGGTGAAGGGGACGCGATTGTCACAGATTGCGTACATCGCGCGATCGCGGTTTATGTCGCTGATTGTGTCCCTATCGTGATTGAGACAGATTCTGCGTGGGTTGCTGTGGTGCATGCCGGACGCAGGGGTATTGAACTTGGGGTCATCCAACACGCGGCTGACCTGCTTCGAAAGATGTCAGGACAGGTTGCTCTCTTCGCGTCTGTGGGCCCTTCTATTTGCGTCACATGCTATGAGGTGTCACCACAGGTTGCTACCCAATTCCAGGATGATACGGATGAGGTTGGAGTCGTTGTGAGACCACCTGGCTCCACACGCCCTCACCTTGATTTGCGAATGACAGTGCGCGCGCAACTTGCTTACTGCGGGATTGAACACGCACTATTCGACGAGCGCTGTACGTATGAATCCGATACGTTGTACTCACATCGTCGCGCTACCCACGATGGCGTTGTGACCGGGCGTTATGTCATGGGTGTCGTGTCGCGAGATAGGTGATTGTGGACAACTTTCCACTGGAAACGTCTCGCACCAGGGCACCACGAGTTGACGGGAAAGTTGTGGGCGAACCTCATGGCTCTTCGGGCGTGTCGCACTGATGGTGGGCAGCGGCTGGGTTAGCGTAAATCAACACTGACCGCGATGTAGTACCAGTCCCCATGGGCTAAATCGCTCAACGGGTGTATCGGTTTTTGTCAGATAGGAGTGAAGCGATGGCGGGAGCGCTACGCAAGACGATGGAGTACCTAGGCATCGCGGAACAAAACCACGACCTCGAAGCCGAGTACGATGAGTACGAAGACGAGTATGACGAGGTTGAGGAATCCGTGATGGACACCTTTGACGCACAGGTCACTCCGATTCGCCGGGCAGTGACTGAACGTGAGGAGGACGCGGTCATGCACCACTCCTTGCCGCGCATTACGACCGTGCATCCACGGTCCTACAACGATGCTCGTGTGATTGGGGAGGCCTTCCGGTCTGGTACGCCGGTGATCATTAACCTTTCTGATATGGATGAATCAGACGCGAAGCGGCTCGTGGACTTCTCATCGGGGTTAATCTTCGGTCTGAACGGATCAATCGAGCGGGTCACCGCGAAGGTTTTCCTTCTTTCCCCACAGAACGTTGAAATTGCCGCCAATGGTTCGGACGCCCGTGATGGGTCCCGACAGAGTTTCTACAATCAGAGCTGAGACGCGTGAGCCTCATCTTTTCCTTCATAGCCATGGTCCTATGGGTTTATCTCATCGCTCTCATCGGGCGCGCAGTGTTCGGCTGGGTTCAAGTGTTCGCCAGGGACTGGCGTCCACGCGGATTTTTGCTCGTTGTTGCAGAGAGTATCTATACGATCACTGATCCGCCGCTTCGTGCGCTGTCGCGGATCATCCCGCCGATCCGTATTGGGAGCATAGCTCTTGATGTAGGTTTCATGTTGTTGTTTATTGCGGTTGCATTCCTCATGCAGCTCTTTTGGGTACTTGCGGCAACAGCATGACAGCGCTACAGCGGCGAACGCGGAGTGCGGGTGGAATTCCGCACACCATGCGGGTCTGTCGGAACGAAACGTCAGGCAAGCAACTACACTAAGATGTCGAGCTGGTCGTACTGATCGCCAGGCGAGAGTTTCAACACCAGCGCACCAAAGAGATGGAGACTACGGTGGCACTGCTTACACCAGACGAAGTGCTGAACAAGAAATTCCAGGTAACGAAGTTCCGCGAGGGTTACGACATGGTGGAGGTCGATGACTTCCTCGACCTCGTTCTTGGGACCCTGCGTGCTGTGTACGTGGAAAACGACGAGCTCAAGGCAAAGGCTGAAGAAGCCGAATCTCGAGTCGCAGAGTTGAGCCGCGAACTTGCTGAGGTGAAATCTCAGCCAGCAGCGACACAGCCAGCTGCTGCACCAGAGCCGCGTAACGATGAAGTTGCCAGCGATGGTCGTGAAACTCCACATGAGCCTGAAATGGCGACAGGCATTATTCAGATGGCCCAAAAACTGCATGATGACCACGTCCGTGCTGGCCAAGAAGAAGCAGAACGCCTTGTTGGCGAGGCGCGCGAAGAAAGTTCACGGATTGTGGGCGAAGCTGAGGAAGTATCGCGACGCACTCTTAACCAATTGGAACAGGAACGATCGACTCTCGAGGGCAAGATCGACGAGTTGCGCACGTTTGAGCGGGATTACCGTCTTCGTTTGAAGTCCTACCTGCAGAACCTGTTGGGCGACCTTGACCAACGGGCAAGTGGCGTCAGTTCTAGTTCAACCGCAATCTAGCGGCCGTACGTCTTTTCCGGCCGACGCGCATTTCACCCGCTGTTGTGACCTTGGCGGGGAAGTGCGCGTCGGCTTTTGTGGTTGAATTCCGCTATTGCTTCATGTGAAAGGCAGATTATGGCGACAAGTGAACAAGCCGCAGTGCAAGCCACTGAACGGTTTTCCCACCTCGACGCACCAACGATCCCAGTGCGCGATGGTGAAGAGCAGTGGACGGCTCAGGAAATTTTTGCGGTGGCCCAGGCGCTCCTTGACGAAGACGTGCGGCTGCGGCAAGAAATTGATGAAGCCCACGCTGACCTCAGCGAGTACTTGCGCAACTCTGGCGAGGGGTCGGGTGATGACCAAGCTGATTATGGTTCATCTGCCTTGGAGCGTGAGCAGGAACTGACTTTGGTGAACAACACCCGAGATCTTCTGGAGCAAAATCAACGTGCCATTGCGCGACTCGATGAAGGAACCTATGGGGTCTGCGAGAACTGTGGTGGCCCCGTCGGTAAAGCACGTCTAGAAGCCTTTCCCCGGGCTACTTTATGTGTAACCTGCAAGCAGCGCGAAGAGCGCCGGTGACGCTCATCAATCGGTGCATCGTTGAGTTGCGTGACTCGGACGTGCGACGATAGAGACGATGACTGAGACTTCTTCAGCACCTCATCCGTTAGGGGTGGGACGTGCGCTTCGTTTATTGTTGCCTTTGGCGATCCTTGTGACAGGTGCTGATCAACTGACAAAACAGTGGGCCCTCAACGAGCTGTCCTTAGGTCATGCTGCGACCCCATTGATTGGTGACTGGATTGGGTTACGGCTTGTCTTTAACCCCGGGGCTGCTTTCTCGTTTGGAAGCGGTTCAACATGGATCTTGACCATCGTTTCGTGTGCGGTTGTCGTCTACATTGTGGTGGTTGCCAGGAAGCTGACATCGCGGGTGTGGTTGGTGACCCTCGCGCTGCTTCTCGGTGGCGCACTGGGTAACCTCCTTGATCGCCTGTTCCGCGATCCTGGTTTCCCGACAGGTCACGTTGTTGACTTCATCGATTACGGGCCTTTTGTTGGAAATGTGGCTGACATCTTCATCGTAGGTGCAGCAGGTGCATTGGCTGCATTGAGCCTTTTCAGGGTGCCTGCTTTCGCTACATCCCAAGGGCCGCAGCCAGCAGCTGAATCGCTCGAAAACGGGCGCGAAGGACCGCTAGAGAACGATGAAGTAGGGCGGTCATGAGCCGGGATCACCGTTCCTTTCCTGTTCCAGATGGGCTTGTTGGACAACGTGTTGACGCGGCCTTAGCACGGATGTTGGGACTGTCACGTAGTGCAATTCTCGCGGCGTTCGACGCAGGAGATGTTTATGTTGACGGTCGCCCTGCAGCAAAGGGCGACCGGATCGTACAGGGGGCAGTGATTGACGTTGTCCTTCCCGACCCACGGGAGGTCGATGCCACAGAGGATGAGCCGCAGCCGGTCCCCGGAATGCGCATCGTTCACGATGATGAACACATTGTTGTGGTGGACAAACCAGTAGGAGTTGCCGCCCACTCGGCGGTTGGCTGGTCTGGGCCGACAGTCGTTGGCGCGCTCGCGGCCGCTGGCTACCGTATTTCAACGTCCGGCGCAGCAGAACGGCAAGGTATTGTTCACCGCCTAGACGTTGGCACCTCAGGTCTTATGGTGGTGGCGAAGTCCGAGCTTGCGTACACTCGGCTGAAACGAGCTTTCCGAGAACGAACCGTTGACAAGGTGTATCACACCGTTGTCCAAGGTCACCCAGAACCGACAAAGGGTACGATAGACGCTCCGATCGGACGGCATCCGAAAGCGGAGTTTAAGTTCGCTGTGATGGCTGATGGTAAACGCTCAATCACTCACTACGAAGTGATGGAAATGCTCCCATCCGCGTCACTAGTAACTGTTCACTTGGAAACAGGTCGTACCCACCAAATACGAGTCCATTTCTCGGCGATGCGACACCCCTGTGTCGGTGACTCGATGTATGGGGCCGATCCGACACTCGCTCGCCGCACCGGGCTTGACCGGCAGTGGCTGCATGCCGTTGAGCTGTCCTTCGAGCATCCGGCAAGTGGTGAACGGTTCACGGTGGCATCTGAGTATCCACAGGACTTGCAGCAAGCGCTTGATGTGCTGCGCGGGGACTACGGTTAATGGTGAGTCGCGTGTCTCCTGCTTGTATAGAGGTTTTTGCGGTGGTCGATCAGCGCCATCTGCAGTGGGCGTTTGATGTCCGGCAGGAGGTCTTTGTCGTCGAGCAAGGGGTACCACTCAGTGAAGAACTGGATGACCTTGACCACGCGCAGACGACTACACATGTTGTTGCGGTGACGGCGCAGTCCCTTGAACTTGGTCGAGCGCTCGGAACCGCCCGCCTATTAGTCGATGCGCCTGGCAGCGTCCATATTGGTCGTGTCGCAGTCCGCAAAGAAGCGCGTGGCCAAGGGATAGGCGCGTTGCTGATGACAGCTTTAGAGCGAGTCGCACTGCGTAATCACCATGATGAACGTGGTGTCACCGTTGCTCTCTCAGCCCAGGAAACTGCCTTACCATTTTATGAGTCTTTGGGTTACACGCTTGTTGATGAACGACGGTACTTAGATTGTGATATTTGGCACCGTGACATGGCTCATGACCTGTTCCTTGATGAGTCGCGGTGATGTGAGATAGTTGGTCGGCGCGCACCGTGGTGAACGCAATGGAGGCCGCTAGACTGCTGACATGGCTTCCTCGAACGCGGATTTTGTGCATCTTCATGTCCACACCGAATACTCCATGCTTGATGGGGCAGCGCGGCTGGATGACTTGTTCCAAGAGACAGCACGACTTGGGCAGCACACGATTGCGACAACGGACCACGGGTACATTTTTGGGGCCTACGAGTTCTGGTCCAAAGCCCGTGCAGCAGGTGTCAAGCCCATCATCGGAGTAGAAGCGTATTTGACACCCGGGACAAGCCGCTTTGACCAAACACGCCGCCTGTGGGGAGAGCAGTCACAGCGAGAAGACGACGTGTCAGCACGTGGTGCCTATACTCACTTCACCTTGTGGGCACGGAACAATGAGGGTCTTCACAATCTCTTTCGAATGAGTTCTTTGGCTTCGCTTGAAGGACAAATGGGGAAGTGGCCGCGAATGGATCGCGAACTGCTCCAAACATATTCTGAGGGTTTAATTGCCTCTAGCGGTTGTCCTTCGAGCGAAGTGCAAACTCGGCTACGACTTGGCCAGTTTGACGAAGCTCTCCGCGCCGCAGGGGAGATGCAAGAGATCTTTGGTAAAGAGAATTTCTACGTTGAACTGATGGATCACGGGCTATCTATCGAGAATCGCGTTCGCTCTGAACTGCTTGAGGTGGCTCGTAAGATTAACGCTCCGCTCGTGGCAACAAATGATTCTCACTATGTGCGTAGAGATGATGCTGCGTCACAAGAGGCACTGCTGTGCATTAACTCGGGATCAACGCTTCTTGATCCTGACCGTTTTAAGTTTGATGGAGACGGGTATTACATCAAGTCGGCGCAAGAGATGCGTGATTTGTGGCGTGATATCCCGGAAGCGTGTGACAACACGTTGCTCATCGCTGAGCAGTGTGATGTGTCATTCAATACCTCAGCCAACTACATGCCGAAGTTTCCATGCCCGCCGGGTGAAGACGAAACATCGTGGTTCATCAAAGAGGTGGAACGTGGGTTGCATGCGCGTTACCCGCAAGGGATCCCCGATGATGTCCGTGCGCAGGCCAAGTTCGAGATCAATGTCATCACACAGATGGGGTTCCCCGGGTACTTCCTTGTTGTGGCTGACTTCATTAACTGGGCGAAGAACAACGGTATTCGGGTGGGGCCAGGGCGTGGTTCAGGTGCTGGATCGATGGCAGCATACGCCATGCGGATCACGGACCTAGATCCGCTGAAACATGGGCTCATCTTTGAGCGCTTTTTGAACCCAGACCGGGTGTCCATGCCGGACTTCGATGTTGACTTTGACGAGCGCCGCCGTGGGGAAGTGATTCGTTACGTCTCGGAAAAATATGGCGAGGACCGTGTTGCGCAGATCGTGACGTATGGAACGATTAAAGCGAAACAAGCATTGAAGGATTCGTCGCGACTGCTTGGTTTTCCCTTCGCGATGGGTGAGAAGCTAACAAAGGCGATGCCTCCAGCGATCATGGGGAAAGATATTTCTTTGACAGGGATATTTGACCCACAAGACAAGAGGTACCACGAAGCCGAGGAATTCCGTCAACTTCATGCGGGAGATCCTGATGCGCAGCGTGTTGTGGAACTCGCAAAAGGCATTGAAGGGCTGAAGCGGCAGTGGGGCGTGCATGCTGCTGGTGTCATCATGTCCTCAGATCCACTGATCGACATCATCCCCATCATGCGTAGACCACAAGATGGTGCAGTGATCACTCAGTTTGATTACCCAACGTGTGAAACTCTTGGGTTGATCAAGATGGATTTCCTCGGATTGAGGAACCTTACGATTCTCGATGATGCACTGGATAATATTGTCCAAAACAACAAAGAGCCAGTCATTCTTGAGGATCTTTTGCTGGATGACCGCAAAACATATGAACTTCTTGCACGGGGGGAGACCCTTGGTGTGTTCCAGCTTGATGGCAATGGTATGCGTTCGCTTCTGCGCCTCATGCGCCCGGATAACTTTGAGGACATTTCGGCTGTTGGTGCGTTGTACCGCCCCGGCCCTATGGGTGCGAATTCGCACACGAATTATGCGCTGCGTAAGAATGGCCAGCAAGCGGTCACTCCTATCCATCCTGAGCTCGAGGAGCCCCTCGCTGAGATTCTTGGGAATACCTATGGTCTTATTGTTTATCAAGAGCAGGTGATGGCAATTGCGCAGAAACTTGCGGGGTACTCACTGGGCCAGGCAGACATTCTTCGCCGCGCAATGGGGAAGAAGAAGAAATCTGAACTTGACAAGCAATTTGAGATGTTTTCTCAGGGGATGATAGACCGCGGCTATTCTATGCAGGCAGTAAAAACGCTGTGGGATATTCTTGTTCCGTTTTCGGATTACGCGTTCAACAAAGCTCACTCGGCCGCCTATGGTGTGGTGTCCTATTGGACGGCATACCTGAAGGCGAACTATCCCACAGAGTATATGGCGGCTTTGTTGACTTCTGTGAAAGACGACAAGGATAAGTCAGCGCTGTACCTCAACGAGTGCCGGCGTATGGGGATCACAGTTCTCCCGCCGGATGTGAACTCGTCGTTAGCGAACTTTGCTGCTGTTGATCGGGACATACGTTTTGGGTTGACTGCCGTGAGGAACGTGGGGGGAAATGTTGTTGATGCCATTATTGCGACACGTGAAGATAAGGGAGAGTTCAGCTCGTTCACGGATTTCCTCGATAAGGTTCCTGCTGTTGTGTGCAACAAACGCACGATTGAATCCCTGATCAAGGCTGGCGCTTTCGATTCCCTTGGTCATCCACGGAAGGCGCTTCACATCATCCACGAACAGGCAGTGGATTCGGTTATTTCGGTGAAACGCAAAGAGGCTGAGGGGCAGTTTGATTTATTTGCAGAATTTGGTAGTGAACCTGAAGAGGGGATGTCCTTTTCCGTTGATGTTCCTATGCTTGATGACTGGGATAAAAAGCAGCTTCTCGCTTTTGAGCGTGAAATGCTTGGTTTATATGTCTCGGATCACCCTTTGTCAGGGATCGAACATGTTCTCACCCAAGCGTCGGATCTTGCCATCGCCAAACTGTTGGCTGATGAAGGGCGCCCCGATGGGTCAACTGTGACAATCGCGGGTCTGGTCACAACTGTGCAACGGAAGATGTCGAAGCAAGGTAACCCTTGGGCGTCGGCCACAGTTGAGGATCTTGATGGGTCCATCGACGTGATGTTCTTTGGGGAAGCGTATCTCGCTTACTCAGCTGTGTTAGCAGAAGACCAGGTCGTTGTGGTCAAGGGACGGATTCGCCGACGTGATGATTCCATGTCGCTGCAAGCGATGGAAGTGACGTTGCCTGATCTTTCGGTGAGTGATGAAGCGCCCTTGTTCGTCACGATTGCTGCCTCTCGATGTACTGAGCCGATTGTCGAGAAAATCGCAGAGATTTTGGGGACTCATCCCGGGAAGTCTGAGGTGCGTATCCGGGTGACGATGCCTGGACGCACCACTGTGGTGCGCTTGGCTGACGAATTTCGGGTCGAACGTAATCCTGCGTTGTCTGCGGAGTTGAAGGCTCTTTTGGGGGCAGCGAGCTTGACGCAAGGAGGAGTGTAAGTGGCTGGCGTGTTGTTAACCCCCGAGCAGCATATTTTTGTCACCGAACGACATTTGGCGACCTTGACGACGCTCCGTGCTGATGGGCGCCCCCATGTGGTTCCGGTCGCTTTCACTTGGGACGCAGATGCCGGTCTAGCCCGTGTGACTTCAAAGCGTACGTCGATGAAGGTGCGACACATTGAACGTGCTGGTGAGCAAGGAGCTCGGGTCGCTTTGTGTCAAGTTGACGGGGGACGGTGGCTCACACTCGAAGGGGTTGCCCGGGTGCGTGACGATCACAATAGTATTGCCGATGCGCGGGCGCGTTATGCACGCAGGTACCGTGAGTTAAGCGATGATCCAGAGCGCGTTGTTGTGGTGATCTCGGTGGACAAGGTGATGTCGTCGAGTTACATGTCCCGTGGTTAGTGTGGGCCAGCAGGTGTTATGACCTGCGCTGATAATGACGTTTGTGGGGTGGTCACTGTGACGATGTCCCCGTGGATGAGTTGGCGTCCCCGGCGTTTTTCCAGTTCTCCATTGACGTAGACGTTGTCGTCCTCAATGAGGTCTCGGGCGTGTGCTCCTGATTCCGCTAGTGATGCGAGTTTGAGGAACTGGCCGAGTCGAATCATGGTGTCTCGGATAGTGACGAGGTGAGGCGGTGGGCTGCTGTGCATTGTTGTCCTTGTGGGGTGTTGGTGATCGGTGCTGTGATGACACTAACGTGTTTGTCGGGATGACACTAACGTGTTTGTCGGGTGGTGAGAAAGTCGTTGGTGCGCGTGGTTGTCAGTCGTAGGATGGTGGTGTGATGAAACGATGCGATTTCAGAGGTCAGACTTTTACCCAGCGTGAGTTGATTGACGCTTTGCCGCGTGCTGAGGTGTCCGTTGATGACGCCGCGCACATCGTTGAACCCATGTTGGCCGGGGTTCGAGAACGAGGCGCTGCGTATCTGCGCGAGTTGTCTGAGAAGTTTGACTCTGTGCGTCCTCATCATCTTCGTGTTCCAGCCAACGCGTTGACATCCGCGCTGAAGACGTTGGACCCAATGGTTCGCGCTGGTCTTGAAGAGGCGATCACTCGGGTGCGTGCGGTACACAAAGCGCAACGTCCTCACGATTTTACTGTGGAGGTTGCCGCAGGGGCATCCGTTCGACAGCGGTGGATTCCTGTGGCGCGTGTAGGGCTCTACGTGCCCGGTGGGTTGGCTGTTTACCCCTCGTCTGTGATCATGAACGTTGTTGCGGCGCAGGAGGCAGGAGTGCAGTCTTTGGCGGTGGCTTCACCACCTCAGGCACGCCACGGTGGACTACCGCACCCCACGATTCTTGCGGCCTGTGAGCTTTTGGGCGTGTCAGAGGTGTACGCGGTCGGTGGTGCCGGTGCGATTGGGATGTTTGCGTACGGGGCTGCGGGCAGTGAACCCCAAGATGGTGAGTGGTTGTGTGAACCTGTCAATGTCATCACTGGTCCGGGCAATGTTTTTGTTGCGGCTGCGAAACGGCTCGTGCGTGGTCATGTCGGTATTGATGCTGAAGCAGGCCCCACAGAAATTGCCATTCTCGCTGATGACACTGCGAGTGTTGAACACGTCGTAGCTGATTTGATTAGTCAAGCCGAGCACGATCCACAGGCTGGGTCTGTGTTGGTGACGATGAGTGAGTCGCTTGCGGATCAGGTGGCGCAAAGCATTGGTGACGTTGCTGGCCGCACGAAGCATGCTGAGCGTGTTGTTGAGGCTTTGTCTGGCCCTCAGTCTGCCATTGTGCTAGTGGATGACCTGGACCAGGGAGTTGCTGTTGTTGATGCTTATGGGGCTGAGCACCTTGAGATCCAGACAGCGGATGCATCACGTGTTGCCGACAGGATCACGAACGCTGGTGCGATTTTTGTTGGTCCGTATTCTCCCGTGTCTTTGGGGGACTACATGGCAGGGTCGAACCACGTGTTGCCTACTGGGGGGTGTGCAGCCTTTACGTCAGGGTTGGGTGTTCACTCATTTGTTCGTGCGGTGCAAGTGATCGAGTACACGCGTGACGCGCTGGCTGAACTTGAGGGCAGGATCGTCGCTCTTGCCGATGCAGAGGACCTTCCCGCGCACGGTGAAGCTGTGACAGCGCGTTTCGATCAGTGAGCCGTCACCTGCGGGTGAGACGGGCGTACTAGCATGTCCCTATGACTGGAGATTATGTGAGGCACCAAGCAGGCACGAGGGTCACAGCAACGCAGGTTGCTCGACATGCTGGCGTGTCGGTGGCGACGGTGTCGTTGGTCGTCAACGGTAAACATCGTGGGCGTGTCTCTCCAGCAAATGTGGACAAGGTTCGCCGATCCATTGCGGAGCTAGGTTATGTGGTGGATCGTGTTGCGAGTTCCTTGTCGAAAGGTTCTTCTGATCTGGTGATTCTTATTGCACCCGATATTTCGAATCCCTTTTTCGCGGGTGTGATTGCCGGTATTAAACAGGTGTTGGGGGATCGGTACCAGTTATTGGTTTCTGTGACGGATGACGGTAATTTGCCCCGGGCGCAGGAGATTCGGGCTTCGTTGGAGTTTCGTCCTGCCGCTCTTTTGGTGTTTGCTCCTGCACAATCGTTTGTCGATGAGGTGCGTGGGGCAGCCCCGATGGTGCTCATTGATGCTCCGGGCATGGAACATATTGGTCCAACAATCAACATTGATATTCAGGCATACGGCGTGATTGGTGCGGCTCGCGCGCTGGGGTTACGTATCCCTGATGATCTGTCAGTGGCGTCGTTTGACAACTTGTCGTACTCGGCGATTTCGTCACCCTCCCTCACGTCTGTGGAGTTACCATCTGGGGAACTTGGACAGGCTGCTGCCCGGGTCGCGTTATCGCTCATTCAGGGCGAGGCAGTCCCAGTTACCCATGAAGTGTTTGCTGGACAACTGCATGTACGCGAATCGACCGCTGCGTATCACGGCCAGGGTGCTTGATCGTTGTTGTGACGTACAGGGGTAGCTCGCGCTTGTGCTTTGTACGCGTCCACTAAGCCTGCTGGGCGAGAACAAAAGGGTGCACTGTTGATGCACCGAGTAGTTTGAGTGTGCGTGCAGCAACTGTCAGTGTCCACCCAGATTGGGTGTAGTCGTCAATGAGAAGCACCTGTTTTCCAGGTAGGCCGCGCTGTGCACCATCACTGAGTTCTGGCACGAGGCGTTCGGTCACAGCGATGAGTCGTGTTGCTGAGTTGACATCATGGCGGCTGGGCGTAGGGGTTTTATACCCGAAGGTGCCAACGAGCGGTACGCCCAACCAAGAAGCGAGGCCAGTGGCCAGATGATGTGTCAAACGGGGCCGGGTCGCTGATTTAATGGCAATAACGCCGTCGATGTGCTTGCTGATGTCCCAGCGCTGCAGTACCTCAACACTTGCGTGCCGTAGCGGGACGGGAAGTTCGCCGTCAGTGTCAGCAAGAACTTCACGCAGAACCCGTGCCCACAAAACAGAGTCGGTGCGCGCAATGGCGCGTCCTTCATCTGCTTGTTCATGAGCCGGGATGCGGCCAGAAAGCGCAAGTGTGTGGTCACGTAGACCACTTGGCCACATTTTTCGTGGTTCAATCTGGAGCCCCTGATCGCCGGTGCGTTCGGACAAATGTGCGACAGCGCCTGGCGTGGGTTGAGTAGGAAGTGATAGTGCGCCGCAGTTATCGCATCGGCCGCATCGAGTGTCTGCGGTGATGTGGGGGTCATCGAGTCGCATCCGCAGGAAAGTTGATCGGCACTGCGTGGTCGTCACGTAGTTGATCATGTCTTGCTGTTCCCGGGCGCGTGCCTGTGCGATTCGTTGATATCGGGCGGTATCGTAATGCCACGGCTGCCCTGTTCCCCGCCATCCGCCGCGGACCTTGCGGACTGCACCATCGACACTGAGTACTTTGAGCATCAGTTCAAGCCGGGCTCGTTTCACCTCCACTTGTGTTTCGAGGGCAGGAACTGACAACGCGGAATCCTGTGCATCTGCCTGGTTGAGAAGGTCAAGGACGGTATGGACTGTGTCGGGGTCAGGAAAAGACAGCGAGGAAAAATACTCCCAGATTTTACGGTCTTCTGGTGCAGCAAGCAGGACAGCGGTCGCTGCGTCAACTGAACGCCCTGCCCGACCGACTTGTTGGTAATAGGACACTGGGGAGTCAGGGCTGCCAAAGTGGATGACAAACCTCAAGTCTGGTTTATCAAATCCCATACCTAGAGCGGAGGTGGCAACTAACGCTTTAATGCGGTTGTCACGAAGCGCTGCTTCCCGTTCGACACGTTCTTCGTCAGGTGTTTGCCCGGTGTAACTCGCCACATCATGGCCAGCAGACCTCAGGGCTTGGGCTACTTCCTCCGCTTGTGCGACCGTGAGGGTGTAAATGATGCCAGAGCCACGAAAATTATTCATTGCGTCGATTACCCACGCGAGTCGGTCAACCGCTGTCGGTAACGTGACGACTGCTAAATGCAGCGATGTCCGTTCGAGATTGCCCCGTATGACAGTGACAGATGTGGCGTCACTGCCGTCAGGTGCGGCCGATGCTTCCGCTAATTGTGCGGCAACATCCACAGTGACTCGCTCGTTAGCGGTTGCAGTCGTCGCGAGGACTGGGCAGCCAGGAGGCAGAGAAGCCAAAACATCGCGGATGCGACGGTAATCGGGACGGAAATCGTGGCCCCAATCTGACACGCAATGCGCTTCGTCGACGACAACAAGACCAGCTGACTGTGCCAACGAGGGGAGGACGTCATGAACAAACTGAGGATTATTCAGTCGTTCAGGTGAGATGAGGAGCAGATCAACGCCTCCTGAGGCGATCTGTTCCTGGATGTCGTCCCACTCGTGAACGTTGGAGGAGTTCACTGTCACGGCATGCAGACCAGCACGGCTTGCAGCACGGATCTGATCGCGCATCAATGCAAGAAGAGGAGAAATAATGACAGTTGGTCCCTGCCCTTGCTCGCGCAATAGTGCAGTTGCCACGAAATAGACCGCTGACTTGCCCCAGCCAGTTCGTTGGACAACAAGAACACGCTCTGAGTGGACAACTAGCCGCTCAATAGCGTGCCATTGATCGTCGCGAAAGCGTGCATCCTCGTGTCCTGTGAGTGCCCGAAGCAGAGACGTGGCGTGCTCCTGCAGGTCCTCAGCTGTAACTGGCATACCGCTGTTAGTAGCGTGAGCAACAACATCGTGATCACCCACATCAGCTGTGACACTGGGAAGCGCTGCAGGAGCACTGCTGTGCGATGAATCCTGGGCTGCCATGCCGTCGCGTGCATCAGTGGAAGACACACCCCAGGCCATCCCATCACCGTGTGGTTTCGGGGTGCGCCGCTGTTGCGCTAACCGAGCAAGCTTGTCCATATCCGGCATTGCATCAAAAATCTTTGGGCCTTTGGCCGCAACTGGGCCAAGGACCGGCTGTGACGTTGCCTCCCCCTCACTTTCAGCTGGGGATCCGGAAGGCGATGCAGAGGAAAACGAAGGCATTGCCCAAGCCTAACGAACCTCACCGGTTCCAGTGAACGATCCACAGACAACCAGGCGTCCGCCCATCAGACTGGTACCGCGCATCGGTAGGCGCACACCCACCCAACCGCCCATCGGACACGGCCAGTAAAGACACCTGTAGACCACTAGACTGACACACGTGACGAACGAGAACCCAGCAACCCAACCCCTCACCCAGCGCCTCGCGCTCCCGCTTCGCGTCCCGCTCCGCGGTGAACACCCTTATGGTGCTCCCCAACTCGACGTCGCCCATCTTCTCAATACCAACGAAAATCCTTACTCACCCCCCGGTGAGGTTATCGCCGCGATCACTGACCGAGTCGCCCAGGTGGCGGCAACGCTCAACCGGTATCCTGACCGCGATTTCCACGAACTCCGGCACGCTTTAGCGGCCTACCTATCGAGCGATACGGGTGTCGACGTCGCTGCGGACAACATCTGGGCGGCAAACGGGTCAAATGAAGTGATGCTTCACATCCTCCAAGCCTTTGGTGGCCCAGGACGCACCGCACTGGCTTTCGCTCCCACCTACGCCATGTACCGCGAATACGCGCGCAACACCGCCACTAACTACCAAGAAATCCCCCGCAATGCAGACTTCACCATCGGCCTCGAAGACGCCCGTGCAGCAATCCGCACACACCAGCCGTCGGTGATCTTCCTCACGAGCCCCAATAATCCGACCGGCACCGCTATGCCGCTCTCTGACGTGGAAGCGATTGCTCAAGAAGCGCAACAACTTCGTATCGACGGAGCTCCCGCGCTCGTCGTCGTCGACGAAGCATACGCAGAGTTCCGGCGTACTGGAACACCCTCGGCAACAGAGCTCTTGTCTGTCTACCCCCATGTCATCGTTACCCGCACCATGTCAAAAGCGTTCGCGCTCGCCGGAGCACGGGTCGGTTACCTTGCTGCACACCCAGACATTGTCGATGCGCTGCGCATCGTCCGATTGCCCTACCATCTCTCGAGTGTGACTCAAGCAGTAGCACTCGCCGCCCTCGACACAGCCGACCTGCTCCAGGAGCAGGTCGACACCATCAGGAAGAACAGAGACCGGTTGGTAGACTGGCTGCGTACCTGCACAACGCAAGGCCGACCACTCACTGTCGCGGATTCGGACTCCAACTTTATTTTCTTTGGACTGTTTGAGGACCGAGACGCGCTGTGGGCCCGGCTCCTGCATCACGGTGTCCTCGTCCGCCAATCTGGACCAGCTGGATGGCTACGCGTGACCATCGGAACCGACTCAGACATTGACGCATTCACGACCGCACTGACGAAAGAGCTTGACCAGTGACCACCACCGCACCACGGACAGCGCGCGTCGAACGCGCCACCTCAGAATCCTCTGTCACCGTCGAACTGAACCTCGATGGAACCGGCGCAACCACAATCAACACGACAGTGCCGTTCTTTGACCACATGCTGACAGCATTAGGAAAGCACTCACTGATCGACCTCACCGTCGAAGCTCACGGTGACACACACATCGACGCACACCACACCGTGGAAGACACCGCCATTGTGATCGGCGAAGCACTACGCATCGCTTTGGGGGATAAGGCCGGAATCTCACGATTTGGCGACGCGATGGTACCCCTCGATGAAGCCCTCGCACAAGCAGTTGTTGATGTCTCCGGCCGCCCCTACCTCGTCCACAGCGGTGAACCAGAAGGACAGGAATACCACCTCATCGGCGGACACTTCACGGGCTCCCTCACCCGCCATGTTCTGGAATCAATCGCCCACCACGCAGGAATTTGCATTCACATGCGCGTGCTCGCCGGCCGAGACCCCCACCACATCGTCGAAGCACAATTTAAGGCCCTTGCGCGTGCTCTACGCAGTGCCGTTAGCACCGATGACCGTATCAGCGGCATCCCCTCCACGAAAGGGGCGCTATGAGCAACACATCACCTGCAGTGACAGTGCTCCTCACTCAGGTAGCCACTGCCCAGGCACTCGCGGCCGCCTGCGCAATGTCCGGGGCAAAAGTGTGGTGTGTAGATTCGCCTATTGGTGCGTACGCTGTCACTCAGCCCAACCAAAGTGGTGAGCAACTCGCCGCGGCACTCACTGCGCTGGCAAAACAAGCGCCCGCAGTGCTTGTCTCGGCGCATGACGGGCAGATTCACGCGTCCCAGTGGGAAGAAGGAGCCAAAGTAGGCGACCTCCCACCAGGCCTCGTGCTGGATGGGGCACCTCACGAACTTGAGGACCTCCTGCTAGGACAAACGAGTATCGACACGCTACCGGACGTGGTTGACGCATCGACCATTTCCCGATTCAAAGCCATGCGGATGCTGGCGAAGAACGCACGTCAGTATCGGACGGAAAAGTCATGACCCAGCCACGCGTCTGTGTTCTCGATTATGGGTTTGGAAACGTGCGTTCAGCCGTGCGTGCGCTTGAACATGTCGGCGCCCAGGTCGAACTGACCGCTGACCCAGACACAGTGAGCAACGCTGATGGCTTGGTTGTGCCGGGTGTGGGAGCGTTCGCCGCCGTGATGGAAGGGTTACGGCAGGTGCGCGGAGATATGCTCATTGAGCGTCGACTCGCTGGTGGGCGTCCTGTACTTGGCATTTGCGTGGGCCTGCAAATCATGTTCGACCAAGGTGTGGAACATGGTGTCACAACACAAGGGCTTGGCCAATGGCCAGGTGTCGTTGAACGGCTCCAAGCCCCCGTTGTTCCGCACATGGGATGGAACACAGTTGATGCTCCCGCCGGATCGAGGCTCTTTCAGGGTATTGAGCAGGAACGATTCTATTTTGTCCATTCCTATGGGGTGCAACACTTCACCCTTGGTGTTGACGAGCCTGAAGACACAGTTTTTGTGCCACCACTGGTGACGTGGGCAACCCACGGCAGACCGTTTGTTGCAGCTGTAGAAAATGGGCCGCTCAGCGCCACCCAATTCCACCCAGAAAAGTCCGCGGATGCCGGAGCGCAACTCCTTACTAACTGGCTCACCACCCTGACCTGACCTTTGTGTTGTGGCCGAGTTATCCTCGACTGTGACACCGTGTTGTGAAGAAAGAATGAGATGACCACGAGACTTGAACTCCTTCCTGCCGTTGATGTTGTGGATGGGCAAGCTGTCCGCTTAGTGCAGGGAGAAGCCGGCTCCGAAACGCCATATGGGGATCCACTGACTGCAGCGCAGGAATGGCGTGACCATGGTGCGGAATGGCTCCATCTCGTGGATCTCGACGCAGCGTTTGGGCGAGGAAGCAACGCGGACCTCCTCAAGGAGGTGATTGCTTCAGTGGATATACGCACAGAGTTATCCGGGGGGATCCGTGACGATGAGTCACTTCGGCGAGCGTTAGACACTGGTTGTACGCGCATTAACCTTGGTACTGCAGCAATCGAAAATCCCCAGTGGACGGCTCGCGTCATTGCTGAGCATGGTGACCGGATTGCAGTAGGTCTCGATGTTCGAGGGTCCACACTTGCCACACGAGGATGGACCCGCGATGGTGGTGACCTCTGGGAGATGATTGACCGTCTGAACGCTGCCGGTTGTACTCGTTATGTGGTGACAGATGTGACCAAGGATGGCACACTCACTGGCCCCAACGTTGATCTACTCGCTCGTGTATGTGCAGCTACAGATGCGGCTGTTGTCGCATCCGGCGGTATTTCCACGCTCGAAGATCTGACGGTGCTCCGGGGCCTTGTGCCACAAGGGATCGAAGGAGCAATCGTTGGCAAGGCGCTGTACACGGGCGCGTTCACTCTCCCAGAAGCGCTTGATGTTGCAGGTCGCCCATGACCGGTAAAGAACTCCCACCAGGTTCGCCGTTTGCGGGTGATGACGGTCGCGCTGACCCCGCGCTACTTGATGCGTTAGACAAGGCCACCCACTCAGACGTGTCAGTGGAAGAGGTGGTTGCGGCGTTAGGCAAAGCTCGCGTTCTCGTTCCGATCTTGGCTCAGCTTGATCAGGACGACTACACCCAGGACGGCCACCGTTACGACAAAGAAGCCTCGGCAGGTGTCGTGGCTTTGGAGTCGCCAGATGGTCGACGCGCACTGCCTGTGTTTACCTCGGTTGATGCGATGGCGACGTGGCGAACTGATGCCCGTCCCGTGCCCGTTGATGCACGGCGAGCCGCCTTGTCAGCGGTGTCAGAAGACTGGGCGTTGCTTGTCGTTGATCCAGGCTCACCGCACCAATGCCAGATACCACGTACCGCAGTGTGGGCACTGGCGCAGGGGAACCCATGGCGGCCGGCTGTTGTGGGTGGAGTAGTGACCGCAGATATTGACAACGAAATCCAACGGCTTGTTGCCCCTATCGACCATGTCCTGGCGGCACGAGCTCTTCCTGGTCGCAGTGCAGAGGTTGCGGTGTCACTGGTGATCGATCAGGCGTTGGCTCAAGCAGGCTTGCGTTATGTCCTTGGTCAAGTGCACCAGGCATTGGGGCAAAGCGACATTATTGCCGCTCGAGTTGATTCATTAGAACTGCGTGTTTCAGCTGGTCACACTCGTGAAGGGGCAGGCCATTAGTCACAGGTTGGTTCCTCAGCTTGGGTGAAGTCTGCAGGAGTGTCAAGCAGCGTCGTCAACGTCGATACCGGGATGAAGAACGTCTTTCCTGAACTCGATTTTGCATACACAACACCCACGACTTGACCCGACTCATTGAGGACTGCTGAACCTGAGCTACCGGGCTCGACTTCAGCATCAGCCACCGCCACTTGACCAAGGTTCTCATTGAGTGGGTCGTCCGTGTAATCAAGGACTGTGCCTGAAGTGAGAGTGAGTTGACCCCCATTGGGGTAACCGATGATGGATACCACGTCACCAATTTGGGGGTCCGCTGACGCAAGTACTGGTGATGCGTCAAGTTGTTGCGTCGTACGGACGATCGCCAAGTCTGCGAGGTTTGCAGATTGTGCACCAGTCACCTCGATGTCACGGCCGTCAGAGGTAGAAAGTTGCAGCTCGTTGGTTCCCTCAACAACGTGTTTATTGGTGACAAGAGTCTGCTGGTCGATAGCAAAGCCAGTACCACGAGTAACAGCGCTGCAGCCGACATTTCGCACCCGCACGGTCATGCGTTGTGCTTCAGAGAAACCATATGTCGTGATCCCACCTTCTGACTCTGGAATGAAGGTCATGTTGGGGACATAGGTGTCAGGGACTTCTGGTGGTTCTGGTGGGAGTGCCCCGCACCCCGTCACGAGCATAAGAGCGAGTGTGCTGGTCACACCAAAATGAGCCTTGCGGGTGTGCCTCACGACTCAAGTTCCTTCACCAGTGCGTTGTATCGTTCCGTGGCACCTTCGCAGGTTTCCGTGGCAGTTTGTGAGACGTCCGTTAGCTTTGTACGCGTTTCACCCAGGGTCTCTTCCAGCGATGAAATGATGTCGGTGTCTTGATCGCGGGCAGGTTTCGTACGTTCCGTCAGGAGATCTGATTGGTTGGATTGCAAAGTGACGAGGGTGTCAAGGACGCGTGTTTGTCGGGTAACGCATGATGCGAGGTCTGAAGAAACCCCGAGTGCTTCGGTCGCAATTTGAGCGGTGTCTTCTGCAAGGAGACGCTGTGTTTCACGATCATCACCCACCAATGCTTTCTCTGACGCAAGTTCAGTGATGCGAGATTGGGCGGTGCTCAATTGTTCTTGGGTCGTTGACAGTTGGGATTCAACATTGGCGAGTTCAGATTCCAACTGGGCAAGTTCGACACCCATCGTGTGTGCGTGTGCGTTGACTTCACGTCCATAATCTGACCACTGGCCAGCAAGACGAATCACGTAGACCAAGGCGATGACAAGCGCGACGATAAGGATCGCAGCGGTGAGGAGAAAGGGTAGCGCGCGTCGTTGCGCCCCGCCAGATGGGGATCGCTGGGCACCTGAGGGCGAATGTCGCTGCGTGCGATGCGAAGAACTATGAGGTGTTGACTGCGAATCGTTGGGGGGAAAGGAGGGTGGCGGAACGGTGCTCAACTGACATACCCCGTGTGCTTTTCCCCGGGGCCTTCTCCGGGTTCGTCTGGAATGATAGAAGCTTCACGAAACGCCAACTGCAGTGAGCGTAAACCGTCACGCAATGAACGGGCGTGGTGCGAACCAATGTCAGGTGCGGAAGCTGTGATGAGTGCGGCGAGTGCATTGATGAGCTTGCGTGCTTCGTCGAGATCCTTGAGGTCGTCACCTTCTGGTGCGAGGCCACACTTCACCGCTGCTGCGCTCATCAGATGGACCGCTGCAGTGGTAATAACTTCAACTGCTTGCACGTCAGCAATGTCCCGTGCTGCGTCGTGTGAAGTTGTGGGGGAGGAAGGCTCTGATGACGTCATAGGTCTATTGTCCATGACACACCCGTCTGAGAACACCAATCGTCGCCTGTGATCCGAACCTGTTGACGGATCTTTGCACGATGTTCACAGTCGTTTGCGGCGCATCGGCTACCATGCACAATGCCTGTGGGCAGCAGTGAACTGCCCACAGGCATCATGGTAGGTTGCGTGTCGTCAGCGAAACAGTGTCACTGTCCTACGCGTTCGCGCAGTGTTTGACCAAGTTGGCTGTCGACACTGCCCCAATATCCAAAGAATCGCTCCCGAACTTCTGGGCGGCTGATGGACTTGCCTTGGCCGGTGAGGGTGTCGATAAACCTCGAGCGTTGGTCATCAGTGAAGACCTCACGATAGAGGGTGCCCGCCTGACCGAAGTCGTCATCGTGCGTACGAAGCGTGTAGGCAGCGCGCAGCAGCGGCCCATCTGTTTCCCAGTTCACTTCGCCTGCGGCTGCTTCATTGGCTTCGGGGTATCCCAATGAGTTGGTGTTGTGGACTGGAACTTCATAGTCATTTGACACATATCGCATGTTGCCTTCGTGCTGGTAGTTCACAACCTCTGCAGCGTGCGGTTGGTTGACCGGCAACTGGTTGTAGTTTGTCCCGATGCGGTAGCGCTGTGCGTCAGGGTAGGCAAACATGCGTCCCATGAGCATTTTGTCAGGGGAAATGCCGGTGCCAGGAACCAGGTTGGACGGTGAGAAGGCCGCTTGCTCGATGTCTTGGAAGAAGTTGCGGGGGTTGCGGTTCAACGTCAATTCGCCCACTTTGATGCGAGGGTAGTCACTAAAGGACCAGATCTTTGTCAAGTCAAACGGGTTGAAGTGGTATGTTTTCGCGTCCTCATACGGCATGACCTGGACGTACATGTCCCACACGGGGTTGTCGCCGCGATCGATGGCGTCAAAGAGGTCACGACGGTAGAAGTCGGCGTCGGTTCCTGCGAGCCGTTCTGCTTCGTCGTTCGTCATGGATTCCACACCTTGTCGGGAGACAAAGTGGTATTTGACCCAGAACTGCTCGCCAGCCTCGTTTGCCCACGAGTAGGTGTGCGAGCCGTACCCGTTCATGTGGCGCCAGGTCTTTGGCAAGCCACGGTCGCCCATGAGGTAAGTCACTTGGTGTGCGGATTCTGGTGACAGCGTCCAGAAGTCCCACTGCATGTTGGAGTCGCGCAGCCCCTTGCCGTTGCGCTTTTGCGAGTGAATGAAGTCAGGGAACTTGATGGCGTCGCGGATGAAGAAGATGGGGGTGTTATTTCCGACAATATCGAAATTGCCTTCTGTGGTGTAGTACCGCAGTGCAAATCCGCGGACGTCACGCCAGGTATCGGGGGAACCTTGTTCACCGGCGACTGAGGAGAAACGCAGGAGTGTTTCGGTTGTGGCGCCTGGCTGGAAGACCGCCGCCTTGGTGTAGCGGGTGACATCTTCAGTGACGACGAATTCACCAAATGCACCGCCACCTTTTGCGTGGGGGTTGCGCTCTGGAACGCGTTCCCGGTTAAAGGACGCGAGTTTCTCCACGAGGAAGCGATCGTGGAGCGCGGTGACGCCATCGGGTCCGGTGGTCAGGGAGTGCTGGGAACTGGCAATGGGGGAACCATTTTGGGCAGTGGTGGGCTGTTCGGTCATAACCTGCTGTCCTTTTCTGTGTGGGTGGTGCAATGGGAAAGAGTGACGATGTGTAGGCGCGGTGCCTGTACGTCGTCACGTTGTGCGTGTTTGGCACTGGGGGCATCGCCCCCAGAACGTCACTTCCGCTTCGTCCACGGTGTAGCCGTGGTTGGTGTGGGGGATGAGGCAGGGGGCTTGTCCGATGGTGCAGTCGATGTCTTGGACATCGCCGCAGGCTCGGCACACCATGTGGTGGTGGTTGTCTCCTACCCGTAGTTCGAAGCGTGCGGGGTGGCCGGCTGGTTCGATGCGGTTCATCAAACCATGGGCGGCAAAGGTATTGAGGGCGTCGTAGATGGTCTGCACCGATGCTGTGCCCAGGGCCTGGCGGACTGCGGTTAAGACGGTGTCAGAGTCTGCGTGGGGGTGATGGGAGACGGCGTCGAGGACGGCGAGGCGTGTCGCGGTGACGCGTAGGCCTGCAGACCTGAGGAGTTCCTCAAATGACGTGTCCATGACTCAAGTGAAACACGGTAACTGGAATAATTCAAGAAAACGAATGGTTCAGAAAAGTGACGAAAGTGTGACGAAGAACTGACGCCAAGAAGGCGTTCACGCACGGTGGCTGGGTGTTAGCGGTGAGGGAGGCGTGCTACAGTGGGGGAAACCGACCTTGGAGTCCATGCTCCAAGGTTCACAAGTGGTTCGCCCACCCGAGTTTCGCCATCTCCATGAGCTGAGGCCGGGTCAACAGGTTTCACGGTTGGGCTTTGCCCAACGTTATGAGTGTACGCACGCACCTTGCGTGCTGAGTATGCGCTTGCGTGAAAAATGGGCCTCCACATGTGACCGATGTGGAGGCTTTCTTCATGTCGACGGCCACGTCATCAACGCAAGGAGCATCACATCAACGAGCCGCGCATCAACGATCGAATCCGTGTCCCCGAGGTTCGACTCGTCGGCCCAGGAGGGGAACAGGTCGGTGTTGTCCGCCTTGAGGTCGCTCTCAATCTTGCCCAAGAAGCAGACCTCGACCTTGTTGAGGTCGCCCCAGACTCCCGCCCACCTGTGTGCAAACTGATGGACTACGGCAAATTCAAGTACGAGTCCGCGATGAAGGCACGCGAAGCGCGCCGCAACCAAGCGAACACCGTCTTGAAGGAAATCCGGTTCCGTCTGAAAATCGATGACCACGACTACGGCACAAAAAAAGGCCATGTCGAACGATTCCTCTCAGCCGGTGACAAGGTCAAAGTGATGATCATGTTCCGCGGACGTGAACAGTCACGACCAGAGATGGGAATCCGACTCCTGCAGCGACTCGCGGATGACGTTGCCGAACTTGGTTATGTCGAGAGTTCACCGAAACAGGATGGACGCAACATGATCATGGTTCTTGGGCCCACCAAGAAGAAAACAGAAGCAAAAAGTGAGCAACGGCGTCGGCGTGAATCGGGTCGTCCACAGCGAGGGGACAAACCCGCGCAGAACACGGACGCCACTGACAGCGCTGAAACCGTCACCCAGGACGACGCATCAACCTCATCCCCATGACCTCGCCACTGCACCCGCAGTGAGTAGCCCGATGGGTTTACCCATCAGCTGGCGTCTTTCTCGGCGTCAGCCCGAACACGTCACGTCCCCGCGTGGCCGACAGCAAGGAGAACGGCAGCCATGCCGAAGAACAAGACGCACTCCGGCGCCAAGAAGCGCTTCCGTGTCACTGGTAGCGGAAAGATCATGCGCGAGCAGGCCAACAAGCGTCACCTTCTCGAGCACAAGTCTTCAACTCGCACCCGTCGTCTGTCATCCGACCAGGTCGTGAGCGACGCAGACGTCAAGAAGATCAAGAAGCTTCTCGGTAAGTGACCTTCACGGCACTCGCCATCTCTTAACCCATAGTTTTTCTCATCGAAGGAGCATCACGTGGCACGCGTGAAGCGGGCGGTTAACGCCCACAAAAAGCGTCGGACAGTACTCGAGCGCGCAAGCGGTTACCGTGGGCAGCGCTCACGCCTCTACCGCAAGGCAAAAGAGCAAGTTACCCACTCACTGGTCTACAACTACCGCGACCGTAAGCGTCGTAAAGGGGACTTCCGTCGCCTGTGGATCCAGCGCATCAATGCTGCAGCCCGCGCCCAGGGTATGACCTATAACCGTTTTATCCAAGGGCTCAAGGCTGCAGGTGTTGAGGTTGACCGTCGAGTTCTTGCCGAACTTGCCGTCAGTGACATCAACGCGTTCAACGCTCTTGTCACCGTCGCAAAGGCAGCCCTGCCCGAGGACGTCAACGCTCCTCGCCAGGCTGCGTAACGCAGACCGTCACGGTGCCCAACGCACCTGTTCCCGAACGCCCAGACATGCCCGACCTGACGAACCCGCGAAGTGACCGGGTCAAAATGGTTCGACGCTTGTCTGGGCGTTCGTCGCGTACCAAACATGGCCAATTCCTTGTTGAAGGGCCTCAAAGCGTCCGTGAACTCGTTGCCTGCCGGGCTGAACTGGTCCGAGACCTCTATGTCAGTTCGGACCGTGTGGACCGCTACCGAGACATTTACGACGAGGCGCACAGACAATCTCTTTACCTACACACCACCACGCCAGAGGTCCTGTCAGCCATGAGCGAGGACGCACAGGGCATTGTCGCGGTTGCGCGTACTTTAGACACGCGCCTCTCGTCACTTGGCCCCGTCCTGAGCAAAGCCTGTCTTGTCGCAGTTCTCACTGACGTACGGGACCCCGGTAACGCGGGAACCGTGATCCGGGCAGCTGATGCAGCTGGAGCTGATGTGGTGATCCTTGCAGGTGACAGTGTGGACTTAATGAACCCCAAGGTTGTGCGATCCAGTGCTGGGTCACTGTTTCACATGCCGGTGATCACCAATGCATCATTGGTTGATGTGCACGGTGCACTCAAGATGGCCGGAATCCCGCTTTTCGGGACCACGCCATATGCTGACCTCACACTCGATGACCTCGTGGAGCCACAAGGTCCTACCAGTGTGGGAGCACCACATGCGTGGGTGTTTGGAAACGAAGCACAAGGACTCAGCGTTGAGGACCAGTCCATGTGCGATTCGCTGGTACGGATTCCCATGTACGGACGTGCGGAATCGTTGAACCTGGCAATGGCTGCCACTATTTGCTTGTACACATCCGCTCGCGCATTGCGCACGACGACAAGGTGACTCATGTCTGACCAGAGCCTACGACATGGTTTGAAAGTCCGGCACCTCACCATGATGGGTCTGGGTTCTGCAATCGGAGCAGGCCTTTTTGTGGGGTCCGGGAACGCAATTCAATCTGCGGGCCCCGCAGTCCTTGTGTCATATATTGTCGCGGGAGTCGTTGTTGTCATTATTATGAGTTTGCTTGGTGAGCTTGCTAGCGCACGACCTTCGTCGGGGGCTTTTTCTACGTACGCGGAACAAGGGATCGGACGGTGGGCGGGATACGCGGTGGGATGGGCGTATTGGTTCATGCTCATCATGGTGCTCGGCGTCGAAATTCTTGCAGCGACCACGATCATGGCGGGGTGGATTAACATCCCGCAGTGGCTGATCGCCGGGGTGCTGATCGCACTGTTTGCTGCTGTCAATCTTGTTGGGGTACGACAGTTTGGGGAGCTGGAGTTCTGGTTCGCTGCGATCAAAGTTGCGGCCATTATTGGGTTCCTTGTTGTGGGTGTCCTCATTGTGACTGGCGTGATTTCCGCTGGTCCCAACGTCGGTGTGGGGCAACTTGTTGCAGGAGATGGGGGCTTTGCGCCACGTGGAGCTGCCGGAGTAGCAGCGGGTCTCCTCGCTGTGATGTTTGCTTTTGGTGGCATTGAGATCATTACGATTGCCGCGGCTGAGGCGACAAATCCGCAGTCAGCTATTCGCCGTGCCACGATCTCTATCATGTGGCGGATTTTGTTCTTCTACATTGGGTCAGTTGTTGTCATGCTGGCGGTTGTGCCGTGGAACGATCCGCAGTTCGAGCAGGGTGGCTTTGTTGCCGTGTTGAACCGCGCGAACATTCCCTATGCTTCGGGCCTGATGGAAGCCGTGATTGTTGTGGCGCTTCTTTCGGCGTTTAACGCCCAGCTCTATGCGACCTCCAGGATGGCTTTTTCCTTGGCACAACGTGGCGAGGGGCCTGCAGTGTTGTTGCGACTCTCAGGGCGTGATGTTCCGTGGATCGCAGTCATGGTGTCTATTGTCTTCTCCGTGCTTGCGGTGACAGCTCATGCGCTTGACACCCAGGGTCGGGTCATGGGCACTCTTCTTGACGCGGTCGGGGCGTTCCTCCTCATCATTTGGGTGTTCATTGCTGTGTCGCAGATCCGGTTGCGCCCCCAGTTAGAGCGTGAGGGGTCGCTCAAGATGCGCACCTGGGCGCATCCGTGGCTCGCGATTGGGGCACTTGTCTCCATCACTGCTTTCATCGTGCTCATGCTTTTTGATGCGAACGGGCGCCAGAACCTGTCCTTTTCTCTGGTGATGTTCGCCATGATCTGTGGCACCTACGTTATTCATTCGCGCCGAGGTGCGCAGCGATCCCTACAATAGGGTGTTATTCCCAGTTGTCTGCCTGAAAGGCTCTCATGTCTACGCCGGACCATGTTCCCTCACCGCTGGATGCCGATGCGGTGAACTCAGCGGTTGATGCTGCTCTTGCTGCGATCGCAGCAGCTTCGACTCTTGACGATCTCAAGGACATCCGCACCGCACACGCAGGGGACAAAAGCCCACTCGCCTTAGCTAATCGAGAAATTGGTGGCCTACCGCCAGCCGACAAGAGTGCCGCTGGGCGCATCGTTGGTCCTGCCCGAGGCAAGATTAATAAAGCTCTTGCTGCGCGTAGTGCAGAACTGGAAGCGGAGCGAGACGCGAGGGTCTTAGTTGAGGAGTCTGTTGATGTCACGCTCCCGGTGACACGCCGCGCTCGGGGTGCACGCCACCCACTTGAGTCCCTCCAGGAGGAGGTCGCAGACTTCTTCGTAGCGATGGGGTGGGAAATCGCGGAAGGTCCAGAACTTGACGCTGAATGGTTTAACTTCGATGCGTTGAACTTTGGGCCCGATCATCCGGCCCGACAAATGCAAGACACTTTCTACGTGGAATCGCGTACAGGTAGCGAAACCTCCGGGTTAGTGCTGCGGACGCACACATCGTCAGTGCAAGCACGAGCACTGCTGGAACGTGGTGTTCCGCTGTACATTGCGTGCCCTGGAAAGGTGTTTCGTACTGACGAACTGGATGCGACCCACACGCCGGTGTTTCACCAAGTTGAGGGAATCGCTGTTGACCGTGGGCTAACGATGGCTGACCTTGTGGGAACGTTGGACCACTTTGCTCGCACGATGTTTGGTCCCGATGCCAAAACTCGTTTGCGTCCGTCATATTTCCCGTTCACAGAACCAAGCGCTGAAATCGACTTGTGGTTCCCGAAGAAGAAGGGCGGGCCAGGGTGGATCGAATGGGGCGGTTGCGGCATGGTGCACCCCAACGTGCTCAAGGCTACGGGTATCGATCCTGATGAATACACGGGTTTTGCGTTTGGAATGGGACTGGAGCGCACGTTGATGCTGCGCCATGGGATTGCTGACATGCACGACATTATCGAAGGTGACGTCCGTTTTTCGTCACAGTTTGGAGTGAATCTCTGATGCCCAGGATTTCGTTGCCGTGGTTGGCTGACCACGTGGAGGTTCCCCAAGGACTGACTGCGTCGCAGTTGGCTGCAGACCTTGTGCGGGTGGGTTTGGAAGAAGAAGCAATTCACTCCTCAGGTGTCACAGGACCAGTGGTTGTGGGTCGGGTTGTCTCCTTAGAAGCCGAGCCGCAGAAAAATGGAAAGACCATTAACTGGTGTCAGGTGGATGTGGGGGAGCACGGTGTTCCTGGAGCGGATGGTTCCTTTGCTCCACGTGGCATTGTGTGTGGTGCGCACAACTTTGGGGTCGGTGACTTCGTGGTTGTTGCGCTTCCAGGTGCAGTGCTGCCGGGTCCCTTCGCTATTTCGTCCCGCAAGACGTACGGGCACATCTCCGATGGAATGATTTGTTCCCAACGCGAGTTGGGCTTGGGCGATGATCACGCAGGCATCATTGTTCTTACTACTCTCGGTTTTGACGAGCGAGACCTCTGTGTTGGTGACGATGCGCTCGCTGTGCTCGGGCTGGATGATGAGATCCTTGAGATCAACGTGACTCCTGACCGTGGTTACTGCTTTTCGATGCGTGGGATTGCTCGCGAGTATGCTCATGCAACTCGTAAGGTTTTTGAGGATCGAGTTGTTGCGGGGCGCACACCGCCAGCGACGGCTGATGGCTTTTCTGTTGTGGTACGTGACGATGCGCCCATTCATGGGGTGGTCGGGTGTGATCGTTTTGTGACGCGTTTGGTGCGGGGGATCGACCCGGCAGCAGCGACTCCGCGGTGGATGGTTCGCCGTTTGGAGCAGGCGGGGATGCGTTCTATTTCGTTGACAGTGGATGTCACGAACTATGTCATGTTGGACATGGGGCAGCCGTTGCATGCTTATGATCTCTCCACTGTGGTGGAGCCGATTGTTGTTCGTCGTGCAATCTCAGGCGAGTTATTGACGACATTGGATGATCAGGAACGGGTTCTTCACGCCGAAGATCTTGTCATTGCTGATTCCTCGGGTGGTGAAGGTGCACGAGTTCTTGGTCTTGCTGGGGTCATGGGTGGTGCGGCCACTGAAGTCTCGGCTCGCACCACAGATGTCCTCATTGAGGCCGCACATTTTGATGCGGTGTCAGTGGCACGGTCAGCGCGTCGGCATAAACTTCCTTCAGAGGCATCACGGCGTTTTGAGCGCGGTGTTGATCCTCTCGTGGCTCCTTTTGCCGCTCAGCGTGTTGTGGAGTTACTTGTCGAGTTTGGGGGTGGCGTTGCTGACCCGCGGGTCGGGGACGTCAATGAAGTGCCAGCACGTAGCTCGATTAAGTTCTCTTTGCGTGATCCAGAGCGTTTGTGTGGCGTGCCGTACAGCGATGACAGTGTTGTGCGTGCGTTGCAGGAAATTGGCTGTGTGGTCACCGCTGTTCCGGATTCGTCGATCGTTGATGTTGTGCCACCGTCGTGGCGGCCTGACTTAACTGGTGCTGCGGAACTTGTCGAAGAGGTTGCTCGGTTGGTGGGCTACGACATGATCGTTCCTCGGTTACCGCAGGCTCCGGCTGGACGTGGTTTGACTGCTGCTCAGAAGGCGCGCCGCCGGGTGGCGGCCGCTCTTGCTGAGTGGGGGTGCGTGGAGACGTTGTCGTATCCGTTTACTTCTGATGAAGCTCGTGATGCATTGATGATCGATGCGCAGGATGTGCGCCGTCAGTCGGTGCGCTTGCGTAACCCGTTGCAGGGGGATCGTTCGTTGATGCGGACGTCTTTGCTGGAGACTTTGGTGGACACTGCTCGTCGGAATGTGTCTCGGGGTATTGCGTCCTTTGCGATCAGCGAGATCGGTATGGTGACACGCCCAGGGGATTGTGCAATGAGCGCACCAGCATTGCCACCGGCCCGTCAGCCGTCAGCAGATGAGTTGGAGCAGTTGTTGGCGAGTGTGCCTTCCCAGCCACGGCATGTTGCTGGTGTGCTGTGTGGGTCACGTAGTGAGGCGAGTTGGTGGGGTGGCGCTGAGGCGTGGCAGTGGTCTGATGCTCTTGATGCTGCGTTGCTTGTTGCTGAGCGTGTTGGCGTGTCATTGCGGGTGGAGTCAGAACAGAACTATGCTCCCTTTCACCCTGGGCGCTGTGCGCGTCTAGTTACTGAGGATTTAGTGACTGTGGGCTATGCTGGCGAGCTTCACCCCAAGGTGTGTGAACAGGTGGGGTTGCCGGCCCGTTCGTGTGCGTTTGAGGTTGATCTTGATGCGTTGATCTTCGCGTGTGACAACGTTCCAGTGCAGGCTGATCCTGTGTCGACCTTCCCAGTGGCGAAGGAAGATTTTGCGTTTGTGGTAGCTGAAGACATCACAGCCGCTTCTGTGCGTCAAGCTATCCTCGACGGCGGCGGTGCGGATGTGGAGTCTGTGCAGTTGTTTGATGTGTTCCGTGGCGAGCAGGTGGGGGCGGGCCGTAAGTCGCTTGCGTTTGCTGTTCGGTTGCGTGCGCACGACCGTACTCTTGATGCGCAGGGTGTGTCTGAGATCCGTGAGCGGATTATTAAGGCCGCGGCTTTCAGTGTTGACGCTGAGTTGCGCGGCTAGCGGTGACGGTCTCAGTGCAGTGATTGATCTGTGTTTGTGATGGTGTGAGTGTGGGCGTGGAGTTGTGACTCCACGCCCACACTGTGTTTGCGCTAGCGCGGCGCGGTTATACGGCGCGTGTTGGGCTCGTGACGACACATTGTGTGAAGGGTGGTGTCCAGGTGAGGGAAAGGGTTGCGACGATGTCGTCGTCGGGGTTGGCACGGGCCTGACAGTCTTGTTGCGCCATGCTCCATCCTTGCCAGGCGTACCAGAACGCAAGCAGCGCAGCAAAGATCACCGCAAGTACGGTGACAACCCGTGACAACGGGGTGCTGGGGCCGTTGTGTGCGTAGGGGTTGTAGGTGGGGTCCGTTGGTTCCATGGTGACAACCTAACACCGGTGGGGTGTGGTGTGACCTGTGACGATCTTGGTCACTGGGGTCCACGATGTGAAAAGTTGGACGCTCACACCATAAAAGGCTGTATGGATTCGCGGTCTACTGTATTGTTATGCACATGACGGTGACTGTAGCTGTAGCTGGTGCAAGTGGATATGCCGGAGGAGAGTTCCTTCGGCTCGCTCAAGGACACCCACACCTTGAACTCGGTGCGTTAACCGCGCACACCCAAGCAGGCCTGCCACTGGGGGCAGTACATCCGCACATTCCCGCCCTTGCACACCGCACACTGCTTGCAACCACCATCGACAATTTGGCACATCACGACGTAGTGGTTTTGGCTTTGCCCCATGGGGCCAGCGCTGAGATTGCCGCGCAGTTACCCGCGACGACACTCGTCATTGATCTCGGCGCCGACCACCGTCTCACTGACCCTCATGAATGGGAACATTATTACGGTTCTTCCCACGCGGGAACATGGCCCTACGGAATGCCCGAACTCATCCGCGCACACGGACCCGCTCAACGCCAACTCCTTGGTGACACGCGGCGGATTGCGGTGCCCGGATGCAACGTGACCGCCGTGACTCTTGCAACTCAACCATTCGTCGCATCGCCACACATTGATACCACTGCCCTCACCGCAGTCTTGGCGGTCGGGTACTCAGGGGCGGGGAAAACCCTGAAACCACACCTTCTTGCCGCAGAAGCCCTCGGAAGCGCCCAACCCTACGCGGTCGGTGGAAGCCACCGGCACATCCCAGAAATCGTGCAGAATCTCAGTATCGCCGGGGCTGAGAACGTTGCTATCTCCTTCACCCCCGTGCTCGTCCCGATGAGCCGCGGCATCCTCGCTACCGTGACCGCACCACCTGCACCAGGTGTTACGCCCGCCACAGACGAACTCCACGCCCACCTCACAGCCACCTACGCGCACGAACCATTCGTTGACGTTCTCCCACCCGGCGTGTGGCCTAGCACCGCCGCCACAACTGGGGCAAATACCGCCTACGTCAACGTGACGTACGACCAACGAGCCAACCGAATCGTGATGATGTGCGCGCTGGACAACCTCGTCAAAGGCACCGCTGGTGCAGCGATCCAATCACTCAACATCGCCCAAGGCCTTACTGAACAGGCTGGTCTTACCACAACAGGAGTAGCCCCATGAGCGTGACCCACCCCAAAGGCTTTGTCGCCGCAGGTGTCGCTGCTGGACTGAAAACAAGTGGTAACAAGGATGTGGCACTCGTCGTCAACACCGGCCCCCGTGACACAGCCGCAGCCGTCTTTACCAGTAACCGCATCCAAGCTGCCCCGATCACGTGGAGTAAACAAGCAATCGCCGACGGACAAGTACGCGCCGTTGTCCTCAACTCAGGGGGCGCGAACGCATGCACCGGCCCTGAAGGGTTTGCTGACACTCACCACACCGCTGAACACGTAGCGAAACTACTGGGGACCTCATCTGGAGATGTTCTTGTCTGCTCCACCGGGCTGATCGGTGAACGACTCAACATGCCTGCGCTCACTGCCGGGATCACCGACGCCGCCACCCACCTCAGCGACACAGGCGGCCCCGATGCGGCTCATGCCATCATGACCACAGACTCCGTGGCCAAAATGGCCACCCACAACGCCCACGGATGGTCAGTGGGTGGCATGGCAAAAGGGGCCGGGATGCTCGCCCCCGCACTAGCCACAATGCTCTGCGTGATCACCACCGACGCTGACATCGCCCCAGAAACAGCGCAACGGGCCCTCGCCCAAGCCACCTCCACCACGTTTGACCGGATCGACTCTGACGGCTGTATGTCGACGAACGACACGGTCATCCTGCTCGCCTCCGGTGCATCGGGTATCACACCCACAGAAGCTGAGTTCACCACCGCGATCACCGCAGTTGCCAAAGACCTCTCCAGAGCCCTCATCAACGATGCTGAAGGGGCCAGTCATGACATCGCTGTCACCGTCACTCACGCCACCAGCGAAGACGCAGCGCTCGCAGTCGCCCGATCCATCACCCGCTCCAACCTCGTCAAAACTGCGATCTTTGGCAACGACCCCAACTGGGGTCGTGTCCTCGCCTCATTAGGAACGGTTCCCACACATGTTGCTCCCTACGAACCCGATGCCATCGACGTCACCATCAACGGCGTGACCGTCTGTCGCAACGGGGGAGTCGGGGACGACCGAACCCTGGTCAACCTTGCCGCCCACCGCGATGTGCACATCGTTGTCAACCTCAACGCAGGAGATCATCCGCCCGTCACCGTGTGGACCAACGATCTCACCCACGATTACGTCCACGAGAACAGCGCCTACTCAACATGACCACACACACCCTCCCCACTACCCCCCACAAGGACCTCCCACCGTCTCGGAAAGCAGAGGTCCTCCTTGAAGCGCTACCGTGGCTACAGGAGTTCCACGGAGCTCTCGTTGTCATCAAATACGGTGGCAATGCCATGATTGACGACACGCTGAAAGCCGCGTTCGCCCACGACATGGTTTTCCTTAAACAAGTAGGGTTACGCCCCGTCATCGTGCACGGAGGTGGCCCACAGATCTCCACCATGCTCGCGCGGCTGGGAATCGAATCCGAATTCAAAGGCGGGTTCCGGGTCACCACCCCTGAAGCCATGGACGTAGTCCGCATGGTCCTCACCGGAAAAGTTTCCCGTGAACTCGTGGGGCTCATCAATGCCCATGGCCCTTACGCAGTAGGACTCTCAGGGGAAGACGGCGCACTCTTCCAGGCAGTGCGACGCACTGCCACCGTCAACGGTGCAGCTGTTGACGTCGGATTAGTGGGAGACGTCGTCGAAGTCAATCCACAAGCGGTCTCCGACCTCCTTGACGCAGGGCGAATCCCTGTCGTGTCTACGGTTGCCCCAGACTTAGACGACCCCACTACAGTCCTCAACATCAACGCCGACACTGCCGCATCCGCGCTCGCAGTTGCTCTTGGCGCTCGCAAACTCATTGTCCTTACTGACATTGAAGGGCTCTACACCAACTGGCCAGATCGTACCTCTCTGGCGTCTCACATCAATGAATCGCAGCTTGAAGCGCTCTTGCCCACCCTGGAGTCCGGCATGGTCCCCAAAATGGAAGCCTGCCTCAGAGCAGTGCAGGGAGGGATCAAAGAAGCGCACGTCATTGATGGTCGCGTCCCACACTCCATCCTCATGGAAGTGTTCACGTCTAAGGGTATTGGCACCATGGTTGTCCCCGACAGTGCGGTGAGCCAAGACACTGACACGCAACAAGCAACAAAGGAAATGGCATGAGTGAGGTCACCGCGCACATGGACAACAACACTGTTGCGCTCAATGAATCCCATGACTCCACGGCTTGGCTCACACGGTATACCGAGACCATGCTCAACACTTTTGGGCGACCCCAGCGGGTTCTTGTGCGCGGAGATGGTGTCCATGTGTGGGACGCAGATGGAAGAAAGTACCTGGACCTCCTTGCTGGTATCGCAGTGAACTCACTTGGCCATGCTCACCCCACACTCACTGCGGCAATCTCAGCGCAGCTGGGAACGCTCGGTCACGTGTCCAACTTTTTTGCAACTCCCACGCAAATCACTTTGGCTCATGCGCTCTTAGAACGCGCCGGAGTGCTGGGGCAAGGCCGGGTTTTCTTCACGAACTCAGGAACTGAGGCCAACGAGGCTGCGTTTAAACTGGCACGTCGCACTGGTCGCTCACGGATCCTTGCGTTGACCGGTGGTTTCCACGGTCGGTCCATGGGGGCGCTCGCCCTTACCCACAAAGAGGCCTACCGTAGCCCTTTTGAACCATTGCCTGCGGGGGTCGAGTTCATTGAGTTCAACAATATCGACGCTTTGACGCAAGCATTCGCAGACAACGGTGATGACGTTGCTGCACTCATCTGTGAACCCATCCAGGGAGAAGCTGGTGTCAAACCACTGCAGGCATCGTTCCTCCACCTGGCGCGTGAACTCACTACACGTCACGGGGCGTTGTTCATCCTTGACGAAGTCCAAACCGGGATGGGGCGAACCGGATACTGGTTCGCCCACCAGAACCCGGAACTGGGCGCGGGGATCACCCCCGATGCCATGACCCTTGCCAAAGGGCTGGGGTCGGGATTCCCCATTGGCGCTCTCATCACGTTCACCGAGCAAGCCTCGCAACTGCTGGGACCAGGCCAACACGGAACGACATTCGGTGGAAATCCCGTCGCTGCTGCCGCAGGGCTGGCCACGATCGGTGTCATCGAACGAGATGGGTTACTGGTGCAGGTGCGTAACACCGGGGACGCGCTCCGTGAGCGTGTACGCGCACTAAACCACCCCTTGATCAGTGATGTGCGTGGTCATGGCCAACTCACCGCCATGGAATGGACCGCCCCGATCTCAGCGCGCATCACCGAGCACGCCTTGGAGCACGGGATCATCCTCAATGCGGTCAACCCGACCGCCACACGCCTATCCCCACCCCTGATCATCACTCTCGACGACCTTGTCCCCTTCTTCGACTTCCTCGCCGGTCTTCCGGCGCACTTCGACAAGGAGTAACGCCATGACCCGACATTTCTTGGCCGACGCAGACCTCAATCCGCAAGAGCAAGCTGATGTACTCAACCTTGCCCTCAACTTCGCTACCAACCGACACCTGCATCAACCTTTTGCGGGGCCGCAAGGCGTGGCAATCATCTTTGACAAGCCCTCCACCCGGACCCGAGTATCCTTCTCGGTGGGAGTCGCGGAACTTGGCGGATACCCCCTCATCATTGACTCATCTGGATCACAGATGGGCCGCGGTGAGCCCATCAGCGACACCGCGCAAGTTCTCACCCGGCAAGTGTCAGCGATTGTGTGGCGTACGTTCTCCCAAGCAGGGCTCGAAGAGATGGCACACCACTCCCGTGTTCCGGTCATCAACGCGCTGACAGACGACTACCACCCGTGCCAAATCCTTGCTGACCTCATGACAGTTGCCCAACACCGTGGGGGAGTTGAAGCGTTGCCTGGTCAAACACTCACCTATCTGGGCGATGGCGCGAACAACATGGCACACTCCTACCTCCTTGGGGGCGCCACTGCGGGGATGCATGTGCGTATCGCTGCACCTGAAGAGTTTCATCCCCGCCCAAAAATTGTTGCTCAAGCTATTCACGTCGCGGCCCGCACCGGCGGATCAGTGACTATCACCACAGATGTTGCACAGGCAGCACAGGGGGCAGATGTGATCGCCACTGACACATGGGTGTCAATGGGCGACGAAGAATCAGCACATATCCGCTCCCGCCCCTTCCTGCCTTACCAAGTGAACGCGGAACTCATGGCGTTGGCCGCACCGGACGCCATCGTCCTTCATTGCTTGCCGGCCTACCGTGGCAAAGAAATTACCGCAGAGGTCATTGACGGCCCACAATCCGTGGTGTTCGATGAAGCTGAGAACCGTTTGCATGCTCAAAAGGCACTGTTGACGTGGTTGGTGAACAACTCATGAGCTCAACGCTTCCACCCACCAAGGCTGCCAGGCATGCCAGGATCGCCCACATCCTCACGCATCAAGCGATCCACTCGCAAGCCGAACTTGCGCGCGCCTTAGAAGTTGACGGATTGTATGTCACTCAAGCCACACTCAGCCGTGACCTCATTGAGTTACGTGCGGAAAAGATTCGCGATGCGCGTGGCGGCCTGATCTACCGGGTGACACCAGAAGGTGCCGAGCAAGTACGTTCCTCTCAGCGTGAATCGGAGACAGCAATCGCACGACTTGCCCGACTGTGCGCTGAACTGTTGATTTCTGCGCAGTCCTCGGGTCAGCTTGTGGTCTTGCGCACCCCACCTGGTGCAGCCCAATTCCTCGGCTCCGCGATTGACACCTCCGCTATGGATGGCGTCATGGGAACGATCGCCGGTGATGACACAGTCTTGGTGATCACCCGGGAAGACACCAATGGCACAGACATTGCTCAACGCTTCATGGTGCTTGCCGGCGACACCACATCAGACAAAAACGACGACCCCCAGCGCTCTTCAGCGCACGAAACAGGAAGTAGAACACCATGACTGAACGTATTGTCCTTGCATACTCCGGTGGTTTGGACACCTCGGTAGCAATCGGGTGGATCGCTGAAGCGACAGGTGCTGAGGTGATTGCTGTTGCTGTCGATGTAGGCCAAGGGGGAGAAGACCTCGAAGTAATCCGCCAGCGTGCCCTGGACTGTGGTGCGGTGGAAGCATACATTGCTGATGCGCGTGATGAGTTCGCAGGTGAATACTGCATGCCTGCTTTGCAGGCTAACGCCCTGTACCTTGACCGTTACCCGTTGGTGTCGGCACTGTCACGCCCAACTATTGTCAAACACTTGGTGCGGGCTGCTCGCCAGTTTGATGCGACAACCGTGGCTCACGGGTGCACAGGCAAGGGCAACGATCAGGTTCGTTTCGAGGTGGGTATTACTTCTCTTGCACCAGACTTGAAATGCCTCGCACCAGTGCGTGATCTTGCGCTGACAAGGGATAAAGCAATTGCTTACGCGGAGAAGAACTCGCTGCCCATCGCTACAACGAAGCACAACCCGTTCTCCATTGACCAGAACGTGTGGGGCCGCGCGGTGGAAACAGGATTCTTGGAAGACATTTGGAACGCCCCTACCAAAGACGTCTACAACTACACTGATGACCCGACCTTCCCGCCAGTAGCTGACGAAGTAGTCATCACCTTTGACCGGGGTGTTCCCGTGGCACTGGACGGTGTTGCTGTGACTCCACTGCAAGCCATCCAAGAAATGAACCGCCGAGCCGGTGCACAAGGTGTGGGACGAATCGACATTGTTGAAGACCGGCTCGTGGGAATTAAGTCTCGCGAAATCTATGAAGCACCCGGTGCAATGGCTCTCATCGCAGCACACCAAGAACTCGAGAATGTCACCCTTGAGCGGGAACAAGCACGGTTCAAGCGCACAGTGGAACAGCGGTGGACTGAATTGGTCTATGACGGCATGTGGTTCTCTCCCCTCAAGCGGTCCTTGGACACGTTCATCGCGGACACCCAACGGTACGTGTCAGGTGACATTCGCATGACACTGCACGGAGGTCGCGCCACCGTCACAGGCCGACGCTCAGACGCATCTCTGTATGATTTCAACCTTGCGACCTACGATGAAGGAGATGCGTTTGATCAGTCACAAGCACGTGGCTTCATCGAAATCTTTGGTCTCACCGCAAAACTTGCCGCTGCACGTGACGTGAAGTTCGGCAACGGTGTTGACTTATCCGGCCAGTCAGTTGCTACGCAGGAATAAGGAGCACCATGACGAACGAACACTCGACGGACCGTCTGGCCCTGTGGGGCGGACGGTTCGCCGGGGGGCCCTCACCGGCCCTCGCCGCACTGTCGAAGTCGACACACTTCGACTTCGAACTAGCACCGTATGACATCGCTGGTTCTCAAGCCCACGCCACAGCGTTACACGCTGCCGGGTTACTCACAGACGACGAACACGAGTCCATGCTCGAGGCACTCAACACACTGGCCGATGATGTTGCTTCAGGTCGTTTCGTTGCAGAAGACCACGACGAAGATGTCCACACAGCGCTTGAACGCGGGCTCATTGAACGCGCCGGAGCTGAACTCGGAGGCAAACTTCGAGCCGGACGTTCCCGCAACGACCAAATCGCAACCCTTGTGCGCCTGTACTTGCGCGACCACGCGAAAACGATCGCCGGGATGGTCCTTGACCTCGTCGATGCGCTCATTGGACAAGCACAACGCCACCCTCGTGCGCCCATGCCTGGGCGCACGCACCTCCAACACGCACAACCTGTGTTGTTGTCCCACCATCTCCTGGCTTATGCGTGGCCGTTGTTGCGTGATGTTGATCGGTTCATCGACTGGGATGTTCGTGCGTCACGGTCCCCTTATGGGTCTGGGGCGCTCGCTGGTTCTTCGCTTGGTTTGGACCCACAACTTGTTGCTCAGCATCTTGGTTTTGATGGTGTTGTCGAGAACTCCCTCGATGGGACAGCCTCACGTGACGTGGTCGCTGAGTTTGCCTTTATTTCCGCCATGATTGCCGTGAATCTCTCGCGGCTGTCCGAGGACATCGTTATCTGGAACACCAAAGAGTTCGGGTTTGTCACGTTGGACGACGGGTATTCCACGGGTTCTTCGATCATGCCGCAAAAAAAGAACCCTGACATCGCTGAACTTGCCCGCGGTAAGGCTGGGCGTGTGATTGGTGATCTCACTGGGCTGCTGACGACGCTCAAAGGGTTACCGTTGGCGTACAACCGGGACTTACAGGAAGACAAAGAACCAGTGTTTGATCAGGTGAACACGCTGGAAGTTGTCCTGCCTGCGTTTGCGGGAATGGTCGCCACGCTGACTTTTCACACTGATCGCATGGCAGCGCACGCGCCCCAGGGGTTCTCACTGGCTACTGACATCGCAGAATGGTTGGTCCGGCAGGAAGTGCCTTTCCGTGTCGCCCATGAAGTCGCCGGTGAATGCGTGCAAGTATGCGAAACTCGTGGCATCGAGCTGTGGGACTTGAGCGACGACGATCTCGCGCAGATTTCACCGCACTTAACCCCACAGGTGCGTGATGTGCTTACTGTGGACGGGTCGATTGCCTCGCGTTCTGGCGCGGGCGGAACCGCGCCGAGTAGGGTCGCTGAACAACTTGATCACGCCAGTGAGCGTGTCGCTGAGTTCCGTTTCTGGGCTAACGGGTAGCCCCAGGGGTCAAGGAGGGGAACTTATGACAGTGACGCAGGAGGTTCTTGACTTTCTCCTCATACGAATCAATGATCACCTAGATGGGCTTGGAGGGTGGACCCCCATTTGCATCGATGGGCCAGCTGGTTCGGGGAAAACCACACTGGCAGCGCAGTTGGCACCGCTTCTTCCCGCACAGGTCATCCACATGGATGACCTGTATAACGGGTGGGACGGGATTGAGGAAGGCATCACCATGTTGCACTCCCAGATCCTCGAACCGTTATCTCAGGGGCAGCCCGGGAAGTATTCGCGGTATGACTGGATGGCTGGCACCTACTTGGAACGCCACCGTGTCCCTCTCAGTGACTTTCTTGTCGTGGAAGGATGCGGTTCTGCGTGCAGGCAGGTGGATCAATGGAAACCGTTCATTATCTGGGTTGAAGCGGATGATGATGAACGGTTACGGCGTGGCCTGGAACGAGATGGGGCCGATGCGGAACCTCAGTGGCGTGCTTTCATGGAGACAGAGAGACGCCTGTACCAGCAACATGACACAGTGCATCGTGCTCACATACGCTTGGATGGCGTTGGGAGGATCATGGCGGACCGGTGATGAAACACCGGATGCCAGGTGAGTGTCAGTGCGCACCTTACGATGCGCTGAAAAGGTAGCAGCGCATCGACAATTTCGCCGTACCAGAAGGTGCGGCACAGAAGTGACCAGGAGATACGGTGACAAACGTTCTTGATGAACTGCAGTGGCGTGGTTTGGTATCGCAAACCACCGACATTGATGCGCTGAGAGCAGCGTTCGAGAACGGGCCAGTTACCTACTATTGCGGGTTTGACCCCACTGCGCCCTCGCTGCACCACGGTCACCTGGTGCAATTGGTGGTGTTGAAGCATTTGCAGCGTGCAGGTCACCGACCGATCGCGCTGGTTGGAGGGGCTACCGGGCTCATTGGTGACCCGCGCATGTCTGGTGAGCGTGTTTTGAACTCAAAAGAGGTGGTGGCTGGATGGGTGGAACGTTTACGTTCCCAAATTGAGCGCTTCCTCGATTTCGAGGGGGAGAACGCCGCGATGATGGTCAATAACCTCGATTGGCACGGGCAACTCTCAGCGTTGGACTTTCTGCGAGATGTAGGAAAGCACTACCGGCTCGGCACAATGTTGGCGAAGGACACGGTGGCGCGACGGTTGGCTTCCGATGAAGGTATTTCTTTCACTGAGTTCAGCTACCAGATTTTGCAGGGGATGGATTTCTTGGAGCTCAACCGCCGATACGGATGTACGTTGCAAACAGGTGGCAACGATCAGTGGGGGAACCTCCTATCTGGGGTGGAACTTATCCGTAAGTCGGACCGGGTAGCGGTCCATGCGTTGACAACACCGCTGATCACCAAGGCGGACGGAACGAAGTTTGGGAAGTCGGAAGGGGGAGCCGTGTGGCTTGACCCGGCGATGATGTCCCCGTACGCCTTCTACCAGTTTTGGGTGAACTCTGATGACCGGGACGTGATTGGGTGGTTGAAAACCTTTACTTTCCGTAGTCGTCAGGACATTGAGGCACTTGAGCAGTCGTTGGAGGAGCGTCCTCAGGCTCGTGAAGCGCAGAAAGCGTTGGCTTTTGATGTGACTGCAATGGTTCATGGTGAGCGGGCTGCGCAGCAAGCGATCGCGGCCTCTGCCGCGCTGTTTGGTCGGGGAGCTTTTGAGGATCTGGCTGAGTCGACGCTTGTGGCTGTGACAGCTGAGCTTGATATTGCCACCATTTCTGTTGGATCACCTGTTGTTGATGCTCTGGTTGAGGCTGGGTTAGTGCAGTCTAAGGCGGCTGCTCGTCGGGCTATCACAGAGGGCGGTGCGTCTATTAACAACGTCCGGGTGTCCGATGTTGAGGCTGTCTTCACCGAAGACCAGTTGCTTCATGGCGCGTGGGTGATCCTCCGTCGGGGTAAGAAAGCCGTTGCCGCGGGACGAGTTGCAACCCAGGAGTAACACAACGTTGCTGTTGCTTGGTGCACATCAGTGAGGCCGGGGCTAAGACGTGAATTCTTAGCCCCGGCCTCAGTTGTGTGGTGCTGGCAAGTGGCGGGGAGGTAGTGCCTCAGAAATGGTGAACATATGAGGTCCGGGTGACATCATAAAAATTGCTTTCCACGAGGCAAAACGTCAATGTGGTTGGCGTCACGTGGTGTGGGTTTGATTTTGGTGGTGGGGGGTGGGTAATGTTTTCTTTTGTCAGCGCGACGGGGTCGCTGCCGGAGGGTTTGTTCTTCTGGTGGGTGGCCGGTGCTGGTTTCCCTGATGATTGTCCTGCTGTTGTGGTGGGGTGGTTGTTGTGGGTTTGTGGTTTGTTATCTCAATAGTGTGTTTTGTAGTTGTTTTGTTTGTTGTCTGGCTGCTTTTTTTGGTGGTTGGATTTTTTTAGTCAATTTTGCGATGGCTGCCTGTTTGGGTGGTTGTTGTGGGGTTGGGATTTTCTTTGTATGGATGAGGGCTGGCTGCCTTGTTTGGTGGTTGGTTTTTGTTTGGTTTTTATGGAGAGTTTGATCCTGGCTCAGGACGAACGCTGGCGGCGTGCTTAACACATGCAAGTCGAACGATGATGACCGGAGCTTGCTTTGGTTGGATTAGTGGCGAACGGGTGAGTAACACGTGAGTAACCTGCCCCCTTCTTCGGGATAACCATTGGAAACGGTGGCTAATACCGGGTATGACATCAGATCGCATGGTTTGGTGTGGAAAGGTTTTTTCTGGTGGGGGATGGGCTCGCGGCCTATCAGCTTGTTGGTGGGGTGATGGCCTACCAAGGCTTTGACGGGTAGCCGGCCTGAGAGGGCGACCGGCCACACTGGGACTGAGACACGGCCCAGACTCCTACGGGAGGCAGCAGTGGGGAATATTGCACAATGGGGGAAACCCTGATGCAGCGACGCCGCGTGGGGGATGAAGGCCTTCGGGTTGTAAACCCCTTTCAGTAAGGAACAAGGCCATGATTGTTGTTGTGGTTGAGGGTACTTGCAGAAGAAGCGCCGGCTAACTACGTGCCAGCAGCCGCGGTAATACGTAGGGCGCAAGCGTTGTCCGGAATTATTGGGCGTAAAGAGCTCGTAGGCGGTTTGTCGCGTCTGTCGTGAAATCCCGATGCTTAACGTCGGGCTTGCGGTGGGTACGGGCAGGCTGGAGTGCGGTAGGGGTGACTGGAATTCCTGGTGTAGCGGTGGAATGCGCAGATATCAGGAGGAACACCGATGGCGAAGGCAGGTCACTGGGCCGTTACTGACGCTGAGGAGCGAAAGCATGGGGAGCGAACAGGATTAGATACCCTGGTAGTCCATGCCGTAAACGTTGGGCACTAGGTGTGGGGATTGTTCCACGATTCCTGTACCGTAGCTAACGCATTAAGTGCCCCGCCTGGGGAGTACGGCCGCAAGGCTAAAACTCAAAGGAATTGACGGGGGCCCGCACAAGCGGCGGAGCATGCGGATTAATTCGATGCAACGCGAAGAACCTTACCAAGGCTTGACATACGCTAGATCGCTCCAGAGATGGGGTTTTCCTTTGGACTGGTGTACAGGTGGTGCATGGTTGTCGTCAGCTCGTGTCGTGAGATGTTGGGTTAAGTCCCGCAACGAGCGCAACCCTTGTTCTATGTTGCCAGCACGTAATGGTGGGGACTCATGGGAGACTGCCGGGGTCAACTCGGAGGAAGGTGGGGACGACGTCAAATCATCATGCCCCTTATGTCTTGGGCTTCACGCATGCTACAATGGCCGGTACAATGGGTTGCGATACTGTGAGGTGGAGCGAATCCCTAAAAGCCGGTCTCAGTTCGGATTGGGGTCTGCAACTCGACCCCATGAAGTCGGAGTCGCTAGTAATCGCAGATCAGCAACGCTGCGGTGAATACGTTCCCGGGCCTTGTACACACCGCCCGTCAAGTCACGAAAGTTGGTAACACCCGAAGCCGGCGGCCTAACCCCTTTTGGGGAGGGAGTTGTCGAAGGTGGGACTGGCGATTGGGACTAAGTCGTAACAAGGTAGCCGTACCGGAAGGTGCGGCTGGATCACCTCCTTTCTAAGGAGTAACACGTTCCCCTTTTTTTGTGTGATGGGTTCCCTTTGTTGTGAAGGGGGCTGGGCACGGGGGTTTGTGGTTGTGGAAAGCAAACATTTTTGTGATGGCTATGAGACACACTGTTGGGTTATCGGGTCGCAAACCTGGTTGTTCCCTGCTTTGCCTGGCTTCATGTCATGTTGTTTGATGTGATTGTGGTGAGGTGGGGGTTGGTTTGTGGTTGGTTGTCTGCCTTGTGTGGTTGCGCTTTGTGGTGTGGCTGTGTGGGGTGGGTTTGTTGGTTGTGAACTGGATAGTGGACGTGATGATGCATCTTTGTGTGTCTGTAATGTTTTTTTGTTGTTGTTAGTGTTTTAGAGCACATGGTGGATGCCTTGGCATCAGGAGCCGATGAAGGACGTGGTAGCCTGCGTTAAGCCTCGGGGAGTTGGCAAACAAGCTGTGATCCGAGGGTGTCCGAATGGGGAAACCTACCTGGAGTTATGTTCAGGTGCCGTCGTTTGAATGTATAGGACGATGGGTGGGAACGTCGGGAAGTGAAACATCTTAGTACCGACAGGAAGAGATATTCCGTGAGTATTGGCGAGAGAAAGCGGATGAGGCTAAACCGTGCGTGTGTGATACCCGGCAGGGGTTGCGCGTATCGGGGTTGTGGGACCTTTCGTTTCTAGTCTGCCGGCTAGTTGCAAAGTGAGAAAGTCATTGTGTAGGTGAAGCTGGTGGGAAACAGCGGCGTAGAGGGTGAGACCCCCGTAACTGAAACATGGTGGCCTTTGTGTGAAGTGTTCCCAAGTAGCACGGGGCTCGAGGAATCTCGTGTGAATCTGGCAAGACCACTTGCTAAGCCTAAATACTCCCTGATGACCGATAGCGGATAGTACCGTGAGGGAATGGTGAAAAGTAGCCCGGGAGGGCAGTGAAATAGTACCTGAAACCATGTGCTTACAATCCGTCGGAGCCTCCTTGGTTGGGGTGACGGCGTGCCTTTTGAAGAATGAGCCTGCGAGTTAGTGCTCAGTGGCGAGGTTAACCTGTTGGAGGGTAGCCGTAGCGAAAGCGAGTCTGAATAGGGCGTTTTTAGTCGCTGGGTCTAGACCCGAAGCGAAGTGATCTACCCATGGGCAGGTTGAAGCGCGGGTAAGACCGTGTGGAGGACCGAACCCACCTAGGTTGAAAACTGGGGGGATGACCTGTGGGTAGGGGTGAAAGGCCAATCAAACTTCGTGATAGCTGGTTCTCCCCGAAATGCATTTAGGTGCAGCCTTACGTGTTGCTTGCCGGAGGTAGAGCTACTGGATAGCCGATGGGCCCCACCGGGTTACTGACGTTAGCCAAACTCCGAATGCCGGTAAGTGTAAGCGTAGGAGTGAGACTGCGGGGGATAAGCTTCGTAGTCGAGAGGGAAACAGCCCAGACCACCAGCTAAGGCCCCTAAGCGTGTGCTAAGTGGGAAAGGATGTGTGATTGCCCAGACAACCAGGAGGTTGGCTTAGAAGCAGCCACCCTTGAAAGAGTGCGTAATAGCTCACTGGTCAAGTGATCGCGCGCCGACAATGTAGCGGGGCTCAAGTACACCGCCGAAGCTGTGGCATGACATCCCTTTGTGGGTGTTGTGGGTAGGGGAGCGTCGTGTAGATGGTGAAGCTGCCGGGTGACCGAGTGGTGGAGACTACACGAGTGAGAATGCAGGCATGAGTAGCGAAAGGCGGGTGAGAAACCCGTCCGCCGAATGATCAAGGGTTCCAGGGTCAAGCTTATCTGCCCTGGGTTAGTCGGGACCTAAGGCGAGGCCGACAGGCGTAGTCGATGGATAACGGGTTGATATTCCCGTACCGGCGAAGCACCGCCCAACACAAAACCATAATGATCGTTGCACCACGGGCATTGATGCTGTGGGATTCCCCTTGTGGGGGTTCTATGGTGTTGGTGTGTTGTGCTGGGACGTGAGTGTGGTGGCGTGAGCGTATTAACAGGGGTGACGCAGGAAGGTAGCCAAACCGTCGCGATGGTTGACGACGGCCAAGACTGTAGCACGGGTATTAGGTAAATCCGGTACCCATGAAGGTGTGAGAGTTGATGGGGTTAAGTTGGTGATCCTCTGCTGCCTAGAAAAACCTCGACGCGAGGTGTTAGCCGCCCGTACCCGAAACCGACACAGGTGATCAGGTAGAGAATACTAAGGCGACGAGAGAATCATGGTTAAGGAACTCGGCAAAATGCCCCCGTAACTTCGGGAGAAGGGGGGCCTGCCCCGTTGCCAGCCCGTGCGGTTGGTGTAAGCGGGTGTAGGCCGCAGAGACCAGAGAGAAGCGACTGTTTACTAAAAACACAGGTCCGTGCGAAGACGTAAGTCGATGTATACGGACTGACGCCTGCCCGGTGCTGGAAGGTTAAGAGGATCGGTTAACCACCTTTGGTGGTGACGCTGAGAATTTAAGCCCCAGTAAACGGCGGTGGTAACTATAACCATCCTAAGGTAGCGAAATTCCTTGTCGGGTAAGTTCCGACCTGCACGAATGGCGTAACGACTTCTCTGCTGTCTCAACCATGAACTCGGCGAAATTGCATTACGAGTAAAGATGCTCGTTACGCGCAGCAGGACGGAAAGACCCCGGGACCTTTACTATAGCTTGGTATTGGTGTTCGCTTCAGTTTGTGTAGGATAGGTGGGAGACTAGGAAACCCGCGCGCCAGCGTGGGTGGAGTCAACGTTGAAATACCACTCTGATTGAATCGGATACCTTAACCTCGGACCCTGATCGGGTCCAGGGACAGTGCCTGGTGGGTAGTTTAACTGGGGCGGTTGCCTCCTAAAGAGTAACGGAGGCGCTCAAAGGTTCCCTCAACCTGGTTGGCAATCAGGTGGCGAGTGTAAGTGCACAAGGGAGCTTGACTGCGAGACTGACAGGTCAAGCAGGGACGAAAGTCGGAACTAGTGATCCGGCCATGGCTTGTGGAAGCGTGGTCGCTCAACGGATAAAAGGTACCCCGGGGATAACAGGCTGATCTTGCCCAAGAGTCCATATCGACGGCATGGTTTGGCACCTCGATGTCGGCTCGTCGCATCCTGGGGCTGGAGTAGGTCCCAAGGGTTGGGCTGTTCGCCCATTAAAGCGGTACGCGAGCTGGGTTTAGAACGTCGTGAGACAGTTCGGTCCCTATCCGCTGCGCGCGCAGGAAACGTGAGAAGACCTGTCCCTAGTACGAGAGGACCGGGACGGACGAACCTCTGGTGTGCCAGTTGTACCGCCAGGTGCACGGCTGGTTAGCTACGTTCGGAAGGGATAACCGCTGAAAGCATCTAAGCGGGAAGCCTGCTTCAAGATAACGTTTCCAACAACCACTTGGTTGTGAAGGCACCCACCAGACCAGTGGGTTGATAGGCCGGACGTGGACACGCAGTAATGCGCGGAGCTGACCGGTACTAATACGCCAACCACTAACACACCACACAAACACACCTGCACACCACGTCCACTACCCGGTTCACCACCCACAAACCACCAACCACCACACCACACGGTTCAGTGGCCCACACAACTCGCGGTCGTCATAGCGGCAGGGAAACGCCCGGTCCCATCCCGAACCCGGAAGCTAAGCCTACCAGCGCCGATGGTACTGCACCCGACAGGGTGTGGGAGAGTAGGACACGACCGCAACACCACTAGAAGCCCTGACCACCACCCGGTCAGGGCTTCACCCATACCCCCACACAAACACTGCGATACCACTACCAGCACAGAGAAACAACAAACTCCGGTTACCTACGTGGACGTCAGCACGTATGACAAAGATCGTGTTCAGGTCGATGTAACCGAACCAACAGGCGTATAGCCCTCTCGTGGCACCATTTGTGGCGAACATCTGAGAAAATGAAAGTTCAGCCAGATCTATCTAGGGAGCCCACACACGTGAGCAACGACGACTCATCAAAGTCCTACGGTCGGGACTTCCGCGACCGCGATTCGCGAGACAACAAACGCAACAATAGCCAGAGCCAACAGGGTCAGGGGCGTCGGTGGGAGAACCGCGATGACCGTGGTCCGCGTCGTGATGATCGTGGGTTTGGTGACCGTGGTGCCCGTCGTGATGGTGATGGTCAGGGGCGTCGGTGGGAGAACCGCGATGACCGTGGTCCGCGTCGTGATGGTGATGGTCAGGGGCGTCGGTGGGAGAACCGGGACGACCGTGGTCCGCGTCGTGATGGTGATGGTCAGGGGCGTCGGTGGGAGAACCGGGACGACCGTGGTCCGCGTCGTGATGGTGATGGTCAGGGGCGTCGGTGGGAGAACCGCGATGACCGTGGTCCGCGTCGTGATGGTGATGGTCAGGGGCGTCGGTGGGAGAACCGCGATGACCGTGGTCCGCGTCGTGATGATCGTGGGTTTGGTGACCGTGGTGCCCGTCGTGATGGTGATGGCCAGGGGCGTCGGTGGGAGAACCGGGACGACCGTGGTCCGCGTCGTGATGATCGTGGGTTTGGTGACCGTGGTGCCCGTCGTGATGGTGATGGCCAGGGGCGTCGGTGGGAGAACCGCGATGACCGTGGTCCGCGTCGTGATGATCGTGGGTTTGGTGACCGTGGTGCCCGTCGTGATGGTGATGGCCAGGGGCGTCGGTGGGAGAACCGGGACGACCGTGGTCCGCGTCGTGATGATCGTGGGTTTGGTGACCGTGGTGCCCGTCGTGATGGTGATGGCCAGGGGCGTCGGTGGGAGAACCGCGATGACCGTGGTCCGCGTCGTGATGATCGTGGGTTTGGTGACCGTGGTGCCCGTCGTGATGGTGATGGCCAGGGGCGTCGGTGGGAGAACCGCGATGACCGTGGTCCGCGTCGTGATGATCGTGGGTTTGGTGACCGTGGTGCCCGTCGTGATGGTGATGGTCAGGGGCGTCGGTGGGAGAACCGGGACGACCGTGGTCCGCGTCGTGACAACCGTGAGGCCCCTCCAGTCGCATCGCTTCCTATCCCAGAAGGACTGGAGTTTTCCATGCTCGACCGCGACGCGCGGGCTCGACTTCGTGGGCTCTCCAAAGAAAATGCTGAGTTTGTGGGCTTGCACCTTATCGCCGCAGGACAACTTGTTGACACCGACCCAGAACTTGCCTACAAACACGCACAAGAAGCACTCAAACGTGGTGGTCGAGTCGACATCGTTCGCGAAGCTGCCGGGCTGACCGCATACTACACAGAACGCTATGCGGAGGCTCTCCGTGAGTTCCGTACCGTCCGCCGTCTTAGCGGCTCAAACCAGCACCTCGCTCTCATGGCAGACTGTGAACGCGGTATGGGGCGCCCAGAACGCGCAATCGCGTTAGCCCAAGAAGAAGACATGACTAAAGTGCCCGTGGACACACAAGTCGAACTGGCGATCGTTGTTGCTGGTGCACGGGTGGATCTGGGCGACAACGAAGCCGCACTTGCGCATCTGGAAACACTCACGATCCCCACCGCCCGACGCGACCTCAACGTCCGTATGGTCGGGGCGAAAGTTGCGATCCTCGAACTGCTTGGCCGACACGACGACGCCGAGGAACTCCTTTCTCACCTTAGCCCAGCAGAAATCGAATCAATCGAAGAGCCCTACGAGGACATCGATGATGACATCGTCGTCTTTGACCTTGACGACGAAGAAACCTCCGATACTTCACACACACCCTCTGAGGAAGAAGACACGGAGGGAATCGACGCTGACGTCGAGGAGACCACAGAGAACAACGCATCAGCAGAAACAGATGAAGAAGACGACAAGGACACCAACGCGTGACTGAACAGTACCTTCAGCACAGTGAGGTACCGCTCTCGCAGCGGTACCCACTGGCACTTGTTGACCTCGACGGAGTAGCCTACAAAGGGCACGAACCCATTAACCATGCGTCAGATGGGCTGAACGCCGCTCGACAACACGGTATGCGCCTCGTGTTTGTCACAAACAACGCATCACGAGAACCGCAAGACGTCGCGCAACAATTGACTAGCCTCGACATCCCAGCTCACAGCGACGACGTCATGACTGCAGCACAAGCATGTGCCCGCCTCCTCACACAACACGTTGAACCAGGCGCAAAAGTGCTCGTCATCGGTGGCGCTGGTCTGCGCACGGCAGTACACGAAGCGGGATACACCATCGTAGAGTCAGCTGACGACAACCCCATCGCAGTTGCCCAGGGGTTCGCGCCCACTCTAGGGTGGAAAGACCTCGCTGAAGCAGCATACGCAGTAACAGCAGGTGCTCTCCATGTTGCATCCAACCTCGATCTCTCCCTGCCCACAGCGAGGGGATTCGCTCCAGGAAATGGATCGCTCGTTGGAGCGGTAAAAGCAGCTACAGGGGTCGAGCCACTCAGTGCCGGAAAACCATCGCCAGCCATGTACCACATGGCCATCGAACGAGCAGGGGCATCAACCGCACTAGTGATCGGCGACCGCCTTGACACCGACCTAGCCGGAGCACGAGCGGGCGGACTCCACGGTTTGCACGTACTCACAGGTGTGTCAACAATCCGAGACGCCATCAACGCTTCACCTATAGAGCGTCCCCACTACCTCGCCTGTGACCTTCGCGCCCTCACAACAACCCACCCCGCTGTGACGCAACGAAATGGCTGGTGGGTATGTGGAGCATCTGCTGTCAGAGTGGTGGACAGTGCGCTTGAAGTATGGGAATCAGACGACAGCGAAGGAAGCCCTGACGGACTTGATCCAGCACGGGCTGCGTGCGTTGCAGCCTGGAACTACGCCGACACCCATCCCACCACCACTCAATTCGACTTACCAGAAGCGCTCGTATAGGTCACAGCGCGAAAGCAACACACCACAGAAACGGACCGACCGACAACGTGAGAAAGTGAGCGATGGAAGAAACCGACACACCGGATATTACGCACCATGGTCTTGATGAACTCACCGGCGTCCTCGAATCGCACCCAGTCGAGGAGCATCCCCGGTTGTTCGCGCCCCTCATCGACGCGCTTGAGGCGCAGTTGGCGCAGAACCAACTGTGACGTCCGAGCAAAAATCACGACGTCTCGACGTCACTGTAGTGATGCGAGGGCTCGCACCCTCACGCAACCGTGCAGCCCGTATCATTTCTGACGGCGCCGTCTTCGTTAATGGGCGATCCATCACGAAACCGGCATGGCCGGTGCACAACGCAGACACCATCACGCTCAAAGGCGGGCTCACAACCTATGTGTCACGCGCCGCAATGAAACTTGCGCGTACTCTCGACGCCTTGACAGGTTCCCTGGATGTATCAGGTCGACACGCTCTCGACATTGGAGCCTCCACCGGCGGGTTCACTCAAGTTCTCCTCGAACGTGGAGCACCGACAGTGATCGCACTTGACGTAGGACACGACCAACTCGTTCCCGCACTGCGCGAGGATGAGCGGGTCCACGTGATGGAAAAAGTCAACGCAAGAACCCTCACCACAAATCAGCTTCCGTGGACACCTACAGTGACCGTGGCAGACGTATCATTCATTTCGTTAACGAAGATTATCCCCGCGGTGGCACACATATCCCCGCCAGGTGCCGATTTGCTCCTCATGGTGAAGCCCCAATTTGAAGTTGGTCGATCTGATGTCAAAGCGGGTGTCGTCACGGACCCACACGCACACCAACGAGCAATCCACCAAGTTCTCCAGGAAGCAGAACAGGCGGGCCTCTCAGCCAAGTGCATCATCCCCAGCGCGTTGCCAGGACCGCAAGGTAACCGTGAGTATTTCGTGTGGTTCACTGTGGACAACGCCGAAGAAACACCGACATGGCGTACCGTGGGGGTAGAGGTGAACCGCCAAGCGCATATCGCACAAGCCGTTTCTGCAGCTGTGGGGTTCGCGCTGAACCTCGATGTGCAAGGGCGCAGTGTGCCGCAGGATGACGGAGTACCGGCAACGCAGTGCTACTGGTTGACAGGGAGTGACGCATGACTCGAAACGTTCTCGTGGTAACCCACCCTGGTCGATCCGAGGCCGTCACCGCATTGCGTGAAACGGTCCCTGCACTGACACGACACGGTTTTACAATCTACGCAACCGACCTCTCCACAGAACTTTCTACAGAGTTGGGGATTCACAACTTCACTCCATACCAACCAGCCTCCCACATGTCGATCAACGATGTGGAAGCAGTCATGGTCCTTGGCGGCGACGGAACAATCTTGCGTGCAGCAGAACTCGTCTTCGGGTCCTCAGTGCCAGTACTAGGCATCAACCTTGGCCACGTTGGGTTCCTCGCCGAAAGTGAAAAGGAAGATCTTGACCTGGCTGTCGCACGCCTGGCAGCACGCGACTATGTGACTGAAGAACGTCGTGTTCTTCAGGTCACCGTCCATCGCCCTGGTTTTGCGCAACCTGTCATCGATTGGGCGTTGAATGAAGCCACAGTCGAAAAGGCTGAACCAGCACGGATGTTGGAAGTTGCGTTGTCTGTGGACGAACGCCCACTGTCTGCGTTTGGGTGCGACGCAGTGATCATCGCTACCGCAACAGGGTCTACCGCTCACGCGTTTTCTGCCGGTGGTCCCATCGTGTGGCCAGACGTCGCGGCAAAAGTTGTTGTCCCCGTTGCTGCTCATGCCTTGTTTGCAACCCCACTGGTGTTAGGGCCGTCAGCAGATTGCACTGTTGATGTTCTCCCAGAATCAGGAGTCGGGGGTGTGCTGGTCACTGATGGGCGCCGTCAAACAGATATTCCCCAAGGGTCGCGGGTCACTGTCCGCACAAGTGACACCCCAATTGTCTTTGCACGCCTTGCAGAAGCCCCTTTTGCTGACCGGCTTGTTTCGAAATTTCGGCTACCGGTCGATGGTTGGCGCAATGGACACACGATCAGCAGGCGACGTTCCGGTAGTGGACCCAACGAAGGAGGGAGTATCGATGCTTGATGAAATGACTATTGACAGCCTTGGTGTCATCCATCGCACTCGTATGGACTTTTCTCCTGGGCTTACTGCAATCACCGGAGAGACCGGTGCGGGCAAAACAATGGTGTTAACTGGTATGTCATTGTTACTGGGCGCGAAAGCTGATCCAGCCACAGTCCGTGTGGGCGCGCAACGCGCCGTTGTTGAAGGACGCGTGACGGCCGTGTCAGATGAGGTTGTGCGTACCGTTGAAGAGGTAGGAGGATACCTCGATGATGATGGTGCGCTCATTATTTCGCGCACTGTTGCGGCTGCTGGGCGTTCACGTACTCATTTGGCGGGACGGTCTGTTCCGCAACAAACACTTGCCGACGTCGCCCAGGAATTAGTCACGATTCATGGACAGTCTGACCAAATTCGGCTGAAATCTCCTGCCCGCCAGCGGGCTGCACTGGATGAGTTTGCTGGTGAGGAATTTGCGCGTGTGCTGAAAGAGTACCGCACTGCGTGGTTTCGTCGGGCAGAACTCGTGGCCCAGTTGGATGGTCTGGTCACTCAGCGTGACGAACGTGCACGAGAAGCTGAATTGCTACGGATGGGTTTAGCTGAGGTGGAACGTGTTGAACCTGTCAGTGGTGAAGATGTGGCTCTCGCTGCTGAGGCGGCCCGGTTGAGCAACGTGCAATTGTTGCGCGACGCGGCCCATGCCGCGCACATGTGTGTAGCTGGCGGTGACATTGCTGATGGTGGTGTTGATGAGTTGACGCCTGTGACCGAATTGCTTGATCGTGCTGCGCGGGTTCTTCACGGTGTTGAGGAGCATGACGCCGAGTTGGGGCGACTTGCGGGACGCGTGGATGAGATACGTTTTGCTGTTGATGATGTTGTTGCCGAGTTGTCAGCACACACCTCAACGTTGGAGGCCGACCCGGCACGGCTGGAGTGGGTGGAGCAGCGTCGCAGTGAGTTGCATGGGTTGACACGTGCCTATGGTGAGTCTGTCGATGCGGTGCTGGCGTGGGCGGCTGATGCTGGGCTGCGTTTAATGGAGCTTGAAGATGACGGTGAGCGTATTGAGTCGTTGCGTGTCGAGGTAGAGCAGGTTACCGAGTTACTTGGTGAGCTCGCGAACGACATGACGACGCGTCGAAGGGGCGCTGCCCGTGATCTTGCGGATGCTGTGACCTCTGAATTGGCTGGTCTTGCGATGGGTGGTGCCCGCTTTGATGTTGATGTGTCGACGAATGAGGAACTCGGTGCGTACGGACGTGACGATGTGGTGATGTTACTCACTCCGCATCAGGGTGCTCCGGCTCGCCCTCTGGGGCGTGGAGCATCGGGTGGTGAATTATCGCGCGTGATGTTGGCTCTAGAAGTCGCATTGGCAACCGCATCCACGTCTGGTGCGCGCGGCGTGCCGACGATGATTTTTGATGAGGTAGATGCAGGGGTTGGTGGGAAAGCTGCGATCGAGGTGGGGCGGCGGTTGGCTCGATTAGCGCAGACTTTCCAGGTCATTGTGGTGACTCACTTGCCACAGGTTGCAGCGTTCGCTGATCACCATGTTGTGGTGACAAAAAGTTCCGGGCAGGATGTCTCGCAGGGCTTCACGCAGTCGGACGTTCGTGAGGTTGTGGGAGATGAACGAGTTGTGGAGTTAGCGCGGATGTTGTCTGGTCAAGATGAGTCAGATGCAGCGTTGGAACACGCGAAAGAACTGCTTGACATAGCGACTGTGAGATTATGAAGGCGATGAAACTCCTCAGGAAGAAGAAAAGCGAACAGGTTGCTCAGGATGGGCGTATCCAGGGCATCGCGAAAGTAGACCGCCGCACAAAGGATCTCACGAAGCGTCTTGATCCAGGTGACGTTGCTGTCATCAACCACACTGATATTGACCGTGTGGCTGCGGACTCACTGGTTGCTGCACGGCCGCGCGCTGTGCTCAATGCGGCGAAGTCGATTTCAGGGCGGTACCCGAACCTTGGGCCTGGGATTCTTGTGGACGCTGGAATCACACTCATTGATGACCTTGGACCTGACGTGATGACGATCAAGGAGGGGCGCACAGTCACCATTGATGGTGCGAGCGTGTACGTGGGCGACACGCTTATTGCTGAGGGGGAAGAGCAGTCGCACTCGTCGATCACCATGGCGTTAGAAGAGGCCCGTGAAGGTCTGTCTGTGCAGATGGAGTCGTTTGCGGCTAACACGATGGACTACTTGCGCAAGGAACGTGAGTTGTTGCTGGACGGGGTGGGCGTCCCGGATATTTCGACCTCCATTGAAGGTCGTCAGGTACTTATTGTGGTGAGGGGCTATCACTATAAAGAGGACCTGCACATGTTGCGCCCCTATATTAAAGAGTATCGTCCCGTCCTCATCGGGGTTGATGGAGGTGCGGACGCGATCCTTGAAGGTGGTTGGCAACCAGATCTCATTGTCGGTGACATGGATTCGGTATCGGACAAGGCGTTACGGTGCGGTGCTGAGATTGTGGTCCATGCATATCGCGATGGGCGTGCTCCTGGGACCGAACGCTTGAAAGATCTTGGTGTGGAGCATGTTGTGTTTCCGGCAACCGGTACCTCAGAGGACATTGCAATGCTCCTTGCAGACGATCTCGGGGCGGAACTTATTGTTGCGGTAGGTACACATGCAACGCTGGTGGAGTTCCTAGACAAGGGGCGTGCTGGTATGGCGTCAACTTTCCTCACCCGGTTGCGGGTGGGAGGAAAACTTGTGGATGCGAAAGGCGTGTCACGGTTGTACCGTCAACGGATCTCCAATTCGCAACTGGTGTTACTGGCAGTAGCAGGGTTGATCGCTGTCGCGGCTGCGCTTGCGTCAACTAATGTGGGTCAGGCGCTTTTTGGTTTGACCGGTGCACGGTTCGATGACTTTTTGTCGTGGTTCCAGTCGTTCCCGTTGTGGAGTTCTCCGCCATCCTAGCGTGGTGAGAGTTGTTGTCGGTGCCGTTTCGTCTTCGTTAGAAAGTGCTGTGTCGTGATTGACTTTAGATACCACCTCGTCTCGCTGATATCTGTATTCCTCGCTTTAGCGGTGGGCATTATTTTGGGTGCTGGTCCGTTGAAGGAGTCGATTTCTAATCAGCTCACTGGACAGGTGGAGCAACTGCGCCAGGAGAAGGATGACCTTCGGAGTGAAGCTGATGCGCTGGCACTACGTAATGACCGACTGAATGAGTACATTGACGCGGTGTCGCGGCGTACCGTCCACGATGTTCTCAGTGAACGTCGTGTCGCGATTATTCAGGTCTCTGACGTCTCTGACGCGTTGTATGAGGGGGTCGTGGAGCAGGTCGAGAGTTCTGGTGCGCAAGTAACATCGCGTGTTCGTGTGACAGATGCTTGGACGGCGGGCGATCAAGCAGATGCACGCCAATCGTATGCTTCGTCCCTCGTTGATTTCTTGCCTGAGGACCGGCGTGATGTGGCGTCAGATAAAGCTTTGGCGTCTGCGTTGGTGGTGGCTTTGACACAGGCGAACCCGGCAGACCCACAAGCAGTATCAGACGACGCGGCTCTTGCACTGGAAGTTCTTGAGGGTGCGGACTTAGTGGAGTTGGTGTCCTACACGTCGGTTCCAGCCGATGCAGTGATCATCCTCGACGCACGCTCTTATGACGGTGAGGTGCCAGACAACACCGAACAGTCGTTGTTGTATGCCAATATCGCTGAGGCTGCTGCTCACTTGTCGGAGGGTGTTGTTGTTGCAGCGTCGAATGTTGTTGACGGCGATGTGGTGTCGGTGATTCGCGAGGACTCGTCGTTGGTCAAGTTGGTGTCGACTGTGTCGGATACTGATTTGTCGTTTGGCCGGTTGAACACGCCATTGGCGCTTGCTGCTGCAATTGGCAATAAGGTGGGTCATTTTGGTTTTGAGTCGAGTGCTAATGCGTTAGTGCCCGCGGCGGTGACTCTTGATGCTCCTGTCCGAAGCGTAGCGAATGCTGAGGAAGACGCGCAGAACGCTGATGGTGATGAGGGGGAATCCTAATGGGGGTGGGACGGTTTTTTGCCGCTGGTGTTGTTGCCGGTGCTGTGACGGTAGCTTCCCGCGCCGCGTTTGGGTTGCTTCCCCAAGACCAAGGTCAGCGCTGGATTCGGACGAATCATCGTGGTGAACCGATTTCTTTGTACGAAGGTCCAGCTGTTGCTGCGGGTGTGGTAGCGGGCACTCTCGCCGCAGGTGCATTAGCTCAAGACCGCGCTATTAGTCGTGGAAGTGTTGCCACCGCAGTTGCCGTGACGTCAGCGGCGACGTTCGGACTCATTGATGATCTCTGTGAAGATACGTCACAACGCTCAAAAGGGCTGCGGGGGCATCTAGGTGCGCTCAGTCGAGGGCACCTCACCACTGGTGGTCTTAAAGTGCTGGGTATTGGGGCTGGCGCGGCGGGTGCTGCTGCGATAATCGGGGCTGGTCAGCGTCCAGTGGGCGATTGGGTGATTGACACGGCCTTAATCGCTGGTAGCGCTAATCTTGTGAATTTGTTGGATTTGCGTCCGGGGCGGGCGCTGAAGACATCGAGCGGTGGGGCGCTCATCGGATTGTTGACTCACCAGGATCCGAGTCTGGGCGCTGTTGCTGGGGCTGCCGGGGCCGCGTGGCCAGGTGACCTTGATGAACGTGACATGCTTGGCGATTGTGGTGCCAATGCGTTGGGGGCAGCGTTGGGCGCATCGCTTGCTGCTCATGGTTCACGTGGGGCGCGCGTGGTTGCCACCGCAGTGATCATTGGTTTGACTGTGGCAAGTGAACGTGTGAGTTTTTCTCGCGTGATTGAGAGCACTCCGTGGCTTCAGCGCGTTGACCTGTGGGGGCGACGCGCAGCAAGTAGTGCGTCGTCGAGTGAGTGTGCGCCTGGTGATGGCGTCCCCGCTGCCCGTGAAGGGTGATTTCCGCTCCCGCCTGAGTACCCTTGCGGGGGCTGCTGTTCTGATTTCTGCCGTGACGTTAGCGTCGCGCGTCTTGGGGTTTGGCCGGTGGATTGCTCAAGCGTCCTGGGTGGGGACGGGGGGAGTGGCCGAAGCCTATGCTGCAGCCAACCTCCTTCCTAATGTGCTTTTCGAAGTTGTTGCGGGGGGCGCGTTAGCAAGTGCTGTGATTCCGCTGTTAACAGGCGCAGTTTCTCAGGATCGTCAAGACAAGGTTCGTGACTCTGCGTCGGCGTTGATGACGTGGACCTTGATTGTGTTAGTTCCACTGGCACTTGTTGTTGTTGTGGGGGCGCGTCCGATCCTGTCGGTGGCCTCTGGGCTCGTGGGCACGGAGTGGGAAGACACGGCAGTCTTTTTTCTTCGTGCTTTCGCGGCGCAAATTCCGTTGTATGGGGTAGGGATTGTTGCGGGAGGTGTGCTTCAGGCACATCGCCGGTTTTTTTGGCCAGCATTTGCTCCGCTGGTGTCGTCCCTGGTTGTCATGGTTGTGTACTTTGCGTTTGATCGGCTAGCGCAGGGCAGTCACACAGATCCGCTTGCGTTGTCGACGTTGTCGCTGGGGGTGCTGGCGTGGGGGACAACTGCTGGGGTGGCTGCGATGGCACTGACAATGGTGGCCCCCATGTTGGCGTTGGGTATCTGGCCTCGGTTGCGGGTGTCGTTTCCTGATGGTCAGGCGGCGCGGGCGCGTTCTCTTGCGGGCGCCGGGTTGGGCGCTCTTGTTGCCCAGCAAGTAACCACCGTGGTGGTGATGAGGCTTGCGACCACTGTGGGTGACCCGACGTCACTGAACGTATTTCAGTATGGTCAGGCCGTGTATTTTTTGCCGTATGCGGTTCTCGTCGTGCCGCTGGCAACTAGTGCGTTCCCGCGATTGTCTGCGCTTGCCCAGAGTGGTGATGATGTGGGATTGGGGTTACTCGTCTCGTCAACATCGCGTCTTGTTGTGGTGATTTGTGGGGTAGGGGCAGCGGTGTTAGTGGCGGCGAGTTGGGCGGTCGAGGTGTTCTTCGAATCGTTTACTCGTGGTGGTGTTCCTGGAATGGGAGCCTTGTTACTCAGTCTTGCACCGAGCGTGCTTGGTCTTGCCGCTATTTATCATCTGTCTCGTGTGTTGTATGCCCGTGATAACGGGCGTGCTGCGGTGATCGCGACTGCGTCTGGGTGGGCATTGGTGTCGTTGTGCATGATCGCGGGGGTGATGCTGCTTCCCGAGGCCCGCACAGCAGCACAGTTTCTCGTGATTGTGGGCCTGTCACACACTCTTGGTTTGACTATCGCCGCTGTGCTTCTTGTTGTTGCTGTGATCCGTGATTGTGGGCGCCGCGCACTCAGTGGTGTTGGGCGTTCTGTAGCGGCTTCTGGGGTGGGGGCAGTGGTCGGTGGGATAGCTGGGCGGTCTTTGAGCAGCGTGTTGTTGGAGCCTGGTGCATCAACGTGGATGGCGGTGGGTGTCGGGGCGCTTGGTGCTTCGGTGGCGTTGGTGTGTGTCCTTGTGAGTGTGGCTGTCATTGATCGTGGTGATGTGCGTCGGTTGATTCGAGGGCGGGGGAGGGTGTTGTGAGAGTTGTTCAGGTGTTTGGTTCCAGTGCGGGTGGAGTTGCCCGTCACGTTTTTCAGGCGGCTCAAGAACTAGCGTCTCGTGGTCACGATGTGGTGATTGCTGGCGGTTCTGCGCACACGATCCCTACGGGTGTGCGGCATGTTGATGTCGTGATAGCTGACCGGCCAAGGCCAGCTGATGTGGGGGCGATTCGTGCCCTGCGCGCGGTGGGACGTGGCGCTGATGTGGTGCATGCGCATGGGTTGCGTGCGGGCGCGTTGGCAGGGCTGGCTTTAGTGGGGGTGAACACCCCATTGGTGGTGACGTTGCACAATAAACCTGTGGGGTCGTGGCGTGTGCGGTGGGTGTCTCGAGTCCTTGAGTGGGTGGTTGCCCGCTCTGCACGTGCCGTCCTTGGTGTGTCAGGTGATCTGGTTGATCGGATGCGTGAGCGTGGGGCTCGTCAGGTGGAGCGTGCATTGGTGCCTGCGCCTGCGATGGTGGTGACAGTGCCTGATGGTGCGCGTGATCGGGTGCGCGCTCAGATAAGAGCTCAGTGGCAGGTGGGCCCTGAGGAGGCATTGTTGGTGACGGTGGCGCGGTTGGCTCCGCAAAAGGGTTTGGACACGCTTGTTGATGTGGCTGGCGCGCTGGTTCAGGCGGGCGTGCGTTTTCGGTGGGTTGTTGTGGGTGATGGCCCGTTACGTGATCGGGTAAGTGAGCGGGTGCTGGAGTTGGGTGTGCCGGTTGTGTTGGCGGGGCGGCGGGATAATGTCGCGGAGTTTCTCGTTTCTGCGGATGTTGTGGTGCAAACCCCGGTGTGGGAGGGGCAACCAATCGCTGTGCAAGAGGCGCTCAGTGTGGGAGTTGCTTTGGTGTCTACAGATGCGGGTGGAACACGTGAGGTCACGGGAGATGCTGCAGTGCTCGTTCCTGTGGGGGATGTGACTGCTCTTGCCCGTGAAGTGGCGGGGTTGGTGGCTTCTCCGGCGCGGGTCGCTGAACTTGTTGAGGCGTCCACGATGCAGTATGCGACGTTGCCGACAGTTGAGATGGTGGGCGATCAGTTGGAACGCACGTATTGCGCTTGACGTCTGCTGTGATGGAGGTTGATTGGTGCGGCGCGCGGCGAGGTCGTGAACATCACCTCGTGTGCCCATGGGGTGAACGTACGGTCGCTGATAGAGTTGAATTCCGTGGTGAATGACGCAAACTCAGCCCTGGCCCCTACTTCTTCGACGCCGGCGCACGTAACCCGGCATATTTTTGTGACCGGAGGTGTGGCGTCTTCTCTTGGTAAGGGATTGACTGCTTCAAGCCTTGGTCGTGTGTTGCGGTCGCGCGGTGTGCGCGTGACAATGCAGAAATTGGACCCGTATCTCAACGTGGATCCTGGCACGATGAATCCGTTCCAACACGGTGAAGTGTTTGTCACCGAGGATGGTGCAGAAACTGACCTGGACATTGGTCACTATGAACGCTTCTTGGATGTCAACCTTGATGCTGTCGCGAACGTGACGACGGGGCAGATTTATTCGTCGGTGATTGCTAAGGAACGGCGCGGCGAGTACTTGGGTGACACCGTCCAGGTGATCCCGCACATCACCAATGCTATTAAAGAGCGGATGAGAGCTCAGGCCAGTGACGATGTTGATGTCATCATCACAGAGATCGGCGGCACTGTGGGGGACATCGAGTCGCAACCATTTTTGGAATCCGCGCGTCAGGTCCGCCACGAATTAGGGCGGGACAACTGTTTCTTCGTTCACGTCTCCTTGGTGCCTTACATTGGCCCCTCAGGTGAACTGAAAACTAAACCTACACAGCATTCCGTTGCTGCGTTGCGGTCGATTGGTATCCAACCAGACGCGATCGTGTTGCGTACTGACCGCGACATCCCCACGTCTGTGAAAGACAAGATCGCGTTGATGTGCGACGTGGACAACGAAGCAGTTGTGACGTGCCAAGATGCCCCTTCCATTTATGACATCCCACGGGTGATCCACGCCGAAGGGCTCGACTCCTATGTGGTCCGCAGGCTTGGATTGGACGCTGGAGAGGTGGACTGGGAGCAGTGGGACGGGTTGCTGCGTCGGGTTCACCATCCTGTGCACCAGGTCGAGGTCGCTCTCGTGGGTAAGTACATTGATTTACCTGACGCCTATTTGTCTGTGACGGAAGCCTTGCGCGCTGGCGGATTCGCTCATGATGCGAAAGTCGCTATCCGTTGGGTTGCGTCAGACATGTGCGACACCCCGGAGGGGGCTAAGGACGCGCTCGCAGGCGTTGATGCGGTGCTTGTTCCTGGTGGGTTTGGTGTGCGCGGCATTGAGGGCAAGATTGGTGCGTTGCAGTGGGCGCGTGAAAACGCAATCCCCACACTGGGTATTTGCTTAGGTATGCAGTCCATGGTGATGGAGTATGCGCGTCACGTTCTTGGCCTTGAGGGTGCCTCGTCATCGGAGTTTGATCCGCAGACACCCCACCCCGTGATCGCCACGATCAAAGAGCAAGAAGAGTTTGTTGATGGGGCTGGGGACCTTGGTGGCACAATGCGGTTAGGTGCATATCCGGCTGTGCTCCGTGAAGGATCTGTCCTTGCTCAGACATACGGGGCAACGGAGGTGTCTGAACGTCACCGTCACCGGTATGAGGTCAATAATGCGTACCGGGAACAGTTGGAAGCTGCAGGGCTACACATGTCAGGGACGTCCCCTGACGGACAACTTGTTGAGTTTGTTGAGTTGCCACGCGATGTGCACCCCTACTATGTGTCAACGCAGGCACACCCGGAGTTTAAGTCGCGCCCAACCAACGCTCACCCGTTGTTTTCCGGGCTGATTGCAGCAGCGTTGGAGCAACAACATGCCTGACACCTATGTGCCGATGACGCCCGTGGCTGACGTTCAGGAGGCTCGCCCGGTCACGCAGCGAGAGGTCCTTGTTGAAGGCCGAGTGTTCGATCTCGTGCGAGACATAGTGGATCTAGGCTCAGCTGGTGTGGTGACCCGCGATTATGTGGATCACCCTGGGGCAGTGGCGATCATCGCGCTCAATGACCGTGATGAGGTGTTGTTGTTGCGCCAGTATCGGCACCCAGTGCGTTCATTTTTGTGGGAACCACCAGCTGGTTTGCTTGATGTGGCAGGTGAAGACGCGGCGCAGGCAGCTGCCCGAGAACTGTATGAGGAAGCTGATCTACGAGCGACCTCGTGGGCTGTACTCGCAGACTACTTCACAACCCCTGGGGGAAATAATGAAGCGCTCCGTGTGTTTCTTGCCCGCAACCTCACCGAGGTTCCCCATGCAGAACAGCATGAACGCGTTGATGAAGAGGTAGGGATGGAACGCGCCTGGGTTCCACTAGATGAGGCTGTGTCTCTTGTCTTAGCGGGCGACCTGCACAACCCTTCAGCTGTGGTGGGGATCCTTGCAGCACAAGCAGCACGGGCAACCGGGTGGGCATCCCTGCGGCCCGTTGACACTCCCTGGCCACAAAGGCGGAGCAGGCCAGCGTCCCTGGAGCCTTTGGCGCATCAGTAAGCGCACCAACCTTGGGGTGGGGAAGTGCCAGAATGACACCCCACCTCCCTCGAGCCGTAAACCGGAATAACACTCACCAAAAGTGGGGGTAGACCAGCAGGTCTACCCCCACTTTGCTGTGCCCCACGAGAGCGCGACCACAGGAAGGACAACCACCTGGTACCAGCACACGCTGGGAGAACGCTGGTGAAACTTCGAGGAAAAACTTGTCCTAAACGGTTAAGCCGTCGAAGCGCATCAATAAACGCTGGCAAGGTGGCGTCACCGCAACGGTGCGGTACTCCAACAGGAAGGTACTCTGATGGCTAGAACGACACAGCGCAGAACACCGTGGGCGTGGCTCGCGGCTATCGGCGCATCGTCGCTTCTCGCAGGGTTCGCCATACAACCTGCGACCGCGACGACAACCACACCACCCGTGCGCGACACCGTGGTGACACAAGACGCGCTCACTGAGTATGACCAGCGATTCCTCGAACTGTATGAGGACATTCACAACCCCGACAACGGCTACTTCAGCCCCCAAGGGATCCCCTACCACGCTGTGGAAACGCTCATGGTCGAGGCACCCGACTATGGGCACGAAACAACCTCAGAAGCATACAGCTTCTGGATCTGGCTTGAAGCAGTCTACGGGCGTGTCACAGGGGACTGGGAACCCCTCAACCACGCGTGGGAAACCATGGAAACCTACATGATCCCACAATCCGAAGATCAACCCACCAACTCCTTCTACAACCCCAACTCACCGGCTACCTACGCCGCCGAGTACAACCACCCATCCCAATACCCCAGCGAACTCAACTCTGGGGTGTCCTCAGGCCGTGACCCAATTGGCGCCGAACTCCGCCAAACCTACGGAACCTCAGACATCTACGGGATGCACTGGCTCGCTGATGTCGACAACATCTACGGATACGGGGCAGCCCCAGGACCAGGCTGCACACTTGGGCCAGACTACGAAGGTGTCTCCTACATCAACACCTTCCAACGTGGACCTCAAGAATCCGTGTGGGAAACCATTCCACAACCCAGCTGTGAAGAATTCGAGTTCGGTGGACCAAACGGGTACCTAGACCTGTTCACCAAAGACTCCAACTACGCCAAACAGTGGAAGTACACCAACGCGCCAGACGCAGATGCCCGCGCCATCGACGGAATCTACTGGGCCAAAAAGTGGGCCGAAGAACAAGGCAAAGGCAACGAGATTGCTGCCACCGTTGACAAAGCGTCCAAAATGGGTGACTACCTGCGCTACGCCATGTTTGATAAGTACTTCAAAGAAGTAGGGTGTAACTCCCCATCATGTACCGCAGCCCAAAACCGCGAATCCGCGCACTACCTGCTCTCCTGGTATTACGCCTGGGGCGGTGCAACCGACTCCAACGCCGGATGGGCATGGCGCATTGGCTCCTCCCACGCACACTTTGGCTACCAAAACCCAATGGCCGCATGGGTTCTGTCCACAGACGCCGACCTCATCCCACAATCACCCACTGCGCAAGACGACTGGGCGAAATCCATGGACCGCCAACTCGAATTTTACCAATGGCTCCAATCAGCCGACGGTGGAATCGCTGGTGGGGCAACAAACTCATGGGATGGCGCCTACGCAGCCAAACCAGCAGGCACCCCAACCTTCTACGGAATGGGATACACCGAAGCACCCGTTTACCACGACCCACCCTCAAACGAGTGGTTCGGCATGCAAGTATGGTCACTCGAACGAGTCGCCCAACTCCTGCACGAAACAGACGACCCACGAGCCAAAAAAATCCTCGACAAGTGGGTTCCTTGGGCACTAGAAAACACCAACTTCACCGATGACGAGAACTGGTCCATTCCATCCAACCTCGCATGGTCCGGGAAACCAGACACCTGGAATCCCAGTAACCCGGGAAATAACGCTGGCCTCACCGTCACCGTCTCCGGCCACGGCCAAGACGTCGGAGTCGCAGCAGCCTACGCACGCACCCTCATGTACTACGCCGCAGCCACCGGAGACGACGCAGCACAAGAAGGCGCACGCAAACTCCTTGACTACATGTGGGAATACCACCGAGACGACATCGGTGTCTCAACCACCGAAAAACGAGGCGATTACAAACGCTTTGACGACGTCTACACCGCAGGCGGTGACGGAACCTACGTGCCACCAGGGTGGAGCGGCACCATGCCCAACGGTGACGTCATCGAACCAGGAGTATCATTCCTCGACATCCGTTCGTTCTACCTCGACGACCCAGACTGGCCCAAAGTCCAGGCCTACCTTGACGGTGGAGAAGAACCAGAATTTAACTACCACCGATTCTGGGCACAAACCGCGATCGCTACAGCGCTCGCAGACTACGAGCACTTGTTCAATGACGCAGATCCTGATCCTGAGCCAACGGACCCGGACCCAGAGCCCACTGATCCTACTGATCCGGACCCTGACCCAACCGACCCGGACCCAGAACCCACCGATCCTACCGATCCGGACCCAGAACCCACTGACCCAACCGACCCAGGTGAAGGTGGCACATGCGATGTCACTTACACCACCAACGACTGGAACAGTGGTTTCACCGCAACAGTGAAGATCACGAACACCTCCACCCAACCCATTAACGGCTGGAGCCTGGCGTTCACCTTCCCTGCCGGTCAACAGATCACCAACCTGTGGTCCGCAACCAACACATCAACAGGTTCCACAGCAACCATCACCAACGCTGCCTGGAACCCCACCATTAACGCAGGACAAACCGTGGAGTTCGGCTTCAACGGAACCCACAACGGGAACAACCCCGCACCCACCAGCTTCACACTGAACGGCGCAACCTGTTCCTAACCGCATGACCAACACTCGTGGCGGGGTCAGGAGCGCATGTGCTCCTGACCCCGCCACGAGTACGTCGGCGTCACGACTGTAGGTGAGCGCCTACCCGAGTGGCGCGAAGTGTCGTGAAGAGCAGCCCCCAGCGAACCGTCACAACGGTTAGGATCCCCGCCAGGAGCATGTGCGTCGCAACCGCGGCAATGGGCAAACCGTTAAAGGTTTGAAAGTAACCGACTAGCCCTTGAAGTGCAGTGACAACAACAACCCACAGCCATGCGCGCCGTTGAGTTGGCGTGACCACTGCCCGGTATCGAGAGACTCCGTATCCAGTCACTGCTAACACCGCGACGAAGACCCAGACACTCATGGCATGGATACGTGCCATCGTCATCGGATCAACTGCGAAGCGATACCCGATCTCGGCGTCACCTGAGTGGGGGCCAGCCCCTGTAGTAATGACACCAAGAACAACGACCGGGATCAACGCGACAAGTGCGCAACGTACCGCAATAATGAGCCAGCGGGGCACCCCAGCAATCCCCGGCCGTGGTGTGTCACTGACATAGAACTGGACGAGTGCGCTCAACCCAATAATGATGACGGACACAATAAAATGAGACCCAACAATCGCCGGGTGAAGGTCTACAAGAACAGTGATGCCGCCAAGGACCGCTTGAAGAGCAGTCCCAATGAGTGGTGCCCAAGCAAGTGTGCGCACAAAACGAGTGCGGGTGGGATCAAAAGCCACCGAAAGGACCAGGAGGATAGCGACAACCGCAAGAACACCGGTGAGAGTCCGGTTCCCAAACTCGATAAACGGGTGAAAACTGGTCGCTTCATGGAACTGCGGGGTGAACTGGCCGGGTTCACACATCGGCCAGGTCGAACAGCCCAATCCAGACCCAGTGAGCCGAACCAGCCCACCAGTGAGAACAATGCCGACCTGAACAACGATGTTTGCAATCGCAATAGGGTGAGCCCACCGGTGTAACCGCCAGGTGCGGGGACGCACAGTGGTGTCGTTGGGAGACGAAGACATGCTGGTCACTCCTTGACAGAGATTGGGCGAGGTGAAGCAGCGGGCATGGGTGGAACATCCCTGTGTAACCAGGGCATGGCGACACGGTCAATGAAGAACTGAACTAAAGGCCCTGTGCCGAGCGCCATGATGAGCGTTCCTGCCCCAACAATTGCAGGTACGTGCCCACCGGAAAGGTAGAACGTAGTTCCTCCGATGAGGACCGCGAGAGTGTCAGTCATGATCCGGCAGGTACGAAAAGACAGTCGGCCTCCGGTGGCATCAGAGATGATGCGGGCAAGCGCATCGTAGGGGCCTACACCGAGTTGGGCGGTCATATACAGCGCTACACCAAGGCAGGCAAGGAGTACGGCAATACCGAGCGTGACAACACGTACCCACATTAGGGTGTAGTCCGGCATGATCGGCACATCGCTGAGAATGTAGAGCACAATGAGTACAGCGGTGGAGATGTATCCGACAAGCACCATGTTGAACAGCGACCCCAGACCGATGTGCCGACGGTCAGTGATCAGGACAACGCCGAGTAGCCCAATGTTGAAGACAACTTGATAGAAAGCAAACTCCCAGCCGATCAGCGATGACACCCCAACATTCATCGTGGTGAACGGATCGGTGCCAAGGGCTGCCTGCCGGAATAGCCCGACTGCCACACCAATGAGGAAAACCCCGAGGAGCATAGCGCCAATCCGACGTCGACTAAATGGGTATCGACGCGTTGCGGTCGGCGGTGGCACAGAATCCGGGACAGCGGTCACATCAACTCCATTGGAAAAGTCGGCGGGCGCCCCAACCCAGAGCTGCGCTCCAGGCAAGTAACACCACAAGAGAAAGCGGAGGAATCGCCCCGTCATTGAACGCCCCGCGAAGGGCTTCACCCAAAGCCCCGGAGGGCAACAGCAACGCAATAGGCTGGAGCACCCCGGGAAGTTGGGAAGCCGGTGCAAGGACAGCACCACCAATGAGGAGAACGACTAGAAGGATGTTGGCCAAAGCAATGACTGCCTCAGCGCGGACGGTCCCCGCCAGTAGTTGGGCCAAAGCAGTGAACGCTGCGACACCAAGTATGGCGACCGGGAGAGCAAGAAGTATCCCGGTCAGAGACGGACGCCAACCAAGGAAGTAGGCCACAACTGTAATGAGTATCAGTTGGACAGCCGCAATGAGGAGTACGCCAAGGATTTTCCCCATGAGAAGCCCTGATTGGCCCAGGGGAGTGGTGGCAAGGAACCGCAGCACACCGTTACGGCGGTCGAATGCTGTGGCGATGGCTTGAGAGGTGAGTGCCGAACTCATGATAGCCAAGGTCATCACGCCAGGGGTTGCGAACTCAATGGCGTGAAGCCCCTGGGTGTTGAGGTCAATGACCTGGGTCGTGGCGAGCAAGATGAGCAGGCCCAAAGGCAGCAGGATCGTCACCATGAGTTGTTCACCGTTGCGCACAATTGCGCCGAGTTCAAATCGGGCTTGAGCCCATACGCGTGCTGGTGCTGGAGCAGCGTGGGTGGTGCCGGTGGGAAGTGGTGTGGTCATCTGAGGTGACGTCCTGTGATGTCGAGGAACACATCTTCAAGTGTTCGTTTGCCCAGCGTGGTTGAGGTGAGGGTGACACCGCGGTCAGCACACCATTGCGCGAGTGCGGCAAGTGTCTGTGCTGATGCACCCTGAGAAATAGTCCATGTTGCGGGGAGCGTGGGGTGCGGGCGAGCTGTGATCTGCGTATCCGCGTGGAGCACGGTGGTGTCGAGCGGGGTTGCTGTGGTGAACGTGATTGTTGATGCGTCGTGGGCGGTGAGTTGGGTGGGGCTGCCCTGGGCGATCACTGTTCCATGATCCATAATGACTACGTGGTCAGAGAGTGCTTCTGCTTCATCCATGAGGTGTGTGGTCAGGAGTACGGAGGTGCCTTGTTCGCGTAGGGCGCGGATCAAGTCCCACACCGCATGCCGAGATTGCGGGTCAAGCCCGGCGCTTGGTTCGTCGAGGAAGACAAGCTGTGGGCGACCAAGGAGCGCGGCAGCTAATGCGATGCGTTGACGCTGCCCACCAGAGAGGCGCCGCACAGATGTGGTGAAGAACGAGGCAAGGCCAAGGCGTTCGACGAGGTCGTGAACCGGCCAAGGGTCCGCGTAAAAACGAGAAACATGGGTGAGGAGAGTGTGCCCGTTTACCGAGGTAGGTAAACCTCCATCTTGAAGCATCACACCGACTTGTTCGCGCAGGACGCTGCGATCCTCACGCGGGCGCAGGCCAAGGACTCGAATATCACCGTGGTCAGGTGTTCGTAGTCCTTCGCACATTTCAATCGTTGTTGTTTTACCGGCACCGTTTGGGCCCAGAACTGCAGTGACGTGCCCACGTTGAGCCATCAGTGTCAGGTCATTGACAACGGGGGAGCCGTTGTACCTTTTTGTCACCCGGTGGAGTTCGAGCGCTGGGGCGGAGTCGTCGTGGTGTCGGGGCACGCCCTTGAGTCTAGGGTGGTTTCCTGAAGATGTCTGGTCTCTGACCCAAGCGATGGGGCCGAAGGTGTCGGATATCACCGTGTGAGGAGGGGGTAGGTGAGGTATGCCTTCCTTGTCAAACCTCAATTAGGGAACAAAGATGTTGCTTAATGTTGTTGTAGTCGGAGACACGGAAGAGGTGACAAACGCATGACGGACCAATCCCCACGCGGTGACACGCCTGGACCTTCGCGCTCCAGCATCAACAATCACGGGACGCCACCTATGGCAGTGGCCGGTGACGAAGAAACCACCAGAGAACGAGTTCTTCAACTCATCGTGTCCGATGGGCCTATCAACGCTGCCACCCTTTCCCGCATGTTAGGACTGACCGCAGCCGGGATCCGCCGACACCTTGCGCACCTAGAAGATGACGGCATGATCGCCGTCCACACTGACGCCCCCACACAACGCACCCGTGGACGCCCCTCACGCCGGTACGTGGCAACAGACAAAGCCCACGTCCAACTCAAAGGTGGCTACCAAGGGATCGCCAACGACGCCCTGAAATTTCTTGAACACATCGCAGGGGAGGAAGCAGTCGAACAATTTGCTGCTAGTCGCCTTGCACACTATGAAGAACGGTACGCCGAAGTTCTCACCGCAACCGACCCACGGGAACGGGTAGAACAACTCGCGCAAGCCCTCACCAACGACGGATTCGCTGCCAGTGTGCGACCCGTCAACGGTGTCCCTATGCTGCAACTGTGTCAGGGTCACTGCCCTGTCCAGCACGTCGCAGAACAATTCCCGCAACTGTGTGAAGCAGAATCCCGAGCGTTCTCGCGGCTCTTGGGAGTTCACACACAGCGGCTCGTGACCCTTGCCGGGGGCGGTCACGTGTGCACCACCAACATCCCGGTCATCATCCCGCGAGACACTGACCGCCCGCAGGCAACCCGTCAGTGACTCACCAGGCGAGAACCGAACCGTCCGTGCAACGGAACGTGGAAGGAAACTAATGAGCGCCCCCACGCAGGAACCGAATGCTACCGCGCCCATGAGCGACGACGACATCATCGCGTCGATCGGCTCATACGAATACGGCTGGCACGACGCAGACCTCGCCGGGCAAAACGCCCAGCGTGGCCTCAGTGAAGACGTCGTGCGCCGCATCTCCGGTATGAAAAATGAACCCGAATGGATGCTGAAGCAGCGGTTGAAGGCGCTGCGACTCTTTGACAAGAAACCGATGCCGAACTGGGGTTCAGATCTCTCCGGGATCGACTTTGACAACATCAAGTACTTTGTCCGTTCCACCGAAAAACAAGCAACAACGTGGGACGAACTTCCCGAAGAAATCAAAAACACCTATGACCGTCTCGGAATCCCCGAAGCGGAAAAGCAACGCCTCGTTGCCGGTGTAGCAGCGCAGTACGAATCAGAGGTCGTCTACCACCAAATCCGTGAAGACCTTGAAGAACAAGGTGTCATCTTTGTTGACACCGACACGGGGTTGCGTGAGTACCCAGAAGTCTTTGAACAGTACTTCGGATCAGTGATCCCCGCCGGGGACAACAAATTCGCTGCATTGAACACCGCAGTATGGTCCGGTGGATCCTTTGTGTACGTACCTCCAGGAGTGCACGTAGAAATCCCACTTCAGGCCTACTTCCGTATCAACACCGAGAACATGGGCCAGTTCGAACGCACCCTCATCATTGCGGACGAGGGCTCCTATGTGCACTACGTTGAGGGCTGCACCGCGCCTATTTATAAGACTGATTCCCTGCACTCAGCGGTCGTGGAAATCATTGTCAAAAAGAACGCACGTGTGCGGTACACAACCATCCAAAACTGGTCGAACAACGTGTACAACCTTGTCACCAAGCGGGCAACAGCTGCTGAAGGTGCCACCATGGAATGGGTCGACGGAAACATCGGGTCTAAAGTGACCATGAAATACCCGGCAATCTATCTCATGGGTGAGCATGCACGAGGTGAAACTCTCTCCATTGCGTTCGCTGGTGAAGGCCAACACCAAGACGCCGGCGCAAAAATGGTGCACGCAGCCCCACGCACCTCATCATCCATTGTGTCCAAATCAGTAGCCCGTGGGGGTGGACGAACCTCCTACCGAGGGCTAGTCCAAGTGCTCGAAGGTGCAGAACACTCGGCCTCAAACGTACTGTGTGACGCACTGCTTGTTGACCAAATTTCCCGGTCCGACACATACCCCTACGTGGACGTGCGTGAAGACGACGTCACTATGGGACACGAAGCGACCGTGTCACGCGTCAGCGAAGACCAACTGTTCTACCTCATGTCTCGCGGCATGGAAGAAACCGAGGCAATGGCCATGATCGTACGAGGGTTCGTGGAACCTATCGCACGTGAACTGCCCATGGAGTACGCGCTTGAACTGAACCGCCTCATTGAACTTCAAATGGAAGGATCTGTTGGCTGATGACCAGCACAGTTGACAACACCGAAGGTCTGACAACGGACCATTCCCAAGCCACAGCTGACGGGGCACACAGCCACGGCTTAGCAGGCGGTGTCCAAGGATCACGAGCTGACCGGCTTACCTCATTCTCCCTCACCGACATCCCTGTTCCCCTGGGACGTGAAGAAGAGTGGCGGTTCTCCCCGGTCGCTCGCCTGCAACCACTGTTCAGTGACACCCTCGGCAACGGGGTCACCGTCACCGTCGATGCAGCCCCACACGTGACCGTTGAAACCGTCGGGCGTGACGATGCGCGTCTCGGCAAAGCTGGAACCCCCGGTGACCGGACCGCTGTGACGGCATGGAACGCATGGACTAACGCAACTGTTGTCACCATCCCACGTGAGGTAGTCGCCGAAGCAGCGACGCACATCGCTGTGAGCGGGAAAGCAGACGAAACAGGTGCAGCCCACGTACTCATCCACGCGTTGCCACTGTCAGAATCTGTCGTTGTCCTAGACCACACAGGCGATGCGCTCCTGACCGAAACAGTAGAGATCGTGGCTGAAGACGACTCCCAGGTCACTGTTGTGTCCGTCCAAGACTGGAACGAAGGAGCCGTCCACGCGTCAGCGCAACGCATCACCCTGGGACGGAACGCCCGAGTGAAACACGTCGTTGTCACCTTTGGTGGCGACGTGGTCAGAGTGACACCTGACGCAGTGTTCACCGCAGAAGGCGGTGAAGTGGACATGGTTGGTCTGTACTTCGCAGATGCAGAGCAACACCAAGAACACCGCCTCTTCGTGGACCACGCAGTGCCACGCTGCAAGTCTCGAGTCACCTACAAGGGGGCTTTACAAGGTGACGGGGCACACGCAGTGTGGGTGGGTGACGTCCTCATCCGTGCCAATGCGGAAGGCACTGACACCTACGAACTCAACCGGAACCTGGTTCTTACTGATGGGGCGCGCGCCGACTCAGTGCCGAACCTTGAGATTGAGACAGGGGAGATCGAAGGGGCGGGACACGCTAGTGCCACCGGACGCTTTGACGATGAACAGTTGTTCTACCTCCAAGCACGTGGCATCCCAGAAGCGGATGCTCGCCGCCTTGTTGTGCGTGGGTTCTTCGCAGAGCTCATCCAAGACATTGGGGTCGCAGACGTTGAAGAACGACTGATCGCCAAAATCGACGAAGAACTCGACAAATCAATGAGCGTGATCACCGGAGCCTCAGCATGAGTGCACAAGTGGCGTGCAAAGTATCAGACGTGCCTCCCGGCACAGCGCTACGCGTCGAACTTGATACAGCCTCCGGGCAAGAAGTTGCTGTCGCTGTCGTGTGCGACGACGACGGCACACTGCACGCCATTTTTGACGAGTGCTCCCACGGTGCCGTCCCACTATCGGATGGTGAAGTTGAAGGGTGCCTCATTGAATGCTGGCTCCACGGGTCGCAGTTTGACCTGCGAACCGGGATGCCCTGCCAATTGCCCGCATCACGCCCAGTCCCTGTCTACCCCGTGAGCGTTACCGGCGACGACGTCCTTGTGGACGTGGACGCCCCCAAGCCTGTGAACTAGGAGAACCAGTCATGTCAACGTTGGAAATCAAAGACCTGCACGTCAGCGTCGAAACAAAAGAAGGACCAAAGCCCATTCTTCGTGGGGTTGACCTCACCATTAACTCTGGTGAAACCCACGCCATCATGGGCCCCAACGGGTCAGGGAAATCCACCCTTGCCTACTCTATTGCCGGGCACCCGAAGTACGACATCACCAGTGGTGAGGTTTACCTTGACGGTGAAAACGTCCTGGAAATGTCCGTTGATGAGCGTGCCCGTGCGGGCCTGTTCCTCGCCATGCAGTACCCCGTTGAGGTTCCCGGTGTTTCCGTGGCGAACTTCCTCCGCACCGCAAAAACAGCGATCGACGGACAAGCACCAGCACTGCGTCACTGGGTCAAAGAAGTCAACGGTGCCATGGACAACCTCCGCATGGACAAATCGTTCGCGGAACGCTCAGTGAACGAAGGGTTCTCCGGTGGTGAAAAGAAACGTCACGAGATCCTCCAACTTGAGCTCCTCAAACCAAAAATCGCGATTCTTGACGAGACAGACTCTGGTTTGGACGTCGACGCGTTACGTGTGGTCTCTGAAGGCGTGAACCGGGCAAAAGAAACAACCGGCGCCGGGTTCCTGCTCATCACGCACTACACCCGCATCTTGCGTTACATCAAACCTGATTTTGTGCACGTGTTCGTCAACGGACGTGTCGCAGAAGAAGGTGGCCCAGAGCTCGCCGAACGCCTCGAAGCAGAAGGTTACGACCGCTTCCTCAGCGCAGCAACCGCGTAAGTTCTACACAACCGGTGCCGATGCCCACCGCAGCCGCAACAACTGTGGGGTGGGCATCGGCAATCAGGTGCCGCGGCATGCGCCGCGCACAACGAAGGAGGCCCCGTGGACACCACAACACCACGTTCGTTCACGCCAGCAGAACTCAGTGCGATTCGCGCAGATTTCCCGCTACTCACCCGCACTGTGCGCGATGGGAAACCGCTGGTGTACTTGGACTCTGCGGCGACCTCACAAAAACCTGACCCAGTGCTTGACACCGAACAAGACTTCTATCTGCACCGTAACGCTGCTGTGCACCGCGGCGCACACCATGTTGCGGAAGAAGCAACGGACGCGTTTGAAGGCGCCCGTGCCCACATTGCACAGTTCGTGGGCGCAGACACTGACGAACTGATCTGGACCTCCGGTGCCACCACGGCGATCAACATTGTTGCGTACGGAATCCAGAACGCAACCCTAGGACGCGGGGGAGCGGCAGCCCAACGGTTCGCAATCCAGCCCGGGGACACCATTGTGGTCACCGAAACCGAACATCACGCGAACCTCATCCCATGGCAAGAACTTGCCCACCGGACCGGAGCAACCCTCCACTGGATTTCCGTGGACGACAACGGCCGGCTGCGCACCGAAGAACTAGCGACTGTCGTCACTGAACGCACAAAAATCCTTGCGTTCACTCACGCATCAAACGTCACCGGTGCCATCACTGACGTTGCCGCGTTCGTTGCACGAGCCCGCGAAGTGGGGGCGTTAACTGTTCTTGACGCATGCCAGTCGGTGCCACACCTGCCCGTGAACTTCCATGAACTTGGTGTGGACTTCGCAGCATTCTCAGGACACAAAATGCTAGGCCCAACCGGGGTTGGCATGCTGTACGGGCGTCGAGAGCTTCTCGAAGCGCTCCCACCTGTTCTTTTTGGTGGATCCATGGTGGAAGTCGTTACCATGACTGACACCACTTTCATGCCGCCACCACAACGTTTCGAAGCTGGTACTCAACCCGTTGCGCAGGCTGTTGCACTGGGGGCTGCCGCACAATACCTCCATGAAATTGGGATGGACCGGGTATACGCCCACGAACAAGAACTTGCTCGCCAACTGCTGACGGTATCTGAGGTCCCTGGGGTGACCGTAATCGGCCCCACCGACACACACAACCGCCTCGCAGTGGTGTCATTCACCGTCGACGGTGTCCATGCCCACGATGTCGGACAAATCCTTGACGATGCGGGAATCGCCGTGCGGGTCGGTCACCACTGTGCGCAACCACTACACCGACGGTTTGGTATCGCATCAACATCGCGCGCATCGGCTTCCATTTACACGACAACCGATGAGATCACCACATTCGTGGAATCATTGGCAACCGTTCAAGCGTTCTTCGGAGTATCAACGCACTGACACCGCACGCACTTTGGGCACACCACTGTCGCACACACGGAAGGTTCAACCATTGAGTAACTCGATGGAACAGCTCTACCAGCAGGTCATCCTTGACCATTACAAAAACCCGCACGGTAAAGGTCTCGCTGATGCCGACCCAACCGCGCTCAGCGGGTTGTCCCACCAAGTGAACCCTACCTGTGGTGATGAAGTCACGATGCGTGTCCACTTCAGTGGCGACGGGGGTGAACGAACCGTCCAGTCTGTGACCTGGGACGGGCAAGGGTGCTCTATCTCTCAAGCGTCGATCTCTGTCCTTGTGCAACTTGTCCAGGGGCAGCGGGTCGCCGACGTCGAACATGTTGCTGAGGTGTTTCGTGAACTCATGGACACGCGAGGTAAGGGGTTCCCGGTGGACGACGCCTCAGCTGAAGACAAAGAAGACCTCCTCGGTGACGCTAATGCGTTCACCGGGGTATCCAAATTCCCTGCTCGTATTAAGTGTGCGTTGTTGGGGTGGTCGGCACTCAAAGACACCCTCGCATCGACCGGAGCGAGCGCAGAAGCACACGAACAGGGCATCAACCACTGTTCACAACCATCCAAGGAGACGCCATGACCAGTGACACAAGTGCACCAGTCAGTGTGGCAGACATCGAAGAAGCCCTTCGCGATGTGATTGACCCCGAGTTGGGCATCAACATTGTTGACCTTGGGCTTATTTACGGTGTGGTCATTGAACCCGACGGAACAGTGGTCATTGACATGACGCTGACGTCTGCTGCCTGCCCATTGACCGATGTCATCGAAGACCAGTCCGCTCAAGCGCTTGAAGGGCTCGCTGAGGCCTTCCGCATCAACTGGGTATGGATGCCACCATGGGGCCCAGAGTGCATCACCCCAGATGGGCGTGAACAACTGCGTGCTCTTGGTTTCAACGTGTAACGAGACACAGACGAACAAAAAGCCTCAGGGATGTAGCCACACGGCTACATCCCTGAGGCTTTTGTGGGATCGTAGCCTTGCTGCATGCGGGGTCATAAAACGTCAGTAAAAACCTGTAGATAGTAGAGTGGCAGTCAAGAATGTTGACAGTGAGACAAGTTTTACATCGATCAAAAAGCTAATTTTGAAAAAATAGTCTCTCAAATTTCCACCCTCCATTTTTGTAATAAACGTAGATTTGCACGTCTGCGGTCTCGGTTTCGCCAATAATTTTTTTCCCGTGTTGTTCGTGTGAGCCTTTAAGGGTGATTGTTCCTTCAATGACCCATATCCCATGCTTATGTTCAATGCTTGGTTGTTCATTGAAAGTAAATGACATAGTTAGGCGCTTCACCTGCGTTTTTCTGTCATTCTTTATTGACTCGACGACGTTCGAGCAGAAAATGCAAGTATCTGTCGAAAAATCTTCCATCAAGATTTCGTCTCCCATGAGCACCGCGTAGGCGCTTGCATCAAGGAAGTATTCGGCAGCGGCGAGGGCTCCTTCTTCGTTGTTGTTCGCCATGGCGGCTGGTTTTTCTGGTGGGCCGCTTGGCACTGTGGGGTCTGAGGTTGGTGTTTCTGTGGGATTTAGGGAAGAATCTGCGGGTGTTTCCGTTGCGATGGAAGGTGTGCTAGATGCGGGGGTGGCTGGGGTTTCTGAAGAACAGGAAAGCAACGAAAACACTGCCAGAACAGTGATCGCTGCAACCATGGTGCGATTATTTCGGTGACTCATCATGCCCTTTAAATCGGCGTGTTTTGGGGTAATAGTGTTGCTATTAGCTGCGAACGGTGCGTGTTATGGTGGAATGGCTATTGTTCATTAGAGAGTGTTAGATTGTCGAAGCTCCAATTTCCGTTTTTGTTGAAGAGGAAAAGTGTTCCATCCCAAGTTTGGGGTTTTCCACTGATGTTTTTTCCATCGCTCTCTTGATGGGCTCCTTGGAATGTTACAGGTGCTTCTATAATCCAGGCATTATCTCTGTCTGTCACTTTTGTTTCTCCAGTAATTGAGAAGTTCACCAATGTTCTTGTTCGACCATTTTGTTTGTCAACCTCTATTTCGTTGAGAAGTGTATCGCAAAAGGTGCAGTGTGCTGCCGCAAATTCTTTCATCAGGCGTTCGTCTCCCATGAGTAATGCGTAGGCGCTTGCATCAAGGAAGTATTCGGCAGCGGCGAGGGCTCCTTCTTCGTCGTTGTTCGCCATGGCGGCTGGTTTTTCTGGTGGGCCGCTTGGCGCTGTGGGGTCAGAGGTTGGTGTTTCTGTGGGTTCGGGTTGGGGTTCTGGTGTTGTGTCAGGTGTCGTTGTGGTTGAGGGGGGTGGGGGTGTGGGGTCAGTGTTTGTTGTGCAGGCAGTTAGTCCGAGGGTGGCAAAGAGAGCGATGCTGGTGAGGGTGGCGGGGATTCTTTTTTGGCGCATGGGTTCCATGAGAACTCACAGTCACGATCAGCGGTGATGGGGAATCCTCTCCTGTGGACGCGCATGATGTTGGCGGTGAAGGAGCTACACGTTTCCCGTGTGGCACACGGCACACGGCGCCACGTAAGTTTGCATGCAAATAGTTTGTATGCCAATCTATTGACATGGTTGAACGCTCGACACCGCCAAACCCGGACCCTCGCATCGGGAAACGGCCACCGTTGGACTCAGCGGTATGTTTCTCCTTGTATTCGTCGCTCCAGGCGACGTTGCAGTTGTACCGGGACCTTCTTGCACCCTGGGGTCTGACCTATCAGCAACTGTTAGTGCTGGTCGTTCTGTGGGAACAGGGGAGTGTCACCCCGAGTGAACTTGCCCAGGCGCTGCACCTGGATCGCAGTACAGTCTCCGGTTTGTTAAAGCGTATGGAACGTGACGGACTGCTTGTTCGCGAACGTCACGCAGACAATCAGCGGTCCGTTCATGTTGCGTTGACTGAGTATGCCAGTGGCTTACGCAACGAATTGGCTGACATCTTCACCTGTGTTGCTGAGGCCATGAAACTCTCAGAACACGATGCGCACGACCTTGTCACTGCATTACACGCTCTGCGGTCAGCGGTGCGAGCGCAGCCAACCACAACCGATGTTCCATCAACTGAAGGATGACCACGATGAATGTTCTCTACACAACAGAAGCGCTCGCCACGGGCGGCGGCCGTGATGGACACGTTGCTGTTGCAGGCACAGATCTCGCGTTTGACTTGGCGGTGCCCACATCAATGGGTGGGTCAGGTAACGGGGCTAACCCAGAACAACTCTTCGCGGCAGGGTTCGCGGCGTGCTTTCATTCGGCTCTGCAACTCGTTGCGCGCCAGCGCAAGGTGTCAGTTGATGGGTCCTCAGTTGCTGGTCGGGTGTCCATTGGGGCAACTGACGGTGGAGGGTTTGGGCTCGCTGTAGAACTCGAGGTGTCATTGCCTGGTGTGGACAAAGAGGTGGCGCAAGAAATAGCTGAGGAAGCTCACCAGGTGTGCCCCTACTCCAACGCTACACGCGGCAACATTGACGTCACTGTGACGGTCGGCAACAACTGACGGTGTGCTGCTGAACACAGTTCAGCGACTTTCGTGCGGGTGGGCTCCACAGCATCAAGGTGTTGTGGGGCCCACCGGTGTGAAGAAGGGGTCAGTGAATGCGGTCGATTTCGTCCCAGAAAGACCCACGCAAGGTGCGACGCACAGATTGGAGGTTGGTGTCCTCCACCCCAATGGCCGCGGCACAGTCCTTGAGAAGAACGGCGTCAATAAAGGCTGGTAGCTGCGGGCGGTCACCAAACACTTCAGCAAGCTCGCCTTGTGTGGTGTTTGCGTACCAGTTGCGGGCCACTTTCGCGCCCACTTCCTCTGCGGTGATCAGCAGTGAATGGTGGTGAGCGTTGTCTCCATCTCCTTCACCGGTTGTGGATGAGGAATACACGATTGTTGCAGGGGAATGAGTCGTCACGACATCAGGTGTTGCCCCTCCTGCTGGCTGTGGACGTTTATGCGCGGGAACAGGGGCAGCCAAACGCGCGGCCAACAGTGCAGGTGAAGGTGGGCCACCTGACGGTTTGACTGCCGTGTGTTCTTCTTCGTGCCCGACGGCGCGAACCCCGGCCCGCGCAGTGTCGTGCTCCGCATTCAGCAACGCGGTATGAGTCGTTCCGCCAGCTTCCCCCGTGCTGTTCTCTACCTGGGCGTGGTCTTTTCCTCGTGACATGACGCCAGGTTCCCCGGCTTCAGCAGCGCTCGAAGTCACCCCCACAGTTTTCGTAAAGGCAGTAGCAAGCAGATCATCAGAGAGCCGCTCAATCGCATCAACTGCAAACGCCAAGTTATCAGCCACAGAAGCCAAACCGATTCGAGAGGATTTATCATCTATTCCTAAAAGAACAACCCGCATTCCCAAACTTTGTGCTTCCTCAACTGCTTCAGTGAGGTCGTCATCCCCAGAAATCAAATAGGCGACAGAAGCCGCACCAGTTCGAGCTAAACCCACTAAGTCTAAGGCGAGCCGTAAATCAACGCCTTTTTGCTCCCCGTAGTAATTGACTCGCCCAAGACGAACTTTCACGCCAGGGATCATAGCGATGCGTTTGTGCTCGTCAGTGAGTAGGCCGTCTCTGGAGGCGTCATACCAGTAGGTACGAAGATTCTCCACACCACTATGCGCACGGGTAGTATGCGTAATCCCGCGAATCAGGGTGGAATACTGTAGTTTCACAGCATGACGGTAACTCGTTGCCGCTGTTCGTTGAGCACCCACTGAGTGTAAGAATCCGGCATCAACAAATATTGCGCTTTGTTTATTCATAGTGTGATCCTATGCCTGCGGTACAACGCCACCAAACGGTAGCGTGAAGAAAGTGTGGATGAACTGAACGGTTCTTTCCCACCTACCACCAAGCACAACTGGACGATGCCACGTACCCTAGTGTCCAGGCGCCCAACCGCGCTGACCAGGAACGCCACCTACAAGGAGACGCCATGACTGCGACGCGCATCGAGAAGGATCTCATCGGAACTGAACACATCCCCAGCGATGTGTATTGGGGGATCCAAACGCTGCGTGCCGTGACGAACTTCCCGATCACCGGGATCCCGATTTCCAGCCACCCCAACCTTATTCGTGCGCTCGCTGCCGTGAAGATGGCGTGTGCTCACACGAATGCTCACTTAGGCATCTTGCCTAACGAGGTGGCTCAAGCCATCACTGAGGCATGTGAGACAGTGATGGCGGGTCACCACCACGACCAGTTTGTTGTTGATGTCATTCAAGGTGGGGCAGGGACATCAACCAATATGAACGCCAACGAAGTCATCGCGAATATTGCGTTGGAACGGTTGGGGGAACCACGTGGAACCTATGGTCGCGTGCACCCCAACGACCACGTAAACCTGTCACAGTCAACAAACGACGCATACCCCACATCCTTGAAAGTGGCGTTGCTGTATTCGTTACGAGAACTGCAAGAATCGATGCACCACTTGGAAGAGTCGTTTCGCTCCAAGGCAGATGAGTTTCACGACGTGCTCAAAATGGGGCGCACTCAACTTCAAGACGCGGTCCCCATGACGCTCGGGCAAGAATTTGGCGCCTTTGCCATCATGCTTGGCGAAGACCGGGCGCGACTTGGTGAGGCAGCAGAACTTCTCACAGAAATTAACCTCGGCGCCACAGCCATTGGAACAGGGATCAATGCGCCAGAAGGCTACGCAGAACTTGTAGCACGACACCTCAGCGACATCACAGGGTTTCCCACCACCACAGCCGAAGACCTCGTGGAAGCAACACAAGACGTTGGGTCCTTTGTGCAGGTATCAGGAACCTTGAAGAGGGTTGCGGTGAAACTCTCCAAGATCTGCAACGATCTGAGGTTACTGTCATCAGGGCCCCGGGCAGGACTGGGGGAAATCCACCTGCCACCTGTTCAAGCAGGTTCGTCAATCATGCCCGGCAAAGTGAATCCGGTGATCCCCGAAGTGGTCAACCAAGTTGCCTATGAAGTTGTCGGAAATGACGTCGCCATATCGATCGCTGCAGAAGCAGGACAGTTGCAACTCAACGCGTTTGAACCGTTGATCTTCCACAAACTGGACTCTGGGGTGCGGCATTTGTCCCAAGCATGTCGAACCCTCGCAGACCGGTGCGTTTCCGGGATCACCACTGACCGCGACGCCCTGCAACGCACTGTCGAGCACTCTATTGGCCTGGCCACTGCCCTTAACCCCCATCTTGGTTACGCCACAGCAACCTCAGTTGCAGCCGAAGCACTCGCTAGCGGACGCGGTGTCGCTGACATTGTCGTGGAGCGCCAACTCATGACACCAGAGGAGCTTGCCCTGGTTCTGAGCCCAGAACGACTAGCGAACCTCCGGCCCAAGATGGTTATTCCTGCGCAAGAGTCGCCGGAAACCCACCTGTCGCGATAGGCCCCCACGACTCGATCTCCACGACGATCACTGACTTCCCCTGGGTGACCATCGCCTCACGGTATTCCTGCCAGTTCGGGTGCTCGCCGCCAACCGCCCGGAAGTACTCCACCAGCACCTCAACCGAGTCAGGAAGATCGATGACGGTAGCGAGTCCATTGATTTGCACCCACGCATCATCAAAATCAGCGCCCAAAATACACAAGGACACCTGCGGGCGGCGGCGAATATTTGCCGCCTTTGCGCGGCTCGGGTACGTGGACACAAGAACCCGCCCACGGTCATCAACCCCATACACGACTGGGGACATCTGTAACCCGCCATCTTTGCGGTAGGTCGTGAGCACTGCACGTTTCTCACTGCGAAGAAACTCCAACAACCCTTCACGGTCAACCGCTGTATTTGTTGCAATCCGCCGCGCCATGGTGACTCCCGCTCTTTATGATCTGCGATGCTCTGGTTGCCTGCGCTGGCACCCCACCTGAGATACTAACGATGTGACTCAACCTCCCCAGCCTAACCCCGTCCACCCGCTGTCTCACCAAGCCCATGAACCCTTGGTCGCTCTCGTGCGCTCCGGTCTAGTGGAAAGTGTTCACTATGGTTCTTGGATCGCACTCGACTCCACGGGAGAAACGATCACCAGCGCTGGAGACCCTGACGCGCTCATCTACCCGCGTTCTGCGCTTAAACCCCTCCAAGCGTTCGCCCTCCTGACTGCCGGCTGGGACGGGACCCTCGAACAGGTCGCCTTAGCGTGTGCCAGCCATTCGGGAACAAGCCGCCACTGTGACGTGGTCACCTCAACTTTGCGCGACGCCCACCTCACAATTGATGCGCTTCGTAACACCCCAGACCTACCGCTTGGGCAGAACGAACGCACCGAGGCAATACGTGCCAGCGCCACCCCCACCTCTCTGGCCCAAAATTGCTCCGGCAAGCACGCAGCCATGCTTGCCACATGCGTTCACAACAGGTGGGACCTCGACAGCTACCTTGACCCCACACATCCTCTCCAACAGCACATCCGCACCACAATCGAATCATTCACAGGTGAACCGATCACCATCACATCGGTCGACGGATGCGGGGCCCCGCTGTTCGCTATGACCCTGCGCGCACTCGCACACGCCTTCACAACTCTGGCGACCAAAGCACACACAGACTCACGGTCACCAGCTGCGAACATCATTACGGCCATGACCACTCACCCCACCCTTGTGGCAGGTCCAGGACGCGACGTCACAGACATGATGGTCGCCTTCCCAGGGCTTGTTACAAAAGACGGTGCAGAAGGAATTCACATTGCGGTTTTCCCAGACTCACGTGTTGCCGCACTCAAAATCGCAGACGGCACGAACAGAGGGCGCGTCACAGCTGCCCTCCACCTCCTTGGTGAACTGGGTGCACACGACCCGCAGCTGACCCTCGCCCACACCCCTGCCGTCCTCGGTGGGGGACAACCTGTTGGGCACACCTACATCATCCCAGCACGTGACACCACCACCACACGTCAGTAGGCTGCCACCATGAGACTACTCGCACGCGTCATCACCACAACCACACTCACAGGAATCGCAGCACTGCATGCCGCCTGGGCAACAGGCTCCGCATTTCCCTTTGCCACCCGCGAAGAACTCGCAGACACCGTAGTCGGGTCACCCGAATTCCCTGGTGCCAACGCATGCTGGACTGTGACAGCGCTCGCAGGAACAGGTGCGCTTCTTGTGGCAGTGCAACCACGAACCACGCTTGTGCGCCTTGCCCACCGTGGAGTGGCTGCCACCCTCCTTGCCCGCGCAATCATTGGCGGGCGAACCTCCACGCAACTCCTTGGCCTCCCAGAACCCAGCCGCGCGTTCCTTGACGCTGACAAGAAAATTTACCGGCCGCTGTGCCTCACACTGGGGGTTGGTGCGTGGGTGAGCGCTTCACCGGCCCGTCAGTGAGGGCACATCACCCGTCAGCACCGAGGTCGAGATCAGCGACCTCAAACGTATTACAGGCGTCAAAGGACCCGCGTTCGTAGCCGCGGGTAAACCACCTTTGGCGTTGGGTCGCACTGCCATGCGTGAACTGGTGGGGGTCCACTGAACTACCTGACGCTTCTTGAATGCGGTCATCACCAACAGCGGCGGCAGCATCAAGAGCGTCACGTAGTTGCGCATCGGTGATCGGTTCGAGAAAAGGGCGACCAGTATCTGGGTCCGGAGTCGTTGCAGCGGCACCCGCCCACATGCCTGCAAGGCAGTCCGCCATCAGTTCGACCCGCACAGAGTCCGAATCCGCACCAGAACCACCACGATCTGCGTCCCCCAACACCCCGGTGATGTGCTCAATATGGTGTCCCACCTCATGAGCGGTGATGTACATCTGCGCTAAAGGGCCGCCTGTCGTACCAAAATCAGTGCGCAACACCTCGTAAAAGGACACATCTATGTAGACAGTTTCGTCAGCAGGACAGTAAAAAGGACCGACCGCAGAGGTCGCAGATCCACAACCGGTGGACACAGAACCAGAAAAACTGACCGCCCTAGGCATGGTGTAGGCCACCCCTGTTTGGGTGTCTAGCGTGTCAGCCCAATATGCATCCAACGACTCCATGGTCCACCCGTAACGGCATTCATCATCCGCGTTGGCTCGATCCGCCGTGTCACACCCTGTGAGGTCACTGGATTGCGACTGAGTGCCTGTGCTTGTGGTGTCGAGCAACGACGCGAACTGAGTGAGGTCAACTCCAAACAACTGCGACAGCAACACCAGCGCGATGACGCCGACACCGCCACCGATCGCAGCTTTTCCACCTGAACGCCGCTGCACACGAGAGGAGTCGAAGTTCCCGCCTTCTTGGAATGTCATGCCGACAGAATACCGTCACCGGCACATCGGTGATGGGTCGTCCTCATCTAGTGCACCACGAGCATCAAGTGCGTCTGCAGTGTCGAGCGCGAACTTTGTTGCCCGCAACACGACAGGGAGGAATACCCGAGAAGGTGTTGGGGTAGCGCCGCGTGCTGTCACTGCACTGCGGGTTTGTGCAATGAGCTCCAACAGCACAGGGATCATCCGAAGTGTCAATGAGATGGTCAGTGCGACGATTGTGGCGGCGCGAACTCCAATGACGCGTGCCGATGCGCGGGTCACCAGGTCAGTGATGTCGGTTGTGCTGGTGGTGCGTGACACGACAGTTGCCACCATGACAACACCGATCAAACCAGCAGGCATCATGAACGCCAACATTGGGTTGCCTCGCCACACGTGATACCCGGCCATGGGACCAACAACGAACACAAGTGGCCATAAACCCATGAGCGTCCGCCAGGACAGTGCGGCACTGGCCCACAAGATGATGGCCACAACCAGCGCGCCGATGGCAATGGGAACCGTACGTACACAACCCACGACCAGACTGAACCCAATCACCACGAAGATTTTGGCTCCTGCGGGGAGACGATGAATGACACTGGTTCCGGGGCTGTAGGTGCCCACAAGTACAGGCGCAGCATCAAGTCGTTGATGGCGGGGAACTCGGCGTGGTGTGGTCATTGATCAGGCCATGGTTGCGAGAGCACCAGGTCATATGCGGCCAGTGCTTCATCGGGTGAGCCGTCTGCAATGACATGACCATGATCGATCACGATGACACGATCAGTGCTCCGTGCATGGTCAAGGTCATGGGTTGCGAAGATCACCTGTTGATCCACCGTGGCGAGAAGGTCGATGACGCGTCGACGCCACCGGGCATCCAGTCGGGTGGTTGGCTCATCACACACCACCACTCGCGGACCAGTAGCGAGCACTGACATGAGAGCGACAAGTTGTGCTTGCCCACTAGACAATGACGCAACAGCTTGATGCGGACTCAATCCAAGACCCCACTGGTCAAGAAGTGTCTGTGCGTGGGCTGGAACCTGCGATGACACATCATCGTGCCGCTTGCGGCGGCGCGCGATCCGCAATGACAACTCAAGGTCTTCGCCCACAGTGGGTGCAAGAATTTGTGTGTGCGGGTCAGGGAACGTGAACGCCACCTGTGCCCGCACCTTGCTGGCGTGATCGATGGTGTCATCACCATCAACTGTGACCGCGCCATAAGTGGGTCCAACGAGCCCGTTGACAAGCCGCAAGAACGTTGACTTTCCGCTCCCATTAGCTCCAACAACGGCCACACGTTGTTCTGTGATACTCAGCGTGGTGGGCGCAAGAAGTGTCCGTCCTTGCGCCTCCACACTGACATCAGTGAAAGAAATGGTCGCCATGGGGTGACGTTAGCGTAAGTCCCGTAACACGGGGAATGCGCGCAACACAGCTAAGGAGACAAGGACTGCAGCTGTGGTTTTGATGATGTCGCCAGGAATGAAAATGAGGTCAGCAGTTAAGGCGTCGAGGAAAGGCATTGGTACGCGCAGGTGCATCCCCACAATTCCGAGCGTGTGAATCGTGAGTAAAGAGATGAGTAAGCACACGGCAATAGTGGTTGCCGTGTGGAACACACGAAGACGGCGGGCGGTGTCAGGGGCAGCACGTTCAACGATTGCCCGGGTTGCTAGGAGTCGCCGGGTAGCCCACCCGATAGCGAACGCTGCGAGGGGGAAGGCAAGAAGGTAGCCCGCAGTGGGTCCCACAAATGGGGCAAGCCCCGAGTTCCCACCGGAGAAGACCGGTAATCCGGCGGCACCTAAGGCGAGGTACACCACTACAGCAGCGCTACCGCGGCGGGCGCCTAAGACAAGACCTGAGAGCATAACTCCAAAGGTTTGCAGTGTGATGGGGGCAGGGACACCTGCGATAGCGATTGCTGGTGCTAAAGCACAACCGACGATGATGGCTGCGAACGTTGCGACTAACGCAACGTCACGTGAGATGCGGGCACGTGGTGAACGGCGGGTACGCGGCGATGCAGGAGCCGCTACTGATTGTGTGGACAAGTTTTCCCCCTCAACGATGTGACGCAACACCACCATGGTGATGGTGTGACGTGAAGAAATACAACAGCCCTGACAGTAGTGGACCGGTAGAATCAAACACGTTTGTGTCTGGCATGAGGTTGCAGGGCACTGTTTGGAGAAAACCAACAAAGGACTGTGCGTGATTACTGCCACTGGTGTGGAGCTTCGGATCGGGGCACGAACCCTGTTACAACCCACAAGTTTTCGGGTCGGCCCCGGCGACAGAATCGGGTTAGTGGGGCGTAACGGCGCGGGCAAAACAACCCTCACCCGGGTGCTTGCCGGGGAAGGACAAGCCACAGATGGGTCAGTGTCCCGCAGTGGGGTGATTGGATACCTTCCACAAGACCCGCGTCCGTCTGACCCCACAACAAGCGCGAAAGACCACATTCTTTCCATCCGTGACTTGCATAATCTTGCTGCGTTGATGGCGAAAATAGAAGAGCAAATGGCGTCATCTGATCCGAAGGTGATGGCTAAAGCACTGGATCGCTATCCGAAAGTGGAAGCACGCTTTCTTGCGGCGGGTGGTTATGCCGCGCAGAGCGAAGCACTACGCATTGCGGCGAACTTGGGGTTGGACAACACGCTCTTGAACCATGGGCTGGGGGAGTTGTCCGGTGGTCAACGCAGACGGGTGGAACTTGCCCGCATTTTGTTCTCTGGTGGTGAAACGCTGTTGCTTGATGAGCCCACCAACCACCTTGACGCTGACTCGATTATCTGGCTGCGCGACTATTTGCGCACCTACGAGGGCGGTCTCATCGTGATCTCCCACGACAACGAATTCATGCGCGCCATTGTGAACAAGGTTTATCACCTTGACGCCAACCGTGGCGTTCTTGATCAGTACAACATGGGGTGGGACGCCTACCTGCAACAACGGCAAGATGATGAACGCCGCCGCCGCCGGGAGCGTGCAAACGCAGAAAAGAAAGCGTCAGCACTCGTTGCACAGGCAGAGAAGATGCGCGCGAAAGCCACAAAGGCGGTTGCTGCGCAGAACATGTTGAAACGTGCTGAGCGGATGATGGAAGGACTTGATGAACAGCGGGCAGCGGACAAGGTCGCGAAATTGCGGTTTCCAACCCCCGCGCCCTGCGGGCGAGTACCGCTCACCGGTTCTGCGCTGTCAAAAAGCTATGGGTCGTTAGAAGTTTTTACCGGTGTTGACCTCGCAATCGACAGGGGATCCCGAGTGGTGATTCTTGGGTTCAACGGTGCGGGAAAAACAACACTGCTCCGAGTGCTCGCGGGGGTTGAAGAACCCACATCAGGCACTGTTGAAGCAGGCCATGGTCTCAAATTGGGTTACTACGCCCAAGAACATGACACTCTTGATCTTGATCTGACAGTTGTTGAGAATCTGCGCCACGCCGCTCCTGACCTCACCGATACACAAGTACGGTCAGTACTTGGATCATTCCTGTTCTCCGGTGACGACGCAGATAAACCCACCCGCGTGCTTTCTGGTGGTGAAAAGACACGGCTTGCTCTGGCGACCCTCGTGGTGTCCTCAGCAAATGTGCTACTCCTTGACGAACCCACAAACAACCTTGATCCGGCGTCTCGGGCAGAGATCCTGGGGGCGCTTGCTACCTATGAGGGGGCAGTCATTATGGTGACTCACGATGAAGGGGCCGTCGATGCGCTGTCGCCAGACCGAGTATTACTCCTACCCGACGGTGACGAAGACTTGTGGAACGACTCCTACCGCGACCTCGTCGCTCTTGCGTGACGCGACAAGCCCGTCGACCTCAATCAACAAACAAAGAATCCTCGTAGTCCGCATCGACGTCCTTTATGTGTCGCGTCTTTCGTTGCCCCGCACCGTGTTGCTTGCCAGTCCTGGAGGTCCCCTCTTGGGCGTTCAATGCGGCAAAAGGGTTATATTCTGACGATACTGGTGCACGGCGTGAACGGTGTTCCCGCACGACGAGCACAAAGAAACCAGCGCCGGCACCAATAGCAAAGACCCACCACTGCAGTGCGTAGGACAAATGTGACCCGGGGTCCGTGTCAGGTTCGGGCAATGCCCGCATTGCGGTGGTTGGGGCAGGGTCTTCTTCGATCAGTGATCCATAGACATGTTCGTACACCGGCATCGTGGGCCACTGCTCCAACCCGCCATACGTGGCCCCCGCAACCAGCGCATCGGTCACCGTAATGGACTGCACTTGGCCATCAGGTGCGTCACGCCCCACGCGTGCCTCACTGTGGCGAAGATGCACGGTCACTGTCACAAGACCTGTGGGAGGAGCTGGGATCGTCGATGGGCGGGTGACGTCAACGTCATAGGGAACCCAACCACGGTTGACAAGAAGGACAGCACCGTCTTCCGTTTCCAACGGAACTAACACGTGCACGGAAGGTGTTGAAGCGATAGGGCGGTTTCGCAATAACGCTGTTGCCTGTGGTACGTAGGTACCACGCACAGATACTGGTGTCCACACCTGGGAGTCGGAGATCGCGTCGCTAGGGGAGGGAACCACTTCACTCAAAGCAACCGGATCAGCTGAGTAGTTCACCGCAATTGTGTCAATGCGTGCGTCCTTATTGACATGACGACTCCACTGCCAGCGTCCCAACGAAAGACACAAAATCACCACGACAGCGACAGCCAAAGCAATCCCCAACCACTGGAGAAAAGAACGCGGTTGGGACCTCACGCAGGATCCCCTGGGATCACACGGTCAAGCTCAGAAACCGGAACTGTGTCACGCAAGAAATTGCGGGCCCCCAAAAAGCGCTCCAAATGGTCGCGGTGGTCTTGGCACGACAACCACACCTTGCGGCGTTCGGGGGTGTGAATTTTGGGGTTATTCCACAACAGTCCCCACACGGCAACTGCCCGACACCCTTTCCCAGAGCAGATCAACTCGTCGACAGGATCTGCGATTCCTAGCACGTCAGTCATGACTCTCCTTGGAAGGTGGAGTGTTCTCGTCCTCATCACCTGACTGGACAACAGGCGCATCAAGCTGGTGCCACTGCATCGGATTGTCCATAGTATGAGTTGTCAAACGCCCCATGTTTGATCCCACCACGGCGATATATGGAAGGAAAATTGCCGCACCAATAAGTACCCACTGAAGTGCACCCGAGGCAAAATACGCGCCGATGAAACAGGCAAACCGAATGCCCATCTGAATGGAGTACACACGAATGCGACGCCCCTGGTCCTGGGCAAGGGACGTGGGGGCGCTGGTAATCGAGGGAGCAGCAGAACGCCTGTGCACCCACACTATTCTACGCTCCCTGACAATTTTGTAGGATCCCTACGAACTTCACCAGGACATGGCGGGCGTTTCGTTGGCACTGCGGGCAGGCCCTCTTCTATAGATTACCTACAGACCACAGCAACGACGAAGGAGCGCACGTGAGCGAGACCACCACACGAGTTGTCCTAGTGACTGGGGCGAACCGCGGAATCGGGCGAGCCATCGCCGAAGCATTTGTGGCCCAAGGAGACACCGTGGCCACAATCTACCGCAGCGGAGACCTGCCACATGGAGTCCACGGATATGTGGGAGACGTCACCTCCACTACCGACATTGACGCCGCGTTTACCCGCATCGAAGCAGACTTAGGGCCAGTCACAGTTTTGGTCGCCAACGCGGGGATCACCCGTGACCAGCTACTCATGCGCATGAGTGATGAAGAGTTCGACCAGGTTGTGGACGTCAACCTCACTGGTGCGTTCCGGTGTGCACGTCGCGCATCAAAAGGCATGATCAAAGCGCGCAATGGCCGCATCATCTTCATCTCATCCGTCGTTGGCCTATACGGCGGACCTGGCCAAGTAAACTATTCGGCGTCCAAAGCAGGGCTGGTGGGTATGGCACGGTCCATTACCCGCGAACTAGGCTCACGCTCAATCACTGCCAACGTTGTCGCACCAGGGTTCATTAACACGGACATGACCCAAGCTCTGCCTGAAGCAACTCAAAAGACCTACAAGTCCTCCATTCCTGCCGGTCGGTTCGCAGAGCCCCATGAGGTTGCAGCTGCCGTCCAATTCCTCGCTTCCGAGCAGGCCGGATACATTTCTGGTGCCGTCATCCCCGTGGATGGCGGACTGGGAATGGGTCACTAAAAACCTGACGTTCCTGCAGCGTACCCCACCCACTGAAAGGCTCACTATGTCACTTCTGGCCGGTAAAAAAATCCTCATCACCGGGGTGTTAACACAGCACTCGATCGCGTTTCACGTTGCCCGTCTTGCGCAAGAGCAAGGCGCAACCGTCATCCTCACGTCCTTTGGACGACAGATGAAGCTCACGCAAGCTATCGCGAAGCGTCTGCCTGAACCTGCCCCAGTCCTCACCCTGGATGTGACGAATCGCGAGGACCTCGACACGCTGAAAGACCGTGTTCTTGAACACGTTGATGGGCTTGATGGTGTTGTCCATTCCATTGGGTTTGCCCCCCAGTCCGTCATGGGTGGCAACTTCCTCTCGGGGGAATGGGCAGACGTTGCGACGGCTCTGGAAATCTCAGCTTTTTCGTTGAAATCCCTGGCCGTTGCCACTCAACCCCTCATGTCCACTGGTGGTTCTGTGGTGGGATTGACGTTCGACGCGAAGTTCGCGTGGCCGGTGTATGACTGGATGGGGGTGGCGAAAGCAGCCTTCGAATCGACCGCTCGGTATCTTGCGCGTGACCTTGGTCCGCAGGGGATTCGGGTTAACCTCGTATCAGCAGGACCGATCCGCACCACTGCTGCAAAGTCCATTCCGGGCTTTGAACAGATGGAAGGGAACTGGCCCAACCGAGCGCCGCTTGGGTGGGACCAGTCGAACCCGGAACCAACCGCACGCGCGGTGGCAGCATTGCTGTCAGACTGGTTCCCGGCAACAACTGGCGAGATCGTTCATGTAGACGGTGGAGTCCACGCGATGGGACAGTAGGTTGACTTTGACGCACAGCACTCAGCGACTTCTTTTGCTGCGGCACGCGAAAGCAGAACCAGCAGGTGCAGTAACAGACCACATGCGCCCGCTGGCGCTTCGTGGACGCAAACAGGCGCGAGCGGTCGCTGAGGTGCTGGTCACCCACAACCTCATCCCTGATGCAGTGTTGGTGTCCTCAGCTGTGCGCACGAAACAAACGTGGGAGATTCTTGCCGGTGGGTTCGACCATGCACCCGCGAAGGTGAGCTTCCACGATGACCTGTATGTTGCTGGGGTGGACGATGTTCTCAAGCTTGTCGCCACAACCCACGGCAGCACGGTGCTGGTTGTGGGTCATGAGCCGACGATGTCTGCGGTTGCTGAACAACTTGCTGGTGACGGATCGAGCCAGGATGCCTATGCCCAGGTTCGTTTGGGTATCCCGACCGCAACGTTATGTGTCTTGGAATCAGACCAGCCTTTTGGTCAGTGGGAAGCACGTGGAGTGACCCTTACCCAGGTGATCCGGCCCGAGCACTAAGATCATGCGTATCAACCCGTTTCTTGTTCTTGCAGTGGGCATTGCGATGACTGCGTGGGTCGCCGGAGCTCGGGCTTTGTGGGGGCTTCCTGGAAGTCACGCTGTCACCTATCTGGGCGCGGTTGGCCTCCCCATCCTTGTAGGGCATCTCCTGCTCGCCCGTGCGCAAGCACGTGCAAGACGACAGCACACACCTCTTCGTTCTGGTGTGTGGGGTACGCTCGTCGGATCGTGGGTGTGCCTGTTCTTACTTGGTTTGTTCCTGCCTGAACGCGTAGATGGTCACCTCACCCACATCATCGTTGGCACACAAGAACCAGCACGTGGACTGCTCATCGGGTTCGCTAATCCGCTCGGTATTATCGGTGTCGCCTTGCTTATCGCGGCTGTCATCATGGCGAGCCTTGACGCCCGACCACCCCGCCCAAGCGAGGACGACTTACTCGACGCTGCATTCGGAGAATGACATGACCACCACCCGCCTTGTCGTCATGGATGTCGACTCCACACTCATTGAACAAGAAGTCATCGAGCTGATCGCTCAGCACGCAGGGACCTATGAGCTGGTAGCCAACATCACAGAACGCGCGATGCGCGGCGAACTGGATTTTGCGGCATCACTGGCTGCACGGGTAGACACGCTTGCTGGGGTGCACGTGGACGATCTTGCCAAGGTGCGTGATGCGGTCACGTTTAGTCCAGGTGCCCGCGAGTTCATCGCTGAATGCCAGCGCCGTGGGTGGGAAGTCGCACTTGTGTCAGGAGGGTTCACGGAAATCGTGCGCCACCTTGCCCACGAGGTAGGCATTACCAGGTTCCGGGCTAACCATCTGGACGTGGTGGCAAATCGGTTGACGGGACGCACCACTGGCACCATTGTGGACCGCGCCTACAAAGAAACATCTCTGCGCGAGTTTGCGGCCGAGCTGGGTATCCCCATGGATGACACGGTAGCTATTGGTGATGGGGCCAACGACCTTGACATGATCCATGCCGCTGGAATTGGCATCGCCTACAACGCGAAACCTATTGTTGTTGAACAAGCGCCCTACGCGATCTCGGGTTCCCTGATCTCGGCACTTGATGTGATCGACAACCACCCCAAGTAGGTCGAAAGACCCAAGTAATCGTGCCATGATGGTGCCGTGACCACCCATCAGAGCAACGCCAATGGCACGCTACGCATCGGCGTGACAAGTGCTTTGCTTGTGGCGTTGGCTGCAGGGGCGCACGTCTTGGGTGGGGGAGCACTCCATGTGAGTGCCGCCGTGATCGTCGCAGTCATCGTTGCTTTTCTCATCACCATCGTGACACGGGTGTCACCGTTTGTTTCCACTGCCTGGGTGGCACAGTGCGTCACCGCGCTCGCGGCAGTGATGACCCAGTGGGCAGCCCACGCAGTGTTCTCCCTGATGCCACCTGCACCGGTTCACACCAGTGAACTGGGCGGACACCTCGGCCAGGTGGTTCCTGTGGGAATGAGTTATGGCCATCATGCCCATGATGGGGCCATCACCGTGCCGCTTCCACCCCTGCAGGACATCCACAGTGGTGACCATAGTTCCCCATTCATGGTCGTGACACACAGCGCGGCAGCAATGATCACGGTATGGGTCCTGGCTGACATTAATCGGGCGCTGACCCCATTGGGCGCGCTCCTCGCATCCCTATTGACTGCGCTCGTGTGGATCATACGGTTAGCGCCATTGCCGCACGCTGCCACCGTGAAAATCACGACAAGCGCTCACACAGGAAACGCTGGTAGGCGTCACTCGCGCCACCATCACCGACGCGGTCCACCACAACTGACACACCTGGTCATTGCCATCGCACGCACCTAACGCGGTGATGGTGTCAATCTCCCAGTTGTCAAGGAAGTGTCATGCCGTTTCCCCTCTTTTCCCATGCCCACACACCAGTTCGCCCCACACTCACCATCGCTGCCCTTGGTGCAGCCCTGCTTTTGGGTGGGTGTACCGCATCAGAAACCGCGCCACCCACAACCTCACTCACACAGGAAACAAGCACTCACAGTGCATCAGATCTCCTCACCATTGAGTCCGCCTGGGTGAAAGCCGGAACCCAAGGAACAATGACCGGTCTGTTTTTGTCCCTCACCAATACCGGCGACACCGCGTTGACCCTGACCAGTGCACACAGCGACAGTGCCACCATGATGGAGTTACACGACACCGTCGCGGCAGACGACGGATCAACCACCATGGTCGAAGTAGATGGTGGGTTCACCATCGCACCAGGTGACACGATGATCCTTGAACCAGGTGGGCGCCACCTCATGCTCATGGGGCTAACCAACGACCTCATCGCTGGAGACACCCTTGATGTCACCCTCACGTTCAACGACGGTTCCTCCACCACCATCAACGCCCCGATCCGCGAGGTTGATGGCGCCCAAGAAACGTACGAACACCAAGAAACCGACATGAGTGGCCATGACAAGTGACCGCGAACCACACCTGACTCGCAGACAATGGCTCACTTCAGCCGCGGTCATTGGTGGAACAGCGGTCGCTGGTGGCTCCCTGGGCGGAATTCTTCACCATTCCCAGGGGGCCACCACCGCCAGCTCTACCTCCGATGAACCCACCGATGATGTGTTTTTTGGTCACGTAAGAGAACCCTTTTACGGACCACACCAAGCTGGGATCACCAGCGCAATCCAGGCGCATGCCAGCTATCTTGGGTTCACGTTCCACCCACATGCCACCGCAACTGATGTGGTGCGCACGCTACGGATCCTCACCCACGATGCAGCACTTCTCACCCAAGGGAAGGGGGCACTTGCTGACACAGAACCTGAACTCGCACACACCCCCGCCCGCCTCACCGTCACTGTGGGGTTCGGTCCAGAATTCTTCGACAGAGCCGGTATCCCGCATCTGCGTCCACCCCACCTGGCGCAGTTGCCGTCGTATCGCATCGACAGGCTCGATCCCGCATACGGACAAACTGACTTGCTTCTGCTTATCCAAGGTGATGACCCCACCAGCGTCGCCCACGCAGCCAGGGTGCACACCCGGCAAATCCGGTCTTTTGCCCAGCGAGCCTGGACACAACATGGGTTCAGCTATGCACGGGGAACCCATCCGCAGGGAACCACGATGCGTAACCTCATGGGACAGGTCGATGGCACACACACCGCACACACCCAAGCAAGCGACGAACACGTGTGGCTCCGCGATAGTGATGGGGACCGTCATGTCGGGGCAACCACCTTCGTGCTACGCCGAATCGCGATGACACTGGACACCTGGGATGAAGTGGACCGACCTGGCCGAGAAGACGCGTTAGGGCGCCGAATGAGTGATGGCGCCCCACTCACCGGAACCGCCGAACACGACCCCCCGGATTTTGAGGCGCGAAATGACCTCGGCTTTCCGGTGATCGCCCCCTACGCGCACATCCGCAGAGCCCATCATCCTGATCCCACAGTGCGCATCTACCGGCGTGCCTACAACTTCAATGATCCACCCACCCCAGACAACCCCCACACGACAGGGTTACTTTTTGGATCCTTTCAACGCTCCATCCCCAACCAATACCTTCCCATCCAAAACCGGCTCGCAGAACTCGATGCCCTCAACGAATGGACCATACCGGTGGGTTCAGCCGTGTACTACATCCCCCCAGGAGTCCGTGAAGGACAATTCCTGGGCGAACAACTGTTGACATAAAAAAGTGTGCCCACGCGACGGCGATGTCACGTGGGCACACAACGCACAGAGAGCCAGGATCACTATCTAGTCCACGGTAGTTCCTTTGGGAACAACAGTGATACCCGACTCGGTCACAGTAAACCCACGGCGGCGGTCCTCCTCGGCATCAAGACCAATACGAGCCCGTTCGTTCACCGTCACGTTCTTATCCAAAATTGCTCGATGAACCTGAGCATGCCGGTGCACAATGACGTCGTCCATGAGCACCGAATCCGACACCGACGACCACGAGTGCAAGCGCACACCAGGTGAGAGCACAGAACCCACCACCGTGGCCCCAGAAATAACAACACCCGGGGACACAATCGAATCAGCGGCGTGCCCCAAACGGCCAGGGCCCGCATGGACAAACTTTGCCGGGGGAAGCCCGGTGTACCCGGTAAACAGCGGCCACTCAGAGTTATACAAGTTGAACACCGGGTTCACCGAAATGAGGTCCATGTTCGCATCAAAAAACGAATCAATCGTCCCCACATCCCGCCAATAATCGCGGTCACGGTCCGTGGAACCTGGAACATCGTTGTGGATGAAATCGTAAAACCCGGCCGTACCACGCTTCACAAAATACGGCACAATGTCCCCACCCATGTCATGTTTGGAGTCCTCGTTGTCCGCATCGAACGCCACAGCATCAGCAAGAGCGTCAGCGTTAATGACGTAGTTGCCCATGGATGCAAGAATCTCACCCGGAGAGTCAGGCAACCCCACCGGGTCGGACGGTTTCTCCAAGAAATCCCGGATCCGGTCAGGGTGCTCAGGGTCAATGTCAATCACCCCAAACTCTGATGCCATCGCAATAGGCTGCCGGATACCCGCCACAGTCATCTCAGCTCCGGACGCAACATGCGCGTCAACCATCTGAGAAAAATCCATGCGGTACACGTGGTCAGCACCAACCACCACAACAATGTCAGGGCGTTCATCTTCAATGATGTTCAAACACTGGTAGATCGCGTCTGCAGACCCCAAATACCAGCGTTTACCCACCCGCTGCTGGGCTGGAACAGGGGCAACAAAGTTCCCCAGCAAAGGAGACATGCGCCATGTCTTAGAAATATGACGGTCAAGTGAATGGGACTTGTACTGAGTGAGCACAACGATGTGCAAATAGTGAGAGTTCGCGAGGTTCGATAACGCGAAGTCAACGAGGCGGTAAATGCCACCAAACGGCACGGCCGGCTTTGCCCGGTGCTTGGTCAGTGGCATGAGTCGTTTCCCCTCGCCACCGGCAAGGACGATCGCAAGAACTTTGGGAGATGCCATACTCGAACCTTATGTTGTTGTGACCAATTCTGCAGGAAAAGCGGTAGCGTGTTGGTGTGCGAATCGACTTGTTGACCAGAGAATTTCCGCCCCACATCTACGGAGGGGCTGGTGTCCACGTTGCGGAACTGTCCCGCGTCCTGAGACAACACGCTGATGTGCGTGTTCACTGCTTTGATGGCCCCAGAACAGGAGACGAGTTCGACGGTGTCACCGGCTATCACACCCCCGAACACCTGCGAGCAGCCAACCCGGCCCTAGCCACCATGGGGGTGGATCTTGCCATCGCCGCAGGGACAGCTGGCGCCGACCTCGTCCACTCCCACACCTGGTACACCAATTTTGCCGGGCACATCGCGTCCCTACTCCACGGGATCCCACATATTGTTTCCGCCCACTCCCTCGAACCGCTGCGCCCCTGGAAAGCAGAACAACTCGGTGGAGGGTACGCCCTGTCAAGCTGGATTGAAAAAACCGCTTACGAAGCAGCAGACGCCATCATCGCGGTGTCAGCAGGGATGCGCAACGACATCCTGCGTTCTTACCCTGACGTGGACCCTGACAAAGTCCATGTCATCCACAACGGCATTGACGTGAACTCCTGGGCCCCACCCACCCCAGAACAACAATCAGAAACCGATGTTCTCGAACGGTACAAGATCAACCCCACACAACCTGGTGTCGTTTTTGTGGGACGCATCACCCGCCAAAAAGGTCTGCCCTACCTCCTCCAAGCAGTCAGACACCTGCCAGACGACGTGCAAATCATCCTCTGCGCAGGGGCACCCGATACCCCGGACATTGCAGCTGAGGTCTCCAGCGCAGTCGCCGAACTCTCCCGCACGAGAAACGGTGTCATCTGGATCGAAGACATGCTGCCCCGCCACGAACTCATCACCGTCCTCAACGCCGCCAGCGTCTTTGTGTGCCCCAGCATTTACGAACCTTTAGGCATCGTTAACCTCGAAGCCATGGCTGTTGGACTACCCGTTGTGGGGTCCGCAACCGGTGGAATCCCCGAGGTGATCGTCGATGGAGAAACCGGATACCTCGTTCCCCTCGAACAACTCCATGACGGCACTGGGACCCCCTTGGACCCCGAGACCTTTGTTCGCGACTTGGCCCAGGCCCTAACCACAGTGCTTGACGACCCAGCCGCAGCAACACGTATGGGAAGCGCCGCGCGCACCCGAGTTGAGCAACACTTCTCCTGGGAAGCGATCGCCGAACGCACCATGGACCTGTACACACAGGTCATCGGTGCACACTAGGCACACCCGCCCAACCATGTTCCGCCCCACCGTGACACCACGGTGGGGCGGTGAACAACCTCACCACCCCACGACCGGTGAGATTTGCTAACCTCAACCCCAGGAACACACCACGTTCCCCGGACGAGGGGAGCCAGTACCCGGCGACGCGCAAAGACTGGCTCACAGGACACCACCATGCACTGGATCATTCTTGTCATCTCCGGGACACTCGAAGCGCTCTGGGCGACAGCGCTCGCAGATAGCGACGGTCTACGCCACCGCCGCGCCACGCTCGTCTTCATTGTCTCTGTCCTTGCCTCCACCGCAGGACTTGCCTACGCCATGACTGCCATCCCCACCGGAACCGCCTACGCGATCTGGGTGGGTATTGGTACAGTCCTCACGGTTGTTGTCGCCGTGATACGACGCAGCGAAACCCTGACCTGGGTCAGAGCCCTACTCCTCCTGGGAATCGTCGCCGGTGTGGTGGGGTTAAAGGTGGCCTCATCATGACCACTACCCCTACCCCACGCCGTGTCATCACCCACGTTCGTGAACACCTCACCGACAACGCAGCCTGGGCGGTTCTCCTGCTTTCTGCAGCCCTCGAAGCGACCTGGGCTACTGCACTGGGCGCATCACAAGGATTCACCCACCTGGGACCAACCCTTCTCTTTGCCCTGACTGCACCTGCGTCAATGATCGGTCTGTCATTGGGTATGCTGCGCATCCCTGTGGGAACTGCCTACGCCGTGTGGACAGGACTTGGCGCAGTCCTCACCGTCGGTTACGCCGTAACAACCGGCACCGAACTACTGACCACGGCAAAAATCCTCGCGCTAGCCCTCATTGTGGGGTGCACCATCGGACTAAAAGCCACCCACCCACACCCACCAGAACCACAACTCACAAGCACACCACCTACCCCATAGCAAGCGGCGATAACAACGTCGCCGCTTCCATTGCCCTTCGAGCCCGCTCATCCAACGTCCGTAACACCGCTCGCCGAGACGCCGCCGCAGACGCAGACACCGCGCCCCCCTCATCGCGCGTGGCCACATCGACCACTGTCCGCAACCGGGCGGCACGCTCCAACACGCTGACCACCCTGGCAGATATATCCGGCGGCACCACCAATGACAGGTCAACTGGGTCACGCAACGTGTCCACCACATCGGCAAACCACGGGGCACTGCGCGCCACATCAAGAGTCAGCAACGCCTCAGTCACCTCGTGCATCCCCGCCCGCAACTGACGGTCCGCATCAGCAATAGACCCGCACGCACCCATCACCTGCAGTTCCCACCCCTCCGGCACGTCAACCGCATCCCACACCACCGACCACCCTGGTTCAATAGCCGAGCCAAACTGTTCCACCTGCGGAATCAAGGCAACGTTGGCAGGGGAGGGGCCAGCAAGCCGAACCAGCACAGCCTCCCCAGCCTCCGTGGCATGAGGAGCAATCGACGCCGGCACGCTCGATACATCCCCCGGAACCGGGCACACCGCCACACATGCAGCAACCCGATGCGCCCACCCTGTCAGAACCTGCGCTAACGACCCTGAAACCAACCCACGTACTTGATGCGGCTCATCGTCACCCACCACACCGCGCAACGCATCACCCATCCGTGCGGGGGCCGCACACACCCGCGGCAACCATAAAGCCAACGACACCGACCGGGGAACTACCACTGCACCCTCAGAACCAAAGATCACATCACACACCGTAACCGCCGCTCACAATCACACCAAAACACCACGTCGGCCGATAGAGTGAGAACCATGACCACGGTTCTTGAACTGCACAACGTCACTGTCCGCCGCGCAGAGAAAAACATCATTGACGATGTCACCTGGCAGGTCAAAGACAACGAACGCTGGATTGTCCTTGGCCACAACGGGGCAGGGAAAACAACACTCATCCAACTCGCATCCGCCCGCATGCATCCCACCCAAGGAACAACCACCATCCTTGGCGAACAACTCGGGTCAGTGGATGTGTTCGAACTGCGCCCCCGCATTGGCCTGGCCACCGCAGCACTTGCTGAACACATTCCTACCGAGGAAACAGTCATCGATGCGGTCCTCACCGCAGCCTACGGAGTCACCGGACGTTGGCGTGAAGAATACGATGACCTAGACACCGAACGTGCACATGACCTCATGGCAGCGTTCCACGTTGACCACCTGGCGCAACGCACCTTTGGGACATTGTCAGAAGGTGAACGTAAACGTACGTTGATTGCCCGTTCCCTCATGGCGGACCCCGAACTCCTCCTCCTTGACGAACCTGCCGCAGGACTCGACGTTGCAGGACGTGAAGAACTCATTGCCGCGCTCAGCGAGCTTGCCGCCCACGAACTCTCACCAGTGCTGATCCTGGTCACTCACCACGTTGAAGAAATCCCTCCTGGGTTCACCCATTTGCTGCTGCTCAAAGACGGACACATTCACGCAGCAGGCCCCCTGGAAGACACCTTGACCAGCGAGAACCTCACACAGGCTTTCGGTACTCCGCTCACCGTCACCAGGACCGGTAACCGGTACACCGCCGTGGCGACACCTGGACAACGCAAGAACGGTCACCACGCCTGATCAACACAGTGGGAGCAGTCCCCACCTCCATGCCTGTGGATAACCAAAAAGATGATGTACCCCCTGGGTAAAGTGACGTAGATTAGTCACTCAAGAAACATTCAAAAACGCAGGGAACACAACGGTTGTGACCTCACGCCACAGCTGGCGGCCCACAACCACCACATCCTGCACAGACATATGGAGGCGAACATGGACTGGTGGATTTGGCTCATTGTGGCCATCGTGCTCGTCGTTGTCGAAATGCTCACCCTCGACCTGGTGTTGCTCATGATCGCAGGCGGTGCATTGGCTGCCGCCCTCGCCTCTGGGTTAGGTGTGGACAACCTCCTTGTTCAAGGGCTCATATGGGCAGTTGTGTCACTACTGCTCTTAGGAACAGCGCGCAGATGGATGCTCGAACGGTTCCGGGGGCGCGACACACTCAGCGAAACAAACGTGCACTCCTACGTGGGGAAGGCAGCACAAACCCTCACCGACGTCACTATGACCAGCGGACGCGTCAAGTTCCACGGCGAGGTCTGGAGCGCACGCACCGCAACTGGGCAAGTACCCCCACACACCACAGTCACGGTTGTTGCCATTGATGGGGCAACAGCGATCGTTGAGCCACTGGCTTAACCCCTTCTTTCCCCACCCCCACCACGATAGAAAGCAGAGCACATGGAACTGGCAATTATTGGTCTCATCGCGCTCGCGATCCTCGTTATCACGGTGCTGTTCAAGGCCGTGCGGATCGTCCCTCAAACCGTTGCACTCATTGTGGAACGCCTGGGACGCTACCACCGGACGATGGACGCGGGTCTTCACTTCTTGGTCCCCTTTGTGGACCGTGTCCGCGCTGGCGTGGACTTGCGTGAACAGGTTGTGTCCTTTCCGCCACAGCCGGTTATTACCTCTGACAACCTTGTTGTCTCCATCGACTCGGTGATCTACTTCCAGGTCACTGACCCCAAGTCCGCCGTCTACGAGATCGCGAACTACATCACTGCGATTGAACAGCTCACGGTGACCACCCTTCGTAACGTCATTGGTTCCATGGACCTGGAACAAACTCTGACTTCCCGTGACCAGATCAACGGACAACTTCGTGGCGTCCTTGACGAGGCAACCGGACGCTGGGGTATTCGCGTGAACCGCGTGGAACTCAAAGCAATTGACCCACCGGCATCTGTTCAAGGTTCCATGGAACAACAGATGCGCGCTGAGCGTGACCGCCGCGCGGCGATCCTCACCGCTGAAGGTGTGAAACAGTCACAAATCCTCACCGCTGAAGGTGAAAAACAGGCTGCGATTTTGCGTGCTGAAGGTGAAGCACAGTCCGCGATTTTGCGTGCTGAAGGTGAAGCACGTGCCATCCTTCAGGTGTTTGACGCGATCCACGAAGGTGACGCTGACCCCAAGCTTCTGGCCTACCAATACCTGCAGAAACTGCCAGAAATCGCCAACGGTTCCTCGTCGAAGATGTGGATTGTGCCAGCCGAGTTCACCACAGCTCTCAACGGGATCGCCTCCGGGTTTGGTGGAACCGCCCCAGAACCGGTGGACCCGCAAGCATTTGCCGGCACGAAAGATGCTGAAGGGCGCCGAGCACGCCGCGAACGCCTCGAAAAGGGGTTCGGGCTTACCGACCCAACTGAAGCGTTGGAAGAAGCTCGCCGTCAAGCAGAAGCTGCCCGCGCAGATGCCACCACGGCAGGCACCCGCTCTGGGCGTCCCGCTAACCCGCGCAGCACGGTGGGGCAAAACCCTGACGAGGCACCGAACAATGGCACCGGTCAAAACTTTGCGCCACCAGCACCACGGCCAGTCACACCCCCGCAAAGTCCAGATCAAGGCCAGCAACCACCGGCGCCTCCCGCACCTCAGCAGTAATACACTGTCGAGCACGCATCGAGGCTGACAGGTCAGCACACCACGAACGGGTGACCAGCATTGGTCACCCGTTCGCTTGTTCTCCCGTCAATAAGGAACAATAGGCTGCGTGCTTGAACCCATCACGTCCACCACTGACCCCCGCCTCGAGGAATACACCAACCTCACTGACATGAGGTTACGATCCCGCTTTGAACCAGAACGAGGTGTGTATATCGCAGAATCAGCGACTGTGATCTCTCGGGCTATCACAGCTGGGCACGCTCCTCGGTCCTTCCTCATGTCACCCAAGTGGGTGGAGCAGATGACACCACTGATGGATCAGTTCCCGAACATTCCCGCCTATGTGGGAGCCCCCGGGTTGTTAGAAGAACTCACTGGTTTCAATGTTCACCGTGGCGCGCTGGCTTCCATGCACCGCCCGGCTCTTCCTTCACTTGACGACTTCATGACAAGGATTACGAGGACCCACCAACCCAATGCGTTGGGAATCGACGGTCAATCAGCACGTTCTCGTATTGCTGTGCTGGATGGCATCATTGACCACACAAACCTTGGGGCAATCATCCGGTCCTGTGCGGCGCTTGGCGTGGACGGGATAATCGTCAACCACACCAGCGCTGACCCGCTGTACCGGCGTGCGATTCGAGTGTCCATGGGCACTGTATTCCAAGTGCCCTGGACCAGGGCGAACAACCTTATCGAGGTACTTGATCTGCTCCATGAAGCGCACTACACCACCGCTGCACTCGCTTTGAGCGACAATGCGATCACGTTGGACCAATTCAACGCAGAAAACCACGACAAGGTTGCGTTCTTATTTGGAAATGAAGGACACGGCCTGAGCGACCGCACGCTCGCGACCGTGTCCCGGGTTGTCACTATTCCGATGGCGGGCGACGTGGATTCCCTCAACGTTGCCGCAACAAGCGCTCTGGTCTTTTACGCAACCCGGTAACGCTCCAGCTTCCATCCCAAGAAGTGAACGTGCAGTTCACCAGGGGTGAGAAAAGGGAGTACAGTAAACAGCACGGACACGGGGTGCCCCCATTGGGGCTGAGATCACACCCGTTGAACCTGATCTAGTTCGTACTAGCGAAGGGAATGTCGCGGATGTTTGACGCGCTTTCACACACTCTTTATCATCCCTCAACAATCGCGCACACAGCGGTGGAGCTCCTGGATAGGGTGCGAGCCACCACGCCACTTGTGCACTGTCTGACCAACTCGGTCGTCACTGGATTTACTGCCAACGCTCTGCTGGCGGTGGGAGCAACACCTGCCATGGTGGATTTACCCGGTGAAGCAGGCCCGTTTGCTTCGGTGGCCGATGCGATCCTCATCAACCTGGGTACCCCGCACGCCGCACACCGTGACGCGATGCTCGAGGCCGTCCAGGTGGCCCGCACTCACGGTACGCCGTGGGTTCTTGACCCGGTGGCAGTGGGCATACTTCCGATCCGCACGGCCCTTGCCGACCAACTACGAGGCGAACATCCCACAGCGATCCGGGGGAACGCATCGGAAATTATGGCGCTAGCGGGCGCGGGAAGCGGGGGGCGAGGCACCGACGCCACGCATAGTGTGGCGGACGCACAACACGCGGCCCGCACTCTTGCCCACAGTACTGGTGGTGTTGTCGCCGTGTCTGGTCCCACTGATTTCATTACAGACGGTGACCGCGATATTTATTTAGGTAATGGTCACCGGTTTTTGACTACCATCACCGGGGGTGGGTGTGCTTTAGGTGCAGTGACTGCCGCGTTCTTGGCTGTGCACGACACCCCGCTTCTTGCGGTCACCGGGGCGCACATGGTGTACACGATTGCCGCACAACGAGCTGCCGACAAAGCACACGGACCAGGGTCCTTTCAGGTGGCGTTCCTTGATGAGCTTGCCACCGTGACGGGGGATGCCATTGTGGCGGAGGCGATCATCTCATGACGACCCAACCACGAACAGTACCCCCGACAACCTGGGCCTTGAATGAGGTATTACGGGTGTGTGTGGTGCTGGATGAGAGTCATTGCGCAGCTGCGGGTAGGAGCGTGACCCAGACGGTTGCGGACGCGGTTGCGGGTGGCGCCACCATGATTCAAGTGCGGGCCAAAAACGCTGATGACCGAGAGTTTTACTCACTGATTGCGCACGTGTGCGCAGTTGTCGATGGGCAAGTCCCCGTCCTGGTCAACGACCGGGTGGATCTGTTCCTTGCGGCACGGATGGACACGATGGCGGTTGCTGGGGTTCATGTGGGCCAGCGTGACCTGCCGGTGAGCGTGGTGCGCCGGTTGGTGGGGCAGCACGCACTGATTGGAGTGAGCGCATCACGGAAAGAGGAAATCAGGAGCGCTAGCCACGATTGGGCAGCAGTGTCTTACATCGGGTTGGGTGCGTTGCATGCAACCGGAACAAAAGCTGATGCTCCTGCCCCGTTAGGGCTTGAAGCGGTGGCCCAGCGCATTGAATTAGCGACCGTCCCGACTGTGGTGATCGGTGGGATTACGGTGGCTGATGTGCCAGCTGTTCGGGCGGTAGGTGCTGCAGGTGTGGCGGTGTCGTCTGCGGTGTGTGGTGCCCGTGACGCGGTCGCAGCTGCGGCACAGTTTCGGAGCGCCTGGGATGGGACGCCCGTCGGGGTTGGCAAACAAGAAGGACACACAACAACAGCAGGGGGCTCACAATGACAGCATCATGGTCACCTATTCGGGTACTGACTATTGCAGGGACTGACCCAACAGGTGGGGCAGGGGTACAAGCAGACATCAAAACGATCACAGCGTGTGGGGGGTATGCCCTGAGTGTTGTCACCGCGGTGGTTGCCCAAAACACAGTGGGTGTTCGTTGCTTTGAGTCGGTGTCTTCCTCTCTGGTTGCCGACCAGTTGGCGGCAGTGGCCAGTGACACGGCACCGGCTGCGGTGAAAGTGGGGATGTTGGGGGACCCTGCTGTGAGCCGGGAAGTGTGCGAGTTCGCGCGGCACCTCACCGTTCCTTTGGTGGTGGATCCTGTCATGGTGGCCACCTCAGGGGATGAGCTTGTGACTGGGGTAGCACGCGAAGCGCTATGGGAGCTGTTGCCGTTAGCGACACTGATCACCCCGAACATTCCTGAGTTAGCGGTGTTGTCAGGGATGGCGCATGCGGTTAGTGATGAGGAGTTAGAACATCAGGCGCGGCTGGTGGCGCACAAGTTCGGGGTCGCTGTGCTTGCGAAAGGGGGGCATCGTGTGGGTGACACCGCCAGTGATGTGTTGATCGGTGCCCCAGGCCCTGGTGGGCAGTGTGAGGCAGTGTGGGTGCATGCGCAACGGGTGAACACGACGTCCACGCATGGCACAGGGTGTTCGTTGTCGTCGGCGATTGCCACATTGTTAGGGCGTGGATATGACCTGCCGGAGGCGGTGCGCCGGGCGAAGGTGTGGCTTACCCAGGCGATTCGGGCGGGGGATCGGATGGCAGTGGGGACCGGTCATGGTCCTCTTGATCACATGTGGGCTGCCCATGATGTGTTTGCTCGGGCGGGGGATCACGGTGATGCCCAGGATGTGGCTTCCCAGTGGTGGGCAGACATCATGGGGATTCGTCATGCCATTGATGAACTGGAATTTGTTCAGCGCCTAGGAAATGGAACACTGCCGCCTGAGGTTTTTGGGTGGTATGTGCACCAAGATTCCGCGTATTTGCGGGAGTATTCGCGGGCGCTTGCGATGGCGTCGACTCTTGCTCCCACCCGTGAGGAGCAGGAGTTGTGGGCGCGCGGGGCGCATAGCGCCATTCATGTGGAAGCGGGAATGCATCACACGTGGCTTGCGCATGCGCAGATGGAGCAACCAGTCGTCACCTCGCAGGTGACGCATGGATATGTGAACCATTTTCTGTCGTATGCGGCACGCGGCGACTATGAAGGGCTTATTGCTGCGTTACTGCCGTGCTATTGGCTGTACCAGGACATTGGTATGCGTTTATATCAGCGGTATTGGACGAGCGAGCACCCGTACGCGACCTGGCTGGCCACCTACCATGATGAGGACTTTGCGGCTGCCACGGCCGCTGTGATCGATGTGGTGACGACGGCCGCTGCGCGCGCTGATGCGGGCACCACCCAGCGGATGCGTGATGCGTTTATTGCTTCTGCGTGGTGGGAGCATGACTTTTTTGCGGCCCCGTATCGGCGTGCAGTCCCACGCGGTGACGATGATGAGGGCACAGGGGCGCTGTCCTCGGTGGTGTCTTTTTAGAGACCGGGTTCGGTGGTGGGGTGGTATTGCATCACGTGGTCGCAGTGAAGTCCGTGCCCGACCTGCATTGTTTTGGTGCCTACCGGTGTGAAGCCGCACCGCAGATAAAACTGATGTGCCCGCACGTTGTGTTGATTGACCGCGAGCCACAGACTGTCAGCGCCGTGACCGCGTGCATTGCTCACGGTAGCGGCCATAAGGCGCTTCGCAGTTCCGGTCCCATGCAGTGATGGTGAAAGGTAGAACTTACTCACATACCCTGTTTGGTGCCCTTGAACCCCAAAACTGGGGTCAGGGGCACCGGCGTGTTTCGTCAGGACAAGGGAGTACCCGACAACGCGAATGCCGGCAGCGCACACCACAATGTGGGCGTCGTCCCTGGTCAGATAGTCAGTGAAAGAGGGAGTCCCTAATTGGTCAGCAATGAACGCGTCAATATCTGCCCGTGGGGTTCCTGGTGGACACGCTAACGGGAACGTGGCGGCAGCAACCTCGACAAGACGTGCGCAGTCGCTGAGGTGGGCACGACGAATGATCACGACCACACCCTACACCCCGATACTTGTGCGTCACGGACAGTCCGCTGCACATCAGGCCTGTGAACAGCATGTGTGCATTGCTGGTCTGACGGCGGTATCCTCAAACCATATTCGAACACACGTTCGAATATGGTGGTAGGTTCTTAACCCTCACCACCCCCACAGCGACACCGGTGAGGAGGACCCCATGAGCGCGACAGCCCGGCTTGCCCTTGCCCGCACGATCTTACGCACCGCCGAAACCCGCCATGGGATCACCACACACACCCCCCAACCTCTTGCCCCCGACCCGCACTACGCCCTCATCGATGCCTTCCACCCGCTCGTGGGCACCCACCTTCACCCAGGCGCAATCCACCGCGTCACAGGAGCCGCGAGCATCACCCTGGCGCTCCTGATTGCGGCGAGCCACAACAACGCGCGCATCGCCATCATTGGAGCCTCCCACCTCAGCATGGTGGCCGCCCACGACCTGGGGGTTGCCACCCACAATCTCATCATTGTGACTCAACCAGCCCGGCACACTCCCACCATTGCAGCAGCCTGCATTGACAGTGCCCACATCACAATCCTTGGCCCTCAGGCGGTTCTTTCCCCATCAGAGCACCGCGCACTCACCGCCCGACTACGCGAACGCGGTCATGTCCTTGTGACCACCAACCCCCACGCTCACGCCCCCATCATCATGAAGGCGCGCGCACCCACATGGCGCGGCCCAGAACAAGGGCGCTACCACCTCACCGACGCGAGCTGGTACGTCCATGCCGCCACCAGAACAACAGAACACACAGCCGTCCTTCACCTCGCTCACGGACGCTTCACCACCACCCCCACCCCAGCTGCACGAAACACCCCACCCCATGTCATCAACCACCCCCACCTCACCCTCGCGCACTCTGGCACTATGGGTGCCTGACTGGCCTGTCATCGTTGCGCTCGCCCTTGCCCACCTGCCACCCCACACACCAGCGATCACCGTGTCCGGCACTCGTATCACTGCCGCCTCTGCCTTCGCCCGCGCAGCGGGTGTGCGCACCACCATGGCTCTGCGTCACGCCCAAGAAACTCTGCCCACCCTCACCTGCCTCCCCACACCACCCACCGACATCCTTGCCCGCGAACACGAACGCATCGCCCAGGTCCTTGACTCTTTCCTTGCCCACCTGACCGTGCTGCGCCCCGGCCTCACTCTTGCCCCCATTGACGGTGCGCTACGCCACTACCCTGACCCGCCAACCTTCCTCGCTGCCGTCACTGATGCGATCACTGACACCACCGGGATAGACCCCTGGGCGGGCATCGCTAACGGCACCCTGCCCGCTATCCTCGCCGCTCGGCGCGGGCGCATCCTCACCCCCGATGAATCTTTGCCCTTTATCCAGACCCACCCCTTACACACCCTGCGTTACACCACCACTGCCCCCACCCCCGACCCTGAACTCACTGACCTGCTCGCGTTGTGGGCAAAACTTGGTCTGCACACCTACGCAGACCTCGCCTCGTTGCCACCCACCGATATAGCCACCCGATTTGGTGCACGCGGCATGTGGGCATACCACATCGCCATCGGACGGGAAGAACCACTGGTCAGCCAGGACCGTAACGAACCAGATATCACGGTCTCCTCCACATTTGACGAACCCCTCCACCGGGCAGATACCGCCGCGTTCTACGCCAAACAGTTGGCCAGCCAGTTACGGGAACAACTCGTGAAACAAGGATTGAGCGCCTACGAACTCCGGGTATCTGCCCGCACAAATGAACGGATACTGACCCGCACCTGGCGTGCAGACCCCACCATGGTGGGAGCACTGAGCGAACACGCCATCACACAACGGGTGCGCTGGCAGTGCGATGGGTGGCTCAGCGCATCGGCGATCTGCCCGCATACCCCAAAGGTGGGACCGCTTGACATGGTGGAACTCACCGCAGTTCGAGTGATCCCCGCCGGACACCACCACCCCACACTCTGGGGGGCAGACAACACAGACAACGACCACACCCGGCGCCTCGTGGAACGCCTCAGTTCCCTGGTTGGACCTGATGGTGTTGTTGTCCCTCGCATCACAGGAGGACGAACCCCCGCCGACCGAGTGACCTACGTTCCCTGGGATCAGGAGGTCACAACAACCCATGGCGGTGCGCCACACACCCACGTGAGCGCGCTCGCAGGTGTTGAGGAGTTGCCGTGGCCAGGGCGTCTTCCTGCTCCTGCCCCGTCAGTGACGGGGGAGCCGGTGAAGGTGTGGGTGCGTGACCCGGCAGGACGTGAGGTGAGAGTAGATGATCTCGGGGCATTGGTGTCTCCGCCCTACCGGTGGTGCACTGCAGGTGTTCCTCTTCCAGGCACTGAACACGTCAGTGGGGGAGTGGGGGATCATACGGTCACTCAGTGGTCAGGTCCATGGGTGCTTTCTCCTGCCTGGTGGGCCATGTCATCGTCCTTTGATTCGCCAGGGGAGTCGCAGGCTTACCTGCAGTTAATGAGTGATTCTCATCCGCCCATTATGGTGGTTCTCCGCGGGCGCACCTGGTGGTGGGAGGGGACTTATGAGTAGTCCTCGGTACGCGGAGTTACATGCTCATTCCACCTACAGTTTCCTTGATGGGGCCTCAAGCCCGGCCGAGTTTGTTGCTGAAGCTGAACGGTTAGGGTTATCGGCGTTGGCGTTGACGGAACACAACGGGTTGTACAGTGCGGTGCAGGTAGCAACTGCAGCGAAAGACACGGGTGTGCGCACTGTTTTTGGCGCGGAGGTGAGTGTCACGCCAGCTGATGCGCCTGAACCCGTTGCTGGGCATCGTGACCCGCAAGCGGACCATCTGGTGGTGTTGGCTCGCGACCCGCGCGGGTATCGGGCGTTATCGCATGCATTGTCTTTGGCGCACTTGGCAGGTGGCGCCAAAGGGCGCACCCACCACACATACACGTCATTGGCTGATCAGGGTGATGACCAGTGGGTGATTCTCGCAGGGTGTCGAAAGAGCCCGATTCTTCGCGCGCTACAGCGTCAGGGACATGACGCAGCGTTAGAGGTGGCCCATGACCTCGCGCAGAGGTTTGGGCGACAAAACCTGGTCATTGATTGGGTGCGGCGGGGGACCGCCTACGACGATGCGTTAGGCGATGCGGTAGAGCGTGTAGCCCAAGAGGCGAAGATCGCGCTGATTGCCTCCACCAACGCCCACTATGCGCACCCTCGTGACCACCGGCGTGCTGAGGTGCTGTCAGCATTGGGTGCAGGAAGAACCCTGGCAGACAACGACCCATGGCGGTTAGCTTCACCCACCGCACACCTACGGTCAGCACGTGACATGGTGCGCCTGCACGCTAGGCGCCCCCACAGTGTTGATGCCGCTGCCCGTCTTGCTGATGAGCTCGCGTTTGACTTCGATGTGGTTGCCCCACGGTTACCGCCCTACCCGGTTCCCGCCGGACACGACGAATCCACGTGGTTGCGTCACCTGACTGATAACAAAGCCCGCCGTGTGTATGGCACCAGGGACACCAACCATGCTGCGTGGCAGCACATTGACCATGAACTTTCCATCATCACGAGTTTAGGATTCGCCGGGTACTTCCTCATCGTTCACGACATCATGGAGTTTTGTTCCACCCACAACATTCTTGCCCAAGGGCGAGGATCAGCGGCGAACTCCGCTGTCTGCTACGCACTGGGCATCACCGCTGTGGACGCTGTCCGCCACGGGTTACTGTTTGAACGGTTCCTTGCCCCAGAACGTGATGGACCACCAGACATCGACATTGACATCGAATCGGGTCGCCGCGAAGAAGTCATCCAACACGTGTACACCCGGTACGGTCGCCATCATGCGGCCCAGGTCGCCACAGTCATCACCTACCGTCCCCGTCTCGCTGTGCGTGACGCAGCCCGAGTGTTGGGGTACCCCATCGGGCAAGTCAACGCATGGAGCAAAACCATTGATCGTTCCTTTCGCCCCGACACACCCCCAGGAACCCCAACCACACCAGATCACACCTCAGACCTGCCCGCCCCCACCACACAGCCACCCACCCCTCATGATGGACGCGCCGACCTCCCACCTGCCGTGCGTGACACCGCATCGCTTCTTCACAACCTTCCCAGACATTTAGGTATCCATTCCGGAGGAATGGTCCTGTGTGATCGCCCCGTCACCCACGTGTGTCCCGTGGAATGGGGGACAACCCCCGGTCGAACCGTCCTGCAATGGGACAAAGAAGACTGCGCGGATGCAGGACTCGTCAAATTCGACCTCCTCGGCTTGGGGATGCTCACCGCACTGCGCATCGCTTTTGACCATGTTGCAGCCACCACCAACACCGCACTGGGCCTATACACCCTGCCCCCAGAAGATCCCGGCGTATACGAACTCCTCCAAGCAGCCGACACTGTCGGTGTATTCCAAGTCGAATCCCGCGCCCAAATCTCCACCCTGCCCCGACTCAAACCCACCTGCTTCTACGACATCGTCATTGAAGTCGCCCTCATCCGCCCCGGCCCCATCCAAGGCGGCTCCGTCCACCCCTACCTCCGTCGCCGCCAAGGACGCGAACCAGTGACCTACCCCCACCCCCTGCTCAAACCCGCCCTGGAAAAAACCCTCGGCATCCCCTTATTCCAAGAACAACTCATGCAGATCGCCATTGACGCCGCCGGGTTCACCCCCGCAGAATCTGACCAACTACGACGCGCCATGGGATCCAAACGCTCCACCGCCCGCATGGAAGCGCTGCGTACCCGCCTCCTTGACGGCATGGCCCAACGCGGGATCCCCCCACACGCCAGCACAGAAATCTACGAACGCCTCAAAGCCTTCGCCGACTTCGGATTCCCCGAATCCCACGCCTTCTCCTTCGCACACATCGTCTACGCCAGCGCTTACCTCAAACGCCACCACCCCGCAGCCTTCTACAGTGCACTCCTTGCCGCACAACCCATGGGTTTCTACAGCCCACAATCCCTCATGAACGACGCCCGGCGCCACGGCCTGACCATCCACCGCCCCTGCATCGCCACATCCACCATCACCGCCCATCCCACCCCCAACACCCCCCAACCACACCCACCACAACACAACCCCCACACATTCCACACACCCGCCTCAGCACGCTACGTGCCCCTGCCCACCACCCACGCCATCCAACTCGGACTGACCGACATCCACACCATCACACCCACCATCGCACAACGCATCATCACCGCCCGCACCACCACCGCTTTCACCGACATCAACGACCTTGCCTACCGTGCCGAACTCACCACCACTCAACTCGAAGCCCTCGCCGCCGCGGGAGCCCTACGCACCCTGGGAATCACACCCAGACAAGGCATCTGGGCTGCCGCAACTGCCAGCAAAAATACCCCCCACACCCTGCCCGGCCTCACCCCCCACCACATACCAGCCCTGCCCCCCATGACCGCCCACGACACCGCCCACGCCGACTACTGGTCCACCCGCATCACCCCCAACACCTACCCCACCCAACTCATCCGCCCCCACCTCACCGCACAAGGCATCCTCACCGCCCATCAAGTCAACACCCACGAACCCAACAGACGCGTCACCACCGCTGGCATCGTCACTCACCGCCAACGCCCCCCAACAGCCCACGGCATCACCTTCCTCTCCCTTGAAGACGAAACCGGCATCATCAACGTCATCTGCCCCATCACCATCTGGAACAGACACCGCACCACCGTACGCACTGCCCAAGCCCTCATTGTTCGCGGTAGAGTAGAGCACGCAGATGGGGCAACCAATCTCCTCGCAGAACACATCTCACCCCTCAACCTAGGAGTGGCCAGCACCTCACGAGACTTCCGCTGACCCCCACCCGCCCACCAACAGTCTGGACAGATGCCCGTGCTCGGACCCGTAGCGGCCTACCTGCCCACGCCGCGCAACCCCCAAGGACGACTCAACGTTGACGTCCTCCAACGCCTCACCACCCGCGCCACCCGCCACGGCGCCCACTCCATCGCGGTCCTCGGCTCCGTGGGAGGCGCCCCCTACATGCCCCGAGCCATGCGCAAAAAAACCATCCAAGCCGCAGCTGAGGTCACCACAGACACCAACACCCCACTCATCGCAGGCATCGGCGCACTGAACACCGCCGAAGTCCTCGCCAACCTCGAAGACGCCTACCACGCAGGAGCCACCGCAGCCCTCCTGCAACCCATGGCCTACCACCCACTCCTCGACACCGAAATCCACACCCTGTACGCCACCATCACCGACATCACCCCCATCCCCATCTGGATTTACAACAACCCACGCACCACCCAACACCACTTCAGCGCCCTGCAACTGGCCGACCTCGCTCACCTTCCCAACATCGGCGGATTCAAAGACCGCGCAGCCAACCCCAGCGACATCACCCACCGCATCAACCTCATCACCCGCCACACCACCCACACCACCCTCGACTTTGGTTTCTCCGGTGAAGACAAAGGCGCCGACATCCTCCTCAACAACGCCCACACCTGGCATTCCGCGCTCGCGGGGATCATGCCTGAGCTCACTCATGAGATTGCGGGCGCAGCGATGGCAGGCCGGGACGATGAGAGCGCTGCAGAGTATGCCCGGTCGTTGCAGAAGGCGTTAACCCCACTGACCGTCATTTTTGGTCAGTATGGTGGGATCCGTACTGTGCATGCGATCGCGGAACACCGGGGCATGGATTTGGGGGAGTTACCCTCACCGCTTGGGCCCATGCCAAGTGCAGCCCAAGGGCTGTTGTCGGTGGCGCTGCGGTCCTTAGAAAGAGCCCACGAGTCGTTGACGTTACGCGCGCAAACAGCAGAGACCAACGCTGTTCCGCGTGAAGGGGGACGACGCGCGGGACGAAACGTGAACACGGCCAAGGAGCCTACGCGCGCTTCGACAAGCGAATATGTTCCGCGCCGGGCCCGGTAACTCCACCACGAAGACGTGCTTGCCCTGGTGGTAGATGTGTCAATAGACGAGGGAAGGACAGTGTCGTGTCAGCTGTGCAACAGATAACAGGGTGGCCGGTGCCACATGCAGCGGCAGCTGTGATCACTCCTGATGGCGTGGTGGACACCTGGGGGCCGCAAGAGATGGTCTTTGAGTTGGCGTCGGTCACTAAGCTGTTGACGAGTGTGGCAGTGCTTGTGGCGTTGCAAGACGGTGCGCTCACTTTAACGACTGTGGCAGGCCCCCCAGGAAGTACAGTGCGGCATGTGCTTGCGCACACCGCTGGGTATGAGTTTGATACTGATGCCACCCGTGGGGCGCCGGGGGAGCGGCGCATGTATTCCAATACGGGTTTTGAGGTGCTTGCTGATGTGGTGGCTCAGCATGTGGGCCAAGATTTTCCCAGCTATGTGCGCGATGTTGTGCTCCAGCCATTGGGAATGACCCACACCGATGTGAGTGGGTCGCCGGCGGCAGGTGCACAGTCCACGGTCGCGGATTTAGCCCGGTTTGCTCACGAACTTCTTGTGCCCACGGTGTTACGGCCCGCTACTCTTGCTGCAGCCCGTACCACTCAGTTCCCTGATGTCGCTGGCCTTCTGCCTGGTTTTGGGCGGCAAACCCCCAACCCTTGGGGCTTGGGGTTTGAGGTCAAGGGGTCGAAGTCCCCGCATTGGACTGGTTCGTTGAACTCCGCACGAACGTTTGGTCATTTTGGGCAGTCAGGAACCTTCTTGTGGGTGGACCCGGACCGCCAATTGGCGTGTGTGGCGTTGACTGACCGCGCCTTTGGGCAGTGGGCGATCCACGAGTGGCCGCCGTTTTCTGATGCGGTGGTGACTGAGTTTAGTGGTGGGAACGAGCATCAAGATACGCGGGTGTAATCACGGTGTCCAACGCGAGAATAGCCCCACCTCGAAGGTAACCTTCTGAACCAAACACAGCGGAAGCGATCGCTGGGGCTCTCGTGCGGCGGACATCCATCAGCGCGTTGTCGAACGCCTGAGTAAATGCGCGTGACGCGAGCCGGCGCACGGTCAGTGCATGTCCGCTCATCACAATGACGTCTGGTGCCAGTGCGTTGGTCAGTCCTGCAAGGCCTCGTCCAAGCCCTTGGGCGATCGTGGCGAGTCCTTGACCGAGGTTGGTGCGCGCTGAGGTGAGGGTGCGGGTTTGCAAGGGACCGTGTGCGGTGATGTCCCTGACTGTTGCGTACACCCCTTCGGGATCAAGTAAACATTCATCAGAGATGGTGTGCACGTATTCTTCTGGGTCCACCGGTGGCGGGTCGCCCAGAGAGCGAGCAAGAGCGTACCCGTCGGTGACAGTTGACCAGCACCCGTAGGCGCCGCAACGACATTGGATGGTGGGGTCTCCCATGGGCAGGTGACCGTATTCGCCACCTGACCCGGTGGCCCCAGACACGACTGAACCGTGAGAGATGAAAGCGCCACCGATGGACGAGGTGATGTCGATGAGAAGGACCCCGCGATATCCGTGTGCGGCTCCTCGCCGGTGGTGGTATTCGGCCAGTGCGGACAAGGTGGCGTTATTTTCGATCATCACTGGCAGGGGAGCGAGCTGGGTGACAAGGTCAGTGAAGTCGAGGTGATCCCAGCCCAGGAATACTGGTTGTGTGTGTGTGTTTTCGGTGATTGTAGAACGCATGGAGACAACAACACACACGAGCCGGGAGCCCAGTTCATTGTGTGCGTTAGTGAGCACGTCGGTCAGTGAACGAAGGAAAATCGTGCGTGACGGGGGGATCGATTCGACCCGGTGAATGTGAGGGATCCCGTCAATGTGGGCGAACGCGAGCCGCCAATGGGTGTGGCTGACATCAATGAGTGCTACAACTGGCCCCCTGGGGTGGGGGCGCACCATCAACGAGGGGCGTCCGCGTCGTTGCGAGTGAACGGACTGCTCAAAAATCAGATTGAGGTCACGGAGTTTCGCGCACGTGTCTGTCATGGTGGACGATGACAAGGCCAGGTGATTCATGATGTCACTTCGTGTTCCCCCTGTGTCATGCGTGCGCAGGTAGCGAAGGACGCTTGTTGCGGTATCCCAACGGGTGTGCCTGGTGAAACCAGTGTCGTTCATCAGCGGCGGACCATTCCTTTGTCGGACACATGTGTGCGCTGTGAACAGCCTAAGTCACGAACACGCCATTGTGTTGTGTCAGTCACATGTTGAGGTGAAAACGTGACCAACGTTGAGGGTGAACAGCATAAAGGCCGGTTCACTGAGAACCGGCCTGAACAATATGGTGTCCGGAGGGGGACTTGAACCCCCACGCCCTAATACGGGCACTAGCACCTCAAGCTAGCGCGTCTGCCATTCCGCCACCCGGACAGGTGACTTACACTTCACAAGGATTAACGATGCTTGTGACCATCGTGGTGTCCGGAGGGGGACTTGAACCCCCACGCCCTAATACGGGCACTAGCACCTCAAGCTAGCGCGTCTGCCATTCCGCCACCCGGACAGGTGACCTGCGATCATTGGGATCGCGGCGCGGTTAACAATCTAGCACGACCAGTAGGGTTCCTGTCGAATCTGAACAGTGTGCTGTAGGTTACGTCCAGGTGTGGGTAACAATGGGGGACATGAGCGCACACATCAACGACCTTGATTCGCCATTCGCCACCGATTCCTCCCTCCCTTTTGCGTTACCCAACTTCGCTGCGTTGACCACCGCTGACTACGAACCAGCGATCAGAGCGGGCATCGCTGCAGAACTCGCAGAAATTGACGCCATCGTTGCGCAGAATGACCCACCAACCGTGTCCAATACCCTCGACGCGTTTGAAACCAGCGGGCAACTCCTTTCCCGTGTGATGAGCGTGTTCGACAACGAACTGTCATCCAACACCAACGAAGAACTCGATGACCTCGACGAACGCCTCGCCCCAGTGCTGTCAGCACACCACGACGACATCTACCTCAATGACGCTCTGTACTCCCGGTTACGGTCATTGGAAGAAATTTTGCGTCACAACGATGCTACGCACGGAACTGAACACCACACCAGCGCCGATACCGAAGCACGCTACCTGCTGTCCACAACCCTCAGAGACTTTGTGCGAGCCGGCGTGGAACTCAGTGACGACAAGAAACAACAACTGCGCACCCTCAACGAGCAAGCAAGCACCCTAGAATCAGCTTTTGGGCGCACACTGCTCGCAGGAACCAACGCCGCAGCGATCCTGGTGACCAACGAAACAGAACTTCAAGGAGTGCCCGACGACGTGCGTGCAAGTGCGGCCGCTGCTGCACGCGAACGTGGACACGACCAAGGGTGGCTCCTGGAACTACAACTACCAACCGTGCAGCCCATCCTCGCCCACGTGGCCTCCCGCACGTTACGGGAAAAAATCCACCGCGCATCGGTCAACAGGGGACTAGGCGGGGAACACGACACCCGCCAGATCTTGCTTGACCTGGTGCGAGTACGCGCCGAGATCGCCCAACTCTTAGGCTACGAGCACTGGGCAGCGTACGTGGCAGAAGACTCAACTGCCGGCACAACACCAGCGATCAACGACATGCTGACAAGTCTCGTTGCCCCCGCTGTGCGCAACGCCCGCCGCGAAGCTGAGGTGCTCACGCAGGCGTTACGCGACGAACTCCACGACGACACCGCACACCTCCAACCCTGGGACTGGACCTACCTCAGCGAAAAAGTCAGAGCACGCGACTACCAACTTGACGACGCAGCACTACGCCCCTACCTCGAACTTCACCGGGTGGTCCACCACGGTGTATTCGCTGCTGCCACACGGCTTTACGGCATCACCTTCCACCAACGCGACGACCTTAAGGGCTACCACAACGATGTCGTGGTCTACGAAGTACACAACGCCGATGGGTCACCCCTAGGACTGTTCCTCGCCGACTGGTACACCCGCGACACCAAACGCGGCGGGGCCTGGATGAACAACCTTGTTGAACAATCCTTCCTCCTGAACCACCACCCCGTTGTCGTCAACAACCTCAACATCACACCGCCACCGGCCGGGCAACCCACCTTGCTCACCTGGGATGAAGTCATCACCCTCTTCCACGAATTTGGGCACGCACTGCACGGCCTATTCGCCCAATCACACTACCCCTCCCACTCAGGTACCCAAGTGCCCCGCGACTTCGTCGAATTCCCCTCACAAGTCAACGAAATGTGGGCCTGGGACCCCGAACTCCTCCACAACTACGCCGTGCACTACCACACCGGCGAACCACTACCCCAACAATGGATCGACACCCTCATCGCCACCCGACAATTCAACGAAGGATTCGCCACCACCGAATACCTCGCCGCCGCCATCCTTGACCAAGCCTGGCACCAACGACAACCCCACGAACTGCCCACCAACCCAGCCGACGTTGAAGCATTTGAACACGCGGCCCTCACCGCCGCTGGAATACAACTAGACCTGGTGCCACCACGCTACCGTTCCACATACTTCAACCACATTTTCGCCGGCGGATACTCCGCCGGATACTACTCCTACATTTGGTCAGAAGTCCTCGACGCTGACACCGTCCAATGGTTCCACGACAACGGTGGAGCAACACGCGCCAATGGCGACCACTTCCGCACCACACTGCTCGCACCAGGCGGAAGCGCCAACTGCCTGAGCACATACCGCACCTTCCGCGGGCGTGACGCACACCGCGAACCCCTCCTGACCAGACGCGGACTACTCGACAACAACTAACCCCCAACCACCAACCCCGCGCAGGGCACCACAACACGGTGCCCTGCGCTTCGCCGTCACAACAACCACCCATCATGAGACAATGACCCACATGATGGAAGCCAGCCCCCAAGCCCTCACCGAAGTCGTCACAATCTGCCAAAACCTCCTGCGCATCGACACCTCAAACTTCGGTCACAACCAAGCACGGGGCGAACGACAAGCCGGCGAATACGTCATGGAACTCCTCACAGAAGTCGGACTCGACGCCGAACTCTACGAATCGTCACCAGGACGCACCAACGTCGTCACACGCATCCCAGGAGCCGACCCCACCCGCCCAGCTCTCGTCGTCCACGGACACCTTGACGTCGTCCCCGCCCAAGCAGACGAATGGACCGTCCCCCCATTCGCCGGAGAAATCATCGACGACATGCTCTGGGGACGCGGCGCAGTAGACATGAAAGACATGGTCGCCATGATCCTCGCCGTCACCCGCGACCTCACCCGCCACAACATCACACCACCACGCGACCTCATCATCGCAATGTTTGCCGACGAAGAAGCAGGCGGAGAATACGGAGCCCACTGGTCCGTCACCCACCGCCCCGACCTCTTCGAAGGCGCCACCGAAGCACTATCAGAAGTCGGCGGCTACTCCACCACAATCAACGGACACCGCGCCTACCTCCTCCAAACGGCAGAAAAATCCCTCGGCTGGCTCCAACTCATCGCCCACGGAACAGCCGGCCACGGATCCCAAACCATCACCGACAACGCCGTCACCCACCTCGCCAACGCCCTCACGCGCATCGCCAATCACAACTGGCAGTACCACATCACCCCCACCCTCAACGCCCTCCTCGCCGGAGTCGCCGACCTCACCGGACTGCCTTACGACCCCAACGACCCCCACACCATCGACACCCTGATCACCGCACTAGGCCCCACCGCCAAATTCGTGGCCCCCACCATCCGCAACACCGCCAACCCCACCCAACTCACCGCCGGATACAAAGCCAACGTCATCCCACGAACCGCCACCGCCGTCATCGACGCCCGATTCCTCCCCGGCCACGAAAAAGCCGGACTCGACACCCTCAAAGAACTCGCCGGACCCCACATCACCATCGACCCCATACTCATTGCCCGAGCCGTCGAATCACCCCACAACTCCAGCCTCGTTGACCACATGTCCAACGCCCTCACCCACTACGACCCCAACGCCACCGTCCTGCCCTACATGCTCTCCGGCGGAACCGACAATAAATCCCTGGCCGAACTCGGAATCACCGGCTACGGATTCGCCCCCCTCCAACTCCCCGACACCCTCGACTTTCCCGCCATGTTCCACGGAGTCGACGAACGCGTCCCCATCTCCGCCCTCCACTTCGGAGTCAACGTCCTCACCCGCCTCCTCCAACAGTGCTAACACCAACCGACAACCTCACAACCCAAAACTTCCAAACCTCGTGCAATTCCACGCCAACGGCGATAACGTTAGGTCATGACCGTTCATCCGCGTGCCGCCCTCGACCGCTTCATCGCTGCACTCGAAGCACACTATGACGCCGTCTCCCAACGGCGCGGACCCAACGACCAACTCGTCGACGACGCCTACGACGTCCTCGAAGACGCCTTCGACATCTACGACGAGTCCCTCGCCATCACATACGGTGAACTCCTTCCCTTCTCCACCATCGACGAAGACGACGACCTCGACGACGACGACGATGAGGATGACGACGACCTCGACGACGACGATGAGGATGACGACGACCTCGACGACGAGAACGACGACTAACACCACCCCCACACACAGTCCTCACCCCACCACGGCGAGGGCTTTTTCCATGCCCCAACACTTCGAGGTAATGTAACGAGCGTGAATTTCTTCGAAGCAGTCGTGATGGGCCTGATCCAAGCCCTCACAGAATTCCTCCCCGTCTCCTCATCAGCACACCTGAGAATCTTCGGAGAACTCATCGGCTCCAACGACCCAGGAGCCGCCTTCACCGCCATCACCCAAATCGGAACCGAAGCAGCAGTCCTGCTCTACTTCCGCCGCGACATCAAACGCATCTGCATCCAATGGTGGCTCTCCATACGAGGAGACCACGGAACAGACTGGCGCTCGCGGATGGGCGCTCACGATCATGATGCGGCAATGGGGTGGTACATCGGGTTGGGGTCTATCCCCATTGTGGTGTTGGGGTTGCTACTTGAAGACTGGATTGATACCTCATTTCGCAACCTGTACATCACCGCACTCATGCTCGCTGTCTTCGGTATTTTTCTGGGTCTCGCCGACAAGTACGGTCAGCATGAGCGCACCCTGAACGAACTCACTCCCAAGCATGCAGTGTTGTTTGGTTTTGCGCAGGCCATGGCCCTCATCCCTGGTGTATCACGGTCGGGGGGCACAATCACAGCTGGGCTGCTGATGGGGTACACGCGTGAGGCCGCGGCCCGCTACTCTTTTCTTCTCGCTATTCCCGCTGTCCTGGGGTCAGGTTTTTACAAACTGGCCAAAGCAGCGGCAGCTGATCCTGTCCCAGGAGCGCCTGGGGCGTTTGCCACACTTGTTGCAACCCTTGTGTCGTTCTTCGTGGGATACCTTGTCATCATTGCGTTCTTGAGGATCGTGTCCACGTTCTCCTATAAACCATTTGTTCTTTACCGTCTCGTCCTTGCCGCCGCCGTTGTGGTGTTCTTGTTGGCGGGAATTCTTCAGCCGATGGGAGTCGTCGCGTGATCACTTGGCCAGCCCCTCAAGTCCCCTCCATCCCTGGTGCACTGACTTCAGTGCGTGTGATGGATACCAGCAGTGGGCAGTTGGTTGAGACAGTTCGCCCCGGGGTGGGGGAGAGTTCCATGTATGTGTGTGGAATTACGCCCTACGACGCCACACACATCGGACACGCTGCCACTTACATCGCGTTTGACCTGTTGTATCGCGCCTGGCTCGACGCTGGTCAACGTGTGGTGTATACCTCCAACGTGACGGATGTTGATGACCCGCTACTTGAGCGGGCCACCGCCACGGGTGTGGACTGGACAGAATTAGCAACCTCTCAAATCACCTTGTTCTTTGATGACATGAGCGCTCTGGGTGTCCTGCCACCTCACACCTACCTCAGTGCGGTGGAATCCGTGCCCATGGTGATCTCCGCAACCCGCCACCTGCTCGAATCTGGGCGCGCTTATCGAGTACCCGTTCCCGCTCAGGAGCGCCCCGTCCACTCACCCGCGTACGACATTTATGCCGATGTGACCAGCGACCCTGATTTTGGCAGCATCAGTGGCTACACCTCTGAGGAACGTGTGCGTCTCTTCACTGACCGTGGTGGCGACCCCGCCACACCAGGGAAGAAAAATCCGATTGACCCCATCATGTGGAAAGCGCAACGTGAGGGGGAACCTGGGTGGGACGGCGATGATCTTGGGTGGGGCAGGCCCGGCTGGCACATTGAATGTACGACCATCGCTCACTGTGGCATTGGACGATCATGCACTGTCCAAGGTGGCGGGTCCGACCTCATCTTCCCCCACCATGAAATGTCCTCCGCGCACGCTCGAGCGCTTTTTGGGCAAGATGCGGGAGCCAGCGTCCACGCACACGCCGGGCTGATCGCCTATCAGGGTGAAAAGATGAGCAAATCCAAAGGGAATCTTGTGTTTGTGTCCCGCCTTCGCCAGGAAGGAGTCGACCCCATGGCTATCCGCCTTGCGATCCTGGCAAACCACTACCGCGACGAGTGGGAATGGACCTCCGATGTGCTCGACGCAGGGATCAAACGGCACCAGTTGTGGCTCCAGGCTATGTCCACCAACGGCGGGCCTCACCCTGGCGCGACGCTAGCAGCGATGCGTGAAGCGCTCAGTAACGACCTCGACGCGCCGCGCGCACTGGACGCCGTTGACGCTTGGGCGTACGCCACCCTTGCCGGGAACGACGAAGACCCAGGCGCCCCTGGCGTCGTGTCACGCGCTGTCAACGCGTTGCTTGGGATTCGTCTATAGCAGGCAACGCATGGCGTGAACACCCACGAGTTTAATCTGCGGGGGACTGCCCTCGCCGCCGCAAATACTGCTCAAATTCTCGTGCGATTGCCTCCCCAGAGGCGTTGGGTAATTGCGTAGCATCTCGCACTTCTTCCAACTCACGCACATACTGAGCGATCTGTGGGTCAGATTCAGCAAGCTCACTAACGCCGTCTTCCCACGCTTTGGCCTCATCATCGAGGTCGTAGCGGGTGATGGGTTCACCAAGGAGTTCTTCAATCTTTGACACCAACGCAGCCGTTGCTTTGGGTGAGGGAGAGGACGGCACATAGTGTGGGACCGCCCCCCACACACTGAGCACGGTAAACCCCGCATCGGGAGCGATCTGCGAGATGACTCCCACAATCCCCGTTGGCCCTTCATACTCTGAATCCCCGGTTCCCAAAAATTCTTGCACCCCAGCATCACTAGTACTGACCTGCACCGGAATCGGACGGGAATGAGGCGTGTCCCCCAACAGTGCACCGACCACAATAATGGTTTTAACACCGAAAGATTCTGCCACCGTCAACAACTCTGCGGTAAACGAACGCCACCGAAATGACGGCTCGACACCGTGAGCGACAACAATACGCCGCTGACTATTCCACGAATAAGCCATGGAAATTTGGGTCCCAGGCCACACCAGCCGCCGGTCGACACCAACACCATCTACCACCGGCCGGTTGACTTGAAAATCGACAAACTCATCAGGGTCAATGTCAGCAACAACATCACACCCAAACACCTCGGCAATGTGTTCAGTGGCACCGGTTGCAGCGCCTCCGGCATCATTCCACCCAGAAAACGCGGCAATGAGCACCGTGTCATGGCTCAGCGCCCACACTGCGTCCTCCTCGTCACCACGTGACGCATCCAGGTGACCTTCATCGCGTTCCATGTCTCTACCCTAGTGCGCGATAATCTGGGTTGGCATCCGCGACAACTAAGGAGAGCTCACGTGCGCACACCTCAAGCTATTTTGTGGGACATGGACGGTACCCTCATCGACTCTGAACCCTACTGGCAACAAGCAGAGTTCGACCTCGTTGCACAACACGGGGGAGTGTGGACGATGGATGACGCCCTCAACCTCGTGGGCTACGACCTCCACGACGCGGCGAAAGTCCTTCAGCATCATGGGGTGGACCTTGAGGTCGACAAGATCGTCAACTTCCTCATCACCACCGTGTCCACTCGCATCTCCCGGCATGTCCCCTGGCGCGACCACGCGGCCGAGACTCTCGCCTGGGTTCGTCACCAGCGCATCCCGTGCGCACTGGTCACCATGTCCCACACACCAATTGCCCAAACCTTTGTTGACTCCGCGCCACACGGAACATTTGACGCCGTGATCACGGGGGACATGGTTCCTCAAGGCAAACCGCACCCAGACCCCTACGTCATGGCAGCTCGCACCCTGGGAGTCGACGTCACTGAGTGCATCGCGATTGAAGATTCCCCGACGGGAATCACCTCAGCAATGGCCGCTGGAGCACGCACCATCGCCATTCAAGCGATCATCCCCGTCCAACCGCGCCCCCACCTGTCGCGCATCCAAGAACTTGACCAACTCACACCATCAGTTCTCGACGTTGTCATGCACGGCGCAACCATCGACTTCTTCACTCCTGGATAATTCACCAGGCACCCCCAACCACACCTGGCTGGCGCGCTCGCGATCCACGGGGCCGACCGAGCCGCCAAATGCTGGACACACCTGCTGAAATGAACACCACCCGCACAATTTTGAGCGGCGGGGGACAAACCCATCTGTGTCAATTGCGCGTTCAATACCATCCCATACCCGCGCGATGGAGGCCTCGACCCATGACACATCACCATTGGTTGGCGCCGACTCCATGATTTTGCCGTCCCCGAGATACACCAACCGCAACATCGCCGGTAGGCGCCCTTTCACGCGCGCCACCAACAACGCATAAAACCGCATCTGAAATGCGGCGTTTCCACTGTACTGCGGTGCTGGGGCTCGACCAGATTTATAGTCAACCAACCGGATCGCCCCATCAGGGGCCACATCGACACGGTCCACGACGCCAGTGACTGAACGCCTACCCACGTACGATGACAACGTCACCTCTCGGGCAGCAGGATGGAGCATTTGAGGGTTTTCTAACTCGAAATACCGGGCGACCAATGCTCGCGCATCTGTCACAACCCCTTCTATGGTGGCTACATCGAACTCTGCTTTCACCGCTGGACGTGACTCCACTAACTCCTGGACAACCCCATCAACAAGTGACGTGGCAAACCCCACGTCCCGTTCGTCCGGGGCCACATCAAACAACCGTTCCAACACCGAGTGCACCACCGTGCCCCGCACCGCAGCAACACTCTCGCGTTCCGGCAACCGATCAATTGTGCGCAACCGAAACAACAATGGACACTGCCGAAAATCCAACGCACGGGACGGTGACAACGCCCGCCCACCACTCAACACGCCACTGACATCTAACATGCCCCCAGCCTAACGGCCTACCCTAAACACTGTGAGCACACCCCGCACCTACCGTATGGCTACTTTTGGTCACACTGACCTCATCATCCACCCCAATGCGGCGATCACCATCACAATCATCGCCGCCATGTACTACCCCTTCTTCGCCACCAGAACCCCCACTGCTGCAGCGCTTGTGCTCAGCGCTGCCCTCGCTCTCGCGCTGGCTGGGTCCGTTCTTGCGCACGAAGTCGCCCATGTCGTGACCGCGCGTCTTTTCGGGATCACCACTTCCCGCATCGAACTGACTATTCTTGGCGGGCACGCCCACTTCACCACCCCATTTGTGCGCCCTGGACCACATATCCTCACCTCACTTGCTGGCCCTGCCATGAATCTTTTGCTTGCTGCGCTAGTGACTGCTTTGACCTGGAGTACCAACCCTGCAACACCTCTGTATGCGCTTGGTGACACGGTGGCTTACCTCAACGTGCTTCTCGGGTTGTTCAACATGCTTCCCGCCTATCCACTTGATGGCGGTCATACACTGACTGGTCTGGTGTGGGCGGTGACGAAGACTCGTTCTACTGCTACCCGCTTGACGGCCTACACGACAACTGTGCTTGCTGTGATTGTGTTCCTCATCATGGTGGGGATGGTTGTTATTTTCCCGTCAGCTGGAACAGTCATCCTTGTTGTGTGGGCCGCAGTTGTCGCACCGTTGTTGCTGGTTGGTGCCCGTAATGGGATGCGTAATGCGCGTCGTCTTGAGGCTTTGGAGCGTCTCTCACTTCAGCAGGTCGCCCGCCCCGTGGTTGTGTTACCCAGGCAAGCGACGACTAGCGATGCGGTGGCTGCGTCCCACCAACACCCCACCGCCATACTTGTTCACGACGGTGAGCCGGTGACGTGGACAGATCGGGCCACGCTTCTGCGTGTCCCTGGTGAGGTAGTGTCCTCAACACCACTGTCCATGGTGATGGTTCCGCTGACGCCAGGTTCGGTGATCGCTGGTACCGCTGACATGGTGGTGGTCGCGTCGTTGTTGTGGGGCGGTGATCAGCAGCGGCCTGTTCTTATGATGCGCACTGATGGTGTGTTGGTGTCCGCGGTCTTGGGAGCCGACCTCCTCGCCGCTGTGAGCACCGGACCACGTAGACTGTCCACTGACATTGATGAGGGCTAAGGCAAGGACAACACGGACACTTTATGACTCACCCTACGGGCGCTGACCGGCGCAGAGGACCATTTCGCCCCGGAGATCGTGTGCAACTCACCGACTATAAAGGGCGGCTTCACACCATCACGTTGACTCCTGGCTCCCAGTTTCACACGCATCGGGGATACTTCAACCACAATGACATTATTGGTTTGCCTGACGGTAGTGTCTTTGAAACGACCTCTGGGGTTCAATACCAACTGATGCGGCCGTTGTTGTCTGACCATGTGTTGTCGATGCCTCGCGGTGCCGCAGTGGTTTACCCGAAAGACGCTGCCCAGATCGTTGGTATGGCCGATATTTTCCCCGGAGCCCGCGTTGTTGAGGCCGGTGTGGGTTCTGGTGCGTTGACAATGTCGCTCCTGCGCGCGGTCGGTGATGGTGGACAGGTGCATTCGATTGAGCGCCGTGACGATTTCGCAGCGATCGCCCGCGACAATGTGGAGGTTTTTTTCGGAGGACCACACCCTGCGTGGACGCTGTCCGTTGGGGATCTTGCCGATGTGCTTCCTCAGTACTGGGAGCCAGGTTCTGTTGACCGGGTAGTCCTTGACATGTTGGCACCGTGGGAAAACATTGACGCTGTGGCTACCGCACTGGTGCCAGGTGGTGTACTGATTTGCTATGTGGCGACGGTGACTCAGCTGTCGCGTGTCGCTGAGGACTTGCGCGATGATGGCCGCTTTACTGAACCCGAGGCGTGGGAGTCGATGGTGCGCCAGTGGCATCTTGAAGGCTTAGCCGTACGCCCGCAACACCGCATGGTGGGACACACCGGTTTCCTCATCACCGCCCGGCGGTTGGCGCAGGGAACTACGCCACTACTGCGTAAGCGTCGGCCGGCGAAAGGTGCCTACGACGGCACTGAGAACTGGGACGCTGCCGAACTCGACGAGCGTGAACCGTCTGCCAAGAAACTCCGACGAGTGCAACGCGACCTGCACGAGAACAAAAACCTCCTTGCGTCATCGAAGGAATCGCAGACACCTCCAGCACCACCGGCCCAGAACAGCTAGGTTAGAAGACACAATGTTCCTCCAGGTGAGGTGAGTGGCAACCAACAGGGGAGTGAGAGAACCATGACCGAAACCCACAATGACCCTGAAGAACTCGCGCGGCGAGTCGCCTCGTTGTCAGCGCAAAATGAGCGACTCGCGCAAATCCTTGTCGAAGCGCGCAGTAAAATCGTGGGGCTCCAGCAACAAATCGATGATCTCGCTCAACCCCCCAGCACCTACGCCACGTTTATTCGCTCATACTCCGACGGCACCGCTGACGTGATGGTGCAAGGACGGAAAATGCGGCTCACCTCACTGCCCGCCGCCATGGTGTCCACAGCCCGCCCAGGGCAACAAGTACGCCTCAACGAAGCAATGGCAATCGTTGAAACAATGACCTATGACCACACAGGGGAGTTAGTCACCGTCAAAGAACTGATCGGAACACACCGCGCCATGGTTGTCGGACGCGGTGACGATGAACGTGTCGTCAACTTGGCGGGGTCTCTGATCGGACGTGACGGTCCCACGATCCGAACCGGAGATAGCGTCCTGGTCGACCTGAAGGCCGGTTACGCTCTCGAAAAGATCGACAAGTCCGAAGTGGAAGAACTCGTCCTTGAAGAAGTCCCACGTGTGGCCTACGAAGATATCGGAGGTCTTTCCCGGCAAATCGACACGATTAAAGACGCCGTTGAACTTCCCTTCCTCCACCCAGACCTTTACCGTGAACACGGCCTGAAAGCCCCCAAAGGAATCCTCCTCTACGGGCCACCAGGATGCGGAAAAACACTCATCGCCAAAGCCGTCGCCCACTCACTAGCCCAAACAGTTGGACAAGGAAACAACACCCCTACTGACGACACACGCGGCTACTTCCTCAACATCAAAGGTCCAGAACTCCTCAACAAATACGTCGGAGAAACCGAACGCCAAATCCGGCTGATCTTCACCCGCGCCCGCGACAAAGCAGCCCAAGGACACCCCGTTGTTGTGTTCTTCGACGAAATGGAATCACTGTTCCGCACGCGCGGAACCGGCCTATCCTCTGACGTAGAAACAACGATCGTCCCTCAACTCTTGGCAGAAATCGATGGTGTCGAACGACTCGACAACGTCATCGTCATCGGTGCATCAAACCGTGAAGACATGATTGACCCCGCGATCCTGCGCCCTGGCCGACTCGACGTAAAAATAAAAATTGAAAGACCAGACGCGGAAGCTGCTCTCGACATCTTCTCCAAATACCTCACCCCCGACCTCCCCATCCACCCCGTGGATCTGGCAGAACACGGTGGGAACGCACAAGACGCTGTCACCGCCATGGGGCAACGCGTCGTCGAACACATGTACGCGACCACACCGGACAACCAATTTCTCGAAGTCACCTACGCATCAGGCGACAAAGAAACCCTGTACTTCAAAGACTTCAGCTCCGGTGCAATGATCCAAAACATCGTTGACCGCGCCAAAAAAGCCGCAATCAAAGGGTACCTGTCACACGGAACACGAGGACTACAGGTCGAACACCTCCTCGCCGCCTGCGACGACGAATTCCAAGAAAACGAAGACCTCCCCAACACCACCAACCCAGACGACTGGGCGCGGATCTCCGGGAAAAAAGGAGAACGCATCGTCTTTATCCGCACCATTGTGCAACGCAAAGGCGAAGGGAAAAACCCCACCCCAGCAAAAGCAATCGAGACCCCACACAACACAGGCCCCTACTTGTAAACACCAACGACCCACCCACACCACAACGAGGCGACACACGTGACAGTACGCAGAATCATGGGCATCGAAACCGAATACGGAATCACCCAACAAGGCAACCCGCGAGCCAACCCCATGCTCATGTCCTCACAAATCGTCACAGCCTACCGCGCCGTATCAACCCAAGCACGCCAGCACGCCCGCTGGGACTACATCGATGAAGACCCCCTCGCCGACGCACGCGGATTCCGCCTCCAACGCGCCTCAGCACACCCCTCACTCCTCACCGACGACCCCACAACCCCCGCCCCCTCCGGCGACGACCACGGGGTCCACGCCCAACCCTTAGCCCGCCCCACCACCGAAACCTACGACGACCCCTCCGCCGCAAACGCCATCCTCACCAACGGGGCACGACTCTACGTCGACCACGCACACCCCGAATACTCCTCACCAGAAGTCAGCAACCCACGCGACGCTGTTATCTGGGACGCCGCCGGAGAACACATCATGAGGTCCGCCGCACACCACCTCCACCAATCCATGGGAATCGACCTCCAACTGTACAAAAACAACACAGACGGCAAAGGCGCAAGCTACGGCACCCACGAAAACTACCTCGTCAAACGAGAAGTACCATTTACCGACCTCGCAACCTTCCTCACCTCACACTTCGTCACCCGACAGATCTACACCGGCCAAGGACGAGTCGGACTGGGAACCACAGGACAACAACCAGGATTCCAAATCTCCCAACGAGCCGACTTCATAGAAGCAGAAATCGGCCTGGAAACAACACTGCGCCGCCCCATCATCAACACCCGAGACGAACCACACGCAGACCGCTCACGGTGGCGCCGCCTCCACGTCATCATCGGAGACGCCAACGTCATGCACCACCCCACCTGGCTCAAACTCGGAACAACATCACTCATCCTGTGGGTCCTCGAACACCTCGACAACCACCAAGACCTCCACAACGAACTCGCAGCCCTCACCCTGGCCAACCCCGTCGACACCGTCCACCAAGTATCACGAGACCTCACCTGCACAACCCCACTCACCCTCACCAACGGCAACCAACTCACCGCAATCGAGATACAACGCCGCTACCTCAACATCGTCACCACTGCCCTCACCCGCCACACCAATGACATCGACACCGACACAGCAGAAATCCTCACCGCCTGGGACCACACACTCACCCAACTAACACACGACCCACTCACCTGCCAACGAACCATCGAATGGGTCGCCAAATACCGCCTCCTCAACGCCATGCGCGAACGACACAACCTCACCTGGGACCACCCCAAACTCGCCATGATGGACATCCAATGGTCAGACGTCCGACCCGAACGCGGACTGTGCCGAACCCTCCAACGCAAAGGACACATCGACACACTCGTCACCGACGACGACATCACCCACGCAATCGGACACCCACCCACCGACACCAGAGCCTACTTCCGCGGCGAAGTCATGGACCGCTACCCCCACGTCGTTACCGGAGCAAGCTGGGACTCAGTCATCTTCGACCTCCCCTCCTCACCCACCCTGCACCGCATCCCCATGACCGACCCATGGCGCGGAACACAAACACACGTCGGAACACTATTCACCCAACACCCCGACCCCACAGAATTCGTCCACGCACTCATGGGAACACCACCCCCCAACACAACCGGGTGAAACACCAAGAACCACCCCACGCGACCAGACGAAACACCCCAACATACGATTAGATTGACTGCACGAACCACTCGCCCAAGGAGGCATCATGGCCGCTCGTGAATACCACCACTCCCACCACAACACCCCCGACGACGACGCGTCCGACACCCCCACACCCCCAACAACCAACACCACAGCACCATCCACCCAAGACGTCGACGACCTCCTCGACGACATCGACGACGTCCTCGAAATCAACGCAGAATCCTTCGTCCGCGGATTCGTGCAAAAGGGCGGACAATGACGATCACAGGAAGCCGAGGATTCCCCGACGGATACCTCGCACCAGGATCATCCTTCCTCGACTTCGCCGCACAACACGCACCAACAATCATGCCCGGCACACAACCGACCTTCGACACCATCCCACAAGACATCGCACCCCACGGAACAACAATCGTCGCCCTCGAATACCACAACGGAATCATCATCGCCGGCGACCGACGCGCCACCATGGGAACAACAATCGCCCACCGCGAAATCGAAAAAGTCTTCGCCGCCGACGAACACTCCGCAATCGCCATAGCAGGAACAGCCGGACTCGCCATCGAACTCGTCCGCCTCTTCCAACTAGAACTCGAACACTACGAAAAAATCGAAGGCACCCCACTCTCACTCGACGGCAAAGCCAACCGCCTCTCCACCATGCTCAGATCCCACCTCCACCTCGCCCTACAAGGGCTACCCATCGTCCCCATCTTCGCCGGATGGGACAGCACACGCCACCAAGGCAGACTCTTCGCCTACGACGTCACCGGCGGACGCTACGAAGAACCAAACTTCACCTGCGCAGGATCAGGCTCCGTCTTCGCACGCAGCGCACTGAAAAAACTCTGGAAACCACAACTCGACGCAACACGCGCCATCACCATCGCACTCGAAGCGCTCTGGGACGCAGCCGACGACGACACCGCCACCGCAGGCCCCGACATCATCAGACGCATCTGGCCAATCATCGCAGTCATCGACCACAAAGGATTCCGATACGTCTCCGAAGCAGACCTCGCCCACGCAAACGACACCATCGCACACCAGCGCTCGCAGGATCACCAACATGTGCGGGTCCTTGAACCTGGTCGTGATGGGCCAGGAAACCGCCTTCCTTCGCAAGGTTCCGCGACTATCATCCCTGAGAGTGACCAGTCATGAGCATGCCGTTTTATATTTCGCCTGAACAATTGATGGCTGATCGTGCCGACTATGCACGTAAAGGTATTGCCCGGGGTCGTGCTGTTATCGTGGCTACGTGCACTGAGGGAATCGTTTTTGCCACCGAAAATCACTCGCAGGCGTTGCACAAGATCTCAGAGATCTATGACCGCATCGGTTTTGCAGCGGTGGGGAAATACAACGAGTTCGAGGCGTTGCGTGTCGCGGGGATCAGGTACGCCGACTTGCGTGGTTATTCTTATGACCGCAGTGATGTCACAGCGCGTGCACTCGCCCACGCTTACGCGCAAACGTTAGGGACCGCGTTTACGACCGAATCAAAACCTATGGAGGTTGAGGTTGTGGTTGCTGAACTGGGGCATGACGCTTCGAGGGACGAGATTTACCATCTCAGCTATGACGGGTCGGTGGCGCAAGAGCATGGTTGCGTGGTCATTGGTGGAGATCAAGACACCATTGATGCTGTTTTTCGCTCCTCTTGGGAACCGACGATGTCGCTTGCTGACACACTGACAGCGATCACTCAAGCGCTGAGTCAGCCGCCCCAAAAAGACGCAGAACACACAATGGTGACACCGGCCCCCACGTATGAGGCTGCTCTGCTGGACCGTTCCCGCCCCCGGCGAACGTTTCGCCGGTTGACTGTCACCGATTTCGTCCCATCAACTCAAGGAACGCGCTCGTGACCCGCCGCATTTTTGGACTCGAAACTGAGTACGGTATCACTTACGCGCACCCGACAGACGATGTGACATTGTCTGCTGACGAGGTGGCCCGTCAACTCTTTAAAAAGGTTGTGGCGTGGGGACGGTCCTCGAATGTTTTTCTTCGTAATGGTTCTCGACTTTACTTGGATGTTGGTTCACATCCCGAGTACGCAACTGCTGAATGTGACTCAGTTGAGCAACTGATTGCCCATGATCGCGGCGGAGAACTGATTCTGGTTGATCTTATTGACGATGCGCAACGCCGCCTGGCTCAAGAGGGGTACACCGGGACTATTCACCTGCTGAAAAATAATACTGATTCTGCCGGGAATTCCTATGGGTGCCACGAGAACTATTTGGTGCGTAGGCAGGGTGACTTTACCCGGCTCGCTGATATTCTCATTCCATTTCTGATCACCCGGCAGGTTGTTGTGGGCGCTGGCAAAATCATGTCCACCCCCCAAGGCCCTCGGTACTGTTTTTCCCAGCGTGCGGACCATATGTGGGAAGCGGTGTCCAGCGCAACAACACGCTCACGCCCCATCATTAATACCCGTGATGAACCCCATGCGGATGCCGAGTTTTACCGGCGGCTCCACGTCATTGTGGGAGACTCCAATATTGCGGAGCCCACAACCTTCCTGAAGGTGGGTGCAACGGACATGGTGTTGCGACTCATTGAGGCCGGCGTTCCGATGCGGGATCTTGCGTTGGATAACGCTATGCGTGCGATCCGTGAAATCTCCCACGACATCACGGGGCGTGCCACGGTGACGCTGAGCTCAGGAAAGACTGTGACGGCATGGCAACTTCAAGAAATGTATGTGGAGAAAGTCCGCACCTATGTGGAATCGCTGGGGCCGTTGAGCCCCACTGACGAAGCGGTGTTTGAGTTGTGGGAACGAGCGTTACGTGCGGTAGAGACGCAGGACCACAGTTTGATCGACCGAGATATTGATTGGGCGATCAAGAAACGGCTCCTTGACCGGACGCAGGACCGACTGGGCTGTGCTCTTGATGACCCGAGGCTGGCGCGCCTTGATCTTGCTTACCACGATATTTCTCCAGCTACTGGTCTTGGACATCGTCTGGTGTCGCGTTCCATGATGAATCGGGTGGTGAGTGATGCGGAGGTGGAGCGCGCATCACAGGTTGCTCCGGAGACGACTCGAGCGCACTTGCGTGGGCGGTTTGTCACGGCAGCCCAGGAACAGAAGAAGGACTACACGGTGGATTGGGTCCACTTAAAGCTCAATGATCAGGCGCAGCGCACGGTGTTGTGTAAGGACCCGTTTGCCCACGTGGATGACCGTGTTGATCAACTCATTGATTCCATGAGGACACAAGCGACGTGACAACGGTGACACACTCACCTTCCCACCAGGGTTGATGGTTACGATAGTGAGTCATGCGCGAGAATCAATGGGCCACTGGTGTGTTGGCGATGGTGGTGGCGGGAGTCGTTCTGCTTGTGGGCACTGGGTGCGGCGCTGACACAGAGGCAGAACCCACGGAAACTGTGACTGTTGACGACACCATAACGGTGAGTGGGACAGCGGATGAGACTCCGTCGTTGACGTACGAAAAACCCTATCCGTACAGTGAGCCGACCACCACTGTGGTGTGGGAAGGCGAAGGTGAACCGGTCGACGCGGGTGAACCCATTTTGTTGCGGATGTATGCGGAGGATGCCAGTAATGGTGAGGTTGTGCGTGACGACCATGTCTCAGTTCCAGCCGCCTATCTTGTCACGGAGGAGGCTATTGGTGGGCAACTTGTGGAAGCTATTGTGGGCAAACCGACCGGATCCCGTGTGCAACTTGTTTCTCAGTCTCAGGATCGCACGTTGATCACTGTGGTGGATATTGTCTCGGCGACAGCTACAGGGGAACAACGGGAGCCTGAAGATGGTTTACCTCATGTCACTTATGCCGACAATGGTGCTCCACAAGTGGAGATCCCGAAGAAGGTGAAAGCACCGCAGGAATTGAATGTGCAGCAACTACGCACTGGACGCCGCAAGCAGGTTCAGGCGAATGCGCAGGTAGTTCTCCAAGTGCATGGTGTTGCGTGGTCTACCGGTGATGTGTTTGATTCGACGTGGGGAGATGGGAAGACTCCTGTCACCGTGACTGTGGGTGCAGATGAAGTCATTGAAGGGCTCGATGACACACTCGTGGGTGTGCCGGTGGGGTCACAGTTGTTGGTTGTTGTGCCGCCGACGTTAGGTTTTGGTGCGGTGGAGGGCCACGCGTTGGCTAAGGAAACGCTCGTGTACGTCATTGATGTGCTCGCAGCATCAGATATTCGTGAATAACCAAGGAGCAGCATGTCTCTGGCTGTGCGTGTCATTCCCTGCCTTGACGTTGATGCAGGTCGCGTCGTTAAAGGGGTCAATTTTGAGAATCTTCGTGATGCGGGGGATCCGGTAGAGCTGGCTTGTCGATATGGCCAGCAGGGCGCCGACGAGTTGACGTTCCTTGATGTCACCGCGTCCTCAGGGAACCGGGAAACCACGTACGATGTGGTCCGCCGAACAGCGGAGGAGGTGTTTATTCCGCTGACGGTTGGTGGGGGAGTGCGCACTCCTGATGATGTCGATAAGTTGTTGCGTGCTGGAGCGGACAAGGTTGCTGTCAATACTGCGGCGATTGCTGATCCAACGTTGATCACGGCTATTGCTGATCGTTTTGGTAGTCAGGTGCTCGTGCTGTCAGTTGATGCGCGCAGAGTTCAGGGGGATACACGAACTGAATCAGGGTATGAGGTGACGACCCATGGCGGGCGTCGGGGGACGGGGATTGATGCTGTTCAGTGGGCCATTGAGGGTGCGGAGCGTGGCGCTGGTGAGATTTTGTTGAATTCGATGGATGCTGATGGCACGTACCAGGGCTTTGACGTAGAGATGTTCACCGCGGTGCGTCGTGAGGTGGGGATCCCGTTGATTGCGTCGGGCGGTGCTCACGAGCCGGGTGATTTCACTGAGATCGCGCAGCATGGTGCGGATGCTGTTCTGGCCGCGAGTGTGTTTCACTTTGGCAAGCTCACTGTCAACGATGTGAAGGATCACATGGCAGACCATGGAATTGAGGTGCGGCGCTGAAGCGCTGGTCAATGATGACGTCAACACGATATTCTTTGCCGCAGCGGCCAGGTAGGACAGGCCTTGCCCTCATGGTTCGCGGAATTAGCGCAGAACCGCGCATTTATGCTCGTGCGATTACTGCGTCAGCGCTGTTCGGCTTACTTACTGTGGCAATTTCCCGGGTCATCGGGTGGATCACCAACACCTATGTCATGCCGATCATTGAGTCAGACACCCCGGTCGTCCAGGTGTGGCAAGGAGCCGCGGTTCTCACCGTAGTCATTGTTGCCTTAACCTTGTCCATTGCCGCGCGACGTATATTTGCGGCTCAGGGAACCTACGCCCTCCAGGCGCGTCACCGTGTTCACCTTGCTGATCGTCTTGTTGATCTTCCTCCGGCGTGGCACCGCGCGACGTCACCGGGGAAGATCTTGTCTCATGCGTCCTCTGACGCTGAGGCGGCAACAAGCGTGTTCAACCCATTACCGTTCGCCTTAGGTGTTGTGGTCATGTTGCTGACCTCCACGGTCATGCTGGTGCTCATTGACCCCGCTATAGCCTTGGCTGCGTTGGCGATCATCCCGGTCATGATGATTGCGAACATCCTGTTTCAACGCAAAATGTCACCGGCCGTCACCACCGCGCAACAATTGCGCGCTGATGTGTCAGAAACGGCGCACGAGAGTTTTGAGGCAGCAACACTGGTCAAGGCGATGGGGACTGCTCAGGTTGAGTCGGCGCGTTTCCGTGAAGACACAACGCGACTGTTGACGGCGAACACCCGGGTCGGGGCGTTGCGTGCAGTATTTGATCCGATTATCGATGCGCTGCCACATCTTGGTTCATTGCTCGTGCTTCTTGTTGGTGTCCAGCGTCTTGCCACTCAGGACATCACGGCAGGTGATGTGGTCACCGCGACGTATCTCATGTCGTTGCTGTCGGTACCTGTGCGATCGTTTGGCTGGGTGCTCGCGGAGTTACCCCGCTCGGTAGTGGGATATCAGCGTGTAGCTGAGGTAGTTGACACTCCCAATCCCATGCCCCCAGGTCACGTTAGCCCTGACTGGGATGCGCACGAGCCACTGGAGGTATCGGTTCGTGACGTGTCTGTTGTATACCGGGAGGAACAAGGCGAGCAGAGGGTGTTGGATGAGGTGAGTCTGACGATTCCAGCCGGCTCGCTGACAGTTCTTATGGGGCGCACCGGAGCTGGCAAGACCACACTGGTGTCACTGTGCGCGCGGCTTGCAGACCCCAGTGAGGGTGAGGTCCGGTTGGGGGGCTTTCCGGTGGCAGAACTAACCCATGATGCCATCACGCGACATGTCGCGTTCGTCTCTCAATCACCGTTTATTTTTGATGACACAGTCCGTCACAACGTGACGTTGAATAACGAGATGTACTCCGATGATCAGGTGTGGCAGGCGCTCGAAGATGCGCACATTGCAGATCATGTTCGGTCAATGCCTCGACAGTTGGACACTCATCTTGGTGAACGCGGTTCATCTCTATCTGGCGGGCAGCGCCAACGGATCGCGCTTGCCCGAGCCCTGATTACTCAGCCCAGCGTGCTCATTCTTGATGACGCGACCTCTGCGCTTGACCCCCAGGTTGAGCAGGCAATCCTCCGCACAGTCAAAGCGAAATCCCGCGCAACTGTGGTGATGGTGGCCTACCGGTCTGCGTCTGCTCAACTTGCCGACCATCTCGCGGTCTTGTCCCAGGGGCGGATAGTGGCTCAAGGGGACCACAAGCACCTGATGGAATCCTCCGAGGACTACCGGGATCTTGTCATGGCGTATGACAATGACGCAGAGCGCAGACAACAGGAGGGGACAGAATGAAGACGACCTCCAGTAATATCGCACAAACATCCCAATTAGGGGTGTGGGCGACTGTACGACGGGGCGTGGCAACAACCCCGGAACTCGTTGATGGATTATGGTGGACCCTCCTGCTCGCTCTTGCGGCAGCCGGTGGGAAAGTTGCGGTACCGATCGCGATTCAGCAAGCAGTCGACGCAACAACTGAATCAACTGCGGTGGTGTCGCAGCTCACCGGTATCCTCACGATCGCGGTGATCGCCATCATTGTGGCTGCTGGTGCCACCATGATCGTGAACATGAAACTCGTGTCGAACGCTGAACGAGCGCTGGCCCGCCTGAGGCGTGAAGCTTTTGATCACATCCACCAACTGTCCATCCTCACCCAAAACACCGAGCGCCGCGGCGCACTGGTGTCTCGGGTGACCTCAGACGTTGATACGATCTCGATGTTTGTGCAGTGGGGTGGGCTTATGCTCTTGACCTCGTTGTTGCAAATCGCTGCCGCCACGACCGTGATGCTTGTCTACTCCTGGCAGCTCACCCTGCTGGTGTGGATCACCTTCATTCCGTTCATGCTCATCCTGCGACCAGCGCAACAACGAGTGAACAGGAGTTTTACCGCGGTACGGCAGCGCATGGGAGAACTTCTCGGGACTGTGTCTGAAACCGTTGTCGGGTCAGCAACTATCTATTCCAACGGGGTAGGGGCAACGTTCCGTGACCGTCTCATGGACCGTATTGAAGCGCATCGACAATCAGGTGTGCAAGCCATGACACGTGTGGCACTAGCCTTCTCCGCTGGAGTGTTTGCGGCGAACATCGTCCTTGTTGTTGTGATCGTTGCCGGCGCCTATCTGGGTGTGGCGGGGAACATCAGCTCCGGCCAATTGGTGGCTTTCTTGTTCCTCACGCAATTGTTCACTGGACCCGTTCAACTAGCCACCGAAGTTCTCAATGAATTACAAAACGCTGTGGCAGGATGGCGCCGTGTCCTGGCAGTTCTCGATACAGACGCCGACGTGACGAGCCCAGTGAGTACACGAGGTCAACGCTCCTACCAAGGAGGAGCAACACTCGCACTTCATGCAGTGGGATACCACTATCCTGGCGGCCCTCAAGTCCTCCATGATGTGTCACTGACCATCCCAGCGGGGACACGCTACGCCATCGTGGGGGAAACTGGGTCAGGAAAGACGACCCTAGCTAAACTCATCACACGATTTTCTGACCCCACTCATGGGCACATCACCTTCGATGGTATCGACTTACGCGACTACTCAAATGAGGACTTGCGTGCTGCGATTTTGCTGATTCCCCAAGAAGGTTTCCTCTTTCACGCAACACTCGCACAGAACATTGGGTATGGATTAACTGTGCGCTACCCGACGATCACCCCAGCAGAGCAAGAAGCGCACATTGCTCGCGCCGTGAGCGAGTTAGGACTACAGACCTGGGTTGACACGCTACCGCAGGGCCTGAATACGTCCGTTGGGCAACGCGGGGAACGCCTGTCAGCGGGGGAGCGGCAACTCGTTGCACTCGCTCGTGCTTACTTGTCTCGAGCAGAGCTAATTGTCATGGATGAAGTGACCTCGGCCGTTGATCCAGCCACGGAGGTCATGATTGCGCGCGCTCTGGAAAAACTCATGCAAGAGAAAACAACCATCACCATTGCACACCGTCTCTCCACTGCAGCAGTCAGTGACGCCATCATCGTGATGGACCATGGAAAAGTGGTTGAGCAAGGAACACACACAGAGCTTTTCCAGGCCGGAGGCCGGTACACAGACATGTACAACGCCTGGATCAGCCAAACTACAACTGCAACCGCACGACCAACGTCACCAAGGACATCATCATGACTTCTCCACCAACCACACTTGACCCCACCATTGCTGCACGACTGAAACGTGATTCCGCTGGGCTTGTCGCAGCGATCATCCAACAAGTCGACACCCGCGAGGTCCTCATGCTGGGGTGGATGGATGACGAAGCTTTGCGGCGCACCCTCACTGAGGGGAGGGTGACGTTCTTTTCACGCTCTCGGCAGGAGTACTGGCGTAAGGGGGATACTTCGGGTCATATCCAGGTGGTCAAGTCAGTGGCGATTGACTGTGATGGTGATGCCCTCCTTGTCGAAGTTGATCAGGTGGGAAGTGCCTGCCACACCGGGGAAAGGACCTGTTTCCTCACAGGAGGAGACTTGGGTGCTGTGGTGGGGGAGAACCAGGTATCTTGAGCATTGACATCAACCGCCAAGCATGAGGACTAACTGATGCCGTCAACGACCGAGACTGAATCCTTGGACAAACTGACATGGGGAACAACGTGGCCGTCCGCGGAGACGTTCGAGGACCTTGCTCTTGACCGGCGCGTCATCCCTGTTGTGCGTCGCGTGCTGGCGGATGATCTGACGCCGGTTGCGTTGTACCGCGTTCTTGCGCAGGGTCGGCGCGGAACGTTTCTCATGGAGTCAGCTGAGATTGATGGGACATGGTCTCGGTACTCGTTTGTGGGCGTGCGTTCGCGGGCCACATTGACGATGCGCGACGATGAGACCCATTGGGTGGGTGACGTTCCCGCAGGTGTGCCGACGTCGGGCCGGCCACTTGACACGTTGCGCACTGCGTTAGCAGAACTGCACAGTCCACACATCGCTGGATTGCCCCCGTTTACTGGGGGTTTTGTGGGGGCAATGGGCTGGGACATTATCCGCCAATGGGAACCAACCATTGAACGGGCGCAGGTCAGGGAACTGCACGTGCCTGACATGACTCTTCTCCTCACGTCAGATTTGGCGGCGATTGATCACACTGACGGGTCGTTGTGGTTGATCGCGAATGCGATTAATTACAACAACACTCCTGATCGCGTCCAGGATGCCTACCGTGATGCGGTGTCTCGTCTTAATGCGATGGAGCGGGATCTTGTTGCGGGCCTCAGCGCCGGGGCGCAGGATGTTCCGCGTGTGCATGACGGGTCGTTGGATGTCCCGGACATTAACTTCCGGACGAGTCGGTCGGACTATTCCACGATGATCGCTCGTGGTAAAGAAGCGATCCGAGACGGTGACGTGTTCCAGATTGTGTTGTCGCAGCGTTTTGACCTCGAGTGCACGGCGAGTCCGTTGGATGTGTATCGGGTGTTACGAACGGTGAATCCGAGCCCGTACATGTATGTGTTTGAACTGGAAGACGATCATGGGCAGCCGTTCGCGATTGTTGGGTCTAGCCCGGAAACTCTGGTGCGTCTCCACGATGGTTCCGTGACGACGTACCCTATTGCTGGGTCCCGTCCTCGAGGGGCGACGCGCGAAGAGGATCAGCTTAACGCTAAGAACGTGCAGGAAGACCCCAAAGAAGTCGCCGAACACATCATGTTGGTTGATTTGTCACGCAATGATTTAGTGAAGGTGTGCGAACCGGGAACCATCGAGGTTGCAGAGTTCATGCATATCAAACGGTTCAGTCACATTATGCATATGTGTTCCACTGTTGTCGGCAAGCTCAAAGAGGGGAGGGGGGCGTTAGATGTGTTCACCGCGACCTTCCCAGCGGGAACTTTGTCGGGTGCCCCAAAAAACCGAGCGATTGAGTTGATCCATGAGTTCGAAGCTGTTTCTCGAGGGATTTACGGGGGAACAGTGGGGTATTTTTCGTTCGATGGAAACATGGATATGGCGATTGCTATTCGCACTGCGTACTTAGCGCAAAACCGCGCATATGTGCAGGCGGGCGGCGGGATTGTTGCAGACTCCGAAGAGGAGTTGGAATTTTGGGAAACGCGAAACAAAGCTCAAGCAGTGATCACAGCCATTCAACGTGCCTCACAACTCGTCCCATTAAGCTCATGAGTAGGAACAAGAAACCGGCCAAGACGCGCATACGTCGCGGTGTCGCCGTGGCTCTCACGGCACTGACTGCATCAACACTTCTTATCGTGTCGAACCTGGAGTGGTATGCAACTCCGATACGGACGTCGCTCGGCAGCAATATGACCATCTCTGTCACCGGACAGGACATCTACCCATGGCTCTCAGCAGTGGCGCTTGCTTCCATTGCCGCGGGTTTGTATCTCAGTGTGGCAACGGTTCTCACGGCCCGCATGGTAGCGAGTGTCCTTGGGGTAGCTGCGACAGTAACAGCAACAGCACTACTCATGACGCCTCAGGCCCTCGGTGAAGCAATGACTCGAGCTTATTCAGCGACATCCGGAGTTCACAACGCCGTTGAAGCGCCACACAGTACAGCCTTCCACATCGTGAGTGTTGGGCTGCTCTTTGTTCTGGCTGCCACAGCAGTCACCGTGTGTGCGTCGGCATCACAGTGGGGGAGCGGGGGGAAGCGATATGTTACCCCGAAGGCAACACCAGAACGTGAATCGTCAGAACAATACGACCACACGGATGCCTGGGATGAACAAACGCGTCACAATTCACCGCGTAAGGAAACATAAACTAGCGTGACCACGGCCCTAAGTCCTACAGTTAAGCGAGACCTCCCCACTTTCACGGATCGAAAGGCCCGCTATGGCTGTTAAAGACATCGAATACACCAGTTCCATCCTTCACCCAGACGGAATGGAATTGCCCAGCAACACTCCCCCCAAGAACCACGGACACACACCCGCCGCATGGTTCCTCACCATCCTCGGAATCCTCGGGGCGTTGATCTCTGGTGTTTCTCTGACGATGAACTCCATGGTTGGAATCGTGATCGGAGTCATCGTGATGGTAGTAGGTGTGGTCGGTGGCGTAGTGCTTGCTCTGTCGGGCAAAGGTCAGCCACACTCAGCTCGTCGTCAGCAGTAGCTGACCGACGATCACACAAGACGCCGCTTTCCCCGAGGAAGGCGGCGTCTCACGTTCAGGCCGTGGTCAAAACCACAGGAGGTTTATGCCTACCATGGACCATACAAGCCACGAACACACCAACTTCATGACACGTGTGTTCACGAAAGGCGCGTTCGCGGAAGGAAAGTGCACATGACCGTACTTGACGACATCATCGCCGGGGTGCGTGAGGACCTCGCAGTGCGCCAAGCACGCACGTCACTGGACGACCTCAAAGACAAGGCCTTGCGCCAGCCCTCCGCGCGCGAGTGTCTTGGCAGGCTCAGCAACCCTGAAGCAGTTGCTGTCATAGCTGAGGTGAAAAGGTCAAGTCCTTCTAAGGGTGCCCTCGCCCCCATCACCGATCCAGCGGCGTTAGCAGTTGAGTATGAGCGAGGGGGCGCATCGGTGATCTCGGTCCTGACCGAAGAGCGCCGATTCCACGGAAGTCTCGAGGACCTCAAGGCGGTCCGGGCAGCTGTTGATGTCCCAGTGCTCCGAAAGGACTTTATTGTTACTCCCTACCAGGTGTGGGAAGCACGGGCCTGGGGTGCTGACCTTGTCCTGTTGATCGTGGCCGCTCTGGAACAAACGGTTCTTGAGTCGCTCATCGAACGTGTTCATTCTTTGGGGATGACCGCGCTTGTAGAGGTGCACACCATTGAAGAAGTGCGCCGCGCCGCCGACGCTGGTGCGCAACTGATTGGTGTTAATTCGCGTGATCTGAAAACACTTGAGGTGGACCGCGGTACTTTTGCCGCTGTCGCGCCATCGATCCCTTCGTCGATTGTGACTGTTGCAGAGTCTGGAGTGCGCGGACCACACGATGTGGTCGAATACGTAAGATCAGGCGCGGATGCAGTGCTCGTCGGTGAAGCACTGGTCACTGGTGGCGACCCAAAAACCTCTGTCGCTGACCTTGTCGCTGCTGGTTCCCACCCCTCGCTAAGGGCATTACGTCACCCTTAGCCTATGTTTTTCCCGTCCTTCCTTGGTGAGATAGGAGAGTCAGTGGCCACGTCACTGCAAAATATGCCCGGCCCGTTCTTCGGGGAGTTTGGTGGGCGATTTATGCCTGAAGCTCTCATCGCAGCTCTCGATGAGCTCGACGAGGTGTACAGCAAGGCGAAGCGTGACCCAGAGTTTGAGCGGGAACTCAGCTCTCTTCACCGAACATACTCAGGCCGCCCGTCGATTATCACTGAGGTTCCCCGGTTCGCGCAGCACGCTGGGGGTGTGCGGGTGTTCCTCAAACGTGAGGATCTCAACCACACTGGCTCCCACAAAATCAACAATGTGCTCGGTCAAGCTCTTCTCACCAAGCGGGTGGGTAAGAAACGAGTCATTGCTGAAACTGGTGCTGGGCAACACGGCGTGGCAACCGCTACCGCGGCGGCACTGTTCGATTTGGACTGTGTCATCTACATGGGTGAAGAAGACACCCAGCGTCAAGCTCTGAACGTCGCTCGGATGAGACTGCTCGGTGCGGAAGTGATCCCCGTAACCACGGGGTCGCGCACCCTGAAGGATGCGATTAACGAAGCTCTGCGTGACTGGGTGACCAACGTGGACACCACCAACTATGTCTTTGGAACTGCAGCAGGGCCACATCCCTTCCCCGCAATGGTGCGTGACTTCCAACGGATCATCGGTGTCGAAGCGCGCGCGCAAATGCTGGAAGAGACTGGGCGGCTCCCTGACGTCGTTGCTGCATGCGTGGGCGGTGGGTCCAACGCTATCGGAATATTCGATGCATTTGTGGACGACGAATCCGTTCGTCTTGTTGGCCTTGAAGCAGGCGGGGAAGGGATAGATACTGGACGGCACGCCTCGACGATCTCGGGAGGTGCACCCGGAGTGCTTCATGGGGCGAAATCTTATCTTCTTCAAGACGACGATGGGCAGACTCAAGAGTCACACTCAATTTCTGCAGGTCTCGACTACCCGGGTGTGGGACCACAGCACGCCTACCTTCACTCCATCGGGCGAGCCGAGTACCGGTCAATCACTGACGCTCAAGCGATGGACGCACTTCGGCTGTTGTCAAGAACTGAGGGGATCATCCCTGCAATTGAGTCAGCGCATGCTCTAGCTGGAGCTCTTGAGCTTGGACAACAGGCGGCCCGTGACGGGCGCAACGACGAGGTCATCTTGGTGAATCTGTCAGGCCGTGGGGACAAAGACGTGGCAACAGCAGCCCGGTGGTTTCAACTCGTTGATGACAACGCTGACCTCACTGAAGGAGGCGCACAGTGAACAGCATTGTGGAGCAAAGGCTGCAACAGTGCCGTAGTGAGGGACGTGCTGCGCTCATTGGTTACTTCCCCGTAGGGTATCCCTCTGTTGAGGAAAGCATCCAAGCTGTCACGACCCTCATTGACAACGGATGCGACATTATCGAGTTAGGTGTCCCTTACTCAGATCCGGTCATGGATGGTCCAGTCATCGCTGCGGCCGTTCAGCATGCGCTTGACAATGGTGCGCGGTTATCTCATGTGTTTGATGTTGTGCGGGCTGTCTCGGGACGCGGTGTACCCATCGTTGTAATGACATATTTCAACCCGATTTTCCATTACGGTGTCGAACGTTTTGCTCAAGATCTTGCGGCAGCAGGTGGGGCAGGAGTGGTGACCCCAGATCTCACTCCGGACTATGCGCATGACTGGATCGCTGCAGCAGACGCGCACCATCTCGACAAGATTTTCCTTGTTGCACCTAGTTCCACTGATGAACGTCTTCACCTCACCGCACAAGCGTCACGTGGTTTTGTGTATGCGGCCTCGACCATGGGGGTCACAGGGGAGCGCACCACTATCAGTGACGCAGCTGAGGAACTGGTTCACCGCACCCAGCAGCAGGGCGCATCGTACGTGTGTGTTGGCCTAGGCGTCTCGACCCCTGAGCAAGCAGCACGAGTAGGTGCTTACGCTGACGGGGTCATCGTCGGGTCAGCATTCGTGAAAGCGTTAACAGGCGAGAGCGGTCAATCACTGGAAGAACGACGCGAAACCATGGGGCGTATCGCTTCTGCGATGGCCACAGCGATTGCTGGCGTACGGGCGCAGGAGACATCATGACCGGACTTGTTGCCTCAATTCCTAGCCCGCCGCAAGCTGTCTGGCACCTCGGTCCGTTACCGCTTCGCGCCTACGCGCTAGCTATTCTGCTGGGAATCGTGGTAGCTGTGTGGTTGACAGTCCGACGGATTGTCCCCCGTGGTGGAAACGCTGATCAAGTGTATGACGTTGCGATGTGGGCCGTTCCGTTTGGGATCGTGGGAGGGCGCATCTATCATGTTATTTCCACACCACGGCCCTATTTTGGTGAAAACGGTAATCCCATCAAAGCCCTCTACATTTGGGAGGGCGGTCTGGGAATCTGGGGAGCCGTCGCGCTTGGTGCAGTAGGAGCATGGATTGGATGCCGACGCACCGGACTTTCCTTCGCCTCATTCGCTGACGCTCTTGCACCAGGGCTTTTGCTGGCACAGGCAATTGGTCGGTTGGGTAACTGGTTTAATCAGGAACTCTTTGGTGCACCCACAACAATGCCGTGGGGTCTTGAAATCGATGCGGCCCACATTCCTGCAGGATATGATCCTGGCACATTGTTCCACCCCACGTTCTTGTATGAGCTGTTGTGGTGCACTCTCGGGGCGATCATTATCCTTCTGCTCGACCGACGTGTGAGATTTGCGCCGTTCCAAGTCTTCTGGCTTTATGTCGTGTGGTACACCGCAGGTCGCCTGTGGATCGAGCTCCTTCGGATTGACACCGCCGAGATCATATTTGGAATGCGTGTGAACGTCTGGGTGTCCATCCTTGTCATGGTGGGCGGAACCATTGGATTCTTCCTTGCTGGCCGAGGTAACAAGTACGTTAACGATTCGATGGGAAACCAACCTCAGGTCGACGCAGAGATAACAGAATAAAAAGTGCCGCGATGGCGCCGGGAACCCGCAGCAATGCAGAGGTTCCCGGCGCTTTTTTGGTGCAACAGAAGCTATGACGTAACACGTTTGACACACGGAGAAAACACCTGGAAACACGCCGACAACACGGAAGAAACGATGCCTCGACAGGTGTAACACAAGTGAAACTCCACCTCAGTAAGGTCAACGCAAATGACTAAATGAGGCACTCACACTGCCTCAACCACGGCCCCTGAGGACACCACCATGATGAGGAACGAGCACCAGGTACGCAGTGACGCCACGACGCTGTGGGGCACACGAACTCAACCTATTGGTTTGTACAACCCTGAAGACGAGCATGACGCATGTGGTGTTGCTTTTGTTGCTTCTCTTACAGGTGGGCCGAGCCACGACATTGTCGAACAAGGTCTTACTGCACTCATCAATCTAGACCATCGAGGTGCAGTGGGCGCTGAAGTGAATACTGGCGATGGCGCCGGGATCCTCACACAGATCCCGCATCAGTTCTACCAGAGTGTCATCAACGACCTTCCCCAACCAGGTGCTTACGCAACTGGGCTTGGTTTCTTTGCCACCGACGACGTTCTGCGGTCACAGGAACAAGACACGGTGGCACGCATCGCCACTGAAGAGGGCCTTTGTGTCCACTCGTGGCGTGATGTTCCCACTGATGCTTCCTCAGTGGGATCGATGGCGCTATCCACGATGCCTCACTTCGCCCAGGTGGTCGTGACAGCACTGGATTCCACTGTCACGGGGGCTGCACTGGAACGCCTGGCTTACCGCCTGCGGAAGCGGACAGAACATGAAGCAGGAGTGTTTTTTGCTTCGTTGTCGTCGCGCACTGTCACCTACAAAGGAATGCTCACTGTTGAACAGTTGCGCCCATTCTTTCCTGACCTTCATTCTCCGCTCTACACTTCGCAGCTCGCCCTCGTTCATTCCCGTTTCTCTACCAACACATTCCCTTCCTGGCCATTGGCCCAGCCTATGCGCATGATCGCGCACAACGGTGAAATCAACACTGTCCGAGGGAACAGAAACTGGATGGCCGCGCGTCAAGGGACCCTCGCGTCCCCCGTTCTTGGCGATGTGGCCCCATTGCTGCCGATCTGCACGCCAGGGGCATCAGATTCGGCGTCCTTTGATGAAGTCCTGGAACTGCTTCACCTGGGCGGGCGGCCGTTGCCGCATGCGGTGATGATGATGATTCCCGAGCCCTGGGAAAACCACCAACACATGAGTGCGGAACGCCGGGCGTTCTACGAATATCATTCACATCTTATTGAGCCGTGGGATGGGCCAGCATGTTTAACTTTCACTGACGGCACACTTATTGGCGCTGTGCTCGACCGCAACGGTCTACGCCCGGGTCGATTCTGGGTCACCCACGACGGGCTGGTTGTCCTTGCTTCGGAGGCTGGTGTCCTCGACATTGCACCAGAGCGCATTGCGCAACGTGGACGCCTCGAACCAGGAAAAATGTTCCTCGTGGACACCGCTGCAGGTCGCATCATTCCTGACGAAGAGATCAAAACTGAAGTTGCTTCAGAAAACCCTTATGCGCAGTGGGTCAAGGATCACGCGATTCGACTCGATGAATTGCCTGACCGTGAACATGTCACCCATTCCTCTGCGTCGGTGGAACGCCGGCAACGCGCATTTGGGTACACCCATGAAGAGCTCAAAATCCTGTTGACTCCTATGGCAGAAACAGGCGCTGAACCGCTGGGGGCGATGGGCTCTGATACCCCCATCGCGGTGCTGTCAACTCGCCCGCGTTTGCTTTTCGATTACTTCACTCAAATGTTTGCACAAGTCACCAACCCGCCACTGGACTCCATCCGCGAACAACTAGTGACGTCAATTGGTGGGGCAATCGGGCCCGAGCCGAACCTGTTGGAGTCCACCCCCCTTCACGCGCGCAAGCTCATTTTGTCATTTCCCGTGATCTCCAACGATGACTTGGCGAAAATCATCCACATCAATCGCGCGTCACACCCAGGTGCTCAGTTCACCTCAATGACTGTACGGGGTCTATACCGCGTCCATGATGGTGCTCAAGGGCTTGAGTCTCGACTGGCAGAGATCTTCCGTGAGGTTGATGAAGCTGTTGCAGGCGGAGTCAGTTTCATCGTGTTGTCAGACCGTAACAGTTACTCTGAGTACGCACCTATCCCGTCACTTTTGTTGCTGTCTGCTGTGCATCACCATCTTGTCCGACGGCAAACGCGCACTCAAGTGTCGTTGATCGTTGAGGCGGGGGACGTTCGTGAGGTGCATCATGTTGCGTTGCTCATTGGCTATGGGGCAGCTGCAGTTAACCCTTATCTTGCTATGGAGAGTGTCGAAGAACTAGCACGGACCAACCAGCTCTCTGTCGCCCCAGACGTTGCCGTAGCGAACCTCATTACGGCACTGGGCAAAGGGGTTCTCAAAGTGATGTCTAAGATGGGAATCTCGACAATTTCGTCCTACCGTGGTGCACAAGTATTTGAAGCAGTGGGATTGTCCCAACAGCTCATTGACGATTACTTCACGGGAACCACCTCGCGTCTGGGCGGAATCTCACTTGCCGATGTTGCCCGCGAATCCGAAGCACGCCACCGCGATGCATACCCACTGTCGGGAAGCCCACAACCACATCGCACCTTGCGTGTCGGCGGTGAATACCAGTGGCGGCGCGAAGGTGAAGAGCACCTCTTTGATCCAGAGACCGTGTTTGCGTTGCAGCACGCGACTCGAACAAAACGTTTCGACATCTTTCGCAAGTACACAGGGCGCGTCAATGAGCAAACCCAGCGTCTGATGACAATTCGTGGACTGCTTGAGTTTGCTCCCACACGGCCAGCCGTTCCTCTCGACGAGGTGGAGCCGATCAGCTCTATTGTCACCCGCTTCAATACCGGTGCGATGTCCTACGGATCTATCTCTCAAGAAACCCACGAAACGCTTGCTATCGCGATGAACCAACTGGGAGGACGTTCCAATACGGGCGAGGGCGGCGAGCATCCTGAACGCCTTTATGACCCTCAACGCCGTTCACGAGTCAAGCAGATTGCTTCAGGACGCTTTGGTGTGACCTCTGAGTACTTGGTGAACGCGGATGATATCCAAATCAAGCTGGCACAAGGTGCGAAGCCAGGAGAAGGAGGACAACTCCCAGGGAATAAGGTGTACCCCTGGGTTGCTGAAACCCGTCACTCAACCCCCGGGGTGGGGCTCATTTCACCGCCACCCCACCACGATATCTACTCCATTGAAGATCTTGCTCAACTTATTCATGACGCGAAGAGCGCTAACCCGCGAGCGCGTATTCATGTGAAGTTGGTGTCGGAGCATGGGGTGGGCACTGTTGCTGCTGGTGTGTCGAAGGCACATGCGGATGTGGTGTTGATTTCTGGTCATGATGGGGGGACTGGTGCGAGTCCGTTGACGTCGTTGAAGCATGCGGGTACTCCGTGGGAGTTGGGGCTTGCGGAGACGCATCAGACTCTTGTGCTCAATGATTTGCGTGATCGGATTACGGTGCAGGTTGATGGTCAGTTGAAGACTGGTCGTGATGTGGTGATTGCTGCGCTTCTTGGTGCGGAGGAGTTTGGTTTTGCGACGGCTCCGATGGTGGTGTCTGGGTGCATCATGATGCGGGTGTGTCATTTGGATACGTGTCCTGTTGGGGTGGCGACGCAGAATCCGGAGTTGCGTGAGCGGTTTACTGGCAAGCCTGAGTTTGTGGTGAATTTTTTTGAGTTCATTGCGCAGGAGGTTCGTGAGCTGTTGGCGGAGTTGGGGTTCCGGAGTATTGATGAGGCTATTGGTCATGTTGAGGCGTTGCGGGTGAATGGTGAGGCTGGGCATGTGAAGACGTTGGGGCTTGATTTTTCTCCGATTCTTGCTCCTTCTGTGCCGCTTCCTGGTAGTGATGTGAAGAAGCGTGTTGAGCAGGATCATGGTCTTGCTGATGCGTTGGATGTGGAGTTGATTGCGGGGGCGGAGCCTGCTCTTGAGCGTGGTGAGCCGGTTGTGTTGTCTGCTCGGGTGCGTAATGTGCATCGGACTGTGGGGACGATTCTGGGTTATGAGGTGACGCGTCGGTATCGGGGTGAGGGTTTGCCTGAGGGGACGATTGTGGTGAATCTTGTGGGTACTGCGGGGCAGTCGTTGGGTGCTTTTTTGCCGCGTGGTGTGGATCTTCGTGTGGTGGGGGAGGCCAATGATTATGTGGCGAAGGGGTTGTCTGGTGGGACTGTTGTCGTGAGTTGTCCTGCTGATGCTGGTCATGGGGCTGAGGGCAATGTGATTGCGGGGAACGTGGTTGGGTATGGTGCGACGTCGGGGAAGGTGTTTATTAACGGGCGTAGTGGTGAGCGGTTTGCGGTGCGTAATTCGGGTGCGTCTCTTGTTGTGGAGGGTATTGGGGACCACGGGTTGGAGTACATGACTGGTGGTGAGGTGTTGATTGTGGGGCCGACTGGGCGCAATTTGGGTGCAGGGATGTCGGGTGGTGTGGCGTGGGTGTTGGATCTTGATTCGTCGTGTGTGAATCCTGCTGCGGTGGACAGTGGTGAGTTGTTGTTGGAGGGGCTTGATGAGGGGGATGCTGCTCGGGTGGTTGCTTTGCTTGAGGAGCATGTTCGGTTGACGGGTTCTGTGATGGCGTCAACTTTGCTTGCGGATGTGCCTGCGTCGTTGGGTCGGTTCACGAAGGTTGTTCCGCGGGACTTTGTTCGGATGCGGGCGGCGTTGGATCAGGCTCGTGTTGCTGGTCTTGATTTTTCTGCTCCTGGTGTGTGGGACGAATTGTTGGAGGTGGCTCGTGGCTGATCCACGTGGGTTTTTGAAGGTTCGTGAGCGGGAGCTTCCTGGATATCGTCCGGTGAGTGTGCGGTTGATGGATTATGCGGATGTGATGGTGAAGCGTGATCCGACGTCGCCTTATTTGGCGCGGCAGGCGTCTCGTTGTATGGATTGTGGGATCCCGTTTTGTCATCAGGGGTGTCCGTTGGGAAATCTCATTCCTGATTGGAATGATTTGGTGCGGCGTGGCTTGTGGCGTGAGGCGAGTGATCGGTTGCATGCGACGAATAATTTCCCGGAGTTTACTGGGCGTGTGTGTCCTGCTCCGTGTGAGGACAGTTGTGTGTTGGGGATTAGTCAGCCTGCGGTGACGATCAAGAATATTGAAGTGTCGATTGTTGATGAGGCTTTTCGGCAGGGTTTTTTGCCTCCTGTTGTTCCTGAGCGGTTGTCGGGGAAGACGGTGGCTGTTATTGGGTCTGGGCCGGCTGGGTTGGCTGCGGCGCAGCAGTTGACTCGTTCTGGTCATACGGTGGTGGTGTTTGAGCGGGATGAGGCTGTGGGTGGGCTTCTTCGGTTTGGGATTCCTGATTTCAAGTTGGAAAAGCACCATATTGATCGCCGTATTGAGCAGATGGTTGCTGAGGGGACACGTTTTCGGGTGTCGACCCAGGTGGGTGTGGATGTGTCGTGGGCTGAGGTCTATGAGACGTTTGATGCGGTGGTGGTGGCGACGGGGGCTCCGGTTCCTCGTGATTTGCCGTTGCCGGGTCGTGATTTGGGTGGGATTCATTTCGCGATGGATTATCTTGTGCGTTCGAATAGGCAGTGTCGTGGCTCTGAGGTGAGTGACCCTATTGATGCGCGTGGTAAGCATGTCATTGTTATTGGGGGTGGGGACACGGGGTCTGACTGTATTGGGACGGCGTTACGTCAGGGTGCTGCGAGTGTGACGAACCTGGCAATTGGTGTGGAGCCTCCCAAGGTGCGTCCGGAGAGTGAACCGTGGCCGGTGACGCCACGCCTGTTTGAGGTCTCGAGTTCTCATGAAGAGGGTGGGTCTCGGGAGTTTTTGGCGTCGACTGTGGAGTTTGTGGGTTCACATGGGCAGGTTGAAGCGTTGCGGGTTGCGACGACTGAGTATTTGTCTGATGGTCGACGTGTGCCCACCGCTGGGACGGAACGGGATCTTCCTGCCGATCTTGTGTTGATTGCGTTGGGGTTCACGGGCGCTGAGACAGACACGTTCGTGGACAGTGCTGCGCTTTCTTGTGATAAGCGGGGTAGAATCGCACGGACGGACGAATATGAGTCCTCAATGCCGGGTGTCTTTGTCGCTGGCGACGCAGGTCGCGGACAATCTCTCATCGTGTGGGCGATTGCAGAGGGACGGGCGGCGGCAGCGAGTGTCGATGAATATCTGCAGGGAGGAACTGAGCTTCCTCGACCAGTGAAAGCATCGACCATGGCGTTGCGTCCCTGAGGTCCCATACGAGCCATGTCTGCCATGGCTAGAATGTGTGAGACAAGGGAAGCACAACGTCCCCACAGCTGAGATTTTCCAACACATAGGCTGGAGCTATGCGCAAAGCAAAGATCGTTTGCACCATCGGACCCGCAACTTCTTCCCCGGAAAACATGCTTCGGCTTGTGAACGCCGGCATGGATGTGGCACGTATTAACCGTAGCCACGGTGGGTACGAAGAACACGAGGCTGTTTACCGGAACATCCGGGCAGCAGCTGAAGAGGCCGGGCGTAACGTCGCGGTTCTCGTTGACCTGCAAGGACCAAAGATTCGTCTGGGCAAGTTCGAGGAAGACCGCAAGTACTTCCTTGAGGTGGGCGACATTTTCACGATCACCACTGACGACATCCTTGGCAACCAGGAGATCTGCTCCACCACCCACAAGGGTCTTCCTCAGGATGCACGTGTTGGTGACCCTATCCTCATCGATGACGGTAAAGTCACCGTCCGGGTCATTGAGGTTGAGGGCAACAAAGTTGTCACCAAGTGTGAAGTTCCTGGCCCGCTGTCCAACAACAAGGGTTTGAACCTTCCTGGTGTGGCTGTTTCTGTACCAGCCATGTCAGACAAGGACGAAGATGACCTTCGTTGGGCGATCCGCTTGGGTGCTGACATCATCGCTTTGTCATTTGTGCGCAGTGCACGTGACTACGATGACGTGCGCAAGGTCATGGAAGAAGAAGGACGTATCCTTCCTGTTGTGGCGAAGGTTGAAAAGCCACAGGCCGTTGACAACCTCGCTGAGATTGTTGATGCGTTTGACGCCATCATGGTTGCCCGCGGTGACCTTGGTGTGGAACTTCCTTTGGAACAGGTTCCACTCGTCCAAAAGCGTGCTGTTGAGCTTGCCCGCCGGGCAGCAAAGCCTGTCATTGTGGCCACCCAGGTCCTTGAGTCAATGATTAGCTCACCTCGCCCCACCCGTGCAGAAGCCTCTGACTGTGCAAACGCCATCCTTGATGGTGCTGACGCTGTGATGCTCTCGGGCGAAACATCAGTGGGTGACTTCCCCATTGAGGCCGTTGAGACCATGGCGAAGATCGTGGAGGCCACCGAAGAACTTGGCCGTGAACGAATCGCGCCCTTGGGGTCAACCCCACACACCCGTGGTGGAGCTATCACTCGGGCGGCCGCTGAAATCGGCGAAACCCTTGGTGTGAAGTACATTGTGACCTTTACTCAGTCAGGTGACTCCGCACGTCGTTTCGCACGACTGCGCTCACCATTGCAGCACCTTGCATTCACCCCACGTTCTGACGTGCGTTCCGTTCTTGCCCTGTCATGGGGGGTCACCTCGCGCCAGGTTGACCAGGTGGAATCAACTGATGCGATGGTTCGTCAAGTAGACGCGAAACTCCAAGAAGACGGTCTCGCTGAATCAGGCGATCTCGTCGTTGTTGTCTCCGGTGCCCCTGTTGGGGTCTCTGGGACCACGAACTCGATTCTCGTGCACCGCATCGGTGACGACATCTAGTTCACAGCACCACGCGTCATCCTGTGGCCGGCCCCCGCTAAGGGGACCGGCCACAGTGCGTTGTGGCCGCCAATGTGCGTACCATCCACCACACACGTTGACACTAGGCGACCGGGAAATAGAACGCTTGGCGCAACGCACACCGCACGCATCAATCGTCATTATTGTTCCAGGTGATCAAGAACAAGCCCGCGACGTCGAACACCGACACCCACAGCTCACGGGGCGCATCATGGCATCAACCAGCGCCCACCAGGAAGTGGGCCTCGTCGTCCGCGCTGGATTGCAACAATCAGGAACATTTGTCGTCCAGCAATCAACGGTGAACTACGTGCGCGCAGCACACATTCCCTTAGGAAGCTTTGACGCCAAAGAAACAGCCACAGCCATTGACGGCCACTAACGCAACACCTACACATCGAGCGTCGACAATTCTCACGAAAACACAAAAATCCCTCAGCACGATGAACCGCAGTGCTGAGGGATTACTGTGCCCCGGGTGGGATTCGAACCCACACTGGATCGGGTTTGAGCCGAACGCCTCTGCCGGTTGGGCTACCGGGGCACTAAGGAAACAACCCGTCATATCTCCTGACGAACCGTGTTCCTTCAGGTGACAACTTTACATGGCGAACCAGCAGTTGCGAAATCCACGGACATGTTCACTGCGTGACGTTCATTTCATTCTGCGACGAACATGGCACGAAACTCCCACGAGCGCGAGTTCGCGGACTAGAATAGATACGTGACCAAAAGCAACGACGAACTCAGCGCAGAAGCTGCCGAACGCGCAGACTCCATCATCAACTTCGACGACGTCACGACGACGGTCGACAACGCCGCGCAGGAGAGCCCACGTGGCCCCAAACGCCGGGCAGTTGTCGCTGAAGACGAAGCGCTCATCCGGATGGATGTTGTGGAGACCCTCACCGAGGCAGGTTACGAGGTCGTTGGAGAGGCAGGCGACGGAGAAACCGCCGTGCGACTAGCCACGGAACTAACCCCTGACGTCGTTGTCATGGACGTGAAAATGCCCGAACTCGACGGCATCTCAGCTGCTGAACGCATTGCGAAAGCCCACGTTGCACCAGTCGTCCTCCTCACCGCGTTTTCCCAAACAGAACTCGTTGAAAGGGCTCGCGACGCAGGAGCTATGGCCTACGTCGTTAAACCATTTAGCCCTGCGGACCTTCTGCCCGCCGTCGAAATTGCCATCTCACGCTACAAAGAAATGGCTGCACTGGAATCAGAGATCGCCGACCTCTCAGAGCGCTTTGAAACCCGTAAACGCGTTGATCGGGCCAAAGGACTCTTGATGTCAAAAATGGGATTGAGTGAGCCAGATTCATTCCGATGGATCCAAAAGACCTCGATGGACCGTCGCCTGACAATGCGAGAAGTCGCAGACGCAGTAATCGACCAGGTGGGCGAGTAGTAGCACCAAAAGCCCCATGGACCCACAACCCGTGGGGCTTTTGTCTGTCCTGGCAATCTGGGATCAACTGACTATTGCGCCTGGGTGAAGTTCGTTGTTTGATGATCGTCTGAGGGTGCATCACCGCCGATATACCCTTCACGGCGACACAACACTGTGGTTCCGCCACCGTGACCGCTTCAGGGAAAAGGAGGAAGACGTGAAACTCGGTATCAGCGTCACCGACCTCGACCCCGAGCACCTGGACGAGCTTGCCGCCCTATGTCTCACCGCACGAGATGAAGCTGCTCTCGGAGCTCACATCTGTGTTGCAGACCAGGCAGGGTTACGACAACAACTGTGCACGTACGCAGAACTTCCCGGAACACGCATCTTCGTTGCTTACCTTGATGGTTCCATCGTGGGATTCTCCCTCACCCGCGACATCATGCCAGGCCAGTTCCTCACAAACTCCATGCTCTATGTAGAACTCATCTACGTGGACGAGGGCGCGCGGCGCCGCGGAGTGGGCCACCAACTCATGTCAAAGATTGCACAAACAGCACACGACAACGGCGCACACGACATCTACGCACTGCCACTGCCAGGATCACGGGGGATGCAACGCTTCTACGCTCGACTCGGATTCGCACCAGCTGCCGCACACCGTGTAGTCACCACTCAAGCGCTACTTCGTCATCTCGCGACCGAAACCAAACGCCCGCGCCGGGGGGTTACCCCCATTGAAGACATCATTGCGCGGCGCCGTCGAGCCCGAAGCGAAACCCACTCAGGTCCACTGGACCTACGTGCATTCCAGGCCACCTACACATCATCACAACCTATCGCTGTGGTACCTCCTCAACGACACCCCCGCAACATCGACTAACCTCCTCACGATTCATTGCCGCGAACCTGTGGCTGGTCAATAATCATGCATGTTAACCGAGCAGAGGCAACAAGGTGGCCTGACTGACTAATCGCCACCGAATACGTCGCAGTTGAACGGCCACGGTGAAGAGCCCGCGCCTCACCAGTGACACAACCTGACGTCACCGAACGATGATGCGTGATATTCAGATCAACCCCCACCGCGACTTTTCCCGCTCCAGCATGAACACCAGCAGCAAAAGACCCCAAAGTTTCCGCCAACACGGCACTCGCGCCACCGTGAAGCAAACCGTAAGGCTGGGTGTTACCAGCAACGGGCATCGTGCCTTGTGCACTGATCGCATCAACGTGAGTCAACACAATCCCCATACGCCCAAGGAGGGACTGAGCGAGCTGTTCGTCGGTCAAAGTCAGTGTGTACTTGTCATCCATACCGTATACATTGGCAGGTGTGAATGACATTGTGCGACCCAGACTGCTCATCATCGACGGACACTCCATGGCTTTTCGCGCGTTTTTCGCGCTCCCGGCCGATAAATTTATGACGTCGGGAGGTGCCTACACCAACGCCGTCCACGGGTTTATTTCCATGTTGGCCACACTCATCAAAAATGAACAGCCCACCCACGTTGGTGTCGCCTTCGATGCGGGAGCTCACACATTCCGCACTGAGGTGTTCCCACAGTACAAAGGAACCAGAGACGCAACTCCCGAGCCGTTCAAAGGTCAGGTCGCACTGATCAAAGAAGTTCTTGACGCGATGAACATTCGCTACCTGGAAAAAGACCGATTCGAAGCTGACGATATTCTTGCTACTTGGTCCACCTGCGCGGCAGAAGCCGGTATGGAGGTCCTGCTGTGTTCAGGTGACCGTGACACCCTCCAACTCGTTAACGATCATGTCACTGTGTTATACCCCGTCAAAGGCGTGTCAGAACTCAAGCGCTACACACCAGAGGCGGTCGAAGAAAAATATGGTGTTCGCCCCGAACAATACCCAGACCTTGCAGCCCTCGTTGGTGAAACCTCAGACAACATTCCTGGGGTCCCAGGAGTAGGTCCCAAGACCGCCGCGAAGTGGGTCAACCAGTTTGGCAGCCTGACCGAAGTGCTGAACTCAGCCGAGACCATTAAGGGAAAAGTGGGGGAAAAGCTTCGCGACCACCTCGACCAAGTGCGCCAAAACCGTGAAATCAACCGTCTCCTGACAGACGTTGACCTCGACGTCATGCCCAATGATCTCACCGTCCAACAATGGGACCGGAATAAGCTTCACGAAATCTTTGACATGCTGGAGTTCCGCACCTTACGCGAACGCCTGCTTGCCATGATGGGGGCAGTCGACCAGGGAACGCACGATGAAGGCGGTGCAGCGCAGGGCGCTTCGACGCAGATCATGGAGGTGGCCGCGGGGGAGTTGGCACAATGGCTGAGCTCAACACGACAACCGATGGGTCTGGCTGTCGCAGGAAAAGGCGTTCCATCACGCGGGACCGCATGGCAGATCGCGCTCAGCGCGACACCAGAGTCCGCCGTCGTTGTTACCCTCGATGAGTTAAGTGACGCTGATAGCGTCGCCCTACGCCAGTGGCTCATGGACCCTCACTACCCCAAGATCGTCCACAGCGCGAAAGAGGCATGGCACGCGCTCCACAGCTTCAGCGGCGGTGTTAAAGGTGTGATCGCAGACACTGAACTTGCCGCCTACCTGGCGTTTCCTGACCAACGTTCCTACGGGCTCGAAGACCTCTCCATCCGCTACGTGTCACGTGACATCACCCCTGTGGCACACCAAGCACAAGGATCACTGGACCTTGGTTTGGATGACACAGACGATGCGCTGCGAGCGCTGGCTAACCGTGCGGCGGTATTGCCTCAGCTAGCTCAGGCGTTGGATGCTGAATTGTCGGATCGTTCGTTGACTGCGTTGTACCAAGAGATGGAATTGCCTCTTACTGTGGTTCTTGCTCAGATGGAACACGTGGGTGTGGCTGTTGACCTGGAGCAGCTTCGCTCTTTGGATGCTTTCTTTGCTCACCAAGGAAGCGAGGCTCAAAAAGCGGCGTTTGAGGCGATTGGTCGACAGGTGAATCTTGGGTCGCCTAAGCAACTGCAGGAGGTGTTGTTTGACCAGCTTGACATGCCGAAGACGAAGAAGATTAAAACTGGTTACACCACTGATGCGGCATCACTTGCTGACTTGTTCGTGAAAACTGGGCACCCGTTTTTGCAGCATCTGCTGGAGTATCGTGACTCGACGAAGTTGCGGCAAACAGTTGAGGGGTTGTTGAAGTCCGTTGCAGATGATGGTCGTGTGCACACCACCTTTCAGCAAACGGTGGCTGCCACTGGTCGGCTGTCGTCCACAGACCCTAATTTGCAAAACATCCCGATCCGTACTGAAACAGGTCGGCGTATCCGGCAAGGTTTTGTTGTCGGTGAGGGGTTGGACACTCTTTTAACTGCGGACTATTCGCAAATTGAGATGCGGATCATGGCTCACCTCTCTCAAGATGACGGGCTGATTAGTGCTTTCCAAGCAGGTGAGGACCTCCACAATTTTGTGGGTGCCCGGGTTTTTGGTGTGTCGATCGATGAGGTGACCCCTCAGATGCGTTCCAAGGTAAAAGCCATGAGTTATGGGCTCGCCTATGGGTTGTCTGCCTTTGGTTTGTCGAAACAGCTCAACATCAGTGTGGGGGAGGCCTCCACACTGATGGATGACTACTTCACCCGGTTTGGTGGGGTGCGTGATTACCTCACCTCAGTTGTTGCCCGTGCACGAACAACGGGATACACCGAGACGATCATGGGCAGGCGCCGTTATCTGCCAGATCTCACCAGTGATAACCGGCAGCGCCGAGAAAACGCGGAGCGTGTTGCGTTGAATGCTCCTATTCAAGGCAGTGCTGCAGATGTGATTAAGCAAGCAATGTTGGGGGTAGATGCTGCTTTCAGGAGTGAAGGGCTTTCCTCACGTCTTCTGCTTCAGATACACGACGAACTGATTGTGGAAGTGGCTCCCGGAGAGCAAGAAATCGCTGAGCGCATTGTCCGGGAAGAGATGGCTGGAGCGATGCAGTTGTCCGTCCCGTTGGCGGTGTCTGTTGGCACTGGGCAAAACTGGCATGACGCGGGGCACTAGCTGCGCGCATCGGTTGTTGATGCGTCCGGGGGGCTTGCTGGGCGCCCCGGACGCTTTGCGCGGATGATGAGGGTGCCTGGTAGTAGGGCACCACGCACTGGTCCCCAGCCACCCCACACCTGATTGTTGTGTGCTTGCCACTGTGGTTCCACCACCGTGTCGAGATGGAAACCAGCTGCGATGACATCATTGATGTGGTCAGCGAGCGTGCGATGAAATTCTACGTAGGCGACCTGACCTTGGGCGTCACGTTCCACGTACGGTTCGCGAGCAAAGTAGGAGCGGGTGATCGTCATACCATGTTCGGTTGGGTCGTCGGGAAACATCCACCGTGCTGGATGTGTGACCGAGAAAGTCCAGTGGCCACCTGGGCGGAGCACTCGGTGCACCTCGCGGTGCACGCCACGCGCATCAAAAACAAAGGGAAGAGCTCCAAAGCTTGTGAACACCTGGTCAAAACTTTCATCGTGGAAAGGTAACGCTAGCGCATCGGCGCACACACGGGAGGGGACTGGTTGTCCGCTAGCCAACATGTGCACGGCAACATCAGTCGCGCATACTTGTGCCCCCTGAGCAACGAGCCAAGCGCTGCATTGTGCTCCGCCGGCACCAATTTCAAGGATGCGCTGTCCCGCTAGTGATTGAGGGGGCCCGAGCAGTTGCGCCTGGGATTCTGTGAGACCTTCGGGTCCCCACACAAATCCGTGATCGGTGAGGAAATCACCGTGTTCGTGAAGGTACTCATCAGCGTGTGTGTCCCACCAGGTGCGTGCCGCACGCGACGCATCTCGATCGGAGACGAAAAAGTATCCCACTTCGCTTGGAGAATCAGTGCCAGTCATGCCACCATCGTAAAACCCGTGCTGCTGTTCACTGTCAGGGGACCAAAGATTCACCACCGATGCGCGACATGCAGGTAAGGTTGTGACCAGCCAGGAGGCGCTTGGTCCGGCCCGCGAACCGGGATCAGTTGTCTCATCTGTTCACCCACTGTGCAATGACAGGGAGAATTCATGCGTATCGGTCTGCTCACCGGTGGTGGTGACTGCCCCGGTTTGAACGCCGCGATCCGTGCAGTTGTTAAACAAGCCCTTGGAGAATATGGGCACCAAGTCATTGGTTTTCGAAACGGGTGGAAAGGCGTCGTTGATGGCGATGTCATCCAACTCGACCGATCCAATATCCGTAATATCCTTCCGCAAGGTGGAACAATGCTGGGAACAGCCCGGTTCCACCCGCATTCGGCAGGTGCCATGGACCAGGTGATGGCGACGTTTGAGGCCGAACGTATAGACGCTGTCATCTGCATCGGTGGTGACGGAACACTGAACGCCGCCTCGAAAGTTGCGGAACAGGGCATTAATGTCATTGCGATCCCCAAGACGATCGACAACGACGTGTGGGGAACGGACCTGTCAATTGGTTACCACACGGCAGTGAACATAGCGACAGAAGCGATCGACCGTATCCACACCACAGCAGAATCACATAACCGTGTCATGGTCGTTGAGGTAATGGGACGTCATGCCGGGTGGATTGCTGTTGCCTCAGGTATTGCTGGTGGAGCGGAAATTGTGCTTGCTCCCGAAGAACCTTTTGACATCGAACGGATCGTCAAGTTCTTGCGCCACCGTCACCGTGCGCACGCGAACTTCTCGATCGTTGTGGTCGCGGAAGGCGCCGAGCCAGCGAAGGGCTCAGCTATGGACTACGAAGTTCAACTCGGCCAGTTCGGGGAGATCATCGCCGGAGCAGTGGGGGAGCGAGTCGCCCACGAAATCCAAGAACGTACCGGGTTCGATACCCGCCTGACCGTTCTTGGACACGTGCAACGCGGTGGGACACCCACACCAACAGACCGCATCCTTGGGTCACGTTTTGGTGTTGCAGCTGTTGATGCCGTCACAGCAGGAAAAACCAACGTCATGACCGCCTTGCACAACGAAGAGGTCGTGCTTGTCCCGCTGGAAGACATTGCAGGAAAGGTGAAACCTGTTCCTGAAGATCTGTTGAGGGTCGCTCGCGTCCTTGCGTAATCCTGGTTGGTCAACGTGGGCAGGGGAGGGTCTTCATGTGAGGGCCTACCCTGCCCACGTGAGCATGGTGGTGAGGTTCACAAGTCGCGAAGGGGCTTTCTCCCTGCGGACGTTTGACCGCTTTGCTCCACGCGGGTAGGCTGAGACGCGGTGTTCTCGATAGTTATGCCATTTTTCACCAGTGATACGGCCAGATTTGGCCTCATGCACACGTGCACAGGCACGGTGTATGACATCCAGGGGAAGTGCGTCATCGAAGGCACTAGTCCATATTCACACTACATCCTGTCCGCATCGGAGCTTCGAACTCAATGACCATCTCTACCCCACAGGTTGCCGTCAACGACATCGGCACTGAGGAAGACTTCCTCGCAGCGATTGACGCCACCATCAAGTACTTCAACGACGGCGACATTGTTGAAGGCACGATCGTCAAAGTAGACCGCGACGAGGTTCTCCTCGACATCGGCTACAAAACCGAAGGTGTCATCCCTTCGCGCGAACTGTCCATCAAGCACGATGTCGACCCGGGTGAGGTTGTCAACGTCGGCGACTCGGTCGAGGCTCTTGTTCTCCAGAAGGAAGACAAAGAAGGACGCCTGATCCTGTCGAAGAAGCGCGCACAGTACGAACGTGCGTGGGGCACCATCGAAAAGATCAAGGAAGAAGACGGAGTCGTTACCGGTACCGTCATCGAGGTTGTCAAGGGTGGACTGATCCTCGACATCGGCCTGCGCGGCTTCCTTCCTGCATCACTCGTTGAAATGCGTCGCGTCCGCGACCTTCAACCATACGTTGGCAAAGAAATCGAAGCGAAGATCATCGAGCTCGACAAAAACCGCAACAACGTTGTGCTTTCACGTCGTGCATGGCTCGAGCAGACTCAGTCTGAAGTTCGCTCCACCTTCCTGCAGACCCTCCAAAAGGGCCAAGTTCGCCCCGGTGTTGTCTCCTCGATCGTCAACTTCGGTGCGTTCGTTGACCTCGGTGGTGTTGACGGTCTCGTCCACGTGTCTGAGTTGTCGTGGAAGCACATCGACCACCCCAGCGAAGTTGTTGAGGTCGGTCAAGAGGTCACCGTTGAGGTACTCGACGTCGACTTCGACCGTGAGCGTGTGTCCCTGTCGCTGAAGGCAACCCAGGAAGACCCATGGCAGACCTTCGCCCGCACCCACGCGATCGGGCAAGTTGTTCCAGGTAAAGTCACCAAGCTCGTTCCATTCGGTGCGTTTGTGCGTGTCGAAGACGGCATTGAAGGCCTCGTGCACATCTCTGAGCTTGCAGTACGCCACGTTGATCTGCCCGAACAGGTCGTCAACGTCGGTGATGACGCATTCGTCAAGGTCATCGACATTGACCTTGAGCGTCGTCGGATTTCGCTCTCCCTTAAGCAAGCAAACGAGGGTGTGGACCCAGAGTCCGAAGAGTTCGACCCAGCACTGTACGGAATGGCTGCTGAGTACGACGAGCAGGGTAACTACAAATACCCAGAAGGCTTCGACCCTGAGACCGAAGAATGGCTCGAGGGCTACGAAACTCAACGTGAAGCTTGGGAAGCAGAATATGCTGCAGCTCACTCACGCTGGGAAGCTCACCGCAAGCAGGTTGCCGCTGCACAGAAGGCTGACGCCGAGGCAGCAGCAACAGCCGGCGAAGCAGCCGCAGAAGATGCACCCGCATCCTACTCGTCCAACGCTCAAGCTGAGGTCGCTGCAGAAGGAACCCTGGCTTCGGATGAAGCTCTTGCCGCTCTGCGCGAAAAGCTCACCGGTAACTGAGTAACCCTTCACACCGCTCAGGTGTGACAAGACTGTGGCCCCACTGGATATCCAGTGGGGCCACACTTGTATCACACCAGGTGTGGATAATACCGCATGACGCACACACTAGTAGGAAGAGACAACACCGACCATGATCCTGATGACATCCTTCGAACCGTTTGACGGGGACACCTATAACCCGTCAATGGACGTGGTCGCCTTCGCTGAACAAGAACTCATCACGCGCGGACATCACGTCGTATCCACTGTCCTGCCATGCGCGTTTGACCCGGCACAACACCGTGTGTGGGAACTCATGGAACGATGGAAACCCGCACTCACCGTCAATGTGGGGGTCGCAGCAGGACGCCCCAACCTCACTATTGAACGTGTCGCGATCAACCTCATTGACGCCCGTATCCCTGACAATCACGGGAACCAACCCGTCGATAAACCTGTGGTTGTGGACGGCCCTGCCGCCTACTTCACCCGGTTCCCAATCAAACGTGCTATCAGTGCATTACAGGCTCAAGGCCACACCGCAGAAGTGTCATACAGTGCAGGCACCTACGTGTGTAACCACGTCATGTACTCCGCTGCGCATGCTCTCACTCGTGTCAACACCAACGCGCGCAGCGTGTTCGTTCACGTCCCCATGCCAGACGCTGATTCCCGCGGTGAACGATGCGCACGTGATGGCTCAGCTCTTGTCACACTGGCGGAAACAGGTCTCACACACACCACCGACATTCCACACTCGGCAGGAACACTCTGGTAATCAACACTGTGGACACCACGACGCGTCCTCACACAGTGCAACCGTCCACGGAAGACTCACTTCACGCACTACCGGGCTTGATCAGCAAATTGTGTGTGGTACAACTCAGCGTAAAGCCCTTCTCGGGTAAGGAGCTCTTGGTGCGTCCCTTGTTCCACGATGCGTCCTTGATCAAGGACAAGGATTGCATCAGCGTCACGCACTGTGGACAACCTGTGTGCAATGACCAGCGCTGTTCGCCCTGCGAGGGCCTCACGGAGGGCGGCCGACACTGCTGCTTCTGATTCGGAGTCGAGATGAGCTGTGGCTTCATCCAACACCACAATGTCTGGCTCTTTGAGCAGGAGTCTGGCGATCGCCAGACGCTGGCGTTCCCCTCCTGACATACGATAACCACGGTCCCCAATGACAGTGTTGATGCCTTGGGGCAGGGTGTTCACGAGAGGAAGGATGTGGGCACGGGCCAGTGCTTGGGTGAGTTGTTCGTCGGTTGCTTGTGGGTTAGCGTAGCGGAGATTATCGGCAATGGACTGGTGAAACATGTGGGCGTCTTGCATGACGACCCCCACTGAGGCTCGGATGCTATCCAGCGACGCGTCAGTGAGCTGAGTCCCAGCGATGCGGATAGCGCCATCAGTAGGGTCATAGATGCGTGCGATGAGGTGAGATAACGTCGTCTTCCCCGCACCGGAGGGCCCGACAAGGGCCACTGTAGTCCCAGGTTCCACGGTGAAACTCAAGGAGCGCAATGTGGGACCCGTGGGGTCGTTGGTGAGGTGGGTGACACTTTCTAAAGAAGCGATGGAAACGTCAGTGGCTCGCGGGTAAGTGAAGCTGACGTTATCGAATTCGATGCGGGCGCCATGGTGAGCGATCGCCTGGGTGAGGTTGATGGGATGGTCGATTTCTTTGATCATCGGTTGTAGGTCAAGGACCTCAAGGACCCGTTCAAAGGAGACGAGCGCCGTCATCACAGTGACGTGGACATTTGAGAGTGCTGTCAGGGGAGCGTAAAGCTGCCCCAGGTAGGCAGCCAACGCTACGACGACACCAACACTGAGCTCACCATTAATGGCTGAAAGCCCGCCCAACCCATACACTGCCGCGATTGCGAGCGCAGACACTGTGGTCAGTGTGACACGGAAGACAACTTGATAAAGAGCTGTTGTGACACCGATGTCCCGGACTTGGCTGGCTTGGTTGGAGAATGTCGTGAGGTCGTTCTCGGGGCGACCGTAGGTGTGGGCAAGGTAGGCACCGGCGACGTTGAAGCGTTCGTTCATGGTGTGAGCCGCATCGGCGTTGAGGTCGTAGCTTTTCCTTGTGATGGCGGCAAGGCGTGGACCGATCCACCGGGCAGGGAAGATGAAGGCAGGGAGCAAAATGAGGGCCAGCAGTGTGAGTTTCCACGACAGTGTCATCATGGCGGCCAGGACGAAGATGACGGTCAGCGTGTTGGAGACAACTTGGGACAACGTTGAGGTGAAGGCTTGTTGTGCCCCAAGGACGTCTGAGTTGAGTCGCTGGACCAGCGCGCCTGTTTTTGTGCGGGCGAAGAACGCGATGGGCATACGTTGAACGTGGGCGAAGATGGCGGTGCGTAGGTCGTAGATGATTCCTTCGCCGATTTTTGCTGAGGTGATGCGTTCTGCGATGGTCAGGCCCGCAGAGGCGAGCGCGAGTCCAGCGATGAGGAGGGCATAGGTGATGACGGTGTGACGGTCGTTTTGGGTGATTCCTTGGTCGATAATGCGTTGGAAGAGGAGGGGTTGGAGTGCTGTGGTTGCGGCGGCGGCTGCAATGAGGGTGAGGAAAATGGTGAGTTGGCGCGTGTAGGGGCGCCCAAAGCTGATTACCCTGCGCAGGGTGTCTGCACGCAGTTCGTGGTTGGTGACGGAGGAGTCTTGCTGGAAGCTTCGAAATGGGCTTCCGGGGCCGCCGCCTCCGGGGCGATGCATTGTCACGTTGGTGTCCTTCGGTGTGTGGCGCTGCGTAATGGTTGTGCAGGCCTGCAAGTATTGAGTCTATGAGAAGAGTGGGACTCACTGGTGGGATTGCGTCAGGTAAGTCGACTGTGGCTGAGTGTTTGCGGGATTTGGGGGCGGTTGTTGTTGATCATGATGGCTTGGCGCGCCAGGTGGTGGAGCCTGGGTCCTCTGGGTTAGCGGAGATTGTGGCGCGCTTTGGTGCTGGTGTGTTGCAGCCTGATGGTTCGTTGGACCGGGGGGCGTTGGGGGCGGTAGTTTTTGGTGATCCCAAGGCGCGCGGTTTACTGAATTCGATCGTGCATCCACGGGTGGTTGATGCGGCGCGGGTGGCCCAGTTGGCGGCGCAGGAGGCTGGAGCTCTCGTCGTTGTCCACGATATTCCGTTGTTGGTTGAGACGGGGCAGGCGGGGGATTTTGATGTGGTGCTTGTCGTGGAGGCACCTGAGGATGTGAGGGTGGAGCGGATGGTGCGGGATCGGGGGATGCGCAGTGACGATGCGCGTGCCCGGATTCGTGCGCAGGCTTCTGATGATGAGCGGCGTGCAGTGGCGGATGTGGTGTTTCGTAATGATGGGTCGCGGAAAGACTTGTGTGATCAGGTCGTGCGGTGGTGGGATCGGTGGTCTGATCGGTGAGAGTCGCCGGTACTTCACCCACTAATTGTGGCGAGTGTCACAGTGGTTCGGTAGATTACTTGTGTGACCTGTGAAAACTATCAGCAGCCTTCACTGTTGAGGTGTTTGTTGCAAAACTATCGCACCTCTGGCCGAGCTGCGTCGACGACTCGACGGCCTGGTCAGGGGTGTGCGTCGTGGCGACCGGTAGATTCTGACAATTTTCTAGAACAAAACTGGTTCCCGCGAGAGAATAAAAACGAACACGATTTGGGTTCATCATGCCTCTCACCTGCGCACGGGACCAAGGGCCCCGCAGTTTTCACAAGTTCGTTTCTATCGTAGTTTGTGACAATGCTGGTCCACCAACAACCGGAGTTCTCATGACCCCGACTTCCTCATCCACGCCACAACCGGTCACAGTGAGCAACGACGCTCGCCGCGACTTGGTTGGCTGGGATCCCAATAACGACAGAATCTGGGATTCACGCATTGCTTGGTCCACTTTGTGGGTGACCACTTTCAACCTGGTTCTTGCTTTTGTCATCTGGTACCTCCCTGGCGCACTGGTCCCTACCCTTGGAACGCTGACCGGCTGGAACCTCACCGAGAGCCAGTCCTACTGGCTTCTGGCCATGCCTGGACTCACTGGTGGTGCTTTGCGGTTGGTGTGGATGACACTCCCTCCCATGATTGGGACCCGCAAGATGCTCACGCTGTCCACATTACTCATGCTCATCCCCTTTGTGGGGTGGACCTGGGTTGTGACGCTCCCTGAGCAACCCGCCTACGGACTCCTTGTGGCGCTAGCTTTGGCTGCCGGTATTGGCGGTGGGGTCTTTTCTGGGTACATGCCGTCAACATCGTACTTTTTCCCCAAGGCCAAGCAGGGGACAGCGCTCGGTTTGCAGGCGGGGATTGGAAACTTTGGTGTTTCCATCGTTCAGTTTGTTGTCCCCTGGGCAATTGGATTTTCGCTCTTTGGTGTTGCCGGCCAAGTGGCTCAGACTGACAGCGGTGAGCGCACCGTGTGGTTGCAAAACCCAGGGCTGATTTTCATTCCCTTCGCAGTAGTGGGCGTCATCCTTGCGTGGACGATGCTCAGGTCAGTTCCCATGAAGGTTAACCTGCGCCAACAGTTCGACATTTTCAGCAACAAGCACACATGGCTGATGACCATGCAATATGTGCTCACCTTTGGGATCTTTTCAGGACTGGCAGGCACATTTGGCATGTTGTTGAACGTCCAGTTCGGGGCGCAGTATCTCACCTGGGTGTTTCTTGGCGCATTTGTTGGGTCACTGGTGCGGATGTGCTGGGGGCCGTTGTGTGACCGTTTTGGCGGTGGAATTTGGACCTTTGTTTCTGGCGTGGGCATGGCTGTGTCTGCTGGTGTGGTTCTCTTTGGTCAAATCACTGCCGGAGATGAAGGCCCGTCACTGGGTATTTTCATGACCGGGATGCTCATGATTTTCTTCTTCGCCGGGGTGGGCAATGCGTCAACATTTAAACAGATGCCCATGATCTTCCCCGCTCGCCAAGCTGGCGGTGTCATTGGATGGACTGCGGCGATCGCAGCGTTTGGGCCATTCATATTCTCGATGGCCTTCAACTTCTTCTCCCGTGAAGCAGTGTTCACCTTCATCATTGTGTACGCGCTGGCTTGCGCTGCAGTGTCGTGGTTCTACTACGCACGACCAGGGGCGGAGGCAAAGAGCTGATTGCGACCGTGGCGTCGGAGTTACCGACGCCACGGTTCAGTTGGTTATTGAGGCGCTGGAGAGGAAGGGATCGAAGCGTGGTGAGAGACAAAACGAGTATCAACGATGACACCCTCACTGTCCTCAAACCCTCGCGCAACAGTTGTCAACGGGGCAGCACAGTGGTGTTGACCAAGCAACGGAACAATACGCGTGGTTCGTTGCGTGGAGTTCAACTCTTCCAAAGACCCGTTGAGCAAACCCGCATGCAACGCACACACAGCCTCCGGGGCGCTACGGGCCGCGTCAGCGAACGGGCAGTTGTGAAACAGCAACCCACGCTCATCAAAACGGTGTTCTTCGTCGGGGGCGATATTGGTTTTTCCCGTGACTTGGTCGGCGTCACGAGTGGATTGCCCCAAGTCGTCGGTCAACTCCGGAGCGAACCACAACGCGTCAAGTTTTGTCAGCACTCGGGTCAGCAGATCGTCTTCACTAGGGTGCTCAGCCTCACTGGGAGCTTCGGTGACAAACTGTCCCCATCGTTTCCCCACGGAGTACATGATGGCCGATGCGTCAGGCACGTTATCAGCAACCGCGATCGTCAATGCCTCAGCAAGGACCCGGTAGGCCTGAGCACGTTCGTGAGTCTGGTTGGGCAGTGTACCCAGATACAAGATCTTTGGGCGCCCTGGTGTGGAACGAGGTTGCTGCGTGCGCTGTGCAAGGCCCGAATCGACAAGGGACTCCAAGTGAAAGCGGGCGGTGTTGAGATGGATGCCCACTCGGTCGGCCACTTCAGACACCGACAACGGGTCTTTGGAGTCGCGGAGCAATTGAATGATGTGCGTACGGCGGCCTCCGTAGTCGGAACGCCCAGTTGTTCCGTCAAACCCGAAGTGGCCAATGGATTTTGGCATGGCGTGTGTCCCTTACTGGTCTTCCGTGATCGGTTGTATGCTTCACGGATTACTGAATATTCCCAAAGATTTTCGTTTCAATCGACAAAATACCTGATATGTACCTCACAGTGCGGGCCCAAAGGCCCACATAGAGGAGAAAAACTGAGCTGGATCGTGATCTCGCATCAATCGAAGGAGTGCACCCCATGACCGCACCAACCAACGAGTCGATGTCGCCACTTGTGAAGAAACTCCTCGCCTCCCGCGGGTTGCTCCCTCACACCGAAGTGTTCGACAACTCCCACGCCTACGTGGAAACAAACCCATCGGAGTGGGATGAGTTCTACCGTAACCGATGGTCGCACGACAAGATCGTCCGATCGACACACGGGGTCAACTGCACAGGGTCGTGCGCGTGGGATGTTTACGTCAAGGACGGACTGATCACCTGGGAGCACCAGGGAACGAACTACCCAACAACAGGTCCAGACAGCCCTGAGTACGAACCTCGTGGTTGCCCGCGTGGTGCGTCATTTTCGTGGTACACCTACTCACCGGGGCGCGTGAAATACCCATATATCCGCGGCGTCCTGCTTGAGCTGTATCTCAAAGCAAAAAAGGAACACCCAGACCCGGTGGATGCATGGGAATCAATCGTCACCTCCCCTTTGAAATCCGCGATGTACAAAACAGCTCGCGGAAAAGGAGGGCTTGTTCGCGCAAACTGGGAGTTGGCGACCGAAATCATGGCCGCCGCCCATGTGTACACCATCAAGAACTTTGGACCGGATCGGTGCGTAGGGTTCACCCCAATCCCCGCAATGTCCATGGCCTCATTTGGGGTAGGAACCCGATTCCTATCCATGATTGGCGGGACCCTACTCAGCTTTTACGACTGGTACGCCGACCTGCCACCAGCATCCCCACAAATCTGGGGCGACCAAACAGATGTCCCAGAGTCGGGGGACTGGTGGAACGCCGGATACATCATGATGTGGGGATCAAACATTCCCGTCACAAGAACACCCGACGCCCACTTCCTCGCCGAAGTACGGTACAAAGGAACCAAAGTCGTTGCGGTATCCCCTGACTATGCTGAAAACGTCAAATTCGCTGACGACTGGCTTGCTCCCGCTCCAGGAACAGATGGGGCCCTCGCCCTAGCAATGGGTCATGTCATCCTCACCGAGTTCTACCGGGACCGCACCGTTGAATACTTCACCCGCTATGCCAAGAAGTTCACCGATTCCCCGTTCCTAGTGTCCCTCGACAAAGGGGACAATGACGGAACCTACCGGGTTGGCAAGTTCTTGACCGCCGCAGACCTCAACCCCACCTCAGTGCACGGAGCTACCGGCGACCGTGCCGAGTTCCGCCCCGTTTTCCTCGACTCAGTCACCAACAGCGTGACTGTTCCCAACGGAACCCTGGCCGACCGGTGGACTGACGAAGGCAAAGGGCGATGGAACCTCGACCTTGACGGTCAAGACCCACACCTGACGCTGCTTGACACGACCTACCAAGGCCAAACCGCATCGTCAGCCACTGTGCTCATGCCACGTTTTGACGAAGGAGCGACCGAAGGTGGCAGCACCATTACCCGTGGTGTGCCCACCCTCACCATTGACGGACACGTGGTGACCACCGTTTTTGATCTGCTCCTGGCCAACTACGGTGTTGGACGTGATGGGCTGCCCGGCCAATGGCCAACCGGCTATGACGATGCCTCGGTTCTTGGCACACCCGCGTGGCAAGAAAACCTATCCGGAGTCACTGGTGAACAATGTGCACGCATCGCACGGGAATTTGCCCGTAACGCGGAGATGACACAAGGGCGATCCATGATCGTCATGGGCGCGGGCACCAACCACTGGTACCACTCGGACACGATCTACCGCACCTTCATCTCCCTGCTCACCATGACCGGTTGCCAAGGTGTGAACGGTGGGGGATGGGCGCACTACGTTGGACAAGAAAAAGCTCGACCTGTGACTGGACAACAGCACATGTCCTTTGCTCTTGATTGGCAGCGCCCAACCCGCCACATGGCAGGCACCGCGTTTTGGTACACAGCAACTGACCAGTGGCGGTACGAAGGATTCGACGCTGATGAGTTCACCTCACCAGCTGCAGCCAAAGGGTTCACCCGCTCCGCTATTGCAGACTGTCTTGCTCAAGCTCAACGCCTCGGCTGGACACCAGCGCACCCCGGGTTTGACCGCAACCCTCTTGACATTTGCGATCAAGCCCAAGAAGCGGGGAAAACCGTCCCCACATACGTTGTTGATGAACTCAAAGGTGGCCGCCTCAAGTTCGCCATGGAAGACCCCGACAACCCCGTCAACTTCCCACGGGTTCTCACCTTGTGGAGATCGAACCTCATTGGTAACTCCGCCAAAGGCAACGAGTACTTCCTCAAGCACCTGCTGGGCACAACCGACGCGATCCGGGGGAAGGAAACACCCCCAGAAAACCGTCCCAAAGATATTGTGTGGCGGGAAAAGGCCGCGGAGGGCAAGCTTGACCTGCTGACCAACATTGACTTCCGTATGACGGGAACGTCATTGTTCTCTGACATCGTGCTTCCAGCTGCCACATGGTACGAAAAACAAGACCTGTCCACCACGGACATGCACCCGTTTGTTCACGCCCTCAACGCAGCGATCACACCAGCATGGGAGTCACGTACCGACTACGATGCTTTCCTTGGACTGGCAGACAAAGTCTCTGAGTTGGCGCACACCCACCTGGGAACTCGCACCGATGTCATCGCGGCTCCGCTGACCCACGACACCCCCGACGAAATGGCGCAACCACACGGCATTGTCCGTGACTGGAAAGACGGAGAATGTGACCCTATTCCCGGTGTCACCATGCCTCGGCTTGTCACCATTGAGCGTGACTACACAAAAATCGGTGAGAAGATGCGCGCCGTAGGGCCACTGATCTCCAGCGCAGGGACCACCATTAAGGGGGTAACGATCGTTCCTGACAGCGCCATCAGCCACCTTGAAAAGGCGAACGGTGTGCAACGGTCAGGAATCGGTCAAGGACGCCCACGCCTGGACACCGCAGCTCATTTCTGTGAAGCGATTCTTGCGCTGTCTGGAACCACAAATGGTGCAGTGTCTGTGGCCGGGTTTAAAGCACTCGAGCAACGCACCGGCGTCACGATGCACGACCTTGCTGAAGAAAACGAGGAACGGATCATCACCTTCCCTCAAGCACTATCAGGACCACAACCAGTGTTTACTTCGTATGAATGGTCTGGGTCGGAAAAGGGAGGTCGTCGCTACTCTCCGTTCACAATCAACGTGGAACGCGATAAACCATGGCACACCATCACCGGGCGGCAACACTTCTTTGTTGACCACGACTGGATGCAAGCACTGGGAGAACAATTCCCGGTGTACCGGCCCCCATTGGACATGGCCCGCCACTTTGGGGACCAAGGGTTCACCGACGACGGCGATGCCGGAGTCACCGTACGGTACTTGACTCCGCACTCCAAGTGGTCGATCCACTCCCAGTATCAAGACAACCCCTACATGCTGGGTCTTTCCCGTGGCGGTCCCGTCATATGGCTCTCCGTCGAGGACGCTAATAAAGCGGGCATTGCTGACAATGACTGGATCGAAGCAGTCAACCGAAACGGGGTGGTGGCGTGCCGTGCTGTGGTGTCCCACCGTATGCCACAAGGCACTGCGTACATGTACCACTCAAAAGACCGCAACATTGACGTCCCCAAAACAGAGACGTCCGGCAAACGTGGTGGTATCCACAACTCACTGACCATGATCATGATGAAGCCCTCGCACTTCCTTGGTGGTTATGGCCAGTTCACCTATGCGTTCAACTATTACGGCCCCACCGGAAATCAGCGTGATGAGTTCACGGTGATCCGCCGCCGCACCCAGGAGGTTCAGTACTGATGCGTGTTATGTCTCAAGTCGCGATGGTCATGAACCTCGATAAGTGCATTGGATGTCACACCTGTTCAGTCACGTGCAAACAAACCTGGACAAACCGTGACGGGGTTGAGTACGTGTGGTTCAACAACGTGGAAACCAAACCCGGTTTGGGTTACCCACGCGGATACGAAGACCAAGAACGGTGGAATGGCGGGTGGACCCTAGACCGCAAGGGACGGTTACAACTGAAATCAGGGGGACGGTTGAAACGATTGGCATCAATTTTTGCCAACCCGAACCTTCCCACCCTGGATGACTACTATGAACCTGCCACCTACGATTTTGATCAACTCGTCAATGCGCCTGCCCAAGACGATGTACCTACAGCACGCCCAAAGTCGGTGATCACTGGGAAAGACATGAAAATCGAATGGGGAGCTAACTGGGATGACGACCTTGCCGGGTCCCCAGAGATCGCCCATCTCGACCCGAACCTGAAAAACATGTCCGAACAAGTGAAGATGTCTTTTGAGCAGACCTTCATGTTCCACCTGCCACGGATTTGTGAACACTGCCTCAACCCTGCGTGCGTGTCGGCATGCCCGTCATCCGCGATGTACAAACGCGTTGAAGACGGCATCGTCCTGGTGGACCAAGACGCATGCCGTGGCTGGCGCATGTGTGTGTCCGCCTGCCCGTACAAGAAGGTGTACATCAACCACCAAACAGGTAAAGCAGAAAAATGTACGTTTTGCTTCCCCAGGATCGAAGAAGGGCTTCCCACGGTCTGCGCTGAAACGTGTGTGGGCCGACTTCGGTACATCGGCATCGTGTTCTACGACGCAGACAAAGTCTCAGAAGCCGCATCTGTCACCGACGAAAAAGACCTCCTCGACTCGCAACGCGACATCATCTTGAACCCGTTCGATCCTGAGGTACTGGCAGCAGCACGAGCGGAGGGCATCCCTGAGGACTGGATCAAGGCAGCTCAAGACTCGCCCATCTACAAACTCATCCACACCTACAAAATCGCGTTGCCGCTGCACCCGGAATACCGCACCCTCCCGATGGTGTGGTACGTCCCGCCGCTGTCACCAGTCCTTGACGTCACGACAGAACTGGGACGAGACAACACCGACGCAGATGACGTGTTCCACACCATCTCCTCACTGCGCATCCCCATGGAATACCTTGCCTCGATCTTCACTGCAGGCGACGTTGACACAATCGCTGGTGTGTTGATGAAACTCGCGGGAATGCGCACCTTCATGAGGAACCGCACCATCAACGGTGACGTGTCCAACGAAGTTCTCGAACGAATCGGTATGTCCGCCCAGGACGTCGAAGACATGTACCGCCTCCTGGCGATCGCCAAAATGTCCGATCGGTACGTGATCCCGAAAGCCCACACAGAGCGGGCAGCAGAACTTGCTTCCTGGCAGTCCGGGTGCTCGCTTGATGGCCCCGGTGGGCCAGGGATGAGCAACGTATCAACCCGCGGTGGCAAGGTACCACTGACCCTGGCACGCAGGAGGCCACGATGAGTCCCACAACAACACGTAAAGCTGTGACCATCCCCCTGTTTCGCCGCTCCAAGCGGCGTGACCTCACTGACATTCCCGGCCGGTCAGAAGTGCTGGGACTGTGCGCAGTGCTGTTGGGCTACCCTGACGATGCGTTTATTGCGTTACGCAACGACCTTGCGCAGGCAGTCACGGAACTACCCAACTCACCAGCCGCATCGAAAATCAGGGAATTTTGGTCGCTTTTTACCGACTTCACCGCCATCGAGGCACAACGACACTACGTGGAAACCTTTGACATGAGGCGCAACTCGTCGTTGTTCCTCACCTACTACCTCCACGGGGACACACGCCAACGGGGGATGTCGCTGCTGATGTTCAAACAGCGCTACCGAGCCTATGGGTTTGCACCACCCGAAAACGAGCTACCCGACTACCTGCCCATGGTCTTGGAGTTCGCGGCGATTACCGGACCTGGGGTCGGCGAAGGACTCCTGCGCCTACACCGGAGCGGTTTTGAAGTGATCCGCACCGCACTGAACGATCGCGGCTCACTGTATGCCCTGCTGCTGGACGCTGTAGCAGACGTTCTTGGCCCAGTCACCGCACGCCAACAAGAAGAAGTTTCCCAACTTGTTGCAGCGGGCCCACCTGCCGAAACCATCGGGTTGGAGTCACCTCTTGCCCCCTATTCCACCCTTGCCGGGGGAGCCGACGAACCATTCGGACCACCGGAATTCACCTGCTCTCCGAAAGGATCATGACCCATGTGGGCGAACTTCTGGTTTGTGATTTTCCCCTATATTTGTGTGGCGATCTTCGTGGTCGGTCACATCTGGCGGTACCGGCACGACCAATTCGGGTGGACAACCCGCACGAGCCAAGTCTTAGAAAGCCGATGGCTCAGTTGGGGCTCCCCACTTTTCCACTTCGGGGCACTCTTTGTCATTGCCGGACATGTTGGTGGGCTACTCATCCCACAAGAATGGACCCGCGCACTTGGGGTCAACGACCACATGTACCACAACCTGTCCATGTACATCGGGACAGCGGCAGGCGTAGCGCTCGTCGCCGGCACGATCATCCTCATCATCCGCCGGTTTGTCACCTCACAACGCATCCGCGTTGTCACCACTGCCTGGGACTACGCTCTCTACGCCTTGCTCGTCATCGAAATCTTCGTCGGCATGTGGCAAAAGATTTCCACCAACATTGTGGGTGAAGGCTACGACTACCGCGGAACAGTGTCTGTGTGGTTCCGACAACTCTTTATTTTGCAACCAGATGCAGCACTCATCATGGACGCCCCCACAATTTATGCGATCCACGCGATCCTTGGCTGCCTGCTCATTGCAATCTGGCCATTCACTCGGCTTGTCCACGTGTGGTCAATCCCCGTGGCCTATCTGGCTCGCCCCTACGTGGTCTACCGCAGAAAACACACACCAGATGTGTCTCCCTTAACCAAAAGCATGCGCAAATAACCACACCGTGCGGCGGATTCAAGGTGAATCCGCCGCACACCTACCTCATGAACTCACACCACTGCCCCACGGCAGTGCAAGACTCGGCACAACACAACCAGCCCCCACCCCACCAGGTGGGATCACCATGACCCCATCAGCACACGCAAAACCGCGTAACATCCCCGAACCAAGCCACCCCGTTTCCTGAGCAACCACACGACCGGCCACCCACGAAACCGAAAACGGAACCAACCGAGAATCACGGGCAGGCGCAACCACCGCATCGGCTGTCACAACCTGGCCTAACACCGGGGCAGGGCGACCCAGCAAGCCATACACAAGAGGCCGAACAAGCGTCAACATCCCACCCAAGGTGGCTGACAAGGGATTGCCCGGCAACCCGACAATGTACTGACCATCACGACGAGCAAGGAGGTTTGGATGCCCAGGGCGCATCGCAATCGAGTCAATGACCAACTCAGCACCAACAGCCTCCAACCCGCGATGAAGGTGGTCGCGCGGGCCAGCGGCCGTTCCACCCGTGGTGATGATGACGTCAGCGTCACTGTCACGCAAGGCACGCACGGTAGCGTCAAGGGTATCGGGAACAAACATCACCTGCGTCACGTCCACCCCCAACAACTGCAAATAGGCGGGGAACTGTGGAGCAAACGCATCCCGAACTTGGCCTGCACCCGGTACTCCACGGTGTGTCACCTCATCACCCAACACAATGAGATCAACGGTCACCGAACGACGAACACGAACCGTGTCCACACCCGCCATCGCAGCCAACCCCACACGTGGGGGAGTCAACACCTGACCTGCGTGAACAATGACCTCATCCAGGCTTGCCTCAGCCCCAGCAGGCCGGACATGCGACCCATCCCACGGTTCATTGTCCGAGACCGAAGAAATAAACTCACCACCATCAACCGACGTGACCTGCGCGTACTCACGCCGCACAACCCCGAACGTGCCGTGCGGCACAACACCACCAGTAGCAATAACCACAGCCTCACCAGGCTCCAACTCGCGCGCCCCCACATGACCTGCGAGAGCCGGCGCATCAACGAGCCGCCAGGGCCCAGACGAGTCGCCTACCGCGTACCCATCCATAGCGGACGTCGTATCGCGCGGAAGAGCAGTCGCGCTCCTCAGGTCGTGGGCAAGGACACGTCCGGTAGCCTGATGAAGTGGCAGGGTCACCACACCAACCAGGTGAGGGGTCATATGTGCAGTGCCGTGGGCAACGTCCCAGGCGGGTTCAGTCAACGTCTCATGGTGGGTCACATGTCCCATCTTGCCAAGGGTCAAGGAGATTCGTGAAGTGGTAGCTTCTCGTGGGTTAACACACGTCAATGAGCAGGGCGCTGTGCGTATGGTGAGTGTGGGCGATAAGCCCGTCACTGACCGTGGGGCGGTGGCCCGCGCCCGGGTGGTCGTTACTGCTGACGTGATTGATGTGTTGCGCCGTGGCGAACTGCGCAAGGGCGACGCGTTAGCGGTCGCCCGGATCGCTGCGATTAGCGCGGTGAAGAAAACCCCGGACCTCATCCCGTTGTGCCACCCTCTTGCCATCACCGGAGTTGATGTCACAGTGAGCCTGGGAGATGGGTGCGTGGAGCTTGAAGCCAGTGTGCGGACGGCTGACCGCACAGGTATCGAAATGGAGGCGCTGACCGCGGTGACAGTGGGGGCGCTCAACATCATTGACATGGTGAAGGCACTTGATCGGGGGGCCTTCCTTGAGTGGGCACGTATTGAACGCAAGGAAGGTGGCGCCTCAGGGCAATGGGTGCGTGACGCACACGGGCAAATGTTGCGCGAAGAACCGGGTGAGTCCACGACCAGTGAAGCGAGGGATGCTTGTGTGACTCCGGATGAACCGTTTGGTTACGTGTTGACGGTGTCAGATCGTGCAGCGGCAGGTGCGCGAGTTGATGAAACAGGACCCATGATTGTTGAGGCTGCGTCCCAATGGGGATCGCAGTGTATGCACGAGGTTGTCCCTGATGACGCTGTGATGATCCGTGATCGGGTGCGGGCTGCGGTCCGTCAGGGGGCATGGTTTGTTGTGACCACCGGGGGGACAGGGATTACGTCACGCGATGTGACTCCCGATGCGGTGGCACCGTTGCTTGACAAGCCGCTCCCGGCTTTAGCGCATCAGTTACAGGTCAGCGGGGTGGGGCGTGCTCCTGGTGCGTTGCTGTCGCGGTCTGTTGCGGGGATTTCGGAAGGGGCGTTGGTGGTGACTTTGCCTGGTTCGGTGGGTGCGGTGCGTGACGGGTTGGAAGTGTTAGGTCCGATGATGGGACATGTACGTGAGCAACTTGCTGACGGGGATCATGAGCGAGGGGAGGCGCATGATGATGGGTGAGGTGACATGGACTGCTGTGACAGTCGATCCGTTGGTTGTTGCGTGGCATGAGGACAAGGTTGCGCACGCTCACATGGGTGCTGTCGTGACGTTTTGTGGTGTCGTGCGTGATCATGATGGTGGTCTTGGTGTGCGTGCTTTGCATTATGAGGGGCACCCACACGCTGCGGACATGCTTGCTCAGATCGCTGACGATGTCGCGCGGCGTTATGGGGGTGTGCGTCTTGCGGTGAGCCACCGGGTTGGGGATCTGGTGGTCGGAGATGTGGCATTGGTGGCAAGCGTGTCGTCAGCGCACAGGAAGTTGGCGTTTGAGGTATGTGACGTGCTGGTAGATGAGGTGAAGAAGCGCCTTCCCGTGTGGAAGGAACAATTTTTTGTTGATGGGTCTAGCCAGTGGGTGGGAGCGCTATGACGGTGTCGTTAGGGCTTCCCCGTGTTCTGTCTCCGATGGTGGTGGGGCAGGGTGCCAACACCAAGTTAGGGCCGGAGTTGCTCACTGACCGGTTTGGCCGTGTGCACCGTGACCTGCGGATTTCGTTAACTGATAAATGTAATTTGCGGTGCACATATTGCATGCCAGAAGAAGGCATGGAGTGGATCGCGAAGAGCCAGCAGTTGAGCGTGGATGAAATGGTGAGGATCGCTGCGGTGGCGGTTGGGCATGGCATCACGGAGATTCGGTTGACCGGCGGTGAGCCGTTGTTGTACCCGCAAGTTGTGGAAATCACCCAACGGCTTGCCGCGCTTGATGGTGCTCCTGAAGTGTCCATGACGACTAATGGGTTACGTCTCGCCTCGCTTGCTGGTCCTTTACGTGACGCGGGGTTGACTCGGCTCAATATTTCTCTCGATACCGTTCGTGCAGACCGTTATTTCGCATTGACTCGCCGTCGCCGTTTTGCTGATGTCATGGCGGGATGTGATGCGGCAGATGCTGCGGGGTTCACGGGAACGAAGCTGAACTCAGTTCTCATGCGTGGCGTCAACGATGATGAAGCGGTGGATCTAGTTGAGTTCGCGGTGGCCCGCGGATATGAGCCGCGATTCATTGAACAGATGCCGCTTGATGCTGGGCACACGTGGTCGCGTGAAGCGATGGTCCCAGCGGACGAAATTTTTGATGCGCTTGCTCGCGTGTATGAGTTGACACCTGTTCCACATCGAGGGGCAGCGCCTGCACAGCGGTGGTATCTGAACGGTTCACATGCCACCGTGGGAATCATTGCTTCAGTGACTCGGCCCTTTTGTGGGGCATGTGATCGGTTGCGGTTGACCTCAGATGGCCAATTGCGTAACTGTCTGTTTCAACGTGGTGAGTCTGATCTGCGTACCCTGGTACGTCAGGGGGGCACCGATGATGATATCGCCTACGCGTTGGGGGCATCGGTTGCCCAGAAATTGCCTGGCCACGGCATCAACGATCCAGGGTTCATTCAACCTGACCGGGGAATGTCAGCTATTGGTGGGTAGGGTGGTCACCCGCCAGCGAAGGGTGGAAGGACGTCAAGGGCGACGTCGCCGGTGAGGGTGGAATCGAACGTGTCTTTGTCCACGTAGGTTCCTTCGCGTAACAGCGAACTGATGTTGAGGACTTTGTCCATGTCAGCCCCATGCTGGTTGGCTGCTTGTGCAAGAGCATCGCTCAGTGTCGATGCGTGAAATGATTCTTGTGTGATGCCGCCAGCTGCTGCACGGGCAGCAGCATAGTAGGTCAAGGTCACAACAGACACTGTTAATCGTTGCCTTCCTGTGTAGGGATGAGGTCTCGTAGTTCGGTGATGATCTCGCGGGCTTTGTCGACGTCGCCTCCGGCGAGACCGACGGCAAGCCCTACGTAGTATGTGGTGACGGGCCCAGCTGGACGGGCAACATTGTGTGCAACCTCCCGGGTGAGGTCAAGCAACTCTGCAAGAGGCGCATTGTGTGCCGCTGGGGTATTCAAGTGCAGAGTGTGGGTGAGGGTGTGCGCCCACTGGTTCATGGCATCATATGGCGTCGTCATCGGGGTCTTCTCCTGTGGTGTGTGCACGTTCTGAGGTGGTCAAGGACCTCATCTGAGAGTAGTCCTGTGGAGTGTCAACGTCGAATGTCCACAGCTGTGGCAGTGGCACTGTAGTGATATTCAATGCCGCGATGAGGTGTTTTACTGGCCGGTGGGCGAGCCCACCCGAGTCCCGCAGTGCGTCCAGTGCTGTTGCTAATGCTGCAACGTCGTAGACGGCGACAAGTGGTTGCCACCGTCCCTCCTTATCAACTGCGAGCGCCGCGTCCTGGTGTGTTGTGGTGAGTGCGTGTGTGAGGGGGGTGATGGCGTGGGCTGCATGGGGGGTGTCGCAGGCGAGGATTGTGGTGTAGGTGGTCTGGGGTGGGAGGTGGGTGGTGGCGTGAGCGATGGCGGCGAGTGGACCGGTGTGTGGGGGGTGTTCTTGGGTGGTGATGACGGGTATGTGGGTGGGTGTGTGGGGTGGTGGGCCAACGAGGATGGTGGGGTGGTGGAAGGAGGGGAGGGTGGTGAGGATGTGGTTAAGGAAGGTGGTGGTGCCAAGGGGGAGTTCTGCTTTGTTGGTGGTGCCGAGGCGGGAGCCGTGGCCGCCGGTGAGGATGATGGTGGCGTGTGTTGTTGTGGTCATTGTGGTGGACCTGGGTGGGCGGAGACGTCGGTGAGGCCTGCGTCGGTGAGGGTGAGGGCTGCAAGCTGGGCGGTTGTTCCTGATTCGCAGTAGATGATGCGAGGTGCGGGGTGTGTGGCGAGGCGGGTGGCGGTGGCGTGTGGGTTAGCGAGGATGTCAGGTAGGGGGATGGTGAGGGTGGTTGGCCACGGGTTTGTGTGGGTGGTGTGGGGTGGGCGAATGTCGATGGTGGTGGCGGTGGTGAGTGCTGATGGGTGGTTGGTGAGTGCTGATGGGTGGTTGGTGAGTGCTGATGGGTGGTTGGTGGGTCTGGTTGGTGGTGGTGGGTCTGGTTGGTGGTGTGGGGTGGTGGTGGGTTTGGTTGAGCAGGTGGGGCAGGTGGGTGATGGGTTGAGGGGGAGGTAGTTCCAAGTGTTCGTGTGCCCGGAGTAGGTGGCGAGCGTTCCAGTGAGTGGTGTGCCGATTCCGGTAATGAGGGTGATTGCTTCGTGTGCTTGGGTTGTTCCGATGAGTCCGGGAAGGGTGGGGAGGACTCCGGTTTGTGCGCAGGTGGGTACGGTGTTGGGTGGTGGCGGTGTGGGGTGTAGGCATCGGTAGCACGGTGTGTGGGGGAGCGCGAAGACGCTGATGTGGGCGTCCCAGGCGGAGATTGCTGCCCAAATGTAGGGGGTTGCTGTGGTGACGCAGATGTCGTTGATGAGGTAGCGGGTAGCAAAGTTGTCGGTGCCGTCGATGACGAGGTCTGCTCGGTTGATGGCGTCGTAGGCGTTGTTGTGGGTGAGTCGGGTGGGGTGGGTGATGATGGTGATGTGGGGGTTGAGTTGCGTGAGGGTTGTGGCTGCTGAGTCGGTTTTGCGTTGTCCGATGCGGGGGTAGGAGTGGATGAGTTGGCGGTGGAGGTTGGAGGGGTCGACTGTGTCGTCGTCGTATATTTCGAGGGTGCCTACTCCGGCGGCGGCGAGGTGCATGAGGGCGGGGGAGCCGAGGCCACCGGCTCCGATGACGAGGACGTGGGCGTCGCGGAGGGCTTGTTGCGCAGTGTGTCCAAAACCAGGTAGCGCCATTTGGCGTGCGTAGTGGATGGTTTCAGCGGTGGTGAAGTCCGGTGTCACTGCGGCCTCCTGTGCAGGTGGGTGCTGTGTGTGTCCTTAGTATGACAGGTAGAAACGAACTTTTTTGTGGATAAGGTCCTGGTGCGTGGTGCGTGGTGTCAGGGGCGGGCACTATGTTGGGTGTATGAGTTCTCACCGTGAATTAACCCGTGTTGATTTCCAGTTTGATGTTGTGTCGGAGTTCTCACCGTCGGGGGATCAGCCCAGTGCGATTGCTGAGTTGACGCGGCGTATTCAGGGTGGGGAAAAGGACGTTGTGCTCCTGGGGGCGACGGGGACGGGGAAGTCGGCAACCAGTGCGTGGCTCATTGAGCAGTTGCAACGTCCCACGTTGATTATGGCGCCGAATAAAACGTTGGCTGCGCAGTTAGCGACGGAGTTTCGAGAGTTGCTTCCCAACAACGCTGTTGAGTATTTTGTCTCATATTACGACTATTACCAGCCTGAGGCGTATATTGCCCAAACTGACACCTACATTGAGAAGGACTCCTCAATTAACGAGGAAGTGGAGCGTCTTCGTCACTCGGCGACCAACTCTTTGCTGACCCGCCGTGACGTGGTTGTTGTCGCGTCTGTGTCCTGCATTTACGGGTTGGGTACCCCGCAAGAATATGTCGATCGGATGGTTCAGATCGATGTTGGTGATGAAATTGACCGTGATGGTCTGCTGCGCCACTTCGTGTCGATGCAGTACACGCGCAACGATGTGGCATTTACGCGGGGCACGTTCCGGGTCCGAGGTGACACCGTGGAAATTATCCCTGTCTATGAGGAACTAGCGATTCGGCTTGAGTTCTTTGGGGACGACATCGAAGCGATCTACACACTGCACCCGCTCACCGGTGAAGTTGTGTCCCAAGTGCAACGGATCCACATTTTTCCTGCGTCACACTACGTGGCTGGTCCCGAACGGATGGAACGAGCCATCGCATCGATTGAAGCGGAACTAGAAGAACGGCTTGCTGAGCTCAACCGGGACAACAAGTTACTTGAAGCGCAGCGCTTATCGATGCGCACCACCTATGACATCGAAATGATGCGTCAGGTGGGGTCGTGTTCTGGGATTGAAAACTACTCACGGCACATTGATGGTCGTGCTCCCGGTAGCGCACCACATACGCTGTTGGATTACTTCCCCGATGACTTTTTGCTGATCATTGATGAATCGCACGTCACTGTGCCACAAATCGGGGCGATGTATGAGGGGGACGCTTCGCGAAAACGTTCTCTCGTGGAGCATGGGTTCCGTCTCCCCTCAGCAATGGATAACCGGCCATTGACATGGGAAGAGTTCACCGAACGTATTGGACAAACAGTCTACCTATCCGCCACACCAGGCGATTATGAACTGGCACTGTCCAACGGCACAGTTGAACAGATCATTCGTCCAACCGGCTTGGTCGACCCGAAGATCACGGTGAAACCCACCAAAGGCCAAATCGATGACCTTCTTGACGAGATCAACGAACGGACCGCCAAGAACGAACGCATACTTGTCACTACCCTCACGAAGAAAATGTCTGAAGACCTGACCGACTATCTCCTCGACAAAGGTGTAGCCGTTCGCTATCTTCACTCAGACATTGACACTCTCAAACGAGTGGAGCTCCTTCGAGGGCTGCGACTTGGTGAGTTTGATGTTCTTGTGGGGATCAACCTCCTGCGTGAGGGACTTGACCTCCCCGAGGTGTCCCTGGTCGCGATCCTCGACGCCGACAAACAAGGGTTCCTACGTTCCCCTCGTTCGCTTATCCAAACCATTGGACGTGCCGCACGTAACGTGTCCGGTGAAGTGCATATGTATGCCGACAGCATCACCCCGGCCATGGCACAAGCCATCGAAGAAACTGAGCGACGCAGAGAAAAACAGATCGCATACAACACTGAACATGGTGTTGACCCACAACCGCTGCGAAAAAAGATCGCCGACGTCACCGACATGCTCGCTCGAGAAGACATCGATACACAAGAACTCCTTGCCGGTGGGTACCGTCAAACAACTACACCCACACCAGCGCACACACCATCAGGTGTGCCCAGCGCAACAGGTGACCTCAGCGCCCTCATTACCCAACTCACCGAACAAATGCACCAAGCAGCAGCAGAGCTTCAATTTGAACTCGCAGCGCGCCTACGCGACGAACTCTCCGACCTCAAACGAGAACTCCGCCAGATGAAAGACGCCACCTCGTGACCCAACCAATCAGCCTCTTTGTTGGGCTCACCACGCTCGATATTGCAACACGCATCACCACGTTTCCCACACCCAACGAAAAACTCACGGCCCACCATCAAGATATTGCAGCAGGAGGCCCAGCAGCCAACGCAGCTGTCACCTGCGCTGCACTTGGTGGTCACGCTATTCTCCTGACCGTGATCGGGACGAGTCCTCAAGCACGCATCGCAGCGGCCGACCTTGCCGCCCACAACGTCACCGTCATCGACCTTGCCGGACCTGACCACGGTCTGTCTGTATCCAGCATCCTCATCACCGAACACACCGGGGAACGAGCCGTTATTTCTACCGATGCTCAACCCCACACGCTGACACCTCAGATGACCAGCCGCCTCACCACGCAGCTAAGCACACTACTGCCACGTGTCCATGCGATCCTCATCGACGGACACCACCCCCATCTTGCGCGCCACATCCTCGCCCAACGGCCCACCAATGCTGCCCCCATCATCGTTGATGCCGGACGGTGGAAACCTGCGTTTGACGATCTCATCCCGCACGCCCAACACATTATTGCTTCAGCAGATTTCCACGACCCACACGGCTGGGTGCCACTCACCCCCGAGAACCGCACCACACTCACTACCGCACCAACAATCGTGCGTACACACGGTGAACACCCCATCACCGTGTGGCATCCCACCACCACAACCACGATCAGCCCACCAGGCGTTGTCACCCGTGACACCCTCGGTGCCGGAGATGTTTTCCACGGGGCATATACCCACTTCGTTGCCACCCACCACCACACCCACAACCACCCGCCCACCGACCTAGCCGACATCACAGCCGTCACAACCAACGCATCGGTCATTGCGGCACATCGGGTCGCCACAGTTGGCCTGCGAAGTTGGATCACACAACTCGCCGACCCCACTCAACTGTGACGAACAACGCGCCACCGAACGGTGAATCACGATCACACCTGAGCCCACGGTGGCCCATAATAAACAAGAATTGAAGGGGAGTATCCCACGAACACTGGTTTCGTCACCACGGCCATCCCGATGATGCGCCCGGAACCAGTTGCCAGGTTCACGCCGCGCGGGAGAGACCTTCGGTACCAACCACCCGTACCGGAGGTACACCTATGGATGTCCACGCCTCACTGTGGATCATCACCGTCGGCATCATCTTGACAATGCTCACCGTTGATTTCGTCGGACACGTCCGCACCCCGCACGCACCGACACTCAAAGAGGCCGGAATCTGGTCAGCGATTTACATCGCGATCGCACTGATATTCGGTGTTGTCATCTGGCAAATATACGGATCCACGTACGGGACCGAATACTTCGCCGGATACCTCACCGAGAAGTCACTGTCACTCGACAACCTTTTCGTGTTCATCCTCATCATCGCCGCATTTAAAGTGCCCCGCGAAGACCAACAAAAAGTACTCCTCTTTGGCATTGTTGTTGCGCTGATTTTCCGGACCGTGTTCATCTTCCTCGGCGCAGCACTGATCGAAAACTTCTCCTGGGTGTTCTACATTTTTGGGGCATTCCTTATCTGGACCGCCATCCACCAAGCAATCCCCGCGAAAGAAGAAGAGGAATACCACGAAAACTTCCTCATCCGGAAACTGCGCGGGATCCTGCCTATCACGGACTCCTACGTCGGTGACCGCGTGTTTGTCCGCATCGATGGACGCACCATGGTCACCCCCATGCTTATCGTCATGGTGGCAATCGGGTCAGCGGACTTACTCTTCGCCGTCGACTCCATTCCAGCGATTTTTGGTCTCACCCAAGAACCGTTCCTCGTCTTCGCCGCCAACGCATTCTCTCTCCTTGGTCTGCGGCAGCTGTTCTTCCTCGTCGATGGCCTCTTGGAAAAGCTGGTCTACCTCAACTACGGGCTCGCTGTCATCCTGGGATTCATTGGGGTGAAACTCGTTCTTCACGCTCTACACGTCAATGAACTTCCCTTCATTAACAACGGCCAACCCGTCCTCGCGGCCCCTGAAGTAACCATCGCACAATCCATGACCGTGATCGTTGGGACAGTGATCATCACGACGATCGCGTCGGTGTGGAAAACCAACCGAGACCTCAAACGCGGAATCACACCACCTGCATAGCCACCGTCTACCTGCATAAGCATGCTCAACACACAGCAGGGCGGCCCCATATTGGGACCGCCCTGCTGTTCTGCACGGATCAATGCGTGATCAAGAACAAGACTTACTCGGTCTCTGCCCACGCACCAATGACAATGTTCCACTCCACAACAGCACGATCTAACACCAACCCCTGCTGCCAAAACGGATCGCCTTCTAACAAAGCGATCGCTGCACCGGCATGCGGGGCCTGAACAATAATGAGTGCCCCAGTCATGTCTTCCTGACGCACGGGACCAGAGGCAAGAAGCGAACCAGACGCCGCCAACGCACTCAAATACGCACGATGCGCAGGCCGATGCTCATCCAACGCCGCCGTGTCCTCGGAATACACATAGGTGATCGCAAAAGTCTGCATGCCCACATTCAACCACGGAGCCCTCACCAAACCACGCGCCGAAACGTTACGATCCGGTATACCCACGGTGCGAACTTCACCCCGTGACATCTCCAACGTTCGAACATCTGTGCGATATCGGCGCCTGCGGCATAAGATAAGGGAGTGACTGATCGACTCATCGTCCAAGGTGCCCGCGAACACAACCTCCGATCCGTAGATATTTCGCTGCCGCGTGACCAACTCATCGTCTTTACCGGCCTGTCGGGCTCCGGAAAGTCGTCTTTGGCATTTGACACCATCTTCGCAGAAGGTCAACGGCGATACGTCGAATCCTTGTCTGCTTATGCCCGGCAGTTCCTTGGTCAAATGGACAAACCTGACGTCGACTTCATCGAAGGGTTATCCCCAGCGGTCTCTATCGACCAAAAATCCACAAATAGGAATCCGCGGTCAACAGTCGGAACGATCACAGAGATCTATGACTACTTACGTCTGCTGTTTTCACGAGCTGGAACGCAGCATTGCCCGGTGTGCGGGGAACGCATCACAGCCCAAACCCCGCAACAAATCGTCGACAAGCTTCTTGAACTTCCTGAAAAAACCCGCTTTCAGGTGCTCGCACCTGTCGTGCGTGGGAGGAAAGGGGAGTACCACGAACTCCTCGCCGATCTGCAAGCCAAAGGGTTCTCCCGGGTCCGCATCGACGGGGAACTACACCAACTCGCAAGCCCGCCCACGCTCGAAAAGAACATCAAACACAGTATTGATGTTGTGGTTGACCGATTAGCACTGCGGGACGGAATCCGGCAACGGCTCACTGACTCCATCGAAACCGCACTCAACACAGCAGATGGACGTGTCATCATCGACATGGTCGATCTTGCGGAGAACGACCCACACCGTGAACGGCGGTTCTCCGAGAAACGGGCCTGCCCCAACGATCACCAACTGACGCTTGATGAAATCGAACCCCGGACTTTCTCATTTAACGCGCCCTATGGTGCCTGCCCCGAATGCACCGGGATCGGGATGCGACTTGAAGTTGACCCTGAACTCATCATCCCCGATGATGACAAATCCATCGCCGACGGCGCCATCGCGCCCTGGTCTGCGACGTCCTCGGAATACTACGACCGTATCCTGACCGGGCTGTCCGACGAACTCGGGTTTTCTCTGGACACACCGTGGAAGAAGCTCCCCGGCTCCATCCAAGACGCCATCTTGTACGGCAAGGACTACCAAGTCCACGTGAAATACCGTAACCGATGGGGTAGAGAACGTGCATACACCACCGGCTTTGAAGGGGTCATCGCGTCGATTGAACGACGACACTCCGAAACCGAATCCGAGTGGTCCAAAGAAAAATACGAAGCGTACATGCGTGAAATCGCATGCCCCACGTGTCGCGGTGCGCGCCTCAAACCCGAAGTGCTTGCCGTAAAAGTCGGTGGAAAATCTATTGCAGAGGTCTGTGAACTGTCCATGCGGGACTGTCAACAGTTCCTGAACACAATCGAACTCGGCACCAGAGAAAAACAGATCGCAGCCGCTGTATTAAAAGAAATCCTTGACAGATTAGGTTTTCTCCTTGATGTGGGTCTTGATTACCTCACCCTCGCGCGCGCTGCAGGAACCCTCTCTGGTGGAGAAGCACAACGCATCCGGTTAGCCACACAAATTGGGGCAGGACTTGTGGGTGTGCTCTACGTCCTTGATGAACCCAGTATTGGCCTGCACCAACGCGACAACCGCCGTCTCATTGACACCCTCACTCGGCTTCGTGACCTTGGAAACACACTCATCGTCGTCGAACATGACGAAGACACGATCCGCGCCTCTGACTGGGTCGTCGACATCGGCCCAGGCGCCGGGGAACACGGGGGAGAGGTCGTCCACTCGGGCACCTACCACGACCTCCTCACCAATGACCGCTCCATCACCGGCGCATACCTGTCAGGCCGCCGCGCCATTGCATTACCCTCAGCCCGCCGCGCCATCAACCCCTCACGCTCATTAACTGTTATCGGGGCGAAGGAAAACAATCTCCGCGGCGACAACGTCACCTTCCCGCTGGGTGTTCTCACGGCAGTCACAGGTGTGTCTGGGTCCGGAAAATCGACCCTCGTGAACTCCATCCTGTACACAGTGCTCGCCAACAAACTGAACGGCGCGCGACTCGTCGCAGGACGCCACCGGCGCATCGACGGACTAGAGAACCTCGACAAAGTTGTTCACGTTGACCAAGGCCCCATCGGACGCACCCCACGTTCCAACCCAGCTACCTACACCGGGGTGTGGGACCACGTGCGCAAACTCTTTGCCGGCACCACCGAAGCGAAAGTCCGCGGGTATGGTCCAGGTCGTTTCTCGTTCAACGTCAAAGGTGGTCGCTGTGAGGCATGCTCAGGGGACGGAACAATCAAAATTGAGATGAATTTCCTCCCCGACGTGTACGTACCCTGCGAGGTGTGCCACGGCGCCCGATACAACCGGGAAACCCTCGAAGTCACCTTCAAAGGCAAGACCGTTCAAGACGTACTTGACATGCCCATTGAGGAAGCCTCGAACTTCTTCTCAGCTGTCCCCGCGATCGCCCGGCACCTCAACACACTCGTCGATGTTGGATTGGGGTATGTCCGACTTGGACAACCTGCCCCCACCTTGTCCGGGGGAGAAGCCCAGCGTGTGAAGCTCGCAGCCGAATTGCAAAAACGGTCGACCGGCCGCACCATCTACGTGCTGGACGAGCCCACAACCGGACTACATTTCGAAGACATTCGTAAACTGTTGTCCGTCCTGCAAGGTTTGGTGGACAAAGGAAACTCAGTCATCGTGATCGAGCACAACCTCGATGTCATCAAGAACGCGGACTGGATCATTGACATGGGCCCAGAAGGTGGATCAGGAGGCGGACTAGTCGTTGCGGAAGGAACACCTGAACAAGTTGCGCAGGTTTCAGAATCCCACACCGGATACTTCCTCAAGGAAATTCTTAATGCACACCCCGCAGTGCCCCTAGGAGATCAAGTACCCGACATTGCTCCACCCACACCACGGGCAACCAAAAAGAAACGCTAACCCCTGACCCACACGGGAGTGTCAACACCACGATGGCTGACCCAACCACCTATCGCCCTGCACCTGGTGATATCCCCACCGCCCCAGGTGTCTACCGATTTCGCGATGATCAGGGCCGCGTCATCTATGTAGGTAAAGCAAAGAACCTGCGCGCCCGCCTATCGAACTACTTCCAATCACTCAGTGCCCTGCACCCGCGAACTCAAGCGATGGTCACCTCAGCTGCCGGAGTTGAGTGGACTATCGTGTCAACCGAAGTCGAAGCACTCGCACTGGAATACACCTGGATCAAAGAGTACGACCCACGATTCAACGTAAAATATCGTGACGACAAGTCATACCCCTACCTGGCAGTGAGCATGTCACAGCAAGTTCCGCGTGCGTTTGTGACACGCTCGGCGAAGAAACCCGGTGACCGATACTTTGGTCCTTTTGGCCACGCATGGGCCATCAGAGATACCCTTGACCAGCTATTGCGGGTATTCCCGGTGCGTACTTGTACACAAGGTGTCTACAACCGTGCGCAACGATCCGGGCGTCCTTGTCTGTTGGGGTACATCGACAAATGCTCCGCACCGTGCACAGGCAACATATCTCAGGACGATCACCGGCAACTCGCAGAAGATCTGTGCGACTTTATGGCCGGACACACTGGTCGTTTCATCTCTGATGTCAAACAGCGCATGATGGACGCCTCTCAAGCGCTCGACTTTGAAACTGCTGCCCGGTTACGTGACGATCTGCGTGCCTTGGAAAGGGCATTGGAAAAGAACGCGGTGGTGTTATCTGATGCAACTGACGCTGATGTCTTTGCGGTCGCATCAGATGAACTGGAAGCAGCAGTGCAAGTGTTCCATGTCAGGGGCGGCCGTATCAGAGGGCAACGCGGGTGGATCGCGGAAAAAGTGGAAGCGCTTCGCGACGACGAGTTTATTGAGCATCTCCTTCAACAGGTGTACGGCGTCCACGATGACTCTGTAACTCCAGGTCATGCCGCCCAAGCGATCCCACGCCAAGTTCTAGTTCCCGTCCTCCCTGCGGATTCAGAGACGATGACAGCCTGGCTCAGCACACTGCGTGGGAGCAAAGTCGCTGTGCGGATACCGCAGCGCGGCGAAAAAGCGCAGCTGGCTGCAACAGTTCACGCGAACGCAGAGCAAGCGTTACGCCTCCACAAATCCCGGCGTGCTGGGGATCTCACCACCCGCTCTCAAGCGTTACGCGAACTCCATGACGCTCTGGAACTCAGTGAAGCCCCGCTACGCATTGAATGTTACGACGTCTCCCACAACCAAGGCACGTTCCAAACAGCATCCATGGTCGTCTTCGAGGACGGCCTCCCCAAGAAAAGCGCTTACCGACTTTTCCATATCAAAGGAAACGAAGGAGACGGGGCGCGGGATGACACTGAAGCAATGTATGAAGTGATCTCCCGGAGATTCAAACGCCACCTCATACACAAAGAAACCCGGCAGACAGTCACCACTGGTGAAGTCGACGCACACGACAACTCCAGTGAAAGCCCAGTGTTCGCTTACGAACCGTCACTCGTTGTCGTTGATGGTGGCGCACCGCAGGTTGCAGCGGCTGTCCGGGCGCTGACCGACCTGGGAATCACCGACGTCGCGGTGTGCGGGCTCGCGAAACGGCTGGAAGAAATTTGGATACCACATGACGAGTTCCCTGTCATTCTTGAACGTCAATCCGCAGGACTGTATTTGCTCCAACACCTGCGCGACGAAGCGCATCGCTTTGCAATTAAGGCACATCGAAAGCGCCGTTCCCAGGGAATGACAGTTTCCCAGCTTGACGGCATACCTGGTCTTGGGCCAACCCGTGTGAAGGCCTTGCTCAACCACTTTGGTTCAGTGAAAAAAATCAAAGAAGCGTCAGTGGACGACATCGCAGCAGTGAAAGGGATCGGACGAACGACGGCGACACAAGTTGTTGAGTTCCTTCATCCACGCGCAGAGTAACAGTGTTGATGACCAGGTAAGGGCGTTCTTGCTCGGTGTGGCATCTACCCGAACACCCCCATTGTTTGGCATGCTGAAGACATGACCCGCGAACCTGACCCTCTCACCGTCCCTCAAGGTATTCCTCTGGTAGAAGCCGCTGCGCACAATCCCGACGGCAACGTCTCCGAAGTACTGATCGTCACCGGGATGTCAGGCGCGGGGCGGTCAAAGGCTGCTGAAGTATTGGAGGATCTTGACTGGTACGTCATCGATAACCTCCCTCCTAAAATGCTTCTACCGCTGGTTGACATGATGACGCATGCCAACTCTACGATCAACCGGTTGGCTGCTGTGGTCGATGTGCGAGGCCGCGAGTTCTTCAACGACCTTTACGATGTGTTGCAGCGGTTTAAGAGCTACAACTTGGCGTTTCGTATCATGTTTCTCGATGCGAGCGATGAGGCGCTCGTGCGACGATTTGAACAGGTACGCCGACCACACCCGCTTCAAGGCGATGGTCGGATCCTCGATGGAATCACCATTGAGCGTTCCTTGTTAGCGGGCATGAAAAATCGTGCTGACTACATCATTGATACCTCTGACCTCAACGTGCACGACCTTGCCCGCCAAGTGCGTTCGTGCGTTGCAGAGGACACGCATGATCAGTTACGTATCAACGTCGTGTCATTCGGGTTTAAGTACGGTATTCCTTTGGATGCTGACCACGTTGTGGATATGCGGTTCCTCAAAAATCCGTACTGGATTGATGAGCTTCGACACCTCACCGGTCGTGATGAGGCTGTGTCAGATTATGTTCTAGGGCTTGATGGTGCCAGAACGTTCATTGAGCGTTACGTGTCGGCGCTGGAACCGGTCCTCGCCGGCTACACGAAGGAAGAAAAACGGTACGTCACGATCGCCGTGGGGTGCACTGGTGGCAAACACCGTTCTGTGGCGGTCAGTGAAGAGCTGGGGGCTCAGTTGCGGCACGCCGGGCACCGTGTTGTCGTGACTGCTCGAGACCTCGGCAAGGAGTAGGAGGTGGGGACCGCTGTCGTTGCTTTGGGGGGCGGGCATGGACTGTCAGCGAGTTTGTCTGCTCTTCGGTTGATGACCCACCAGATCACGGCGATTGTCACGGTGGCTGATGACGGTGGATCCTCTGGTCGTTTGCGTGATGAACTCGATGTTCTGCCACCCGGTGACCTGCGTATGGCCTTATCAGCTCTGTGTGATGATTCAGAGTGGGGGCGGTTGTGGCGTGATTTGTTGCAGCACCGCTTCACCTCTGAAGGAGACCTCGACCGGCATGCTGTAGGTAACCTCCTCATTGTTGCGCTGTGGGAGCTTCTTGATGACACGGTGGCTGGACTTGATTGGGTCGGAAAGCTCTTGGGAGCCCGCGGTCGCGTCCTGCCGATGGCTTCAGTTCCGTTGTCCATCGAAGCTGACATGGTGGTTGGGCAGGACCAGTTCACGGTTCGTGGCCAATCATTGGTTGCCTCCACGCCTGGTCATGTCGAGTCGCTACGTCTCATTCCGAGCGATCCGCCTGCCTGTGCGGAAGCAGTTGACGCGGTCATAAACGCGGATTGGGTCATTCTTGGACCTGGTTCATGGTTTTCTTCTGTGATGCCGCACCTTCTTGTGCCCCAGTTACGTGAGGCGCTGTTGACCACCACCGCCAAACGGTGCCTGACACTAAATCTCAGTATGCACGGCACGGAAACCTTTGGTATGTCAGCGGCCGATCATCTTCGGGCGCTTGCTAAACACGCACCGACTTTGCGCATCGATGCGATTCTTGCTGATCCTTCTGCGATTGATGATGCCGATGATCTGATTGCTGCTAGTGGGCTGCTTGGGGCGCAGGTATTGTTTCGACAAGTGCGTCGCGGGGATGGTAGTGCACGTCACGATCCGCTTCGTCTCGCCGCCGCATACCAGGATGTTTTCGACCGTTTCCTCGGTGATGTGGGCACTGTCTCGCCGTAGGGCACACCATGACGCGCCCGAAAGTGGCACTATTGCTTCATGGCTTTGACTGCTCAGGTGAAAGATGAACTTGCTCGTGTAAAGGTGGACCGTACCTCCTGCCGCAAGGCAGAGGTGTCTGCAACGCTGAGGTTTGCAGGTGGTCTGCATATCATTTCTGGGCGCATCGTCATTGAGGCGGAACTTGACACAGCGGTCGCTGCGGATCGTCTTCGCACCGCGATTTCCGATGTGTATGGGCATACCAGTGAACTGATCACTGTGTCTGGAGGTGGGATCCGCAGGGGGGCACGATATGTGGTGCGTGTTGTGCGTGAAGGGGAGTCGCTTGCGCGGCAAACGGGTCTTTTGGACAGCCGGGGTCGCCCCGTGCGTGGGCTGCCACCGCATATTATTTCTGCAGGTGTCGCGGAAGCGGAGGCCGCGTGGCGTGGGGCATTTCTTGCGCATGGTTCACTCACTGAGCCAGGACGCTCATCGGCGCTTGAAGTGACGTGTCCTGGGCCGGAGGCGGCTCTTGCGCTTGTGGGGGCGGCCCGTCGTCTTGGGATTACTGCCAAGGCACGGGAGGTTCGCGGGGTCGATCGCGTGGTCATCCGCGATGGTGAAGCGATCGGTGACCTTCTCGTTCGGTTAGGTGCAACAGATACTGTCCATGTGTGGGAGGAACGGCGTAAGCGTCGTGAGGTTCGCGGAAACGCCAACCGGCTTGCAAATTTTGATGACGCGAACCTGCGTCGTTCTGCACGCGCGGCAGTCGCTGCGGGTGCCCGGGTTGAGCGTGCGTTTGACATTCTGGGTGACGACCTTCCGGAACATTTGCGTGAAGCGGGTCGGTTGCGTCTGGAACATAAACAGGCGTCGTTGGAAGAACTAGGGCAGCTCGCGGACCCTCCGCTGACAAAAGATGCGGTTGCTGGGCGTATTCGCCGTCTATTGGCAACAGCGGATAAACGAGCTCGCGAGTTGGGGATCCCGGACACTGAGTCGGGTTTGTCTCAGGATTTACTCGACCTGTGACGTTGTCTGCTCAGAGCATAATCGTGATGACGGCGGGGATCAGAGCCTCCCTTATCTGACAAACGGCAGGAAAAAGTGTCCAGCAGGGACCATTGTCCTCACGAAATATGCAGAAACGTTATAGAGTTTTACCTGTCAGGTTGGCCGACGCCACGAATGATTCGTGGCGGTGATTGAGAAGGTCCTAGGACACTTCCTTCTGAGCCGCTTGGCAAGTTGCAACGTACGCCGTACGTCATCTGTTCGTAAACACAACCATGTGCGTCGGAGAACCCGGCGCGCTCAGAGGAGGGCATTGTGACCATCCGCGTCGGAATCAACGGCTTCGGCCGCATCGGCCGTAACTTCTTCCGCGCAATCCTTGCGTCGGGTGCTGACATCGAAATCGTCGGTGTGAATGACCTCACCGACAACAAGACTCTTGCGCACCTGCTCAAGTACGACTCTGTTCTGGGCCGCCTGACTCAGGAAGTTTCCTTCGACGACGAGTCCATCACCGTTGACGGCAAGAAGATCCGCGCACTTGCCGAGCGTGAACCAGCCAACCTCCCATGGGGTGAGCTTGGTGCTGACATCGTCATCGAGTCCACTGGTTTCTTCACTGACGCTGAGAAGGCAAAGGCTCACATCGACGCTGGTGCTAAGAAGGTCATCATCTCCGCACCTGCGAAGAACGAAGACGCTACCTTTGTCGTTGGCGTGAACGCTGACCAGTACGACACCGAGAAGCACAACATCATCTCGAACGCTTCGTGCACCACGAACTGCCTTGCACCACTTGCAAAGGTTCTTGACGAGGCATTTGGTATCGAGCGTGGCCTCATGACCACTGTGCACGCCTACACCGGTGACCAGAACCTCCAGGACGGTCCACACCGCGACCTGCGCCGTGCGCGCGCTGCCGCGATCAACATCGTTCCTACCTCGACTGGTGCCGCAAAGGCTGTTGCGCTCGTTCTGCCACAGCTCAAGGGCAAGCTCGATGGTTACGCACTCCGCGTGCCCACACCAACGGGTTCAGCAACCGACCTCACCTTCACTGCAGGCCGTGACCTGACAGTTGACGAGGTCAACGCAGCCGTGAAGGCAGCAGCTGAGGGTCCACTCAAGGGAATCCTCACCTACACCGAAGACCCCATCGTGTCCTCGGACATCGTGACCGACCCTGCATCCTCGATCTTTGACGCTGGCCTCACCAAGGTCATCGGCAACCAGGTCAAGGTTGTGTCGTGGTACGACAACGAGTGGGGTTACTCGAACCGTCTGGTCGACCTCACCGTTCTCGTTGGTGAGAAGCTCTGATCTTTCGATCGGTCAGAAACACCCGCTGGGATAACAGATCCTGTTGACGAGGCGCCCGCGTGAGTGACAAGCCGAAAGGCACCGGTCACCACGCGGGCGTTTCTCGTTTCACAACACTTTGGGAGAACTCATGAAAACAATCGCAGACCTCGGCGATCTGCGCGGCAAGCGCGTCCTCGTCCGTTCCGACTTCAATGTTCCACTCGACGGCTCCACCATCACCGATGACGGTCGTATTCGAGCTGCACTACCAACTTTGAAAAAGCTTGTTGATGCTGGTGCTCGAGTCATCATCACTGCGCACTTGGGGCGTCCTAAGGGGGAACCGGACCCTAAGTACACTTTGGCGCCGGTAGCGACTCGCCTCGAGGAGCTCCTGGGGGCGTCAGTAACACTGGCAGGCGATGTTGTCGGTGACTCGGCAAAAGACGCTGTCGCCCAGTTGACCGACGGCAACGTCGTCTTACTGGAGAACATCCGGTTTGATGCCCGTGAGACGTCAAAAGTTGACTCGGAGCGTGAAGAGCTCGCCCGCGAACTCGGTGCTTTTGCGGACTTCTTCGTCTCTGACGGATTTGGTGTTGTGCACCGCAAGCAAGCATCAGTGTATGACGTAGCACGTGTCGTTCCTGCTGCTGTGGGTGACCTCGTTCAAAAAGAAGTGGAATCACTGAGCAAGGCAACAACAAACCCTGAACGCCCCTATGCTGTGGTTCTCGGTGGCTCGAAGGTATCAGACAAACTCGGAGTCATTGGTAACCTTCTGAACAAAGCTGACCGTCTCTTGATCGGTGGCGGTATGCTCTTCACTTTCCTCGCCGCAAAGGGTTACTCAGTGGGTAACTCACTGCTTGAAGAGGACCAAATCGAGACCGTGAAGGGATACCTCGACACTGCTGAAAAGAACGGCGTCGAGATTGTCCTTCCCGTGGACATTATTGTTGCGCCGGAGTTCAAAGCCGATGCTCCCGCAACCGTTGTTGCAGCCGACGCCATCCCTGACGGTCAGATGGGTCTTGACATCGGCCCCGAGTCGCAAAAGCTCTTTGCCGCTAAACTGAGTGACGCAAAGACCATCGTGTGGAATGGCCCTGCTGGTGTCTTTGAATTTGATGCTTTTGCAGGAGGTACCCGTGCTGTCGCCCAAGGAATCATTGACGCGACTGCCGCAGGTGCTTTCTCCGTTGTTGGTGGTGGAGACTCAGCGGCAGCAGTGCGCATCCTCGGTTTTGACGAAGCAGGGTTCAGCCACATCTCTACCGGTGGTGGCGCCAGCCTTGAGTTCCTTGAAGGAAAAGAACTGCCCGGCATCGCTGTCCTCGACGCGTAAGACTTCATCAGAAAGGTGTCATTCGTGACCAACGCACGTACCCCGCTCATTGCTGGTAACTGGAAAATGAACCTCGACCACAACGAGGCGATTCACACAGTCCAAAAGCTCGCATGGGCGTTGAAAGATGCACAACACGACTACAACGCTGTTGAGGCGACAGTTTTGGTGCCCTTCACCGACATTCGTTCCGTCCAGACACTTGTTGACTCCGACAAACTGGGCATCACCTACGGTGCGCAGGACCTCTCCGCACAGGTTTCTGGTGCGTATACCGGTGAAATTTCACCAGTGTTCCTCTCACGTCTTGGCGTGAAGTATGTGGCTGTGGGGCACTCTGAGCGCCGCCAGTACCACGGTGAAGACGACGCCCTTGTGAACGCAAAGACCAAAAACGCACTTGCGCACGACATTGCACCAATCGTGTGTGTGGGGGAGCCTCTTGAGGTTCGCAAAGCCGGTGACCAAGTGCCGTTCACACTTGCACAGGTCGATGGTGCATTTGCTGACATCTCAGCTGAGGACGCCGTCAAGGTTGTTGTTGCCTACGAACCTGTGTGGGCAATCGGAACTGGCGAGGTTGCAACACCAGCAGATGCACAAGAAGTCGCCCAGGCTATTCGTGCTCGGCTGGCGGAACTGTACTCACAAGACGTCGCTGACGCTGTCCGCGTCCTGTACGGCGGTTCTGTGAAGTCATCGTCAATCAAGGAACTCATGAACGAAGCTGACGTCGATGGGGCCCTTGTTGGTGGCGCTTCGCTTGACCCAGAAGAGTTCGCCAAGATTGTCCACTACCAGGACTGATCTCATCCCTGGATGGCTCACCTGCTCCCAGTAGGTGAGCCATCTGGCTTTTGTAGCCCAAAGTGGACTAGTCTAGTCAGCGGTGCCGCATGGCATGAACACCTGTCTAGCGGCACGCTAGACCACACAACGAAGGACAACCACCCGTGGATATTCTGCGCATCTCACTTGAAGTGCTCCTTGTCGTGACTTCGATCCTCCTGATCCTTTTAGTTCTTACTCACAAAGGCAAGGGCGGTGGCATGTCTGACATGTTCGGTGGTGGTGTCTCCACATCCATCGGAAACGCAGGCAACGCCCAAACAAACCTCAACCGTATTACTATCGCCTTCGCGATCGTTTGGTTCGCGGCTATCGTCTTGTTGGGGCTCTTCCCAAAGGTCACCGGCTAACCACACCACATGAGAAGAAGAGGCTCACCACAGTGACGTGGTGAGCCTCTTCTTCGTCGACAACATCACAGCGCGTGAGCTGATAGTTGCGTGCCTGCCTGTGCGCCTGTTTGCCGCCACGCCATGAGGATTAAGGGACTTCTGCGACCTCTATAGCTGATGCAGCAGAAGCATCGATGAGCCACAGAGTTTCTACGACACCGCACACAGCTGAGGCTGGCAGCGATACTGGATCAACACTCACAAGTGCCTGAGCGACAGCTTGCGCCTTCTCTTCTCCCGCAGCAATCACCCACACTCGGCGTGCGGCATTGATCGCGTCATACGTTAACGACACCCGTGACGGCGGGGGCTTCGGGGAATCATGGACTCCCACTGCGACCCCTGACGTCATGGCGTCAGGGTGACCCGGGAATAATGACGCCACATGCCCATCTGGTCCCATACCAAGAAGGAGCACATCAAAGTTCAGGCCAGATTTGTCACTGTGCGCCAGCTGCAGATCACGGGCATACCGTTGTGCTGCCTCGTCCACATCAATGCCGTCATCAGTTGAGGACACCTCGTGGATGTTACCTGCCGGCAAAGGAAGATCAGCAAGCAACGCCTCGTAGGCTTGGCGAGCATTACGCTCTGGCGAATCCTTGGCGACGAAACGCTCGTCTCCCCACCACACGTGAACGATCGACCAATCAACATCTCGGACAATGGGGTTTTGCGCAGCCATCGCGAGGGTGCGGATACCCACCGTGCCACCGGTGAGCACCACATCAACACGATCCTGGACCGCACACAAATCAATGAGGGTGACCAGGAGCCGCGCGGCTGTAGTGCGTGCTAACGCGTCACTGTCGCTATGGATAACAACCCGCTTTGTCATGGCGAAACCTCCTCGTGGCGTCGAATCAACGGTAACCCGTGCAGGAGAACATCTGTGTAGATCTCGTCCGGGTGCAGACGACGAAGTTCTTCTGCAATGCAGTCTTCCAAGGAACGAATGGGCAAATTGATACTTTGCTCTGGCATACCTGGTTGGCGCAGCGTGGCACGCCGACCATCTTGGCGCGTGAACTCAATGTCCGATCCATCGGCACGGATGAGCGCAACCCGAGTAAGCCCCAACGCTCCAGGAACAAACTTAGTGGACACCTGATCGGTGAGGTGCAGCCCTAACCACCCTGCCAACAAATTGACGGAAGGGTGTTCGCTTTGCCCTTCAATCTCAACTCGTTCTACCGGAACAAAAGGAGGCTGATCCAGTACGGACGCAATTAGGCTGCGCCAAATTGTTGCCCGCGTCCAGGCCAAGTCCACATCTCCGGGCTCGTGATGGCATCGTAACGCATCAAGGTCAGCACACGGCTGCGATGATTGGAGCGTGTCAGTGAGCCGTGTTTGAGCCATCGCTCCCAGCGGTTCCCGCGAGGGGGCAGCAGGTGCTTGACCAGGCCACCACGCCACGATCGGAGCATCAGGAAGTAGGAGCGGCATAATCAGGGTGTCTGTGTGCGCCACCTGGTCGGCTGTCCCTTGCAAGACGATCACCTCGGAAGCTCCAGCATCGCCACCAACTCGAATTTGAGCATCGAGCTGCTGTGAGCCTTCTGCACCGGCAGCAACGGCAATAATTCGACACGGGTGTTCGTTGGAGGCGATATTTGCGGCGGTAATCGCGGCGTCTAACTCGTCGCGGTCTCCAAGAATGACGAGGTTTAGCACTCGCCCAAGAGCGATTTGCCCGCCCTCTTCACGAATTTTCACAAGCTTTTTTGCTACTTGTGAGGTGGTGGTACCTGGCAGATCAACAATCATGTCTTTTCACTTCCCTGTCATTACGGGCGGCGCCAGGCGCGGCCATCGCGCTTGAGCATCTCATCGGCAGTGTCAGGTCCCCACGTTCCTGCACGGTAAGGTGCGGGGGAACCGTGCTGAGCCCAGTGTGCCGTGATGGGGTCAAGGATCCGCCACGACAACTCCACTTCCTCGTGCCGAGGGAAGAGCGGAGGCTCACCGAGGAGGACATCAAGGATGAGGCGTTCGTACGCTTCAGGGGAGGACTGGGTGAACGCGTGTCCATAACCGAAGTCCATGGTCACATCGCGAATTTCCATTTGCGTTCCGGGGACCTTCGCCCCGATCCGCATGGTGACTCCCTCATCTGGTTGGACACGAATCACCAGGGCATTCTCACCGAGTTTGGTTGTTGCGGTGGACTCAAAAGGCAGATGCGGCGCCTTCTTGAACACAATCGCAATCTCTGTCACACGCCGGCCAAGGCGTTTCCCGGCACGTAAGTAGAAGGGCACACCAGCCCAGCGACGGTTGTCGATGTCAACGCGGATAGCGGCGAAAGTTTCCGTGACCGAGTCGGCGGGGATGCCGTCTTCTTCGAAGAACCCATTGACCTTTTCGCCGCCCTGCCAGCCTGCAGTGTATTGTCCTCGTGCTGTGTGCGCATCGATGTCGTCAGGGACCCGGGTTGCGGCAAGGACCTTGATTTTTTCGGCGATGAGATCGCGGGCGGAGAAGGAAGCAGGTTCTTCCATTGCGGTGAGTGCGAGCAGTTGCAACAGGTGGTTTTGAATGACGTCTCGGGCAGCTCCGATGCCGTCGTAGTACCCAGCGCGCGACCCGATTCCGATGTCTTCAGCCATCGTGATTTGCACGTGGTCGACGTAGTGGGAATTCCAGATTGGTTCATACATTTGGTTTGCGAACCGCAAGGCAAGAATGTTCTGGACTGTTTCTTTACCGAGATAGTGGTCAATACGAAAGACGTCTTCGGCGGGGAACACTTCTGAGACAACGTTGTTGAGTTCCTGTGCTGACTCAAGGTCGTGTCCAAATGGTTTTTCGATCACGACTCGACGCCAGGCATCTTCTTCAGATTGGGAGAGACCGCATTCTGCTAGCTGTCGGCACACCAAGGGGAATGCTGATGGCGGAACAGACAGGTAGAAAGCGTGGTTACCCCCAGTGCCGCGCTGTTCGTCGAGTTCTTTGACGGTGTCATTGAGTCTCATGAACGCGTCTGTGTCGTTGAAAGTCCCTTGAACAAAGCGAATGCCGTCAACCAGCTCATCCCAGACAGCTTGTTTGAAAGGAGTCCGTGCGAACTGTTTGACTGCCTCACGCGCATAGTGGGCGAAGTCTTGATGGGACCAGTCACGTCGGCCAAAGCCGGTGAGCGCAAATCCGGGGGGCAGTAACCCTCGGTTGGCAAGGTCGTAGATCGCGGGGATGAGCTTTTTGCGTGCGAGATCACCGGTGACCCCGAAGATGACGATGCCACACGGGCCTGCGATGCGCAGGAGTCGTTGATCGCGTGGATCGCGGAGCGGGTTTTGCCGGGTCGTTGAGGCAACTGGCTGCACGTTGGTGTCACCGTTCTGTCGCTGTGGCCATGTGTTTGCGGGCTGGCCAAGGTTGGTTGTGGAGAGCAGTTGAAGTTACGTCGATCTTATCGGGCATGCCGCATCTTGAGCATGGCGATGCCACAATGCGGTTGGTTTCTTTACGTGGCGTTGCACACCCCGCAGTGGTTGGTGGGGGTGGTGAGGTGATGATAGATGCGCAAAAGGCTGGTCAGTGTCATATGACACTGACCAGCCTTCATGCTGCACTATTTGCTGGGTTTAGCCACGCACTGCTGCGAGTGAATCGCGTGCTGCTTGTGCCACAGCTTCGGGCGTGAACCCAAACTCGCGGAAGAGGGTTTTAGCGTCAGCGGATGCACCGTAGTGCTCGAGGGATACAATACGGCCAGCGTCACCAACCAGTTCACGCCACCCCAGTCCCAATCCAGCTTCGACTGAGACACGTGCCTTCACAGTCGAGGGGAGGACTGACTCACGGTAAGACTCATCTTGTTCCGCAAACCATTCAAGGCAGGGGATCGATACCACACGGGCACCGATTCCTTCGGCCTGGAGTGCTTCACGCGCGGCAACTGCCAGCTGAACTTCGGATCCTGTTGCTAGCAGAAGAACATCCACATCGCCGTTGGCGTCAATGAGGGTGTATGCACCCTTCTCAACCATTGATGCAGCCGCGAAGGTCTGTCCAGTTGCTTCACCTTCGCCACGCTCATAGGTTGGGATGTTCTGGCGTGTCAGGATGATGCCAGCGGGACGGTCGGTTTTCTCGATGATTGTCTTCCAAGCCCATGCGACTTCGTTCGCGTCACCTGGGCGAACAACGTCGAGCCCTGGAATTGCGCGCAGAGCGGCGAGGTGCTCGATGGGCTGGTGCGTTGGGCCATCTTCTCCGACTCCAATGGAATCGTGTGTCCACACGAAGATCGTGGGGATTTCCATGAGCGCAGCGAGACGAACGGCTGGGCGCATGTAGTCGGAGAAGACAAGGAAGGTTCCACCGTAGGCGCGCGTCGCTCCGTGGAGCACGATCCCATTGAGGATTGCCCCCATTCCGTGCTCGCGGATCCCAAAGTGCAAGGTCCGTCCGTATGGATTCCCGGAGAACGAACGAGTTGACCGGTGTTCGGGGAGGAAGGAGGGCTCTCCTGCCATTGTCGTGTTGTTCGAACCGGCAAGATCTGCTGAGCCGCCCCACAGTTCTGGTAGCACGGGAGCAAGGGCAGACAGGACCTTCCCAGAAGCCGCACGAGTTGCCAGGTCAGTTCCAGCATCGAACACTGGAAGCGCATCGTGCCAGTTCGCTGGTAGTTCACGAGCCTGGAGCCGGTCGAATAGTGTGACACCTTCGTGGCCCGAGTCGCGCCATGCGTTGTAGGCTGAAGCCCACGCATCATGGAGATCACTTTGACGTGACGCAACGGACCGCGTGTAGGCCAGAACGTCATCATCAATGTGGAATGTGACCTCTGGGTCAAGACCGAGAGCTTCCTTTAAGCCAGCGACCTCACTGCCGCCTAGTGCAGACCCGTGAATCCCACCGGTGTTCTGTTTGGTAGGGGAGGGCCAACCAATGATGGTGCGAAGAGCGATGATCGATGGCTTGTTGGTGACCTTGTTCGCTTCTTGAATTGCTGAGTACAACGCGTCGACGTCTTCGCTGTATTCGGTTCCACCGTGAGTCCAGTCAACACGTTGGACGTGCCAGCCGTAGGATTCGTAGCGAGCGAGGACGTCTTCTGAGAAGGAAACGTCGGTGTCGTCCTCAATGGAGATGTGGTTCTGGTCGTAGATCACGACAAGGTTGCCGAGTTCTTGGTGCCCAGCCAGCGAGGACGCTTCAGAGGTGACTCCTTCTTGGAGGTCCCCGTCACCAGCGATGACATAAACGTTGTGGTCAAATGCTGACTCACCGTCGGCAGTTTCGGGGTCAAAAAGACCGCGTTCACGGCGCGCTGCGAATGCCATACCTACTGCGGAGGCAAGACCCTGCCCAAGTGGACCAGTAGTGATTTCAACGCCCTCTGTGTGTCCGTACTCGGGGTGCCCTGGTGTCTTGGAACCCCAGGTACGAAGTGAGGCGATGTCGTCCATTTCGAGACCGTAACCGGCTAAGAACAACTGCAAGTAGATTGTCAGTGAGGAGTGACCTGCTGACAAGACGAACCGGTCGCGGCCCACCCATTGGGGGTCCGCTGGGTTGTGACGCATAACCTTCTGGAAGAGCAGGTAGGCGGCGGGGGCCAAGGAAATTGCTGTTCCTGGGTGTCCGTTGCCGACTTTCTCAACTGCGTCTGCTGCGAGAGCTTTGATTGAAGTTACTGCGCGGTCATCGAGTTCTGACCACTCAAGCTTATTAGCTGTCGGGGTGAAAGCGTTCACCGATCCTCTTTTCTTCCGGCAGGCGGAGCCGGAATCTGGGTGTCGAAACTGTCACAGGTATAGTGCCGAAGCAGTCTCTGTCTCGTTCAGAATAACAAATCTGATGTTTTGCACGGTGGTTGTCTGCTCTGGATCACGACTCTGTGGAGCTTTGGGTTGTCCTTTGTAGTCTACAGCCCTTAACCACCGAATGTGAGCGTTAACATTGCAGTTTTTCGGCGCATTCTGTCAGCAAGTCCCTGAGGTCTAGGACTTTCGACCAACGTCACACAGCCTGTCGTTCGCTATATGTGCCGCTCCCACTACTATGGAATGAGCGCCCAAGCACCAGCATGAGACCAGAACGGAACGTCGAGACGCGTGCACAACACTGATCACGGGAAGATCCACGCCACTACTGTCCCCGAGGACACTAGTTCATCGGACGCTCCTGGCCGCTCTCACAGCGCACACTCGATGTCCCGCCGTCAGTTCCTTGCCATGAAGGCTGGGGCGTATCTCGCGTTGACAAAACCCCGGGTCATCGAGCTTCTTCTGGTCACGACATTTCCTTCCATGATCCTTGCGCAAGGCGGGTTACCCAACCTCGTCCTGGTACTCCACACACTCATTGGCGGCGCCCTTGCTGCTGGGGCTGCAGGTGTGCTCAATTGCTACATTGACCGCGACATTGACGAAGTCATGAACCGCACAAAGCGCCGACCGCTCGTGACAGGGGAAGTGTCTCCGCGAGAGGCTCTGGTGTTTGGATGGGTGCTCACAGCAATTTCCTTGGCATGGTTTGCAGTGTTCGTCCACATCCAAGCTGCTCTGCTGACCGCGGGCGCAATCGCTATTTATGTCGTGGGGTACACGATCATTTTGAAACGGCGAACAGCGCAAAACATCGTCTGGGGCGGTTTAGCTGGATGCATGCCGGTCTTCATTGGCTGGTCTGCGGTCACAGAGACACTGTCGTGGGGAGCAGTCATGCTCTTCCTCGTGATTTTCTTTTGGACTCCGCCGCATTATTGGCCCCTGTCCATGAAGTTCAAACGTGATTACGCCAATGCGGGTGTTCCCATGCTTCCTGTGGTCGCTGGTACACGGCGTGTCGCATTCGAGATGATTGCCTACACGATCGCGATGATCATCGCGTCTTTGGGGGTGTGGTTCTTCGAGCGCGACAAGATGACTTGGGTCTACCCGGTTGTCGCTCTTGCCTTGGGTGTGTGGTTCTTATGGATGTGCATCGACATGTACCGAAAAGCCCGCTCAGGTGCCCGGAAAGTTGGTGAGATGAAGGTCTTCCATGGGTCTATCACGTACCTCACTCTCCTGTTTGTCGCGGTCGCTGTTGACGTGTTCCTCCCGTTGTAATGGCGTCTCCTAGGCAATGACACACGATGAGTGACACCTCTGATAGGGATATCGTTCAAGGCTATCTGCAACATCTTCTTGTAGAGCGCGGCGTATCGCCGAATACGCTCGCTGCGTACCGTAGGGATCTTGCCCGTTACCTTGACTATCTTTCTCACAGAGAGCTCTCGCTTCACAGCGTTACGCAGAGCACCATTGATGATTTCCTGGTGGCGTTACGTGAGGGGAGCCTCGGCCAGTCTTTGAGTCAAAGCTCTGTCTCCCGTCATCTTGCTTCATTGCGCGGTCTGCATCGATATGCGGAGGCAGAGGGTGTCGTGGCGGGAGACCCAGCCGTGTCTGTACGTCCGCCAAAGCTCCCGCAACGCCTTCCTGATGTGCTCTCAACGCATGACGTCGAACGCTTGCTCACTACCCCTCCTCTCGACAGTGCGGTGGGGCTTCGTGACCGGGCATTGCTGGAGTTTCTTTACGCAACCGGTGCGCGGATCTCTGAGGTGGTTGGTCTCGATCGTGATGATGTGATCGCAGATGATGGTTTTGTTGTTGCGCGTGTGCTTGGGAAAGGTCACAAAGAACGACTTGTGCCCGTGGGGTCTTGCGCTTATGACGCATTGAATGCCTACTTGGTGCGTGCTCGCCCCGAGCTTGCAGGAGCGGGGGTCGGAACTCCAGCGTTGTTTCTTAACACCCGTGGACGCAGATTATCGCGTCAAAGCGCTTTCGGTGTCGTTCGGTCTGCTGCTCGTCTCGCTGCGATTCCTGGCGCGGAATCAGTCTCTCCCCACACACTTCGACATTGTTTTGCAACGCACATGCTCAGTGGCGGCGCTGATATTCGAGTTGTCCAGGAACTTCTAGGGCATGCTTCTGTGACCACTACACAGATTTATACCCATGTTTCTGCCGATGCGCTGCGTGAGGTGTATGCCAGTAGTCACCCGCGCGCATTGAGCTAGGTGCAGAGGTCTTCACTTGCAGCTCATGTCCTAGCAACAGGGCGGCGGAGTCGCGGGAACTTCACCCTCTGTGGTCCAGATGACCCTCGACACCACGGTGTGCTTACCTCACGGCCGTGGAACAGTGTTGTAACGTGAACGTGTGACAAGTGAGCCACTGTTCGCAACAAGCCAAGATACCCCTGACCTCGACCCTGTTGGTCGAGTGATCCCTAATTTCCCAGCACCGTCACGCCTGTCATCGCATGGTCCCGCTCGGATTATTGCGATGTGCAACCAAAAGGGTGGTGTGGGCAAAACAACGACAACGATCAATCTTGCAGCAGGTCTCGCAGAGTTAGGTCGTCGTGTACTCATTGTAGATTTTGATCCTCAAGGGGCCGCATCAGTTGGGTTGGGGGTAGCAACACATGAGCTGGATGCTACGGTCTACAACTTGCTCGTTGACCGGTCGTGGCCCGTGGAGGAAGTCATCGTCCCCACTGAGGTTCCTGGTCTCGATATTTTGCCTGCCAACATTGACCTGTCGGCGGCGGAAGTTCAGCTGGTTGGTGAGGTTGCGCGTGAGTCAGTGTTGACTCGTGTTCTGCGCCCAGTGATGGACATTTATGATGTCATCTTGATTGATTGCCAGCCTTCTCTTGGTTTGCTCACTGTGAATGCGTTGACGGCAGCTGACGGCGTCTTAATTCCTCTTGAGTGCGAGTTCTTTGCCTTGCGTGGGGTTGCTCTTCTTGTGGAAACTATTGAGAAAGTACGCGACCGGCTCAATCCTCGACTTGAAGTTGATGGCATTATTGCCACCATGTTTGATGCTCGTACTTTGCATGCGCGTGAAGTGATTGCACGTGTGTATGAAGCTTTCGGGGATACTCTCATGCACACAGTCATTGGTCGAACAGTGAAGTTTCCCGATGCGTCAGTGGCAGCCGAACCCATTACGACCTACGCGCCTGGACACTCAGGCGCTCAGGCGTATCGGCAGCTTGCGCGGGAACTGATTGCACGTGGTGATGCAGCCTAATTCAGCCCCACACAACGTCTCAGCGGTGGGGGACTTCCACCTGGATCTTGACAACTTTTCTGGGCCGTTTGATTTGCTGTTATCACTTATTGCGAAGCACAAACTTGATGTCACTGAGGTTGCCCTTGCTCATGTGACAGACGAGTTTATTGCGTATTTACGGCATGCACGGGAATCAGCAACCGGTGACGAGTTAGTTGCTCACAGCCCTCAAAAGAACCTTGGGTTGGCCAGTGAATTTCTTGTTGTCGCTGCGACGCTCCTTGATCTCAAGGCGGCCCGGTTGTTACCTGCGCACGAACAAGACGACGAGGAAGCGATCGCTCTTCTCGAAGCTCGGGACGTTCTTTTTGCCAAACTGTTGCAATATCGCGCCTACCGGCAACTTGCACAGGTGTTTGATGAGCGGCTTCATGCCCAGCAACAGTTCGTGCCTCGATCTGTGGCCTTGGAACCACAATTTGCTAGCGCACTGCCCGCGTTAGTGTGGACGCTCAGCCCTCAGCGGCTTCATCAACTCGCGGAACGTGCTTTGACAGAACAAGCGTCCGAACCTCCAACACCTGCTGTTCGAGTGGATCATCTTCATGGATCCGCGGTGACACTCGACACGGAAACCCCTCAAATACTTCGTGTTTTGAACACCAGCGAGCAGGGGAGTGCAACCTTCCATGAACTCATTGGCGATGTCACCGACCGGCTAGTCATCGTCGTTCGGTTCCTCGTACTTCTGGAACTTTTCCGCACAGGAATTATTACTCTGTCCCAGGATTCGCGTGATTCTCATCTCGTTGTTTCACTTCTCGATAAGCAAGTACCCCCGCATGACCAACAGCCCTTAAAAGCATCGCTGGGAGCACCTAATGGCTGACAAACTCACAGTTGATCCACACATACTCGGGGGATGCGAAGCAGTCCTCATGGTCGCTGATTCACCTGTGACCACCCACGACTTCGCTGAAGCGCTTGGTGTGAGTGTGGAACACGTCAAGGACGCGCTGACCTACCTTCGTGATGAGTATGACGGACTCCATGACGGACGAACACGTGGTTATCAGTTGCGGACCACTGGTGCGGGGTGGCGCATCTACTCTTCCGCGCACTACCACGACATTGTCACTCATTTTGTCACCGCAGGTAAGACCGCTAGACTCTCTGGGGCTGCACTAGAAACTTTGGCGGTCATCGCGTATCGCCAGCCAGTCACACGAGCAGCCATCCAAACTATTAGAGGTGTCAGCGTTGATGGAGTAGTCCGCACACTACTGAGTCGTGAACTCATTGAGGAAGTGGGCTCCGAACCAGGAACCGGGGCATCCTTGTATGGGACCACCGCCACATTCCTCGAACGCATGGGGTTAGCTTCCCTCGAGGAACTACCACACCTTGCCCCAGCGCTGCCGGATCGCCAGGAAATGGCTGAGCTCGCACGCACCGTTGAAGACTATGACCACAGCGACCCAGGTCGCTCACCACTTGCAGGACGCTGAAGGAGATCGCACACATGGGACACACCCGAGGTGGGCGTCGACGCCCCCAGCAACAACAGCCAGCACCCACGCACGACGTCCACGTCGCTGATGGTATCCGACTCCAAAAAGTCATGGCAGACGCTGGGGTTGGATCCCGTCGTGAATGCGAGAACCTTATTCGACAAGGACGTGTTGAGGTCGATGGTCAGATCGTCATGGAACTTGGTGTGCGGGTGGACCCGACTGCACACGTTGTCACTGTTGACGGTTTACGGATCATGGCAGACGCATCGAAAATCACGATTGCGGTGAACAAACCACAAAAAATGGTCGCAACCATGCACGACCCAGAGGGTCGAGCCACTGTCGCAGATTTGGTCTCTAAGCGTACCGAACGTCTCTTCCACGTCGGGCGACTCGACTATGAATCTGAAGGACTTCTCCTCCTCACAAACGACGGAGAGCTTGCTAATCGTTTGTCCCACCCCCGCTACAACGTGCGAAAAACCTACGTGGTTACGGTGAAGGGGCGCGTTGCCAACGGAGTCGGATCCCAACTTCTGCGAGGCATCACCTTAGAAGATGGCGAGGTCGCACTCGACTCATACCGTGTGATCGACCAAACAGACACCGAGACCATGATCGAAGTGCAACTACACTCAGGCCGCAACCGAATTGTCCGCAGGATTTTTGACTCCCTTGGTCACCCTGTCACGCGTCTCGTGCGGACCTCAATCGGCCCCATCAAACTTGGAGATCTCAAGCAAGGACGAACCCGTGTACTCAACCGCACCGAGGTCGCTACTCTCATGACCCTGGTCGGCTTGTAACGGTTCCACACCGACACCCTAAGGAAAACCATGACCACGCCCTCACCATTGACCGTTGCCATTGACGGTCCCTCAGGCTCCGGCAAATCAAGCGTGTCCCGTGCTGTCGCGCAACGCCTGGGGCTGGCCTACCTCGACACGGGGGCAATGTACCGTGCGGCAACGTGGTGGTGCCTGCGTGAAGGAGTCAACCTCGCTGACCAGGAAGCCGTGGCAGCAGTTGTCGACACAATGCCCTTGACAATGGCACTCGATCCTCAATCGCAGGTGATCCGTGTTGATGACATTGTCATCACTGAGGCAATTCGTGAATCTGGGATCTCCCTCAAAGTCTCACAAGTGGCAACAAACCTCGAGGTTCGAGCCATCATGAAACGCGAACAACAATCGATCATTCGTGCTGAGCGTGCCGGTGGTTTCTCCCAAGGCCGAGGGATCGTCGCTGAAGGACGTGACATCACCACAGTGATCGCCCCTGATGCTAACGCCCGCATCCTTCTCACCGCATCTGAAGAAGCGCGCCTTGCACGGCGCGCAACCGATGTTCACGGAACAGCAGATGATGCAAGTGTTGCGGCGACACGAGAAGAGGTGGTCGCCCGCGACGCTCGCGACTCCACGGTGTCGCAGTTTATGCAAGCCTCCGATGGTGTGGTCACAATCGATTCCTCAGAACTCACCTTTAACCAAACCGTTGACGCAGTCTTGGCCGCAATCCAACACACCAGCTCTGACAAGTAACACATCACCACATCACACTTCTCGCATCCTGCCATCCGCACTGTGCGGATGGCAGGATGCAACTTTCCTGAAAGAATGGCTGCTATGAGCACACCCGATCACCACCTCGACGATGACGCACAACGGGAACAAGCCCTCCTCGCAGGTCTTGAAGAGTATGAACTCGGCGAGGAGGATCGCGCGCTCCTCGCTGGAGACCACGACGATGACCACGACGCTCCAGTGCCCGCTCCACTACCAGTCCTTGCCATTGTGGGACGCCCTAACGTGGGCAAATCGACACTCGTGAACCGGATCCTGGGACGCCGTGAAGCAGTTGTTGAGGACACACCAGGGGTGACCCGTGACCGGGTGTCCTACCCAGCAGAATGGGCGGGACGGGATTTTATGCTTGTCGACACTGGCGGTTGGGAAGCCGACGTGCTCGGCATCGATGCCAGCGTAGCCCAGCAAGCAGAGGTCGCTATTAATCTTGCTGACGCAGTGATCTTTGTCGTGGACTCGACCGTTGGGGCAACAGCAACTGACGAGCGGGTTGTTCGTCTGCTGCGCCAATCGGGGAAACCTGTTGTTTTGTGTGCCAACAAAGTTGACTCCTTTAAGGCAGAAGCGGATGCCACGGCACTGTGGTCACTCGGGTTGGGGGAGCCCTACCCGGTTTCTGCCCTCCACGGCCGCGGCACAGGTGATCTCCTTGATGCTGCGATGAAGGCCTTGCCACGAATCTCCGAGCATGGCACTGTTCGTCCAGATGGGCCTCGCAGAGTAGCGTTAGTTGGCCGCCCCAACGTAGGTAAGTCCTCGCTTCTGAACAAGGTTGCCCACGAGAACCGTGTCGTCGTAGACGACACGGCAGGTACCACGCGTGACCCAGTTGACGAACTCATTGAGCTCAAAGGCCGCCCGTGGATCTTCGTGGACACCGCAGGTATTCGCCGACGCGTCCACATGATGAAGGGAGCGGACTACTACGCATCACTGCGGACAGTCGCTGCAATTGAGAAAGCTGAAGTCGCTGTCATTTTGCTCGACGCGTCAACGACCGTCAGTGAGCAAGATCAACGCATCATCTCCTCCGTCGTCGACTCCGGCCGCGCGGTCGTCGTCGCGTTCAATAAGTGGGATCTCGTCGATGAAGATCGTCGGCGATTCCTCGATCGAGAAATCGAACGAGACCTCGGTCAAATCCAATGGGCACCTCGTGTCAATGTGTCCGCAAGAACTGGGTGGCACCTCGACAAGCTTGTTCCTGCCCTAGACCGCGCACTGACTTCGTGGGACACACGCATTCCTACTGGTCGGCTGAACTCATTCCTCGGAGAACTTGTCTCAGGAAATCCCCACCCTGTCCGGGGAGGAAAGCAACCACGCATCCTCTTCGCCACCCAGGCCTCAACCCGCCCACCGCGGTTCGTCCTGTTTGCCACGGGATTTATTGAGCCGGGATACCGGCGTTTCATTGAACGCCGACTGCGCGAAGAGTTCGGGTTTGAGGGTACGCCCATAGAGATATCGGTCCGCGTGCGCGAGAAGCGTAAGCGCTCGTAGCGTTAGGCTGTGACCATGTCACATGGTCTTGAACAGTCAGTGAGTAAAATGCGAGAGGCTGGCGTCAGCGAGCCGGCGATTCGTTCCTTTAGCCGCCTTTACGAACGTCTCCTTGCACACGATGATGGAATCATCCACGAACGGGATATCACTCCGCTCGTGGATGTTCCGCATATGCACGATCTCCCAGGTGCGTCTACAGCACAGGCATTAGCGAAAACAGCCTTCATTCGCCTCAACGGTGGGCTGGGCACCTCCATGGGAATGGACAAAGCAAAGTCACTGCTGCCGGTGCGAGATGACCTGTCCTTCCTTGATGTCATTGTCAATCAAGTAAGAAAAGCCAGGGCAGAACACAATATTTCGTTGCCACTTGTGTTCATGAACAGTTTCCGCACCGAAGAGGACACACTTGGTGCACTCGCCCCCTACAGTGACTTACCAATTCCTGGTTTGCCACTGTCGATGCTCCAAAACCAAGAGCCAAAACTTCAGGCGAAGACTCTGACCCCAGTGACATGGCCTCAGGACCCCACTCTTGAATGGTGCCCACCTGGGCACGGGGATGTTTACACAGTGCTGTACACATCTGGGGTCCTTGACGCCCTTGCTGATATGGGATTTGAGTACCTGAACATTGCCAACGCGGACAATCTTGGAGCCTACCCAAGCCCAGAAATTGCGCAGTGGTTCGCTGACAGCGGGGCTCCGTTCGCTGCGGAGGTGGCGGAACGGACACCAGCCGACCGTAAAGGTGGGCACCTTGTTGTGCGCGACGGGCGCATCGTTTTGCGGGAAACTGCCCAGACAGCTGCGGACGACGTCGAGGCAGCTGCCGATATTTCACGTCACCAGTATTTCAACACGAACACCCTGTGGATGAGGGTCGCGGCGCTCCGTGAGCTGTTGGCGCACCATGACGGTGTGATGCCCCTGCCACTCATCAAAAACGAGAAAACGGTGGACCCTACCCGTCCCGACTCTCCCGCAGTCATCCAGATCGAGGTGGCGATGGGTGCTGCGATCGAGCTCTTCGAGGGGGCACAGACTCTTTGCGTTGACCGCAGACGTTTCCTTCCCGTGAAAACGACCAATGACCTGCTGTTAGTGCGTTCAGATGTGTATGACCTCACTGAGGAGTACCGCCTTCAAGCAACCGGTCAGGAACCGTTGATTACGCTCGATCCTGGTTCATACAAGTTGATTTCGGACTTTGAGAACCGTTTCTCGCGTGGCATTCCGTCGCTCAAGGGTGCGTCATCCTTCACCGTAGAAGGACCCTACAGATTTGGCGTGGGGCAAAGAGTTGAAGGTGAGGCGTTTCTAGGACCAGCCGACAATGAGATCACCATCCCTGACCACGCAATCATCAACAGTGACGGGTACCACACTGTGTGACCTGCTTGAAAACGTCTCCCGTTTTTTCTTTCTCCACGTTCGTAGGGTAAGATTCTAGAGTTGCTTCAGGCAGTGAACCGGTCAGAAGTGTCTCTGACCAGTGACACAAAGCACGAAGCATCGGGCTATGGCGCAGCTTGGTAGCGCGTCCGTCTGGGGGGCGGAAGGTCGTGGGTTCAAATCCCGCTAGCCCGACAGGAAAGTCCACCTACGGGTGGACTTTTTTGTTGCCTCGGCGCGCCCAACGGCCCCCATGGAACAGCGCCATTACACTCAGTGTCGTAGAGACGACGACGAAGGGGGCATCATGCGTGTGCGCGATGCACAAGAGCTGGGGCGTCTTGTTCGAGCCCGCCGCATGGAACTTGGGCTGAGCCAATCAGAACTTGCCGCTCGCGTCGGCTCAACCCGACAGTGGCTTTCCCGGTTCGAACAGGCCACAAACGACGTGTCACTCACGCACGCACTTGCTGTCCTACACGCACTCGACCTCAGCATTGAGGTTCCTTCCCCCCGCGCTTCCACTGAGGCTGACGCCACACAACGCACGGCAGCCCCCGCACCCGCTACTGGCGCTCACGCGGTTGCATCTCAACCAGAGACACGCTCCCACCGGTTCGCTCGACTCCGTGAACGTGACGATCTTGCGTCAGTGCAAGGATCATCCGTGCTCACCTCTCAAATCCCGCTCGTCCCTCCAAGCGAGGTTGCTGCGGACACGGCAACTCTTCGGTCTGTACGAAAACCTGGCTCAGGAGAATCACACTCAGAATCAGGCGACCGAGCTCGCGATCGTGGGCAGGCGCATGACTTATGGGCGTCAACATCGTTACCGCGCCGAGTCAGCACGAAACCCGGCCTCCGCTCACAGTGGAAACCGGGTTTCTCAGTTGATCAAGAAATTGAACGAATCCGTCGTTCGGGGCTGTTTCGCTCTGACAACTAACGGATGATGTACGGTTGGCGGAGTTCGTAGCGGAAGGACTCACGTCTGCGGGCTCGTTCAGCCCACCATGATCGAATAGAGTCGTCGCGCTTCACCCATCTGGCCATGTGCGTCACCTTTCTGTTGTCATGAGCGATTGTGTCGCTCACCCGTGTCAGGCGTTCGCCTTGAACACCTTTGTTCACGGCCGGTATCCGTCCCGTGATGTGGGACTGATACCTTTAGTGTCGTCCTGACCAGCGAATAGTTGCTAGGCATAAGGTCCCTCACACGGTGTTTTCACCCACCGTGATTACCCGCACCTGGGTCAATACCCTGTGCGCGAAGCAGATCAGAAAAATCAGGGGAACTCAACGAGTCTGCTTCTTGTCGGCCCACCGATGCGGGGGGCGTGTCAGCAGGTGGGGGAGTAGCCGCAACGGGCGCGACCCCTGCAAGGTTGAGAAGTTCTCCCACACTGTCCCGTGTGCGTTGACCCAGGGAGCGAACAGCTTGCGGATTGCCCCAGTCATTGGAGGCCGCGAAAACTGACGTGACTGTTCTCCGTGCTTTCATGTAGGCCAAGATTGGCGCAAAAGAGTAGTCAATTGCTAACTGGTGGCGTTCGGTGCCACCTGTTGCTGCAAGGAGCACGGGTTTATTGCGCAACCACTGCGGATCAAGCGTGTCAAGGAACGTTTTCATCAAGCCGGCGATAGCCTGCGAGTAGATCGGGGTGACCAGAACAATCGCATCAGCGGTTCGCACACGAGCATGAAGTTCTTCCAGCGCACCGTGTGCAAAGCCCGTGAGCACAAAGTCCACCGCCTGATGGGCGCTATCGCGCAACTCGTGCACCTCAATGACATGGTCTGCACCGGCGACTTCCCTCAGCGCATCACTAAGTCGGTCAGCTAATAGACGGGTACTCGATGGAACTGACAGCCCTCCGGAGACGACAAGAAACTCGGCCATGTTTACACCTGTCCTGTCACTGAGTCTGCGCCTGCGTACACGGTAGAGTCGTGTGCTCCACCAGCGGCAGCTACGCGTGATGCGTGTGTTGGCGCGTCCGGTACATCAGCGGGCCTTCCTTGGCTGAGTTCCTGACGAAGGACGGGGATGACCTCCGAACCGAGCATGTCAATTTGGTCAAGAACTGTCGCGAGTGGGAGGCCGGCGTGGTCGATGAGGAAGAGTTGCCGCTGGTAGTCACCCATGTGGTCACGCATAGTTGCATAGCGATCAATGACCTGTTGGGGGCTCCCCACCGTCAGTGGTGTTTGCTCGGTGAAGTCTTCCAGAGATGGCCCGTGTCCGTACACCGGTGCGTTATCAAAATAGGGGCGGAATTGTCGAACTGCCTCTTGCGAGTTTTTGTGCATGAAGACTTGCCCACCAAGACCAACAATCGCCCGATGTGCTGGCCCGTGACCATGGTGTTCGAATCGTTGCCGGTAAAACTCAACCATGGACTTGGTGTGGGAAATTGGCCAGAAGATGTTGTTGTGGAAGAAGCCGTCGCCGTAAAAGGCGGCTTGTTCTGCAATTTCTGGGGTCCGAATGGATCCGTGCCAGACAAAGGGGGCGACCCCATCCAGTGGGCGAGGGGTTGAGGTAAACCCATGCAGTGGTGTGCGGAAGTTTCCCTGCCAGTCAACAACATCTTGATCCCACAGTTGACGGAGCAGCGCGTAGTTTTCAATAGCAAGTTCCAGTCCCTTGCGGATATCTTGCCCAAACCAGGGGTAGACAGGTCCTGTATTTCCGCGTCCCATCATGAGGTCGATGCGCCCTTCTGCAAGGTGTTGCAGGTAGGCGTAGTCCTCAGCCAATCGCACTGGATCGTTGGTGGTGATGAGGGTTGTTGAGGTGGACAAGATGATGCGTTGTGTCACTGCAGCAAGGTGTGCAAGCAGGACCGGAGGGTTTGCGGGCGCTGCGAAGGGAGGGTTGTGGTGTTCACCTGTGGCAAACACGTCGAGACCTACTTCTTCTGCTTTCTTGGCGATCTCGATTGTCGCTGTGATGCGCTCGTGTTCTGTGGGTGTACGCCCAGTCGTGGGGTCCATTGTGACGTCGCCGACGGTAAAGATTCCGAATTGCATGATGCCTCCTATATCAATGTACCCACCATAACAGTTGAACGTTCAACTATATTCCTGTGAGTCGCACACAACACTCTGCCGTCGGGTAGAGTGCCGATATGCCGTCATACCGTCTTGTTTTGACCGTCGGAGAAGTTCGCCTTCCGCTTCCATTTGACGATGTGCTCCCCACTGTCGCAAATATCGTTGCCACCTATGCCACGGTGGAGCACCGGGACTTAGCGATCCGCCAAGGCCAACCCCATATCGTCATCCGGTTCACCGGCACCAGTGATGCCCATGCCCGCAGTGTCTGCGACTCTGCCAGCCTCGACATCGATACGCTCATTGAAGTGCGTGAATACCACACAGAAGTCCTCCACCGGGGGAGAGGGCGGATCATCGGTCACGGGCAAGTTCAGCGCCATGACTCCTTCGATGATGTCAGTCGTTCATGACACCATAAAGGTATGGATTCCGTCCTCCATAACTCATCACCGCATCCACTAACTGCGCAACAGCACGCAGATGTGCACAGGCTCATTGAGCACTCCCGTGCGTCGCATACAAAGAAAACTTACGAAGTTGGGGTGCGTTCCTGGCAAAGATATGCAACCACGTACCGGTACACACTTTTCCCAGCAACACCTAGCGAAGTGGCACTGTGGCTCAGTGACCTGTTTGATCAAGGAAAATCAACAGCAACTGTCCGGACCTACCTCCAGTCACTGCGCGACTATCACCGGGAACGTGGATCACAAGCACTTGACGACGTGGAAGGCATTCGTCGTGTCATTGCCGGGATTTCACGGCTCAACAGGGAAAAAGATGTTCGAAAAGCTCGCGCTTTGTCGCCCACTGAAGTTGTCATGCTTGTCTCCTATGCGCGGATGCTCCAGTCGCCTCGCGGCACACGAGACGCCGCGTGGTGGCTTCTCGCAACATCACTTGGTCTACGCTACTCAGACAGCGTTGTCCTCCAGCGCCGTGATGTACGTCTGGTACCAGACAAGGGAGCGGTTATTACGGTGCGATACTCGAAAACAGACCAGTATGCGACAGGAGCCCAGTTAGCACTCTCGCAGTCATCAATGGCCCATATCGATCCTGTCCGTGCTATCCAGGATCTCTTGCGCATACTCCCTGAGGAGCCGACAACCCCACTTTTTCAGGGGCTTCGAAAGAATGGTCGGTGGACCGGACAATCATTATCCAATGTCGGCCTGAACAAGGCAATCGCCAGACTTGCTGATGAATCAGGCATTAACACTGAACAGGTAACAACACACAGTGCACGCGCTACCTTCGCAACCAATGCATACATTGCTGGTATCGACGAATCGGCTATAGCTATGACAGGTCGTTGGAAATCACTAAGTATTCAGCGTTCCTACCGAAGAGTCGATGATGACTCAATGTTTGATAAACGCGCTTCCGCCTCGCACTGGTTAGAAGAGTCTTTACGGTCGAGACACTGATCTATCAGTAACTGTTCATAGAGTTCGTTAACCTCTATCTCCCCTTTTTGACCAGCACATGACGTGCGAATCGTTGGTTACGATAAACGAACATTATTCAAACCAATAAATAGTCTTGTATGTCTGTTCTAGGTTTTAGGCCGTGATGTAGTCTATCTAAGCTGTATGCGATGAGTCTGCTAATCAAGCTAACTATCTGGTCAGGACGATACATTCAGTGTGACTGATAGTTACGAGATCAATCAGTGCATACTGTTACATAAGAATGCTTCGGTGATGCGGATCAGCGGATTACACGGTCAACATGGATTGCGCGAAGTTTCCCCGAGAACTCTGATGCAAGTATTTTATTGAGATCATCTGTATGGGATGACTCAATCGTGAAGTTCACGTTTGAGTGATATCGAACGTCAACAAGTGTGCCGTGGTTCTGTGAGAGCCATTCTCTGAGAAAGTTCTCGACACGTCCTGCCAACGCGTGGTCGCACTCGAGTTCTGAGACGTCCACCCAACGGTGCTCAACCACCTGCATCTGGTCAAGAACCTCAGATGTTGCTGACGAATAAGCGCGGACAAGACCTGACGCCCCAAGCAATACCCCGCCGAAGTACCGCGAAACCACGACAACCACATTGCTCAACGACCGTGCACGCAAAACCTCAAGCATCGGGATTCCCGCAGTACCAGATGGTTCACCGTCATCAGACGATCGTTGTTCCGGAATATCCATCCCCACACTCAGCGCCACACAGTGGTGACGGGCGTCGTAGAATTCGTGGCGAACCTCGTGGATGACCTTGTCTGCGTCATCTTTGCTGGTCACATGAGCAGCGGTGGCAATGAAACGAGACTTTTTGATCACTATCTCGTGCCGGTGCCACCCTGCAACCGTTGACAACAAAGGACGGTCCTTGTGCACATCAGTCATGAGAACCATCCTCTGGTTGGGCAGCTGACATCGTGGACCTCACGGACATACGCACCCACACGGCGCCTCCCACTGCGAGCGCACCAAGAAAGAGGACAGCCCCAAGCAATGGTGCACGGTGACTCATGCTGGGGGCAGCCACCATGATGATGCCCACGGCGATGGTGATACTTGTGGTCGCAAGGAGAACGGGGGTCCACATCGTCAGGATGGAGCGAGTGTCCCAGTGTTGCTGAGGGTGCGGTGTTGCCCACTGTTGGGTTGCAACGGTTGATCCGATGATGAGGATTGTGTTCACTGCTGCGAGAACTGTGGGGTGTTGGGGGTCTGTTTGGGTGAGGTGAATGATTGTCAGTGCCCACGCAGTGATGAGTGCAGGTAGGGCCCCGCGTGTCAAGCCGATGATGGCCAGCGTTGCGGCCACGATGATGCTGGTGATCTGGGCTAGTGCGGGCATCCATGTTGTGGCGGACACGGTGGTGGTTGTGAGGAGGAGGACCAGGGGGAGGTAGGCCAGCCAGGCTGGGTGTGTTGTTCGGTTGACGATGCGTGGTGTGGGGGTGGTTGTGCGGTGGTGGCGTTGGGTTTTCCGGGTCATCGTTGGGTCCGTTTGGTCCGTTGGGTGTGGCGGTCGAGGTGGGTGAAGGCCTGGTGGGGGTTGGCGTTGTCCCATTGGATCACGGGGCAGTGGAGGTCGGTGAGCCCGGCGATGCGTTGGGATCGTTCGTGGGAGATGATGCGCCAGGCTTGTTGTGCGCGGGGGGTCAGGCCCCAGGTGTTTGTGGTGGGGAGGGTGTCGATGATGATGAGGGAGTGTCCGTGGCGGGTGATGGAGAGTGCGGCGTCGTAGGCGGCGTTGTCGAGGAGTGTAGATAGAAGGTAGACCTGTGCGCCGGCGGGGATGGCGGGTGCTCTGGTTCTTTCTGGTGGGGCGCCGTGGGGTGTGGCGAGAGCGAGGGCGTGTTGCAGGCGGGCGAGGTGGCGTGCACCGGTTGCTGGTGATAGTGGTGGGCGGGGGTGGCCGAGGTCTTCGAGTCCGACGCGGTCGCCTCGGGTGATGTGGGTGTGTGCAAGGGAGAGACCGGCGATTCGGGCGATGTCGAGTGAGGTGCGTTGGTCGGGGCGAGGTTGTGATCCTGACCCCCAGAGGGCGATTTCGCGTCCGACGTCATCGCGTGAGTCGATCATGATGACGATGGTTGCTTCGGCTTGTGCGTAGGTTCGGCGTACGTAGAGGTTGGTGAGGTCGGGGGATTTGCGGGCGGTTGCGTACCAGTTGATGGTGGAGCGCCGGTCGTGGGGTTGCATGGGGGCGAGGTCGAGGAATTCGGTTCCTGCTCCTCGGGCTCGTGAGGTGTGGGGGCCGGTGAGTCCGGTGATTCGGGCGACAAGCGGGACGGTGGGCAGTGGTGTGGCTGCGGGCAGAACAGTGACGTGGCCCAGGTTTGTGGTGATGGTGTCGCTGATGAGGCCGTAGTGGGGTGCGGTGAGCGTGGTGGTTGCTGTTCCCAGGTGTCGTTGGCCTGTTCGGGCAAGGGGGATGGTGATGTCAATGTGTTCGGTGGTCGCGACCCGTAGCGAGTAGGTGATAGGAGGGGCACCTGGGGTCTCGATGCGGATGTGCGCATCGGCGCTGATTGGTGTGGTGATGGTCGCGGTGGCGGTGATGTGCTGGGAGTTGGGATGCGCATCGGTTGTCACTGTGGTGGTGACGGTGGGGGCTGTGGTGGGGCGGGGGTGGCGCATGAGGAGCGCGATGAGGATGAGACTGCAGGCGATGAGCGCGATAAGTGGGTGTGCAAAGATCAGTGCGATGGCCAGAGTGAGTACGCCCAGGATCGCGAAATCTCGTGGTGTGTTGGTTTGGTACCACGCTGCGTTCGTCATGGTGTGGGTGTGGTGATCGCTGGGGTTGGGACGGAGGTGAGGATGGAGTGCACGATGTTCGCTGGGTCGACGTTGGTTGCCCAGGCGGTTGCGGTGAGGGTGAGCCGGTGGGCCAGGACTGCGGGGGCGATTGTTTTGACGTCTTCGGGGATGACGTAGTCGCGTCCTTGGACGACGGCGTAGGCGCGGGCGAGTAGTGCGAGCGCTTGGGAGGCGCGTGGGGAGGCGCCGACTTCTGTGGCGGCGTGGGTGCGGGTGGCGTGGACGAGGTTGACGCAGTAGTCAACGATGTCGGGGTTGATGAGGACAGTTTCGATGGTTTCTTGCATGGTGTGGAAGTCGTTGCTGCTGACGATGCGCTGCACAGTTGGTGTGTCGGTGTGGCGGTTGAGTCGGCGGGTGACCATGTGTGCTTCGTCTTCGGCGCTGAGGTATCCCACGGATAGTCGGACCATGAAGCGGTCCAGTTGTGCTTCGGGTAGTGGGTAGGTTCCATCGAATTCGACCGGGTTTGACGTGGCGATGACGTGGAAGGGTTGGGGTAGTGGGTAGGTGATGCCGTCGATGGTGACTTGGCGTTCAGCCATGGCTTCGAGGAGGGCGGATTGTGTCTTGGGGGCTGTGCGGTTGATTTCGTCGGCGAGGAACAGGCCGGTGAACAGGGGGCCTTGACGGACATCAAATTCGCGGGTTGCGGGGTTGAAGATGACTCCACCGGTGATGTCTGAGGGGAGAAGGTCGGGTGTGCATTGGACTCGGGAGAACTCGAGTCCGAGGGTGTGGGCAAGGGTGCGTGCGGCGAGGGTTTTGCCTAGTCCTGGGACGTCTTCGAACAGGACGTGTCCTTTGGCGAGGAGAGCTGCAACGGCGATGGCGAGGGTGTCTTCCATCCCGACGATGACGGTTGCTGCTTCGTCGAGGATGGCTTGGGCGTGGTGGGACACGTCCGCGGGTGTCATTGTCGCAGTCATGAGTGGTCCTTGGTGTGGTTGGCGGTTGTCGTGATGTCGTCGAGCCGGGACAAGAGTGTGATCACGGCTTTGTTGTTCATGCCTGACGTCCGTGTCATGAGTTGTTGGTAGAGCGGTGGGCCAAGGAGTTCTTGGGCGCGCTGTTGTCCGCTTGCGGTGGTGAGGTCGCATCCTGCCCGGGTCAGGGCTGAGGTAGTGAGTGCGCGTAGTCGTGTGTGGCCTGAATAAGAAGTTGTTCCGTCGCGGGAGAAGAGCGTCCAGGAGAGGTGAGATACGTCGTCTCGGGCTCCTGGCCTGTTGTGGGTGCGGCGAGGAGTCGTGGGGATGGGGTCTGCTGTGGGGATGATGGTGAGCACCCAGGTGATGAGTGCGGTTGTGCCGGTGATGGTCAAGGCGTGGGGCCAGGTGAGCATCGTGTTCGCTGCGAGTGTTGTGGTGATCACCGCACTGGCAATGGTGAGGGCTGTGGCAAGTCGTTGTGTCATGAGGCGGTGGTGTGACGCAGGTGATCGGCGATGGTGTCAAGTGCGGCGAGGGCGTTACTTGAGTCGTTGTCAGTAAGGTCGCGGTGCCCGAAGCGTGCTCGGTGGAAGGCGTCATGCAAGATTGTGACCGCTGCTGGTGGAGCTGGGGTGAGGCGGAGCATGTCGGTGGTGAATTCGCTGGTTGTTTGCCAGTCGGGTCGTTCTATACCGCTGCGTGCGGCTGCGTGTTCGAGCGCTTCCCAGGCGGCGATGATTGCGTCGTTGGGGTCTGCTGTTGTTCTGGCGATGCGTTGGGATTCGGTGACTGCGTTCACTAGGTGATCAGTCAATGTTGCTAATGCGAGGGTCGCGTCGTTGGGGTCGGAGTTGGTGTCACGCAGGGGTTCGGTTCGCCATTGTTGCCGTTGAGCCCAGGTGTGGAGAACGTAACGGAGGATGCGCGCAATCAAGAGCGCGATCAATGTGGTGCCAAGGACAAGGAGAATGGTCCGGGTGATCCAGT